>NZ_FNOR01000030.1 GCF_900107095.1 Collimonas sp. OK242
AGGAAGATCTCGGGTATTCCGGCTTCTCGCAATTGCCGGCAATTTTTGCACTGGTATGCGATGGTCCGGCTTCGCCGGTAGCCGATGGTTGCGCCACAGAAGTAGGCAAGTCATTGGTCGGTGGTTTGACGTTGGTTACAGCTGCAATCACGTTCTCTTGCGGCGGCGGCGCTACTTTTACCTCTGGTGGAGGCACGAATGGCGGCGGCGGGGCGACCGTTTTTGGCGGCGGCGGCACTGGTTTGTCCGGCGGCGGCGGTGGCGGCGGCTTGATCTCTTCGATGAGCTTGGTCTCTACCGGTTGCTGGATCACTTCCACAACCTTGCGGGCCAATCCGGTAAGAAGCGCATAAATGATAAGGACATGCAGAACAAGCACCACGCTGATGCCAACTACATTATTGGAGGGATTTTTCCCGTCCTGCGTGAAATCCATACAACGACTCCTGTTTGTGCGCCTGACTTCTGACAATCTCGGTGTTGGGCACGCCATTTGCCGGCATGCTTTTGCTGATTCATGCTGATCCGCTTGCGATCGCATTTTCCAGCTCTGCCTGCACCAAAAAAATGCCGGAGAGCGTGTTCTCAAAACCTTGCCAGCTGGGCGGCCCGACAAACTCCGCTCATCGGCGCTCTCACGGCAAAATCAACGTCAACTTTTACTTCGAGCTCGGCGACAAGCGGCATGCTGCTGTTCAGGGCAGCATGCCGGCTTGCCGTTACTAGAACTTCAGATGCGCATTCAGGTAGAACTGCCGGCCGTTCTTGTAGAACGCACGCGGCTGGTCCTCATTCAACGCGTAATACTTCAGGGTCGGATTGTTCAGGTTCTGCGCATCCAGCGTGAAGGCCAGCTGTTCGCTGTACTTGTAGCCGAGAGACATTGCCAAGGTTCCGACACCGGCTTGATAGAACGCTGTGCTGCGATCCAGTCCGCTGTAGAAACTGCTACGGTAGTTATACGAGAGGCGGGCATTGAAACGCTCATCTTCGTAGTAAGCCGACAGGTTGGCCGTACGCTTCGAGGCACCGACCAGAGGACCGTTGTTAGCGTCATAGGCGTTGATGAAAGTAGCGTTGGTGGCAAACCCGAAGTTTTTCCCCAGCGGCATTTCATAAGCCAGTTCGATACCGGTCACATTGCCGCTAGTGTTGACCGGTACGGTCAGCTGATAATCCGCCATGTAATTGGCTGGATGATCAGGTGTGCTGGTCACATAACTTCTGGTAACGGTGCCCAGGCCGACATAGCTGGTCAGGTTCATGGTGAAGACACTGGCGGACACCATGGAACGCGGAGCAAAATACCATTCCAATGAAGTATCAAAGTTGTTCGACGTGATTGGCTTCAGATCTGGATTACCGCCGCTGCCGGAACCGATGGAACCGAATTGCGCCGGTGGCGACAACGATACTTGACCGGCCAGTGCCGAGTAATCCGGACGGGTCATGGTCTTGGATGCGGCAAAACGGGCAACCACATCCTTGCTCAGGTCGAACTTCAGGTTCATGCTTGGCAGCGCATCGACGTAGGTGTGATTGACCTGCTGCCTGACGAACGGACCGAAAGCCGAAGTCGTGATGGCGCCCGGTGCGGTGGCCGGCGAGGCGACGTTGTTGATGACATTCTCCTGCGTCTGAACTAAACGCAAGCCGATATTGCCGCTCCAGTGATTACCTTCAAGATTGCCTTGCAAGTAGCCAGCCGTGTTCTTTTCCTTCACTGAAAATTCGGAGTTCCAGTCTTCACGCGTGACCGGATTGCGATTGGTGAAGGCGTTGTAGGCTGCCAGCTGGCCCGGCGTGTAATACCAGACATTGGTCGGGAAGCCGCTACCCAGGCCGCTGCCGAAATTGGACGGGAAATTTTGATAACCCTGCGGGAAATTGGCAGGGTCTTGGGCAGCTGCCGTCGGCCCCTGGCCAATCACACCTTCGGAGCTGCGTTTATGGTCGTTATAACGCAGGCCGAACTGCACTGTCGACAATGCACCCCAAGCTGTGGAATATTCGCCGTCAACCTGCGCCCAGTTTTCCTTATCCTTGACGTTGATGTTCTGATCGCCAAAGATCCAGCCGAATTGTGCACCGGCAGGGCTGGAATTATTGGTTGGGCCCAAATTCCAGTTGGCGGCCGTACCAATTCCGTTCAATTGATAGCCAGCGCCGGCGCCGACGCCGACATTCCATTCAGCGACGTTTTGAGTAGGTGTTTTACCTTCACCGGAAGATGTGCCCAGCTTGGTGGTAAAGGTCAATGCATCGGTAGCGCGCCATTTGGTGCCGAGCTCGACGAAGTTTGAGCTTGCGCTTTCGTCCGGACGTGAAATCTGGTCGTAGACGCCGTAGTTGGTACCCGCCACAGGAGCAAAGGTAGCCGATGTCAGCGTGTTGTTTTTCACCGTGTAACCAGGATTCGGCGATTGACCGGCGCCGGCGTTGATCACCTGGGCGCCCCAGAATTCATAGCTGCGATTGTAATTGGCGGCCTTCATTTCCGACGTGAAGCCGTTGACGTCGAACGAGAAATCGTTGCTGACCTTGAACTGGGCGTCGATCAAACCGCCGGTCCGTTTGCGTTGCTGCTCAAACAGCGCCGAGTTGATCAGGTTAGGCGCATACACGCCAGCCAGGTCAGGATGGGCGGTAGCGATTTTGCTGCCTGGAGCGATCTGGGTGTAGCCAAGGATTTCCTGCCCCTGGCGTTGCAGATGACGCTCTTCCGAAAACGCCTGCACCAGGATACCGAAGGTATTGGCTTCATTTTTCCAGTTCACCAATGCGCTGATTTGCGGATCGGTCTTGCCTGGCAAATCGGCATACACGGCGCCCAGGGTTGCTTCAGCGGTAAATTGCTTCTTGAAATCCAGCGGCTTGCGGGTAATGATGTCGACCGAACCGGCGACTCCGCCTTCTACCAGGCTAGCCTCGGAGCTCTTGTGGACGACCACCGAACCGACCAGTTCGGAAGGCAGCATCGTGTAGCTGACGCTGCGGCCGACCTGGCCCGCCTGGTCCAGCACGAACCAGTCGCCGGACGCCACGTTGTGGCCGTTGATCAGCGTCTGCGTCAGACTCGGGCTGGTACCGCGCATGCTCACCCGGTCGGCTTCATCGAAACCGCCTTCGGTGGCGCCGGCATTACCGATGGTGACGCCTGGCACGCGCGACAGCGAATCGGCAACGTTCTTGTCCGGCATCTTGCCGATATCTTCGGCGGTGATGACTTCCACGTGCGAATCGGCGTTGCGCTTTTGCGTCAGGGACTTTTGCAACGAACCACGAATGCCGCTAATGGTGACCTGTTCGATCTGGCCACCCTTGTCAGTGCTCTTGCTGTCAGTTTTTTGAGCTGCATCGTCCGCTTGCTGCGCATACGCAGGCATGGCTGCTGCCATGACCAGTAGTGCAACAGCAGATGCTATTGGTGTTAAATTCTTATTCACTTACCGTTCTCCCCATCGATTGCGGCCAAAAAAAAACAGAAGCCGGCCATTTTTTTCATTGACTTCTCCACACTGCGGCTCGAGATCAATCCAGGCCGACAAAGGGGAGAACCTTTTTTCGATACAGTCGCCAATACAACAAGATCCAACCAACAAGACGCTGCATGCCACCGCTTGTAAAACCACTTTCCGCTGTCAGTCCTTCTCCAAAAACCGACTGAGGGAAGATGCCGTGCTTACCCTGCCCCGCACATAGAACCCAAGCTGCCGCACACTGCCTTACGTCCAAGCCCAAAAATTTCCTTTGGAAACGTTGCGCTGGTCACACTCTATGGAGCGTAAAAGTGGCTGTCAATAGGCATTCAACTGGTATTATATAAATAAATTATTGGTATCAAATTTAACAATTCGTATATCTATATATACCGTTGTTTACACTCATTATTTTTCAAATTCGACGACTGTTGTTTAGTGGACTGGACTGGTCGCTTTTTTTCAAAAATGGCTAGTCAGAAGTAAGATTTTCTCGAAAATGAAAATTTTTCGAATCCGCCCCGGAACTTCTTCAAAACACGCAAGCCGCCGCCTTAAAGGTCTTGCAACGGGCTTCCAATTTTCGATATTTCCCCTATGAAAATAAGTGTTTTTCAAGAAGCATCAACAAGACAGATATTTATACTAAAACACAAAAAAATCGGATCAAATCGACTCTTTCGTGTTTTTCTGTGTTTTTTTCCCGATCAAATTTGAAAGTCGCCACATGAATAAAGCGGCATTCCCAGGAAGTACTAAACACGCTGCATTGCAGCATCATCCATAGTAGAAAATACATCTTCAATGCCAGTTCGAATTGGTATTTTTTTAGAAATACCACTTTGGTGCGTATTTGGCATCCGCCTGGCACCAAAGTGGTGAAAAACAGGCGAGCAAAAACACCGCTTGCACCCTGTCGATGCTTACGCGCGGACTCACAAAATTACGTGTTCCGCGAGGAAACCCGCGGCCGGTTATCGGTGACGCGACTTATTTGGATAAATTGGGGGGATGGAGCGCCGCACGGAATCGGCAACAAATGAAGGATAGTAATGGTGCATCGCGGGACATCGCACTTGAGCTGAATAACAATGAGCAATGAACAATGAACAATGCGATCAGGCTGCGCGTACTCGGGAAATTAATCGAGTATCTCGGCAAGTCGAATTCAACAACATTGGATAAGACGGCGGTTTCTAAATAAATATGGCCTGAATATTTTTGCGGAGCGGTTTTCAGCAGTATTTCTGCAAGCATCTGACCGCCGCGGGCGGCTTTCTAGCTTAACCCCCATCCGGCCACGCCGCATCCCACAACCACCAGCCATGGCGGCAATTTCCAAAACATCAGGGCCACCAGCGCAATGAGCGCCAGCCCAAAATCTACCGGCCTCAATATGGCGCTAGTCCAGACCGGATGATAAAGCGCCGCCAGCAGCACGCCAACCACGGCAGCATTGATACCCGCGAGCGCCGCTTGAGTGCGCCTGCTTCGGCGCAACTGCTCCCAAAACGGCATTGTGCCGAGGACCAGCAAGAATGACGGCATAAAAATAGCAATTAAGCACACAGCGGCGCCGATCCATCCACTTGGCGACAGCGTCATCGAAGCCCCCAGAAAGGCGGCGAATGTGGAGAGAGGTCCGGGCATTGCCTGTGCCGCGCCGTAGCCTGCGAGGAAAGATTCATTGCTCACCCAGCCACCTGGCACGACCGCCGCCTGCAGAAGCGGCAGCACGACGTGACCGCCACCGAAAACCAAGGATCCTGCGCGGTAAAAAGCATTAAACATGGCCAAGGCCTGATCTGGCCACGCTTTCGCCAAGACGGGCAAACCGATCAGCAGGCCAAAGAACAGGACCAGCATGACAAAGCCGACCTGACGATTGACTGAAATCGGCAGCGGATCATGCGCTAGAACTTGCGACGGTTTGAATAGCCGCAGACCGGCCAGGGCAGCAATACAAATTACAGCAATTTGCCCCCAGGCCGTGGGCCACACAAGAATGACGCATGCGGCTGCTGCGGCAATACTGACGCGTTGCGTATCGGTACAAAGATTGCGGGCCATGCTCCAAACGGCTTGCGCGACTACGGCGACAGCGACCACTTTCAAGCCGTGCAATGCCCCTGCCGGAAAGCCATTACCCCATGCAGATATGCCCAAAGCAAATAGCGTCATCGCGAGCGCAGAAGGCAAGGTGAAACCAGCCCAGGCGCCAAGCGCACCGGCATATCCTGCGCGCGACAAGCCAAGCGCTATACCGACTTGGCTGCTGGCCGGACCGGGGAGAAACTGACACAACGCAACGATGTCGGCGAAACTGCGCTCACTCAGCCACTTGCGGCGCGTCACGAATTCCTCGCGGAAATACCCCAGGTGCGCAATGGGCCCCCCAAATGAAGTGAACCCCAATCGCAAGAAGATCAGAAATACGGTCCACGCATTATCGGCGCTGTCTTTTTTGATTTCTTCTGCGGTTGACGACATTGTCGAGTCTGTTGATTGAGCAAATTAGCATCATAAATCAAATGCGCTACCCAACGCTAACTGCGGGCAAGCCCGACCAGTCTGCTCTGCCGGCATCCCTTAATTCACGGGCGATTGACAGCCGCTAGCGGGTTTCTTATTAAAAAATCAAAACAAGAAATTAAAACTTGCAACAGATCTGGATAGCTTCGCTTCCCGCACCGACGCCGCATCGAATTCGAAAAACAAAAAGCCCCAAGTGCGTTGCACTTGGGGCTTTTTGAGCAAGAATAATTTCTTATTCTGCATTGGTTGCGGGGGCAGGATTTGAACCTACGACCTTCGGGTTATGAGCCCGACGAGCTGCCAGACTGCTCCACCCCGCGTCTGAATATAAAAAGCCTTAAGCGCTTTCCACTTAAGGCCCGATGCGTAAGAATAGCCTTGTATTGCCAGCCTTCCTACTGTAACTGGTTGCGGGGGCAGGATTTGAACCTACGACCTTCGGGTTATGAGCCCGACGAGCTGCCAGACTGCTCCACCCCGCGTCTGAAGAATGAAAGTATATAGTGTATTGCAGTGCAATGCAACCAATACAGGCAATCGGATTAAGAACAGCTGTAACGATTAGGCGATGCTAAACTTCCAGACTACTCGGTTATGCTGAGATATGCTGAAATATCCCCAATTCGACACGATCGGGAATTTGTTTCCCGCCTGTTTAAACAGCATGTTTAAATTGCCTATTAATACTATCTATTGCTGCTTATGAAATTTTGTCCCGAATGTGCGCATCCCGTCAGCCTGCAGATTCCGCCGGACGACAACCGCATGCGTTATGTCTGCAGCAACTGCGGCAGCATTCATTATCAAAATCCGAAAATGGTGATCGGCTCTGTCCCGGTATGGGAACGGGACGGCGAGCTGCGCGTGCTGCTGTGCAAACGCGCCATCGAGCCGCAATACGGTTACTGGACGCTGCCGGCCGGCTTCATGGAAAACGATGAGACCACCGACGACGCCGCCCGCCGCGAAACCCTGGAAGAAGCAGGCGCACGGGTCGAACTGCATGAACTTTTTTCGCTGCTGAACGTACCGCATGTACATCAGGTGCATCTGTTCTATCGCGCCACCTTGCTCGACCTGGATTACGCAGCCGGCATTGAAAGCCTGGAAGTCGGCTTGTTCACCGAGGCCGAGATCCCGTGGGATGAAATCGCCTTCCCTACCGTCGAAATCACCCTGCGCGCGTTCTTTGCCGACATCAGGAAAATCCGTCAGGACGAGGGTCATTTCAGCTTGCACACGCAAGCTATTTTCAAACCCATGCGCGCTGGTTTAGCACCTAAATAAGACACCGGCGGAGCCGCGATGATCCCTTGGCTTGAACTGGACACCCCGTTTCCCGATGTCTCCACCGCCCTGACCGAGGAGGACGGCGCCGCCGGCCTGCTGGCAGCTGGCGGCGATTTGTCGCCGCGGCGCCTGCTGGACGCTTATCGACATGGCATCTTCCCCTGGTTTTCCGAGAACCAGCCGATCCTCTGGTGGAGCACCGATCCGCGCATGGTGCTGATGACGGAACAATTTGCGATCTCCACCAGCTTGTACAAAACCTTGCGCAAGGTGCATCGCAGCATGGCCACAGACCGGCGCTGGCAGATCCGCTTCGATTTCGCTTTCGAGCAAGTGATGCGCGAATGCGCGGCGCCACGCCGCGATGGCGCCGGCACCTGGATCTCGGAAGATATTGTTACCGGCTACCGCGCCCTGCACCGGCTCGGTTACGCGCACTCGGCTGAAGTATGGCTGGACGGCAAGCTGGTGGGCGGCGCGTATGGCGTCAGCATCGGCCATATGTTTTACGGCGAATCGATGTTTACCCGGGTCAGCGACGCCTCCAAGATCGCCCTGGCTTACCTGGTGCACTTCCTGCGCCAGCACGGCGTGGCAATGATCGATTGCCAGCAGCAGACCGACCATCTGGCCTCGCTCGGCGCCCAGCCGATCAGCCGCAGCGAGTTTCTGCAGCACATGAAGCAAGCCATCGCCCATCCGCAGATCCACAACTGGCGGCCGCTGCCCTTGTTTGCAGATTAAGACTCTTATGCAAACCGAAATTACAGTGTAAATTATCAGTTATAAGTCAGGGCCTGTTAGCAATGTGTTGGGAGTGCGAACGCGCGGCAGGCGTTGCAGGCCTAGGCGCAACGACGCGACGTAGCAGTGCTACGGCAAGGAGGTGTAACAACGGCATGCGACGCCTGCAGCCGTTCCCGGAGGGTTCAAACCAAAACGTGCGCTGGCCGCGTTGCATGGCTTGCTGGGGCATCAGCCCCAGCTACGCCACGCGCCTTGCCACCACACGTTTTGGTTTGAACGCATCTCCCAACACATTGCTAACAGGCCTTAGCCGGAATGCACATGACGCACCTAAAAGATCTGCCCTTTTCGACCCTGCAGTTTTACGCCACCGCGCCCTATCCATGCAGCTACCTGGATCATCGCCAGGCGCGTTCGCAGGTGGCGACGCCGTCGCATCTGATCAACGCCGATGTCTATTCGGAGCTGGTGAAGAACGGTTTCCGGCGCAGCGGCATTTTTACCTATCGGCCGTATTGCGACGGTTGCCAGGCCTGCACGCCGGTGCGTACGCTGGTGGCAGCGTTCCAGCCGAATCGCAGCCAGCGCCGTGCCTGGGAGCGGCATAGCCATCTGACCACGCTGGTCACCAACCTGGCCTATGTGCACGAACATTACGACCTGTACCTGCGCTACCAGACCGCACGCCACAGCGGCGGCGGCATGGACCAGGATAGCCGCGACCAGTACGCCCAGTTCCTGCTGCAGAGCAAGGTGAATACCCGCCTGGTCGAGTTTCGGGAAGCTGACGGCACCTTGCGCATGGTAAGCATTATCGATGTGCTGAACGACGGTTTGTCGTCGGTGTACACCTTTTATGATCCCGACGTGCCGGGCACCTCCTACGGCACTTACAACGTGTTATGGCAAATCGGCCAGGCCAGGCAGCTCGGCATGCCCTACGTCTATCTTGGCTACTGGATAAAAGAAAGCCCGAAAATGGCTTACAAAATCAACTTCCAGCCGCTGGAAGCACTGCGGCAAGGGGAGTGGAGTGCGCTAAAATAGCCACCGCAGTTTTTGCTGCGCCTGTTTTCGATTGCTTCATCCTAATTGCGTCACTTAATTGCGTCACTTAATTGCACCATCTTCTATAGCAGCCTACCGTGCCAGCCAAACTTCTGTACGCCTTCGCCCGCCCCGCCCTGTTCTCACTCGATCCGGAATCCGCCCACAATCTGACCCTGCAGGCACTGCGCCGGGCCGCAGCCCTGGGACTCACTGCGCTATTAGGCAAGATACCGGCCGACCCGCGCACGGTGATGGGCATCAGTTTCCCCAATCCGGTCGGGCTGGCAGCCGGGCTGGACAAGGACGGCGCCTACATCGACGGCCTGGCGGCGCTCGGCTTCGGCTCGATTGAAATCGGCACGGTGACGCCGCGGGCGCAGCCCGGCAATCCCAAGCCGCGCATGTTCCGCCTGCCGGCCGCCAACGCCATCATCAATCGCATGGGTTTCAATAATGGCGGCGTCGATGCCTTTGTCGCCAATGTCCAGGCCTCCAGGTTCTACCAGGAACGGCAAGGCGTGCTGGGGCTGAATATCGGCAAGAATGCCGACACGCCGATCGAACGCGCCGCGGAAGACTATCTGCACTGCCTGCAAAAAGTCTATCCCTACGCCAGCTACGTCACTGTCAATATTTCCTCGCCCAACACCAAGAACCTGCGCCAATTGCAAGGCGCATCGGAACTTGACGCCCTGCTGTCGCAGCTCAAGCAAGCGCAGCAAAAACTGGCCGACCAGCACAAGCGTTATGTCCCTATCGCTTTGAAAATCGCACCGGATATCGATGCAGAACAAATCAAGACCATCGCCGACGCCTTGCTGCGGCATAAGATAGATGGCGTGATCGCCACCAACACCACCATCAGCCGCGATGCCGTCAGGGGCCTGCAACATGAGAATGAAGCCGGCGGCTTGTCCGGTGCGCCGGTATTGGCCTTGTCCACCAGCGTGGTGCGGCAGTTGCACGGCGAGCTGGGCGATGCGCTGCCCATCATCGGCGTCGGCGGGATTTTCAGCGGCGCCGACGCGCAAGCCAAAATAGATGCGGGAGCGTCGCTGGTGCAGTTATATAGCGGCCTGATTTATCGCGGCCCGGCGCTGGTGCACGAATGTGCGGCGGCGCTGCGTCAGAAAGGCTAAGGCAAGCTGCGGGCGCTGATGCAAATTGAGCGCTGCGCCGGTTCTGGCTGAACTATCGTGCAAGCCCACACACTTCAGGAGAATTCATGTTTGACCACGTCAAATTCGGAGTCAGCGACTATGCAGCGAGCAAAGCGTTCTTCCTCAAGGCACTCGAACCGCTCGGCGTAGCTGTTGTCTCGGAGGGGCCGCCGACGTACGGTGTCGAGCTTAGCCCAAAGGGTAAGGCTTCATTGTGCCTGTACCAAACCGAGGAGAGGCCGGCGCATCTTCACTTGGCGTTCACAGCCGGGAATCGCCAGCAAGTCGAAGCTTTCTATCGCGCGGCTCTGGAGGCGGGCGGCAAGGACAATGGTGCGCCTGGTCTGCGCCCGCGCTACCACGCGAACTACTATGCAGCTTTTGTCATTGGTCCGGACGGACACAACATCGAAGCGGTTTGCCACGAACCCGAGGCCTAACCCTTCCGTCGAGGGGACGTCCACTTGCGTCCCCCTCATGGCAAACGTTAGACGTCCGCTCCTGTCCAAAGCAGTCATTCGACCGGAAGGCGATGGTAATCCCCCGGTAATCCCCCCACAAAAAAGTATCACCTAAAATACGGCGCGATAGATGCCTCCATTGCACTACCTTGTACGCCTTTCCGCGTTACGATTGATGGCATGCCATGCATGAGACTTTGGAATTAATCATTATTCCTTTATTCGACACAAATGGCGTTATATTGCTTTCCGCATTTCTAATTCTCTCATCAAGCAATGGGGCAAATTTCCAGTTGGAATAATCTGGAGATGATTTTGCCAGCGCGTATATTTTCTGCGCAACTTTCCAATCGCCTGATTTCACCAGCATGTCCCCCATATTCAAGAAAAATCCCTCGAAGTTATGCGGCGCAATGGTTGAATTCCAGCATGCGCGTTTTGGCCCAACGGTTGTGATGTGCGTGACAGAGGAGGAATAATTTGGGTCGGTACGGCTAATTTTTTCTCCCACGCAGATATCGAGATTTTCCCATTGCCATTCCAATCCCTGTTTAAATTCAGCAGTATCGGCAGGTTTAGTACTTACCATATACCCTGCGGTGAACAGATTAAATTCGGGCCAGGCAACAATCGCTTTGTGCATTAACGCATTACCGTCAGAAATCTCAGGCTCATTGTGATGAATGGCTCCCTCATTCAATGTCGTTGCCGCCAAAAAACCCAGCAATCTTGCATCGGATGGATTAATTGAGCTGGCTTCCTGAAAATATTTACGCGCCAGAACGGCATCATCAGTAATTGAGGGCATTACCTTAGCCATTCTTTCACGCTCCGATATCCTCCAGATATGCAGCCATCCAATATGACTGGCCGTTACCGAATCAGTTGGATCGCGTAAATAGGCGCCTGTCATTTGCTCCAGTACCGGTTGAATTTCTTCGTATTTTGCGTTAAGAAAAACATCCCAGAAATGTTTATCCGCTGCTAGTGCGGCGTCGCTTCGGCTTGCCGCCGGAATCTTGTCCTGCGTGGATTGTGAAAATGTGGATGGACTCATTGGATTGCGTTCAGTAGAGCAACCCGATAACCATAAAGCAGCTCCGATGCAAATGGTGGATATCGAAAAATAAAAATATTTCATGATGTTCCTGTTTCTCAAAAATATGGCCATGAAAAAATTAAACCAACACTCAAAAAACGCGTTCTTAAATTAAACTGCATTGACGTCATTTTGAAGGTTAATTTCAAGATTGCTTAGTATTAAGTGTCATTGATTGGAGTGATATTTGCCATATGCAGACACCGACCGCTTATGACCGTGATCCACCCTTCAAATACTTTAGCACTCGTTATTTTTCATTTTTCATGAGAGCAAAATGAGATGATCCTTCGAATTCCTTATGCTTATCTGATAAATGAATATGGTCATGCTTAGCATCCATACGTTCCATTTCGGATGCACAGAAAATAAAAAATCCGACTACTTGCTTTTGCACAAAAAAAAACCGGTCAATGTGAACCGGTCTTTTAAAACGATTATAGAAAATTAAAAATTAAGTGCCGAAATCTTGCTCAGGCCTTGCGCAATATTTTCCTTCGCGGCGCCTTCATTTGCTAAGCGTAAGCGTTCCACACCTACAAATGCATCGCCCATCGTTGCAGTGTGCTCTGACTTGATTGATTCCTGCCAAATTACGGCTCCGGTATCAGCTCGTTTCAGCGTCCAGCCCGCTTCCATTTTGACTGTAAAGGATGCGCCAAACGATGGCTGCTCAATATTGAAAATGGTTACCGTCAGAAGATTGTCTCCGCCACTACCTTGAATAACTCTCGAAAAGGTTTTTGAACTAGTGATAGCGTCGGTTATAGCCTGAGCGAAAGCAACATCGGAGATTTGCGATTTTCCCATCGAGCCAGTCTCTTTGCCGCCGCTCACTGTTAGGGTTACCGACTGGGCATGTTTGTTTGTTGTTTGAACCGAGGCAGGCGTCATACCCTGCGACGTGGAGGGCGAGGCGCATCCACCAAGCATGGAGGAAGCGACGGCCAGCACGGAAATGGTGAGCAAACTATTGGAAAAAAAAGATTTGAGTGAAAAGTTCATTAATGTCTCCGTAAAATTATTTAGCATCTTTGTAAATATTTGTCATAACCTCATTGACCATCTGGGGCGGTGATTCCCTGGTTAGAGATGTATGGTAAGAATTGCCGACAGCGACAGGAAAATTGTTGCTTGGCTGTCTGACGTTGATCGTAAGTTCGATCATATACATGGTTATGTCCCAGAACCATTTGTCAATATAAGTAACTACCCCATCTGCTTGATAAGGAGGTATTAACTCAGGTCCTGTCGTTACCGAATAACCCTTTTTGACTAGATAGTCCTTGATCAACTGATCAACATTGTTTTCATCCTTCGGTGATTTCACAACGTAGAAGGTCCTCATGGCCTTCAGGTCAACGCCTGGTGTGACGCTGGCTGTAGCACGGTTGATTGCACATCCAGACAGTGATGATAAAACTGCCAAAAAGAGAGATGTGCATATGATTTTTTTGAACATGAGTGAAGCATCCGTTTTTATAAATTGACGTTCGATGAAATCAATTTTGTTAGGCACTGAAAAAATTAATGTCGACTTGCACTTTCCGGTTTTGGCCGAACTGAGCCATTCGTGAAAGACATGCGTCGATAACGAACAAATTAATCATGACGGAAAGATCGTCGTCGTATGTTGCCACAGGAAAATTGATAAAGCAATAACGTGCCGAGGGGATGCGCCACGGTCGGCTCCTGGCCGTTTCGAGCCGGCCGCGACAGTCAGGCCGGGTCCGGTGGCGTGCCGTTGGCGCTCCGCTTGAGCGAGGGGTCAGGCGTCGGTGGCGGCGTTATGCCATGTGCTCTATGTCTATGGGCAAGGTTATCCAAGAATGCATCCGATCTTCATAAACCGAGAACGTTGGCGCCGGGAAGCTCGATTCTGCGAAGGCGCCGACGGGAATGGCAATACTGTCTTCTCTGCCGTCCATGACGTAGTAAACCGTGGCGCCGCAAGTAGGGCAGAAGGTGAACCTGGTCCTTCCGCCTTCGTCTCCGACACGGACATACTCCGTGCCTGTTCCGTTGATCTCGACTGCTTGCCGCGGAAACCTGGCTTGAGCCCCAAAGACGCTCCCGGTTCTACGCTGACATGCGAGGCAATGGCAGACCGACACCCGGATCGGATCTCCAGAGACTCTGGCGGAAAGCTGGCCGCAACTGCAAGACGCGATTCGAAGTGTCATGGTGATGTGGAATAAAGGATACTTCTGACGCCTAACTGTTAGTTTGTCCGCTAGGCCCTGCCGCACAACCCCGCCGCCGACTGCTGCGTAACCAGGCCAACGTGAATCTCGGCAAAGCCTTGTCCGGCAACGCAAACCTGCTTGACCTCTGGGATTGCGAGTACCATTAAATTCGTGTGAAAAGCGGCGCTCGTCAGCGCAACTTTAGCGGAATATGCACAAGCGGTGTCGCCGCTACCGTAGATACGCAAAATCGCGGCCGTCCTTCATCAAGCATCGTCAGCCTTCACTTCAGCTTTACGCGGGCGACGGCTGCGTGCGGCGGGCTTGCGGGCCGTTTTTACCGCGTTGACCGGCGCGTCTTCCGGCGGCTGAACCGGCGCTTCGACAACTGCCGGCGTTTCCGGCGCTATATTGACATCCCGCGCGACAGTTTGTGCGGCAAGCTGCGGCGCAGCCGCTGCGATTTTCTTTTCGGCCGGCTTGCGGCCTCCGCGTCCCTTGCGGCGGGTTTCCGGCTTGGCGCCGTTGTCTTCAGCCGCCGCTGCTGCTGTCGGTGAAACTGCCGTGGCTGCGCTTACTTCCGGCAGCGGCAACGATGGCGGCGCCGGCTGTTCCGCCGCGACTTCGCTGGCATTCGTGCCGCCGCTATTGCCATTATTGCCGCTGCTACGATATACGTAAGTCCCCGATTTCTCGTCTCGGCCGAATTCGAGCAGACCGCGTGCCTGGGCTTCTTCCAGCAAATTGCCGAAGGCGCGGAAGCCGTAGTATGACTCGCTGAAATCGGGCTTGCGGCGCTTGATCGCTTCTTTCAACACGGATGCCCACATCTTGCCGCTGTCGCCGCGTTCGGACACCAGCGCATCGAAAGTCTCAACCGCCATGTCGATCGCCTGGTTCTTGCGCGCTTCCAGCTCTGCCTTGCGACGCTTTTCTTCATCGGGCGAGCGCTTGGCGGCCGGCTGCGTTTCCCGCGCACCGCGCTTGGCGGCCGTGCGCCGGCTCTCCCGCACCAGGTCGTCATAAAAAATAAATTCGTCGCAGTTGGCAACCAGCAGGTCGGAAGTCGATTGCTTGACGCCGACGCCGATCACTTGCTTGGCGTTCTCGCGCAGTTTGGAGACCAGCGGCGAGAAGTCGGAGTCGCCGCTGATGATGACGAAGGTGTTGACGTGCGATTTCATGTAGCAAAGATCGAGTGCGTCCACCACCAGGCGAATGTCGGCCGAATTCTTGCCGGACTGGCGCACATGCGGAATTTCGATCAGCTCGAAGTTGGCTTCGTGCATGGTGGCCTTGAACTCCTTGTAGCGCTCCCAGTCGCAATAAGCCTTCTTGACGACGATGCTGCCCTTCAGCAGAAGGCGCTCCAGCACCGGTTTGATGTCGAACTTCTCGTATTTTGCATCACGCACGCCGAGCGCGACGTTTTCGAAGTCGCAGAACACCGCCATGCTGAGGTTTTCCGGGGATGAGGCCATAAATGTATTATTCTCCAATGATGGGCTGGGCTTGACGAGCTTGATATTCATGCGCTACAGCCGACATCCATGCCATCGATTATAGCCAAGAACGTCGGCCCCGAACCCATTCCGGATGAGATGCCGCAAGGCATCCGTCGCCCTCCCCTTTGGAAGCGAGAACCGGCTTAAACGCAATTCAGGAGAATGAAATGGACACCTCCCTCCTGACGCGGCTGGCGATGGCGGTTGCCGGTTCGCTGTCGGAACAGGCCGAACGGCGTATCGATTTGTTCAATCAGCGGTTTGCGACCTGAGTTACCCACAGAAATTGTGAGTAGCCCTGTGGATAACTACCCGGCTAACTCGCTAAGCCCTTGATTTAATGGTTTTTTCCGCTAGTGGTACAGAAGCGCGCAAGAAAAAGCCCGCTGGCCTTGCGGCAGCGGGCTAAATCCGAACCCGGGGAGAGTCGGAGGAGACAAACGAAATCGTAGCGCCCGAATATGACAGGGCTGTGACCCGGGGCCTGGCGCCGCCGGGATTAGAGGGCGTCCTCGCTTCAGGCGATTTTCAAGATGCGCTGTTCAAAATCGGCCGTGTGCACACCGTTGCTGCCCGCGCCATGCGGTTCTGCCTGCAAGGCTTCAACGATATCTTCACGTTTCAACTGCGGTGCAAACTGCAAGATGAAGTCATACGTATAAGAACGCAGATAAGCCCCGCGCCGCACTGCCAGCCTGGTCACATTGGATGCCAGCAGATGCGCTACCGAAATCGAACGCAAGCCGTTCTGGCGGCTATGCTCGGTCGCCATCGACGCCACCAGCCCGACTCCCAGGCCGAGCGATACATATTGCTGGATCACGTCGGAATCCATCGCCGTCAGCACGATATCGGGCGTGATGCCGGCGTTGCTGAAGGCAGCGTCGATATGGCCGCGGCCGGTAAACCCGAGATCGTAGGTAATCAAGGGATAGGCTGCCAGATCGGCCAGGCTGACCGGCCCGCTGATGTCCAGTAGAGGATGATGCTCCGGCACGACCAGCACATGGCGCCATTCATAGCACGGGAAGGAAATCAATTCCTTGAACTGGGTCAGGCCCTCGGTGGCGATGCCGACGTCGGCCTTGCCCGATATCACCCAGTCGGCAATATGTTCCGGCGAGCTTTGTTGCAAGGCGATGCGGACATCGGGAAAACTGGCGCGGAATCCTTGCACCACGCGCGGCAAGGCATAGCGTGCTTGCGTATGGGTGGCGGCGACCGTCAAGGTGCCGCTGGTTTCGCCCGAATATTCCTGGCTGGCCTGGCGCAGGTTTTCCGCTTCCTGCAACAGTCTTTCGACGATCTTCAAAATCCCTTTGCCGGGATCGGTCAAGCCGATCAGGCGCTTGCCGTTGCGGATGAAAATATCGACGCCGAGTTCTTCTTCCAGCTCGCGAATCTGGCGGCTGACCCCTGGCTGCGAGGTAAACAAGACATTCGCCACTTCAGTCAGATTGAAGCCGCAACGGGCTGCTTCGCGGATCGAACGCAATTGTTGAAAATTCATGGTGTTCCCCTTACTGTGTAGCTTGCTGATCGACGAACACCTGCAGGCGGCGCGGACGCACCACCAAGGTTTCGCCGTCTTTCAAATTGAGCTGCTTGAAGCGCTCGCTGGAAATGACCGCTTCGATCAAACCGGTATCGGCGCCATCGCTGCGCTCCAGTTCCAGCTGCGCCAGCGGCCCGATGGCATGGGCGCGCCGCAGCTGCACCACGATTCCTTCGGCGCCGGCGCCAGCTATATAGCGATCGATCTCGAGGTCGTGCGGCCGCACATAGCCGACCCCTTGCGCATCTTGCGCCGCAGCGTGCTCAGGGGCGTCGAAAGTGGCGCCGCCGGTATCCAGCACGCCTTGGTGCAGGCGGCCGTGAAACAGGTTGACGTTGCCGAGAAAGCCGTAGACGAATGGCGATGCAGGATGGTCATAGACTTGCTGCGGCGCGCCTGCCTGCTCGACATGGCCCTGGTTCATCAAGACGATCTGATCCGCCACTTCCAGCGCTTCTTCCTGATCGTGGGTCACGAAAATGCTGGTGACGTGCAACTCGTCGTGCAGACGCCGCAGCCAGCGTCGCAATTCCTTGCGCACCTTGGCGTCGAGCGCGCCGAACGGCTCGTCCAGCAGCAGCACGCGCGGCTCCACCGCCAGCGCCCGCGCCAGTGCAATGCGCTGGCGCTGGCCGCCGGACAATTGCGGCGGATAACGGTCCGCCAGCCAGTCCAGTTGCACCAGTTCCAGCAAGCTGCTTACTTTTTCACGAATCGCCCTTTCGCCGGGACGCTGGGCGCGTGACCTGACGCGCAAGCCGAAGGCGATGTTTTCAAACACGGTCATATGCTTGAACAAGGCATAGTGCTGGAACACGAAGCCGACCTGGCGCTCGCGTACGTGACGCGATGAAGCGTCTTCGCCTTCCAGCAAGACCTGGCCGCTATCCTGCGCTTCGAGGCCGGCGATGATGCGCAACAATGTGGTCTTGCCGCAGCCGGAAGGCCCCAGCAGCGCGCTCAGCTCCCCTGTCGGAAATTCCAGCGACACATCATTCAGTGCGACAAACTCACCGAAGCGCTTGTTGATGTTGCTGACCTGGATGCTCATGCCTGCTCCGGTTGTAGGGCGTTGCGCGGCAATACCGTCTCGCGCAAACGCCATTCGATGAACGATTTCAGCGCCAAGGTCAGCAGCGCCAGAAACGCCAGCAGCGAGGCCACCGCAAACGCTGCCTGGAAGTTGTATTCGTTGTACAGAATCTCTACCTGCAAGGGGATGGTGTTGGTCTCGCCGCGAATATGGCCGGACACCACCGACACCGCGCCAAACTCGCCCATGGCGCGGGCGTTACACAAGATCACGCCATACAGCAGGCCCCATTTGATATTCGGCAAGGTCACGTGGCGGAATGTCTTCCAGCCGGAAGCGCCCAGCACCAGGGCGGCCTCTTCTTCTTCGCTGCCCTGCGCCTGCATCAACGGGATCAGTTCGCGCGCCACAAAGGGAAAGGTGACGAATACCGTCGCCAGCACGATGCCCGGCACTGCAAACAGGATCTTGATATCGTGCGCGCGCAGCCATGGACCGAACCAGCCCTGGGCGCCGAACAACAATACATAGATCAAACCTGATATCACCGGCGATACCGAGAACGGCAGATCGATCAAGGTCAGCAAGATGTTCTTGCCGCGGAATTCAAACTTGGCAATCGTCCACGCGGCGGCGACCCCGAACACCAGGTTGAGCGGCACCGCCAGCGCGGCGCTCAGCAAGGTCAGCTTGATGGCGCTGACCGCATCCGACTCGATGATTGCCGCCAGATAGGCTTCCCAGCCCTTCTTGAATGCTTCGGCAAATACCGATAGCAGCGGCACCACCAGGAACAAGGCAAGGAACAACAGCGCCACCGTCATTAACAGGGTGCGCACCCACCACGGCTCCAGGGTGGCGTTCGGCACATGGATCGCCTCACCCCGTCGCGGTCGCCCGGCAACTGGCGCGGGCGCGGCGGCGGCCGGATTGAAATTACTGGCAATAGCGCTCAAGTCCGACTCCTATGCTCTGACCGACTGGCCGCGCCGGCGGGTCCAGGCTTGCAATACGTTGATCGCCAGCAGCAGCAGAAACGACACGGTCAGCATCACCACCGCAATCGCGGTCGCACCGGCATAGTCGTACTGCTCCAGCTTGGTAATGATGAACAAGGGGGTGATTTCCGACACCATCGGCATATTGCCGGCGATGAAGATGACCGAGCCGTACTCACCAGTAGCGCGGGCAAAGGACAAGGCAAAACCGGTTAATAGCGCAGGAAATACAGCCGGGAAAATCACCCGGGTGAAAGTCTGCCAATGATTCGCCCCCAGACTGGCGGCGGCCTCCTCCAGCTCTTTCTCGACATCTTCCAGCACCGGCTGTACGGTACGCACCACAAACGGCAAGCCGATAAACGTCAGCGCTACCAATATGCCTAGCGGCGTAAAAGCGACCTTGATGCCCAGCGGTTCCAGATATTGGCCGATCCAGCCGGTGCTTGAATACAGCGCGGTCAAGGCGATGCCGGCCACCGCCGTCGGCAATGCAAACGGCAGGTCAACCAGGGCGTCGATCAGTTTCTTGCCGGGAAACCGGTAACGCACCAGCACCCAGGCCACGATGCCGCCGAAAAATGCGTTCAGCAGCGCCGCCAGCAAGGAAGTGCCGAAAGTCAGGCGGTAAGACGCCATCACCCGTGGCGAAGCGACAGCGGCGGCGAAACCGTCCCAGCTCAGCGTGAAGGTCTTGAGAAACACTGCGGATAAGGGGATCAATACGATCAGGGCCAGATAAAACAGGGTGAATCCCAGCGACAGGCGAAACCCGGGCATCACGCGAAACGGCGCGGCGGGCTTGCTTGCAAGGCCTTGATTGGTCAGCACGGCGGTGGTCATGCATCGTCCCCTTATTACAAATACAGCTAAAGAACAAAGATAATCTCACCGGATTATTATAAAGAGAACGAACTTTTTAGCATGTGCATAGAATGATTTTGCATAAGAGAAACAGATGCTTTCCCCCCTTGATGAGCAAATTATTTATCTTTAAAACAATGAATCATGTCATCCAAATGGAAGGGGAAAGCGCCATTTCCGCGCCGCCGCTCCCGCCAACTCGTTAAAAACCAGCCGAATCCACTGCATTCCAGTCGCGCTTTTTTGTATTCTGTTCCGCGATTTCTGCAGATTGTCGCAAGCCGCTGGCGACTTGCCCCGCCCCTCCCTAAAGTGACGACATGCAACAACGTCAGCCACCTGCAAATCACTTAACGGAGAACAAAATGAACACAGCACGCACAGCACTGATCGCCATCCTGTCCATCGCAACTCTGGCCGGCAGCATCGCCCAGGCGCAAGCAGCGCCGCAACAAACCGAAGCCTCCACGCTGCCAACCATCACGATTATCGGCAAACGTCCAAGCCATCCAGAGTTCTTGCAAACCGTGACGATCGTCGCCAAACGCCTGAGCCCACAAGAAAAGCTGGCCATGGCGCAACAGGATGAATACCTGGCCACGATCACCGTCGTCGGCAAGCGCCTGAACCGGGACCAGAAATCGGTGCTGGCTCAGCAAGAAGCAAGCCACAAAAAGGCCGTCATCTAAGCCGTCAACTTAATTGCAGTTACGTCGCAGTTCCACACCAGGAGATTGCAAATGCATACCGCATTCCGATTATTGGTCGCCGCCACCTTGTTAGCGACCCTGAGCTTGAGTACCAGCCCGGCCATGGCAGCAGCCTCGGCCAAGAAAACCGTAGCACAGCCGGAAGACATTCCGCTGCTGATGCCGCCCATCGTGATTATCGGCAAGCGCATGACAGCGGAAGAAAAAATCGCCTTTACACAGCAACAGCAGCAGCAACAGCGCGCCCATGCCATGAAAAAAGTAACGCTAAAAAAAGCTGAGCAAACAGGCTCGTCGGCGCTCAGCGCTCTTTGAAGCCTTATAGCAAAACGATCAGACTGCCACCTCAGTTCCGTTTAAAATGACGACAACTTTCTAAGTTGCCGCACAAACTGGTTACTACTCTATGAATTCTGATTCGTTCACCACATTCAAGAAAAATGCCGCGATCGCCTCGATCTATTTGTCACGCGGATTCGACAAAGTAGCAGGCTGGGTCACGCAGCTTTCGTGGTGGAAGTTCCTGTTGTTTGCGGCACTGATGCTGGTAGCTGCGGGGATTTTGCAGGAAACGCTGTTTTCTTCCGAAGAGCTCGTCATCGAGAAAGTCAGCAGGCACAACAGCAAGCCTTCAAAATCCGCCAATTCCGCCAGAGGCAAAACCGATATCCGGATTGACGACACCGGCGTCCACATAAACACCGGCACCTATACCTACGATGGTAACGATGGCAGCGCTGCAGCGAGCGCCCCGGCCGCGCCGACGCCTCCTGCGGCGCCGGCAGAAACCGCGGCAGCAGCCAGTGCGCCAAGCGCTCCGCCCGCACCCGCGGCACCAGCCCCCAACAACGCCGCCAGCCTGAACCTGAGCTTGCCGCCTGACGCCGCCCAGGATGTCAATCAGGCGATCAACGACGCGGTTGCCGCCATCCACGAGGCTGCTGCCGAAAAAGCGGAGCAGCAAGTAGCTCGCTACCAGAAGAAATCTTCTGAATGGTTCGTGAATTTCGTGTTTTTGCTGTTGATCGGTTTGTTCGGCACCAAGGCCCTGATGGGCGGCAAGAAACGGGCTGAAGCGCGGGCCCAGGCTGCCAACGCCGCCGCCGAGCACGCCAACCTGCAACGCGAAGTATCGGAGGCCAAGATGCAGATGATCCAGGCCCAGGTCGAGCCGCATTTCCTGTTCAATACGCTGGCGTCGGTCGATTACCTGATTGAAACCGATCCGCCACGTGCATCTGCCATGCAAAAGCACCTGATCCAGTACTTGCGGGCGGTATTGCCGCAAATGCGGGAAACCTCTACCGTCACCACGCTGGGACGCGAAGTCGACATCGTGCGGGCCTATCTGGATCTGTTGAAGATGCGCATGGAAGAACGCCTGAACGTCGATCTGCAGGTATCCGACGGCTTGCGCAGCGCGGCCTTCCCGCCGATGATGCTGCAATCGCTGGTGGAAAACGCCATCAAGCATGGCCTGGAGCGCAAAGCGGAAGGCGGCTACTTGCGTATCAAGGCGGAAGTCGCCGACAATAAGCTGCGCGTCAGCGTCAATGACGACGGCCTCGGTTTCGGCGCCTACCCCAGCAATGGCACCGGACTTGGATTGCAAAGTATCCGCGACCGCCTCAAACTGTTGCACGGCAACGCCGCACAGCTGGAGATCGCTCCCAACAGCCCGAGCGGCGTATGCGCAACCATTGAAGTGCCTTATCAGGTAGTCGGCACCGGCAAGACCAAGCCTGTATAAATTCATCAATCAGGCTAGCTTCATAAGCAGGAGGAAACATATATATGAATATGAAATTGAAAGCGATCTCGCGTTTTGCGTTTGTCTTTACGCTGGCTACCGCAGCGTTGGTTCCGCTGCTCAGCCCCGGCTCCAGCATGGCCGCCGAAGTCGTCAGAGTCGAGCGCCAGCTAGGTAGTTTCCAGCAAGTGGAAGTCATGGATGCGGTGAACGTGTATCTGACCCAGGGGCCGGCCAAGCCGGCTGTGATCGAAGCCGAATCCAACCTCGTTCCGCTGGTCGAGCTGGACATCAGCGGTTCAGTATTGAGAGTCCATTTGAAGCGCAATTGGTCCTTCACCAGCCACCACGACATCAATGTCTATCTGACCGCGCCTGACGTCAATGGCCTGAGCGTCTTCGGCTCAGGCGACCTGAAACTGCGCGACAAATTGAGTTCGAAAGACAGCATCAAGATTTCCATCTCTGGTTCCGGCAGCGTCAGCGGTGAACTGAACGCGCCTACCGTCACGGCCTCTATCGCCGGCGCCGGCGACATCAAGGTCAAAGGAAAGACACGCGATCTGAAGGTTTCGATTGCAGGCAGCGGCGATTATGACGGCTTTGACCTGATGGCGGAAAACACCAAGGTATCCATCGTCGGCAGCGGCGACGCCCATGTCTATGCCAGCAAGAATTTAAACGTCTCAACCGCCGGCTCCGGCGACGTCGCCTATAGCGGCGAGCCGCAAGTGCGCTCCAGCATCATGGGCTCCGGGGCAGTCAAAAAACGCTGAATCTCCTGTTAGAATACCTGCCTATGCCTACTGCTATCATTGCCGATGATGAACGTCTGATGCGCGACCAGATTCGCTTGCGCCTGAGCCAGGCGTGGCCGGAACTGGAAATCCTCGGCGAGGCGAAAAACGGCGACGAAGCAATCGAGCTGGTCGACCAGCTGCAACCCGATTTCACCTTCCTCGACATCCGCATGCCGGGCAAAACCGGGCTGCAGGCGGCGCAGGAAATCGGCGGCAAAAGCCATATCGTTTTTATTACCGCCTATGACGAATACGCCATCGAAGCTTTCGAGCGAGGCGCTGTCGATTACATCCTGAAACCGGCCGAGGCCGAGCGCTTGCGCCTGACCGTCACCCGCCTCAAGGCCCGGCTCAGTTCGACGCCGGCCGACATGGGTTCGATGCTGACCCAGCTCGCCAAGCAAATGGGGATCGCCACCAAACCGGTCTATCTGCAATGGATACAAGCCAGCATCGGCCAGCAGCTGCGGCTGATCCCGGTACAGGAAATCCTGTTTTTCCGTTCCGATGAAAAATACACCAGCGTCCAGACCGCCGCCTATGAAGCATTGATCCGCAAACCGGTGCGCGACCTGGCTGAAGAGCTGGATCCCGACCTGTTCTGGCAAATCCACCGCGCCACCCTGGTCAATGTCAACGCCATCGACGGCATTACCCGCGACATGCGCGGCCGCCATCAGGTACTGATAAAGGGACATGCTGAAAAGCTGGAAGTGAGCCGCAGTTTTATCCATCTGTTCAAACAGATGTAGGCGCCGGCCCGGCGCTACGCTGTATGACTACGCGGCGACGCTATGCCAGCAAGGCCTTGACGAAATCCTTCTTGCCGCCAGGCGGCGGTATCTCGAATTGCAAAGCCGACTCCACATGATGCAAATGATGCTGCATCAGCTGCACCGCCTTTTCCGTATCCCCGGCCTTCGCCGCCTGCAGGAATTCGACGTGTTCATCCGATGAACATGTCGCGTCTCTGGTGGACTGGTACAACATGGTAATGAGCGAACTGCGGCCGGCCAGCTTGGTCAGCACGTCGGTCAAGACCTGATTGTCCACGATGCGTGCCAGCAGGATGTGAAAGTCGCTCAGCAATTTGGAGCGGATTTGCGGATTCTCCTTGGACAGCGCCTCGCGTTCCTGCCGCAAGTGCTGCTCCAGCATTTGATAATCGGCGGCGCCGGCCTTGGCCACGAACTCACGCACCAGCGCGGTTTCCAGCACGCGCCGCACGAAGAATATCTGGCGCGCTTCCTCTTCGGTCGGCCGGCTCACAAACGCCCCTTTGTCGGGCACCAGATCGATCAATTTGTCTTTCGCCAGCATCACCAGCGCCGCCCGGATCTTGGTGCGGCTCACGGAATACAGGCGCGCGAGGGCCTCTTCCCGCAATTTGGTGCCGGGCGGCAGGCGCTGCTCGGCAATCGCGGCCGTGATATCGGCCGCTATATCGTCAGAACTGTCGGCGCCGGATGGGCTGGAAGACAGGCTCATGTTATCGATTTCCTTGGAGCTGGGTTCTAAAGATCAAAATTGTACTTGCAAATGCGGCGCCTTCAAAAAATAAGAATGGCTTGCGCCCGGCCGCCAACTGCGCCGGACGCGCCTGCTCTCTGTTTATAGCGACCTGCTGTCAGCCGCTATTTGCAGGTTGGCCGCGTCATAGTCGTCTCCTACGGCGGCCGGACGGGCGCCATTCAAGACCGCATGCGCGCGTACCTTGTCGATATCTTTTTCCCACACCGCCACCACCACGGTCGCCACGCAGTTACCCAGCAGATTGCCAAGTGCACGTGCGATGCCCATGAACCAGTCGACCGACAGCACCAGCACCAGTCCCACCACCGGAATCGCCGGGATGGCCGATAAGGTCGCCGCCAGAATCACGATCGCCGAACCCGGCACGCCATGGGCGCCCTTGGAAGTAATCAAGGCCACCGCCAGGATTGCCAGCAAATCGGTGAACGCCAGCGGCGTATTGGTGGCTTGCGCAATGAACACGGCGGCCAGGGTCAGGTAGATCGAGAAGGCATCCAGGTTGAACGAATAACCGGTCGGGATCACCAGGCCGACAGTGGAATCCTTGATGCCCATATATTCCAGCTTGCGCATGATCTGCGGCAGCACGCTGTCCGAAGAGGCGGTCGCCAGCACCACCAGCAGTTCGGCACGCAGGTATTTGATCAGCTTGAAGATGCTGAAACCGGCAAGCCTGAGGATGCTGCCCAATATCGCAAAGACGAAAACCACCACCGCAAAGAAATACAGGAGCACCAAGAAACTCAGTTGCTGCAAGGACCCGACGCCGTATTTGCCGACCGTGAACGCGATCGCGCCGAACACGCCTAACGGCGCCAGCCTGATGATGAAAGACATGCATTTGAAAAATGCTTCCGACATGCTGTGCACGATGGTGATGATGGGCGCCGCTTTTTCACCGATCAGCGACAGGGCCGAACCGAAAATGATCGAAAACAGCAGCACCTGCAGTACATCGCCAGAGGTAAACGCGCTGACCACGGTATTCGGGATGATTTTCATCACGAAGTCGGAAAAGCTGCTGCCTCTCACCTTATTGGCGGTTTCCACATAACTGGACAAGGCATTCGCGTCCAAGGTGTCAGGATTGATGTTCATGCCGACGCCAGGATGGAATACGAAGGCCAGCAGCAGCCCCAGCACCAGGGCAAGCGTAGTCACAACTTCAAAGTAGATCAGCGCCTTCAAGCCGACCCGGCCGACTTTCTTCAACTCGCCGGCACCGTAAATGCCATGTACCACTACACAGAACACGATCATCGGGATGATCATCTTGACCAGCTTGATAAAACCGTCGCCCAAAGGCTTCAGGCTTTCTCCGAATTGCGGGAACAACACCCCGACTGCGATTCCCATGACAAGTGCTATCAGCACCTGGCCAAACAGTGATTTATAAAAGCGCCGCACGTTCGTCTCCTAATTGTTTGTTTGGTTTATACCAATTTATAAGTCTGGAATCGCCCCGATTCGAGCTTGGAAAAGCGGCGCCCCGGATTCAATATAATGCATCCACTTATTGTATGCAATAATTGAATTCAAGAGTATTATTCAAAAAACCCAAAAAAACAAAAAATTACGAAAAACCTTAATCGATATTTCACTCGGCGAGGAGACACAATCATGGATTGCAATATAGAAACACCAACCGCTTGCGGCGAACGGATCATGCGCTGGGCAGACGATCTGGCGCAATTCAGCGAAGCGCCCGACATGCTGACGCGCACTTACCTGACCAGCGCCCACCATGGCGCGGCGGCGCAACTGGCCGAATGGATGTGCGCAGCCGGCATGAGCGTGCGGCGCGATATGGCCGGCAACGTCATCGGCCGTTACGAAGGCTTGATCCCGGATGCCCCCGCGCTGCTGACCGGTTCGCATTTCGATTCGGTGCGCAACGGCGGCAAATACGACGGTAATCTCGGCATCTTGTTGCCGATTGCTTGCGTGCAACAATGGCACAAAGCCGGCAAGCGCTTCCCTTTCGCGATTGAAATCATCGGCTTTGCCGAAGAAGAAGGCGTGCGCTTCAAGGCCACCCTGCTCGGCAGCCGCGCCGCCGCCGGCACCTTCGACCTGGCGGTGCTGGATAACCTGGACGAAGCCGGCCACAGCATGCGCGACGTCATGGCCGCCTCCGGTTTCCATGCCGCCGGCCTGGGCAAAGCGGCTTATGCGCCGCAAGCGGTGCTGGCGTTTGTCGAAGTCCATATCGAGCAAGGACCGGTGCTGCTCAATCAGGAACTGCCGCTGGGAGTGGTAAGCGCCATCTCCGGCGCCTCGCGCTTCACGGTCGAGATCGAAGGCCTGGCCGGCCATGCCGGCACCGTGCCGATGGAGATGCGCCGCGACGCCGCCATGGCGGCAGCGGAAATCGGCCTGTATATAGAGCAACGCTGCCACGGCACGCGTGGCCTGGTCGGCACCGTCGGCCAATTCAATGTACCGAATGGCGCCGCCAATGTGGTGCCGGGCAAGGCGATTTTTTCGATCGACATCCGCGCCGAACAGGATCAGATACGGCAAGCCGCCGTGGCCGACGTGCTGGCCAGGATCGAACAGATTGCACAGCGCCGCCATGTCGTGGTTCACACCCGCAAGACCCATGAAGCATCCAGCGTTCCCTGCGCGCCGTGGTTGCAACAGCAATTGGCGGGCGCGATTGAAACTAGCGGCATAGCGCTGAAGCATTTGCCGTCCGGCGCCGGCCATGACGCCATGGCGATGGCTGCCATCACAGATGTAGCGATGCTGTTCGTCCGCTGCGGCAATGGCGGCATCAGTCATCACCCGGACGAAATCATGACAGCCGCCGATGCCGCCCTCGCAGCGCAGGTATTTAGCCGCTTTGTTGAAAATTTTAAACATTAATTTAATTTCTACTTTGGATTTGATCATGACCAATACCACCATCACCATCGACGGCTTCAACCTCACCGCGCAGCAAGTCGTCGACGTCGCCCGCGCGCCGCACCTGCCGGTGACCCTGGCCGACTCTTCACGCGCCGCCCTGAAAGAAAGCCGCGACTACATCGAATCGACCTGGATGCACGATGAAGCGCCGATGATGTACAGCTTCAACACCGGCGTCGGCTTGTTGAAAGACACCCGCATCAAGGTCGAACATATCGAGCTGTTCCAGACCCAGCTGATCAAGGCCCATTGCGCCGGCATCGGTGAGCCATTCTCGGAAGAGGTCAGCCGCGCCACCATGCTGTTGCGCGCCAATGCCTTCGCCAGCAATTATTCGGCGCCACGGGTCGAAGTGGTAGACCGCCTGCTGGCTTTCCTGAATGCAGGCATCCATCCGATCATGCCGCAAAAGGGGTCGGTCGGCGCGTCCGGCGATCTGGCCCCCTTGTCTTACCTGGCGGCGGCGATTGCCGGCTTTGACGAAGCTGAAGTGATGTACCAAGGCCAGCGCATGAGCGCGCCGCAAGCGATTGCCAAGGCCGGCGTCGGCCCGGTCAAGTTCGACCTGAAAGCCAAGGATGCCTCGGCCCTGATCAACGGCTGCACCGCTTCGCTGGCGGTAGCGGTAT
>NZ_FNOR01000003.1 GCF_900107095.1 Collimonas sp. OK242
ATCGTCGGCTAATCGTCGTAAATCAACCGGCCGGCGCCTTGCAAGGTGTCGACCAGTCTCTTTTTCAATCTATATCACTTTCATCAGGGAGAATCAAAATGGCAGGAGCAATTACCGGTCTGGATACAGGTGCACAAATCGCTGAAATCGAAGCGGCAGCGGCAGCAGAAAACGCCATCAACCTGGCTAACACCCTGGCCAAGGTGCACACGATGGGTCTGAAGGCAGCCAAAGATATCGTCGGCTAATCGTCGTAAATCAACCGGCCGGCGCCTTGCAAGGTGTCGACCAGTCGCCTTTTCAATCAGCATCACTTCCGGCAAGGAGCATCAAAGTGAAACACTCAGCACTTCCAGGTGTGCATGCAGGTGCACAAATCGCTGAAATTAAAGCAGCAGCCCGCGCAGAAAACGCTATCAACCTGGCTAACACTCTGGCCAAGGTCGACACAATGGGTCTGAAGGCCTCCAAAGATGTCGTCGGCTAATCTTCAGGTACTACCGGCCGGCACTCTTCGGCGTGTCGGCCAAGCTCTTTTTTAAAATACAACGCTTTAACCTGGGAGCGTCAAAATGTCTGCAATCCACGGTCTGAATACAGATAAGCAAATGGACATAATCGAAGCTGCTGCGGCGGCAGAGAACGCCATTGACCTGGCCAATACGTTGGCCAAAGTCCATACGATGGGTTTTAAGGCTGCCAAGGATATCGTTGGCTAACGCCCCCAATGCCGGCTTGCCGCTGATGTTCCGGATACCGGCCTGCCTCCTTTGACGATATGCCATTTCCTTTTTTAAGCCATCAATCTCCAATGCCTCTCCGTGTAAATTTATGAGCATAGACCGCCGTGACGAACTGATTCGCGAACTGTGTGCGATTCGGCAAATTGCCGACGTGGATGGTGCGGTGAATTCAGGCTTGCTCGAAATTGACAGTTTCGAAGTGGCAATTGATTATTTCGACGACGACCCGAAAGCCATCTATGTCAATTTCCAACTGGGCATAGTCACGGCCGGCCGTACACTGCGTATCTTCAGATTGCTGCTGGAAGCCAACCTTGCCGTCTATGCGCAAGACCAGGCGCAACTTGGGCTCGAGGTAGATACCGGCGGCATCGTGCTGATCAGCCGGATTGCCCTGGACGATGAAATCGATGGAAAATGGCTGGTCGACCTCATCGATCACTATCTTGAGCATGGCCGTTACTGGCGCGACAATATGTTCCAGGCGCGGGACGACATGTTCGAAAATATCGCCTCTGGAGAATACGTCTGGATTCGCGCCTGACGGTTCCACTTGATGACGAATCACGCGTCAAGCAACTCCCGCCACTCCCATCGCACTGATTACGCGTTGGTGTTCCTGATAGCCATTCACGTCCCCCTATCTGACGCGTCTCGATGCGGAATTTTCTCGCCATTTTTTGCGTGACGCAGGCGTTGCACGCGCTCTTTGGCTTGAACTCAAGGAGCGCTGCTTCGAGTGAGTCGATCATAGTGATATCGCGCACTTCCGTTACCGCCATCCTGGGAAATATTGTCATCCTGTTGTCATCTGTTTCGCTATTTTCCGGATAGTTTCGCTGTCCACTTTTCAACGGCCGGCATCTAGCCGCCAGAATGTAATGTCATCACATCATGGAGTAAAAATAAAATGGAAATCACCAGAAACGCCCCCGCAACATCCCTGCATATCGATACCGAAGCTGCTTCGGAACAGCAAGGCAATGGCGCTGCACGCCGCAGCGGCAGCAGATCGCCAACCCGGGAATCGCTGCCCGGACTTGAGTCGCTTGCCGGTAGCGGCAAGAAAGCAACGAGCAGCAATGTTTTCAGCAGCAAAGGAAGCAGCGCGCTAGCGGCTCTGACAGTTGAACAGGCTCCCCGCAAGAGCGGCGGCCATAAGGGCGAAGCTAGCAATGCCGCTCTTGCAGCGCATCTGAAGAACTCATTCACCCACGCATCGCAGCTCGACGCCAAGATGGATGAAATGGTGGTCAAGGGTAAATTTACAGTCAAAGAAGCAGATACAGTCAAAGTGAAAGATACACTTGACCTGGTGAAATACGTTAAAGGCCAGGTCCAGACATGGTTGAAAAAACCGGGGACCGAAGCTGCGCTCCATACCCAGGCGACCCAGTCTTTCACCCATAAAATCGGCAAAGAAGATTTATTCCCTGGATGCATCCTGGTGCGTAAAGAAAGCATTCCGGAGTCGAAGGCGCATGCGTTTTCCCTGGGATTGCAAATGGTGCCCAATCTGAATGGCATCGAAGACAACCAAGGCGACGACAATTGTTTTCACGTCATGATGTGGGCGCACGATCAGAAAAACCCAGTCAAGACAGAGCTGGATGGAAAAGGCGAAGCGGAACAACTGGAAGCGCGCGGCGGACTCGGCACCTCGAACACCATGCGGGTGCAGGCGTCCTCGATACAGGATGGCCAATACTGGGTCTACAAGCCTACCGACAAGAATGTCGGCGATTGGGCGGCTCAGGCGGGTCAAATGTGGCAGGACGTCCCCTACAGCAAAACCATCCTGGGTACTTCGATGAAACCGGGCGACAAATTTACAAAATTTACCGAGGCGGCCCAAAAGGATATCTTGCAGGTGGCGTCGGATCCCTTCACTCATACTCCGCCGCAGGCGCAAGCGTCGGATGGCAGCCATTTCTTATCCATGACCCCGAAAGAACGTACTCCGGGGGAGATCTGCTCCAGCGTTGCCGTACGCTTGTATCAAGCGGCGCACGCCCAGATTGCGCTGGCCAAGCAGGTTGAAAAAAATCAGGAATTGCCGACGGACGACGAAGCAGAGGCGATGCTGGAAAAAATCGTTTCCGAATTTACGGGATTGATGGCGAACAACGCAGAAGGTGTTTCCCCCAAGAGCGTCGAGCATTTCTGCAAAGTCGGAAAGACGGCGGAAGGCGAACCGCAATTCAATTTCCTTGGCGTATTGACGGTGGATGCAAAGGACGTCTTATATCCTGAGGCCAGGTACGACTCTAACAACAACAGAATTCCTCCAGCGTCGCACTAATCATTGCAAGCATCGCGATCCGATCTGGCAGCCGACCGGTTTTACCGGCGACGTTGTCAGACCGGATCGTCAGTCCAATGCCTGGATTTTATCCTGCCATATATTTTTCTCCCCGATTAAAACCTGCGTGCGTGTACTCTCTACGGTGATATCTGCTCATGTATCATTTCGATGCAGCACCGGATTCAACTTGCCCAATGCCCGGGTGGATCGTTATCCGACCATTTGATTAATAAGAGGATAAAAATGCAACTAGCATGGCTGGAGGATTTTGTCGAATTGGCTCGGACACGCAATTTTTCGCGGGCGGCGGAAAATCGTTTTGTCACGTCCCCAGCCTTCGGCCGCCGCATTCGCGCACTGGAAGAATGGGTCGGCGCGCCGCTGGCGGAACGCAAACAACCGGTTTCCCTGACGCCGGCGGGCATGCTGTTTCTAGACGCGGCGACCCATTCGCTGGATGTCTTGCATGCAGCTCGCGCCCAGTTGCAAAACACCGCGCCGCACGCGGAGGAGACCCTGAGAATTGCGACAGGCCGGACGCTGGCGAAAACCTTTTTCCCGGACTGGTGTGAATCCATCAACCGGCGTTTCGGTCCTTTCCTGGTGTCTCTCAGCACCGGCGGCGCACAGGAAGGGATCATGCGCTTGTCGTCCGGCGACGTCGATTTGCTATTGAGCTACGGCAGTCCGTCTACCCGGCTGTTGATCGATCCGCATCTCTACGAATCCATCTTGCTGGATCACGAAGTGTTGCTGCCCGTCAGTGCGCCAGATGCAAAAGGACGTCCTCAATTTCGCATTTCTCCAACCGGCGATACGCCGATTCCCTGGCTGGCTTATTCTCCATCGCTGACCCTGCGCAGCGTGCTATCCCAGCACTTGGCGGGCCTGCCGCACAAACTACCGCTGCGCATGGTCTGTCAGGCCGATTCTTACGAAGCGATTCTGGAAATGGCCAAGCGCGGCGCCGGCTTGACCTGGTTGCCGCAAAGGCTGATACAGGATGAATTGAAGCAGGGCCACCTGACGGTCGCCGGCGGCGCCAGCATGCGCGTCAATTTCGATATCTCACTGTACCGCTCGCGCCGCAGCAGCAATGCGCGGGTGGATGCGATCTGGCAGGGTCTGTCAGCGGCTGCAAAAAACAATGAATAAATGACATTATCTTCATGACGCGTCGCAGCGCGCAGCGCACCAGTTACGTGCGCCACGGCACCAAATAAGCTCTTTTGCAGCGGTGCGCAGCACCAGTTGCGTGCGCCGCAAATCGGCTACGCCGAATAAGCAGCGATCGCTGCCGAAATAGCAATGAGCGCAAAAAACATCGCCCTACACTTCTCGCTCATTACAATCCCGGAGATATCTCATGTCAGCACAGTTTCATTCAACCGACATAGGCGCAATGCCGGTCGCGAGGCGCAATCCCTGGAAAGAAATTTGCGCAGCCAGCATCGGCAACGCGCTGGAATTTTACGATTTGCTGATCTACGGATATTTCGCGATTGTGATAGGCAAATTGTTTTTTCCCGCCGCGGACGAGACCACGTCTTTGCTGCTCAGCGTCGGCACATTCGGCATTTCCTTCGTCATGCGCCCGCTCGGCGCCGTCATCCTGGGTTCGTATGCCGACCGGGCCGGGCGCAAGGCATCGCTGACGCTGTCGATTCTTTTCATGATGGCAGGCACGGCGATGATTGCCTTCGCACCGACCTATTCCCAGATCGGCATCCTGTCGCCGTTGATCGTCATCGCTGCCCGTATGTTGCAGGGTTTTTCAACCGGCGGCGAATTCGGTGCGGCTACCGCTTTCATGGTTGAGCATGCGGACGCCAAGCGGCGCGGCTTCTTCGCCAGCTGGCAATTATCGACACAAGGCTTGGCCACGGTGCTTGCAGCCGGCGTCAGCGCGCTTCTCAGTTACGCATTGACGGAGAGTCAGTTGGAGGATTGGGGCTGGCGGGTCGCCTTTTGCGTCGGCTTGCTGATAGGACCGGTTGGCCTGTATATCCGCAGCCAGATCGACGAAACGCCGGAGTTCAAGAAGCTTGCCGCCGTCAAGCCGGAGAAATCGCCGTTGAGAGTAGTACTGGTCAACGATCGTTTGAATCTGTTGCTGGGGATCGGCGTGGTTGCCGGGGCGACTGCGTTCAACTACGTCCACAAAGTATACATGCCGACTTACGCGTTGAAGCAATTGCATATTCCAGCGACGTCTTCATTTCTCGGCGCAATGGTGACAGGTTTCATCCTGATGGTGACGGCGCCGATGTTCGGCACACTGTCAGATCGCTACGGACGATTCCGGGTACTGTCAATTGCGATGATGATGATCGGCGCCACTTCGTACCCGCTGTTCCTGATGTTGACCACCTGGCCGACGGTGACGACCCTGATCATGGTGCAGGCGGTAGTCGGCCTGCTGCTCGCCGCATGCCTGGGACCTATACCGGCAATGCTGTCGGACATTTTTCCGACCAGCACCCGCGGCACCGGATTAGCGCTCAGCTACAATTTTTCAGTGACCATATTCGGCGGCTTTTCGCCTCTGATCGTTACCTGGATGATTGCTTTCAGCAACAACAAGATGGCGCCCAGTTTTTATGTCATGACAACCGGGTTGATCAGCATTGTCGCGGTGCTCGCACTGGGCCGCCGGATGGCGCGCCGCAAGTCATTTTAAGATCCCGGTTTCTGTCATTGCTCTTTTATCACTACGCATTCACATTATTTCTGCCGGATCGCCGTGAGCATCCGGCTTTTTTTTCAAGCAGGAGTGGAATCTATGAATACCTTGGAACAAATTCGCGCCAAGTTGCAAGTCTATCCAATGGAGGTGACGTTTCCCGACATCCGCAGATGGCAGAGCGGAAATACCGGCGTGGATTACGTGCATGCATTTGACAGCGGCGTCGCCGGTCCGCACGTGATGATCATGGCCCTAACCCACGGCAACGAAGTCAGCGGTGCGATCGCGGTCGACCAACTTCTGCGCGCCGGATTGCGCCCGCTTAAAGGCCGCGTCACACTCGGTTTTGCGAATGTCGAGGCCTATCATCGTTTCGATAGCAAGATTCCGGACGCAAGCCGTTTTGTCGATGAAGACTTGAATCGCGTCTGGTCGGCATCCCGCTTGGACAGCGGCGGCGACTCCTTGGAATTGCGCCGCGCGCGGGAATTGCGTCCAATCATCGATAGTGTCGATTTTTTGCTGGATCTGCATTCGATGCACGAAGAAGCACCGCCATTATTGTTAAGCGGTCCAATGCAAAAAGGTATCCGCTTTGCTGAGGAAACCGGCATACCGGAACATGTGATCGTCGATGTCGGCCATCCGAACGGAAAACGGATGCGCGACTATGGCGGCTTTGGCGACGCAGCCAGCCCCAAGAATGCGTTGCTGATCGAGACCGGACAGCATTTTTCACTCCGCAGCCGGGACGTTGCACTAGATGCCGCGGCGCGCTTCCTGATCAAGACCGGAGTCGTCGCGGCCACCAAGCTGGACGATTTTTTGACGCCAGGAAAAATCTTGAACCAGCACTTCTTCCAGGTAACTCAGCCGATCGTCGCGGACACGACAGATTTTGAATTTACGCAAGACTTCCGCGGGCTGGAGTTGATCGAGCACGCCGGCACCGTCATCGCGCGCGACGGCGAACGGGAAATTTCCACGCCTTACGACGACTGCGTCATCATCATGCCGTCGCTGCGCCATCTGGCCCCTGGCGTAACGGTGATGCGCCTGGCCAAGGTGCTTGACGACAGATAGCCAGCGACGGCGGCGTTGGGAGCACGGAGAAAATTCTGGCAGATCGGCGGCGGGTTAAAAAATACGAAAAGAAACAGGCGATTATTTCCATTGTTTTGCAAGATTGGAAATCCATTCACATATTCAATGGTAAGAACTCAAAATGCGACGTAGACAGATGATTATCAGATTGGCCGCATCCGCGGCAGCGGCGCATTTATTTTTTTCGGCACATGCCGCCGAGCCGGCCGATATCGTTCTTGGTCAATCCGCTCCGTTAAGCGGGAGCTTCAGTGAAATGGGCGAAGCCTATCGAGACGGCGCACAAATCTACTTTGAAAAAATCAACAAGGAAGGCGGCGTAAATGGCCGGCGCATTCGTTTAATCACTCTGGATGATGGCTATGACATTACACGCGCTCAAGTCAACACCAGAGAATTGATCGAGCAGCACCAGGCGCTGGCGTTGTTCGGCCACATGTTCACCAATACAGTCTTCGCTTCGCTGCCGATAGCCACTGCTGCCGGCGTACCTTATGTAGCACCGTACGCTGGCAATGAGTCGCTATATGCACGGCCTGCAAATCACATCCTGTTCATGACGCGAGCCAGCTATTCCAATGAACTGGACGCTCTGTTGCGCCATGTACAGGCAATGGGATTATCGCGGGTGGCGCTGGCGCGCTACGATAGCCCCGGCGGCCTCGCCTTGCAAAAAGACCTGGAAGAAAAATTGAAAGCAATCAAGCTGGCGCCGGTCGGCGTTGCGACGATGCAGCTCAATTCACAGCAACCGGGCGACGCGGTACTCAAGATAGTAAACATGCATCCGCAAGCGATCATACTCGGCGTCTCCGGCGATGACGCCGTAGCCTTCGTGCAGCAATTCAATCAGGCTGCCAACAAGTTGCCGGTTCAATTTCTGGCGCGCAGTCTTATCGGCGGACATCAACTGGCTGTAAAGCTGGGTAAAGAAGGCAGAGGCATCGTGATATCACAAGTGGCGCCCTCGCCGTTCAATGGCGCGACCCATATCTCCCGTGAATATCAGGCTGCGTTGAAATCTGCGAATGCAGCTGGACGTAATTTGATGGCGAGCTATATCGGTTTTGACGGCTACATCGCAGCGAAAGTATTGGTGGAAGGACTAAGGCGCGCTGGCCCGAATCCCAGCAGGCCGGCTCTGACCAAGGCACTGGAAACGATGCATCACTGGGATGCTGGCGATTTCATCGTGAATTACGATGAAAGCGACCACACAGGTTCGAAATTCGTCACGGTTACGGTGATCGGCGCGGGCGGTCATTTCATCGAATGACCCGGAAAGTGCTGAAACGCCGGCCATGTTTCTGCACTTCCCCCTGGATTGCGATTCAATTCATGAAGAACGCGATGCCCTGGTTTACCGCACACGCATAGCTGATTTGCTCAGCCTTGCGGGTATACGACGGCAGCGAAAATACATCCATCGTAAACGTCACGGCTTGATCCGGCTTGACCTGATAGCGCAGGAACTGCCAGATAGGCTGGCCGTTGCGGTCAACCGTGGCGTGGCCATCGGCGAAACTGAGCGTGCCGTCCGCAAGAATCCGGTATGCGTCAATCTTGAGGCCGCCGCGGACTGTCCCGGGAGATGAGGCGCCGGCGCCAGGAATACATTTGGCAAGATCCAGCACCACCGAGATCGGCGCACCTCGGCCGAGAGCATTTTCCACGTCGGCGACACTTGATAATTGAACTGCCGGATTGGCATGGACGGAAAGCGCAAACGCCATGCCTGAAATTGCGATAAATAGACTGCGATGCATGCAAGCCTCCTCTTCTGCAAGTTATAAAAACGGATGAATCCTAGGGCCTGTTTTTTAGGCCCGTTTTCCAGGCCTGATTCCTAGACCTGTCAACAAGGTGCTGCCTTTATTGCCCGGCCTTTATGCGTCGCACGTTGCTGATATAGCTTGATGCGGCCAGCGGCACGAATCCGGAAAAGCGCGCGTAGCGGTCGCCGTTCTCGAACAGATAGCTGGCGAACGCCGTAACTTCAGGCTTGGCTAATGCCGACTGGGCGATGTACACGTACAGCAGCCGGGTCAACGGCTCATAGGCTCCCGACAGCACCGAGCTTGCATCCGGTATGACGGCCCCTTTTCCGAAATTGACTGGCACCGGACGGACATTTCCCTTGTGCTCGACCAAGGCGCCAAGAGAGACGAAGCCGATGGCGTTGATATCTTCCGATACCGCATCGATAATCTTGTCATGGTCGCTGAATATCGTGGAGTCGCCACGCAAGAAGCCGCGCATGGCATTCACGCGCTCCGTGAAGAACATGGTCGTCCCTGACTTGGTATCGGGCGATACGATTTTCAGCGGCGCATCGTTGTAGGCGATTCTCACCTGATTCCAGCGTGTTATTTTGCCGAAAGACTCGGGATGAAAAATCGATTTCAACTCTGCCATTGTCAAGTCGTTGCTCCAATTGTTCGATTTGTTGACGATCACCGCGACAGCGTCATAAGCGATGGGCAGCTCGATATAGGAAATTTTTTTATCCGCGCACGCTTTGGTTTGCTCGGCCTGTATCTTGTTCGACGCCGGCACGATATCAGCCGCGCCTCTGCAAAGGTCCTTGAATCCGACACTGGTTCCCTTGAATTCGGCCTTGATATCACTTTTACTGCCGCGCTGATATTGCGCAATGGCAGTGGTGATCAGATTTTCTTCCGTATCGGAACCGGAAATACGCACCTCGGCATGCGCCAGTGTCGACATCAGTCCAAAAACAAAAAACAGCGTAGCGCTGGCCAAGCGGAGATACTTGCTGCAAATTTTCATCTTGCCTGCTTTCGTATTATTGATATTTTTCACAAACCCATTTTCTTTTGTCGCATACGCCTGCCCCGCACCAGCCTTGCCTCGGGAGACGAGAAAACATGGGTTCGTGAGCCGCCAGCGCGATGCATAAATAAGTCAGTATGCCGTGGCGGATGTGGAAAGCTATCGGGAAAGGTAGGTTTTTGGGTAGGGGTTTTCCTACGATCTCCGCACCTGTTTGCGGCTGCACCAATCAGGTTCGTGCGCGGCGACAATTATTCGCTTTCCCACGTGCCTGTGGCCGTTCGCGCTGAATAACATGGCTGTTCGAACATTCCAACGTAGCGAAGACCAAGGAGACGCCAATGGGCGCTTGCATTTCCAGAATTTCAGCAGCGCATCAGATGGGCGATGACAGAATTTCGTCGCACGAACAAGTCGAGCGACGGGCGACGACGACCCGCGGCACGATTCGGCAAGCCAGTGTGCCGAACGGACTTCCCCCGGGCAGGAGCCTCGCTGAGCGGACTAAAGCTGCCGCAACCATCCAGGCGCACTGGCGTGGAGGGCAGCAGCGAGACCTCAATGCGAGCGAGGCACAGGGCCACGCGCCTTATCGGAACGAGACGCACTATAAAATGGCCACCAATGGCTATTCGGGTGAGGCGCTGCATGCGGATGGTCCGCATGGCCCGCGCGGCAACAACGGATGGCTGGCCTACGCCTGGGCACATACAGCTCCGCGAAATTCATTGGCGCTGCTTCACAGCTTCCAGAGAAAGGATAAGCTGGCTGAGGCGAAGCAGACCCTCTACAACGGTGTGGAACCGGACGGTGTGATCTATGCCCCGAACGGGACTCACGACATGCGCGTCAACTCGGCATGGATACTGGGATTGGCCCATAACGAGACGCCTGCCGTGATGACGGCCGAACTGGACGATGTGACCGTCGTGCGCAGCCGCGCCCGCAACCATGCGCCTGTAGAGGAGCAGACGACGGACTCGAATCTTTCGGCTCTGGCTCGGGAGGTCGTCGGAATGACGCAGAGCGGGCATTTCCGCGTCGGCGAGCCTCTGCACGAAATGCAAGTGCTCGTTCCCAATCCCAGCGCAGCCAAGGCCACGTTGAACGATTTCAAGACACCTTTCGGTATGCCGCAAGACGAATTGAAGAAAAAGCTTGACGATGCAGGCCTAAACACCAGCGGCCTGAGCGGCTGAAGGGAAGGCCATGTATCGACTTCCATGAAACAGGCGGCTCAGAGGAAGAGAACGGACCGCTGGGGGCGCTCATCGTCCCCGTTGGCGGCGTCCGGTTTGTCACCGAACTGGTCAAGCCGGCGCGCTAACAGCGGAGACCCTATCTCAAGCCTGCCCAGCCAGCGCACCCGATGCACTCATAATTTTGACCAGCATGGACTACGCTGCCGGTCCCCGATTATCCTCCGGTATGTCGATCACGTGATACTCCGCTCCTGCTGCCGTAGGCGGATTGGATTGATGAATCATGTTGCCAACCCTGTTCGCTGCCTCACCAGCTTTATCAATCGCGGTATCAGCCAGAACATCGGTCATTGTCCATGCCGCGAATACCGGTGCGCTGGTGATCGTTCCGACCGTTTCCTGGATGGCAGAGATGCCGGCTGGATCCATTCCCGCCTTTTTCGCTGCGATTCCGGCCACGGCTTTTGCTGCCGACACCCCGGCAAAACCGCCGGCCAGCACACCGTTCGTCAAGATACGCTTGGCAGTCAATAGTTCGCGCGCGCCGCTGAGCGTGTCGGTCGCGATATCCACTGGCAATCTGGCGGCGCGCTTCAATCCATTGATGCCGGCATCGGTCCATGTGGTATTTTCCAGTCTGTCGAAAAGCTCTTCCCAGTCGGGACGGCCGAGCAGATATTCAGGGCCGACACGGTGATTCCGCTCATTGAACGCATTCATGGCGGCATATGCAGCCGCGCCGGCGACGGGACCTCCAGCAGCCGCGATCCAGGAGTCAACCTCAGTTGCCACAGCCGCGCCGGCTTTCTTGGCAACCGCTGGAACGACAGCATTTCGCAGGATGTTGCGTCCGGTATAGGTCTGAAACGAGATCGAAATTTCGAGAGCTTGCTTCATCAGATCGCCTGTTGCCCCTTTTGCTTCAGCCATCACCGGCTCCAGCTGTTCCGTGTCCGCTTTCATCCATTGGGTATTGCCGGTCGATTTCTCCAGGATTTTTGCGCCCACGGTATCTGCTGCGCCAGAAAACACACCGGCAATTGCGCCGCCTTGCGCCGGGGTCTTTGCGGCTGCAGTCAATACCTGCTTGGCGTCCAGCAATCTTGATGCAATCCCGAACGGGACTGATCTCACGTAACCAACGACAACTAGCGCAATGCGATCCATGTTGGTTCCCTTGGACAGGATCTGATGGATAGTTTCAGGCGTTTTGCCCTTTTCATCGAGTCTGTTTGCTCTCTCGTTGATCAGCAATGCAAAGGCTTCATGGTTGCGTTCATTAATATGCGGCGCAAATATTTCTTGCAGCAGCAGTGAGATCGCATCCCTGTTCGAAATCTGGATTACCACCTCTCCCAGCCGAATGTTTTCAGCATCCAAAGGTGCAGTTGGTTCCGCCTCGCCTGCAAGCATGTCTCTCATTTCGATTTCGATATGGGACGCCCCGGCCATTGCCGAGCTTTCCGCGGTGGAAGAAAGAGGTGTCTTCGCAGTTGAGGACGAACCAAAAAAATGTTTTCCGGAGAAAATGGTGGATAGCTTTTTGCGGCTAGCGGCAGTTTTCGGAATCAGCGGCTGCGGAGAACCTTCCGCAATTGGAGAGCCCGCGATTCGGGAATGCGCCAACTGCTCGTCGGAAGTTATTTTTTTTCCCTTGCCTGAGAGGACCTCGATATTCAATTCACCGCTGTGACGCGGTGTCAACGAACCAGCGGTGGCCCGCCCGCTCCCGCTCCTGCTTGAGGATGCTGAAAATCGCCTGCCGCTGTCCGTGCGTCCCTCAAATCCAATACTGGAAGATACTGATATTCTGGTGCTGTCCACTCTTCCTTCATGGCCTATGCTGGAGGACACCGAATGCCGGTTACTACCGGCATTCGGCTCTGCAAGCCGGGTTAGATCGCCTGAGCTCGCCATCGGGCTGCGCGATCTCGACCTTCGGCTGGAACCGCTTGTACTCGTTTCAACATTCTGGGTAGTCTCGGTGCCTTCGGACGCAAGCGTGGGCTGGGACAGGCTTTGTATATGCATTTTTGATGCTCCATAAAAGACCGTCGAGGGTCTGGGTCATGATTTCCCGTCAAATAGTCTCGTCTCTCAATCGATATTCACCATCCGACATTCAATCGCTCGATATTTCTTATTGGAAATTTTTATTGCGTTCTCATGCTGAGACATGTGACCAGCCACCCTCTTCAAGATGCGAAGCAAAGTGGCTCTGCACGAATAGATGCTTAAGATGCCATTAGTGCTTAACAAAGCATCGGAAGCGGGGCAATTTTGAGTGATTGTCAATAATCTTCGGAACAGGCGCGTCCATTTCGCGGCGGTAAATTCCGTTGGACACTTGTTCCGGAATAATCCGCCGAAGCGCCGTGCGGGCTGCCTGGAACTCGTCTCCATAAAACGCCCAAACACCTTTTCGAGAAAAATGCAATGCAGAGCGGAAAAATCAGTGGTCATCACGTCCCCATATCGTCGGAACCGGCTATCGCTACACGGGAAGAGACCGGCACCAATGTCGGCGAGCGCTCAGGCGCACGAGACCGGGAACGCGCAGGGTCGTCGGCGGCGGCACTGGGAGAGTTAGCACGCCTGCCGGCGCGCCAGGCGCAGACGCGGCCGGCATCCTCAGGACGATCGAGGCGCACCGCGTCGCTTCCGCAGGCTCCGGCGGGTAATGCATTGACCGTCGAGGACCACGAAAAAGCGGTGAAGACTGCGCTGAAATATGGCGACACCTGGCAGGCGCTGGTGAATGGATCTATGACGCATATGCTGCAGCGATTGAAGCTCGCTGAAGCGGGTATCAAGTCCGCCGGGGCCGGCCTGGAAGGACTGAAGGGACTGAAAGGGAAAATCGCTGATGACCAATACGAAGAAATAAAAGGCGTCTTTCACGTGCGTCGCGCTCAGTCGGCCGAGTACGGCGTCAATACAAGCTCGGATCAGGTTGCTCAGTGGTCTTGGCAAGGAGCGCAACGCGCCCAAGGGTCTTCATCTCACGGTGGAGAGGAACTGATCGAAACGCAGGAAGAGCTGACCGCCATGGAGCGGGCGCTCAACGAGTTGCAGGGCTTTCGCGAGGTGGTTATGAAGCATGGCGGCATCCTGCACGAATTCGTTCGTCAGTGTGAACAGTCCAAGCCACATGAGAATATGTTGAAGCAACTGTCTGCAGTCAAATCTGGCGGGGCCGCGGCCAAGAAGGCGCTGCTGGCAATCGCCGGTCACGCGGTTACGGTCAACGTCGATCGCCTGGTCATGCTTTGCCTGCGCTCCGGCGGCGCGCAGTATTTCCATCTCATGCAGCGCGTGGTGGAACTCCTGGACGCCATATCCAATCGGCGCAGCGATACCGAGCAGGCGATAAGAACCCTTGAACGAGGTGACGAACTCAATCCAGGGCAGCGGAGCGAGTACCAGGCACTCGCCGCCGCATATGCCGACCAGCTTAACGCGGTAGGAGAGCTTTTTTGCCTGGACGCCGCCAGCATGCTGGAAATGAATGACGACTCCGGGATCTGGCAATATTCGCTGGAAATGGCCCATGCCATTTCCGCGTATCAAGCGTGCTTGCGCGAGGTATGCGAGCCGCACCGCGGTGACACTCCTGCCACAGCATTGCCGCAAGCTCCGTCCGAAAGTTCGGCGAGTTTGGCGGCGAATATGCCAGCATGGCCGACTGCGGCGAGTGCTCCCGCCCGATCGAACAAGGCGGCATCCGGCAAGGCCAGGAAGTCGCACGGACGCGGCAAGCAACTGCTGAAGCAAGCCGCTGCCCGTCCGCCAGCCGTCGCGGCATCGGTGTCTCATGCCCAAGCCAATACTGCCGTATCGGCGCCGCCTGCTGAAATTCCTGCGGAGTCTCCGGCATTGGAGCCGCGCGATGGTCTCCAAGGGATGATCGAGCGGACCTTGCGAAGGTGTCCGATCGACCTTGATGTTGCGATGAGCTTGGGTGGCGATGTCGTCGCCATTGCCCAATCGATAAAGAAGAACACGGGAGGCATTGACGCGCTGAACGGTCCGAGGGACGATCCAATGGATGCAGCTGACTTGGTCCGTTCGTCAGCGCAAAACTGGTTTGGCGACATCGCCCGTCTGCGCGCAACGAGCGACGAGGCACGCAAGTCTCCGGCTGTCGATAAGGCCACCGTCGAATTGCTCGGGAGCCGCTTGCAGGCGCTGGAATTGATCCATCAGGGCATGGACACTCGGGAAGGGGATGCGCTCAAGCGCCACAAATTTCCCAAGGGAAAACACGTGAGCCGCTTGCTGCAATTGGGCGAGATTGAAAGCGTACGCCCCCCGCTTCAATTGCCGTCGGATAAAGATACGCTCTACGAAATACGCATCCAGCCCAAACCGTTGTCTAGCAGCGAACGGGCGGCGCCAGTGTTCCTGCACTTGCATAGCGACAAATACGTCAGTGGCAAGGAGATATTGAAGCTGCCGCTCCGTGCGTTCACGGCAGCGCATCTGAAGACGGATGAACAAAAGAACCTGGGGCAGAAACACGTAGCAATGTGGCGCGCATTGCATAGATACGACAAAAATACCCATAAAGACGACGAAAAGATCCATCGCGGTTATGTCACTTCGGCGTTGCTTGACCAGCTGCGGAGCTGGGTTCATGCCTAGAAGCCGGCGAAGCCCGGTACAGCGGCAAACATGCGCGGAACCAGGATAAACCTGCCGCCGCCGGGTAATGTGGTCAGCACGGTGCACACTTGCGTCCGGGACTGCCACTTGCTCAAGAGATTGGCATTGATGCCGTGGGCCATCGCCACTGCAGCAACCGGGGCGCCTGGCTGCACAAATCCAGGACCAGGCAATATCTTCGATTCGCCCTTCCGATTTATCCTGCTCTCCCGTCACGGCATCAGCACGACGGCCTTCACCAACGAACGAAGTAAAAGCGTGGCCTGGGTGGGCGTCATCAATAGCGCGGACTCTGCATTCGACCGCTGCGACGATCTTTGAACCGATCTGAGACGTTCACTTCGCCAAACGAAACCTCGGTTCGCATTGCCGCGCGACGCTAGGGGGCGTCGACATAGGCTGTCCTTACTCCATCAGGAGATGAACCGAGAACCAGGCTTCCCGGTTTCCCGGTTTCCAGGCGGAACACGATGCGCACCAGGGAGTTCAACCTGACATGTATCCGATATTCCGTGAAAAATGTCTTGGCGCCATGTAACACCGCAACGTAAGCAGGATGTTCAGCAGCAGGCTGATGATATCTTTTCTGATCCAATACCAACGAGGAGACAAGAATGCATAAAAAAGTAACAGACTCAGTCCGATCATATTCAATGCCCCACATATCTCAGGAGGAAGCCACCTCCAGTCGAGAACAGACGCCCCAGTCTAGCCGGCAGAAGTCTCGGCAGAGCACCGATTTCCTGCGCAGCAACCTGCCGCCGGCTCCTCGCCTCAAGGAACGAAGCGATGAAGGCGAAACCAGCCGGCTCTTCGGAGGCAGGTCGTCGGCTCCTGTCTCGGCTCGGTTCGATTCGGCACGCCTCAGTAGCGTGCTAGGCCGCTCGCCCCTCGATCAGCATCAGTCGAGGTCAGAGATCGGCACCCCGGAATCTTCCCACGCCAGCACCAGCAGCACAACCGACCTGGAGTCTGGCGTCGTCGGACATCCCGCAGTCGAACATCAGACGGGGGCAGCCCCAGCTGCGGCCGCGGACGGCTCGGATCTTTCCGCGTCCGAAAAACTCAATGCCGGACTCTCGTCGGTCATGCAGCAATTCCTCGTCAGCGGCGCGAGTTGGGGTATTTCCCGCAAGCTGTTCGAGGAATTCGTTCCGGCAATCGGACAACTGATCGGCGGCAAGACCAGTGCCACCGCAGGTGCCGCCTACGGGCAGATTGCCGGTGCGGCGCTGGGCAACCTGCTTGGTGGCGTCGCACTGGGCGCCACACACTACATGACCGAGCATGGCGTGAAAAAGATCAGGCTCGCCATCGGCAAAGGCAGCGAATATGCGCCCAAGGTCTCCGGCGAAGCGATGAAACAAGCCATTTTCATCGCCACGTTCACTACCTTCATGGCTTGCAAAAGCATGGCAAGATCATCCCTTCCCAAGCAAAAAAACGGAGAAGAGGACGCCGCGCTTGCCTATGCATTGGACATCGCATTTTCAGCGTTCGGCGGCGCCGCCGCAGAGGGCATCACGCAGTCGCTAGCCAAGGGCTTCGGCAAGATCTCGGCGAATTGGTCATGGGACGAGCTCAAATCACGGGTGATCGGAGGAACTGCAGCCGGAGCGGCGAGCGCCATGGGAGACATCAGCACAGACATCACCAAGGCAAGGAGCGATCTTCCCGGCAGCTCGCTCGCCGCAGCCGGCCTGGGCGGCGCGATGAACAGCGTCATGGCGCTGGGATCCTGGTTCCTGGTCCGAAAAGTGATGAACGATCATTACGCGGCCCGAACCTCGCACAGCACTGTGGCATCTGGCGCCACCCAGCCGGAGCCGGGTCGGAACGCAGAAGCAGAGGCGGCGCCGATCAATCCACATGCAGTTTCGCCGGAAGAAATAATGCAATTGGAACAATTCATCAACAGCAGCGCTCCTCTCACGACTGTCAGCGAATCGATGGTGGCCGTCCAGATGGCGGAACAGCTCGCCCGGGAATAATGTGAGCGTCAGCGCAACCTTTCGATTACCCATATCTTTCGGACGCGTGATTGAATCCTGGGGAAGCGCTTATATGGACGGCCCTTGGAATGCAATGCATTAACATGAATGTCGACGGAGGATTGTAGTCTTACATACGGCTTGTTTGCACAGACGTTTTATCCTGCTTGCCCGAGGGTGTTATACGTTTGTGTAAACGGTCAGCCATTAACCGCCCCAAGTCAAAGGTGTGCCGGCGGCATCAATCGCAGTCGTCAGGATGGGATAAGCGGACCCCTGCCGCCATCACCTCTCCGTCTGCGTGCAAGCCGCAGCATTTGTTGTTTATGATCTCGCGCCTGGTCCAGTTCCGCACTGAGGTCGTGGGCATGGCCCTAGGTATATTCTTTCGCCGCATTCCAGACGTAGTCGTTTATCGTGCTTTGCCCAAACTGCTATCGCCGAACAGAATGATTTTTTATTCGATTGAGTAGGCCTCCTTTAGGGGGCTCGTTGAACGCAACTAACACTGGAGATGACTCGTAAGGAAATATTGATATTTCAGTAGGAAAAATGGAATTCACCGTAGGAAATACCTCAATACAGCCGTGAAGATTTGACCGTTACAAGCTTCGCCCGGAACCGCAGTAAACGATATGAATTGACCCCGCCATCATTCACAAATCATGGAGAATTTTTTTGTATGTATTCAAGAAAATTCGCTTGAAATTTAATTCGTGTTTGGTTTTCATGTGAAATAAGAGCCAGAAAGAAAATTGTTGCAAGAATGCTTCTGAATAGGTATGTTGCGCTAAAAAAACTATCAGGAGACAACCATGCTGCGCATTTCCCCTTTGCTATTGGGCCTCATTTTGAGCACCTTTAGCGCATTTTCCGCTGCCGAGAACAAGATCGTCATCGGCCAGTCGGTAGAACTATCCGGGCAGGCAACGGGCAAGGAAAACATGCTCGGTGCCCAGCTGTATTTCAACTGGCTCAATGCCCAAGGCGGTATTCTTGGGCAACAGATCGAATTTATCAGTTACGACGACCAGCGCGATCCACTCAAAACCAAAGAAAACACGCTGAAGCTGATCAACGAACACCACGCGCTGGCGTTGTTCGGCTATCGCAGCACACCGACGGTGGAGGCAATATTACCGCTGCTGGAGAAAAACAAGATTCCCCTTGTCGCCCCTTTTTCGGGTGCGCAATCACTATACAGGCCGACGCATCCCTATGTTTTCAACCTGCGCGCGAGCTATCAGGAGGAAGCGGCAAAAATGGTGGAGTCGCTGGCCACCCTGCAGATAAAAAAAGTCGCCATCCTGCATCAGGACGACACCTTCGGCAAGGACGGTTTGGCCGGATTTGAAAAAAACCTTACCGCGAAGCAGCTCAAACCGGTCATCATCGCCGAATACAAACGCAAGGATTTGAATGTCGACGCGGCGGTCGCCAGTATCGCCGCCGTTAATCCACAAGCGGTGCTGATGGCTTGCACGCCGAATGCCTGTGCCGATTTCATCAAAAAAATGCGCGCATCCGGTCATGCGCCGCAATTCCTGATGCTCTCGAACGTCAATTCGGAAGAGTTCTTTACCTCCCTTGGAAAGGATGGGCGCGGTATCGGCGTCATGCAAGTTACGCCATCGCCGAATAATGTCGGAGTAACAGTCGTACGCGAGTTCCAGCGGGCGCTGAAGACGGCGAGTCATCCGCCACTCGCCACCGATGCGGTGGAGGAAGGATTTATCGCCGCCAAACTGCTGGCCGAAGGTCTGCGCCGCGCCGGCGCCAATCCCAATGCACAAAAATTGGTGGCTGCATTGGAGGCCATGCACGATGTCGATCTAGGGGGTGTGTTCGTCAACTATAGCGCCAGAAACCACGACGGTTCGCATTTCGTTGAGCTGAGCATTGTCGGCCAAAATGGCAAATTGATCAGGTAGTCGATGTGGTCACTCCGGCTGGGATGCACGACAGTCAGGCTCCTCGCCGTTTGCTGCACGGCGCTGAAACATGGGGTATACGACGATTCGGCCTACCGTAGTCCGCCCGCACTCTCCCGTTGCACCTGCTAACGGTGCAATACCGGGGGATGAGAGGGGAAATAGCGCCTTGTTTCATCGAATTTATGATTTGCCGAGCGTTTTATCTGCACTTGTTTCAATTTGGTGGCTTATGCAGAGATTCCTTAACAATTTATTGTCTCAGGACTACATTTCCACATAGCAACAAGTGACAATATTTGACATTCCAATATTGCAAATAAACAAGACAGGCCGATATCGTCAAAAAAATGTCCACTGAAAATGACGATCGGCGTCAGTCAGTACTGACGCCGATTCATGAATGCGATTAGCGGTGCGTGCGAGATGGGTAACGATCTGGGCGCAAAACCACCGAGACAACGCAAGCAGTGCAGGCATTGCGACGGCCAGCGCACCTTCAGCACTTTGCCAAACGCGCCACGCCAGCCCAGATACTGGCACACCAATGGCCAGGATGTCAGCGCGCGCAACGCCGTCACCTGCATCGCAGGGTAATTGGTCAATAGCAATTTCATCGCTTATCCATCAGTGAAAACATGGCGACTGCGCTTGGCATGGCGTGGACGCTGCGCAAATAATACGATTGAGCTATCAAAAGAACTCCTGCTATTTTTTTGCTCCCAGCAGCGTACTGATCAGGCAGGCAATCGCGGTGAAGACGTCCTTAAAACGCCATATCGACCATGGCGGCGTAGCTCCCGCGCCCCTCCCGAGACTGCGACGTTCAATTGAACCTCCTGATCGTTAAGAAGCGCCAGGGAAACGCGCAGGACATCTTTTTAGGGAGTTCCACAGCCCCTTGTCCGCGCATGCCGAAGCAACACAAAGAGCGTTTCGGCGATCCGAAATCTTGGAGCGCCCACCTCGTGACTGCCGACGCACATGGTTTAAGCTTAAGGCGCTGTGCGGCAACCGCAAATCGAAGAATCCTACTAGCTGCACCTAATTGTTCACGACTAGCTTGTGTTTCTGTGCGGTTCACTTGGAATAATCACAGCCATCTCTATCAATCGATAAAAATAGAAACGTATTTTTTCCACGTCTTCGTTCAGTAGCTCAGCCAACTCTGAGGCGCTGGCGCCAACCACTAGCTGCTGAACAGTGCGATCCAAAAATCGCTGCAACACATAATTATCCATCGCATAGTCATTCCGATTTAAGCTAAAGCAGGTGTCGGCACGCGGCAGCAATTTTTTCATGCCGCGATGGTGAAAAACAGAAAGCAGCGGCTTTTGAAATGGCTTTTCTTCGGGGTAGGAAATATGGCTTGTGTTACCCAGATCCTTTAGATCCAGATGAAAATCTCTGCGTAGTGGCATGGCATCCACCGGCAGATAGCGAAACGTCCCGGTAAAGGAGAGGATCAGCCTGGCCACCACAGCTTTGGCCTGCTCAAGATCACTGGTATTGTCCGCATTTATTTGTAACGCGGTTAATACCTGTTCTGAAACGTGCAAGTAATATCGATTGCCATCACCGATATCGATGTGAATCACGCCAGAACGGTACTCTCCCACGCTAGTAAGTACAGCATGCAACGAAAAATCCGACAGTCGACCCCAGATTGCCATCCACACTCCGAAAATAGAAAAACATACAGACGCAACAGGCCCGGAGATAAATTTTGCTTTGAATCTTTGTCACATGCCAACGATTGAATCCACAGGGGAAACATCAATTTTTTCCGAGATTGATATCTGTGGCCGAGCCGGATTCGGGTATCGGGCATGTGGCGGGTTTTGCCAGAGGAACACCGTCCAGTTCATGCATTCCCATCCTCGCAAAGAGCACTCGAATTCAATCCCCCCTTCAGTTCAGCAATTGATAAATTACTGATTTCATGAAGAGTGATCAAAAGGGATGCGCCGACTGCAGTTCGGCTATGGCGAATTTTGCTGATCACCGGCGGCGTCACTTTTAGACAGAGTGAGAGCGCAGCATCGTTTTTCAGTCCTAGTTGGATCATGATGACATCCAGCAATCTGTTCGCACTCTTAACGTATTCACCGACGTCCTCTGTATTTTTAATGGACTGCATTTAGTTTTCAAAAAGAAAATGAATCATGTAAAACTCATAGGCGCGCCCGCATTTCTTTTCAGGAAACCTATCGCGTGTTTTTAGCCGCGGTCGGCAGACATTTCTTCCCGCAACTCTCCAAATGCATCAAGCAATATTAAAATTTCTCAATGGAAATAATAATCAATCTCAGAAATTTGGCATATAAGGAAATCACCATCTTCTTGTAAGCACAATGGGAGTTATCGTCGGAAACTCCTTATTTATCGATCTTGACCGGCAAACAGTTTCAATGCTGCCGATTCAATCTATGCATAGGTCATCGTGAATAGGAAGATCAATGCGATCAAGCCAAGGAAAGCGAGATCGGCATTCCTTGCCACAGCATCTACGACAACATGAAGACTGCCGTGGACAACGTTCATAAAGGTAAAGAACGCAGCGTGAATGCCCGCTTCGCAGCCATGTGCGGCCATTACCTTTTTGAAACGGATTTCTGTGATGTCGCTTCCGGCTGGGAAAAGGGCATTGTCGAAAAAAACGTTCCGGCGGCGACCGAGTCATGGCCCAGGTCATGATGGCCGAAAGCCAACTCTCGAAATGGTCCAGAAAATCCAGGCAGATCAGTAAATTCCATCCTGGCGCCGCCAGAAGACCGAATATGTGGATGCGTATCTGACCTTCCGCCACGGCCCCGAGTTACTACTTGCAAATTGATGGTGTCCGTATATGAACCCCTCGGGCTGGGCCAACGGAGCGGGAGGAAGTGATACGCTTGTGGCGTGAACTCTTGCTGCTGGACCAGGCGGGGTAAAGATGATGGAGAAGAATTTGCTTTTGCCCCCCTGAATGGCATGGAGTTTGCTTGCCGTGGTTCACCACCCCTTCCCGAAAAAATCAAACGAACGTCAACAAGATGCCATACAGCAACAATGTTTCTTAAGAATGCCAGAACAATCTGAAGTAATAAAGGCACTGCGTTGTTGGCTGAGAGCATTCGTATTTCTGTGCCAAATCTCTCTCCCGATGCTCGGAATTTGCCAGCAACTGCCATTGCACTACTACACCCAAGAGGATGGACTACGCAATCTGGGGGTTACCACTCTCGCGCGGCAAGCAAACGGCTATATCTGGGTCGGCACGGAAAACGGCTTGTTCCGCTATGACGGTGCGCACTTTCAGCGATTTGACATAAGCGACGAGACTGGCGCCCTGTATATCGCCGCGCTGCATGTCGATGCAAGCGACCGCTTGTGGATCGGGACATTGAAAGGCTTGTATCAGTTGCAGGGCCAACGGCTCGCGCCCATGCAGTTTAAAAATGCGGAGCTTGCCTTTCATTGGGGCCAGGTTTTTGCCCAGCTTGGCCCCGACCGTCTGCTGGCGTTAAGCCACGACAACATATGGCAGATCACGTCTGCGGACGGCGGGGTGAGCTGGCAGGCGCAACAGTTTTTCAGCGCGAAGCAGTTGTTGCAGCATCCGGAGATGCAAGCTCTTCACAGTGTCCATGTCGGGCCGAAGGGGGATTTGTGGATGGGATGCGACCATTCGCTATGCCATTACGACCAGGGCAAGCTAGTCGTCCTCGGCAAAAAGGACGGCCTGCCGGCCAAGCAATGGGGCGCCTTGCTGCACGACCGCCAAGGGACATTGTGGCTACGCGGCGAAAAACAGGTATTTGCATTAGCCCCCGACACCCGGCTGTTTCTGAATCGCTCGCCACCGCAGAACGAACAAAAGAAACAGGAACGCGTTCCTCTTCTCGCCGAAGACCACAACGGCATGATTTTGAGCCAGCAAGATAGCGGCCTGATCCGCTGGGATGGCCGGAACTGGCAATCCTTCGCCGAAGGCAATGGACTGACCGTGAGCGACGGCATCAGCGCCATCCTGGATGGGGGGAACAACGGCCTCTGGCTAGGATCAGCGGGACGCGGCCTGATTCATTGGCTTGGCTACCCCGACTGGGAAAACTGGACCTCGCGGCAAGGATTGCCTCACAACATTGTATGGTCTTTTTTGCGCGACCAGGCAGGCCGGCTTCATGTCGGCACTCGCTCCGGATCGGCCGTACTGCAGAAAACAGGCGGCTTCTCCACTTTGCAAGGCCGTTACGGCGGCAGCTCGCACGAGTGGATCAGCATGATCGAAGATGGCAAAGGGCGCGCCTGGGCCACCACGCTTTCAGGAACCCTGGTGCGTCGAGAGCCTGGCGCTACGCAAGACACGGTGATTGCCAAGCTGCCCGTGAGTAACGGCATGTTCTTCGACAGATCCGGACAGCTCTGGCTGAACACTCAGCGCGGACTATATGTCATCAGGCATCCCGATGTAAGCAGCTCGCCGCTGCAGGTGAAGGAAATATCGTCGGTGACAGGAGCCGGAGACGTCAATGTTTTCCACGGCTGCCAAAGCGCTTCCGGCGTGCTGTGGTTCGTTTCCGACAAAGGCCTGCTGCGCTTCGATGGCAAGGAATGGAGCAATCCCCGCTTTGCCGGAAACCGCTCTCCTCGGGGAGAGCTGAATACCGTTGCCTGTTCGAGTAAGGGCAATTTATGGCTGGCTAGCCTGGACGCAGGACTTTGGCGTGCTACGGAACAGGATGGCACCTTGGATATCCGTGACATTACCCCCCCGCAGCTGCAAAGGCAAAGCGTTCTGGCGCTGCTTGAAGATAGCCGCGGCTGGCTGTGGGTCTCCAGCGACGCCGGAATCGCTGTATGGAATCGCAATCAATGGCGGTTTTTTAATCAGCAAAGCGGCATGGTCTGGAACGACAGCAATACCGACGCCCTGTATGAAGATGACGATGCTTCGATATGGGTAGGAACCAGCAATGGCGCATCACATATTCTGCGACCGGAATCCCTGTTTTTACCGTTTTCCCTGAACGTATTGGTGGAAAGCATCACCGGCGACGGCCGGCAACTGCCCTCGGACAAGCCCGTTCGCCTACCATGGACATCCGGAGCGCTGAACTTCAGATTCGCAGCGCTTTCGTTTCAGAATCATGAGGCAATCGAATTTCATTATCGAATGAAAGGTCTGGAGCAGGAATGGTCGCAGACCGCCACGCCTGAAGCACGCTACTCCGCTTTGCCGCCCGGCAGTTATCGTCTTCAGGTTACGGCAGAGAACGTTGCCATGCAGACGTCTTCGCCGGCAGTGGAAATTGAAATCGTGATTCTTGCGCCTTGGTGGCAGACCACCTTTTTCTATTATGTCTGCGGCATACTTTTGCTGCTGGTGCCATTCCTGTTGCAGCGCAATCGTATCCGCCGATTGCTCGCTCGGCAGCGCTTGAAGGAACGATTGGCGCGTGAGCGCGCTTATGAACTCGAACAGTCGCGAGAAGAGGAACGCAAGCATCTGACGCGCGAAATTCACGATGAACTCGGCCAATACCTGTCGGCAATGCGCATGGGAGTTTCGGTGATCGGTATCGAGTTCGGGGAGAAAAATCCGGCATTGCAAGGAAAAGTCCAACGGCAAGTATCGCTGGTCGACAGCACCATTAAGATAGTACGTAACATTGTTTCTGCGTTGCGTCCGGCTGCACTGGATATGGGGATGGTGCCAGCGCTGGAATGGCTGGCGAATGAATTTTCGGAAAACACCGGTATTCCATGCATTTTGCACGTCGATGAAAAAACAATCGTCTTGGACGAGAAACGGGCGACGACTTTTTTTCGCATTGTGCAGGAATCCCTGACCAATATCGCTCGTCATGCACAAGCCAGCCAGGTGGAAATCCGGTTGAACAGAAAAGATGCGCAATATTTGCTCGAAGTGCGCGACAACGGCAGAGGCTTTGATACTCTCCTGCGCAAGAAAAATTCGTTCGGTCTGACCGGCATCCGGGAGCGCGCTTTTATGCTCGACGGCAGTGTCGATATCCTTAGCGTAGCGGGTGCCGGCACCACCATCCGGGTTCAGATTCCGGTCGAAGATGGCGGGAAGGCCAAATGAACGGAGTTCGTCGCCAGAAATAGTTCTTCCGAGGGGGCCCTAGCATCATGGCCTGGAAACCGACAAGGTCGACATATGACGGCCAGATACGTGCCGGCAATCAAAACGTCACATCAAGGCGGCGATTTCCATTGCACTCAAAGCGCCGCGATAGATGCGGAAATCGTCCACCAGGCCATTGAAATACGGGTCATTGGCAAACTGCGATCGCCCGATCCAGTTCTGGCCGGTACTGCCCAGGCGGAACGGTGCAAGCACCATCTCGGGGTTCTTGCCGACTACGCTACCGTTGATGTACAAAGTGCCGAGATTGTCCGACAGGGTAACGGCAACATGCACCCATTGTCCGATCGGCATTACTGCATTGCTATCGATCGCCTGCCCGCTGCTGCCGCCATTGACCGTCATCGCAAAGCGCGGGAAGCCACCGTTGCTGCGCGCCGTCAACATCATGAAGTGGCCGGTGCCGGTGCCGAAATCGAACACCCGCGCCCAGTTGCTGGATGCATTCCAATAGACCCAGGCCGCGATAGTGAAATCCGAGACGTCGGCCATGATGCCGGCCGGCAGGCTGACATAGCCGTTGCCGCCGTTAAGCGAAACCGCCCCGCCCTTCTTGCCGCTGGCCCAGGTTGCGCCGTTGACCAGCGTTCCGGTGTGTCCCTGGCCACTGGTATCGGCTGCCTTGGCGCCGCGGCCATCGTCGAACGCCAGGTGCGTTAGCAGCTGCACGGCCGTAATCGCGGTCACCTGGTTGGAGACGGCGGTTTCGCCTGACGGCGTCATTGCTGTCACGACATAGTAGTAGGTGCCGGCCGCAAGACCGTTGTCCGTGTAGCTGAGCAGATCGGTGATATCAGTCTTGACGGTCCGGTAAGGCCCGCCGGCGGTCGTGCTCCGCTTGACGTTATAGCTGGTTGCATACGCCGTCCCCCACCATGACAAAACGACCTGCCCCGGACGCGCAATCGCGGTCAGGCCGCTGGGCGCGGCGCCGCGTGCAATCGGATCGCGGGTGCAGGTCAGCGTGCCATAGCCCAATTGATCGTAACCGCCGCTGTTCGGCCCATAGTTGCCGCCGCCGCCCTCCGGCTGGATCTGCCTGGCGAATTGCGCGGAATAAGGAGCCGCCAGACCCTTACGGTTGACGTAGTGATTGACTACCAGCGCCCAACACGGCCTGACCGTGCCTCGCGCAGCCGTCGACAAGGCGGTTTGATTGACTCTGTCGACATTGTTGTAAGTGACATAGGGCACTGTATAAAACGTATTTCCTGATTCAATCAGATTGGTTTTGGCAACGTATTCGGCGCCGGCAAGGAAGCGGTTATTGTCATAGCCGTAGAGATCAACTCCCTGATTCCAGGCCATTTCGCAGATCGGCCCCATCAATGCGATGCCCATCGTGCTGTGCCCCTGGTCGCGGCCGGCTTCCTGCCACTGCCCCAGATAGCCTGGATGCACATAATAAACGGCTTGCGAGACGGCGCCGTTGCCGGCCCCGTGCTTGAAGTAATCGACCGCCTCGTTAAACATGGCATGATCGTCGCACAATACGCCGATAGCCATGATCGAGGCCATATTGCACAAGTCCCAGTTGGCCCAGTAGTGAGTAACTTCGGTATTGTTGTGACGGATCAGGAAATCATGATTGATCGGGTAAAAGACACGCCGCATCATGTTCTGGAAATTGGCAAGATCGGCAGCAGACCAAGCGCTATAAGAGCGCATGATTTCGGCGGCATTGGCGAATTCGTAGCCATAAATGCCGGCGGCCAGATCGCCATTCGAATTGCCGCCTATTCCTGTCAGCGCCGACCAGGCATTCAAGATAGCCACCGCCTTATCGGCATAGGCGGTGTCACCCGAAATTTTCCATCGCAGTGCACAGGCATAGGCAGCGGCAATGTCGTTGTACAGACGGGGGAAGTTCTGGCTATGCTCACCGTCGCCCCCGCGATAGATCACCTCCTGCGGACGAGGTATCCAGTTCAAGCTGGCATGACCGTTCTCTGTCAGGATGTTCCAGCCATCGATCCATGGCGAAGCTTTCGCCGCCACCTTTTCACGCATCCGGTCAAAGTCGGCCTGGGTATGCAGCAAGCCGGGATGTACAAATGCCTTGCTCGCGAAAGTTGTCGCCGTTCCGGTGGCAGCAGATATGCCGGCAGTACTTGCGCTGCCGGATGCGGGTGCCGCACCCACTTCTCCGTACCCAGCCAACAGCAAGACTCCAAGGCTGGAAATAAAACTGCGGCGCGACATTTCTCCGGGGGGTTTCTCGATGTCCCATTCGTTACTTGCGCTGGCAGATATTTGCTGCATTTCGCCGTTGGCGGGGATATCCGGTTTATTCATATTCTTGCCTGTCGAAGATGTCTTTTGAAAATCGCATCGGATATGAAGCTGGCGACGTCGTGGCGATGATGCTCGGCGCCGTACTCAATTCAATGCCTTGTCTGGATCGGATAATGACGAATGCCAAGGCCAACTCCAATCGGGCGATCCCGAAATGCATGTAGGCATTTCCTTCAAGGCCGCAGATACCCCCATCCCATTTCCGGCTCCCGTGCAACTATCAACATGGCATCAAATCAAAAAGTTGTTCTTCAAATTCAACATATACTCCCGTCAGCCTGTTGACAGGCCGACAGCATTATTCAACAGCCTGCAAATGCATAGCGCCAAGATCGGTCGCGGTTGAACGTGTATCGAGAATCAGTTTTCCCAGGTTTGTGGAAGAATTCGCCGCTACCATCAGAACGCCAACCATGCCCGCTCGGATCAGCAGTACTGGCCCGTGCTCTCCATCGAGAATGATCTGGCGGAGTTGTCCTCGACCAACTTCCTTTGCCGCCTGAGTCGACAGCGCAAGCAGCGACGCACACATCGCACTAAATCGATCTCCGTTAACACCTTCAGCAAAAAAAGATGCTATCAGCAGGCCATCAAACGATATCAATGCACACGACCGCACTTCAGGAGACACTGCCTGAAGATTGCGCAAATGCGTGCGCGCTGTTTTTTTTATCATATCTAATGATGCATTTTTTGTATTCATGTCATGACATTGCAAATGACCATAAAATGCTTTCCATCTCACAGAAGAGGAATTTGAAAAAATTCCTCTTCGTATTGAAAGATGCTTATAGCGACATTTCGATTTCTGGCATGGACATGCGCGCTTTGGTCAGTACCATGCCAAGATTCGCTCCTTTGCGGCATACGAAGCAAGCGACCTGTTCTTGCTTCTTTCCACGCAAGAAGACATGAATCAGATTTTCACTATTGACAATGACTTCCTGGAAATAATGCTGCCCATCTTCGGCGACGCCGCGTGCGGAACGAAACAATTTCTCAATGGCTTGGACATTTGGCCCCTGAAACAGATCGGCAGTTGCTGCTGCAAGCAGCTCAACGACAGAGTTCGGATGCGAATCGACGGATTTGATGCCCAACAACATTCCCGACGAAAGATCGACATAACCGGCAGCGACGCATTCTGGAATGGAGGTGATGGCTTTTTGCAGCATGTTGTCTAAATTACTCACAGCGAAAGATCCTTTAAAAATGGCTGGTTTGAAGTGCTAAATCCCGTGACGGGGAGTATGAAAACGGATCATATGAGGCGGACGTTTGCGGTCTTTCATTTGCGACGATCAACGCAAATTTTTCTAAAAATTCCAACTGGCGGTCGGATTGAACCCATCCTGACTCAATGCGCCTGACAAACTCGAGCGCTTGCAACGCATTGATGTTTCCTTTACCGGCCCAGATCCAGTAAGCGGCCAGGACCGTTCCGGTGCGTCCCAAGCCGGCCAGGCAGTGTATTGCGACAGTCTGAGAGCGGCTAATCAATTCATCGATCATGCGGCACAGGGAGACGGCTTGCGCTACTGTCGGCGGAGCCATATCGGGAATGGGACTGGAGAGCCAATTAATACCAAATTCACCGGCCAGTGCAGTATCAACCGCATTTTCGGTCAGAGAGACGAGATGGGTAACGCCTACCGCTTTGACGGCATCAAAATCATAACGAATGTCATGAATCAGGCCCGGACGCGGCATTCCTCCCAGGCGATCCGGCAACAGCCATCTGAAACCATTTGGGCCGCAGGCGGAACTGATTCTTCTTGTGAGAGCGGTAGCACTACTTGTTACTACTCGCCGCTCACTGAGATGAGCAGCAATAAAATTATCAGAGTGCGCGCCTTCGGGGCAAGAGCCTGTCCGTAAGAACGCTTTGGCAGATAAACTCGATGGATTCGAAAAAAATTTCCCCGATTCCGCTTGCTCTTGAATAACCCGATTGGCTAGGAGTACGATTTGTTCGCCAAGACGCCGTGCTTGCAAAAGGTTATGCAGAACAACCAGCACGGAGCGTTCTTCGCGAATCCGTTCGATAAGCGTCAGGATGGACTCTGCCTGAATCGGATCAAGATCGGCCGTAGGCTCATCGATCATTACAAGCGCCGGATTGGAGATTGTCATCCGCAGGATCCCGATCATGCGCTGGGTTTCAACGTTGAGCTCGATCATCTTCTGCGGCAACACGTCCTGTAGACGTGATAGCCCGTAACGTGCGAGTACGTCCATAAGCAATTCGATCTGCAGACTCTTTGTCAAAGACGAGCGGTTGGGTAATGCAGAGACCAAATTTTCCAGGACATTGGAAATTAACAGCGTCGACTTTTGCATCAACAGGACGGGACGATTATGCGACGTCATTGGTATCCCGTCGTATAGCGCGGTCCCCCATGTACGCAGCGCCGGATTACTGTCATTGAATCCCGCCAGGGTGCGCAACAAGGTCGATTTTCCCGTTCCAGACGGTCCAAGCAACACCGTGCAGCCTTTTGCCGGCAGAGATAAATCTACCGAATGCAATATCACCCGATCGGCAAAGGCAACGCCAAATTTTTGCAAACTCAACGTGTGCGGCAATGCAAAATTCATACGTCGACACCGCTAGGAAACCGCTCACTCATATCCACCATGGCGGTCAGCGCGAGCAATAAAGTTCTTACGTTTTGGGGGTTGCGCGCATCAATCGTCAATATTGGAAGGCCTCCCATATCGTATAAACCGGATCGGTTCTTGATCTGCTCCCGGTAAAGATCGATTGATGAATCCGACGCCACATCGGTGTGCGTCACGCCAACGACCATTGGCCGCCGCTTTCCCCCGCGGCGATCCAGCTGGTCCAGATAATGTGACAAGTCCGCGGCCGGATCGCTGCGACTGTGGTCAATGAGCAAGACGACTCCCTTCGATTGCTGCAAAAGGATATCCCACATGAAATCAAACCGGTCTTGCCCAGGTGCGCCATACAACAATATTCGGTCGCCTTCGCCGAGTTGCATTATCCCCATGTCCATAGCCACGGTCGTATGACTCTTGTACAGTGCGACCTCGTCGGTAGCTTTGGCTTCTGTAGCGACGACTTCAATGTCGCTCATCAAGCGAATCGCCTGGGTTTTACCAGCCCCTGCCGGTCCTAAAAAAAGTATGCTCCATTCCACCGTGATGTTCCTCTCAGGACCTGAACAATCGCTGCCACAATTTTCCGATCAACGAAATCGGGTGCTGCGCACTTGCCATATCTGGCGGCGATGCGCAGATGAGTTCTTTGGTAAGGTCATTTTTCTCAGGCACACCATATGCGACCAGCCTGACATGACCAAATTGCTGCAATACCTTCAATATCGCCCTCGTCTGCACGGGAGAGGCGTCAAGCACTTTGGGGACAAGATAGACCAAGGTCGGTTTGCGCCACAGCAAGGCACAAACACGTGTTACCGGCGCAATCAAGTCTTCCGGGAGGTTGATCAAATCGGGCCATGACGCAAGCTTAATCAGGTCATTCGATTCAACGGTGTCAGAGGGGGAATGACAGGCATTCTGAAACGCGATTTTCCACAGTAATTTGTTGACAGGCAAAGCCCCTTCCGGAACCTCATCGCATTCCATGGCCGAAACTACGACAGCTATGCGCTCTCGAAAATTGATGGCTTGCCAGTCTTGAATATTCGTTATGTAACGCTGCTGCTTGGGATACACGGAGATATCGCCGCAACCATCTATGCAGATTTGCATTGGCATAGTTGAGATCAGAACATCTTTGAGGGAATTGCATAAGGAAAGATGCAGATTGGGCATTGCAGAAGTAATACATCACCGGTTTATGTGATGCCTCTTTCGTTGATTAGTTGGACTGACAGAAGAATAGCCCAACCAATCGACATGAAATGTCGGGAAATCCCTATTTTTACGTAGTCCCGGCAGAGTTTGTCGCAAGTATTTTCTTGTCAATATTCCATGCTCTTAGGCGCGTATCGATATCGCGGTCAATCTGCCCCGGAGAATAGAGAATCAACTCTTGCATACAGCAATTGTCCCATTACTGACATCCAACTTTGTTCAAAGCTGACGTTCGACTATCATTCTTAACAGTTGACAAGAATTTCCCATTAAGAAAGCATGGCAAGGGATTTGTACAGAATCGCTTTTAAAGCCATAACATTGACGCCGCCCGTTTCACAATAGCTGTCGTCAGTTCAGACGAATTTACGCCATTGCATTGCGTGCGAAAATCATTCCAGGGAAACTGCCTTCATGAAAAAAATAATACTTCTTTCGCTTACAGCTATTACTTTCTCTCTGACCGGGTGTGCCTCAGGTCCGCTGAGTTCTCAGGCTGCCTCTACGGTTTCACAAGTCGAAATCTGCAAGGCAACCAATGAACAAGAGATTTCTTCGCTGTTCGACCGCTGGAATAATTCACTTCGAACAGGTGATCCACACAAGGTTGTCGCCAACTATGCCGAAAGATCCATTCTTCTTCCCACTGTGTCGAACAAGCCACGAATAACGGCAGCGGAGAAAGAAGATTATTTTCATCACTTCCTTACCAACAAGCCTGTCGGAAGAATCAACTTTAGCTTTATCGAGATTGACTGCACCACAGCGGTCGACTCCGGTCTATATACCTTCACGTTTTCCGAGACAGGGGATCAAGTCAAAGCTCGCTACACGTTCACTTATAAGTGGGATGGAAAGCAGTGGCTGATTACGAGCCACCACTCGTCCGCTATGCCGGAAAAAATGTGAGTTGCATCTCTTCATTCGAACCGACGTCCTTCGGTAATCCCCCCATTAATGACCGAGGGGTAAATGCCAGATGCAATTAAGGATAATTCATGTCTCTCCGAGAATGTATCGAGCGCATTCTTTCCGGCTGGCGAATTATTTCGAATTTGCATTTATGACCGGTATGCGCCCCGAAGAACTGATCGCGTTGCGCTGGGGTGACGTCGACCTGGTCGACAGAGCTATCGCCGTACTTCACGCGCAAAAAGCCTTCACTTATATGAAGTCGGCAGAGATCTTTGAGAATCCAGTTACCGTAAAACCGTGGCATGACGAGCGCAGCCAACGGGACCATTATTGGAAACCGACATTGAAGAGTTTGGGGAGTCGTGCGCACAGGACATATCAAACCCGCCACGCTTACGCGACAACAGCATTGATGGCCGGCGTGAACCCGACATACATCAGCCTCCAGCTGGGGCATGCAAATGCAAAAATGCCATTTACGGTGTATGCGAAGTGGATTGATTCCGCGGACGCGGCAGGGAGAAAGCAAAAATGGAAGCCGTACTGCGCTTCCATTCCACTGATATTCACTTACAAACAAATTCGAATTTGCCCCGAATTTGTCCCAGCACCCCCGCAAACGTCGAGAATACTGGTAGGCACGATTGGACTCGAACCAACGACCCCTACCATGTCAAGGTAGTGCTCTAACCAGCTGAGCTACGCGCCTAAAGAAGCGAAATTATAATAGCAAATCTCGTTCGTGGCTAGTGTCTTGTGTGGATTTTTTGCAAGATTACTTTTGCGGCAGGTTTTCCGCCGTATCAACGGCCGCCTGACGCCATATGCACGCGCCTTTGGCGTCCTTGTCCAAACCGTTGAGCAGCAATTCATGCTCAGCCAGCTCTTCCGCATTCGCCGTACGCACGACAATCTCGGCCAAAGGCGGCAATTCCATCACCGCGCCGTCGCCGTCCGTAGCACTATGCCCTGCTCCCAAATCGATGCTGAAGCTATTCTGCCCGCGCGTCATCGCCAGGTACACCTCGGCCAGCAACTCCGAGTCAAGCAAGGCGCCGTGCAAGGTGCGGTGGGCGTTGGAGATGCCGTAGCGATCGCACAGGGCGTCCAGCGAGTTGCGTTTGCCCGGGTACATTTCCTTAGCTTGCACCAAGGTATCGATAACACCGGCGATATCGCCCGAAAATGGGCCTTTGCCTAGGAATTTGTATTCGGCATCCAGAAATCCCAGATCGAAGGGCGCGTTGTGGATGATGACCTGGGCGCCGCGGGTGTACTCGCGCAACTCGTCGAATATTTCAGCAAACTTTGGTTTGTCGCTGAGGAAGGCGGTGGTCAAGCCGTGAACTGCCAGCGCGCCTTCTTCCGAGTCGCGCTCGGGATTGATATAGCGATGAAAATTATTGCCGGTCAGGCGCCGGTTCATCAATTCGACACAACCGATTTCGATGATGCGGTCGCCGGTGCGCGGGTTGAGACCGGTGGTTTCGGTATCCAGAACAATTTGTCGCATGGTCACTTAATCGTCAATTCAAACATCACAACATACATAAAAACATGCTCGCAAAAAACGCCGCCAACAACGCGGCATGCCGTTGCGGCTTTATGCAACGGTAGTTACGCCGCGATTGGCGAGCTGGTCGGCACGCTCGTTGCCGACGTGGCCGGCGTGGCCTTTCACCCAGCGCCATTCGATTTTATGCCGGGCCTGTGCAGCATCCAGCGCTTGCCACAGGTCGACATTCTTGACCGGTTCGCGCGCCGCGGTTTTCCAGCCGCGCGCCTTCCAGCCATGAATCCATTCGCTGATCCCTTTTTGCACATACTGGCTATCGGTAAACACGATCACTTCACAGGGCCGTGTCAAGGCGGTCAGCGCTTCGATCACCGCTTTCAGCTCCATCCGGTTGTTGGTCGTATTGCGTTCGCCGCCAAACAATTCCTTTTCCTTGCCATCCGCCACCAGCAACGCACCCCAGCCGCCGGTGCCGGGATTGCCTTTACAGGCGCCATCGGCAAATATTTCCACTTTATCCATACTCGATTGATTCACTTTCACTGCTTTGTTTTAGCGGCGCGCGAAACTACACAACACGCCGCTGGTTGAAGACCAGAGTTTACTACGCTGCTGCTACTCTGCCCCGTTCCGATCCGTCTTGTGAATCTTGTTGGTGGCGGGAACCCCACGCGCGGCCTTGATGACTTGCTTGCTGAAAGCCGGGCCGATCAGGTGCATGCCTTTGACGCGCTTGATCGCCTGCACAATGTATACCGCGCCAAAATACGGCCACCAGCGATTGCCTGCCTTCTCCATGAAACTGAAGCGATGCAACCATTTGCTGCTGGTATGCGGTGGCGCGTAACAGCCGAAGTGACCGCGATTGACTTCCATGTTCAACAGCTTCAGCCAGTCTTTCAGTCGCAGCAAACTGATGAACTCGGCATTTTGCGGCAAGAAATGCACGCCCGACATGCGGCCCGCGGTTTGCCGGATGCCCCACAGGCTGGCTGGATTGAAACCGCAAATGATGACTTGCCCCTCAGGGATCAGCACCCGCTCGACCTCGCGCAGAATCTGATGCGGCTCGGCCGCGAACTCCAGCACGTGCGGCAGCACCACCAGATCCAGGCTTTGCGTGGCAAACGGCAATTCAGCAAAATCATGGGTGACCACCACGCCGGATTGCACTTCCCCAGCCTCAGGCAGACGGCTGTCTGTCAGCCATTTGTGGCGCATCCGGTTCGCTTGCAGGGCCTTTATTTGCGGCACGCCGATCTGCATTGCGTTGAAGCCGAAGATATCTGCCGTCATCGCATCCAGGCGCGCCTGCTCCCACTCCAGCATGTAACTGCCGGTGGGCGTCTGCAGCCAGGGGCCGAGCGCTATAATGGACTTTTCTGATGACGGATATCCCATGCCTGCCTTATTTGATAAATCGTTGAACCAGTCAACATCATTGAACATGCGCGTATTGGCGGTACCGGCGTTTAACGACAACTATCTCTGGCTGATCCACAACGGCCGTCATGCCGCAGTCGTCGACCCCGGCGACGCCCAGCCGATTCTGGCCGCACTCGACGCCCATGGCCTGGTACTTGTCGCTATTTTACTGACACATCACCATGCTGACCATGTCGGCGGGGTACAAACTTTGCTGCAGCACTTTAACATCCCGGTATTCGGCCCCGCCGGTGAAGCCATCGCCGGCGTCAGCCAGCCGCTCAACGAAGGCGATACTGCCGCCATTCCAGAGTTGGGACTGACGCTGTCGGTGCTGGATGTTCCCGGCCATACCAGCGGCCATATCGCCTACGTGGCGCAAGGCCAGCCTTGGCTGTTTTGCGGCGACACGCTGTTCGCCGGCGGTTGCGGACGACTGTTTGAAGGCAGTCCGGGACAAATGGTCAATTCGCTGGCCAAGCTAAGCCGCTTGCCGGGCGACACCCTGGTGTATTGCGCGCATGAATACACCGTCTCGAATCTGCGGTTTGCACTGGCGGTAGAGCCGGACAATGCCGCTCTGGTGGCGCGCATGGCAAGCGAACAAGGCAAGCGCGAGCGGCAACAGGCCACCGTGCCGTCGACCATAGCGCTGGAGAACGCCACCAACCCCTTCCTGCGTTACCAGCAAGCAACCATTCTTGCCAGTCTGCAAGCCAGCGGCCGCCTCGCCGATAAACAGCGGGAAACCGATCCCGTAGCAGCGTTCGCGGCGCTGCGCGAATGGAAAAACAATTACAAATAAATTACAAATAATTCGACAAATATCTGACAAACAAGAACAGCCTATCGTCGTGATTTATTGTTATTGTTGGCAGGATAGTCCTCGCATATCGATTTATTAAAACTAATACCTGATAAATCAATCACTTATCGCATGTAACAGTACAATTTCTGCTTGACGGGAGAAAACTGCCTTACGTACACTGCAACTAATCCATTATTACCGGTTGATGACATCCGGTCACATAAATTGAACCCATGTATCAGCTAAAATTAAAGACCATCGCTTTTGCCGCACTCGCTTTTTTCGGCGCTCCGCTCTTGGCCCAGGCCAACGACATTTCGATCTATACCCCCACTTTCAGCTTAATCGACCCAAACGACCCTAGCGCCGGCATGCTCGGCATGGAGCAGGTCGATATCTGGGCCCGCATACGCAAGGGTTTCGGCATCCCGGATCTGGATAATCCGCAGGTGGTGAGCCAAACCGATTTTTACAGCGCCCGCCCGGAATATTTCGAACGCACCACGGTACGCGCTTCGCGCTATCTGTTTCATGTAGTGCAAGAATTGGAAAAACGCGGCATGCCAACCGAACTGGCCTTGCTGCCGTTCATCGAATCGGCGTTTAATCCGCAAGCCTATTCCAGCGCCAAGGCAGCGGGCATGTGGCAATTCGTTCCAGCCACCGGACGCGATTTCAATCTCAAGCAAAACATGTTCAAGGATGAGCGCCGCGACGTGCTGGCCTCCACCGATGCCGCGCTGACCTATCTGCAAAAACTGTACGGCATGTTCGGCGACTGGCAGCTGGCGCTGGCTGCCTATAACTGGGGCGAAGGCTCGGTACAGCGCGCCATCAACAAGAACCAGGCCGCCGGCCTGCCGATCGACTTCAACAGCCTGGCGCCGCTGATGCCGGCGGAAACCCGCAATTACGTTCCCAAGCTGCAAGCCGTCAAGAATATTATTGCAGCGCCCGAGATGTACAACGTCTCGCTGCCTAAGGTGGACAACCAGCCGTACTTCGTCACGATCGGCAAAACCCGCGATATCGACGTCAAGGTCGCAGCGCAGCTTGCAGAATTGTCGCTGGACGAATTCAGGGCCCTGAACCCGCAGTTCAACCGGCCGGTCATCATCGGCAGCGCCGACACCAAGATTTTGCTGCCTGAAAGCAATGCGGAAAAATTCAAACACAATCTGACCCAGTGGACGCAGACACTGTCTTCATGGACTTCGCACACCGTCAGCAGCGCCCGTGAACGGATTGAAACCATCGCCACCAGATTCGGCACCACACCAGCCGTGATCCGCGAAGTCAACCATATTCCGCCAAGAATGCTGCTGAAGGCCGGCTCCACCATCCTGGTGCCGAAAACCGAAACCGCCAACAGCGACATCACAGCCGAAGTCGCCGATAACGCCACCATGGCAGTGACGCCGGATGCGCCGGAAACCCGCCGCATTTACGTCAAGGTAGGCAAGCGCGACACCCTGGCATCGATTGCCTCGCGCTATCACGTCAGCGTGAGCCAGGTGAAGGCATGGAACGGCTTGCACCATGATGGCGTCAGCCGCGGCCAAAGCCTGCAACTGCAAGTGCCAAACCGTATGCTAGCCTCTGCCGGCGGCAAGAAAGCCGGCCACAACGTTCGCTACCATACAGCAAGCGCAGGCAGCAAGAACAAGGTTGCCGCGAAGAAAAACAGCAAACCCGTGGTTCTGGCCTCATCCAGGAACTCGCGCAGCTGATCCGAGGCTGTAGAAAATGACCCATGGCACCCGCGCGGCCGCGCCATGGGTCATTGCCAGATCCCCGTCGATATCAAAAACACATCGCCCTGAAAAAACCGGCATGGTTGCCGTCTGCGCGGCGAACCCCTACAATCTTGCCCTGTTCGATAAGAACTTCAAGCAGAATATCCGGTGCACAAGCATCACATCAACGCCCGCAATACAAACGGCGCACATCTGGAGTCAATATGGCATTCCTGCAAGGCAAAAAAATTCTGATCACGGGCTTGCTGTCTAACCGTTCGATCGCTTACGGCATCGCTCAAGCCTGCAAGCGCGAAGGCGCTGAACTGGCGTTTACCTACGTCGGCGAGCGCTTCAAGGAACGCATCACCAATTTCGCCAAAGAGTTCGACAGCGAATTGATTTTCGATTGCGACGTCGGCAGCGATGAGCAAATCAACGCATTGTTCGCCGACCTCGGCAAATCCTGGGATCAGCTGGATGGCCTGGTGCATGCCATCGGCTTTGCGCCAAGCGAGGCGATTGCCGGCGATTTCCTGGACGGCCTGTCGCGCGAAGGCTTCAAGATTGCGCACGACATTTCCGCCTACAGCTTCCCGGCAATGGCGAAGGCCGCGCTGCCGATGCTGCGCCCGAACTCGGCACTGCTGACATTGACTTACCTGGGTTCGGAACGCGTCGTCCCCAACTACAACACGATGGGCCTGGCCAAGGCGTCGCTCGAAGCCAGCGTCCGTTATCTGGCGGGATCGCTGGGTCCCAAGGGCGTGCGCGTGAACGGTATTTCTGCCGGTCCGATCAAGACCCTGGCCGCCAGCGGCATCAAGGGTTTCGGCAAGATCCTGGGCTTTGTCGCCGAGCACGCGCCGTTGCGCCGCAACGTCACGGTAGACGATGTCGGCAATGCCGCCGCCTTTTTCCTGTCGGATCTGGCCAGCGGCATCACCGGTGAGATCACCTACGTCGACGGCGGCTTCTCGCACGTGGTGGGCGGCATCGCCGAATAATCCGGCGACTGACGGCGTCGATATGCGCCAGACGCTGCTGCACGAATCTCAGCTCGAAAAACGCCCGGCATCATAGCCGGGCGTTTTTTGTTTGAATTGCAAAGAATCGGGTGTATCTGCGTATGCAAAGCCCAAAATGCACCATAAGCAACGGTACAGCTTCAAATCGGGCCCCAATTCACAGCATTCGCATGAATAAGGTGCGTCAAATGCAAAAGTAATGTATTATTCTGTGCTGCGTTGCAATAACGAGCGCAGACAGTGGATTTTCGGGATACCGATTGATGACGATTTTTGTTCATATCGATTTTCGCCAACGCTGTAAAAACAATAAGTAGCTGCGCAAGCCTAAGCGTGTCCTGGCCTCAAATTGGGACATTGCATTGTAAAAGCCCTCCCGCCTTGTGTGTCGATCCTGACACCGTCCCGGCGCAAAGCTTTTGTGCCGAAATTTCTTTGTATTTGTTTCTTAGTCATTTCGTTGGTTGGCGTTGCTTTTTTGCGTTCGCTGCATTCGTCGCATTCATCGTATACCGATTGTTTGCACGATTTTTTGCAGCTCATGACGCTGCACTTTACGAAAGAAAAAAATGACTTTTGAATCACTAGGCCTCCACACGTCCGTTATCAAAGCACTGACCGAAGCTGGCTACACAAAACCAACAAGCGTTCAAGAACAAGCTATCCCTGCCGCTATCGAAGGCCGCGACCTGCTGGTTTCCTCGCAAACCGGCTCCGGCAAGACTGCAGCATTCATGCTGCCGGCATTACACAAATTCGCTTCGGAGCAAGAAGTTGCTCCAGCTGCAGCTGGCAAGACTCCTAACCAGGAAATGCAAGCCTCCCGTGCACGCGGCGAGCGTCCACGTTTCAAGCCGGCACAACCGAAGATGCTGGTATTGACACCGACCCGCGAACTGGCTTTGCAAGTGACTACCGCTACCGACAAGTACGGTTCGCACATGAAGCGCATCAAGGCGATCTCGATCCTGGGCGGCATGCCTTATCCAAAGCAAATGCAATTGCTGGCCAAGAATCCTGAGATTCTGGTCGCGACTCCTGGCCGTCTGATCGACCATATGGAATCCGGCAAGATCGATTTCTCGCAACTGCAAATCCTGGTGCTGGACGAAGCTGACCGCATGCTCGACATGGGTTTCATCGACGACATCGAAAAAATCGTCGACGCTACGCCTGAGTCGCGTCAAACCATGTTGTTCTCGGCTACGCTGGATGGCGTTGTCGGCAACATGGCAAAACGCATCACCAAGAACCCGATGATCATCCAGATCGCCGGTTCGGCCACCAAGCATGAAAACATTCAGCAGAAGGTTCACTTCGTCGACGATCTGTCGCACAAGAATCGCCTGCTGGATCACCTGCTGCGCGATGTCACCATGGATCAAGCGGTTGTATTCACCGCCACCAAGCGTGACGCCGACACCATCGCCGACCGTCTGAACATCGCCGGTTTCGCTGCTGCTGCTTTGCATGGCGACATGCATCAAGGCGCGCGTAACCGTACCCTGGACAGTCTGCGTCGCGGTCAAGTGCGCGTTCTGGTAGCTACCGACGTTGCCGCCCGCGGTATCGACGTGCCGGCCATCACCCACGTATTCAACTACGATCTGCCGAAATTCCCGGAAGATTACGTCCATCGCATAGGTCGTACCGGCCGCGCTGGTCGTAACGGCGTTGCAGTATCGCTGGTGAACCACGCGGAAGGCGTCAACGTCAAGCGTATCGAACGTTTCACCAAGCAATTGATCCCGGTCGATGTGGTTGAAGGCTTCGAACCAAAGCGTACAGCATCTGCGCCACGCTCGAACCACAAACCAGGCGGCTGGAAACCAGGCGACAACCGCGGCGGCCCAGCTAAACCGGGTGGCCGTACTTTCAGCAAGCCAGGCGCGCCACGCAAAGAAGGCGGCGCTGGCGGCGGTTACAAAGGCAATCGTTCGAACGACAGCGGTGCGCGTCGCTCGTTTGGCGACCGCTAAGCAGCAGTCATTACGCCGGGCAATCCTGATGATCGCCTCGTAATTCCCGCAATAAATGAAAAGGCCGCTGGAAATTTCCAGCGGCCTTTTTTATTGTGCGTCTCGCAAGTCATACATCGTCAGTAATACGCCGTAATCAATACTTCATGTCGACCACCCCAGCATCACAGCCCCCAACGCGATCACCGCGCACGACAATAATCTGCGCACAGTCAGCGCCTCCCCCAGGAACATGCGGGCGATCAGTGCCGCAAACAATACCGAAGTCTCACGCAAAGCCGAAACCGGCCCCATGGGCGCCAGCGTAATCGCCCAGATCACAATGCCGTAAGCCAGCAGCGACATTGCGCCGCCGCCCAGGGCATTCCAGGTTGCGCGTTCACGCAACGCGATCCGCAAGCCGCCGTGCATCGACAGGTAAATCACCAGCAAGGGCAAGCCGTCCAGCAGGAACATCCAGCCGGCATAGGATGCGGCACTGCCGGCCAGGCGCGAACCGAGTCCGTCGACGATGGTATAGCCTGCAATGAAAAGGCCGGTGGTGAACGCCGACAACGGCGCATCCCACTGCCGGCTGCCAGCCACGCTGCTGCCCCGCGTGAACTTGATTTGCGCGAGACTGACGATACCGATCGAAATCAAGGCCACGCCAATCAGCGTCAAGGTTCCCAGCTGTTCGCCGGCAAACAAGGCCGCGCCAAGCGACACCAGCAGCGGCGAAGAGCCGCGCGCAATCGGATAAGACTGGCCGAAATCGCCAGCCCGGTAAGCGCGGACCAAAAAGAGGTTGTAGCCGGCATGCAGCACCACCGACATGAGAATGTACGGCCAGCTGGCCGGCGCCGGCATTGGCGCCCAGAGGACAATGGGAACAGCGGCCACGGCTGAACCTATGGTCATCAAGGTGATGGCCCATAAACGATCGCCGCTGCTTTTCAGCATGGCGTTCCAGGAAGCATGCAGCAAGGCTGCGCACAATACCAGAGCAATCACGCCAGCCGTCATGCGCTAGCTCCGGGGGAACACCTCGAATACCTGACCATGGATTTTGAATGACGGCGCCAGAATGATTGTGCCAAATGGCAAAGCCGTACATTGTAAATGGTATGTCAGGTCTCCGCCTGCGACATATCAGTGGTCACGCGTGCGGCCGGAACTGAGGTAGTCGGCGATCGAATCCTGGGTAACTTCGCCCAGATAGCTGTTGTCCTGGCCGATCACCGGCATCCAGCTGGTGCTGTGCTTGTACATCTTGGACAGCACCACGCGCAGATTCTCGTCGGGCGCAGCACTCACGGCAAACGGCTTCATTTTGCCGATGCAAGCACCCTGCGCGCCACGCGCATCGCGCCTTGCCACATAACCTAATGCATGATTGGCGGCATTGGTGACTGTCACATAACGGTAATCGTGCTCATCCATGATGCCGTATGCGGTCGCCATGCTGGCGTCTTCCCGCACTGTCGCGGAGTTGGCAGCGGCGTCGCCGGCGCGCACCAGCAGCAGACGCTTCAAGGTCGCATCCTGGCCAACGAAGGAACCGACGAATTCATCCTTAGGACGCGCCAGCAAAGTATCCGGATGGTCCACCTGCACCAGTTTGCCGGCGCGGAAAATCGCGATCTTGTCGCCCAGCTTGATCGCCTCGTCGATATCGTGGCTGACCATGATGACGGTCTTGTTAAGCTGGCGTTGCATCTGGAAGAATTCATTCTGGATCGATTCACGATTGATCGGATCGACCGCGCCGAACGGTTCATCCATCAGCAGCACCGGCGGATCTGCCGCCAACGCCCGGATCACGCCGATACGCTGCTGCTGGCCGCCCGACATTTCACGCGGATAGCGTGTCAGGAAGCGCTTGGGATCGAGCGCCACCATCGCCATCAATTCGGTAGCGCGTTCATGGCAGCGTTTCTTGTCCCAGCCGAGCAGGCGCGGCACCACGGTAATGTTTTCTTCAATGGTCATGTTGGGAAACAAACCCACTTGCTGGATCACATAGCCGATTTTCCGGCGCAAGCTGACTTCATCGAGACCCGAAGTATCTTCGCCGTTCAACAGCACGCGGCCGGAAGTCGGCGCGATCAAGCGGTTGATCATTTTCAGCGTGGTGGTTTTACCGCAGCCTGAGGGCCCCAGGAACACGCAGATTTCGCCTTCGGCAACCGTCAGGCTAACCTCATCCACCGCCCTGACTTTGCTACCGTCTTTTTGCGTGAATACTTTACTGAGCTGGTCGAGCTGGATCATGATTTTTGCATTCCTTTCGGTGTAAGCAGCCGCTGCAGGACTTGCAGCAGCATGTCGGCGACCATCGCCAGCAAGCTGATCAGTAGCGCGCCGACTACCAGTTTTTGCATATTGCTTTGGCTGATGGCGTGCAGGATCAGGACGCCCAGGCCGCCTGCGCCGATAATCGCCGCCACTGCCATGACGCCGATATTCATCACCACGGCGGTACGGACGCCGCCCAGGATGACCGGCACCGACAAGGGCAGATCGACCAGCCGCAGCCGCTGCCAGAAGGTCATGCCGATGCCGATGCCGGCTTCCTTGATGCCGTGATCGATGCCATCCAGCGCCAGGTAGGTGTTGCGCATGATCGGCAGCAAGGAGTACAGGAATACCGCTGTAATCGCTGGCAGCGGTCCGAGTCCCTGGCCGAAGCGGGAAAACAAGGGAATCATCAAACCGAACAAGGCGATCGACGGCAGCGTCAGAATCACGGTAGCCAGGCCCATCATCGGACTGGCCAGCCAACGATGGCGAATCATCACAATCCCGAACGGCACGCCGATCAAGATCGCTAGGCCGACGGCAACGCTCACCAGCATCAGATGCTGGATGGTGAGATGCAGGATTTCGGGCCAGGCGCTTAGCAAATAATTAAAGAATGTCATGCGGCGTCCTTATAACAAGCCTTCGGCGCGCAGGAAATCTGCGGCAACCCGGGCTATCGGCAACTGATCGATATCGACCTTTTTATTCATCTCGGTCATCTTGGCGGTATCGATCTTGGCTGACAGCGCGTTCATCTGTTCGGCGAGCTGCGGGTTGGCGTCCAGGATTTCCTTGCGCACTATCGGCACCGCGCTGTAAAAGGGAAAGAAACCTTTGTTATCCTGCAGCAGCTTCAGATTGAAGCCCTGGACCCGGCCGTCTGACGAATAGGTCAGTCCGACATGCAACTGCTCGTTATGCAAGGCGGTATACACCAGGCCCGCATCCATCTGCTTGACCTCGCTGCGGTCCAGATTGAAGCCATACAGCGCTTGCAGCGGCGCCAGGCCGTCGGGGCGCGAAGCAAACTCGAAATCGACTCCCATCAGAAATTTTTTATCGGGATCTTGCTGCCGCGCCTGGTTGATTTTGTGCGCCAGGTCTTCGATGGTATTCAAACCCTCTTCATCGGCGCGCTTCTGCGGCACCGCCAGCGCATAGGTATTGTTCAACGCAGACGGATTGAGCCAGACCAGGTTCCTGGGCGCATCCAGCGCCTTGACCCTTTGATAGGATTGGTCCTGGTCCAGCTTCTCATCTATCTTGTCGTACACAATCAAGGCGGTGCCGGTGTAATCCCAGACGATATCGATCTGCCCGCTTTCCAGCGCCTGCCGCATGATGGTGGTGCCGAGGCCGCTCTTCAGATCGACGGTGTAGCCCTTGGCGTTCAGATATTGCTGCGTCATGGACGACAGAATCAATTGCTCGGTAAAATTCTTGCCGCCGACTACCAGATTGGCCGCGCTCGCTGGCGCCACGCCGAACAGGCCAAGCGTGAAAACCAGCAACGCTGTAATACGTGACGCTGTAATACATCGATTTCTCATGTGTGCTCCCTTTTCAGAATAGGCAGGCATCAGCGCAACAGCCCGCGTTTGCTCAAGTAGGCATTGCTGCCCAGCGCGACGATCGCATCCAGCATCAGCGCCAGCACCGCGGTGGCGGTAGCGCCCAGCAGCAGTTGCCCGTGGTTGTTCAGGTAGATGCCTGGAAAGATCAGGCCGCCCAGGCTTTCGCCGCCGATCAGGATCGACAACGGTGCGGTCCCGACAATGATCGCCAATGCAGTACGCACGCCGCCGACAATGATCGGCAAGGCATTCGGCAGTTCGACCCGCAACAACACCTGCAGCGGCTTCATGCCTATGCCCCTGGCCGCCTCTTTCATGGACGGCGCGACCTGCTTCAAGCCTTCATAGGTATTGCGCACGATAGGCAGCAGCGCCGCCAGCCACAAGGCGATGACGGCCGGCTTGTCGCCGATGCCGAACAAGGCCAGCGCCAGCGCCAGGACTGCCATGGAGGGGATGGTGTTGCCGATATTGAAGATTTGCATCCACTTCTCGGCGTGCCGCGCGAAATATGGCCGGCTCAGCAAGATGCCGGCAGGAATGCCGCACAGCAGCGCCAGCGACATCGACCATCCGACCAGGACCAGGTGACGGCCGGTGTAATACATCAAGTCGCCCTGGTATTGCTGGATGACCGCAGGGCCGATCGACCAGCCGATGGCGGCCACGACCAGCATAGTGATGGCTGCGCCAACCATGGCGTTGCGATAGCTATTCGTCATGCTTACTCCCTTGCATATGCAGCGGCCAGGTCGTGGCGCCCAGGCGTTTGCCTGCGAGCGAGCAACCGGATTTCTTTTCCGCTGCGTAGTGAATGATCGGCGGGCACGGAACCGCAAAGGCGTAGCCGGAACCTGTCAGCGCGACATACAACATCAATTTTTTATGATCTCGTCCGGTCTTCCCGCGGGGAGGACATTGAACAAGCCGACTGCCGCATGGGGCGGCAAAGAATGCGAGAAACTTCTCGACTTTGATGAAACTCCGGCGTTGCCGAAGCGTGAGACAACCCGCTGAGCGAGTCACGAAACCCAACAATGTGCCGTTGAGGCAGCAACATGTTGTTGAGAGTTTGCCATTATAGCCAATTTCCTTGATGACGTCCAGTAATGGGATTGGCGAAAACTATTACCCGAATGTCTTAAGGCTACGATAGCATCGAATTTACCCGATGAATATCGGAAAAACATGGCTTTTACAACAACAAAGATGCGGGAGATAAAAAGGAAAATACCGAGAGGAAAATGCAGGGAGGAAGTACAGTGCGTCAAAAACGCTGCCACGGCTAACCGGCCGCGGCAGCGTCCTCGGGAGGGAGATAGCTTAGAGCGCCTTGCGCAACTGGCTGGCGGCCACAGCCAGTGCGGTAATGCGTGCCCAGTCGCCGGATTTCAACAGTTCTTTAGGCGTCAGCCAGGAGCCGCCGACGCAGGCAACGTTTTTGCAGGCCAGGAATTGCGGCGCGCTATCGAGCGAAATGCCGCCAGTCGGACAAAAGGTCACGTCGCCCAAAGGACCGGCAATCGCATTCAACATGCCGACGCCGCCCGCCGGCACTGCGGGGAACAGCTTCAACTGACGAAAACCGGCTTCACGCGCAGCCATGACTTCGGATGGCGTCATCACGCCTGGCAGCAAAGGCAGGCCGCTAGACTTGGCGGCAGCGATCAAGGCTGGCGTCAAGCCTGGCGAAACGCCGAACACCGCACCCGCATCGCGGGCAGCGACGAACTCGTCAGCCTGGGTCAAGGTGCCGACGCCGACAATCGCACCCGGCACTTGCTCAGCGATGGCGCGGATTGCCGGCAAACCATGCACCGTGCGCAAAGTCACTTCAAGTACGCGAATCCCGCCGGCGACCAGGGCTTTGGCCAGAGGTACCGCATGCTCGATATCGTCGATCGCAATCACCGGAATCACCGGCGATGCACGCATGATGTCTAACAGCTGATTGCCATAAAGGAGATTTGTGGATGTCATGTCGTTGCTTTCTGTGGTTGTTCAGAATGATCGGCGGATACGGTGCCATGCAAAACCGGCGGCAAGCCAAAGCTGGTGGCGCCCTCTTCGGCCGCGCTCACTGTGTGGCGGAACATCGCAAACAGCTCGCGGCCCATGCCAACCTGATTGGCTGACAAGTCGAGCGCCAGCGGCTGGCGCTGCGCCCATTCATCGGCAGGCACCAAGGCTTCCAGTATACCTTGCTCGGCATCCATGCGAATCATGTCGCCGTTCCGCACCAGGCCCAGCGGGCCGCCGGCCAGGACTTCCGGCGTCACGTGGATTGCCGCCGGCACCTTGCCGGAGGCGCCCGACATGCGGCCATCCGTGACCAGGGCCACATGGCGGCCGGCATCCTGCAAAATGCCCAGCGCTGGCGTCAGGGCGTGCAATTCCGGCATGCCGTTGGCGCGCGGGCCCTGATGACTCAATATCGCGACGAAATCGCGATCCAGTTCGCCGGCGCGGAAAGCCTTCATGAACGCTTCTTGCGAATGGAACACAAGCGCCGGCGCCTGCACTACCCAATGTTCTTTCTTCACTGCGGAAATCTTGATGACCGAACGTCCCAGATTGCCGGTCAGCAGGCGCAAGCCGCCGTCGGCAGAAAATGGCGCGGCCGCAGTCCGTAATACCGAGTCGTCGCCGCTCAATGCCGGCGCCGGCTTGAACACCACCGACTCGCCTTCAAGGAACGGCTCGGCGCAATGCGCGCGCAGGCTGTCGCCGAGGATGGTTTTGACATCTTCATGCATCAGGCCGGCATCCAGCAATTCACGAATCACGAAACCGGTGCCGCCGGCGGCGTGGAAATGATTGACGTCGGCGTCGCCATTCGGATAAATCCGGGTAACCAGCGGCACCACGGTAGACAGCGCGTCGAAATCGTTCCAGTCGATGACAATCCCGGCGGCCTTGGCAATCGCCACCAGATGCAGCGTGTGGTTGGTGGAACCGCCGGTCGCCAGCAACGTGACGATGGCGTTGACGATACTTTTCTCGCTGACCACATGGCCGACCGGCAGGTACTGATTGCCGCGGTCGGTGATCTTCAAAGCCTGGCGCGCCGCCTCGGCCGTCAAGGCATCGCGCAGCGGCGTATTCGGGGTGATGAATGCGGAGCCCGGCAGATGCAAGCCGAGCGCCTCCATCAGCATCTGGTTGCTGTTGGCGGTGCCGTAGAAAGTACAGGTGCCGGCGCTGTGATAGGACTGGGATTCGGCTTCCAGCAATTCGGCGCGGCCGATTTTTCCTTCGGCGTAGAGCTGGCGAATCTTCACCTTCTCTTTGTTGCTCATGCCGCTGGTCATCGGTCCGCCGGGGATGAACACGGCAGGCAAGTGACCGAAATGCAGAGCGCCGATCAACAGTCCCGGCACGATCTTGTCGCAAATGCCGAGATACACCGCAGCATCGAACATATTGTGCGACAGCGCAATCGCCGTCGCCATCGCGATCGCATCGCGCGAGAACAAGGATAACTCCATCCCCGGCTGGCCTTGCGTCACGCCGTCGCACATCGCTGGCGTACCGCCGGCGAACTGGGCGACGCCGCCGGCGGCGTGCACTGCATCCTTGATAATTTTCGGAAAGCGTTCGAACGGTTGATGCGCAGACAACATGTCGTTATAGGAAGACACGATCGCGATCGATGAACTTTTATCCTGTTTCAGTCTCAACTTGTCATTGCTTGGAAACGCGGCGAAGCCGTGCGCAAGATTGGTACATGACAGCGCCCCACGCTGTACATCCTGACGGCGCGCGTGCTCCAGGCGCGCCAGATAGGCGCTGCGATAAGGCTGGCTGCGGGCAACGATACGTTCGGTGACTTTGGCGACGCTGGCTTGAACAGACATGGTTTGATCCTTGAAACAGTAGAGATTTGAAATTTTACTACAAAATAACAAGGCAATGCTAACTCACCGCCCTTTTAATCATCATCGCCTGCCCGTATCTGTATTTTTGAAGCAGGCACGTCCCAACCAGGCAACTGCACCATCAGCCATACGACAAACTATAACGATTATCTTGGAGAAATGGCAAGCCATGCGGTTGCCAGAAAGCGCCGAACAATGCTAAACCGACTCCAGGCAGGTATATTACAAAATAATTTGTAGTGAAATTACCGTCAACGTTGTATAGTCGTATAAATTCCTGACCGACAATAAAGACTCCGGATATGCCACAACCAGCGCTTAATACTACCGCCAGCTTTCAAGCCTTGCATGCACATTACGCAGCAGTCAAAGATTTATCGTTGCGCGAACTGTTTTCAGCCCGGTCCCCTTCGTCGCGCTTTGAACAGTTTTCGCTCAAGGCGGCTGGCCTGTTCCTGGATTATGCAAAAAACAATGTCAGCGCGGAGACCATGGCGCACTTGTTTGCCCTGGCCCGCGAACGTCAGGTCGAAACACAGCGCCAGGCAATGTTTGCCGGCGTAAAAATCAACACTACCGAAAACCGTGCGGTATTGCACACGGCCCTGCGCGCACCGAGCCTGCCAGCCCTGGAGCTTGACGGCCAGCACATCAGCGCCGATGTGCACGCGGTCCTGCAAAGAATTCAGACCTTCACCAACGCGCTTCGTTCCGGCGCGTGGCTGGGATACAGCGGCAAGCCGATCACGGACATTGTCAATATCGGCATCGGCGGCTCAGATCTCGGCCCCAAGATGGTATGCCAGGCATTGCGTCCCTATCAGCGTGCCGACCTGCATCTGCACTTCGTCTCCAACGTCGATGGCGACGATCTTGATGCCGTGCTGAAACAAGTCGATCCGCAAACCACGCTCTTCGTGATCGCCTCCAAAACCTTCACCACCGCGGAAACCATGATGAACGCGCATTCGGCGCGCAACTGGTTTTTGCAGAATGCGGCTGGCGCCCGGGAATCCGATCTGCGCAAGCACTTCGTTGCGGTCTCCACCAATGTCGAGGGCGTCACCGCGTTCGGCATCGATGCGGCCAATATGTTCCCGTTCTGGGATTGGGTCGGCGGCCGCTATTCGGTGTGGTCGTCGATCGGCTTGCCGGTAGCGCTGGCGGTCGGCTTCGACCGCTTCAGCGAATTCCTGGCCGGCGCCCACGCCATGGACCAGCACTTCCAAAGCGCGCCGCTGGAACAGAACATGCCGGTGATCCTGGCGTTGCTGGGCGTCTGGTACCGCAATTTCTTCGATTACCGCTCCGTCTCGATTGCGCCCTACCATCAGGATCTGGGAAATTTCCCGTCCTATCTGCAGCAACTGGAAATGGAAAGCAACGGCAAGCGCGTCGGCATCGACGGCCGTACGCTTGAAGCTGCCTCCTGCCCGATCGTCTGGGGCAATGTCGGCACCAACGGCCAACATGCCTATTTTCAATTGCTGCATCAAGGCACTGACATTACGCCGGTCGATTTTATTGCGACCTTGAACGCCAGCCATCAGTTGCCCGGCCACCAGGCCGCCCTGCTGGCCAATTGTTTTGCCCAGTCGGAAGCGCTGATGCGCGGCAAGTACGCGGACGAAGTGCAAGCCGAAATGCAGGCCAAAGGCATGCCGCCGGAGCAGATCGCCGCCTTGCTGCCGCATCGCACCTTCCCCGGCAACCGCCCCAGCAACACCATCTTGATGGAAGCGCTGACCCCCGCCAACCTGGGTGCGCTGATCGCCTTGTACGAACATAAAGTATTCGTCCAGGGCGTTATCTGGGATGTCAACAGTTTCGATCAATGGGGTGTCGAGCTGGGCAAGGTTTTGGCAAGCAATATCTTGAACGAACTGACCACCGCCCCGGCCCCGCAAGGCCACGACAGTTCGACCAACGGCTTGATTGCGATGGCGCGTACGGCTTTGTCGTAACGGAGTTACATATCATTCATACATTCTTGTCGTCCCCGAGATAGCGGGGATGACGAGGGTTTTAAAAAAGCGGCAGTAATTTATAGGTCTCATTTACCATGGCTCTTGCAGAATTTGATTTGGCAATCTTTGGCGGCACCGGCGATCTGGCAATGCGCAAGCTGCTGCCGGCAATGTATGCGCGCGACCGCGCTAACGACTTGCCGCCGGATGCGCGCATCCTGTGCATCGGCCGGCATGACAGCAGCGACGAAGATTTCATCAAGCATGTAGAGCGGGATGCCAAGCCGCACGTCAGCAAGGAAAGCTTCGACGCCGCCGTCTGGCAGCGTTTTTGCAAGCGCATCAAGTACGTCGGCATGGACGCCACCGATGCGGCTGCCTACCAGGCCCTGGTCGAAGCCATGCGGCCCGACCATGCGATTACCAATGTATTTTACCTGGCGACCCCGCCTAGCCTGTTCTCGAAAATCTGCAAGAACCTGGCTGCCAGCGGCCTCGCCACTTCCAACTCGCGCGTGGTGCTGGAAAAACCGCTGGGCCGCGACCTCGCCAGCGCCAAGCAGATCAACGCCGAAGTCGGCCAGGTATTTGCCGAATCGCAGATTTTCCGTATCGATCACTATCTCGGCAAAGAGACTGTGCAAAACCTGCTGGCGCTGCGCTTCGGCAATGTATTGTTTGAGCCGCTGTGGCGCCGGGAGTGGATTTCCGACGTCCAGATCACCATCGCCGAAGAACTCGGCGTCGGCAACCGCATGGGTTACTACGAAACTTCCGGCGCCTTGCGCGACATGCTGCAAAACCATCTGCTGCAACTGCTATGCATCGTCGCCATGGAACCGCCGGTATCGATTACTCCCGATGCAGTACGCGATGAAAAGCTCAAAGTGCTGCGTTCGCTAAAGCGCTTCACGCCGACTACGCTGGCGCAAAACGTGGTGCGTGGACAATACCGCTCCGGCCATGTCGAAGGCGTCGCCGTGCCTGGCTATCGCAAGGAGCCCGACGCCAATCCGCACTCGCGCACGGAAACCTTTGTCGCGTTGAAGGCCGAAGTCGATACCTGGCGTTGGGCCGGCGTCCCGTTTTACCTCCGCACCGGCAAACGCATGGCCGATTCGCTGGCGGAAATCGTGATTCGTTTCAAGACCATCCCGCACTCGATTTTTGCCCAGCCGAACAGCAGCTTCGAACCGAACTGCCTGGTCATCCGCTTGCAACCGGACGAAGGCCTGACCCTGAACCTGATGGCCAAGACCCCGGGCGACGGCATGCGTTTGAAACCGGTTGAGCTGGAACTGAATTTCCGCGAAAGCTTCAAATCGCCGCGCATGGAAGCCTACGAGCGGTTGCTGCTGGACGTCTTGCGCGGCCAGTTGACGCTGTTCATGCGCAGCGACGAACTGGAGGCGGCATGGGAATGGGTAGAACCGATTCTGGAATTCTGGGACCAGGAAGAAGACGATCCTATTCCCTACACCGCCGGCACCTGGGGACCGGCAGCAGCCAGCGCCCTGATTGCCCGCGACGGCTTGCAATGGCGTGAAGAAGCGCTGCCAGAATTGTAACCAGGTCAGGATCTCGAATGACGATGCTACTGGATGCGATCAAGACTCAGATCGACTTGCTGTCAAAGTCGGAGAAAAAAGTCGCGCTGACCATACTCGACAATCCACAGCTGGCGTTGGCGGAAAACATCACTGCCCTGGCAAAGAACGCACAAGTATCGGAACCGACGGTAGTGCGGTTTTGCCGCGCCATCGGTTACGAAGGCTGGCATGATTTCAAGCTGAAACTGGCGCAAAGCCTGGCGGTGGCCCTGCCTGGCGCCAACGAAATGCTGGCGCAGGACGATATCGCCGCCGATCTGGTCAACAAGATTTGCAGCCGCTCGATTAACACCCTGCTCGATCTGCGCAACCATTTAAGCGCCGATGCGATCCAGAGAGCGCTGGATGTTTTGCTCAAGGCGAACAAGATCGAGTTCTACGGCCAGGGCACTTCGGGTATCGTCGCCGCGGACGCACAGCATAAGTTTTTCCGCTCCGGCGTCCCTACCGTCGCCTACTCCGATCCGCATATCCACAGCATCGCGGCCTCGCTGTTGCAACCGGGCGACGCGGTGGTCGCCATCTCGCAGCGCGGCGGCAATGCGGCTCTGTTGCGCAGCGTCCAGCTGGCAAGAAAAGGCGGCGCGGATATCATTGTGCTCGGTCCCAGCGGCACACCGCTGGCGGAACTGGCCACGGTGCTGGTGCCGATCGACCTGAGTTTCAACACCGATCCCTACACGCCGATCTCGGCGCGCCTGGCGCATCTGGTGGTGATCGATATCCTGGCGGTCGGGCTGGCGCTCAAGCGCGGCCCTGAATTCCGCAAGAAAATGCAGAACGCGCAGAAAGCCTTGCAGCAGTTCGACATGCAGTTCGATTCATTTTTTCGCTGATTTTTTTGTTTTTCGTTTTGTTAGCGGCGCCCTGGCGGCAACGACATGCCTATAAAAAATACCTACATGAGACCAGCATCTTCCCCATCCGGCAATGGCAATTACCGCGATCCTGAATTCCTGCGCGACAGGATGCGCCGCGACATCGCCTTCTTTCATCCGCGCGCGATTGATCCCGACGGCGGATTTTTCCATTACCTGAACGACGACGGCAGCGTCTACGATGGCGCCAGCCGGCATCTGGTCAACAGCAGCCGGATGGTGTTTTGCTACGCCCTGGCCTGGCGCCTCGACGGCAAGGAAGAATATCGCGCAGCAGCACGGCATGGCTTGCGCTTTTTACAGGAACGGCATTGGCAGCTATCTTACGGCGGCTACGCCTGGGTATTGGAAAACAATGTAGCCGTCGATCGCACCCAGCATTGCTATGGCCTGGCATTCGTACTGCTGGCGCACGCCCACGCGCTACGCATCGGCATCGACCAAGCAGCCGCAGGTATCGGCGCCACCTTCGATTTGATGGAAAAGCTGTTCTGGTCGGAAACCGACGGCTTGTACGCCGACGAAGCTACGCCCGATGGCGCGGTGTCCTCTTACCGCGGGCAGAACGCCAATATGCACAGCTGCGAAGCGCTGATCGCCGCATTTGAAGCGACTGGCGAAAAACGCTATTTGCACCGCGCCGAACTGCTGGCGCATAACATCACCGTGCGCCAGGCGGCGCTGGCCGACGGCTGGATCTGGGAACACTATCATGCCGACTGGAGCGTCGACTGGGAATACAACCGCCACGACAGCAGCAATATGTTCCGCCCGTGGGGCTTCCAGCCGGGTCACATGACCGAATGGTCCAAGTTGCTGTTGCTGCTGGAGCGCCATCGCGCACATTTACAAGGCGGCGCCGATTGGCTGCTGCCACGCGCCAGAGCGCTGTTCGATGTCACCATGCCGGCCGCCTGGGATCAGGAAGCCGGTGGCCTGGTGTATGGGCTGGCGCCCGATGGCAAGGTCTGCGACAGCGACAAATATTTCTGGGTGCAGGCAGAATCGCTGGCCACCGCAGCGCTGCTGGCGGCACGTAGCGGCGACCCGGCTTATTGGGACAGCTACAGCAAATTATGGGAATACAGCAGCGCGCATTTGATCGACCAGGAGCGCGGCGGCTGGTATCGCATCCTGCGGCAAGACAACCAACGCTACGGACCCGAAAAGCCGCCGCACGGCAAAACCGATTTCTACCACCCGATGGGCGCGTACCTGGAATCGCTGGCGGCTGTCGGTAGTCCGCTTGACTGAGTCACGCTTCAAGCTTAACTAAGCTATTTTCGTATTCTTCATATTAAACATTGCCTGGATGCTGTCATGTCTGAAACAACCCAATCCATCCGCCCCCTCCCGCAATTCATCAGCGCTGGCGAAGCACTCACCGATTTGATACGGGTCGGCGCCGACCAATGGCTAAGCAAGACCGGCGGCTCGACCTGGAATGTGGCCCGCGCCGCTGCCAGCCTGGGCGTTTGCTCGGCTTTCGCCGGCGCCATCAGCCAGGACTGGTTCGGCGATGAACTGTACGCAGCCAGCCTGGCCGCCGACCTCGATCTGCGCTTCCTGCAGCGCGCCGCGCGTTCGCCCTTATTGGCCGTGGTCTATGAAACCACGCCGCCACAATACAATTTCATCGGCGACAACAGCGCCGACCTCGCCTTCGATCCCGGCGCACTGCCCGCCGGCTGGCAGCAGGCTGCGTCATGGGTGCACTTCGGCGGCATCAGCCTGACCCGTGCGCCGCTGGCCGGACGTTTGATCGAACTGGCTGAGGATTTGCATAGCCGCGGCGTAAACATCAGCTACGACCCGAATTTCCGCAATGTGATGGATCAGCGTTACGACCCCGTGCTGAAAAAAATGGCCCAGCTGGCTGACGTTATCAAAGTCTCGGATGAAGACCTGGCCGGCCTGTTCCGCACCGGCGACACCGAGGCCGCCCTGGCGACCTTACGCGGTTTCAATCCGAATGCCACCGTGTTGCTGACCTTAGGCTCGCAGGGCGCGGCGATCCATGCCGGCGATCAATATTGGCAAGTGGCGCCGCCGCCGATCACTGTGGTCGACACGGTAGGCGCCGGCGATGCCGGCATTGCCGGCCTGATCTTCTCGCTGATACAGGAAGCCGCCGCCACGACAACTGCCACTTCATCCAGCCAGCCGCCGGCGCCTGACTGGCTACAGCATCTGCGATTTTCCGTCGCCTGCGGCTCGGCCGCCTGCCTGAATGCCGGCGCCAAACCACCGCAACTGGCACAAGTGCGCACATTGCTGGAAAAAAGCTAGATCTGCCGCCAATTCCCTGGGCAGCCATCCCGATTGCAGCTAAATGTATCAAAATTACTTGTAGTAAAAATACAGATAAAAAAGATTCCACAAGTAAACAAATACAAAAACCGGCAATTAAAGGCACTTTCAATAGACCATTTCGTTGCCACAACTACGCAATACGCGCATGAAAAATTTGCCAGTGCTGTAAATTAGCAACAGAAATATAGTAAAACTACACAAATAAAACAAAAATTTCATAAACCGGTTTACCATCCTTAACAACAAAGAAGTCGGCATCAATTGAACGCAAGTACAAAACACAAGTACCCGCAATAAGCAAAGTCCGATTCAAGAATTTCGAGCTACACAAGACTCGGAAAGCAGTGGTCCACGCCACATTTTTACTTAGGAGATGAAATGAGAAAATCTGTTTTGAAAGCCATGCCTTTGGCCAAGCCACTCGCAGTTGCAGCAGTTCTGGCTTGCGCATTCGCTAGCCAGGCACAAGCGCAAACCAATGTGATCATCTATGGTCGCGTCGATGCTGGCATCAACTACCAAAGCAATCAAGTAGGCAAAGATGCAAATGGCAATACCATCCGTGGCGGCCAATGGGGCGTCGGCGGTAACGAATGGGGCACCAGCATGATCGGTTTCAAGGGCACCGAAGATCTGGGCGGCGGCTTGAAAGCGATGTTCACTTTAGAAAGCGGCTTCCAAGCCGACACCGGCCGTTTCAACGGCACCGGCCTGTTTAATCGTCGTTCGACCGTTGGTTTGAACGGTGGCTTCGGTACTGTGAAAATCGGGCGCGATCTGGCGCTGCCAAGCGACCGGGTATGGAGCATCGATCCTACCGGACAACAGAACATGAGCACGTCGACCTTGTTCAAAGGTCGTAACTGGCCACAAACCAGCAACCAGATTCAGTACATCACGCCAGATATGGGCGGCCTCTACGTGCACCTCATGTACGGCGCCGGCGAAGCTGCAGGATCGACTACACGCGGACCAGCTGGTTCAGGAATTGGCAACAGCACCGGTATCGCAGTTGGTTTCGTGCAGCCTACTTATGAATTGCTGGCGATGTACGATACGGCACATGACGAAAACGGCACTTACGACAGCTTGTTCTCCCGCTCCAAGGAAATCACCGTCGGCGGCAATGTTACATTCGGCGCCGCAAAACTGTACGCCGGCTGGCAAAACCTGTCGGCTCCGGCACAGCCTCTGGCAGCCAGCGGCATGGGCGCAGCCAACAAAGCCAATCAGTTCTGGCTCGGCGCCAACTACCAGCTGACCCCGGCTCTGACGCTGATCGGCGCGGCTTATCACGTCAAGCTTAACCACGACGTAGGCAGCGCAAATCTGTTCATGCTGGGCACCAACTACAGTCTGTCCAAACGGACTCTGCTGTACGCGAGCATCGGTACTATCCGCAATGGTTCGAACACCGATTTCCAGGTTCAAACCGGCGACAGCACCGGCTTGACCGGACAGAACCAAAACACGTTCTACACTGGTATCAGCCACTCGTTCTAAGACAGCAAGCGTCGATGGGCGCGCCGCTTGAGCTCGGCGCACCGATTGACCTTGCCAGCATTACCGTGGTGCCTGCTGCGTAAGCGGCATTAGTGAAAGACGTCCCTGGGTAACTCCCAGATTTTGCCCATTCGCGTGCGAATGGGCATTTTTTATGGGCGCGGGATTTGTCGCACTGTTTGCAAGCTGGCAACCAGAAGCGGCATTGTTTTTACCGTGCCCCTGTGACAGAATCGCAAGGTCATCGCCCGAGCCAAAAGCCAATGCAAGCACTCTCTCCCCAAGAACGATTTTCACGGCCTGCCATCCTGCTGCACTGGGCTATTTTCATATTGGTCGCCCTGGCCTATCTGGCCATCGAAATACGCGGCCCCAAAGGCAGCGCTTCACGCATTTTCTGGACTGCCACCCACTTCTGGGCCGGCTTTAGCGTGTTGATACTCTCTGTCATCCGGGTTGCCTGGCGCAGCTTACGTTCGCCACCACCGCCGGAAACGGATCTGCCGATCTTGCAATTGCTGTCAAAAGCATCGCATCTGGTGCTATACATATTTATCATCGTCCAACCCATACTCGGCATTCTGACCGTGAATCTCGGCGGCCATCCAGTCGACTTGCCCGGGCTAGGCTCGTTGACGGTGATCGGCCCGGACCATGATCTGGCCAAGACAGTGAAAGACATGCACGAAACCTTGGGCAACGTATTTTATGGGGTAATCGGTTTGCACGCCCTGGCTGCGCTATGGCATCACTTTGTAAAGCGCGACAATACCTTGCGACGGATCATCTAGAGCGGAAGATGCGGTGGCGTGTTGGTTCTTTACGCTGCTTATTCTCTTGGCGAAAAGAATAAGCAGCCGTGCAAGTACTAGGGCCTGTTAACATTCAATTTGGGAGTGCGAACGCGCGGCAGGCGTCGCATGCCGTTGTTGCAGGGGGCGGCCATCCGCATCCTTGCCGTAGCACCGCTACGTCGCGTCGCTGCGCCTAGGCACGCAACGCCTGCCGCGCGTTCGCACTCCCAAATTGAATGTTAACAGGCCCTAGTGATTACTTGATATGTGAAATCACATTCGGCGACAAGGTCACCTCCTGATCGGTACGCGCCGATTGCACCGGCTTGCCATCGCCTTCAGCAGTGATCTTGTCGCTGGCTGATTCGCCCAGCGCAGCGATATGGGTCAGGATGCCGCGCTTGGCCTGGCGCTGCAATTCGGCAAACGGGCTGGAACGGTTGAGCGATACGCCCACGGCCAGCACGTCGATCAGTAGCAGCAGCAAGATCCGCGAAACCATCGGAATATGCATCATGCTGCTTTCGTCGTGCTCGACCGCCAGCGTGTAGTGCGCGCGCTTGGCCAGTTGCGAATTGCTTGGAGCCAGGGCGATGATGGTGGCGCCGGAATGCACCGCAACCTCGACTGCCGGCGCCAGATGGCGCAAACGTCCGGAATTGGAGATCACCACGACAACGTCGCTGCTTTTCAGCATGGCGGCAGAAACTTCCTGCAACTGCGGATCGGTATAGGCCGAAGATGGGATCCCCAGGCGGAAGAATTTTTGCTGCGCATCTTCCGCCACCAGGCCGCAGCTGCCGAAGCCGTAGAATTCGATGCGGCTGGCCTGGCTTAATGCTTCGATCACCCGCGACAGGGTATCGGCGTTGAGGTTGTCGCGTACTTCCATCATCGCTGAAATGGTGTTGTCGACCACCTTGACGCCGACATCCAGCGAAGAATCGCCGACGTGAACCTGGCTGTGCGCAACCGGCACCGTGCCCGTGACGCCTGAGGCCAGCTTCAGCTTGAAATCAGCCAGGCCCTGGCAACCCATGGTGCGGCAAAACCGGATCACCGTCGGCTGGCTGACGTCGGCACGTCTGGCGATTTCTGAAATCGGTTCGCTCATCACGGCGCGCGGATGAGCCAGGATCAGGCCCGCAACCTTTTGCTCGGCAGGCGAAAACTGATCGCGCGCCTTACGGATTTTCTCCAGGATAGGCACGGCGTTGCCACCGCCCAGATGTTCGGAAAGAATTGCCGCGACGCCGACAAAGGCCGGATAAGGCGCAGTAATGACAAAGGTCGGGACTTTCGCCAGATAGCTGCTGAAACGCCCTTTGCTTTCGAAGCGCGCCCGAAACGGCGAACGTGCGAAATAGTCGCCCAGGCGCGGCACCACGCCGCCGCCGATATACAGGCCGCCCAAAGTACCCAGGGTCACGGCGACGTCGGCCGCTACCGTGCCCAGCATCGCGCAAAAACATTCCACCACTTCCATGCACAAGGCATCCTCGCCCTGCAGTGCGCGTTCGACGATTTGCGCGGTATGCAAAGGCTCGGGTTTGGCGATTCCCTGCAGATCGGCCAATGCGTGGTAAATCATTTCGATGCCGGGACCGGACACCAGGCGCTCGGCCGAAACGTGCGAATACGTACGCCAGCAATACGCCAGCACCGCCGCCTCGCGCGCATCGCCGGGGGCGAAGGTGACATGGCCGCCTTCGCTGCCCAATGCAATCCAGCGCCCTTCCGTAGGAATCAAACCGCCGACGCCGAGCCCGGTACCGGCGCCGACCAGGCCGATCACGCCGCCGCTCAAGGCCCGGCCAGCGCCGACCTGGATGCAATGCGATTGCTCCAGATGCGGCAAGGACATCGACAGTGCGGTGAAATCATTGACCACCAGCAGCGTGTCCAGATTCAGGCGGCGGCGCGTATTTTCAATCGAAAATTCCCAATGATGATTGGTCATCTTGATGTCGTCGCCCTGCACCGGATTGGCGATCGCGATCGCCGCATGCCGCACTTGCGGACGAGCGCTGGCAGCCACGTTGGAAGTCAGATATGCCTCAACCGCCAGTGCGAATTCAGCATAATCGGCGCAGCGCAAGGTCTGTATCGTGTCGATCTGGCCCGGCGCGCGCTCTAAGCCAAAGCGCGCATTGGTACCGCCGACATCTGCCAGCAGACGGGGGCCATCCAGATAGCTAGTTGCCGAGTTCTCGCTAGCGCTCATGATCGCGGATGAAGACATGGTGTAAAACTTTCACTTGAATGCTAATACTGTTAGTAGGATGTGCGGTAGCGATTTCTTGCACTGCTTGCCGTGCTTTTTGCAACGCTTTTGCCGCACTTCTCAAATTTTTCAATCAGGCAACTCAACGATCTTCCGGCCACTGGGCACCTGCCCGCGCCATCATCGCAAACGACGCTGTCGGTCCCCAGCTGCCTGCCATATAGGGTTTAGGCTGAGACGAACTGCTTTGCCAATGGTGCAGCAGCGGCTCTACCCAGCGCCAGGCTGCTTCCTGTTCGTCGCGCCGCACGAACAAAGACAAATTTCCACGAATTGCATCCAGCAACAAGCGCTCATACGCTTCTGCCCGGCGCTGCTTGAAAGCCTGGTCAAACGCCAGGTCAAGCGCTACCGGCTGCACCGTCATGCCGTCGCCGGGCTGTTTTGCCAGGCAATGCAGTTGAATCGATTCGTCCGGCTGCAGGCGAATCACCAGGCGGTTGCTGCTGCCCCCGGCCTGCCCGCCTGGCATCGGCAAAATGGCGTGCGGGATAGGCCGGAAGGTGATCACGATTTCCGCCGTGCGCTGCGCCAGACGCTTGCCCGTGCGCAAGAAGAACGGCACCCCGGCCCAACGCCAGTTGTTGATCTCGGCATGCAGCGCGACGAAAGTTTCCCTCTGCGATTGGGCGGCCACCCCAGGCTCCTGCTGATAAGCCGCGACCGATTGCCCGTCGACTGCGCCCGACACATACTGGCCGCGCACGGCTTTCAGCTCCATATCTTCCGGCGAAAACGGCTTCAAGGCGCGCAACACACGCAATTTCTCGTCCCGCACCGCATCCGCATCCAACGAGGTCGGCGGCTCCATCGCCACCATGCACAGCAATTGCAGCAAATGGTTTTGCACCATGTCGCGCATGGCGCCGGTGCCGTCGTAGAACTCGCCGCGGCCCTCAACGCCCAGCTGCTCGGCTATCGTCAGTTGCACGTGGGCCACCGACTCGCGCCGCCACAGCGGTTCAAACAGCGAGTTGGCAAAACGCAAAGCCAGCAGGTTTTGCACCGCCTCCTTGCCCAGGTAATGATCGATGCGATAAATCTGGTCTTCGGCGAAGACGCGGGCTACCGCATCGTTGATCGCCCGCGAAGACGGCAAATCATGGCCGAGCGGTTTCTCCAGCACCAGCCGCGCCTGCGACAGATCGATATCGCTGGCGGCGAGATTGGCGCAGATCGGCTCGAACAACGACGGCGAAGTCGCCAGATAAAACACCGACACCGCTTTGCTGGCTGCCAGCGCCTTTGCCAGCAACTGATAACCGGCGCGGTCCAGCAGATCCAAGGGCAAATAAGTGATGCGCGCCAGAAAACTTTGCCAGAGCGCCTCGTCCTGCGCAGCCGCCAGCCCGCCTTTCACATACGGAATGGCGTTCTTGCTGACCCAGGCCAGGTAATCTTCCTGACTGAAATCCTGCTTGGCGACGCAGATGATGCGGCCGTCCTGATGCAACTTTCCTTCCCGATGGGCAACAAATAACGCGGGAAGGATCTTCCGCATGGATAAGTCGCCGGTCGCTCCGAAAAGCGTAAAAGTAAAAGGAGTAGATGGTTGCATCAAAATTTTTGTAATAAATAAAAAACTTATATTGCAATATTAATGTAGCATTACTACAATTACAAGCGGCGAAAAGAGTAATTCCGGTATATTTGCAGGAAAATTCAAGATCGCATGTAGTTTTACTAGTTTTTCCACATGATACACAGGGGCGGTGATTTGCGCAGGATTCAGCTGATGCGCAAGAATGGTGTTCTGCAATAATGAAGCGCCACTGTGTGTAAGCGGGTTTGAAGTGAGAGTAAGGAAGTAGTGCCATTTAGTAGTGCCAAGTTAAGCTCAAGCATGCCTGCAGCCCATCCAAGGTGCAGGCGGGCTTTAGCAAAACTTGCCATCACAGGTAATTAAGTATTCATCGCAGACACAACTCAACCAGGAGACAAGAATGAAACTGAGTCAAATAATAAAATCGGTATTCGCAACTACGGCGCTATTGTCCAGCGCCGCCGCGGTTCACGCGGCAGAAGTCGAAGTGCTTCATTACTGGACCTCGGGCGGCGAAGCCAAATCGGTCGCCGAATTGAAAAAAATCATGGAAGCCAAGGGCGTGACCTGGAAGGATTTTGCAGTTGCCGGCGGCGCCGGTGAAAACGCAACTACCGCGCTGAAAGCCCGCGTCATCGCCGGCAGCCCTCCGACAGCGGCACAGATCAAAGGCCCGTCGATCCAGGAATGGGGCCAGGAAGGCGTGCTGGCCAATATCGATGCTGCAGCTACCGCAGGCAAATGGGATGCGCTGTTGCCGAAAGTCGTCTCCAACACGATGAAGTACCAAGGTCACTACGTGGCGGCGCCGGTCAACGTGCACCGCGTCAACTGGCTCTGGATCAATCCTGAAGTCCTGAAAAAAGCCGGCGCCAAAACGCCGACTACCTGGCCTGAATTCTTTGACGCCGCAGACAAGATCCAGAAAGCCGGTTTTGTCGCTATCGCCCACGGCGGCCAGCCTTGGCAAGATGCGACGGTATTTGAAACCGTTGCGCTGGGCGTAGGCGGCGCCGATTTCTACAACAAGGCCCTGGTCAAGCTCGATCCGGCAACCCTGACCGGTCCAACCATGATCAAGACCTTCGACACGCTGGGCAAGATCAAGGGTTATATCGACAAGAACGCAGCAGGCCGCGACTGGAACCTGGCGACCGCGATGGTCATCAACGGCAAGGCTGGCATGCAATTCATGGGCGACTGGGCGAAAGGCGAATTCACCGCTGCCGGTAAACAACCAGGCAAGGACTACCTGTGCGTAGCAGCGCCTGGCACCGACAAGTCATACACCTACAACATCGATTCGATCGCCATGTTCAAGGTCAAGAATCCTGATTCGCAAAAAGCTCAGCTGACTCTGGCAACCGCCATCATGAGCCCTGAGTTCCAGGAAATCTTCAATTTGAACAAGGGTTCGATCCCTGTGCGTCCTGATATCCCGCGCACAAAATTCGACAGCTGCGCCGTCAAGTCGATGGACGACATGGCTTCGTCCAGCAAAGCCGGCACACTGGAGCCAAGCATGGCGCATGGCATGGCAGTCAATTCTGCGGTGCAAGGTGCTATTCTTGACGTGGTTTCCAAGTTCATGAATTCGAACATGAGCTCGCAAGCTGCGGCACAGGCCCTGGCAAAAGCGGCAAAGACGCAATAAGTGTAATTGCTTGATAGTTGTTGATGTATTTTATTTAATATTATTTAAATATCATTTACACATCATTTGTTCAATAGCGTAACAAGAGCAGGGGCCGAAGCGAGTAAGATCGTCTTCGGCGCCCGCCGCGCATGAAGAAATAGCAGCGCCACTGCTGTTAAGCTGTGCTTCCTAAGCTTTACTTCTTGCGCCGGCTCCGATCCTGCTTCAGGAGACTTGCATGTCCGATCACACCCTCCCCTATACAGCTGCCGCTGTCGGGAGTACAAGCAACACGCCCAAGCAGCAAGGGCGCATTGCGGCAATCGCCGATGCCTGGTTACCACGCATCGTACTGTCGCCCACCATCATCCTGTCGCTGGTCTTTGTATATGGCTTCATTGGCGTCACTGCCTGGTTGTCGCTGACCAATTCACGGATGCTGCCGAACTACGAAATTTCCGGCTTCAATCAATATGTCACGCTGTTCGGCCTGGATCGCTGGTGGGTCGCCGCCGCCAACCTGGGCATCTTCGGCGGCTTGTTCATTCTGTTCTGCCTGGCCATCGGCCTCATCATGGCGATCTTCCTGGACCAGAGAATCCGCGCCGAAGGTGCATTGCGCGCGATCTACCTGTATCCGATGGCGCTCTCGTTCATCGTAACCGGCGCCGCCTGGAAGTGGATTTTGAATCCGGGCCTGGGCCTGGAAAAAATGATGCACGACTGGGGCTTCGCCAATTTCCATTTCGACTGGCTGGTGAATTCCGATTTTTCGATCTATACGGTAGTGATCGCCGGCGTCTGGCAATCCTCCGGATTCGTGATGGCCTTGTTCCTGGCCGGCCTGCGCGGCATCGACGACAGCATCATCAAAGCTGCCATGGTCGACGGCGCCAGCTTGCCGACCATCTATCGGCGCATCGTGATTCCGGCGCTGCGGCCGGTATTCTTCAGCGTGTTGCTGGTGCTGGCCCATATCGCCATCAAGAGCTTTGACTTGGTCATGGCGCTGACCGCAGGCGGTCCCGGAACCTCTTCCGACCTGCCGGCAATTTTCATGTATCAGTTTTCCTTCTCACGCGGTCAGCTTGGATTAGGCGCAGCCTCAGCCATGATGATGCTGGCAACCGTACTGGCAGTGCTGGTGCCCATGATGTACCTGGAAACCAAAGGAGCGCGCAATGGCCGCTAACAGCACCAGCAACACCATCTATAACGAAAACAGCAAGCTCAGCGTCGGCCGCGTAGTGATTTACGGCCTGCTGATTTTGTGCGCGCTATACTATCTGGCGCCGCTGTATGTGATGTTGAGCACCTCGGTAAAAACCCTGGACGAAATCCGTTCCGGCAATTTGCTGTCGTTGCCGATGTCGCCGACCGGCGCTGCCTGGGGCAAAGCATGGAGCACTGCGTGCACCGGTGTCGACTGTAACGGCCTGGAGCCGTTTTTCTGGAACTCGATCAAGATATCGGTGCCGGCCGTCTTGATTTCAACCCTGCTCGGTTCGCTTAACGGCTACGTGCTGGCGCACTGGCGCTTCCGCGGTTCGGAAGTCCTGTTCACGGCCTTGATGGTGGGTTGTTTCATTCCATTCCAGGTCGTGATCCTGCCGATGGCGCGCCTGCTGGGCACCGTCAACCTGGCCAACACCACAACCGGCCTGGTATTTGTCCATATCGTCTACGGTATCGCCTTTACCACGCTGTTCTTCCGCAATTACTACGTAACGGTGCCGGAAGAGCTGGTCAAGGCGGCAAGAATCGATGGTGCGGGCTTCTTCATGACCTATCGCAAAATCATTTTCCCCTTGTCGCTGCCGATTTTCATGGTCTGCTTCATCTGGCAATTCACGCAAATCTGGAACGACTTCCTGTTCGGCGTGGTGTTCGGCGGCTCCGATGCCAAGCCGGTCACGGTTGCGTTGAACAACCTGGTCAATACATCTACCGGCGTCACCGAATACAACGTCAACATGGCGGCGGCGATCATTGCCGCGCTGCCGACCTTGGTGGTGTATCTGCTGGCTGGTAAATACTTTGTGCGCGGCCTGACTGCTGGTGCGGTCAAGGGTTGAGAATAAAATTTAAGGAATGATTTAATAATGGCAAGCTTATCAATTCGCAATGTGCGCAAGGTCTACCCGAACGGCAATGAAGTCCTCAAGGGCATCGACCTGGAAATCGAAGACGGCCAGTTTCTGATCCTGGTCGGCGGCTCCGGCTGCGGCAAATCAACCCTGCTGAACATGATCGCCGGACTCGAAACGGTGTCCGAGGGACAGATCATGATCGGCGACCGCTGCGTCAACGATGTGCCGCCCAAAGAGCGCGACATCGCCATGGTGTTCCAGTCCTACGCCTTGTATCCGACCATGACGGTGCGCGAGAACATTTCGTTTGGCCTGGGCATCCGCAAGGTACCGAAAGCGGAACAAAAGCAGATCGTCGAACGCGTCGCCACCACGCTGCAAATCACGCATCTGCTGGATCGCAAGCCGGCGCTGTTGTCCGGCGGTCAACGGCAGCGCGTCGCCATGGGCCGCGCCATCGCACGCGACCCATCCCTGTTCCTGTTCGACGAACCGCTGTCCAACCTGGACGCCAAGCTGCGGGTCGAGATGCGCGCGGAAATCAAGCTGATGCATCAGCGCCTGGGCAGCACCATCGTGTATGTCACGCATGACCAGATTGAAGCGATGACCCTGGGCGACCGCATCGCCGTGATGAAAGACGGCGTGGTGCAGCAGTTCGGCAGTCCGCAAGAAATCTATGACAACCCTAGCAACCTGTTCGTGGCCGGCTTCATCGGCTCGCCGTCAATGAATTTCATGCGCGGCAATCTGGTGGCGAATGGCCATGGTCCGGCATTCGAACTCGAGCATGCAGGGCAAAAAACCCTGCTGCCACTGGCGCCGGCGCAAGCACAAGATCCGAAAATCGCTTCCTGGATCGGCCGCGAAATCATCCTCGGCATCCGCCCGGAACACGTCACTGACGCTCAAAGCGCACGCGGTTCGGAATCCAATGACAGCCATGGCAACTATCATCCGACCGAAGTCGGCTGCACGGTGGAGCTGACTGAACCTACCGGCCCTGATACGCTGGTGTTTACCAACTTCAATAACGCCCGCGTAACTTGCCGTACGCATCCGCGTGCCGCGGCTAAACCTAAGGATCAGATGCAGCTGGCGTTCGACCTGTCGAAGGCAGTCCTGTTTGATGCCGAGACCGAGGACCGGATTCGCTGATGGCGTGAAGTAGTTCCATGACGTAGGCCCTGATGCAGGCTCGCCAGATCAGAATATAGGATATTGCTGATCTGGCCATCTGCTCGTCGCTCCAACTGTGTTGGGCAAGCATAAATTGCGTAGAATGGCGGGAAAGTATTTCCACTGTCGTTCCGCGCCGCAATCCCAACCAACAGTTCTGTTTTTCTACGCCGCCATGAACCAACTCGAACAACTCAAGCAATTCACCACCATCGTTGCCGACACCGGCGACTTTCAGTCCATCCAGGCGTTTGCGCCGCGCGACGCCACCACCAATCCGTCGCTGATCCTGAAAGCGGTACAGAAGCCGGAGTACCAGCCGCTGCTGAGCCAGACAGTGAAGGCGCACAGCCAGCAATCGACCACCGACATCATCGATCATTTGCTGATCACATTCGGCAAGGAGATCCTGAAAATCATTCCGGGCCGGGTTTCAACCGAAACCGATGCGCGCCTGTCGTTCAATACCCAAGGCACCATAGCCAAAGGGCACGCCCTGATCAAGCTGTATGAAGCCGCAGGCATAGACCGTGAACGCGTGCTGATCAAGATCGCCTCTACCTGGGAAGGCATACGCGCTGCCGAAGTGCTGCAGAAGGCCGGCATCCATTGCAACCTGACCTTGTTGTTTTCATTGCCGCAGGCAATTGCCTGCGCCGAAGCCAACGTGCAGCTGATCTCGCCATTCGTCGGCCGTATCTACGACTGGCACAAGAAATCCAGCGGCCAGGATTACATCGGCGCCGACGATCCTGGCGTGCAGTCGGTCAAACAGATCTACAGCTATTTCCGCAAATACGGCTACGCCACCGAAGTCATGGGCGCCAGCTTCCGCAATACCTCGCAAATCGTCGAACTGGCCGGTTGCGACCTGCTCACCATCAGTCCCGACCTGCTGCGGAATCTGGCGGAAAGCGATGCCCCGGTCAGCCGTAAACTCAGCCCGGAAGCCGCGCAACAGAGCACTCTGGAAAAAATCGACCTGGACGAAACCACTTTCCGCACCATGTTGAACGACGATGCAATGGCGACCGAAAAACTGGCGGAAGGCATACGCCAGTTCAGCACGGACGCAGTCAAGCTGGAAAAAATGGTAGACGCTTTGCGTTGATGATCGCCAGCGCCGGCAGGCACATCGCTGCGATGTTATAAAAAAATGGCCTCAATTCACATTGAGGCCATTTTTTTTCGCTGCTTGCTTATTTATTTGCTTACTTGAACACCACCGTCTTGTGCCCGTTGAGCAAAATCCTGTGCTCGATAAACCATTTCACCGCTCTCGCCAGCACCACGCATTCAACGTCGCGCCCGATTGCGGTCAAGGTCTCAGGTTCCATCGCGTGATCAACCCGTGCCACGTCCTGTTCGATGATCGGACCTTCATCCAGGTCGCCGGTGACGAAATGGGCGGTGGCGCCGATCAGCTTCACGCCGCGATCATGCGCCTGGTAGTAGGGTTTGGCGCCTTTGAAACTAGGCAAGAAGGAATGATGGATATTGATTGCCCGCCCCGTCAGCGCAGTGCACATGGCCGGCGACAGGATTTGCATATAGCGCGCCAACACCACCAGATCGATATTATTGCCCTCGACAATTTCCATCACCCGCGCTTCCTGCGCCTGTTTGGCTGCAGCTGATGCACCTGCGGCCAATGGCAGATGGTGGAAGGGAATGTTATAGCTGGCGGCCAGCTGATAAAAATCCGTGTGATTCGACACGATTGCCGAAATTTCCACCGGCAGCAAGCCGCTCTTGTAGCGGAACAGCAAATCATTCAGGCAATGGCCGATTTTCGACACCATCAGCATCATGCGCGGCTTCTTGTGCGCATCATGCAATTGCCAATGCATTTGCATGGTATCGCCCAGGGAGGAAAATTCTGCCCTCAGGCGCTCGTCGGTAACCGTTGCATCCTCGCAGGAGAAATGCACGCGCATGAAAAACAGTGCGGACTGGGCGTCGCCAAACTGGGCTGAATCGATGATATTGCAACCGTGGTCCGCCAGAAAACCGGAGACGCGATGGACGATTCCGCGCTGATCGAGGCAGGACAAGGTGAGAATGTATTCTGGATAGCTCATGATTTTGTGTGAGGCGGGAAGCGCTTTAGCGTTGAGCCAAAAGCGCTATTGTCGCATGCCTGCCTGCACATGACAAAAAAACCAGGGTGGCTTGGTCGCCACTCTGGTCAATTGGTAAAAACAGCAACGGACAGGCAAAACCAGATAGTCCCGGCCGCTATCCGCGGCCGGTCAGCCTGAACGCTGACCTGGAGTTAACCAGAAATCAACTTTATGCTACCGCAGTAACCGCAGCCGGCTTGGCGCTGGCCGGGCTGCCTGTGCCTACTTGCACTTCGCCGGTCAGTTGGCCGCCTTCTTCGATGACAACCTTGCCATAGCGGATTTTGCCGGAAACCTTGCCGGTCGAATAAATCACCAGCTTTTCGCGGACAGTCAGGTCGCCATCGAATTCGCCGTAGATTTCGGCCAGGTCGATTTCAGCCGAACCCTTGAATGCGCCTTTTTCCGCGATATGAATGACGCGCGAATTCATTGTCGCTTCAACCCGGCCTTCCACCACCAAGGTGTCGCAATCGGTGATCTCAACGCCCTTGAGTTTTATGTTCGGGCCGACGATCAGTTTGCTGCCGACCTCATTGGTGCTCGACGACGAGTGGCTGGCAGAAGTGCTCACAGGAGTGCTAGCCTTTGGAATGTTGGACGTGCCGCCGGAAGTCAGGTTGCTGCTGGCGCTGAATGGTGAATTAGGTGTCGGTGTTTCGCGCTTGCCGCCGAAAAATGTATCTGATTTAAGCATGGGATCTCCTGGATGGTGTTGCGTGCACTAATGGGCCAGCGCTGCCACATAAAAAAATGAAAACAAAATAAGCAAATGACCGGGTGAGACAAAGTTGTAAGACAGAGGTCTCCAGCTTTCGAGAAGATCATCCGCAAAAAGTTCATGCCTAAAATCATTAATTTGTAACTGTCGCTCAGACGCCGCAAGCGGAAAAATCGATTCCATCCGCTTTTGATTATCAATCATTTATCTTCTTCACGTATGAACAATAATCATGAGGCAAACATAAGCCAGCGCTTGATACTTCTATGACAATGCCGGCATGCGCTCCGCCGGCAAAGCGATGGCGGCAATGCGTTACAATCTTGGAATCCATTTCCGTTATCAAGAAAAAATGCGCCAATACCTAGATCTCATGCGTCATGTGCAACAACATGGCACTGTCAAAACCGACCGCACCGGCACCGGCACCCGCTCGGTATTCGGCTACCAGATGCGTTTCAATCTGCAAGACGGTTTTCCCTTGCTGACCACTAAAAAACTGCATCTGCGATCGATCATCCATGAACTGATCTGGTTTCTGGCCGGCTCCACCAACATCCAGTATCTAAAAGACAATGATGTAAAAATCTGGGACGAATGGGCCGACAGCGACGGCAACCTGGGACCGATCTACGGCTATCAATGGCGCTCCTGGCCAACCCCGGGCGGCGAACATATCGACCAGATCAAGCAAGTAGTTGAACAAATCAAGAACAATCCGGATTCGCGGCGGCTGATCGTCTCGGCCTGGAATGTCGCCGATATCCCGCAGATGAAACTGCCGCCCTGCCACGCCTTCTTTCAGTTTTATGTCGCCGACGGCAAGCTGTCTTGCCAGTTGTACCAGCGCAGCGCCGATATTTTCCTTGGCGTGCCTTTCAACATCGCATCCTACGCCTTGCTGACCCATATGATGGCGCAGCAATGCGGGCTTGAGGCAGGCGACTTTATCTGGACTGGCGGCGATTGCCATTTGTATTCCAACCACACGGCGCAAGTCGAAGAGCAGTTGTCGCGCAAGCCTGGCCCGCTGCCGCGCCTGGAAATCAAGCGCCATCCCGAGTCGATTTTCGATTACCGCTTTGAGGATTTCGACATCGTCGATTATCACCCGCAGGCGCACATCAAGGCGCCGGTGGCTGTGTAGTCAGACTTTGGCTTACTAGCTGCCCCGCGTCGGCTCGACAGCGGGTTTGCCGGCAGGCACATCCTGCCAGCCCCCGCCCAGGGCTTTGTAGAGCGACACGGTGGCTTTCAGGCGCTTCAGCTTGATCTGGCCGAGTTCGTTCTGCACTTCCGACAACGAGCGCTGGGTATCCAGCACCGTCATCAGATCCTCGGCGCCGACACGATAGCGAATTTCGGATAGATCGAAAGCAAAGCGTGCCTGCTCCATTTCCGTGACTTTCAGCTGGCGTTGTTCATCCAGGCTGCGGATCTGTCCCAACGCGGTGTCGACTTCGGACAGCGCGGCAATCACGGTCGAACGATAGATCTGCACCAGCTCCTGCTTCTGCGCAAGCGCCAGGTCACGCTGGCTGTTGAGGCGGCCGGCGTCGAAAATAGGCGCGACCAGTCCGGCACCCAGATTGACCAGCATGTTGGGGCCGTTAAACAGCGACAGCAACGCATTGCTTTGGCCGCCGGCCGAGCCGGTCAGACGGATGCTGGGAAACAGGGCGGCGCGCGCAGCGGCGACGTTAGCGTTGGCCGCTGCCAGCTCAGCTTCGGCATGACGGATATCCGGACGGCGCGACAGCAGTTCCGACGGCAAACCCGGGGTTACCTGCGGCAGCAGAATCTTGGCCAGCCCTGGTTCGTTGACCGTAAACGTCTGAGGCGGGCGCCCCAGCAAAATCGCCAGCGCAGTCTGCGCTTCGCGCTCCTGCTGTTTGAGATCGGGAATCACGGCTTTTTGCCCGGCCACCGCCGAGCGCTGCCGCGCCAGATCCAGCGGCGATGCCGAGCCGGCGCGGCTTTGCGCCGCTACCAGTTTCAGCACGCGCTCTGCATTGTCGACGTTTTTCTGGGCGATTTCGATCCGGTCGCGCAGCGATAACACCTGCAGATAAGTCGATACGATACCGCTGGTGACGGTCAACGCCACCGTTTCCCGGTCATAGCGATTCGCTTGCAAAGACGCTTCGGCAGCTACCAGTCCGGCTCTGTTTTTGCCCCAGAAATCAACTTCGTAGCCGATTTCAAGCAAGCCGCTGGTAGAGGTGACGGCACTGCCGCTGGAAGCCAGCGGCAGCGCGCGATTGACGCTGGTTGAAAAGTCCGCGTTCGGCAGCAACGGGGCGCCGGCAATCCGTGCTTGCGCTTCGGCTTGCCGCACACGCGAGATGGCCGCGGCAATTTCCAGATTGCTGGCCTGCCCTTGCGTCACCAGCAGGCTCAACTCATCGCTGCCAAACAGCTTCCACCAGCCGCTGTCGGGCCAGTCCTGCTCGCCGTTGTTGGCGGACAGATCCCAGCTTTGGGGAATTTCGACGCTGGGAGTCGCTTCCCGAATCTGAACCTGGTTTGCACACGCGCTCAGCAACAGCAAGACGCTGGCACAAGCGGCAGCGGCGGGCCAGCGGCGACGAGAGAAATGATCCATATGCAATTCCCTCAACGCGCTTTAGGCGCCGATGCAGCCGGCGACGGCGTGGCATTCATTACCGCCGGCACGGATGTCGGCGCTGGCGTCGCGGCAGCCACCGTGGGGACCGCGTTGACCACTACCTGCTCACCCGGCTCCAGCCCGGACAAAACCTGCGCTATCTGATCATTGCGAATGCCGATTTTTATCTTGCGCGGATTGGCTTGCCGATTCGCTTTCGGATCGGCGTCGGCCACCCTCACCACATAGCTGCCATCGGCTTCCGGCTTGCCTAGCAGCTTCACCGGCAATATCACGGCATCGTGCACCTGCGCCAGCACGAAGCGGACTTGCGTGCTCATGCCGCTCATCAGTTCTTCTTGCGGGTTGTCGACTTCAAACAAGACATTGTAAAAAGTCTGCTTGCCTTGTTCGCCCGAGCCATCGGCAGGCACCGGGATCACTTGCCGCAATTTGCCCGACCAGCGTTTGCCGGGGTAGCCGGGAGTAGTGAAATACGCCGTCATCCCTTTGCGTAACAGCGGCACGTCGATTTCCGCCACCCTGGCCTGCACCGTCAACCGGCTCAGGTCGGCAATCCGCAACAGCGGCACGGTTGTCTGGCCAGGATTGATCATCTGGCCGGTACGCGCCGCGACCGACACCACGGTGCCGCCGATCGGCGCCAACACCTGGGTATGGCTGCGGGTCAATTCGTCGTCTTTCAAGGTCGCTTCGATCTGGCGAATCTGGGCATTGATCGCCTCGACCCGGGCCGATGCGGAATACATGCTCATGCGGCTGGATTCGTAGGATTCCTCGCGCGTGGCGTTCTCCGCTTTCAACTGTGTCTGGCGTTTGAACTGCAATTCGGCAAAATCCAGCTGCGCCCGCTGGTCCGCCAGTTCCGCCTGCAATCTGGCTAGCTGGGCGCGGTTGCTTTCCAGCCGTGCCGAAGGCAAGGTCGGCGTGATCTCGACCACCATCTTGCCGGATTTGACTTCGTCGCCCACCATCACCAGCACGTCCTTGATCTGGCCCGACACCTGGGCCACGACATCGCTGTATTTATGCAATTGCAATTTACCGTTGGCCAACACCGCTTGCTCGATGTCGCCGCGCCGCACCACCTCAGTCTGCAAAGCAAGCGGGATCGGCTTGGGTGCCGGCGGCGGTTTGTGCCAGAACGCTTTCCATACCAGGAATCCCGCTCCCAGGGCAATCAGGAGCGCGAGGATTGCCGTCAGCCAGCGCCGGCCGGTGTGGCTGAAAGCGGCGGGTAAAGCAGATTTGTCGGTCGGTTCAACGGTCATTGGTGCAAACTCAAGGTACAAACTCAGGATTCATCAAATTTCAGTGGCAACGTACAATTTCTTGTTCGCCTTAAGCTAACACAGCCTGCGTCTCGCCCGGCAACTCATCTTCATCTATCTCTTCGCCGAGGAAGCCGCCGCTCTGATGCGCCCACAAGCGCGCGTACAGGCCACCGCGTTCCAGCAAGCTGCGGTGATCGCCCTCTTCGACGATGCGGCCCTGGTCGAGTACGATCAGGCGATCCATGGCGGCGATGGTCGACAAGCGATGGGCAATCGCCACCACCGTCTTGCCTTCCATCAGCCGGTACAAGCTGGCTTGAATCGCCGCTTCGACTTCCGAATCGAGCGCACTGGTAGCTTCATCCAGCAGCAGGATAGGCGCATCTTTCAACATCACGCGAGCGATCGCGATCCGTTGCCGCTGGCCGCCGGACAGCTTGACCCCGCGCTCGCCGACATGGGCGTCGTAACCGGTGCGGCCTTTGGGATCGGTCAGGGTCAAAATAAATTCATGCGCCTCCGCACGTTGCGCCGCCACCAGCATGTCGGCGTCGGTGGCGTCAGGACGGCCGTATAGCAGGTTGTCGCGCACCGAGCGGTGCAGCAGCGAGGTATCCTGCGTCACCATGCCGACCTGCGCCCGCAAGGTGTCTTGCGTGACGCGGGCAATGTCCTGGCCATCGATCAGGATGCGGCCTTGTTCAACGTCGTAGAAACGCAGCAGCAAGTTGACGATGGTCGATTTGCCGGCGCCGGAACGTCCGACCAGGCCGATCTTTTCACCGGGACGGATATGCAGGGACAACTGATCGATCACCGGCCGCTGGCCGCCATAGGCAAAACTGACCCGCTCAAAATCCACCGTACCTTGCTTCACGTGCAGTGGTTTGGCATCGGCCAGATCCTGCACCGCATGCGGGCGCGACAAGGTATTGATGCCGTCCTGCACCGTGCCGACCTGTTCAAACAACGAGGCAAACTCCCACATGACCCAATGCGAGATGCCGTTCAAGCGCAAAGCCATCGCCGTCGCCGCAGCGACCGCGCCGATGCCGACCTGGCCTTGGGTCCATAGCCACAGCGCAGCGCCGGCGGTACTCAGGATCAGCAACATGCTCAAGACATGATTGACGATTTCAAAGCCGGTCACCAGCCGCATCTGGCCATGCACGGTCAGCAAGAACTCCTGCATCGCCGAGCGCGCGTAACCGGCCTCGCGGCCGGCATGCGAGAACAGCTTGACGGTAGCAATGTTGGTGTACGCATCGGTAATGCGGCCCGTCATCAAGGAGCGCGCATCAGCCTGGGCCTTGGCGACCTTGCTCAGGCGTGGCACAAAGTGACGTAAAGCCAGGCTATACAATACCAGCCAACTCAGGAACGGCACCAGCATCCAGCCGTTAAAGCTGCCTACCACCGCCACCATGGTGAAAAAATAAATCACCACGAATACCAGGATGTCGCACAGGATCATGCAGACATCGCGCACCGCCAGCGAAGTCTGCATGACTTTGGTCGCAACCCGGCCGGCGAACTCGTCCTGATAAAAATTCATGCTTTGATTCAGCATCAGGCGATGGAATTTCCAGCGCAGCAGCATCGGGAAATTCCCTGCCAGCGCTTGCTGCTTGAACATGCTTTGCAAGGCGACAACGATCGGACTGGCCAGCAAGATCCCCGCCAGCAAAAGCAGATTCCCGCTTTCATGGGTCCACAAGGTCGACGGCTCGACGTGGCCCAGCCAGTCGACAATCCGTCCCATCATGGCGAACAACAAGGCCTCGAACGCACCGGTAACGGCGGTCAGCAAGGTCATGGCAATAATATAAGGGCGCAAACCCTTGGTGCAGGCCCAGACAAACGCAAAAAAGCCGCGCGGCGGCGGCGTCATGACGGCATCCGGATATGGATGCAACAGTCTTTCGAACCATCCAAACATGGAAATACTCCAAAATAGGCAGGGCAAAAAGCTAGCCCAAGCCCAACAGTATATTGTAAATTTGGCAGGCGCTTCTGAATGCTGCGCGGGGTGGACGCGAATACCCGCGCGTTGTCCGAGACAAGCGTCGTTGTCTATTGGATGTCACGCGCGGGCATTTGTGCCCGCGCTGCCCTCAATGCGAAACTTGCTTTAGTAAGTACGCGTGGCAGGTGCCGGCGGGGTCCACTGATACAACCAGGTTTCACTCAGCGGCTGGCCGTCTGCCGCCAGATAGACCCGCAGATCAATCGGTTCGACGCCGTCATCGGCCGGTTTCAAATCGAACATCGCGCGATAACCGTGGATGGCGTCCAGCGGACGCGCAGAACTGATTTCCACCTTGCCGCGCGAGACGCTGATCATCGCCTTCACCTTGGCATCCTTGCCCAGTAAAGCCAGGTCGCCGCCGGCAAAATCGATTGCAAAACGCCGTGAATAGTAAACGCGCTTCTGGCCGACCACGCCGCCCATGCCGGTGCGGGTCGCCACAACTTGCGCCAGCGGCGGCGAAAACGGCATCTTGCTGCCCCAATGCAGACGATAGGCGAACAAACGTTCCTGCCCGGCTTGCGGCTTGTCGGCGGGATTCCAGAACGCCACGATGTTGTCGAAGGTTTCGTCAGCGGTAGGGATTTCCACCAATTGTATCGCGCCTTTGCCCCAGCCCGATTTCGGTTCTACCCACAAGCTTGGGCGACGATCGTAGAACACGCCGTCATCCTGGTAATGATCGAAATTGCGGTCCCGCTGCAACAAGCCGAAACCGCGCGGACTCTCATCCTGATAAGCGTTGAAACGCAGATGCTCGGGATTGGTCAGCGGGCGCCAGATCCATTCGCCATTGCCGCGCTGCATGGCCAAACCGTCGGAGTCGTGGATTTCCGGACGCCAGTCGTCGCTGGCGCCGATGCGGCGGTCATTCTCGCCGTACTGGAACATGCTGGTCAGCGGCGCCACGCCCATGCGTTCGATGGTCTTGCGCGGATAGAGCGCCACGTCGACATCCATCACCATGGTGGCGGACGGCTGGATTTCGAAGCGATAGGCGCCGGATACGCTAGGCGAGTCGAGCAGCGCATAGACCACCAGCTTGCCGGAATCCTTGGCGGGACGCTCCAGCCAGAAGCTGGTGAAGTTTGGAAATTCTTCTGGCTTTTCCATGCCGCAATCGATGGCCAGGCCGCGTGCCGACAGGCCATACTGCCATTCGGCGCCGACCGCGCGGAAATAGCTGGCGCCCAGAAATGCCGTGATATCGCGCTCCAGGTCGGTATGGAAATTCACCCGGAACCCGGCAAAGCCAAGGTCCTTCGGCATGTGATCGGCCTTCAGGCCGCTCTTGCCATAATTGAACATCGCCGGATCGTAAGCCAGTTCCTGCGCCTGGCCGTTCTTCAGTTCGTAGATCTGCACCGGGCTCTTGAAGAACAGGCCGAGATGGAAAAACTTGGCCTGAAAACGCAGTTTATCGTCACTCCACAAGGCATGGCCGTCACGATAGCTGATCGACTGGTATTGATCCCAGTCGAGCGCCTTGACCTCTGGCGGAATATGGTTTTCCGGTGCTTTATAAGGCTGGCTGGCGAGCTGCCTTGCACGGCCTTTCAGCCAGGCGTAATCGAAGGCTTGCGGCTGCCCCAGGAATTTCAATTGCGCTGGCGCAGCTGCTGCCAGCAGCGAACTTGCAGGGAAGCCGGCGGCAGCAAGTGCCGCCGACGCTTTCAGAAAATCACGTCGTAACATGGTGCTCCTTGATTGATTGAAACGATGGCTGGCTCAAGGCGTTGCGGCCGCTGTAGCAGCTGTAACAGCCAGCAGCGATTGCCAGCGCCGGTTGGCCTGCTCCGAATTCCAGATGTCGAAATGCAGCTGGGACAGCGTCAAAGGATCGTCCAGCAAAGCATTTTTTTGGCGCGGCGACAAGCCGTCCGGGCCGCCCTTCAAGGCGGCCTGAAGCAGCGCCGCACGCGCCGCCAAGGTGGCTGCCGGCACAGCAGGGCGTGCGCTCACCGCCGCACACGCCAGGGCATTCATGACCGGATCGATCACCGCGTCATTAAATTTGGCCAAGACTTTACCGTTGTCGTTATAGACCGTGGTGGCGGCCAGTTCGGCCGGCAAATCGACCTCTTCCGGAATCACGAACAAACGCGCACGGCGGAAGCTGCGGCCGAGCGTAACCCGGCTCGAGAACACCGAGAGCGGGATCGATAGCATCAGCGAGCCGACGATGGGCAGCAACCACCACAGGAATCCCGGCTCCAGCCAATACACGCCGCCGCCCCACAGCAGCCCCAGCAGCGTATGGCCGCCATGGCGGCGAACCGCTTCGCCCCAGCTGGTTTCAGCATCTTCGCGCGGCGGCGACTTCCAGCTGATTGCCCAGCCAAGAAAGGCAGCGATCACGAAGCGCGTATGAAACAGCATGCGCACCGGCGCCAGCAGCATCGAGAACAACAGTTCCATGATCATGCTGGCGGTCAGGCGCAAGGCGCCGCCGAATTCGCGCGCGCCCTTGACCCAGATCAGCACCACGCTCAACACCTTAGGCAGGAAGAGCAAGGTTGCGGTCGCCGTGAACAAGGCCAAGGCGCGCTCCGGATGCCACTCGGGCCAAACCGGGAACAACTGCCCTGGGGTCACGAAATATTCCGGCGCCACCAGCGTGTGCACCGCCAGCAATACCGTCGACAGCATCAGCGACAGGAACCACAGCGGCGCCGACAGATAGGCCATGACGCCGGTCACGAACACCGCGCGATGCACGGCATGCATGCCGCGCGCCAGGAACAGCCGGAAATTCATCAGGTTGCCCTGGCACCAGCGGCGGTCGCGCTTCAGTTCGTCGAGCAGGTTGGGCGGCATTTCCTCGTAGCTGCCGGCCAGGTCGTAGGCGATCCAGACGCCCCAGCCGGCGCGGCGCATCAACGCCGCTTCGACGAAGTCATGCGACAGGATTTCACCCGCCAACGCGCCCTCGCCGGGCAGCGGCGCCAGTGTGCAATGTTCCATGAACGGCCGCAGGCGAATGATTGCGTTGTGCCCCCAGTAATGGGATTCGCCTAGCTGCCAGTAATGCAGGCCGGCGGTAAACAACGGGCCGTATACGCGCGTCGAGAATTGTTGAATCCGCGCGTACAAGGTATCGCGGCCGGCGGCGCGCGGTGCGGTCTGGACAATCCCGGCGGTGGGATTGGCTTCCATCAAACGCACCAGGGTAGTCAGGCAGCTGCCGCTCATGACGCTGTCCGCATCAAGCACGATCATGTAGCTGTAGTTGCCGCCCCAGCGGCGGCAAAAATCATCGATATTGCCGCTCTTGCGTTTGACGCGGCGCCGCCGATGCCGGTAAAAGATCCGGCCGAAGCCGCCTACCGTCTGGCACAAGCTGGCCCAGGCGTCCAGTTCGGCGCTGCAGATATCGCTATCGCCGCTATCGCTCAACACGAAGAAATCGAAACGATCCAGTTCGCCGCTGGCGGCAACCGACTCGTAGGTGGCGCGCAGGCCGGCGAATACCCTGGTCACATCCTCATTACAGATCGGCATCACGATCGCGGTTCTGGCGCTGGCTGGAATCGGTCCTGGCGCGGCATCTTCGCGTGAAATCACGTAACGATCGCTGCCGCGCATCAACACCAGAAAGCCTGCCATGGCGGTCCAGAATCCCGCCGAGACCCAGCAAAACAACAGGGCAAACAGACCCAGCGTCACCAGCTCCAGCGGCTTGTCGCCGTGATACGGCAACACCGCGCTCATGAAATACGTCGCCAATGCAGTCTGCGCCAGCATCAGCAGCAGCAGCACGATGCGCCGCAGATTGCCGCGCGACTTGCTCCGATGCTGATCCTGGCTGTCGGCTTCAGCCACGGGCAATGGTTCCGGCTTTGGCAATTCAGTCGAACGCGGCGCTTTTTTATGGCGCCGCTGCGAGGCGCGCGGACGCAAGTCGAATTTCTTATTCGCGGTTTCTATCCAACGCACCAATGGATTCAAAGTTCCCCATGGATGGGCGACGATCGGCGTCCGCTGCAACGGCGGTGCGATGGCGATGCGGGCGCGGCCGTCGGCATCGGTGCTGATCTGCGGCGTCCGATGCGCTTGGGCCGCGCCGGTTTGCGCAAAAGCCAGTTGCAGCCGGGCCGCCACCGACCCGTAAGCCGGATTGAAGTCAGCCAATTCAGGCAGCGCCGGCGCATCCTGACGCCCGTCCCTGGCCAAAACCTGATGCAAGGCCGTCATCGAGGCATTGCCATGCGCCGCCAGCTGTTCAGACAAATTTGCCCGCCGCTCCGCCGATAAGGGCAAGCGATCGAGATAGCGATCATAGATATCCGGCAGGCCCGTCGCGGGCAGCTGCTTGCGGTCTAGTTGGGCGGTAATATGTAACTCCAGGTTTCAGATAAGGTTGTGCTGCCGCCGCGCAAAAATCCCCGCAGTTCGACCGGCTTGTTGTCTTCGTTGCGGCGCACGCGCACCGTCATGCGCCAGCCGCCGCTAACCTCGTTGCGGAACACCTTGGTCTCCAGCACCTTGCCATTGTCGTCGGCGCTGACCACGCCTTCGGGCTGGACCTTGTCAGACAATTTCTTGAATACCGGACCTTCGAAATCGATTACCAGGCCGATGCTGTTGTCGTCGCTCTTTTTTTGGAAACCGAAGCCGCGCCGGGTCTGCGTCACCCACGACAAAGGCGGCCGCTTTTCGGCTTCCTTCTGCCATGACAAAGTGTATTCCAGATTGAAGGGCTGGCCGACCTTGGGCGCGGTTTCCGGCACCCAGAACGCCACCACATTGTCGTTGGTTTCATCCGGCGTCGGGATCTGCACCAGTTCTACCCTGCCGCTGCCCCAGCTACCCTTGGGCTGGACCCAGGCGCTAGGCCGCTTTTCATATCTGGCGTCCAGGTCCTGGTAACTCGCAAAGTCGCGGTCACGCTGCATCAGACCGAAGCCGGCCGGATTGCTGAGCGCGTAAGAGGTCACCAAAAGCCGCTTCGGATTGACCAGCGGCCGCCAGATCCATTCGCCAGTGCCGGAGGCCACCGACAAGCCATCGGAGTCGTGCACTTCGGGCCGGTAATCTTCGCCTTGCGGGCGCTGGTTATCGCCATGCAGATACATGCTGGTCAACGGCGCCAGTCCTAGCTTGCTGACGTTTTCGCGCAGGTACAGCTGGGCTTTGACATCGACCACGGTATCCGCGCCCGGCTTGAGCACAAAGCGATATGCCCCGGTGATGCGGCGCGAGTTGAGCAAGGCGTAAATGGTCAGTTCCTTGTCGCCGGCTTTCGGCCGCTCGATCCAGAACTCCGTGAAGCGCGGAAACTCCTCGCCCGAACTCAATCCGGTATCGATTGCCAGGCCTCTGGCCGACAGCCCGTAGCCTTGATCCTTACCCAAGGCGCGGAAATAACTGGCGCCAAGAAACGACAACGCTTCGTCCTTATATTTAGCCGTATTCAGCGGGTAATGCACCCTGAATCCCGCGAAGCCCAGCGAACGCAGCTTGTTCGTATCGATTTTGTTGCCGCCATAATCGAAATCATTCGGATCGAAACGGATTTCGCGCACGCTCTCGCCGTTGATCTCGTTGATCTTCACCGGCTGGTCGAAAGAATATCCTTCGTGAAAGAAGGCCAGTTCAAACGGCAGTTTCTGGTTGCGCCAGGTAAATTTTTCCGGACGGAAGCGTATGTCCTTATATTGCTCATAATCGAGATTGCTGATTTCTTTTGGCAGATTGCTCTCAGGCTTACTATAGGATGTTGCCGCAAGAGTCTTTGCCTGTTTGGCAACGGTATTGAAATCGAAAGCGAATGCGTTGCCGCCAACTAACGGCAGTAACATGGCAAGCGGCAAGGCAACTGGCAAGATCGCCATGCGTAGCCGCGCTGGAACGGAGGTGCGCGATCGCGTCCGCTGAAACAAATTTAAATACATTGGATTCCCATCTGACACTGCTGAATTGACCTGCCCGCGCCTACCTGTGCCGGCAGCATCGAGAGCAGGCGGTAGTTTATCAGTGTTCCATCATTTTTTATGTCCATCGAGAAACTAGTAAGCAACGCTTTTTATTAGAGCCGGCACTGAAATCATGCAAGGCTTATGCCATTGCATGACGGAATTGCCAAACCGGCAAATCTGCAGCAGAACGGCAGCATAAAGTGAAAAAGAGGAAAATCCCTGACCTGGCTAACCTTGGCTGAACATCACTTAGCTAGTCTTAAGCTAAGTTATCCAGCCCTGGCATTTAAGAGCAATGACGAGCGCACAAAGTTCCGCCCAAGACTTTATAGTAATATCACTCCTTTTTACCCAAGCCTGCGAATCGGCAGGCCCACGCACCAGCGCCCATGACTTCTCGCCTCACCATTATCGTCGCGACCGACGCTCACAACGGCATCGGCATCCGCAACACCCTGCCCTGGCATTTGCCGGAGGATCTGGCGCACTTCAAACGCACTACCTCGGGCCACCCTATCATCATGGGCCGTAAAACCTTCGAATCGATAGGCCGGCCCTTGCCGCAACGACGCAATATCGTCATCACCCGCAATCCCGACTGGCGTCACGACGGCGTCGAAAGCGCGCCCTCGCTGGCGGCCGCGGCGGCCATGGTTGGCGACGCCGAAGCCTTCATCATCGGCGGCGCCGAAATCTATGCCGCGGCACAGGAATTGACGCAACGCCTGATCATCACCGAAATCAAGCACAGCTTCGATTGCGACGCTTTTTTCCCGGCGCGCGACCCGCAGCAATGGCAGGAAATGTCGCGTGAAACCCATCATTCCGCCGCCAATGGTTTTGACTATGCTTTTGTGGTGTATGAGCGCTGCGCGCCAGGCCTCAGCGTGGTCAGCAGCTGACCGCACCCGTTGACGGAATAGCATCTGTTGTTTTCTGCAGGAATTCCGTCATCTTTATCCCCTAATCCGTGCATATCTGCGAAAATTCGACTTTCTTTTTTGGGCGTTGCCTCCATCTCTGGCAATGTCTGAAGCAGCAGGCTGCATGCCCTACCCAGGCAATACCCCGGAGCGTTTTTAACGCCGGCCGGGACAACGACTTTTAAGCGCCACTTCGATTGGCAGCCTTGTTATCAACCACCGTCTCTTGGAGACCTTGATGAAATTCCGCTTCCCCATCGTCATTATTGACGAAGACTTCCGTTCTGAAAACACTTCCGGCCTCGGCATCCGCGCACTCGCCGACGCCATGGAGACAGAAGGCATGGAGGTATTGGGTGTCACCAGTTACGGCGACCTGTCGCAGTTCGCCCAGCAGCAATCGCGGGCATCGGCCTTTATCCTGTCGATCGACGACGAAGAATTCGGCGCCGGTTCGTTTGAAGAAACCGATCATGCGCTGAAATCGCTGCGCGCATTCGTTGAAGAAATCCGCCACAAGAACGCCGACATCCCGATCTACCTGTACGGCGAAACCCGCACCTCGCGCCATATTCCAAACGACATCCTGCGCGAACTGCACGGCTTCATCCACATGTTTGAAGACACGCCGGAATTCGTTGCACGCCATATCATCCGCGAAGCCAAAGCGTATCTGGACGGCCTGTCGCCGCCATTCTTCCGCGCGCTGGTGCACTACGCGCAAGACGGTTCCTACTCCTGGCACTGCCCGGGACATTCGGGCGGCGTCGCCTTCCTGAAGTCGCCTATCGGCCAGATGTTCCACCAGTTCTTCGGTGAAAACATGCTGCGCGCCGACGTCTGCAACGCGGTTGAAGAACTCGGCCAGCTGCTCGACCATACCGGCCCGGTAGCCGCTTCAGAGCGCAATGCAGCGCGCATCTTCAACGCCGACCATTGCTATTTCGTCACCAACGGCACCAGCACCAGCAACAAGATGGTGTGGCACTCGACCGTAGCGCCGGGCGATATCGTGGTGGTTGACCGCAACTGCCACAAATCGATCCTGCATTCGATCATCATGACCGGCGCCATCCCGGTGTTCCTGATGCCGACCCGCAACCACCTCGGCATCATCGGGCCGATTCCGCTGGAAGAGTTCACGCTGGAAAGCATCCGCAAGAAAATCGAGGCCAATCCGTTTGCGCGCGAAGCTGTCAACAAGAAACCGCGCATCCTGACCATTACCCAATCGACTTACGATGGTGTGATCTATAACGTCGAAACCCTGAAGAACATGCTCGACGGCGAGATCGACACCTTGCATTTCGACGAAGCCTGGCTGCCGCATGCGACTTTCCATGATTTCTACAAAGACATGCACGCGATCGGCAAAGATCGACCGCGCGCCAAGAAATCGATGATCTTCTCGACCCAGTCGACCCACAAGTTGCTGGCCGGCCTGTCGCAGGCGTCGCAAATCCTGGTGTGCGAATCCGAGAGCGTGCAACTGGATCAGGATGCCTTCAACGAAGCCTACCTGATGCACACTTCGACTTCGCCGCAATACTCGATCATCGCCTCTTGCGATGTTGCCGCCGCCATGATGGAAGCGCCGGGCGGCACGGCGCTGGTCGAGGAAAGCATTCTGGAAGCGCTGGATTTCCGCCGCGCCATGAAGAAGATCGACCAGGAATGGGGCAAGGACTGGTGGTTCCAGGTATGGGGACCGAACAGCTTTTCGGAAGATGGCATAGGCAGCCGCGAAGACTGGGTGATCCGCGCTGAAGACGACTGGCACGGCTTCGGCAACCTGGCGCCGAACTTCAACATGCTCGATCCGATCAAGGCCACCATTGTCACGCCGGGCCTGTCGCTGGAAGGCAAGTTCGGCGAGAGCGGCATTCCGGCATCCATCGTGACCAAATACCTGGCCGAGCACGGCGTTATCGTCGAGAAATGCGGCCTGTATTCGTTCTTCATCATGTTCACCATCGGCATCACCAAGGGCCGCTGGAACACGTTGCTGACCGCGCTGCAACAGTTCAAGGACGATTACGACAAGAACCAGCCGATCTGGCGCATCCTGCCTGAATTCGCAGCCGCCAATAACGGCAAGAATGCGCGCTACGAGCGGCTCGGCTTGCGCGACCTGTGCCAGCAGATCCATGAGACCTACAAATCCTACGACGTGGCGCGCCTGACCACCGAGATGTACCTGTCCGACATGCAGCCTGCCATGAAGCCATCCGACGCCTTTGCAAAAATGGCCCACCGCGAAATCGACCGCGTGCCGATCGACCTGCTCGAAGGCCGTGTCACCTCGATCTTGCTGACGCCTTACCCGCCGGGCATTCCGCTGTTGATCCCGGGCGAACGGTTCAACAAGACCATTGTCGATTACCTGAAGTTTGCACGGGATTTCAACGAGAAATTCCCCGGCTTCGAGACCGATGTGCACGGTCTGGTGAAGCGCGAAGTGAATGGCAAGCGGGATTATTTCGTGGACTGCGTGCGGCAGTAAATTCAGCAGTAAGCTTGGAACCGCCTGAAAAACAAAAACCGGGAGGCTCGATGGAGCGTCCCGGTTTTTTTATATTCCTGATGCTGGTCTTACAACGTGGTCTTACAACGGCGCGAACCGCCGTGCGCCATTCTCAAGCAAGCCGTTGAACAGCTCCGCGGGCCTCACCCACAGGCCGGGCGCATGCGGCCACAGGTGTTCATACACCACCATCGCCTCTTCGGTTTCCGAGTGCCTGGCGACACCGATGTAGCGGTACAGGCCGCCCTTGTAATGCCGATGGGTGGCGATTTTCCGTGCCTCTTCTTCAGTCACTCAATTCTCCAACACAGTCAGTGCGCCTGGTAAGGCTGCATTTCGGACGGCTGCCCGTCCGCTTCAAATCGCATTGCGACCACCAGCGAGGTGACGCCGATAGTGCGCAGCGCATCGTAGGTGTCGTCGACTTCCACCTGCAGGTCGGCGCCGGCAGCCAGCGGCTTTTCCGATGAGGCCAGCAAGGCGCCGTCCTTGCCGTACAAATTCACCCGCAAGAGCATTTCGCCGCGCACATCGGCCGGACCGACGACGGCGCTGGCGTCGGAAGATGCAACGCCGTGCTGATCGAGGCCATGGTTCAGCTCGGACATCATCTGCAACGTGAAGTACTCGGCAATGCCGCGTTCCTTGCCGCCATGGAACAGGTCCTGGTAGAGGAAGTGCAGGTCGACCTCGCTGCCATCGGTGACCAGGCAACGCTTGAGTAGCGGTGCGACCTGCTCGGTCCAGCCATGAAAGCGCTCTTCGCGCGCGCTGAAGTAGGCGTCGGCGCCGGCTTCGTCGTCCGGCACCGTATAAAACGCATCGTCGGTCGCCTTGAGGGAAAAGCCCAGCAGGAAACGCAACTCGACCGCATCGTCGTCCGCCGCGAACAGGTTTTCCGGCCAGCCGCTGATGCTGCGTTCGATGGCATCCGTCGCCCCCAGCTTCTTGTCTGCCATGGCGCCGAACGCATCGCGGTTCATTTCAAACAGATGGCTGTAACGGATGCTGTCGATTTCGTCGAGGTGGTAGGCGTGGCTGACCAGCACTACGGTCGCATCCGGCCCTTCCAGCTTGGCCTGCTTGAAGCTGGCGGACAGCGCATCGAATGCTTCCTGGTCCTGGAAGCACTGCTCACGCTTGAGGCCGCCGCCGACGTGCGCGAAGAATGGCACCACGAACGCGTTCAGCTCCAGCACCTTGCCTTCATCGCGCCGCACCAGCAAAATCTCCGAGGCTTCTTCGACCTGCTCTTTCAGGAATTGCCAGGCGTCGAGATCGGCGTACTTGGTGCGCTCAATCGCGTCATACAGAATGTCATCTTTTTTCTGCTGCAGGCTCTTCTTGATGATCTTGTGAAAATCGATGGCGGCCTGCTGCAGTACGGCGCCGGCAGCAACGCCTTCGGCTTCGTCGCCGTCCTGCTCGGCGAGGTCGATCGCCAGGTCGCACAGTTGCTGGGTGACGGCTTCGTCTTTATCTTCGGGGGAAAGGCTGGATTTCCGCGGCGCCGGGCGCTTGTTCTTTGGCATGTCAGGTCTTTGGCAGGGTCACGCCCTGCTGTCCCTGATACTTGCCGCCGCGGTCCTTGTAGGATGTCTCGCAGATTTCATCGCTTTCGAAGAACAGCACCTGGGCGCAACCCTCGCCGGCGTAAATCTTGGCCGGCAGCGGCGTGGTGTTGGAAAACTCCAGCGTCACATAGCCTTCCCACTCCGGCTCGAACGGCGTGACGTTGACGATGATGCCGCAACGCGCATAGGTCGACTTGCCGAGGCAGATAGTGAGTACGCTACGCGGGATACGGAAATATTCCATGGTGCGCGCCAACGCAAAAGAGTTAGGCGGGATGATGCAGACATCGCCGCTGAAATCGACGAACGATTTCTCGTCGAAATTCTTGGGGTCGACGATGGTGGAATTGATATTCGTGAAAATCTTGAATTCATTGGCGCAGCGGATATCGTAGCCATACGACGAGGTGCCGTAAGACACGATCTTGTGGCCGTTAGCCTCGCGCACCTGGCCAGGTTCGAACGGCTCGATCATGCCGGTTTCCTGCGCCATGCGGCGTATCCACTTGTCGGATTTGATGCTCATAGCGTATTTCCTCTTCTGCCTGCAATAGTATGTGATGAATTTGTAACCCGGATTTGGCGCAATTTTACGCGAAAACCCTTTTAAAGCAGCGATTTCACGCCCTACGGCCCGCTTACCGATGCTTACCGGCTCTAACGTTGCATGGTTTCCCAGACTTTCTGCAAGCGCTTGACCGAGACCGGCATCGGCGTCCGCAACTCTTGCGCAAACAGCGACACCCGCAGCTCTTCCAGCAGCCAGCGGAATTCCGCCTGCTTCGGATCCGTCTTGCCGCTCCGGTCTTTTTGCGCACGTTGCCACGGCGTCGCCACCTGCGCCCATTCCGCCATCAGCTTGGCGTCGCGGCTCGGATCGGCGCGCAATTTCTCCAGCCGTACATTCACCGCCTTGAGATAGCGCGGAAAATGGGTCAGGTTGGCATAGTCGTTATCGGCAATGAAACGCTTGCCGACCAGGGCTTGCATTTGCGCCTGGATATCGGCAACCGCCTGCGGATGCCCTTTGGCGCCCTGGAGGCGCTTCGGCAAACCGTGGTACTCGCCCAGGATCAGCGCCGCCAGCCGGGCAATTTCATTGCACAGCAAACCCAGCCGCGACTTGCCTTCATCCTTGCGCTGCGCGAATTCTGCGGCAGTCCTGGGCAGCGGCAGTTGCAGGCAGGCGCGTTCAAGCCCCGCATAAATAATCTGGTCGCGCAGTTCTTCCTGCGAGCCCAAGGCCAGGAATTGCATGCCCATTTGCTGCAAGCCAGGGATATTTTTCTCGAGGAATTTCAATTGCTCCTTGAGTTGCAAGGCAAACAAGCGGCGCAAACCCAGATGATGGACCCGCGCCGCCTCGTTCGGATCGTCGAATACTTCCAGGTCGCAATGCGTCGCCCGGTCCACCAGCGCCGGAAAACCGATCAAGGTTTGCTTGCCCTGCTGGATTTCCAGCAGTTCGGGCAGTTCGCCGAAGGTCCAGCTGGTGAGGTTGCTGAACTGCGCATTGGCGCTGTCGCCGCTCATTGCCGCCGGCTGCGCGCCAGCCCGGGTTGCCGTGGCCGCTGGCGACTTGGTTGCCGAATGCGCTGCTGGCGCCGGTACGCCCTGACTGTTTGCGGCCGGATTGTCGTCGGCGACCGTGACGCTTGCCAGCTTCTGGAAACTTTCGCGCGCCTGTCCGCCAAACTCGGCTTGCAAGGCGGCCAGGTTGCGCCCCATGTCGAGCTGGCGGCCATGCTCGTCCACCACCTTGAAGTTCATCGCGTGATGGGCCGGCAAGGTTTCCTGCTTGAAATCGGTGCTGCGCGTGGCGACGCTGGTTTCGCTGCGGATATCCGCCATCAAGGCATCCAGCAGATTGCCGTGGCCGAACCCATGGCGCGCCTGTATCCGCTCGCAAAAGCCGGCGGCGTAGTCCGGCAGCGGCACGCAATTGCGGCGTATTTTTTGCGGCAGGGACTTCAGCAGCAGATGGACTTTATCCTTCAGCATGCCGGCCACCAGCCAGTCGCAGCGGTCGGCATATACCTGGTTCAACGCATATAAGGGCACCGTCAGCGTGACGCCGTCGCGCGGCGTGCCTGGTTCGAAATGATAGGACAAAGCCATTTCGATGCCGGCCACCCGCATCACCTTGGGGAACAGTTCGGTGGTGATGCCTGCGGCTTCATGGCGCATCAAATCGTCACGGTTCAGGAACAGCAGCTTGGGAGTCTGGACGTTGACATCCTTATGCCATTTTTCAAACGTGATGCCATTGCAGATATCGGCCGGAATCAGCTTGTCGTAAAACGCCGCGATCAGTTCATCGTCGACCAGCACGTCGAGCCGGCGCGACTTGTGTTCCAGGTTCTCGATTTCGCGGATGAGCTTCTGGTTGTGCGCAAAGAATGGCGCACGGGTATCGAATTCACCGCCGACCAGCGCATCGCGAATGAAGATCTCGCGTGCTTCCTGCGGATTGATCAAACCGAAATTGATGCGGCGCTGGCTATATACCACCAGCCCGTACAAGGTGGCGCGCTCCGATGCCGATACCTGCGCCGTACGTTTTTCCCAGCGCGGCTCGCCATACGATTTCTTCAACAGATGGGCGCCGACCCGCTCCAGCCATTCCGGCTGGATCTGCGCAATGCGACGCGCGTATAGGCGGCTGGTATCGACCAGCTCGGCCGCCATCACCCATTTGCCAGCCTTCTTCGACAAATGCGAACCCGGCCACAGATGGAATTTGATGGCGCGCGCACCGAGGTAATGCGAGTCTTCGTCGCCCTTGAAACCGACATTGCCAAGCAAACCGGTCAGCAAGGCGCAATGCAATTGCTCATAGGTGGCCGGCGCTTCGTTCAAACGCCAGCCCTGCTCGCGCACAATCGTCAGCAGCTGCGAATGCACGTCGCGCCATTCGCGCAGGCGCAATTGCGACAGGAAATTGGCGCGGCAGTTATCCATCAGCTGGCGATTGGTTTTCTTGTGTTCGATCGCGTCTTCAAACCATTTCCAGATTTTCAGGTAGCTCTGGAATTCCGATTTTTCATCGGCGAATTTCTTATGCGCCAAGTCCGCCGCACCTTGCGCTTCCAGCGGCCGGTCGCGCGGGTCCTGCACTGACAAGGCGGCGGCGATGATCAGCATTTCGGTCAGGCAGACATTGTCCAGCGCGGCCAGAATCATGCGGCCTACGCGTGGATCGAGCGGCAGCTTGGCCAGCTGGCGGCCGGTTTTTGTCAATGCATTATTGTCGTCAACCGCGCCCAGTTCCTGCAGCAGCTGATAACCGTCGGCGATGGCGCGGCCCGGCGGCGGTTCGATGAACGGGAAAGTTTCGACGTCGGTCAGATGCAGCGACTTCATCCGCAAGATGACGGAAGCCAGCGACGAGCGCAGGATTTCCGGCTCGGTGAATTTCGGCCGCTGCAGATAATCCTGTTCTTCGTACAGCCGGATACAGACGCCGGCGGCGACCCGGCCGCAGCGGCCGGCGCGCTGATTGGCGGCCGACTGCGCAATCGGCTCGATCTGCAGCTGCTCGACCTTGTTGCGATAACTGTAGCGCTTTACCCGGGCCAGGCCGGCATCCACCACATAGCGGATGCCCGGCACGGTCAGCGAAGTCTCGGCGACATTGGTGGCCAGCACGATGCGCCGCGCATTGGACGACTTGAACACCCGCTCCTGTTCCTGCGCCGACAGACGGGCGAATAGAGGCAGGATTTCAACATGGGGCGGATGGTGCTTGCGCAACGCCTCGGCGGTATCGCGGATTTCACGCTCGCCCGGCAAAAACACCAGCACATCGCCGGAGCCGATACGGGCCAGCTCGTCGACCGCGTCCACTACCGCATCCATCAGATCGCGTTGCTCGCGGTCGCGCTGGGCTGCGCTTTGCGGCGCGTTCGGCTTGGCTGCCGCAGCGGCGGGATTGACGCCGCTGCGATCGGCATTGTCGACCGGCCGGTAGCGCACTTCGACCGCATACAGCCGGCCGGAAACCTCGATCACCGGCGCCGGCTTCTCGTTCGTGCCGAAATGGCGGGCGAAGCGATCGGCATCGATAGTCGCCGAGGTGATGATGATTTTCAGGTCCGGACGCTTCGGCAGCAGCTGCTTCAGATAGCCGAGCAGGAAGTCGATGTTCAGGCTGCGCTCATGCGCCTCATCGATGATGATAGTGTCGTACTGGCGCAGCAAGGGATCGGTCTGGGTCTCGGCCAGCAGGATGCCGTCGGTCATCAGCTTGATCCAGGCGCCCTTGCTCAGGGTGTCGTTGAAACGCACTTTGTAACCGACATGCTCGCCCAGCGGCGAGTTGAGTTCCTGGGCGATGCGCTTGGCAGTGGAGGAAGCAGCAATCCGGCGCGGCTGGGTGTGGCCGATCAAGCCGTTCTGGCCGCGCCCCAGCTCCAGGCAAATCTTCGGCAGCTGGGTGGTTTTACCCGAACCGGTTTCGCCGCACACGATGATGACCTGGTTTGCCGCCAGCGCCGCCGAAATTTCAGCGCGCTTGCCGGAAACCGGCAACTCCTCGGGAAACACGATGGGCGGCAGCGGATTGCGCTCAGGCGCCGGCCGCGCTGACTCTGGACGCGATGAAGCAAACCGCGGCTGGGATGGACGGCCAGCAGCATGCTGGGGACTTGGGCGATCTGCTGATCGCGGCGGTTTATTGGATTCTGATACTGACATGAGGATGGAATTATACAGAGCGATATCGATAAATATCGACAAAACAGCCGCTTATCGCCAACTCCGCCAGTATTTACCGTCTCTTGCTGTCCAATGCAATAAAACCATCACTATTTTCGCGCAACCAGGCGTCAGCCGCCGCAATCTCAAGAATTGACTTTGGTGGGCCGGCGCTTGAAGAAATCTACCGCATGTTGCCGCGTCCGGATATTGTTCAGCGTTGTCGCCGGATCAAGGCCGAAGCGGCGCGCCGCCCCGCTCACCAGGCTTTTCTGCAGATCGTTCAGCGGCGTTGACAGCGGGGGTTGCAGCCAATCCGTGCCCGGCGCGGCAATTTGCGGAAGGTCGGTGCGCGGCGTAGCCAGCGTCAATACCTGGGCCAGCGTCGGCGCCGCCGCCACGCGTTTGCTGGGCAACATATCCGAGGCGCCAATCCCGATCCAGTCACGCAATGTCGCGAGTATCGACGCATGGTCGTAAGGCACGCCGGTATCGGAGCGAAACACCGTACCTGCGGCAATATAGGGTGAAACCAGTACGGCGGGCACGCGCACGCCGAAGCGGTCAAAACCGAAACCCGCATCGCCAGGCTCGCTGGCCGCATCCGGCGGCTTTGCGTTGCCCGGAGGAAGCACATGATCGTAGCAACCGCCATGTTCATCGTAGGTAATGATCAGCAAGGTTCTGTTCCAGCCCGGGGACGTACTCACGGCAGTCCAGATCGCATGAAGAAATGCCTCGCCCGCCTGAACATCGTGCGGCGGGTGCTGATCATTCGGTTCCAACAGGAAGCACGGCTCGATAAAACTGTAAGCCGGCAGCGTATCGCTGGCACAGGCGTCGACAAATTCCGTAAAGCGGCTGAAATGCCCGTTAAGCAACGGATCCCACAGCTTGGGAAACATGGTGCGCGTGAGCGACGGCGTCACCAGCGTGTCGCTATAGACAGACCAGCTGCTGCCTATGGCCTGGAACACGTTGTAGATGGTCGGCACATCCCAGTCGAACGGATCCGGCGGGTCGCCATTGTTGATAAGCCCGTTGGAAGTGCCGGCGTGAACGAAGGCGCGATTCGGCCAGGTCTGGCTGGGCACCGACGCGAACCATGCATCGGATACGGCGTATTGTCGCGCCAACGCTGCCAGCACAGGCAGCTGGCTGCAATCGTGGCATTGCATGATTTGGGTGGCGTCGGCGGTAGCGGTGGTGGCATAGTTGAGGACGAAGCCTTGCATCGGCCAAAGCGGTGCCGGCGCCTGGGCAGCAGCGGCGCCTTGCGGACCGTACAACTGATAAGTCACGTTGTCGAAGGTTTCCTCAGGATCGGGATCTGGTGTTGTGCTGCTGGCCGTGCCGCGCCCGACCATGATCTTTTGCGGGGGATCGCCGTCAAAGTAGCCCGAATTCACCGGGTTCCACAAATCGCCATGCAGGCCGTCGAATTGCGCGGCGCTGGTGTTTGGCAAGACCAGCGCCGGTGCGCTGCCGTCCGCATATAGCCAGCCAAGCATATTGTCGAGCGAGCGGTTTTCGAGCATGACCACGACCACGTGTTCGATCTGCGGCAGAATCTTTCCCATAAGCATCTCCTTTTGGAAAAGTGTAGTCACGCCCCCGAGGAAGATCAAGGAAGCGTGTCATCTGCTTCAGTGCAACTGCCATGGACAAGCATCAATTTGATGTAAATTTAACATCAGACATTGATGCAACAGCCGGCGCTTGCCGTCAGGCAGCGCAAACGGCCATGTTCCTGCCCCGATCCCGGCCCGCGATCCAGATGCCAGAACCGTCAGCCGCCCCGCCACATACGCTATAATCGCGGGTTATTGGAAGCAAATACTGCCCAAACAGCGGCAGTAGCAACGCTTGCCGTTTTCCCGTACTCATAAAATTATCAAGGCAGGCGGCCGAGATCGCCTGAACCACGCATCATGCAAGAACCCGTCTCCGAGCAGCCGAACATCGATAGCGCCGACCTCAACGACAACGCCATTGCGCAAGTCTCTAGCGAGCAGATCGCCAGCGAAGTGGCGCGCCGCCGCACCTTCGGCATCATTTCCCATCCGGATGCCGGCAAAACCACGCTGACAGAAAAACTGCTGCTGTTTTCGGGCGCAATTCAGCTGGCCGGCACGGTCAAGGGCCGCAAAAGCGGCCGCCATGCGACTTCGGACTGGATGGACATCGAAAAGCAGCGCGGCATTTCCGTCGCCAGCTCGGTCATGCAGTTCGAATACCGCGACCACGTAGTCAACCTGCTCGATACCCCGGGCCATCAGGATTTCTCGGAAGATACCTATCGGGTACTGACAGCGGTCGACTCGGCCTTGATGGTGATCGATGCCGCCAAGGGCGTTGAAACCCAGACCATCAAGCTGCTCAACGTGTGCCGCATGCGCAATACGCCGATCATCACGTTGATGAACAAGATGGACCGCGAAACCCGCGATCCGCTGGAATTGCTGGATGAGCTGGAATCGGTGTTGAAGATCCAGTGCGCGCCGGTTACCTGGCCGATCGGCATGGGCAAGACTTTCCGCGGCGTGTATCACTTGCTGCGCGACGAAATCCTGCTGTTCGCCGCCGGCAACGACAAGGCCGACCAGACCTTTGAAGTGATCAAGGGCATAGCCAACCCGCGCCTGGACGAAATGTTCCCGCGTGAAATCGAGCAATTGCGGATGGAAGTCGAACTGGTGCACGGCGCTTCGCATCCTTTCGACCAGGAAGCTTTCCTGGCCGGCGTGCAAACCCCGGTATTCTTCGGCTCCGCCATCAACAATTTCGGTATCCGCGAAATCCTCAATGCGCTGATCGACTGGGCGCAACCGCCGGGCTCGCGCGATGCCACCGTGCGCACCGTCGCGCCGACAGAAGCGAGCTTCTCCGGTTTCGTGTTCAAGATCCAGGCCAATATGGACCCGGCGCACCGCGACCGGATTGCTTTCCTGCGCGTCTGCTCCGGCCATTTCCAGCGCGGCATGAAGATCAAGCATCTGCGCCTGAACCGCGAGATCAAGGTGTCGAACGTGGTGACCTTCATGGCGTCCAGCCGCGAACAGGTCGAAGAAGCTTACGCCGGCGATATCATCGGCCTGCCGAACCACGGCAATATGCAGATCGGCGACAGTTTCTCCGAAGGCGAACTGTTGCAGTTCACCGGCATCCCCTACTTCGCCCCGGATTTTTTCCGTTCGGTGCGGATACGCAATCCGCTCAAGATCAAGCAGTTGCACAAAGGCTTGCAGCAGCTCGGTGAAGAAGGCGCGATCCAGGTGTTCAAGCCGGTCACCAGCAGCGATCTGGTATTGGGCGGGGTCGGCGTGCTGCAGTTCGAAGTGGTCGCCAGCCGCCTGCTCAACGAGTACGGCGTCGATGCCGTATTCGAAGGCACCAGCATCAGCAGCGCACGCTGGATCACCTGCGACGACAAGAAAATCCTGGCCGACTTTGAAAAATCATCGGCCGGCCACAACGTCGCTTACGATGCTGCCGGCAACATGGCCTATCTTGCGACCTCGGGCGTGAACCTGCGCCTGACGCAAGAACGCTGGCCGCAAGTGGTGTTCCATGAAACGCGGGAGCATGCAGTCAAGCTGAACTAAAATAAATTTCCTATCAAAAAGCCCCGCCCATACTCAGGCGGGGCTTTTTTTTTGCTTCTTCCCGGATCGCATTGCAATATGCTGCAGGAGATCTCCAGTTTGCATTTCGGAAATCGCAAGAGTAAGCTCTATACAGTCTGAATACCACGAGTCGCAATTCTTTTAAGAAAGCGTACATCATGTTAGTTCAACGTTCGCGTCTGCTCCCCGCCCTAACCGCTTTCCTGTTTTCCACCCTATCCACCGCCCTTCTTACCTGCGCTCCGGCCGGCGCCGCGCTGGCCCAGGATGTCTTGCTGGGCGCCTCCGTGCAACTGACCGGTCCGGTCGCCAACACCGGCCGCTATTACCGCGATGCCTATCAACTCGCGATCGACAAGATCAACGCGGCGGGCGGCGTGAAAATCGCTGGCCAGACACATAAACTGGCGCTCAGGCTCTATGACAATCAATCCGACGTCAATCTCAGCGTGCGCCAGTACACGCGCCTGGTGACAGAGGACAAGGTCAACCTGCTGCTGGGGCCGTTCGCCAGCAATTTTGCGCTGGCCGATTCGGCCGTATCGGAAAAATACAAGATTCCGATGGTCGAGGGCGGCGGCGCTTCGGACCAGATCTTCGCGCGTAAATTCAACTACATTTTCGGTACGCTGGCGCCTGCCAGCAATTACTTCGGCAGCACCGTCGAGATGCTCAAGTCGCTCAAGCCGGAGCCGAAATCCCTGGCCCTGCTGTATGCCGACGACGCCTTCGACGTATCGGTCGCGGAAGGCACGCGGCCCAAATTGAAGCAAGCAGGCTTGAATGTCGTCATGGATGAGCGCTACAGCAGCAACGCCACCGACTTCAACTCACTGCTATCCCAGATCAAGAGCAAGAACGTCGACGTGGTGCTGGTGGCCGGCCACGAAACCGAGATCCTGAATTTCGTGCGGCAGGCCAAGAGCCTGGCAGTGGCGCCGAAACTGTATTCGTTTACGGTGGGCGTGCCGAGCGAAGATTTCCGCAAAGCCTTGGGCAAGGATGCCGACTACGCGTTTGGCATGACAGCCTGGCTGCCGACTGCCACCTTGAAAGACCGCTGGTTTGGCGATGCGCAGCAGTTTGCCAAGGAATACAAGGCCAAATTCAGCTATGACCCGGATTATCATGCGGCTTCAGGCGCCGCCGATGTAGAAGCGCTGGTGCAAGCCATGGAAGACGCCGGCAGCATCGATCCGCAAAAGGTGCGCGACGCATTGGCGAAGATCAGGTTTGATAGCCTGTACGGCCCCATCGCGTTCAATGCGCAGGGACAAATCGACCTGCCGCAAGTTGTGATCCAGGTGCAAGGCGATCAACTGGCTGAAATCTACGGCACCAAGGGTTTCGTGAAACATGCCAAATACCCGATGCCAGCCTGGTCCGCACGCTAAGCCGGCAGGCCATCGGGATTTCAGGTGGAGCTGCTCGCACAGATTCTCGTCAACGGCATTCTGCTCGGCGGGCTGTACGCTGTCATGGCGCTTGGCTTGGCCCTGGTCTGGGGCGTGCTCAATATTGTCAACCTGGCGCATGGCGCCTTCATCATGCTGGGCGCCTATTCGTCATGGTATCTCTACGCCTATGCGCATATTGATCCGTTCCTGGGATTGCCCGTCACCGCCGCCGTCATGTTTATCCTGGGCTACGCGCTGCAGCGCGGCTTGCTCAACCTGGTGATACGGGCGCCGATGTTCAACACGCTGCTGATCACTTTCGGACTGGAAGTGGTGCTGACTTATCTGGCTCAGCTGGTATTCTCGGCAGACTTTCGCACTATCAATCCGCCTTACGCCGGCAGCAGCCTGGCGTGGGGGCCGGTGGTATTCCCGGTGGCCAGGCTGGGCGCGTTCGGCGTCGCCATTACCCTGACGGCCGGCATGTGGCTGTTGCTGCTGCACACGCGGCTCGGGCGGGCGATTCGGGCCACCGCCCAGAATTTGACGGCAGCCCGCCTTTACGGCGTCGAGCCGCGCCATCTGTATGCCATGACCTTCGGCTTGGGCATAGCGCTGGCGGGCGCCGCCGGCACGCTGTATGGCACGGTGTCGCAGATCAATCCGTACATCGGCGCCACGCTCACCGCCAAATCCTTTGCCATCGCGATTATCGGCGGCCTCGACAATCCGCTGGGCGTCATCGTCGGCGGGCTGTTCCTGGGGATCGTCGAATCGCTGACCGCCTTGTATATCGGCCAGACCTTCGCCGACGTCGCCAGCTTCGGCATCCTGGTGCTGGTGCTGATCGTGCGTCCCAGCGGCTTGCTTGGAAAGACCACATGAACAACCTGAAGATGTGGCGCGCGGGCCTGGTAGCGCTCGCTCTGTTGCTGCTGGCCGGCGTTCCCTGGTACGGATCCGACGTGCTGATCCAGTTCGGCATCAATGCGCTGCTGCTGGCGGTGTTGGCGCAAGGCTGGAACATCATTGGCGGCTATACCGGCTATGCTTCGTTCGGCAATTCGGTGTTTTACGGGCTCGGCAGCTACGGCGTAGCGATCGCCATGGTGCAGTGGCAATTGCCGTTCGGCGTCGGCCTGGTCTTCGGCGTACTGCTGGCGATCGCTTTTGCCGTTCTGCTGGGCTTGCCGGTGCTGCGTCTCAAAGGCCACTATTTCGCGATTGCGACACTGGCCCTGTCGCAAGTCATGACCGCCATCGTCGCCAACATCGGGCTGGCCGGCCAAAACATCGGCCTGGTGCTGCCGCCGTTAAACAACGACCGGCTATTCTATGAACTGGCGCTGGGCCTGCTGGTAATCGTCACCCTGACGATCTTCTGGCTGACGCGCAGCCGCTTCGGCTTCGGACTCATCGCGATTCGTGAAAACGAGGAAGCCGCCGCCGTCATGGGCGTCAACACCACCTTGTACAAGGTTCTTGCATTTACGCTTTCAGGCAGCTTCAGCGCCTTGGCCGGCGGCATTCATGCTTACTGGATCACCTTCCTGGATCCGGAGAGCGCCTTCGATATCAGCCTTAACGTCAAGATGATCATCATGGCTGTCTTCGGCGGCCCCGGCACCGTGCTGGGGCCCATCGTGGGCGCGCTCTCGCTGTCTGCCATTTCCGAATTCCTGTCGAGTGAAGTGACCAGCGTCGCCGGCCTGTTTTTTGGCGTCGTCATCGTCGCCGCAGTGGTCATGATGCCGCTCGGCCTGGCCGATATGCTGCGCCGTTTCCGCAAAACCGGCTGGCGTTATTTCATCGAAAATATCCGGAGCCACAGCTTATGACCGCCCTGCTCGAAGTCCGCCATGCCACCCGGCGTTTCGCCGGGCTGGTCGCCGTCAACGATGTCAGCCTGACGCTGGCGCAGGGCGAAATCCTGGGCCTGATCGGTCCCAACGGCGCAGGCAAGACGACCTTGATCAGCCTGATTAGCGGAACGCTGGCGCCGAGCGACGGCGAGCTGCTGTTCCAGGGCGAATCCATCAATCGATTGCCGGCTTTCCGCCGCGCGCGCCTCGGCATTGGCCGCACGTTCCAGATCATGCGGCCGTTTCCAGGACTGTCCGTGCTGGATAATGTCGCCGTGGGCGCTCTCTTCGGCCGCGCCGGCGGCCAGTCGCGCTTGGCACTGGCACGCGAGCAGGCGCGCGCCTGCCTTGAATTCGTCGGACTGGACAAGTACATCGACCAGCGCGCCGATGAACTGGGCGGCCCGGGCCGCAAACGGCTGGAGCTTGCAAAAGCGCTGGCGATGCAGCCCAAGCTGTTACTGTGCGACGAGATCATGGCCGGCCTGACCCACGTCGAGATCGATGAAGTTATCGATCTGCTGCGCAAAGTACGCGAGCTAGGCATCAGCATTCTGGTCATCGAACATGTGATCAAGGCCATCAAAAGCCTGTCGGATCGCCTGCTGGTGCTGCACCATGGAGAAAAGATCGCCGATGGCACGCCCGAGGCGGTGCTGTCGGATCCGGTCGTGGTGCAGGCTTACCTGGGGAAGAAACGGCCATGAGCGTCCCGGCAGATGCGATGCCCTTGCTTAAAGTCGGCAATCTGAGCGCCGGCTATGGCGAATTGCCGGTGTTGCATGGCGTCGACCTGGAAATCTACCCCGCCGAAATGGTGGCGCTGGTCGGCAGCAATGGCGCCGGCAAGACGACTTTGCTGCGCGCCTTATCAGGCATGCTGTCTTGCAGCGGCAGCATTGTCATGGACGGCCGCGAGCTGGTCGGCGTCACACCCGATCAGATCTTCGGCCTGGGCCTGGTGCAAGTGCCGGAAGGACGCCAGTTGTTTGACCGCATGACCGTGCAAGACAATCTGTTGATGGGCAGTTACCGCCGCCACGACAAGACCGCCATCGCGCGCGACCTGGACCAGATGTACGCCATCTTCCCGCGCATGGCGGAGCGGCGGCGCCAGCTGGCCGGCAGCATGTCGGGCGGCGAACAGCAGATGTGCGCCATCGCCCGCGCCTTGATGGCGGCGCCGGTGCTGATGATGATCGATGAAATGAGCCTGGGGCTGGCGCCGGTGGTGACGCAGGAACTGATGGAAGTACTGGCAGCGATTCAGCGGGACGGCGTGACCGTGTTGCTGGTCGAGCAGGACGTGCAACTGGCATTGTCCGGCGCAGACCGCGCCTACGTGATGGAAACTGGCCGCATCGTGCACAGCGGACCTGCAAAAACCCTGATCAACGATCCCGCCGTTCAGCAGGCCTATCTGGGAATCTAGCTGTAGGGTGGGCGCTGTGCCCACCCTACAGCAAGCTTAGGAGTGATCGCGCTGATCAGCTTCTGCGATCGCAGCTTCGCGCATCGCCAGTTCCTGCTCGGAGTCGATCGCCTTGCCATCCAGCTGACGATGCAATTGCGCTTCATCCAGCTCGCCGGTCCATTTCGCCACGACGATAGTCGCCACGCCGTTGCCGATGGTGTTGGTCAAGGCGCGCGCTTCCGACATGAAACGGTCGATGCCGAGAATCAGCGCCAGGCCTGCAACCGGCACATGGCCGACAGCGGACAAAGTCGCCGCCAGCACGATGAAGCCGCTGCCGGTGACGCCGGCGGCGCCCTTGGACGTCAGCAGCAAGACTGCCAGCAAGGTCAGTTGCTGCACCAGCGTCATCGGCGTATCGGTAGCCTGGGCGATAAATACCGCCGCCATGGTCAGGTAGATCGAGGTGCCGTCCAGATTGAATGAGTAACCGGTTGGTATCACCAGGCCGACCACCGATTTCTTGGCGCCCAGGTTTTCCATCTTGCCCATCAGGCGCGGCAACACCGATTCCGACGACGAAGTGCCGAGCACGATCAGCAATTCTTCCTTGATGTATTTGACGAACTTCCAGACGCTGAAACCGTGCACCTTGGCGACTATTCCCAGCACGCCGAAAATGAACAGCAGGCAGGTCAGGTAAAACGCCCCCATCAGCTGGCCCAGCGATAGCAAGGAGCTGATGCCGTATTTGCCGATGGTGAAGGCCATCGCGCCAAACGCGCCGATAGGTGCGACTTTCATGATCAGGCCGACCATGCCGAACAGCACATGCGAGAATTTTTCGACAAAATCGAACACCAGCGTGCCGCGGCCGCCGAACTTATGCAGCGAAAAACCGAACAGTATCGCGATCAGCAACACTTGCAGGATTTCGTTCTTGGCAAAAGCATCGACAAAACTGCCTGGAATGATGTGGAACAGGAAATCGCTGGTCGATTCCATCTTGCCCGGACCGGTATATGCGGCAATGCTCTTGGTGTCGAGCGCGCTCAGGTCGACGTGCATGCCGGAGCCCGGATGCCAGACATTGACCACCACCAGACCGAGGATCAATGCCACGGTGCTCATGATTTCAAAATACAGCAAGGCCAGGCCGCCGGTCTTGCCGACTTTCTTCATGTCTTCCATGCCGGCGATGCCGATCACCACGGTGCAGAAAATCACCGGCGCAATGATCATCTTGATCAATTTGATGAAGCCGTCGCCGAGCGGCTTCATTGCCGCCCCGGTTTCCGGATAAAGATGTCCAAGCACGACGCCGATCACGATGGCGGTCAATACTTGTACATAAAGTGATTTGTAGAGCGCTGGTTTGGCCATATGTCCTCTCCGATTAGATTACGTTTTTTTTAGAATATCGCTGCTGGCCGCCTGCAAACATGACACTGCACGGCCGACGCTGCTCATACCGCTTGCTTTTTCCATCCTGTCGATCCGGCTATCCGCCCCGAATACCGGGACAGGAAAAAACTGAAAAAAGTGCGCCACTTTAGCTGATAACGCTACCATCACTCAAGTTATTTACATCCATCGACATGAAATTGCATTTTATGCAATTATTGTCAACGTGTACTTGCCGCAATCTCTTGGATTGGCACTTTGCATACGAATGCATTCTGTTCTGTATTTGACCGCAAGTAAATTCCTGCATGAGATATTTATCCTGCAAATTTTGAGATGCCCTTGTCACAATGCTTGCGTATTCTGGATAGCGCCTCATATGGTTTAGATTATTTTATTTGCAATTGCATATCTTGTACGAGAGCCGAAATAAGCGTTTTACACAGAACATGGGAAAACAATGGCAACCTTTCCCCTGCTGCGTTTGTCTCAAACAAGCCTGGTCACCGCAAGTCTTTTCATAACAAGGAAGATCCATGACTGAAAACGATGTCCGTAACAACGCCTTTGCGATGCCTATCCATAATCCCGCTTTTCCGCCGGGACCTTATCGTTTCATCAATCGCGAATTTTTGATCATTACCTACCGTACCGATCCGGAAGCGCTCAAGAAAATCATTCCTGCGCCGCTGCAGTTCCTCGAGCCCATCGTCAAGTTTGAATTTATCAAAATGCCCGACTCCACCGGCTTTGGGCATTACTGCGAATCAGGGCAAGTCATCCCGGTGACGCTCGATGGCGTGGCCGGCGGCTATGTCCACAGCATGTATCTGAACGACCATCCACCGATTGCCGGCGGCCGCGAACTATGGGGTTTCCCGAAAAAACTCGGCAACCCGGAGTTGCGCGTGCATACCGACACCCTGATGGGCACCCTGGATTACAGCGACTTCCGGGTCGCCACCGGCACCATGGGCTACAAGCATAAGACGCTCGATAACGCAGCGGTCAAGAAAACGCTGGAAACGCCGGCCTTCTTGCTGAAAATCATTCCGCATGTCGACGGCACACCGCGCATCTGCGAACTGGTACAGTACAGCCTGACCGACATCACCGTCAAAGGCGCCTGGAGCGGCCCTGGCGCGCTCGACCTGCACGCGCATGCCTTAGCGCCCGTCGCCGATTTGCCGGTGCTGGAAGTACTATCTGCAGTACACATTTTGTCCGACCTGACCTTGCCCCTGGGCACGGTCGCCTATGATTATCTAGCTAAGTAACCACACTTCACGTAAATCATCACGCAAATAAGGGAATGCCATGTCACTCAAAGATAAAGTTGCACTGATTACCGGTTCCGCCAGCGGCATCGGCAAGGAAATCGCCATCGAATACGCACGCGCCGGCGCCAAGGTCGTGATCGCCGATCTGGCGCTCGATGCCGCCACTGCCACCGCCAACGAGATCACCCAGTCCGGCGGCATCGCGATGGCGGTCGCCATGAACGTCACCGATGAAACCGAGGTCGACAAAGGCATCGCCGACACCGTTGCCGCCTATGGCAGCATCGACGTCCTGATCAGCAACGCCGGGATCCAGATCATCGCGCCTATCGTCGACTCGACCCTGGACAACTGGAAAAAAATGCTGGCGATCCATCTCGACGGCGCTTACCTGACTACCCGTGCAGCGATGCGCGAGATGATCAAGAAGGGCAACGGCGGTTCCATCATTTACATGGGATCGGTACACTCGCATGAAGCCTCGCCGCTGAAAGCGCCGTACGTCACCGCCAAGCACGGCTTGATCGGCCTGGCCAAGGTGGTGGCCAAAGAAGGCGCGAAAAACAAGATCCGCGCCAACGTCATCTGTCCCGGCTTCGTCCGCACTCCGTTAGTGGAAAAGCAGATTCCGGAGCAGGCCAAGGAACTCGGCATCACCGAAGACCAGGTAGTCAAGAACGTGATGCTGAAAGACACCGTGGACGGCGAGTTCACAACTACCCACGATGTGGCGCAAACCGCAATCTTCCTCGGCGGCTTCGAATCCAACGCGCTGACCGGGCAATCGATCGTGGTCAGCCATGGCTGGTTCATGCAGTAAGTTCGTGCAGTAAGTTCGTGCATTAAATTCACGCAGCAAGAGATAGCGGCTGCCAGCGATAGGCACGAAGGGCGACAAACCTTCTTGCCTTCTTATCAAGCGCAGCCGCACTCATTCCGAGAAGCCATGTTGAGTACACCTGATTACCCGTCGCAAGCGCCCCGCCGTCCACTTCGATTACAGCATTGCCTGCTATGCGCGTTGCTGCTGCTAGGCAGCAGCAATCTGCTGGCTAAAACCGAGTTGTCCAAGCCAGCCGCAGCCGAGACGCCGCCGACGTTTACCAGCCGGCAAGCAGCGTTATCCGCTTTGCCGCCGTTGATGCTGTGGGTAGGAGAGCGGCCCGACGACGTGCGCACCTGGATCGATGGCAGCGCCAGGCAAGGCAAAGGCGCCGCCGACAGTCCGGTGCCCTCCATCCAGGATCAGCGGATGGGTGTCGCGGTGCTCGACACCACCGTATTGTTGCGCGACGGCAGCGCCAGCGTCCGCCGCCGCCAGCAACCGTTGAAACTGCCGCCGGCGTGGTATGCGCAGAACGGCTTGCAGCAAAAAGCGCCGGTTGTCACTATCGTCCATATCGAGATGGCGCGCGCTGCGCATAAGCCGGCCCTGAACGAAAAGCAAAAACGGACCATCGTCAACGCCGTGGTCGCCGCCGCGACACGCAGCCCGAGCCAGGTAGTGCAACTCGATTTCGAAGTCATGCACAGCCAGAAGCCGTTCCTGGCCGATGTCGTCAAACGCAGCCGCGACGCCCTGCCCGCCAACGTGGCTTTGTCGATCACGGCGTTGGCGTCATGGTGCGTAGGCGACGCCTGGCTTGCCGATCTGCCGGCCGATGAAGTAGTGCCGACCGCATTTCACATGGACGGCGAGGCCAAACGCTTGCGCGACGTCCTGGATCACGATGGCCGCTTCCCGCGTCCGGAATGCCAGCCCAGCCTGGGCTTGTCGCTGGACGAACAACCGTGGCCGAGCAAGCTGCGCAGCCAGCGGCTCTACCTGTTTAACCGTAATGCCTGGTCCGGCACACCGATGGCGGGCTGGTCGGTGCGGTTGGGGGCGATTTTTCCCTAGGAGCGCCTTGAGATCCCCCGACCGCCGGTAACCTTCATATCCCGTCATCGCGCCGGAGATAGCGGCATTACAGGCTGGATATTCGCTGTACCACAACCAACAGTTGGCGCTTGCCGCTTAATCTCTACTTTTAGCACGTCTAAAACGGGGGGATTACCGTCCTCGAACTCTTGCGAAGAAGACGCTTTCTTTATCGCAGCAACGGCGTCTTGTGCCCTTGAAAGTTCGAGATGGAGTTGATCTGAGCACCTGCATATTGGGCTACGAAATCAAGCTACTCGTTGAATATCGCGAGCAAGACACGTTTGAGCATTCCCGGCTCGCTTTTATCTGTTGGGCCAATCTTACTTTGAGCAGAAAAATCGCTATCATAAAATGAAATATTGGCGATGTCTTTGATAGGAATTACAACTCGGTAAGCACTTAACCTTGCTGCCCGGTCTCCAGCGCTTGTACCCTTGAAATCACCTCCTACATTGCGTTCCCGTTCTGCTTCAAATTTCTGGTCGAGCGCCTCGTAATGAGCGTTGTAATTAATGTCATGGACCAGTTTTAATGTATCCTTGTCACGGTGCCCACTCAATCCTGGCAGTAACGATATATATTCTTGCTTGAGAAAATCCGCACCACTAAGGGGTACACCGATATATACCTTACGAGAGGCCAAAGTAACCTGGACCAGATCCTGGTCTGCCATTGCTTCAAGAAGCAGTTTTTCAAATGGGTTATTACTTGCTACTTGGATAAGCGCCTTATATTCTTGAATCTTCGAGCGACGCGTCGACCAACCAGCAACGTAGGCCAAACCAACCGTCACGACAGCCCAAAAGAAAAATTTGAGATAGTCATGCGGTAATTTCAATTTATCCAGATCGGTTATGTCTTTGTTGGCCCAGGAAAGCACCATGGGGACAAGACCAAACCAAGCGGTGATCATGTAAATAAAGGCACCAAGACCGGAAAACAAGGTGCCCCATTTGACAACATGAAAGTAGGAATCCCAACCAGTTGATCGACTTTGGGTGTAACGAGCTTTTGGATATTGTGATGAGAAGAAGAAGCCGCTTACCAACAAAATAACCAGTCCGATGGCTCCCATCAGGCCCGAACCTTATTTGACCGCGACATTCTTCAGGGAATGCATTCTTCTAAAAATCTTCTTCACCGCATCTTCATTGCTAAGATTCACGCTGACGACCCCATCTGCAGATACATCGACACGTTTTGTGTTCTCTTCAAGCAACTTCAAAAGTCGAGCAGTTTCATCCGACACATCAGAATTTACAACGCCTCGCCCCGACTTGTCGCCGAGGACTTTCATTAATAATAAATGCATAATTCACCTCCTCTTTAGCCGATTGTACAGAACGTTTCCCAGCCTACTGGGCCGACTTATAGTAACGTATAACCAACTACTGTATTTAGAGTACCCTGGGACGGGGAAATACGGAAATACAAATTTCAGAATGTCACAATAAATTTCCCACAACAACACTTGATGCTACAAAATTGCTACATTCATTCAATAAATCAAGTGTTTATGCGGGTTTTATCCTTAATTCAGTCCAATCCATCATTGGACAGCATTTACCGCAAGGTGGCTCAATTAGACAGCGTCTGCTCATCCTTCATGTGCAAAGCGTTGAGGATATCAATATGGCTCCCGGCGCGCTCCGACAACACTCCGGCCGCAGCCATCGCCATCCGCGTCAGACACTCGGTATCGGCCACATTGAGCACAGGCGGACAAGCATCATCGCCCTCCTCGCGCGCCAGATGGCTTGCATAGATCAGCGACAAGCAGGTTTTGATGCCCTGACTCAGATCCAGCGCAAGCTCTATGAATTGCGCCGATGTGTCGAACCGCAGCCCATCGGCCAGCAATGAAAATGGCCGATGCTCTGACCGAGCGGTTGCTTGCGAAAATTGAGGGGACGTGTTGATGCAAGTCATGACGATCTCCAGAGTTGCGTGAGGCGGCTTTTGCGCTTTTTGCAATTCAGGCTGTCAAACCCGATCCCTTCTTTTTCAGGGATTGATCGACTATAAAGGTTCGTCGATGTGATCGCAATCAGCAATGTGCCTATTCAGCATCAGTCGGACGTGATGCCGGATATACCTTAACCAGCACGATCCGCGGCCCGTTCATTTTCTTGACCACGATATCGAAACCGTCGAATGCGATTTTCTGCCCTTCATGCGGCAGATCGCCGAGCTTGGCCATGATCAGGCCGCCGACCGAGTCGACATCTTCATCGCCGTCGATCACGACGTCGATGCCGAGTATCCGTTCCAGGCTGAAGATCGGCAGGCTGCCCTTGCCCAGCAAGGTGCCGTCATCCAGGCGGCTCCACTCGTTGTCGTTGCGCCGGAATTCATCGCGGATCTCGCCTACCATCGCGCCCAGCAAATTATCTAGGGTGATAAAGCCTTCCGGCTTGCTCCCCCTTTTGCCGATGATGGCAAAATGCGGCGCGCCGGTGCGGAAGCGGCGGAACAGTTCCAGTGCCGCCATGCGCGGCGAGACGTATTCCACCGGCCGCAAATAAGCACTCAGGCTGTCGATCGACTTGCCTTCCTGCTGCGCGATAAACAAATCCTTGAGATGGATCACGCCCAGCACATTGATGCCGCTCTGGTCGAAATAGGGATAGCGGCTAAAGCGGTGACGATAGATGGTTTGCAGGTTTTCCTGCAGGCTGCGCGCCTGATGCAGGGCGGTGATCTCGTTGATCGGGCGCATCAGGTCGGATACTTCAAGCTCGCTGAAATCGAGCGACTGCGCCAGTACCTTCCATTCTTCACGGTTGAATTTTTCACCGGCGTGGCTGCCGCGCAAGATCAACTTCAGCTCGTCTGCCGAATACTGCGCATCGTGGCCGTGAACGCCGCCCAGCCCCGCCTTGCGCAAGATCCAGTTGGCGCTGGCGTTGAGCACCCAGATCGCCGGATACATGGCCCGGTAGAAGCCGTACAAGGGCAAGGCGCACCACAGCCCTATCACTTCGGGATTGCGGATCGCGACGGTCTTCGGCGCCAGTTCGCCGATGACGATGTGCAGGAATGAAATCAGGAAGAAGGCGAAGAAAAACGAAATGCCGTGTATCAGTTCCGGTGAAATGATGCCGACCCAGCCGAACACCGGCTGCAACAAGCTGGCGAATGCCGGTTCGCCGATCCAGCCCAGCCCCAGCGAGGCGAGCGTAATGCCGAGTTGGCAGGCGGACAGATAAGCGTCCAGCTGATGATGCACTATCGCCAGCATGCGGCCGCGCAAGCCTTGCGTCTTGGCGATGGCGCGAATCCGGGTCTGGCGCAATTTGACTAGACCGAATTCGGCAGCCACGAAAAAACCGTTGAGCGCTACCAGAAATAATGCCGCGATAACCAATAACAGGTTGTTCAATGAATCTCTTTCATGGGTAATGACGGATGACAAGTATAGGCGACGATTGCATTTTCAACAAAATCACGAGGAATCCACCTTCTTCCAGGGTTGCTGTAAACGACACCAGGCAAGAAAAACGGGGCAGAGTTTTACGCCATGAAATGGCGTAAAACTCTGCCCCGATTCAGGATAGCGTGCCGCTACAGCGGGATTTGTCGCCTACAGCGTGGTGGCCAGCGCGCACTGGCGATAATGTTCCGCCGCCAGCGCCTGCTGGTCGATCGCCTCGTGCAGTTGCCCCAGTTTCAGATGCGCTTCACGCACCGTGGCTGGCGCCACCGAGTCCGACAGGGCTTGCTCCAGATGGCGCTGGGCCTTGCCCCATAATTTTTGCTTGAAGCAGAAGCTGCCCAGGGTCAACGCCAGCTCGGCATCGTTCGGCGCCGCGATCGCCCAATGTTCGCAATGCTCGATTTGCGACAGCAGCGCAGGCGTAGCTTCTGCAGCGGCGGCGTCGCGATAGACCGGCAACAAACGCTGGTCCCACTCTGTTGCCAGGGATTTCTCGACGATGGCGCGGGCTTCGCCATGCAAACCGCACTTGTTGAAAGCGTTGGCGGCGCGCATGGCGATAAACGGCTTGATCCGGTCTTCGCTCGGCACCGTGGCCCACAAACGGGTAATCGACTCGGCATCGTGGGCCTCGTCCGACAGCAAACCGTCGTAAGCCAGTTCCCGCAAGCGCGTCGACAAGGCTGGATGCAAGGCGTCGTGCTTGTCCAGGTTGCGCACCAGACGCAACACTTCCGGCCAGTTCTTGGCTTGCTGGTTGGCTTTCAAGGCCAACCGCAAGGCGTGGATATGGCGCGTGCCGCGGGCGTTCAATTCGCTGACGGTTTGCAGCGCCGCCTGCGACTTGTGTTCATCCACCAGCAGATCCAGCGTCGTAATCAGGCGCGCCGTTTTCAGCTGTTCGTCCTCTTCTATGCTGGCCAGCCAGATATCGCGTCGCTCCGGTTGCCCCATGCGATGCGCGGCACGGGCGCCGAGCAAGGCCGCCACGCCCAGGTTGTCGGGCAGTTCGGCGGCGCGCGTGGCGGCTTTTTCCGCCTGGCCGAAACGACCCTCGAACAAGGATTTTAGAGCATCGCGCAAAGCATTATTGGCCGTGGTTTCGCGCTTGCGACGGCGATAGCCGATCACGCGTGCCGGCAACTTCTGGGTAACCCGGATCGTCCGGATCAGCACGTACAAGATGATAAACAGAATCGCCAGCGCCACGACGAAAAAATTCAGAGACAGGTCAATCCGGTATGGCGGGAAAAACAGCACCACATTACCGGGGTTGTAACGCGCCACCACAGCCAGGCCGATGGCGACCGCAAACAGGGCAACAAGCCGGAGAAAGAATCGCATAGGACTATGGCTTGCCTTTGTAAGTACGGATCGCCGCCGGACTATCCAGCGCCGGCATGGTGATCGAGAGATTGCTGCTCTGGACCTGCTTCAGCAGAGTCTGTACGGTCTGGGTCTGCTTGGCGCGCGTGTCGAAATACTTGGTGATGGTTTCCTGGGCCGCAATCAGGTCGCTGCGGAATGCCGATTCGTTACGCGACAGCAGGCCGAGACGGGCGTTGAGCAAACGCAGCTTCAGGTTCTCCCTGGCGTAGTAAGCCTGGGTCGGCGACAACAGCAAGGCGTCAGGCGTGTCGACAGTGCGTACCCTGATCAGCTGGCTGATTTCGGTCCACATCTCGCTGCTCCAGCTTTGCCATTTATCCTTCAAGCTGTTCTTCCAGTCGGTCACCACGGCGTCGGCCGCGGCTTGCGACTTGGCGACATTGCTGGCGGCTTTTGGCGCACTGCGGGCTAGCGCCTGGTTATTCGGCTTGCTGACGCCGACGATCGGCTTTTCATCGGACAACAGCGGCATGCTGTCGATCTGGCCGATGATGCTGTCAAGCCGCACCGCGATGCCGGTGACATCCAGCGTCGGCAAGGCTTTGAGTTTTTCGATATCGCTGGCGATGGCGCGGCGCACGATGATGAATTGCGGCTTGTCCGAGCGCGACAGATTCTTGTCGGCATTTTGCAGCGCAATCAGCGCGCCCTGGACGTTGCCGGCCAGTTGCAATTGCTGGCTGGCGGTCGACAGCACGTCTTCAACCTGGGCCAGGGTCCAATCGTCGCTGTTCCTCGACAAATCCTTGTATAACTGCTCGAGCGCCAGTTGCTGGCTTTGCGCTTCGACTTGCTTGCTTTCCAGCACGCTGACCTTGCCCTGCAATTCCTTCGACTCGTCCTGCACCGACTTGACCAGCACCTTGGTCTCGGTATTGGTGCTGTCGCCGACTTGCAGGCGGCGCGCTATTTCCTGGCGCAGCTTGTTGTTCTCGGCGTGCATCACCCACCATTGCGCCGCCAGCAGCAAGGCGAGCAACAGCAAGATGCCGTAGACCAGGCCAAGCGAGCGCTTGCCGTTCTTGCCTTGGTAGACAGCGTAAGGTTGCAGCGCCGGCTGCGAGGCTGACGATGGCGATGTTGTCGCACTGACGGCAGGACCAGCAGGCTGGTTCGATTCTGGAGTGGGTATCGATTCGTTCATAGCGGGAATTGTAACGCGTCGAGTAGCCGTTCGTCGCCTGAGCCGGTGAGAGTCACATCGGTAAATCCAAGCGCATGTGCTGTTTCGGCAATGCGGGCATGTGGGACAAGGAGTTTCTGCTGTTGGATTTTTGCAACACCGGTGCCGCTTTCAAGCGCTTGCACCAGGCCCATCAGATGCCTGAGCGCTTCCGAACTGGTCAGTATCCAGTCGTTTTCGGTATCCAGCAATTGTTGCAAACGGGCTTTCAAGGCCTCATCGAGGAGCGGCGCCTGGCGCCGGTAAGCCGCTACGGCCTGCACCTTGACGCCGGCCGCCAGCAAGCTGTCGGCGAAGAATTCGCGGCCGCTTTCGCCGCGCACCAGCAACACTTGGCGGCCGCGCAGGGCGTTCAGGTCGAGCGCCTGCAGCAATCCTTCGGAATCGGTCTTGGCCGGATCCGGCGGGCTGAAGATGGTGACATTGCGAACCGTCAGGCCATGCCGCGCCAGCGCCGCCCGGCTGCCCTCGCCGACAATCCCGATCGGAATCTGGCGCGGCCAGCTGGCGATATGCCGGAAAGCGGCGTCGATCGCATTCGGGCTGACAAATACCACCAGTGCGTAAGTCTCGATCTGGCTCAGGACGGCTTGCAAGGGCGCGCTGTCGCTCAATGGCAGGATTTCCAGCAAGGGGAAAATCACCGGCTGCCTCCCGCGTGCCGCAATCTGCTGCGCCAGCGCCCCGGCTTGCGCAGCCGGCCTGGTGATGACAATCGGATGCAAGAGTGGGTTAGGTTGCATGACAGCCGTCTACCTGCCGGCATGCGGCAAAATCGCTACGCAGAGACAGTAACACTAGGCGTCCTTGCAGAGCGCGAGAATGGCCGCTGCGTCTTGCGCTTCCAGCGCTGCCGCGATCTGTTCCCCCAGCGCCTCAGGCGCATCGGCCGAGCCGCTGGCGTCGGCAAGCGCCACCCGCAAGCCGTCCGGCGTAGCGATCATCGCCCGCAAACGCATCTGGTCGCCGCTGATGGTGGCAAACGCCGCCAGCGGAATCTGGCAGCTGCCGCCAAAGGCGCGCGACAAGGTGCGCTCTGCAGTCACCGCCAGCGCTGTCGGCAAATGATTCAAGGGTGCGAGTACTTCCTGCAAGTCAGCGCGGTCGGCGCAGATCTCGATCGCCATGGCGCCCTGCCCCGGCGCCGGCAAGCTCTGCTCCGGCTCGATCAGGGCTTTGATGCGCGCGGCCAGGCCGAGCCGCTTGAGGCCGGCGGCGGCCAGGATGATGGCGGCATATTCGCCGCGATCCAGCTTGCCCAGGCGGGTATCGAGATTGCCGCGCAAAGGTTTGATCTGCAGCAAAGGAAAGCGCGCCGCGATCAAGGCCTGGCGCCGCAGGCTGCTGGTGCCGACGATGGCGCCGGCTGGCAATTGTTCCAGGCTGGCGTAGTCATTCGACACGAAAGCGTCGCGTGGATCTTCCCGCTCCAGCACCGCGCTCAGCGCAAAGCCGGGCGGCAATTCCATCGGCATATCCTTGAGCGAATGCACCGCCAGGTCGGCGCGGCCTTCCGCCATCGCCACTTCCAATTCCTTGACGAACAAGCCCTTGCCGCCAACCTTGGACAAGGTCCGATCAAGAATTTGATCGCCGCGAGTGGTCATTCCGAGGATTTCTATATTACAGTCTGGATATAATGCAGATAACCGGTCGCGCACGTGTTCCGCTTGCCACATGGCCAGGCGGCTTTCACGTGATGCAATCACCAACTTGGATGGGGAGGATATTTTAGCCACAGGTTCTTTCAAATTTAGCTATGCAACACAGACGCAGCAAACACAGTCAGGATTGAGCAAAGTTATTTAATCGCTAATCGTTAGTCGCTAACGAGTTCTATCAAAAACGCGTAATTTTTGCGCCGGATTTTAGCATGCGCTCCCTACTGTCCCAGTTGTACTCTCTATATCGAATTATATATAGAGCGCGTTTAACCAGTTACAAGCCCTTCATTCCCACCCCAGAAAAGCTGATTGCACTCGTCCATTATGGCAAAACAATTGAATTCTGCTGTCCAGGTAAAAAAACCCGTTCCCAACAAAGATGCTCCACTCAAAGAAGATATTCGTCTGCTGGGCCGCTTGCTGGGCGATGTGCTGCGCGAACAAGAGGGCGATTCGGTATTTGAAGTAGTAGAAACCATCCGTCAGACCGCGGTGCGCTTTCGCCGCGAATCGGATCCGCAAGCCGGCGCCGATCTCGACAAGTTATTGAAAAAACTCACGCGCGACCAGACCAATTCGGTGGTGCGCGCATTTTCCTATTTTTCGCACCTGGCCAATATTGCCGAAGACCAGCATCACAATCGCCGCCGCCGCGCCCACCTGCTGGCGGGATCGGCCGCGCAGGCAGGCAGTGTCGCGCATGCGCTGAGCAAGCTGGATGACGCTGGCGTATCGGGCGCTACCGTGCGCAGTTTTTTGAAAGACGCCTTGATTTCGCCGGTCCTGACTGCCCATCCGACTGAAGTGCAACGCAAGAGCATCCTGGATGCAGAGCGCGAGATCGCCCGCCTGCTGGCCGACCGCGACCGTCCGCTGACCGCCAAGGAATTACGCGACAACACAGAACTGCTGCGCGGCCGTATCGCCACCTTGTGGCAAACCCGCATGCTGCGGTATACCAAACTGACCGTCGCCGATGAAATCGAAAACGCGCTGTCTTACTATCGCATCACCTTCCTGCGCGAGCTGCCGGCGCTGTACGACGACATCGAAGGCGAAATCGCCACCCAGTTCCCGACCCGCGCACGCCAGGCCGGCGCCGAGCTGGCGCCATTCGTGCAGATGGGCAGCTGGATCGGCGGCGACCGCGACGGCAATCCCAACGTCAACGCCAGCACCATGCAGCATGCGCTGACACGGCAATCCACCACGATCTTCGATTTTTACCTGGAAGAAGTCCACGCCCTGGGCGCGGAATTGTCGGTATCGACCTTGATGGTCAGCGTCAACCAGGAATTGCTGGCGCTGGCGGAAAGCTCGCCTGACACCTCCGACCATCGCTCTGACGAACCCTATCGCCGCGCCTTGATCGGGATTTACGCGCGGCTGGCGTCGACTGCGCGCGAACTGGGCGCCACCAACATCCTGCGCCAGGAAGTCGGCGCCGCCGCCCACTATGCAACGCCGCAGGAATTTACCCGGGAATTGCAGATCGTCGAAGATTCGCTGCGCGCCCACCACGGCAGCGCGTTGATCAAACCGCGCCTGGCGACGCTCAAGCGCGCCTCCGAGATTTTCGCCTTCCACCTGGCGTCGCTCGACATGCGCCAGAGTTCCGATGTGCATGAGCGGGTCCTGACCGAGCTGTTTGCCCAGGCCCAGGTCGAAGGCGCTTACGACAAACTCAGCGAGGAACAGAAGATCGAACTGCTGCTGGCCGAACTGGCCAAGCCGCGCCTGCTGTACTCGCCGTATATCGACTATTCCGATGAGACTGTGTCGGAGCTGTCTATTCTGCGCGCCGCCGGCGAAATGCGGCAACGCTACGGCACGCGGTCGATCCGCAACTACATCATTTCGCACACCGAGACCGTATCCGACCTGCTGGAAGTCTTGTTGCTGCAACAGGAAACCGGCCTGCTGCGTCCCGATACGGGCAAGGGCAAGGCCAGCGCATCCGGCGCACCGGATGTGATGGTGATCCCGTTGTTCGAAACCATTCCCGACCTGCGCCGCGCCGCCGCGATCATGGAGCAATTCATGGCCTTGCCGCCGGTGGCGCGCGTGATCGCCAGACAGGGCCAGCTGCAGGAAGTCATGCTGGGCTATTCCGATTCCAACAAAGATGGCGGCTTCCTGACTTCCAACTGGGAACTGTACAAGGCCGAGATCCAGCTGGTGCGCGTGTTCGATCGCGCCAGCGTCAAGCTGCGCCTGTTCCATGGCCGCGGCGGCACGGTCGGCCGCGGCGGCGGCCCGAGCTACCAGGCGATCCTGGCGCAGCCGCCAGGCACCGTCAACGGCCAGATCCGCCTGACCGAGCAAGGCGAGATCATCGCCTCCAAGTTTTCCAATCCGGAAATCGGCCGCCGCAACCTGGAGCTGCTGGTAGCGGCGACGCTGGAAGCCAGCCTGATGCCGCATAATGCCGACAGCAAGCAGACCAAGAAACTGGGCGAATTCGAGCAATTGATGGATGGCTTGTCTGAGCGCGCTTACCAGTCGTATCGCAACCTGGTCTATGAAACCCCTGGTTTCACCGACTACTTCTTTGCAGCGACGCCGATTGCCGAAATCGCCGAACTGAACATCGGTTCGCGCCCGGCCTCGCGCAAGGCGACCCGCCGCATCGAAGATTTGCGCGCAATCCCCTGGGGCTTTTCCTGGGGCCAGTGCCGCCTGCTGTTGCCGGGCTGGTATGGTTTCGGCAGCGCCATCGAAAGCTGGCTGGAGGAAGGCAAGGACAGCAAGCTCAGAACCCAGAAACTGGCGACGCTGCGCGCCATGTACAAGGAGTGGCCGTTCTTCGCCACCCTGCTGTCGAACATGGACATGGTGCTGTCGAAGACCGACCTGGCGGTGGCCTCGCGCTACGCCGGACTGGTCACCGACCGCAAGCTGCGCAACAGCATCTTCAAGCGCATCGTCGATGAACATGAGCGCACCAGCAGCATCTTGTCGGCGATTACCGGCGCCAAGGACCGCTTGTCTGGCAATCCTCTGCTGGCGCGTTCGATCAAGAACCGCTTCGCCTACCTCGACCCGCTGAATCACTTGCAGGTGGAACTGATCAAGCGCCACCGCAGCGTCACCGCGGCTGGCCGGACTACCGAGGAACGTGTAAAGCGCGGCATCCATTTGAGCATCAATGGCATTGCCGCGGGCTTGCGCAATACCGGCTAGCCTTCTGAATGGGGGTGGCCAGCGCCGCTGACCACCCTTTCCCTGGCCGCTTCCGCATCGAGCGCCGCGCGCAAGCGGGGCAGGCTTTCCGGAAAGTGCAGAGCGATGAAACCGATCATCGCTTCACGGATGGTGCAGCGCAGATCGAACGCTGTACCCGAGTCCTTGGCGCTGACCAGCAGGCGCAATTGCATGGCGCGCTCATTGGCGTCGGTCACATGCAGCACGCAAACCCGGCCATCCCACAAAGTGGATTGCTTGCATACACGCTCGAATTCAGCACGCACGGCCGGCACCGGTACGGCGAAATCCAGCCACAGGAAAACCGTGCCCAGGATGGTTGAGGAAGTGTGGGTCCAGTTTTCAAAGGGATTTTCGATAAACCATTGCAATGGCACAATCAGGCGCCGTTCATCCCATATCCGCACCACCACGAAACTACCCGTGATTTCCTCGACTCGCCCCCACTCGCCATGAACAATCAAGACATCGTCGATGCGGATCGGCTGCGAAAATGCTATCTGCATGCCGGCAATGAAATTACCCAGCACCGGCCGCGCCGCGATGCCGGCGACCAGCCCGGCGACCCCGGCCGAAGCCAGCAAACTGGCGCCAAACTGGCGGGCGCCAGGCAAGGTCAGCAAGACGAAGCTCAAACCGAGAAGCGCGGCAATGAAGTAAGCGCTGCGCGTCAGCACCCTGGTTTGGGTCAGGATGCGGCGCGCTTTCAGGTTATCGGCGGCGGTGACCGGATTGAGCTGGACAACGGTCGCGCTTAACGCGCGAATGCAGCGCATTGCCAGCCATGTCAAGGCGATGACCAGCGCTACCGAGCTCAGGTAGGACAACGGCACCAGCCAGGGAGTATCATCCGGCGCCCCGGTCAGCACCAGGCGCACCGCGAACAGGATCAGGCATGCCTGGCTGGCGCGGTAAGCGATAAAACTGAGGTTGGCGAGGTAGGGCCGATTGCGGATTAACCGGCGCAGCAGCATGATGCCGACATGGTGCAACACGCCGGCAAGCAATGCCGCCAGCAAGGCCGCGCCAAGCACATAGAGGCTGGCCTCCAGGTATTGCAACTCAGGGAAAATACTCAGATTCATCCATCGCCTCCCATCGTTTGACCGGCCCCGTAGCGATTCCCCGCCGACCTTGCCCGCCTCCGGCCGACGTTAGAGTTTTTTCTGCAACAGCATGGCCTTGCCCGTGGCAGCACCCAGTTCATAACCGGCAAACCCGGTCGACTTGTACAACGCCTGGGCGCGCTGGTTGCCTTCCAACACTTCCAGCGTGATCTTGCAGCAGCCAAGGCCGCGCGCCACCTCCTCAACCTGAGCGATCAGCTGCTTCGAAATCCCGCGGCCGCGAAATTTTGCGGCGACCGCCAGATCATGGATATTCAGCAGCGGCTGGCAGGCAAAAGTCGAGAATCCCTCGATGCAGATCGCCACGCCTGCCGGCGCATCGTCCACAAAAGCCAGCACCACATGGACATCGTTCCTTTTACTCAGCGCGGCGATCAAATTGCTTTTGACGAAATCGGCAAGCTGCTGCCCGCCGCCCATGGCATCCATCGCATAGCCGTTCAAGAGTTCCACAATCGCACTGGCATGGCGCGCATCGGCAAAATCGGCGTTCACTATCTGAGTCATGTTCCTGGTCCTGGTTCATTATTGATTGATGTTTCTGATTTTATATCAGCGCCGAACAATGCAAGGCACGTACCAGGCGAGTGCCAAAAAAGCGCAGCGGCGCCCCTTTTTAGTGACTTTAGTGACAATTATCGGCAGCACTCGCCAATTTGGTGAACTGATACACCAATCTTGTATATCAGATTGGTGCATCAGTCTCGAATATCACCTGATATCGCCTGGCATACGACTTGCTGATAGCACGGCATGACCGTCACCGCCAAATCGTCAACCCAGATCGCCGAACGGATTACCGAGGCAATGCTGGCGCGTAAACTCGCGCCCGGGACCCGCTTAGGCGAGCAGCAGCTGGCAGAATTGTTTGGCGTCAGCCGGACCCAGATTCGCGAGGCGCTGACCCGCCTGGTGACACGCGGCATTGTCACCGTCAGCGCCCGCCGCGGCTGGTATGTGATTGAACCCACGCCGGAGGATGCGCGCGATGCCTTCGAGGCGCGCCGGGTGCTGGAACTGGGACTGCTGCGGCATGCGCGGCCGATCAGCGCAGATGCAATCCGCAAGCTGCGCCGGCATGTCGAGCGTGAACAGGCCTCGCTGGAGGGCGAAGACGTCGCCACCCGCAGCTTCTTGCTGGGCGATTTCCATGTCTGCCTGTGTGAATCGTTCGGCAATACTTTACTGGCCGACACCTTGCGCGATCTCACTACCCGCACCACCCTGACCGCCATGCAGTACCAGTCTTCGCACCATGCCAGGCAATCCTGCGCCGAACACGTCGGCATCGTCGCGGCGCTGGAAAGCGGCGATCTGGAGCAGGCGGAACAATTGATGCACACCCATTTATGCAACGTCGAAGCGGGTCTGGAGCAATCCCTGCGCAGCGACCCGCTGTCGCCGCTACGACGCGCATTAGCGCCGCTTACAGAGAATTTCGACCAGCAGTCATTTGCAATATCACCTCAGCCAAAGGAGTGTTAACATGAAATTTCCAAAGATTCTGCTCGCCATGATGGCCGCCGCTGCCCTCTTCAGCAGCACCGCGCGGGCCGATGCGCTCGATGATATTGTCAAGAGCGGCGTACTGAAAGTCGCCGTGCCGCAAGACTTCCCGCCGTTCGGCTCGGTCACCAGCGATCTCAAGCCGCAAGGCCTGGATATCGACGTCGCCACCTTGATTGCTAAAAAACTGGGGGTCAAGGTCGAACTGGTCCCGGTCACCAGCGCCAACCGCGTGCCTTACCTGCAAACCAGGAAAGTCGACCTGATCATCTCCAGCCTCGGCAAGAATCCGGAGCGCGAAAAAGTCATCGCCTTCAGCGACGCCTACGCACCTTTCTATAACGGCGTATTCGGCGGCGCCGAGCAAAAGGTCAGCAGCGCGGCCGACCTGGCCGGCAAGACCGTGGGCGTGACCCGCGGCGCGGTGGAAGACCTGGAACTGTCCAAGATCGCTCCTGCCAGCGCCACCATCAAGCGCTACGAAGACAATAACGGCACCATCAGCGCGTTCCTGTCGGGCCAGGTGCAACTGGTTGCAACCGGCAACGTAGTGGCCGCCGCGATCATCGCCAAGAATCCGCCGAAGAAGCCGGAAACAAAATTCCTGATCAAGAATTCGCCTTGCTCGATCGGCCTCAACAAGGACGAACCGAAATTGCTGGCCAAGGTTAATGCGATCCTGGCGCAAACCAAGAAGGATGGCGAATTGAATGCGGTGAGCGTGAAGTGGCTGGGCCTGCCTTTGCCGGCCAATCTGTAAGCACGACTTGCCACCACCAGCCTTGGGCAAGACATGAGTTATCACTTCGATTTTCTGGCGCCGTTCGACTATCCCGCCGTCCTCATCAAGGGCGTGCTGGTGACGCTCGAACTGATCGCGATCGGCGGCGTGCTCGGGATAGCGGTCGGCATCTTTGGCGCCTGGGCCCGGACCCAGGGGCCGCGCTGGTTGCGGCCGCTGGTCAGCGCCTATGTGGAATTGATCCGCAACACGCCGTTCCTGATCCAGCTGTTTTTCATTTTCTTCGGCTTGCCGGGAATCGGCTTGCAAATCAGCGAGATGGAGGCGGCAATACTGGCCATGGTGATCAATCTGGGCGCCTACAGCTGCGAAATCATCCGCGCCGGCATCGCCGCCGTCGCCCGCGGCCAGATCGAAGCCGGATTGAGCCTGGCAATGACCAGGATGCAGATATTCCGTCACATCATCCTGCCGCCGGCCTTGCAAAAAATCTGGCCGGCCCTGTCCAGCCAGGTAGTGATTGTGATGCTGGGTTCAGCCGTGTGTTCGCAAATTGCGGTGGAAGAACTGGCGTATGCGGCCAACTTCATCCAGGGCCGCAACTTCCGTTCGTTTGAATCGTATCTGCTGTCGACAGCAATCTATCTGCTGCTGGCGATCGGCTTGCGGCAATTGCTGCGATTGCTTGGCGACCGGCTGTTCGGCCGGCCCGTAGCCAGGGAGGCCGCATGATTTCCTTTTCGACCTGGGACATCGTCCGCAACCTGTTGCTGGCGCTGCGCTGGACCGTATTGCTGTCGCTGGCCTCATTCGCCCTGGGCGGTCTGCTCGGATTAGTCATCTTGTTCTTGCGCAGCTCGCAGCAAGCCTGGCTGCGCCGCCTCACCAAAATGTATATCGAACTGTTTCAAGGCACGCCCCTGCTGATGCAATTGTTCCTGGCTTTTTTCGGCCTGGCTCTGTTCGGCCTGGAAGTGCCGGCCTGGCTTGCCGCCGGCCTGGCGCTGACTTGCTGGAGCAGCGCCTATCTGGCCGAAATCTGGCGCGGCTGCGTTGACGCCATTCCGCGCGGCCAATGGGAAGCATCGTCGTGCCTGGCCATGACCTATATGCAGCAAATGCGCCATGTGATTCTGCCGCAGGCCTTGCGTATCGCTATTCCGCCTACGGTTGGTTTTAGCGTGCAAATCGTCAAAGGCACCGCGGTGACCTCCATCATCGGCTTCGTTGAACTGTCGAAAGCCGGCACCATGATCACCAACGCGACGTTTCAGCCGTTCACCGTGTATGCCCTGGTGGCGCTGATGTATTTTGCGTTGTGCTGGCCGCTGTCCAAATACAGTCAGTTTCTGGAAAGGAAATTCAATGCCGCTCATCGCCATTGATAATGTAAAGAAAAGCTTCGGCGACAACCAGGTGCTGAAAGGCATCCGGCTCGATGTCGAAGCCGGTGAAGTGATTGCCATCATCGGCAAAAGCGGCTCCGGCAAGAGCACCTTGCTGCGCTGTATCAACGGCCTGGAAAGCATCGACGAGGGCAATATCAGCGTCGCCGGAGCTCATCTGGGCAAGACCGAGCTGGAATTGCGGGCGCTGCGCCTGAAGGTCGGCATGATCTTCCAGCAGTTCAATCTGTTTCCGCACCTGACTGTGGGCCGCAACGTGATGCTGTCGCCGATGATCGTCAAGGGAACCACAGAAAGCGAAGCGCGCAAATCGGCGCAGGAAAATCTGGCGCGCGTCGGCCTTGCCGAAAAATTCGATGCTTATCCGGATCAGTTGTCCGGCGGCCAGCAGCAGCGGGTGGCGATTGCACGCGCGCTGACGATGCAGCCGCAGGCTTTGCTGTGCGATGAGATCACCTCTGCACTCGATCCTGAACTGGTGAACGAAGTATTGGCGGTGGTGCGCGGGCTGGCGGAAGAAGGCATGACGCTGTTGATGGTCACGCACGAAATGCGCTTTGCGCGTGAAGTCTGCGATCGCGTAGTGTTCATGCATCAGGGGAAGGTGCATGAAATCGGCGCACCGGAAGAGATTTTCGTTCATCCGAAAACAGTCGAGCTGCAACAGTTTCTAGGCGCGTCGAACTGAGCATCAAACTGCGCTTCAGTCGACAGCGGAATGGGTAAACTCAGTGAGCTGATCCGCAATTCTGTAAAATTGCGGATTAGCTCCTGTTAACCGTGGAAGTACACATGAATTCAAACAGCACTACCGCGCCGCTCGCTGCCGATCTGATCTCCTTCATCGAAGGCTTGCCGAAAGCGGAATTGCACCTGCATATCGAAGGCACGCTGGAACCTGAATTGCTGTTCTCGCTGGCGCAACGCAATAATGTCAAACTGCAATACGCCTCGGTGGAAGAGCTGCGCGCCGCTTACGCCTTTACCGATCTGCAATCGTTTCTCGATCTGTACTATGCCGGCGCCGCAGTATTGCAGACCGAACAGGATTTTTACGACATGACGATGGCATACATCGTCCGCTCACGCGCCGACAACGTACGCCATTCGGAAATTTTCTTCGATCCGCAAACCCATACCGAACGCGGCATCGGCATCGATGTGGTATTTTCAGGGATCGCCCGCGCCTTGCGTGAAGCGCGCGACAAACACGGCTTCAGCAGCGCCATGATCATGTCGTTCCTGCGCCATTTATCGGAAGAAGACGCCTTCGCCACCCTGGAACAAGCGCTGCCCTTGCGCGCGCAGTATCGCGACCTGTGGATCGGCATAGGCCTGGATTCCGCCGAACGCGGCAACCCGCCGGAAAAATTTGCACGGGTCTTCGCGCGCTGCCGCGAACTCGGCTTTCACCTGGTTGCCCACGCCGGCGAAGAAGGTCCGCCGCAATACGTCAAGGACGCACTCGATGTGCTGCATGTGGAGCGCATCGATCACGGCGTGCGCAGCGAAGAAGACCCGGCTCTGATGAAGCGGCTGGCGCAGCAACGCATCCCGCTGACGGTATGCCCGCTGTCCAACCTCAAGTTATGCGTGGTCGACGACATGCGCAACCACAACCTGGCGCGCATGCTGCATGCGGGCCTGGCGGTTACCGTGAATTCTGACGATCCGGCCTATTTCGGCGGCTACATGAACGCCAATTTCCTGGCAGTGGCTGCATCGCTGCGCTTGAGCCGCACCGAATTGGTGATGTTGGCGCGGAATGCTTTTGAAGCGACTTTTTTACCTGCAGCGGCAAAGCAGCAGTTGTTGCTGGAGCTGGACGGTTACTGCATGGCGCATTAGTCTTGCGACTGCATTTCAGCACTGCTCGCAAGCCGCCGCACCGCATCGGTCCGGCGGCTTTTTTACGCCTGAAACCGAACAAAAAGCGAATAGGCAAAAAAAAGCCCGCACACCTTGCGGTTGCGGGCTGAATCCAAACCTAGGAGGTGTTGGAGGAGACAGGCATAACTATAGCGATGCGACTCCTGTTTGTATGCTTTAGAGTTCGCATACCTGATATTCGGCAGGTGTATAACGGATCTGGCCGAATTCCCTAAAAGCTGTATTGTCCTTGCCAGCCGGACAGTTTCCGTGCAACATGGATAAGCAGCCAGATAGCCTGCCCTATCGATCCCGTCTGACTCTGCGCAACCGTATTATCGTGGAGACCATGATGGACAACGTACTTGCCGCACCTCGCCTGACCAACGCCGGCATCCTGTTTTCGGTGACGGTCGAATTTCAACAGTATCAGTGCCTGGTGCCAGCAAGCACACTCTCAGATCTGTCGCATTCGAAAGACCCTAAACTCGACTTGCTCGACACTTATCGGGCATTCCAGACAAAAATCGAAGGCGTCGCACGGCGCTTGATCGGCGCCGGCATTATCGGCAAGCCGCTGGTTATCGGCAGCGGCTATTTCCAATAATTTCCAGACTGGCCTGATTACGTGTTGGCAAACGCACGCTTCTTCAACAGCGCTGCGCGCAGCTTGTCGTACACCAGGTTGAAGACGAAGGTGTAAGGCAGGAAGAAAAGCAGCAAGCCGATGTCGAGAATCAGTGCCTCGAGCAAGCTCATGTCCAGCCACCATGCCACCAGAGGCACGACGATTGCGACCAGTCCGGCTTCAAATGCGGCGGCGTGCACGACCCGCATGGCCATGGTGCGGGCCAGGCGCCAATGGCGCTCGATGCGGTCGAACAGGCTGTTGAAAATCATGTTCCAGATCATCGCCACCAGCGAAATCATCAGCGTCAGCAAACCCGCGTGTGCCATCGGCACCTTCAATACCCAGGCTAATACCGGTGCGGTCATTGCCACTGCCAGCACTTCAAAAATCAGTGCGTGAATCGCGCGCTCGGTCCAGGTTTTATGCGTATTCATATTGCCTCCATGACTTCGGAAATAGTTGATGAAGTTGATGAGGTTATTTTCTTCTATTTTCCTGATACTATAAAACTAATAACCATCGGATAAACCGATGATTAAACAAATGCACAGGAACCAGCACGCATGCGCCACTCCCTGGAAACGCTATTCATGTTTGTCGAGGCCGCCACGCAAGGTTCGTTTTCTGCGGCGGCGCGCAAACTCGGCAAACAGCAATCCACCGTCAGCGAGGCGATCGCCAACCTGGAAATCGACCTCGGACTGACGCTGTTCGATCGCAGCACCCGCCGCCCGACGCTGACCGAACAAGGCCGGGCGATGCTGGTGCATGCGCAGCAAGTGATGGAGGCCACCGACCGGCTGGAACGATCGGCGCACCGGCTGGCTGACGGGCTGGAGCCGCAATTGACCCTGGTGCTGTCCGACACTTACCAGTCGGACCGCTTCGAGCACATCCTCACCAGTTTCGAACAGCGCTATCCCGAACTGGAGCTGGAATGCATGATTGCGGAGCACAACGATGTGGTCACTCTGGTGCAGGAAGGACGCGCCAATCTCGGGCTGGTGGCGGCGCAGCCGGACTACGCGCCGGATATCGGTTTTGAATCGCTCCCGGATCGTTCGGCAATCGGTTTGTACGTCGGCAAACAGCATCCGCTGGCGAAGGCTAGACACATCTCCACCGAGATGCTGCATGGCGCGCGGGAACTGCGCCTGAGTACCTACGCTGACGATGCGGTGCAGCGCCGGCGCGGCAAATGCTGGACCGCGTCCAGTTATTTGCTACTGCTGGAAATGACGGAACTGGGCTTCGGCTGGGCCGAGTTGCCATACTGGATGGCCAAGCGCTTCGCCGCCAACAGCTTGCTCGAGTTGCAGGTGCGCGGCTGGCCGAAAAGCATACAGGTCGATGCGGTCTGGTCACGGCAGCGCGGGCTGGGGCCGGCCGGCAGCTGGCTGCTGGATACCCTGATGGCCCGATGAGCAGGTGATTGGCGGCGTATCGCGCTGCACCAATTGTGCACCGATTGTAACCGCGATATCTGGCGCGAATTTTGCTGTTGTTATCTGATATCACTCAAAAACAGACAAAAAATGTTAATCATCCTCGCCTCCCTCACCTTTGCCGCTTTGCTTGCTTTTTTCCTGCTGCGTAAAGAGTTTAAAACGCGCGGTTTTCTGTCCACTTATAACCGCAATGCCCGCTCCGATGCCCGGTTGCAGCGCGGCCGAACGATCAAACCGCATCAGTAAAGCCGTTGCCGGCGGCAGGCCGGCACTGAAGCCAAGGCTATCGGCCTGGCACCTGCAAATTAACGTCACCGCCTGACAAACTTGTCGGGTGGGCTATATCCTGCCCACCCGACTATGCTGATCCATCTTCCCGACAGGCAAAAAAAAGCCCGCTGGACCTTGCGGCGCGGGCAGAATCCAAACCATAGGGGTTGGAGGAGACGCATCAACTATAAGATGAAATATGCGGCACTGCAATATAGTAAAAATACGGTATCAAATGCAAAAAAACCTGCGGCCTTGAGGCAAGCAGGTTTTTTTATTTCTTCAATACAGGAGAAGATTCCCGAAACCCAGTCCTATCTGGAAAGTGGTCCCGACGTGTAACGAATCTACTCTTGTATTGGCCCGACTCAAGCAGGATTCACGGATGAATCGCGTTTTAAGACGCTGTGCTCGACAGGCAATTTTTGAATTATACACAGTTTTTGCAACTAATGCAATAGAGCTGGCAGATGCCGCGTATTTACCGCAAACCAGCCAGGCAAAAAAAAGCCCGCTGGACCTTTCGGCGCGGGCTTGAATCCAAACCTTGTGAGGTGTTGGAGGAGACAGGTACAACTATATAGACCCACCCCCGGCACCGCCAATTTATTTAACGCATATCAGTTATTCACATGGATGATAGCGTTACCATCCCGTTTTCGCATAGGGTAGGCGCCGCCCCTCTTCAGCACTCTGGCGTGCCAGCTCGATAATTTCCGCGACGCTGACGGCAGCATCGGCCGCAACCGGAAAGGGCGCGCCTTCCTGAATCGAGGCTGCCAGCGCACGATAAAATTCCACGTAAGCGCCATCCAGCGTAGCCAGTTCACCGCACAGGTCAAGCTCGCCTTCGACTTCCCTGATCAAGCCGGGCGGGTTTTTAGCCCAGCCCGGCTGCCCGGGACGCAAACCATCCTTGAGCTGATCTTCCTGGCTGTCGAGCCCTGATTTCAGATAGCTGCCGCGGCGGCCATGCACGACAAAGCGCGGCGCCTCCAATGCGCTCAGGGCGCTGGCATGCAACACCACCTGCTTGTCCGGATAACCCAGCTGCAAGTGAACATAGTCGTCGGCCTGGGCATGTTCGCGATAGGCGCCGATGGTTGCATAGACACTTTGCGGAGCGCCAAACAATGTCAGCGCCTGATCGATCAAATGCGGCCCAAGGTCGTAGAGCAAACCGCCGCCGGTTAAGGCATTCTCGCGCCAGCGCTGCCGCACCTGGGGTCGAAAACGGTCGAAATGCGATTCAAAATGCGTAATGTGGCCAAGCCGGCCGCCGGCGAACAGCGACTGCAAAGTACGGAAATCGCCATCCCAGCGGCGATTATGAAACGGCGCCAGCAGCAGCTTGCTATCTGCCGCCATGCGCGCCAAGGTGCGCGCCTCGCCTGCGTTCAGCGTGACCGGCTTATCGACCACGACATGCTTGCCTGCCGCCAGTACGCGACGGGCAAATTCAAAATGGGTGTCATTGGGCGTTGCGATCACAATGCATTCGATCGCCGCATCCGCCAGCAAACCGTCGAGATCGGCAACGATGCGCGCCTGCGGCCACGCTTTGGCGGCAGCCTCGGTTTGACTGCTGGCAATTGCGCTAAGCTCGGTGCGCCCCGAGTATCCGATCAGCGGCGCATGAAAAGTGGCGCCGGCAAAACCGTAGCCTAACAAACCTACTTTCAAGGTGGACATGGTTCTCCTTCTGCGTTACAGGCCAGATTCGGCTGGATTCAGCGAAAGCAAATGATGATTGAAAGTTACCCACAGAAATTGTGGACAGTCCTGTGGATAACCATTATCAATTTCAATCAAGTCTTTGATTTATATGATTTTTTACCGAGCGCACAAGCTTAGTACTTCGGGCCGGACTAGCAACAACTTGCGCTATGGCTTGATTGCCACGAAGCGGCAGGGTAATTGACAGCGCCGGTGGCAGCGCCAAGGCGGTTCAGGCCGCCGAAGAATCAATATCCGCCAGGGATGCACGCCCTTTTTCGGTGATGTCATAACCGTCGCCGGCGGGCCTGGCGACGACATGCCCCTTTTTCCCCAGGAACATCGCAACGTCAGCCGCGAGCTTGGTGCCAGGATCGTTCGCCACGGCGCGCAAACCGTCTATGCAATTCCTGATGAACAAAGTCTGCTGGCCTTTTTCGGTCAAGGACAGGCCGCCGTTTTTTTCATACGCAATGTACTTCAGCCCGGCCAGGCGCTTGGTGTTCCTTGCCACGCAAGCACTCACCCTGCCGTGCGCACCCTTGCCGATCTGGCCCAGTGCGTCGTATTCATCTCTTGTCAAACTGTCGTTCATTACTGCTTCCTCTGTAAGTATTTGCCGTGCTGCGACCCTCATGGTACGCGCCGCAATGGATAGCAGCAAGGCATCGGACTTGCACTGCGATGCACGCGCATTGGTTAGCGCCATCGAGTACGGCCATTGAATACTACAACTACGAAATAAAATCTGGTATCGTTACCGCAGGCATTCCAGCCTCATGCACAAGGAGACATTTATGGATTTAATAGAAAAATTCGACGCCAAAGGCAAAGAAACCGGGGACGCCTATCATGTTGAATGTTATGAAAACACGATTGAAAGAGCCACCGCAAACGGCGTAATCAGTAGCCTGCCAGTATCGAAAACCTATCAACTGGCAGATGGGCGCGCGCTGAATCCGTATTCGGAAGGGAAGTTTGTGATTGTTCAGACCGGCGAGAAAATCTACCGGATTTAATCAGCGTTCCGACCACCGACATGCAAGCCTGCGCGCCGTAAGGACGTAGGCTTTTTTATTCGGGAAAGAGGATTTTATCGCTGCAGAATCCGCCCTACGCTCTGCCGCCCTCGCGCAAGGTTCTGATCAACAGATCAGCCATGATGGTCCCATCGAATTCCCTGAAACCACGCTGATAAACCAATGCCCCCACCGCAATCAGCCGATATAACTCGTCGTCAGTTAGCTTGTAGGACAGTTTTGCAATCTCGTTGGCAAACATCTGCACGATATCGTCGTCGCTGGTGTGCGGTACCTGATGACTTGCCCTACTCCACATCTCGATGATCTTCGCAGCCTTCATATAAGCCTCCCGGAGACCTTTTATTATAGGTGCCGCTGCGCAAATTTCCAGTCGTCAAAGCAGGCATAGCGTCGCGACATTACTGGAGAAACAACTATAACGGACGCAATACAGGCTGCCTTTCACGCATGACGGCGACAAGCTTGTGACCAGCCTTAGCGTGATGCAGGATTGCTGTTCTTGCAACTCGCACACCTCGGCATCCAGAAAATCGAAATAGCGTCCGACCAAAGGATACAGCGCCTTGAACAAGCTTTCCTTGGCCGAAAAAACCAGGCTCAGCCAGTGTGCAATGGACAGGCCGGCAACATTGCCGACTGACAGCTCCGCCGCCGTCATCAGATGTTCAAGCAGCGGTTCTGCCGCTTCGTTGGTGTGGATCCGTTCAATATCGATCCCCAATCCTCGCCATGCCTTGGTCGTGGTCACAACGGCAATCGCCAGCCCGTCGCCATGGCTGATCGAGCCCAGGCAGCCGGCCGGCCAGAGCGGCGCCCGATGCTGGCCGATGGCGAGCGGCGCCCGGCTCTCGTAGCCCAGCTGTCGCAACGCTGCGCGGGCGCAAAACCTGCCGGCGGCGAACTCCACTTGCCGCTTTAACGCCGCACTTGCCAAGCTCTCGGGCAAAACAATGCCGCCGGCGGTCAGGTCAGCCAGTTGTCCGGCATCGACCGTATAACGCAAGCTGGCCTGGCGGATAGATTCAGGCATTTCCGGCAGAATAATCCCGGTCATGTCATCTGCTGGAATTGGCATGTGCTTTTGGCTGATCAGCTTTGTATGGATGGCAAAACATTATAGCGATCAGCGATGGCACTGAAGAGGTCCGGGCCGGAAAACAAAAAAACCCGCGCACCTCACGGCGGCGGGTTGATCGGAATACAACAAAAAAAACTGGTGCCGGTGATCGAGGCTACCGGCCAACCTGCTGATGGCAAAACACCCTTCGAAAAGCCCCCGCCCGTTTGAGTTGGTCTTTATGAGTGAGCACTAAATCAACATGTCGAATCTTACCGAGCTAACATGACAGCGGTATGACGCAAGCAGATGACGTGCGCAAAATAATCGCCGCTTTTTGTCTATGGCGGACAGAAAAAAAAGCCCGTGATACCTTGCGGTCACGGGCAGGATCCAAACTCGGGGAGAGCTGTAGGAGACGGCTCATTGTAGCTTTCCTACGAGATCGGCACAGCTGTCAGTAATGACAGGGGCGTAAGGTGCCGGCGGCTCTCGTGGCGCGCATTCAATCCGGCTTCAATGTCCGGCGCAAGGCTTCGAAAAAAAGCGCCGACTGCAGGCGTTCACCCTGCAATTGTTGCGCAACGCGTTCTGCCAGTTCCGCGCGCACCGGCCGTAAGGCACGGCCGGTAGAGCTCGCCAGGACTTGAGCGGTGCAAGCTCGCTCCAGGTAATACAAGTCATCGTAAGCGTAGTCGATCCGCTCGCCGCAGACCAGCACGCCATGATTGCCAAGAAAAGCGACATCGGCGCCGCACATGGCGTGAGCGATGCGCTCGCCTTCGGATCCATCCAGCGCCAGTCCGTTGTACTGGTCATCGACGGCGATCCGGCCGTGATAACGCATGGCATTCTGCGACAACGTCGTGTCCAGGCCCCGGGCCTCCGTCAGCGTCAGAGCCGTTGCATAAGGCATATGGGTGTGAAGCACGCAGTTTTTGCGGGCGATGCGGTGAATCGCAGCATGAATGAACATCGCCGTAGGTTCGACTTCGTGCTGGCCAGCGAGTTTGCGGCCGGCGGCGTCAATCATCACGATATCGCCGGCTTGTATCTCGCTCCACATCAGGCCACGAGGATTGAGGAGGAATAGATCGCTGCGATCCGGCACTGCCACGCTGAAATGATTACACACTCCCTCTCCTAGCCCGTGATGCGCTGCGGCACGCAGAGCCAACGCCAGATCGGCTCGCAATGCCGACACGACAGGTGAATTGAAATATGCATCACTGTCAGAGGAAGTCTCATTCATAGGAGCCTTTAGAAATGTGTTGGACGATAGTTTTGAGAAGCACAAAATTTCAGTTCCTAGATTCTCCCACCGTAAAGTGGCGATGCAATCAGTCCGAATGTCTAAGCAACGTCAAAATTCAGCAGAACCTACCGCATCGAATCCGTGCTCGACGGATCTGTTGCGGAGCCTGCCGGCGACGCCCCGCGTCTGGGCGACGGCAGCGTCCAATAGACCGCGGCTCCTTGATCGACCTTTCCTTCTGCCCACACGCGTCCACCGTGACGCTCCACGATGCGTCTGACGGTGGCGAGACCTATGCCCGTCCCGGGGAATTCATGCTCCGAGTGAAGACGCTGGAACGGCGCGAAGAGACTCCCTGCGTATGCCTGGTTGAAGCCGGCGCCATTATCTTTCACGTAGAAGGTGGTCTGGCCATCCTTGACGACCGACCCGAGCTCGACTCGGGGGGCGGACGTCTTGGTCGTGAACTTCCACGCGTTCCCCAGCAGATTCTCCAGGATGATCTCAACCAGGCGCGAGTCTGCGTCCACGACTAGACCGCCATTGACGATGAACGCCACCTTTCGGTCTGGCTCGCTGCTGGCGAGTGAATCACAGATGCGCTGGCCAAGGCGAGCCAGATCGACCGGCTCACGGCGGAGATTCACTCGTTCCACTCGCGACAACTCAAGCAGGTCATCGATCAGCTCACCCATCCGCTTGGCGGCGGCGCGCACGCGTTGCAGGTAGTGCTGGCCTTCCGCATCGAGTTGCCCCGCGTGATCTTCCAGAAGAGCCTGGCTAAAGCCGTCGATGGTGCGGAGCGGCGCCCGGAGGTCATGCGAGATGGAGTAGCTGAAAGCTTCCAGCTCTTGGTTTTTTTGCTCGACATTTTTCAACAGGGCCGCGCGCGTCTCAGCCAGTTCGTTCGCGATGTCCGCCGCCACGCGGCGCATCCGCGCCATCTCCATGTGCGTCGCGACCCGGCTGATCAGTTCGCGTCCGGAAAACGGCTTCACGAGGTAGTCGTCGGCGCCGATTTCCAGTCCGCTGATGATTGCCTCTTCGCCGGCGCGTGCCGAAAGAAGAACCACCGGAACCGTGCTGGTTCTTGGATCGGCCCGAAGCGCTCGCAACAGGGCGACGCCATCCATGCGCGGCATCATCACGTCGCTGAGAACCAGGTCGGGCGGTCGTTCGAGCGCCGAGTCGAGAGCAGCTTGTCCATCCACGACGGCCTCAACCAGCCACCTCGACGCCAGCAGCCGGACCAGGTATTCGCGCATATCGGCGTTGTCGTCGGCGACCAGGATGCGGGCGCCAGAGGTGACGGTCGAAGCGGCGGTCGAAGCGGCGGTCGCGGCAGCGCCGGCGGTGACGGCGTTTCCGTCCTTGAGCCAATGCGCGGCTTCCAGCAGGTGCGGCGTTGCTCCGACGGTCTCCGCTTCGAGTCGGGACTCGGACAAGATCCGATCCTTGGGGAGATGATCGGTACCCGTGGGTATCGTCACGATGAAGGTGCTGCCCTTGCCGACCAGGCTTTCCGCGCGTATCTCGCCGCCATGTTGCTTGACAAGCTCATGGACCAGGGCGAGCCCGATCCCGGTTCCCTCGAAGCTGCGGCCGCGCGCTCCCTCGATACGATGGAAACGCTCGAAGATCTTGGGCAGTTCTTCGGCCGGGATGCCGGTGCCGGTATCGATCACGGATAGCACGATTTTGCCGTCGGCCGCGTGCAGCCGAATCGTAATTTCGCCCTCGAACGTGAATTTGAAGGCATTCGAGATAAGGTTCAGGACAATCTTTTCCCACTGGGTCCGATCGACGTAGGCAGGCTCCGGTTGCGGCGGGCAGTCCACAATCAGCTTCAGTCCCGCCGATTCCACCAGGGACTGAAAGGATCCGGCGAGGCCGCCGGTGAAGACCGGGAGGTCGATGGGTTCGAACGACGACGTCAGGCGATTGGCTTCGATGCGCGAGAAATCGAGCAGGCTATTGACTAGCCTCAAGAGGCGCAGCGCACTTCGATGTACGGTCTCGAGGCTATCACCTCGAAGAACCCGGCCTGGATCGCTAAGGGCATCTTCGAGGGGGCCGAGGATCAAGGTAAGCGGGGTGCGGAACTCATGGCTCACATTGCTGAAGAAGGTGGTCTTCACGCGATCCAGTTCGGCCAGCTTCTCGGCCCGCTCTCGCTCTTCCTCAAGGGCGCGGGCGTTGGACACGGCGGTAGCGACGTGCCCGGCGACGAGATCGAAGAAGCCGCGGTAATCATCGTCGAAGGCCCGCCGCGGGCTGATCCCGAGTACCAGTACACCGGCCAGCCGCTGCGTCCCGGGGTGCGCGATAGGCTGGAGCATCGCCTGGTGCGCCGGTTCATCCCAGGGCTCCCTGGGCAAACAGTCAAATCGATCGGCCAGATTCTCTACCATCTCCGCCTGGCCATGTCCGGCCACGCGTGCCAGAGGCCAACCGAAGGCATCCGCATCCGTCATGTCCACCGTCAGCGGGCTGGCAGCGGTCCCTGGCTCCAAGCCAGCATGGCCGGCCAGATGCAGCTGTTTGCCGAAGCTATCCTCCAGGTACACCAGGGCGAAGGGAATGTCGTGCCGATTGCGTACGAGAATCTCGGCGCAGAGCCGAGCGGCCTCGTTAATGGTTCGCGCCGCTATTGCCATCTCGCGCAGCGTCTTCAAGCGGCGTCTGTCGAGAACGCGCGCAGTGCTCTCGGTGCATGCGTTGAAAATACCGCTCGGCCGCCCCATTTCGTCACGAATCGGGCTGTATGAGAACGTATAGTAGGTCTCCTCCAGATAGGAGTAGCGGAGCATCAGCAACAGCAGATCCTCCGACCAGGTGGCCTCGCCGGTGTCGATGACCTGGTCCATCATGGGGCCGATGATGTCCCAGATCTCGGCCCAGCACTCCTGCCCGGGGCGGCCAAGGTACTGCGGGTGCTTTCTTCCGCCTAGCAGTGGCCGGTAGCCGTCGTTGTAGAACATCCATCGTTCCGGCCCCCACCACAAGACAATCGGATGGCGTGAGCCAAGACAGATGCTGACGGCGGTCCGAAGGCTCTGCGGCCATGCTTCGATCGGGCCCAGCGGAGTCTTGGACCAGTCCGTGGCGCGTATCAGACTGGCCATCTCTCCCTTGCCAGCAAAGATCTGATCGGCAAGTGAGCCGCTGACCGCAGGCAGCATCTCCTCAGCGTTTGTTTGATCGTTCATGTCACGCCCCGCGCACTCTGCTCAAACTAGACAACAGAGTTTCAACTTCCGTTCCGGTCATTGGTTTTCCAAGCAAATAACCTTGCAGCTCATCGCACCCCATAAACTGAAGCTGGGTGCGCTGCTCGACAGTTTCCACGCCACTGGCAATGACTTTTAGCTTGAGTGCGTGCGCCAGCAATATGAGCGTCGATACGATGGTGATCTGCCCGGTATGGGTCGTCAGATCCGTGATAAAGGCGCCGTCGATCTTGATCGCATTCAAAGGGATCTTGGCCAGGTAGCTGAGCGACGAACGGCCGCTTCCGAAATTGTCGATCGCAAGGCCGATGCCTTTATCTTTCAGTATCCGCAAGGATGGTGTGATGCTATCGATGCTGCCAGTGAGAGCAGACTCGTCGATTTCCAGATCGATTGCAGCTGCTTCTTCACCATCGCGTCCCAACACCGCGTCACAGACTGTTTTCAGAAAATCGGGTTGCTGCAATTGCTCTGCCAAAATATTGACCGCAATCGGGGGTGGATTGAGGCCGTGTTTGCACCAGTAGCGATAGTCGGATGCCGCCTTTTGCAGCACCCACTTGCCCACTTCCACGATCATTCCCGTCTGTTCCAGGATCGAAATGAATTCACGCGCCGGCAGCAGCCCGTGTTTCTGGCTGTTCCAGCGAATCAGCGCGTCGAAGCCGACCAGACGGCCGTCGTCGGCGGCAATCTTGGGTTGGTAGTGCAAAATAAATTGTTTATCCGCGACGGCTTGGCGCAGTTGGCTTGCCAGGACAAGTTGTTGGGCTACACTGGCAGTCAGGCCCTCTGTATAGAAGAGATATTCCGCGCCGGATAGTTTTGCTCTCTCTAATGCAGCTTCGGCGTTGCCAAGCAGCTCATCGACATGCGCGCCGTCAGCCGGATATAGTGCAACTCCGCAGCTTGCTGCGATGCTTATTTCCTGTTTCCCGACCGAGAACGGTAGCGCCAGGCAGTCGAATACATATTCCTTCAATGCGCGCGCGACGTCTGCATCGCTGCGCAGCTCCGATAACGCTATCGCAAACGTGTTGCTGCCAATACGCGCGCAGTTGATTCGCCCATCTGCGCTCAGCCGTTTTGCCAGGAGTTTGAGCACCTGATCGCCCTCGGCTTTGCCAAACGTGTCGTTGAGCGCACCAAAGCGTCGAATGTCCAGTACGACCAGCGCCAGCCTGCCATGTGTTTGCGCATTGGCTTGGATCAATTGCGCGGTCCGCTCAATAAACAGCTTGCGGCTGGGCAGCCCCGTCAGCAGGTCGTACAGGGCGAGATAGTTTGACGCTGCTTCTTTTTCCAGGTAATCGAGCGCGAAAGAAAGGTCGTCGGCCAATTCCTTGAGCAAGGCCTCTTCTTCGCAGTCGAATGCATTCGACTGCGAAGAATATAGCGCGAGGACACCAGTCACGCGTCCATTTATCACCATCGGCAGTACGGCAATCGAACGGACGCCGCGCTGAAGCAACATCTGTGCGTGTTGCGGATGGAGCATATCCGAGTCGAGAACGTTGCCAACGACAGGCGTGGACAGGTCTATCGTTTGGTTCACGATCGATCCTATTTCAGCCTGGTTGTCGCGCACGACGAGACCAAATCCGCTCAGGATTTCGGCGTCTTCTCCAGCCCAGTTGACAGGCGTCAATGCATGCGATTCCGTGTCGACAAAGCCGCTCCAGGCAAGCTTGAGTCCGCCTTTGTCGACCGCGATCCGGCAGGCTTCGCGTAGCAGCGCGTCGCGCTCGCGGATACGTATGATCGCCGAATTGATGCCGCTCTGCATGGCGTGAAAATGGTTCAAGCGCTCGTTCTTGTCTTGCTGCCAGGCGCGATCGGTAATGTCGCGGTCGGCGCCGCGATAACCGACAAGTTCACCGTCGCTGCCGAGCAATGGCACCGCATTGCTTTCGAGCCAGCAGGTGCTGCCATTTTTATGTTTCCAGCGGAACGTCAGATTGCGCCACCCGTGCTTGTTGGCGAAAGCGCTTTGTGCCAGATTGCCGGCGGACTTGCCGTCCTCTTCAAGCATGTAGTTGTTGGCGTTGCTGCCGATCAGCTCTTCCGGCGCGTAGCCCAGGATCGTGCTGCAGGCATGACTACAGTAGGTGAAGCTGCCATTGACATCGATTTCCCAAATCCACTCGACGATCGCATCTGCGATGGAGCGAAAGCGTTCTTCGCTCTCTGCCAATTCCTGCTCGGCCCTGTGCAGTGCCTGGCGCGCCGCTGTTTCCTTGAGCGCGCGCTCGATTGCCGGCAGCAACCGGGCCCGGTTGTCTTTCAGTACGTAATCGACGGCGCCTTGCTTGAGCGCCTCGATCGCACGTTCTTCACCGATGGTCCCTGACACGAATATGAACGGAATATCGGGCCTCTGCTGCTGCACCATGGCTAGCGCACTGACGCCGCTGACACCCGGTACGGAGTAATCGCAGAGGATCACGTCCGGATCGAAATGATGCAGCGAGTGCGCAAGCTCTGCATGCGTGTCCACCCGCAGGGCGATGATCTCCAGCCCGCCCTTGCGCATTTCACGAATCAACAGCTCGGCATCTTCGATCGCATCTTCGACAAGCAATACCTTGATCGCCTCAGTCATAGATTCTCCGTTTTTGTCACCAATCGTCTGGACGCCTGTTCAAATTGGTCCAATAACAGCAAGCTTCCGATAGCACCTTCGTGAATGCGGCGGCATCTACCGGTTTGGTGAGGTAGCTGTTGACGCCCAACTGGTAGCATTCCACCAGATCGCGCTCTTCGCCTGAGGAAGTGAACATCACCACCGGGATGAATTTTGTATGTTCATCCGACTTCACGCGCCGCAAGACATCGATGCCGCTTAATCCAGGCATCTTGATATCCAGCAAGGTTAGTTTGGGATGGTCTCTGCGCCGCCGTTGGTAAGCGCCGCTGCAGAAAATGAAGTCCAGCGCCTCGATACCGTCGCGGACGCGCGCAATTTTGACGGTCGAGCAGTTAATTTTGAGTGCGCGTATCGTCATCTCCGCGTCTGCATCGCTGTCTTCCACCAGCAGCACATCGACCTGTTCCAGATCACTCATTTTTTTCTCCGGCCTGCAGCGCAAAATAAAACGCGGCGCCGGCGAAACTGCGCTGCAGAACGTTCTGGCGTTCACGCGGAAAATGCAGCCCCCTCCTGTCGGCGATGCACTCGCTCAATTGCGGCCATTGCGTCTCCAGGACTTGACTCGGCATCATTCGCTCCGATCGATTGCTTCATCTAACATGTGCGCCTCGTCCAGGGAAAGAAATTTTTCCAGGTCGTAGATCAATGCCAAGTCATTATCAAGCTTGAGCACGCCCTGGAATTGTTCGCGGCCGGCTGCTACCAGGTTGCTGCTGACAATGGCGGCATGTTCGTGTTCGCATAGCCCTTGCGTCTCATCGACGACCAACGCCACCGATCGCACCGAGCACGACCGCCGGTGCGCTGGGCAAGGGCGTTACGTCTGCTGCGTAGATAATTCGTGCAACGGTGGCAAGTGGCAGCGCATAGCGCCTCCCATCCAGAAAAAAAAGACCAGTTGCCTGGGTTCATTCATTTGAAAACCTGGGCCTTCCGAGTTTTCCGGACTGGATTTATATTTCCTTTCGGAAACAATGGTAGCAGGTTTTTACATAAATAGGTGGCAGCGCGCATAGTTGCAAAAACTGCCACAAACCCCCGTCTTCTCTGGCAATAAACTCAGCTTTCGCGTCACTTTACGGCCCACTATCTTCGATATCTGAAGCATCCCGTCAGTCCCGCATGTAAGCTTCTGGTAAGTTTCAAGCAAGTCCCGCGTAAGGTTTAGCCCGCACACTCCAAACTAGCTGCACCAATATATAAATAATCAAGGAGACCGGCATGGCCACATTACAACCTACCGCAGGCGGGCTTAAACCTGCTGCACGGGGCATTACACCGGAGGAGCGCAAAGTCATTTTTGCCTCATCCCTGGGCACCGTATTCGAATGGTATGACTTCTACCTGTACGGCTCGCTGGCGGCAATCATCGCCAAGCAGTTCTTCTCCGGCACAGATCCCAATACCGGCTTCATTTTTGCATTGCTGGCATTTGCGGCGGGCTTCATTGTGCGCCCTTTCGGCGCGCTGGTATTTGGCCGCCTGGGCGACATGATCGGCCGCAAATTCACCTTCCTGGTGACGATCCTGATCATGGGGGCATCGACCTTCATCGTCGGCATCCTGCCGAACTACGCCACTATCGGCATCGCCGCCCCTATCATCCTGATCAGCCTGCGCATCCTGCAAGGCCTGGCGCTGGGCGGCGAGTATGGCGGTGCGGCTACCTATGTCGCCGAACATGCGCCGGACGACAAACGCGGCGCTTTCACATCCTGGATTCAAACTACCGCGACGCTGGGTCTGTTCCTGTCGCTGCTGGTGATCCTGGGCGTGCGTAGCGCAGTCGGCGAAGAAGCGTTTGCGGCCTGGGGCTGGCGCATTCCTTTCCTGGTCTCGGTCATTCTGCTGGCAGTCTCGGTCTGGATCCGCCTGTCGATGAATGAGTCGCCGGCTTTTGCCAAGATGAAGGCCGAAGGCAAGACTTCCAAAGCACCTTTGACAGAAGCTTTCGGTCAATGGAAAAACCTGAAACTGGTGATCCTGGCGCTGATCGGCCTGACCGCCGGCCAGGCCGTGGTCTGGTACACAGGCCAGTTCTACGCCCTGTTCTTCCTGACCCAGTCGCTCAAGGTAGACCTGTCGACCGCCAACATCCTGATTGCGCTGTCCCTGTTGCTGGGCACGCCATTCTTTGTCATCTTCGGCACGCTGTCCGACAAGATCGGCCGCAAGCCCATTATCATGGCTGGCTGCCTGATCGCAGCGCTGACCTACTTCCCGATCTTTTCCGGCCTGACCCACTACGCCAATCCGGCCCTGGAAGCCGCCTTGAAAAGCGCGCCGGTGATCGTCACTGCCGATCCAGCCTCTTGCCAGTTCCAGTTCAACCCTACCGGCACCAAGAAATTCACGTCGTCCTGCGATATCGCCAAAGCCAAGCTGTCAGCGGCTTCGGTGAACTATGAGAACGTCGCCGGCGCTCCCGGTTCAGTTGCCACGATCAAAATCGGCGAAAAAATCCTGACTTCGTATGACGCCAACGGCTTGTCGAAAGAAGATGCTGCGGCCAAGGACAAGGCGTTCTCGGCAGAGCTGGCAGGCGACATCAAAGGCGCAGGTTATCCAAGCAAGGCCGATCCGGAGCAGATGAACAAGCCGATGGTGCTGTTGCTGCTGTTCATCCTGGTGATCTACGTGACCATGGTTTACGGGCCGATCGCAGCGATGCTGGTGGAAATGTTCCCTACCCGCATCCGCTATACCTCGATGTCCATGCCTTACCATATCGGCAACGGCTGGTTCGGCGGCTTGCTGCCAACCACGGCCTTCGCACTGGTGGCGTTCAAGGGCGATATCTACTATGGCCTGTGGTATCCGATCATCATCGCAGCGGCCACTTTTGTCATCGGCATGGTGTTTGTCAAGGAAACCAAAGACTACGATATTTACCAGGCCGAGCGCTGATCAACGATATGGCATATCCTTACGGCTATGCCTGTGCAGCGTAAAAGGAGCCGCCGGATGATTCTGGCGGCTTTTTTCATTCTGCCAACTGTCCATGCGCCCCGATATTTGGTATTGTCGGGCGTTGGTCAACGTTGGCTAACAATAACGCCTAGCCTTACTTTGCCGGCCGAATTCAGAAAATACACGCTCTCTTATTTACGAACTGCCATCATTTACCTCACCCATCAACGATTATCACGGCGCGTCGTGCGTCGCAGCTCCTTTCCAATATGAAGACACCAATCAGAATAGGTACTCCGCTCTCCCCTTCCGCCACCAAAGTCATGTTGCTGGGCTCCGGCGAACTCGGCAAGGAAGTCATCATCTCGCTGCAGCGGCTGGGCGTCGAAGTGATCGCCGTCGACCGCTATCCGAACGCCCCCGGCCATCAGGTCGCGCACCGCTCGCATGTCATCAACATGGCCGATGGCGCGGCGCTGGAAGCGCTGATTGCGCAGGAGCAGCCTGATCTGGTGGTGCCGGAAATCGAAGCGATTGCCACTGAAACCCTGGTCGCACTGGAAGCGGCCGGCAAGGTCACCGTGATCCCGACCGCGCGCGCCGCCTGGCTGACCATGAACCGCGAAGGCATCCGCCGCCTGGCCGGCGAGACGCTGGGACTGGCAACCTCGCCTTACCGCTTCGCCAACAACCTGGATGAATTGAAAGCCGCTTGCTCGGCTATCGGTTTTCCCTGTGTGATCAAGCCGGTCATGTCGTCCTCCGGCAAGGGCCAGTCGAAACTCGACAGCGCCAGTGAAATCGAAGCAGCCTGGGCCTATGCCGCGGCTGGCGGCCGGGTCGATTCCGGGCGTGTCATCGTTGAAGGTTTTATCGATTTCGATTATGAAATTACGCTGTTGACAGTCAGAGCGCTGCAGCCGGATGGCAGCATCGCCACCCACTTCTGCGAGCCGATCGGCCACGTCCAGGTGCATGGCGATTACGTCGAATCCTGGCAGCCGCATCCGATGCATCCGGAAGCGCTGCTCAAGGCGCGCGATATCGCCAAGAAAGTCACCGACAACCTCGGCGGCCTCGGCCTGTTCGGCGTCGAGCTGTTCGTCAAGAACGAGATGGTCTGGTTCTCCGAAGTCAGCCCGCGTCCGCACGACACCGGCATGGTCACCATGGCCAGCCAGCAGCAAAATGAATTTGAGTTGCATGCCAAGGCCATCCTCGGCTTGCCCGTCAACGTTGCGCTGCGCAGCCCGGCTGCTTCAGCAGTCATTTACGGCCAGCACGACGCCAAGGGCATTGCCTTTGAGGGCGTGGCGGACGCGCTGCGGATTCCGGGCGTGGATATCCGCCTGTTCGGCAAACCGGAGTCGTTCCAGCGCCGCCGCATGGGCGTCGCGCTGGCCACTGCCGACGACGTCGAGACCGCGCGCATACGCGCCAAGCAGGCTGCGGCCAAGGTCAAGCCGGTGATCGCCGGGTAATCGGCTAAAGCGGCAGCTAGCAACATCGCAGTAGCGTAACAGAGGTAGTAGAGACATCGCTCCGAACTTCGGTTTGGGGCGATCCAGATTAAAAGAACAAATAACCAAACATTCACCATGAAATTCGATGTCGCCATTATCGGTAGCGGGCTGGCAGGCCTGTCGGTCGCGTTGCACCTCGCAGAGACCAACAAAGTTGCAGTCATCTCCAAACGCGCGCTGCTCGACGGCGCCAGCAACTGGGCTCAGGGCGGCATCGCCGCCGTGCTGGATTCCGGCGACAGCCACGAACAGCATATCAATGACACCCTGGTCGCAGGCGCCGGTTTATGCGATGAGAGCGCGACGCGTTTCATTGTCGAAAACGGCCGCGCCGCGATTGAATGGCTGATCGAACAAGGCGTGCCCTTCACTCCTGACGCCAGCGCGGAACTGGGCTTTCACCTGACCCGCGAAGGCGGCCACAGCCAGCGCCGCATCATCCATGCCGCCGACGCCACCGGCCATGCGGTGCAGGTCACGCTGGAACAAAAGGTGCGCGCCCATCCCAATATCACGCTGCTGGAAGATCATTATGCAATCGACCTGATTACGTCGAAGAAGGTTGCCACCGGCGAAGCTGACAAGAGCGCGCCGCGCTGCCTCGGCCTGTACGCCAAGAACGTCAAGACCGGCAAGGTGCTGACCCTGGCGGCCAACCACACGGTGCTGGCAACCGGCGGCGCCGGCAAGGTCTACCTGTACACCACCAATCCCGACAGCGCTACCGGCGACGGTATCGCCATGGCCTGGCGCGCCGGCTGCCGGGTAGCGAATATGGAATTCATCCAGTTCCATCCGACCTGCTTGTACCATCCTTATGCCAAGTCCTTCCTGATCACCGAAGCGATACGCGGCGAAGGCGGCGTGCTTAAATTGCCGGATACCGAAGGCGCCGATGCCGGCCAGCGCTTCATGCCGGCGCACGACGAACGGGCCGAACTGGCGCCGCGCGACGTGGTGGCGCGGGCGATTGACTTCGAGATGAAAAAACGCGGCCTCGATCATGTCGACCTCGACATCACGCACAAGTCGCCGGAATTCCTGAAAGAACATTTCCCGACCATCTACGCCCGTTGCCTGGAACTCGGCATCGACATCACCAAACAGGCGATTCCGGTGGTGCCTGCGGTCCACTTCACTTGCGGCGGCATCGTTACCGACCTCAGCGGCCGCACCGACTTGCCCGGCTTGTACGCAGTCGGCGAAACCGCTTATACCGGCTTGCATGGCGCCAACCGCCTGGCCAGCAATTCGCTGCTGGAATGCGTGGTGGTCGGCCGCGCCACCGCCAAATTCATCGCACAGCAAGACAAGCCGAAAGCCATACCGCTGCCGGCCTGGGATGAAAGCCGCGTGACCGACGCCGACGAGGAAGTCGTGATTTCCCACAACTGGGATGAATTGCGTCGCTTCATGTGGAATTACGTTGGTATCGTGCGTACCAATAAACGTCTGGAACGGGCCCAGCACCGGATCCGCTTGCTGAAGGAAGAGATCGACGAGTACTACGCCCACTTCCGCATCAGCCGCGATTTGCTGGAGTTGCGCAACTTGGTGCAGGTGGCCTCGCTGATCGTCGAAAGCGCACTGTCGCGCCACGAAAGCCGTGGCCTGCACTACAGCCAGGATTTTCCGGAGACGCTGGCCAAGGCTCTGCCGAGCGTGCTGACGCCGCCACAGCGGCGATAGTGTAGTGCTTCGTGAGTAATGAAACTTCATAAACGGCGTCTTTTTGCGCCAGGCGTCGTTGCAAATCCTCGCGATAGTCCCGCTATCGCTCCGGTTTGCGCCTTGCCTGACACAAAAATACACCATTTCTGAAGCTCCATTACTCACGAAGTACTACACTGACGCCTTCATCCGGCGCGCATGCGTATCGCAGTATTGCGCGCCAAGAAACGGAGTGTCTGCTGCCGGCATCGGCGCTACACTTCCGTTCTCTAAGAAAAATGCAGAAATTTCATGACTTCAAAACTTCCGCGCTCCCTGGTCGCCCTCACCTGGTCTAACCTGGCTGCGCAATCAGCTGAACAATTGAGCCTGGCGGCTGCACCGATCATGGCGGTACTGATGCTGGGCGCGGGGCCTGGCGAGATCGGCATGCTGGCGGCAGTGCAATCGCTGCCGTTTCTGCTGCTGTCTATCCCTTTCGGCCTGCTGGCCGACCGTACCTCGCGGCGGCGCCTGATGGTGGCAGCCGAGGCGCTGCGCATGCTGGCCTTGCTTGGCGTACTGGCTGCGATACTCCTGAACCATCTGTCGATCGAGTTGCTGGCGGCGCTCGGTTTCATCGGCGCCGTCGGCACCGTGGGTTTCAGCGTCGCCGCGCCTGCCCTGGTGCCGGCGCTGGTGGAACGCGAGGACCTTGCGAAAGCCAACGGCCGCCTGGAACTCGCCCGCAGCGCCGCTTTTGCCGCCGGTCCGGCATTGGGTGGCGCGCTGACTTCATGGGCCGGCGCCTCGGCCGCGTTCGTGTTGGCTGCCATGCTATCCGGATCGGCAGTGGTGCTGCTGCTGCAACTGCGTGAACCGCAGCGCAAGCCGGCAGCAGCCCGCCATCCCTTGCTGGAGTTGCGCGACGGTGCGCACCTGGTCTGGCGCGATGCCTTGCTGCGGCCGATCCTGTTGACTGCCGTGGCATGGAACATCTCCTGGTTTGTATTGCAGGCTGCCTATGTACCCTATGCGGTGCGGCAGCTCGGGCTCAGTGCTGGCGCGGTTGGCGTAACGCTTGGTGCGTATGGGGTAGGCATGATGGCGGGCGCGCTGCTGACGTCGCGCGTGGTGGCGAGGCTGCCGTTTGGCCGCGCGATCCAGCTCGGCCCGCTGATCTCGGTACTGGCTGCGCTCACGATGGTTGCGACACTCGCGGTTCCGAGCGGCGTGTTGGCGGCCGTGTCATTCTTTCTGTTCGGCGTCGGTCCGATTATCTGGGTGATTACCTCAACCACATTGCGCCAGACCGTCACCCCCGGCGCCATGCTGGGACGGGTATCGGCGATTTTCCTCACCGTGAATACGGGAGCGCGTCCGATCGGCGCCGCGCTTGGCGGCCTGGTCGGCGCGCGTTGGGGCGAACCGGCCTGCCTGCTGCTGGCGCTGGCAGGGTTCCTGGTGCAAGCCTGGATCATATTCAATTCCGAGGTGCGCGTGCTGCAGCGCCTGCCGGCACCGCTCACCTGAATGATGACGAATGACGGACGCAAGCGGTAGTGTCGCCATTCGCTCATCTCGGCTATGCTTGGAAATCAAACAATAACGAGGAGACACGATGAGTGCAGCGTCGCAAAAAATCACAGCCATCCCAAGCCCGGCGCAAAACAGCGCCAGGCGAGTAATCTTCGCCAGCTTCATCGGCACCGCTATTGAATTCTACGATTTCTATGTCTACGCAACCGCGGCGGCGCTGGTCATCGGCCCGATATTCTTCCCGCACGACTCGCCGACCGCACAAGCGCTGTCGGCATTTGTCACCTTTGGCATCGCGTTTATCGCACGGCCGATCGGGGCTTTTCTGTTTGGCCATTTCGGCGACCGGATCGGGCGCAAATCGACGCTGGTGATTTCATTGCTGGTGATGGGCATCTCCACCATGCTGATCGGCTTCCTGCCGGGTTATGCCAGCATCGGCGCACTGGCCCCCATCCTGCTGTGCGTACTACGTTTCGCCCAGGGCATCGGCCTTGGCGGTGAATGGGGCGGCGCGGCGCTACTCGCCACCGAATACGCTCCGCCGGGAAAGCGCGGCAGGTACGGCATGTTTCCGCAACTCGGCCCCTCGGTCGGTTTTCTGATGGCGAACGGCCTGTTCCTGGCGTTGGCGCTGGGCCTTTCGGATGAACAGTTCAGGAGCTGGGGCTGGCGCGTGCCGTTTATTTTCAGCGCGGCGCTGGTAGTGCTGGGGCTGTATGTACGAATGAAGATCGCCGAAACGCCGGTGTTTGCCGCGGCGCTGGAAAAGCGCGAACGCGTCAAAGTGCCGGCCATAACCTTGTTCCAGCATCACTGGCGGCCAGTGATGCTGGGTGCGGTCGCGATGATCGTCTGCTACACGCTGTTCTATATTGCCACCGTGTTTTCGCTGTCTTATGGCGTCACCACCCTGCATATTCCGCGCCAGGAATTCCTCGCGCTGCTGTGCCTGGCGGTGGTGTTCATGGCGCTGGCGACGCCGTTGTCGGCCATGGCCAGCGACCGCTTCGGCCGCCGGCCGGTGCTGATCGCCGGCACCCTGGCGGCAATCGCGGCGGGCTTTACCATGCAACCGCTGTTTGGCAGCGGCAGTACGCTAGCGATTGCCTTGTTCCTGATCATTTTCCTGTTCTTGATGGGCGTCACGTTTGCGCCTATGGGGGCGTTGTTGCCCGAGCTGTTTCCAACCAGCGTGCGCTATACCGGCGCCGGCGTCGCCTATAACATCGGCGGCATCCTCGGCGCCTCGGTGGCGCCCTATATCGCACAATTGCTGGCGCAGCGCGGCGGCCTGGCTTATGTCGGCGCTTATGTATCGGTTGCGGCGACGCTGAGCCTGATCGCGGTGCTATGCATGCGCGAGACACGTCACGCCAATCTGCGGCAGGTTTAACAGCAGCATGGCACATCGTTTACATCGTATAACGGAGACAAAAATTGATGCAAGCATCCCTTTCCCTGAAAAGTAATCTGCTCAGCAGCTTGATTTTTCCGGCGCTGGTATTGAGCTCCGGCCTGGCGCTGGCGGCTCCGGTGGCGCCGGTATACGAGCTGGCGCAAAAAGAAAAGCCGGCACTGATGGATACCATGCGCGATCTGGTGAATATCGAATCGGGCAGCAAGGACCTTGAAGGCCTGGCGCAGATCGCCGGCCTGATTCGCGACCGCCTGACGCAGCTGGGCGGCCAGGCCGAACTGCTGGACGCCCCGGAAATTTATCGCATGGGTGACACGCCGGAAAAGATAGGGCAAATCGTCCATGCGGTGTTCAAGGGCAGCGGCAAGCACAAGATCATGCTGATCGCCCACATGGACACGGTGTATCTGCGCGGCATGCTGAAGGATCAGCAATACCGGGTCGACGGCGATAAAGCCTACGGCCTCGGCATTGCCGACGACAAGCAAGGCGTCGCCACCATCCTGCATACCATCGCCATCCTGCAAAAAATCGGCTTCAAGGATTACGACACGCTGACCGTACTGATCAACGGCGACGAAGAAATCAGCTCACCCGGCGGCCGCAGCTTGCATACCAAGCTGGGCGCAGAACAAGATGCCGTGTTTTCCTACGAAGGCGGCGGCGCCAAAGGCGAGTTGCGGTTGGCGACCAGCGGTATCGCAGCCGCTTATCTGACGGTTGAGGGAAAATCTTCGCACGCTGGAGCTGCACCCGAGAAAGGCATCAACGCCTTGTATGAACTGTCACATCAACTGTTGCAGCTGAACTCCCTGTCACAACCGGAACGCGGCCTGAAATTGAACTGGACCGTGGCGCAAGCCGGCACCAACCGCAACGTGATTCCCGCCAGCGCCAGTGCGCAAGCCGACGCCCGCGCCTTGAAGATGAGCGACTTCGAACAATTGCAGACGCAACTGCAAGAGCGCGTCAAGAATCAACTGATCCCGGCTGCCAAAGTCCACCTGAAATTCGAAATGCGACGGCCGCCGCTGGAAACCAATGCTGTATCGCGTACGGTGTCGGCCTATGGCAAGAAAATATATCAGGAACTCGGTCTGCCGATGACGATAGTAGACGTGGCTAGCGGCGGCGGCACCGATGCCGCGTTCGCTGCATTGAAATCGAAAGGCGCTGTGGTCGAAGGAATGGGACTGACCGGTTACGGCGCGCATTCGAATGATGCGGAATACGTCCTGCTGAACACCATTGTTCCACGCCTGTATTTATCGACGCGGCTGATCATGGATTTTGCTCAGGGTAAAGTGCAGTAAGGCATCGGCTAAGACCGTGGATACCCAGGGTCTGTTGCCAAATAAGCCGGGAATGCGAATGCGCGACAGGCGTTGCGCATACGCCTAAGTACGACTTAGTACAATTTACTCGATAATCCGCAGTGAATAATCGGTGGCCCGGATATCCTTGGTCAGGCTGCCGATAGAAATCCGGTCGACGCCGGTTTCTGCAATCGCCCGCACCGTCTCCAGATTGATGCCGCCGGAAGCTTCCAGCAACGCCCGGCCGGCGGTCAGGTTGACCGCATCACGCATCGCATCGAGGCTGAAGTTATCCAGCAGAATCGAGTTCGCGCCTGCACGTAATGCTTCATCCAGCTGCACCAGGCTTTCCACTTCAATCTGCACCGTGACGCCGGCATCCAGCTCGTGGGCCGCCTGCATGGCTGCCGCAATGCCGCCGGCCGCCGCGATGTGATTTTCCTTGATCAGGATGCCGTCGTACAAGGCCAGGCGCTGGTTATGTCCGCCGCCCACCCGGACCGCATATTTTTGCGCCAGGCGCAGGCCAGGCAAGGTTTTGCGCGTATCGAGAATATGCGCCTTGGTGTCGGCAATGGCGTTGACGTAAATACGCGTCGCGCTGGCCACGCCGGACAGCAATTGCAGGAAATTCAAGGCGCCGCGTTCGGCGGTCAACAGCGCGCGGGCGGGCGCGCTTATCAGGCAAACCTGGCTGTCGGCGCTCATCAGCTCGCCTTCGGCATAAGACCAGTCGATATGAATGCGTGCATCGAGTTGCCGCATCACCGCTTCGAACCATGGCGCGCCGCACAGCACTGCCGGTTCGCGCACGATCACGCGCGCCTTGACCATTTGCTGCTCGGGAACCAGCTTGCCGGTCAGGTCGCCGCTGCCGACGTCTTCGTCAATCGCGGCGCGGATATTGTTTTCGAACGCCGTTTGCAGCGCAGCGTCAAACGGTGCGAAACGATTCTCTAAGTTGCTGACCGAGTTCCTAACTAGGTTGCTGGCGGAAGTATTCATGCGGGACCGATTCCTGAAAACAGTTTTTGTTCTTGCGCCAGATCGCTGGACGGGCGCACATTGGCTTTGCGTTGCGCCGCAAAGTCGAGCATGCGATCGATGCAGACCACCGCCTTGCGGCCGATTTCAGCATCGACATGGATTTCATTGCTGCCCGATTCCAGCACGTCGGCCAGATTCTGCAAGCCGTTCATCGCCATCCACGGACAATGCGCGCAGCTCTTGCAGGTGGCGCTGTTGCCGGCAGTCGGGGCGTCGATAAAGCGTTTGCCCGGCGCCGCCATTCTCATCTTGTGCAAGATGCCGTTGTCGGTGGCGACGATGAATTCGTCGGCGTCCAGGCGCTGGGCGGCGGCGATCAGCTGCGTGGTGGAGCCGACTACATCGGCTTGCGCCACCACTGCTTCCGGCGATTCCGGATGCACCAGGATCTTGGCGTTCGGGTGCTGCTGACGCAGCAATTCCAGTTCGACCCCCTTGAACTCGTCATGCACCAGGCAGGAGCCTTGCCACAACAGCATGTCGGCGCCAGTCTGTTTCTGTATGTAGCCACCCAGATGCTTATCGGGCGCCCACAGGATTTTCTTTCCCTGGGCATGCAAATGGGCCACGATGTCGAGCCCGATGGAGGAAGTGACCATCCAGTCGGCGCGCGCCTTGACGGCGGCACTGGTATTGGCATACACCACCACGGTGCGGTCAGGGTGGGCATCGCAAAAGGCGGAAAACTCATCCGCCGGACAACCCAGGTCGAGCGAACAGGTGGCATCCAGGTCGGGCATCAGCACGCGCTTGTGCGGGCTCAGGATTTTGGAGGTTTCACCCATGAACTTGACGCCGGCGACCACCAGCGTCTTGGCCGGATGATCGCGGCCGAAGCGCGCCATTTCCAGCGAATCGGAGACGCAGCCGCCGGTTTCTTCCGCCAGGTCCTGCAGATCGCCGTCGACATAATAATGGGCGACCAGTACCGCCTGCTGTTCTTTCAGCAAGCGTTTTATACGCTCCTTGAGCGCGATTTTCTGGTCTGGCGTGGGGGTATCCGGGACGCGAGCCCAGGCATGGGCAGTACAGCTGGTGCTTGAGCTGGTACCAGAGCTAGTCCCTAAGCTGCTGCCTAGGTCCATTTGCGGCCGCTCGAATTCAACGGTTTTGATGGCGTGGGTTTGCATGGCGATGATGGGTAAGTGCAGTAACGATGAGTAAGTGCGGTAATAGCGCAATCATACGACAGAAGGCGCAACAGCATATTTTGCCGCAGTGTGTGCGGACAGGAATTCTACCGCTATCTGTCACGCAGTGCCTTAACATTACCGTATTGCCAGCTGGAATGAACTCCCGTACTATGATTTAACAAATATCACAACAGACTGTTACCGAAAATCTGCCGGATCAAATCCTCCCGCATTTTTTTGGATGCAATAAAAGAATATGGGGAGATCATGAGTATTTTCGACAAAACCGAGCGCGGCCGTACAGAAATAGCAACACGCGGCCAAATCGTGGCGCCGCGCCTGCGCACGCTGTTATTACTGGTGGACGGCAAGACTGGCAACGATGAATTGCTGCGGAAGGTAGCCGGCCTCGGACTGGGGCAGGAACATCTGGATGAGCTGCTGCAGGCCGGCCTGATCCAGGCCGGCGCGGAGACCGGCAGCGCCAACGCCAGCGCCGTCAATCCCACCGCCGCCGCTGCCGAAGCGCCGGTGTCGAAAAGCATCCCGCCGCCCGCCGTCGCCGCCATGCCGGCTGAACAAATTCTGCCGCCAGGACAAACCCAGTTTGAAGCGATTTACCATTTTTACAACGACACCATCAAAAGCATGATCGGTTTGCGCGGATACGGCTTGCAGCTGAAAGTCGAACGCGCCGGCAGCGTTCAGGATTTTCGCGAATTGCGGCAGGTTTACCTGGAAGCGGTGCTCAAAGCCAAGGGCGAGGAAATCGCCCGCAGCTTGCGTGGCCGGCTGGACCAGCTGCTGTATCTGGGCGAACGGCAGCAGCCATAGGCAACATAGAGATTAATGATAAAAAAAGCGTGGCAGATAAATTCCGCCACGCTTTTTTTTTTGCATCACGGCGCAGCAGTTTCTGCGCCTGATTCCAGAGAGTTACTCGATACCCTGGCTAGTCAGGTAATCCTCGTAAGAGCCCTGGAAGTCGACTATCTCGTTTTCCTTGACTTCCAGTATCCGGGTCGCCAGCGATGACACGAACTCGCGGTCATGCGAGACGAAAATCAGGGTGCCGGCATATTTCTCCAGCGCGATATTGAGCGATTCGATCGACTCCATGTCCATATGGTTGGTCGGCTCGTCCAACAGCAGCACGTTATGGCGGCCCAGCATCAGCTTGCCGTACATCATGCGGCCCTTCTCGCCGCCGGACAATACCTTGACCGATTTCTTGACGTCGTCGCCGCTGAACAGCAGACGGCCCAGGCTGGAACGCACGGCCTGGTCGTCGTCGCCTTCCTGGGTCCATCGTCCCATCCAGTCGGTGAGCGTCATGTCGGTGGCGAAATCTTCGGTCGGATCTTGCGGCATGTAGCCGACATTGGCGTTTTCCGCCCACTTCACCAAGCCGCTGTCTGCCGACAGGCCGGTGATGTCGCTGCCGCCGATGCTGCGCAACAGCGTGGTCTTACCGGCGCCGTTGGCGCCGATGATGGCGATTTTCTCGCCGGCTTCCACCATGATGCTGAAATTCTTGAAGATCGGCCGATCGTAAGTCTTGCTGATGCCCTGCACTTCGACTGCCAGCCGATGCAGTTTCTTCTCGCCGTCGAAACGCACGAACGGATTGGCGCGGCTGGATGGCTTGACATCCTCGACCTTGATTTTTTCAATTTGCTTGGCGCGCGAGGTGGCCTGGCGGGCTTTCGATTTATTGGCGGCAAAGCGGCGCACGAAATCCTGCAACTCGGCGACCTTGTCCTTGGCCTTGGCATTCACCGACAACTGCTGCGCGCGTGCCTGCGACGATGCCAGCATGTAGTCGTCGTAATTGCCTGGATAAACCTTCAATGTGCCGTAGTCCATATCGGCCATGTGAGTACATACCTGATTCAGGAAATGGCGATCATGGGAAATGATGATCATGGTCGAATTGCGCTGGTTCAGCACATCTTCCAGCCAGCGGATGGTATTGATATCGAGGTTATTGGTCGGCTCGTCGAGCAGCAGGATATCCGGATTCGAAAACAGCGCCTGCGCCAGCAATACGCGCAGCTTCCAGCCCGGCGCGATATTGCTCATCGGCCCCTGGTGCTGATCGATAGCAACGCCCACGCCCAACAGCAGTTCGCCGGCGCGCGCTTCGGCGGTATAGCCGTCGTATTCGGCAAACTTGGCTTCCAGGTCGGCCGCCTTCATGTAGTCGTCGTCGGTGGCTTCGGGATCCGCATAGATCGCATCGCGCTCGGCCATCGCTGCCCACATTTCAGTGTGGCCCATCATCACCACGTCGAGTACACGCATTTCTTCAAACGCAAACTGATCCTGACGCAATTTACCCAGACGCTCGTGCTGATCGAGCATCACGTTGCCGGCCGAAGACTCCAGATCGCCGCCCAGGATCTTCATGAACGTCGACTTGCCGCAGCCGTTCGCGCCGATCAGGCCGTAACGGTTGCCATCGCCGAATTTGACGGAAATGTTTTCAAACAGCGGCTTGGGGCCGAACTGCATCGTGATATTTGCTGTGGACAACATCTTAGCTTTGGTCTTTTCTTAATTGAATCATGGGGTTAGGTGGTGAGGCGGCATTATACAGTATCCGCATTTGTGCACTGCATGAACTCATATAAAACCGCCGTCGGCCGCCACTATTTCCGCGAATTCAATTTAGTCCCTCGGTTTACCGCCGTATCACTTCGCCGCCTCGCCAAGCACCAGAGACGCCGCCAGACGCCCGACTTCCGCCAGCGCAGCGTCGCGGGTGGCGGCTGATGCCTTGGTCCCGGTCAAATAAGCAGTAACCACTAACGGGGCGCGGTCAGGCGGAAACAGAATGCCGATATCGTTGGTTGTGCCATGGACGCCCGAACCGGTCTTGTCCGCCACGCGCCAGCCGGCCGGCAGGTATGCTCGCAGGCGCTGGTCGCCGGTCGTATTGGCCAGCAACCAGTTTGTCAGCTGCTGGCGCGCATCGGCAGACAGGGCAGTTCCCAGCACCAGCTGGCGCATGGTAGACAGCATCGCGTTGGGTGAAGTAGTGTCGCGCGGATCGCCGGGGCTCGCCTGGTTGAGTTCCGGTTCGATGCGGTCGAGCCGGGTCACTTGGTCGCCCAAGGAGCGGACGTAGGCCGTCAGATGAGCCGGGCCGCCTAAGCTGTGCAGCAACAGATTGGCTGCGGTGTTGTCGCTCAGCGTGATGGCGGCTTCGCACAACTGCGCCACCGACATGCCGCCGGCGCCGGTATGTTTCTCGGTAGCGGGTGAATAGGCAACCAGATCGGCAGCATCGTAGCGGATGCGCCGCGTCAGTTGTTCCTGCCCTCGGTCCACCCGTTTCAGGGTCAGTCCCGCAGCCAGCAACTTGAAGGTGCTGCACATTGGAAAACGTTCGTCGCCGCGGTAGGCATGGGCTTGTCCGTTGTGAGTATCAAGGACGGCGACGCCGAGGCGGCCACCGCTTCTGGCTTCGATTTCGCGTAATTGCCGGGCGACCGGATCAGAATCGAATGCAAGTTTGATAACATTGCCAGCATAGGCCCAGGATTTCTGTGTGTAACTACCTAAAGCCAGTGCACCGAGAGCTAGTCCCAGATTGCCTGCAAACTGTCGTCGTTTCATGTTTTTCCTCTACATTTGAATGAACACGGCGCCACGATAACGTCGCCAAGCTTATTGTTCAAGCTACAATATCCAAGTCAAATCATAAGAAAAACTATGTCATCTGGAGAATTACATGCATCTTCCCTTGAACGCATTACGCGCTTTCGAAGTCTCGGCACGCTTCCTTAGTTTCACCCGCGCCGCTTCCGAGCTGAATGTCACGCAAGCCGCGATCAGCCAACAGGTGAAGAATCTGGAGGAGCGGATGGGCGTACAGCTGTTCCGCCGGCTGCCGCGCGGGTTGGCGCTGACTGCCGAGGGCATCGCCCTGCTGCCGGTTTTGGCGGAATCTTTCAGCCGCATCGGCTCGGTCCTGGAACAATTCGGCGACGGCCGCTCGCGCGAAGTGCTGACCGTAGGCGCTGTCGGCACATTTGCCGTCGGCTGGCTGATCCCGCGCCTGCGCGATTTCCAGCAAGCCCATCCTTTCGTCGATTTCCGCTTGTTCACCAACAATAACCGCGTCGATATCGCCGGCGAAGGGCTCGACTACGCGATTCGCTTCGGCGACGGCGCATGGCATGCAACCGAAGCCGAAGCCTTGCTGGCTGCGCCGCTGTCGCCGATGTGCTCGCCAGCAATAGCATCGTTCCTACGAGATCCAAGCGACCTCGCCAGGCAAATATTACTGCGCTCCTACCGGACCGAAGAATGGGCCGCCTGGTTCGCCGCAGCGGACTTGCCCAGCCCTGTGCTCAGAGGCACCGTGTTCGATTCTTCGCTCACCATGGCCGAAGCAGCGGCACAGGGCGCCGGCGTAGCCCTGCTGCCAGCCCGCATGTTTACCCGCGAACTGCAACACGGCCGCCTGACACGCCCGTTCGACATCGAGATAGCCAGCGGCAGCTACTGGCTGACGCGCCTCAAATCCAAGCAAGTCACCCCCGCAATGCAAGCCTTCAGAGAATGGCTACTCCAAACCGCCAAGCAGTAATCCCAAAATTAATTCGACTCTGACCCCAATTAATTTCAAAATCAATTGGGGTCAGAGTCGAATTAATTGCGTGATCAGGATGACAGGGCGAGCGGGTTCTGGATGGTCAGCCGGAAGCCGTTTGCGTCTGACAGCAATTGCGCTTGGGCGCCGACCTGCAACGTCACCTTGTCGCGGATGTGGCCGAATGGCAAACCGGTCAGTATCGGCACGGCGATATGGGCGCGCAGATAGACCAGCATGGTATTGAAATCATAGCCGTTGTCATGCTCGCCAAGGCGATATCCGGAAAAATCGCCCAGCACGATCGCCTGCTGCCGCCCCAGAATGCCGGCATATTGCAGTTGCAGCAGCATGCGCTCGATGCGGTAGGGATGCTCGCCGATATCTTCCAGGAACAGGATGCCGTCTTCAATTTGCGGCAAATAGGCAGTGCCGACCAGATGGTTCAGCATCGCCAGATTGCCGCCCCATAGCGTACCGCTGACTTTGACGACGGGATTATCGGCGGCGCTGACTCGCAACACCTGCTCCGGCTGCCGCAGGCATTGCCAAAAATGCGACATCGTAAATTCGCTTAACTCGGCGCTGCCGAAATCGCTGCACAGCATGGGGCCGGCAAGACTTGGCGCTCCGGTCTGGGCCAGCAAAGCCAGCTGCAGCGCAGTGACATCGCTATGGCCGACAAATATCTTCTTGCTGGCGGCCAGGCGGCGCAGGTCCAGCAGCGGCAATAAACGCGACATGCCGTAGCTGCCGCGCAACGCCAGCACGATCTGTACTTGCGGATTATCGATCGCCTCGTAGATCTGCCCTACCCGCGCGGCGTCGGTGCCGCCGAAGCGCTGGTGCTTGGCGGCTGGGTCGTAGTAGTCATAGACCACGCAACCCTGGCTCTGCAACGCCAGGATGCCGCGCACCAGCGCTGCTTCGTCAGGGGCGTAGCCGCCGGGCGCGATCAGCGCCACGCCGACGGCTTGCTTGAGGTGAGTCTGGGGAGCTTGAGTAGTTTCAGTCACGATGGTTTTTGTTGGGCTTGCCGGCGTTCGGCGAAAAATTCTTTGAGTAGTGTGCCACATTCCTCGGCCAGCACGCCAGCCGTCAACTCAGTGTGATGATTCAATTTTTCCTGCTCAAACAAATTGAGCACCGAGCCGCAAGCGCCGGTCTTGGGATCGCTGGCGCCGTACACCACGCGCGCCAGCCGGGCGTGCATCATGGCGCCGGCGCACATCGCGCACGGCTCCAGGGTGACGTACATTTCACAGCCGGGCAAACGGTAATTACCGAGGATGGCGGCGGCTGCGCGCAGCGCCATGATTTCCGCATGCGCGGTAGGATCGTGATTGCCGATCGGCTGATTGAATCCGGTAGCAATGATCTGTCCGTCTTTGACGACCAGCGCGCCTACCGGCACTTCTCCCAGAGCCCAGGCATTGCGGGCCTGGGAAATGGCTTGTTGCATATAAATGGCGTCATGCATAGGCAAATAGGAAGGCAGCGGCTATCAACGGTCTTCGGAAATTTCGGCCCAGCAATTGGGCGTTTCATGCAACACCAGTTTTTGCAGATGCAAGCCGGTGCCGTAGTGATCCTTGTAGGCCGCCTTGAGGATATCGTAGGCGGTGCGCGCCAGGTTCTCGACGGTCGGGATACGATCGATGATGACGGTCTTGTGATCCGGCAGGGTCGCCAGGAAATCGCGTACTGCCATGTCTTTTTCGTAGACCAGGAAAGCGTGATCCCACACGTCCACCAGATGCTGTTTCGCCAGCGTCTTGATGTCGGAGAAATCCATGATCATGCCGTTGTCGGAGCTGCCTTCGACTTCAATCACCGCGCCGACCAGGGTAATTTCCAGCGTATAGCGATGGCCGTGCAGATTGCGGCACTGGCTCTTGTGATCGGGAATCCGGTGTCCGGCGTCGAATTCCAGTTTGCGGGTGATGGTAAGCATAGGTAATCGGTACTTTATAAAATCGGTTCAGGGAATCTGCAGCAGCTTGTGGGTCTGCAAGCTCAGCTTCCATTTCGGGTTGCGCTTGCAAGTCTCAATCGCCAGCGCCAGATTGTGCGCCAGTTGCGGGCCATCCATGGCCTGTACATAGAAATGTTCGAAATCAAGCGATTCGTATGCCGCCAGCGATTGGCCGATTTGCGGAATCACCACCTTCAATTCATTGCCCTTGCGCAGCTTCAGCACCGAACCCATCTTTGGACTAACGCAAATCCAGTCTATGCCCGGCGGCGGCAACAACGTGCCGTTGGTTTCGATCGCGATTTCAAAACCGGCCGCGTGCATGCTGTCGATCAGCGCAGCATCGAGTTGCAGCAGCGGCTCGCCACCGGTGAACACCACGAACTTGCTGGCGGCGTAAGTCTCCGGCCAGAGCGCATTGATGGCGCTGGCGAGCGATGCGCTATCCTTGAACTTGCCGCCGCCCTCGCCGTCGGTGCCGACGAAATCGGTATCGCAGAACTGGCAGACCGCCGTGCTGCGGTCTTCTTCGCGGCCGGTCCACAAATTGCAGCCGCTGAAGCGACAAAACACCGCAGGGCGGCCGGCATGCGTGCCTTCGCCTTGCAGCGTGTAGAAAATTTCTTTGATGCTATAGGTCACGGTGCTTCTCGCATATGTTCATCAGTCGGGAACGAGGCAATTCGTCGCCGGCCGGCCTGGCGACGCTTGAATGTTATTCCGCAACGGGTAATTCTCAATCAATTATCAGTTGTTTCTCGCCTCTGCATATCCGCATGGATATCAGGCATAAATTAGGCTCAATACGGTCAATACTCGCAGCTTTCCGTCATTTTCACTATCAAAAATGAAGGCTGTTACGGTGTGGGAGATAGGTCGATTTGCGGGGAAACCGCATTTCTGCCGCAATTATTAATGAGAAGATGCCGAGCAGATGCCGACCCAACCTTGTATTTTAACGCAAAAAGACCGTTTCCGCGATGCGAGGGCTGCATCTGATAGGCGCAACACCGTATTTCTTAGTAACTCTTCAGCGCATGCGTTGTGCCGGTCAATTGCCATCGAAAGTGGTTTACAGCTCGCATATCAGGATAAAAGCGACCACCGCGCCAGCGGCACATGACGTGTCCGGCCAAGCAGGCTATGCATCAGGACAAACTCGCTCACTGTCCAACGGATGGGTTCAATCGTTCCCGGCGGAACAAAGCGATTGTCGTACAACAAAGTAACGTGGGGGGTGTAGTGCGAATTTGCGACCGCGAGTCCGGCTTTTTGCAGCGCCCTGTCGAGGGTCTGCTGAAACGTAGTCAAGGCGGCGACGCCGTCGTCGCCCAGCAAGACCAAAGGACGGTTACGCGGCCTGCCGTGAAAACTCATCGCGCGGTCGAACGTAACGTCGAACGGTGCAGCCCTGACACTTGCCGCCGCCTTTATCGCCGCGGCGACGATGTCTTCCGGCACGCCTATGTAATCACCCAAATAGCTCAAGGTGACATGCAAGCGGCTGACTCCGATTGAGCGGCCCTTCAACTCATACATATCGCGCAGGAGCTCCCGCTGCCGCGCGATGCTTGCCGCCGCATCCGGAGTCGGGATGAGCGCAAAGAACAGGCGGTCGGTGGGGTGCGGCGCGTTGAAGCCTGGTAGAAAAAACTGTTCAGGCATAGGGTGATTGCATCCGGGAGGCGGACGGCGGCAAATGAAAAAGGGCTTTCAGTTTACGCCTTTCCTGCAAGACGGGCGCTAGCCAGGGTAATGCCCCCAGTTCAGTATAGATACGGTTCCAGCTACGAGACAAATTAGACGACTGCCCATCGGATTGGTGCACCAGTCCAAATTCAGATAGCGGAAGTTGAGACCGCCAAGCTTCGCATGCAACGGCTGTACTACCATCAATTCAGGCTGGCAATACCATCCGGAATAGATTCCCGGGCGTCATTGGCGCGCCAGCCAGCGCCGAACCAGAAAACAAAAAAGCCCACGTTTACGCGGGCTTTGGAGCATTCGCCACTTATGCACAGTCGCGAGCGCCAAACCTCAGATCACTCCCGCTCAATTATCATTTTTTTGTTAGTGAGCTTTGACATGCCTATGTGTTTTTGCCTTACCCGCTGTTTTGTGAGCTAAAGCCTTTTGGCTTTCGCGGTCCGCTGAACGCTGCAATCCCTTGTCACGGTCAACCGCATTAATCCCATTTGTGTTTTTCAGGCCTTCACTACTGATGTGCTGTGAAGACGTGCTGCCGAAATGCGCACCACCACCTCCTACTCCTCCTCCTCCATTGCGCGCAAAGGTGGCAACGCTGGCAGTGGTCAAAAGAATGGCGGCACCGATAATGCATGCGTTTTTAAACATGATTTTCCTCTTTGATGAAGTTGAGTCGTCTTGCAGACACCTTCGAATAAGCGGGGAGATTGGCATCAGGCACACTTATTTTGCTGGCACTACAGTTCCATTAGCGCTCAAATTCAACGTGAAGTGGACGTATTAAGTGTATTAGATGTATCGAATTGTTTCCACACTACGCACTTTGCCGCATGGAACGATATCCTTTGCCGCCGGTCATAGTCATCATGCAAGCGGCATTGCAGAAACATGGTATTTGTAAATCATTGTAAATTACTACAAACCGATTACGAATACCGGCAACCGACCTGATCAATATGCCGGGATGAGCGCGCTCATAAAAAATTGATCATTCAAGCAAAGGAAAAAAACCATGAAAAAAATTTTTGCATTGTTCGGTTTTGTCGCATTTTCGTTACAGGGCTGTGCTGTCTACGGGCCGGATTTCCCTGGCGTCATCGTAGCGCCAGAAAGTCGCGGACAAGGCGGCCCCGGTAATGGATTCTGCCCGCCAGGGCAAGCCAAGAAAGGCAACTGCTAAACACTCAATAAGGACGATCGCTCGGCTGGAGGTCAGGACGGTCGTGACGACCGCGGAAGATTTGGAGCGCTAACTACCTTATGGGCTGCACTTAATGCGCAACATACCCAGCATCCATTAATAACAAGGAGATATCATGAAAAATCCTTTACGCACGTTATGCTTATTCGGCGCGATGTCGACTGTGGTATTACTCGCGGCCTGTGGCGGTGGCGGTGGTGGCGGCGGTACCCCGGCGACCGGAACCTTGGGTGTGGCGATGACCGATGCGCCGTCCTGCGGATTTGATGCGGTCAACGTCACCGTTGACAAAGTGCGCGTGCATCAAAGCGCAACTGCCAGCGAAAACGATGCCGGCTGGACGGATATTACGCTTAACCCCGCGCGCAAAATCAATCTTCTTAATCTGACCAACGGCGCTCTGGAAGACTTGGGTCAGACACCTTTGGCGGCAGGTCACTATACGCAGTTGCGCTTGGTGCTTGATCCGAATACCGGAGCCGGCCTCGCCAACTCGGTGATTCCATCCGGCACAAACACGGAAATTTCGCTCGATACGCCAAGTGCGGTACAAAGCGGCATCAAGCTGATCAACGAATTCGACGTCGCGTCTGGACAACGCACGGATCTGGTACTCGATTTCGATGCCTGCAAATCCGTTGTGACCAAGGGAAACGGACAATATGCATTGAAGCCCGTGATCAGCGTGATTCCCACGGTTGTGAACGGCATCGACGGTTTCGTCAACCCTGCCTTGCTGAATAACCACGTCATGGTATCGGCGCAGCAGAATGGTACAGTGGTGCGTTCTACGACACCGAATGCCACGACCGGAGAGTTTTTCCTGGCACGTCTTGTGCCGGGCAACTATGACGTCGTGATCACCGCGGACAACCGTGCAACAGCAGTCATTGCTACCGTGCCGGTTGCCAGCACCACCAGCACGGTCGTGGTCAGCAGCAATAGCACGCCTATCGATTTGCAATTGGCGGCCACGCCTCCAAACGCCATCAGCGGCACCATCACATTAAATCCGGTCAGCACAACGGCAGTGGCCTTTGCCGCGGCCAAGCAAAGCTTCGCGGCCGGCCCTACGGTGACGGTTAAATATCAGGGTGCTGACGTGGCAAGTGGCGCATATACCTTATCAAACCTGCCCTCAGTGGCGCCGCAGCTTGGTCAATATACCGCGGCGTTGCCGATCATGTTTGCAACGCAGTCAAACACCACTCCCGGCACTGGCAAGTATGTAGTTGAAGCCTCGGCGGTTGGTTATGTAACTCAATCGAATCTATCGGTAAACGTCACGACGACTAGCCAGTCCGCTATCAACTTCACGCTGACGCCTTAACCGCTCCTGCAGGAACCCAGCGCACACTCTTGAAAAGTGTGCGCTGTTGGCGAAAGCGGAATCAAGAAACAAAAAAAAGCCCGCATTTATGCGGGCTTTCAGGCATTTTTTACTTCTGAGTACTAGTGAGTGCCAGACATCAGATCATTCCCACTCAATTATCAATTAGGTTCTAACAGCCAGTATTTCCGCTGCATTTCAGGGGAGAATTTTGGTGAATACCATGAAAAATACCATTCCCCAAAAAGCAGCTACCTCCGTGCAGCAGGTATTATCCTGCTAGTTCGGAAAACCTCAAATCTTCGATGAGCACGATCAATTAAGTGGCCAATAGAACGGGGATTCCAAGGGCAGGTATGTGGCGTTGGCCAGCCATTCCAAATTTGATTCGTATTTTTTTTCAAACTCCACACTCCCAGATCACGATGATGTTCCATCCACTCTGGTAAGAACTTGCATGTGTTGTTCGCCTCGAATGGCGCTCCCCTCAAATTTCCTCAACCATTTCTCCCGATTTGTTCCAGGCATAATCGCGTATCTACATGCTGAATGTTGATGCCAAAAACGGCCATGCACAAATATGTCACTTACATCCAGACATTCCATCTCTTAGCGCTAAAGAAAACACATAGTAACTTTCGTTCCGATTTTCATCGGACATGAATGCGAGACTCCCGAGGACTCCTCTTTTGCAATAATCTTCGCCATGAAAGTCGTTATCGTAGATAGATCTAATATCACTGTGGTAAATCCAGCCATTTTTTAAAAGCTGTTCTCTGTAATGATATAAAACCTTTTCTTGCGGCACGCGCGCAAGATATTCCGTAGCCATTGACAGTACACCGATTTTGTCAGTTATCTTTAGGCCATAGGAATAGCCTTCCGGAAAAGGTTGAATCCTTTGGAATTCGGACAGAACTGCTTCCCGAACTGCTTTATCCGCACCTAACTTCGGTCCAAACAACAAAAACAAACCCCAGGCAGCGAAAATACCAATGACCCAAAAATACCAAATACGCATACGTTCATCATCGCCAATATTATTGAGCGCCTCAGAGGAAAAGAAAAACCGTCGCCACTTCATTATTCACCCCTGATCTCTTTCATTTTTTTTTGCCATAAGTTGTCGCGCCGCCCCTTCCATCTCAGCCAATTCCGACTTGGATAATCCCTTATAAATCAAACGGGTAATTACAATCAGTACCATGAACACAGAAGATCACGTGGCATGGTATCAGGGGTGGCTCATAGCATCGGCTTGGATAATACCACCAGATATACCATCTAAAATAGGTACTTGGGTATGCGTTAGCATGCCAGCCAATGCCGAACCGAAAAGCAAAAAAGCCCGCATTTACGCGGGCTTTCAGGCATTTTTTACTTTTGAGTGCTAGCGAGTGCCGGACCTCGGGTCACTCCCACTCAATCGTCGCCGGCGGCTTGCCTGAAATATCGTACACCACACGATTGATGCCGCGTACTTCATTGATGATGCGGTTAGACACCCGCCCCAGCAGCTCATGCGGCAGATGCGCCCAATGGGCGGTCATGAAATCCTGCGTCTGAACAGCGCGCAAGGCAACCACGTATTCGTAAGTGCGGCCATCGCCCATCACGCCAACCGACTTGACCGGCAAGAACACGGCAAACGCCTGGCTGGTCTTGTCGTACCAGGATTCGTCCTGGTCGTCCTTGGTATTGCGCAGCTCTTCGATGAAGATGGCGTCGGCGCGGCGCAGCAGGTCGGCGAATTCCTTTTTGACTTCGCCCAGGATGCGCACACCCAAACCCGGGCCGGGGAACGGATGGCGATACACCATCGCATGCGGCAAACCGAGCGCGACGCCCAGCTTGCGCACTTCGTCCTTGAACAGTTCGCGCAGCGGTTCCAGCAATTGCAGGTTCAGGGTTTCCGGCAGGCCGCCGACATTGTGGTGGCTCTTGATGGTATGCGCGGCGTTCTTGCCCTTGCCTGCGCTTTCGATCACGTCCGGGTAAATCGTCCCTTGCGCCAGCCATTTTGCATTCTTCAGCTTGGCCGATTCGACCTGGAACACTTCGACGAATTCACGGCCGATGATCTTGCGCTTGGCTTCCGGATCGGTGACGCCGGTCAGATGGCCCATGAACTGTGCCGTGGCGTCGACATGGATCACCTTGACGCCGAGATTCTTGGCAAACATCTCCATCACCATCTTGCCTTCGTCGAGGCGCAACAGGCCGTGGTCGACGAATACGCAAGTCAGCTGATCGCCGATGGCGCGATGGATCAGGGCTGCGGCGACACTGCTGTCAACGCCGCCGGACAAGCCCAGGATTACCTCGTCGCTGCCGACTTGCTTGCGGATCGATTCAACCGCCTCGGCGATGTAGTCCGGCATGTTCCAGTCTGGCTTGCAGCCGCAGATATCGATGACAAAACGCGTCAGTATCGCTTCGCCTTGCACGGTATGGGTGACTTCCGGATGGAATTGCACCGCATAGAATTTACGCTCTTCGTCGGCCATGCCGGCGACCGGGCAGTTCGGAGTCGATGCCATCAGCTTGAAGCCGGGCGGCATTTCATTGACCTTGTCGCCGTGGCTCATCCAGACCTTCAGCATGGCGTGCGAATCGGGCGTGACGAAATCGCTGATATCCTTCAGCAGCGCCGTATGACCGCGCGCGCGCACTTCGGCGTAACCGAATTCACGCACCTTGCCCATCTCAACCTTGCCGCCCAATTGCTCGGCCATGGTTTGCATGCCGTAGCAGATGCCGAACACCGGCACGCCAAGTTCGAATACCGCTTGCGGTGCACGCGGGGTATCGCCGTCGGTGACGCTATTCGGGCCGCCTGACAGGATCACGCCGGCAGCACCGTAGTTACGGATGAATTCGTCGGACACATCGTAGGGATAAACCTCAGAAAACACACCAGCTTCGCGCACGCGCCGCGCGATCAGTTGGGTTACCTGGGAGCCGAAATCGAGGATGAGGATTTTTGAGTGCATGGTGGAGGCCTGGTAGCTGATTTAGCAAAAAATGAGAATCTTTAAACTGCACGCGCCACCTGCGACTATGCCGCAGGTGGCGCGTTCATGTGACAGAGTCAAGACCGCCGCTATCAATCGGTACGATAGTTTGGCGCTTCTTTGGTAATCTGCACATCATGGACATGCGACTCGCGCATGCCGGCTGAAGTGATTTCGACAAACTCGGCTTTTTCGCGCAGCTCATCGATCGTCGCACAACCGCAATAGCCCATGGAGGAACGTACGCCGCCGACCAGTTGATACAAGATGGTCAACACGCTGCCCTTGTAAGGAACCCGGCCTTCAATGCCTTCCGGCACGAACTTGTCAGCCTTGTTGGCGGAATCCTGGAAGTAGCGATCGGCAGAACCGTCCGACATCGCTCCCAGGCTGCCCATGCCGCGATACGACTTGTAGCTGCGCCCCTGGAACAGGATCACTTCGCCCGGCGCTTCTTCAGTCCCGGCGAACATGCTGCCCATCATCACGGTGGAGGCGCCGGCTGCCAGTGCCTTGGCAATGTCGCCCGAAAAACGAATGCCGCCGTCGGCGATGCATGGAATGCCTGTGCCCTTGAGCGCTTGCGCCACGTTGGAGATGGCGGAAATCTGCGGGACGCCGACGCCAGCCACGATCCGTGTAGTACAGATGGAGCCCGGGCCGATGCCGACCTTGACGCCGTCGGCGCCATGATCTGCCAGCGCCTTGGCCGCGGCGGCAGTAGCGATATTGCCGCCGATGACTTCAACCTGCGGGAAATTCTGCTTGACCCACTTGACGCGATCCAGCACGCCTTTGGAGTGACCGTGCGCGGTATCGACCACGATGACGTCGACGCCGGCTTTCACCAGCAACTCGATCCGTTCTTCGTTATCGGCGCCGACGCCGACGGCCGCACCAACCCGCAGCTTGCCCTGGCCATCCTTGGATGCCAGCGGATGCGAGGTGGATTTCTGGATATCCTTGACCGTGATCAGGCCGCGCAGCTCGAATGCGTCGTTGACCACCATCACGCGTTCCAGGCGGTGCTTGTTCATCAGGCGCTTGGCTTCCGACAGGTCGGCGCCGTCCTTGACGTACACCAGCTTCTCGCGCGGGGTCATCTTGGCGCTGACTTCCGCATCCAGCTCTTCTTCAAAACGCAGATCGCGGTTGGTGATGATGCCGACCAGGCGATTGCCGTCGACCACCGGGAAACCGCTGATGCCGTGCAGTTCTGACAATGCCATCACTTCGCGGATGCGCATGTTCGGCGGAATCGTGATCGGATCACGCACCACGCCGGATTCAAAACGCTTGACCTTGGATACTTCGCGCGCCTGCTCCTGCGCGGTCAGGTTCTTATGAACAATGCCGATGCCGCCCTCTTGCGCCATGGCGATCGCCAGCCGGGCTTCAGTCACGGTATCCATTGCCGCCGACAACAACGGGATGTTGAGATCGATATTACGGCTCAGGCGTGTCTTGAGGGTGGTGTCTTTGGGGAGGACGTCCGAATAAGCGGGGACTAACAGCACGTCATCGAACGTGAGTGCTTTTTGAAGTAGACGCATAGTTTTTCCTATAGGCGCAAAAGCGAATTATACAGAAATCCAGGCAAGTCGCCTAACGCTGCGCGATTTTCGCCGCAACGAGTAAAATATTTCCACAAAGCACTATCCATCAATTGACATGGCGGGTAAAACGTGGCGAAATCTGCGCACTGCACTGCGCACCGTTTTTAGTTCCACCGCTCCACTTTTTTCACCCTCTTTTTCACTTTTAATGCGCCCCAAGGACAAGCAATGAATGCACCCCGCCTGAAACAGGTTTTCTCCGCCACTGCGACACTGGTCTTGCTCAGCCTGGCGACTTCCGCCCTGGCGCAATTCGTGTGGCTGGATGAAAAAGGCGTCAAACAATATTCTGACCAGCCGCCGCCGCCCTCGGTCCCGAACAAGCGCATCCTGAAAGCACCGGGCCAGAGCCTGCCGCGCAATGCCGGCTCTACCGGCTCGGAAGATGGCGCAGCTAACGCAACCACTGCGGACGCTGCCGCCGACGGCAAACCGGATGCCAAAGCAGCGCCGACTATCGCCGAGCAGAATGCCGCATTTCAAAAACGCAAGGCTGAGCAGGCAGAAAAGAGCAAGAAAGCCGAGCAGGACGCCAAACTGGCTTCCAACAAGGCAGAAAATTGCGCCCGCGCCCACGCCAACCAGCGCACCCTGGATTCCGGTGCAAGGATTGCCCAGACCGACGGCAACGGCGAACGCTCATACATGAATGATCAGCAGCGAGCGCAGCAAAACGCACAGAACCAGGAAACTTTGAACGACTGTCAGTAAGATAGGAAGTGAAATAGAAAACCGGAACAGCCCGCCATTCAGCGGGCTTTTTTATCGGCGCGCTTGCGGCGCGATTCCATCGGATCGGCAATCAGCGGACGATAGATTTCAATCCGGTCCCGATCGCGCAATACGGTATCCAGCGTCTTCAGCTTGCCATAAATGCCGACCCGCCAGCAGCTGAGGTCGATCTCGCGTATCTCCTCCAGCAAGCCGCTGCGTTTGATGCCGTCGTGCAGCAGCGTCCCGGCCGGCACCGACAACTGCTTCAGGGCCTGCACGCCGGGGCTGGCGTAACAGACCTGGATCCGTATCAACGGCTCGGTGGCGGCCTTGTCAATCATGGCGACCCTCATGATGACCATAGACGGCGTCGGCGCGCCTGCAGAAGGAATCGACGAAACTGTTGGTAACCATGCTGAATACCGGTCCGATCAGTTTTTCCAGGATCCGGCTGGAGAATTCGTAATGCAAATCGAATTCGATCTTGCAGGCATCGGCCCGCAACGCCTTGAAACTCCAGTTGCCGTCGAGATGCTTGAACGGCCCTTCGACCAGGCGCATCTGTATGGCGGTCGGCGGCGTGTTGCTGTTTTCAGTAGTAAACGATTGCTTGATACCGTGGTAATGTATGTTCAGCGTCGCTACCAATTTGCCGGCAGCCCGTTCACGTATGTCCACCCCGCCGCACCACGGCAGGAATTGCGGGTAGTCTTCGACCCGATCGACCAGCGCAAACATCTGTTCAGCGCTATACCCCAAAAGAACCGTTTTATGCACTACTGCCATTGAATATCAACCGTTTGATAGAATCACAACTTGAAATTTTAACCGACCTGCGCGATTTTCCTTATACATGAGCATTATTGACAACAAAAAAGTCTTCCACGACTACTTCATCGAAGAGCGCTTCGAGGCAGGCATGGAGTTGCACGGCTGGGAAGTGAAGTCCATCCGCGCCGGCCGCGCCAATCTGAAAGAATCCTATGTCATTGTCCGCAATGGCGAAATCTACCTGTTTGGCGCCCACATCAGCGCCCTCCTCAGCGCGTCCAGCCATGTCCATCCGGAAGCGGTGCGTACCCGCAAGCTGCTGCTGCACGCAGAGGAAATCAAGAAGCTGATCATCAAGGTCGAGCGCTCCGGCTACACGCTGGTGCCGATCAACCTGCACTATCTGCGCGGCCGCATCAAATGCGAAATCGGCCTGGCCAAGGGTAAAAAGCAGCACGACAAGCGCGATACCGAGCGTCAGCGCGACGGCGAACGTGAAGTGCAGGCTGCGATGAAGCAGCACCGGCGTTAAGACATTCAACCATTAGGGCGTGTTGACATATGATTTGGGAGTGCGAACGCGCGGCAGGCGTTACAGGCCTAGGCGCGGCGACGCGACGTAGCGGTGCTACGGCAAGGATGCGGATGGCCGCCCCCAGCAACAACGGCATGTGACGCCTGCAGCCGTTCCCGGAGGGTTCAAACTAAAACGTGCGCTGGCCGCGTTGCATGGCTTGCTGGGGCACCAGCCCCAGCTGTGCCACGCGCCTTGCCAGCACACGTTTTAGTTTGAACGCATCTCCCAAATCATATGTCAACACGCCCTAAGCCAGACACAATAAAAAACGGCCCCGGCGCAATCTGAATTTCGCCGGGGCCGCCTGCTTATACCGCGTTGATACCGGGATTACGATTTGGTCTGAGACTTGACCACCTGCAAGGCAGTGGCAATCAGGCCGCTCATATCGCCCATATTGGCCGGTACGATAATCGAATTATTCGTCTTCGCCAACTGGCCGAAGGCTGCCACATACTGCTCTGCCACTTTCAGATTGACAGCGTCCGAGCCGCCTGGCGACTGGATCGCAGCCGCAGTCTTGCGGATCGCTTCGGCGCTGGCTTCGGCAATCGACAGGATCGCTGCAGCCTGGCCTTGGGCGCGGTTGATGGAAGCCTGCTTCTCGCCTTCCGACTTGGCAATCGAAGCTTCGCGCTCACCGGTAGCAATATTGATCTGTTCCTGCTTGCGGCCTTCGGATGCAGCAATCAGCGCCCGCTTCTCACGCTCGGCGGTAATCTGCGCCTGCATCGCGTGCAAGATTTCCTTAGGCGGCGTCAGATCCTTGATTTCATAACGCAGCACCTTGACACCCCAATTGGCGGCTGATTCATCAATCGCGTTGACGATCGTGGTGTTGATGTGATCGCGCTCTTCAAATGTCTTGTCGAGTTCCATTTTGCCGATCACGGAACGCAAGGTGGTTTGCGCCAGTTGCGTGATTGCGGCGATGTAGTTGGAGGAGCCGTAGGAAGCGCGCATCGGATCGGTAATCTGGAAATACAAGATGCCGTCAACCTGCAACTGCGTGTTGTCGCGGGTGATGCAAACCTGCGGCGGCACGTCCAGCGGGATTTCTTTCAAGATGTGCTTGTAGGCGACGCGATCGATGAAAGGCACCACGATGCTCAGCCCCGGCCCCAGCGTGGCATGATATTTACCGAGACGTTCCACTACCCACGCATGCTGCTGCGGCACCACTTTGATCGTCTTGGCGATAAATATGACTACGATCACCAGCAAGATTAACGAGACGCTTCCGAACATGATTTTTTTTCCTTATGAATTGAGAACAGGATCGATCGCCACGCCACCGCGAACGATAGAAGACGTTCTAGTGATGATCCGGGCTGTTGCTTACAATCAGCCGGCTGCCGCGTATTTCATGAATAAAAAACTGACCGGCGCTTGCATGCGCCGCCGGCGCCAGCTCGACATCCCACATCGCGCCGCGATACTTGACGCGCGCCGTGTATCCCCCAGCGCCATTGGCGCTGGCGTCGTGCTGCCAGTGTTCGACCGTGATCGGCTGGCCGATATCCAGATTGACATTGGGGTCGCGCTCAGCCTTGACTCTCGTGCGGCGGCCGAATTTACTCCGTCGCAAAACATAGGTGGCGGCCAAAGCCACCACGGCTGCAGCCAGTAATTGCCATTCCACGCCAAGCCCCGTCAGCGCGACGACACCGCCGACGGCCAGGCCAATCGCCACCATCAATAAATACAAGGTAGTAGTGAATAGTTCTGCCACCACCAGTACGCCAGCCGCCAACATCCACATCACCCATCCGGCCATATGCCACTCTCCGTTATGTAGAACACCTAGTGTAATCTATTTGACAACTGAAGTTGCAATAACTTGCGTCTCATTTGCTTCTCATTTGATTTATGCCGAAAGCGCCAACTGCTGAAGCCGACTCAATCCAGTGCTATGCTCTCCCACTCATCCATAGGCGCTGCTTACTGCTGCTTACTGCAACCGCCCCAGCCAGACAACCATGAACACGATCCATCTTATCCAGCAAGCATACAAGAATTTCCAGAATGGAAATGCCGGCCACGCCGAACGGTCGCTCAAGGATATTTTAAAGAGCCAGCCAAACAATTTCGATGCCTTGCATATCCTCGGCGTGATCTGCGCCGCCACCGGGCAAAGAGACGAAGCGGCGCAGTTGTTCCGGCAGGCCCTGGCTCTGGATGGCAAGAACGTATCGCTGCATTACAAACTGGCGCGAGTGCAGTTTGAATCGGGCGAGTTCGAGGCCGCTCTACGCGCTTATGAAAAAATTATCGCCTTGGGTTATATCAAACCGGAGATCCTGCTGGCCAGGACTGTCGCCCTGATCAGCCTGCAGCGCCACCCGGAAGCGCTGGCTTGCATCGACCAGGCACTCGCCGAATGGCCCGAATACGCAGACGGCTGGTCGCACAAAGGCAGCATTTTGTATCAGCTGGGGCATGTTGAAGATGCACTGGCTTGCTTTGACCAGGCGCTGTCGCTGCAGCCGGCAACGGCCGACAGCTGGTATAAAAAGAGCCTGGCGCTGGATAAGCTGAAACGCTATGCGGATGCGCTCAGCAATATTGACCGCGCCTTGGCGATAGCGCCCAAAACCGCCATCTACTTGCTGGACCGTGCCGTCATCTTGCATAAGCTGGAACGTTATGCCGAATCTCTGAGCGACAATGAAACAGCTCTGACGCTGGCGCCCGAGAACGCCGAAGCCTGGGGCGATCACGGCCTGACCCTGAGCCGCATGAAACGCCATCAGCAGGCGCTCGTCAGCTATCAGCGGGCTCTTGGCCTGCGCGCCGATTACGCGGATGTGCTATCGAATCAATCGCTGTCGCAACTGGTGCTGGGGCAATTTGAAGCGGGTTGGCAAAGCTACGAGTACAGGTGGAAGAAAGGCAATGCGGACTTTCCTCGTCATACTGACATCCCGTTGTGGCTGGGCCGGCAGGTGATCCGCGGCAAGCGGATTTTGCTCTGGTCGGAACAAGGCCTGGGCGACACTATCCAGTTTTGCCGCTATGCCGCGCTGGTCGCGGCGTTAGGGGCTGAGGTGGTGCTGGAAGTCGATCCGGCATTGAAAACAATCGCCCAGACCATGGGAGCCTTCAAGGTTATCGCCATCGGTGAAGAGTTTCCGCTGGTCGACTATCAAACGCCGTTGATGAGCCTGCCGCTGGCTTTCAAGACCGATCTGGCAACCATTCCGGCCCCGCCCTTTTATTTCAAGGCCGATAGCGGGAAAAAGGAAAATTGGAAAAACCGCCAGAATTTCGCCAACGGAAAACTCAAAATCGGCCTTGCGTGTTCCGGCAATCCGGGCAATACCAACGATCACCGGCGTTCCATGCCGCTGCAGGAATTTGCCCCGTTACTGCAACTGGACGGGGCGGATTTTTTTCTGGTGCAAAAGGATATCAGGGAGGCGGATCGGCCATATTTGCTGCAAGCCGCAAAGCTCAGGCAGGTGGCAAATGACATTGCAGATTTCGACGACACCGCAGCCATCGTCGCCAATCTCGATCTGGTGATCAGCGTGGATACCTCCGTCGCTCATCTGAGCGGCGCCCTGGGCACGCCGGTCTGGCTTCTCCTGCCTTGGGTGCCTGACTGGCGCTGGCAGCTCGATCGCGAGGACAGTCCGTGGTATCCAAGCGCACGATTATTCAGGCAGGAACAGGCCGGTGACTGGCAGGGAGTGATTGAGCGCGTGACCAATGCACTGAATGACTTGGGCTAATGACCCGGCCTGCCTAATCGTACGGCCCGGCTCCTGATTTTGAATGATTCACTGCGTCAGCAAATCTTGAATGTCCCATCCGAAGGCGCCGGCTCCCCAGAATCTTCGATGCTCACATTACGTACCTGTGCTGCGGGTGGGCCCCGCCTTGCCCACAGGATGATGGCTTCAATCGCCGCCGCTTCGCCATGAACACAGGCTTCCACAGAACCATCCCGGCGATTGCGCACCCAGCCCGATAGGCCCAGGGCAAGCGCCTTGTCGGCAAAGGAAGCGCGATAACCGACGCCCTGTACCATTCCTTCTATCATCAGCCGCTTAGCCATCGCCAGTCTCGCTTTGTCGAATTGAAGAATATTCCATCCTACACCGGCATGGTAGTTCCCAACTTGGCGGCTAATGCCAGCACCAGCAACAGCACCACCGCTTCAACCAGTAACACCAGCCGAAACCCGTTGGCGCCGGCCACCTGATCGCGATCCAGCCGCGCTAACCAATACCAGCGATTGCGCGCTCCTAGTCCGGCAGCAATGCCAACCGCACAAAGTTTCGCCAGCAATATCCAGGCATAGGCAGAAGCCCAGGGATTGCTTGCATGCCCAAGCGTCCGCGCCACATTCAACAGACCGCTACCGAACACCAGCAGTAGCGCCAGCGTAGCGATTTTCGATACGCGATGCGCCAATGCGCTGCGTTGCGGCGGCGGCCAGGCGGACCAGTCTGATGTCAGCAGCACGCAGATCCCGACTGATCCGGCCCAGGCTGCCGCTGCCAGCACATGTGCAGTGTGGATCAATACGGACAAGCTGGCGAAACCCTGATCCGCCGCGTGCCCGGTCGCCGCCCGCGCCAGCGCGAATCCAAGCAGGCCGGTTACGAACCAGCTATTGCGTATTTGCCAGGCAGAGCTGAAAGTCGACATCATCAACATGATCCAGGCAGTCAGCGCGAGCCAGATCATGGCGCCAAAATGCGACTGCGTGAGCACCAGCCAGAGTGCCGCAGGCAGGTCGGCGATGCCGGTTTCGGTCATGGCAACGGTGCCGGCGCACAAGTAGGCCGCGAGTCCGATGCCGAGAAGTACGCAAGCCAGGCGAGCAATGCCGGCGAGGCGTACTGCGGCAGTGGTCGACGACACTCCCGCTTGCAGCACGGCGACGCCGACGGCCGCCGCCAGCGCCATATCCAGCCATCCCGCAAATAGCGGTTGCATCCAGCCGGTGGCCAGATTCATCACTTCACCGTGAATTTATAGCTCCCCTGGGTACGGTGGCCATCGTCTGCGACCGCGACCCATTTCACTTGATATTCACCGCTTGGCAGGATTGGTAGCGCCACGCGCATGGTCTTGTGGGTGGTGGCGTCGACCTCGGCTTTGGCGCCGTTGACCTGCTTGCCCTGCGCATTGCTGACGACCAGGCTGCTGAATGCCGGTTCGAGTGCTTCGTTGTAAGTGATGCGGACTTCGTGCGGCGCACTCACGACGGCACCGGCGACGGGGCTCTGGGTTTCAGGCCGGGCGTGCGCCCACGCCTGGCCGATGCTGCTTAAGCCGAGCACGCCGGCGATGGTAGACAAGCGTAAAAAAGCATTGGTGGCAGAGCCGTGAAAATATGATTTGTGCATAATATGAGGGAAGACTTTTTAAAAAATAGGTTTTCCGATGGATTTTGGGAAAATGTCGTCGAAGAAGAAATGCGTTTGCAGCAACACGCCGACGCCATGGCCGCTGGCGCGATTGGCAGGGATTTGCATTTCCAGTCCAATCTGAGCGGTACGCGACTCCCAAATGATCCCAGGGTTGATAGTACCCGTGGTGCGGCCTGAGCAACTGCCGCTGGTGCAGGTGCTCATCGCCAGCTCCACTACCGGAATCAGATTTGAGAAAGGCTTCGATAAGCCGACGTTTTTGACGAACGATTGCAAGTACGACAGGCTGTATTGCAGCGTCATGCCCCAGTTCATGGCATTCGAAACGCTGCTGTCGCTCGCGTATTGCTGGCCAACCGTGCCGGTAACCGCGAACGGCTTGAGCCAGCCCAACGCATCTGGCAGATCGCCAAAGCCTTTGCCTGCGTAGACCGTCGGTGCATAGGTCGAATAGCTGCTGCCGATGGCCTTGCTGCCGCTGCCGCCGATGGCGCCGTTGACGCCGACCGATAGCATGAATTCGTGTATGGGATTAACGTACACCAGATACTTGACGCCGAGTCCGACATTATCGAGGCCCTTGACAGCGGGACTACCGCTGACGCGCTGGGTGGCGTAATTGTCGCCGACGCTGAACGCCAGGTTCGGCGTGATGGTTTTGGAATAGTTGGCCGACCAGGTATTCACATGGGCAATGCTGCCGTCGTCGTTGGCTGTCCTGATGTGGCCGAACTGAACATCCAGTTCGTCGCCGACGCCAGGATCGTCGACTGCCAGAGTGGCAGGAAAGATACGATTGCCTGCTATGGCATGTGTGTGGCCAAGCGGGGTCACGCTTGCAATTGCAAGTCCGAACGCCGCGCGAACGAGTACGTTTCGCATATTTCAGATTCCAATCTGGTACTGGGTGATGCCGGGCATGCGCTTGAGCTTGAGCTTGAGCTTGAGCTTGAGCTTAAGCTGCCACACATAAAATAATAAATTCGCGGCGAGCAGGTCCTACGCCTCAAATAAAAAATCCTCCCCCTGGCGACAAGCGGGGGGAGGATTTTTGAGTACCGTAGAAGCGGCAGATTATTGCGCAGCCGCCAGCTTCTGCCAGGTATCGATCACCGAATCAGGATTCAGTGAAATCGACTCGATGCCTTGCTTCATCAGCCATTCGGCAAAGTCAGGATGGTCCGATGGCCCCTGGCCGCAAATACCGACATACTTGCCCTTGGCGATACAAGTTGCAATGACCTTCTCCAGCAGGGCCAGGATCGCCGGATCGCGCTCGTCGAAATCGGCGGCCAGCAACTCCATGCCGGAGTCGCGGTCCAGGCCCAGGGTCAGCTGGGTCAGATCGTTGGAGCCGATCGAGAAGCCGTCGAAGTGTTCCAGGAACTGCTCGGCCAGGATGGCGTTCGATGGCACTTCGCACATCATGATGACGCGCAAATCGTTCTCGCCGCGTACCAGGCCGTTCTTGCCGAGCAGGCCGATGACCTTCTCTGCCTGGCCCAGGGTCCGCACGAAAGGCACCATGATCTCGACGTTGGTCAAGCCCATGTCGTTACGCACGCGCTTCATCGCCTGGCATTCCATTTCGAATGCTTCGGCAAAGTCGCTCGCCAGATAACGGGCAGCGCCACGGAAGCCCAGCATCGGATTTTCTTCATCCGGCTCGTAGCGCGAACCGCCGATCAGCTTCTTGTACTCGTTCGACTTGAAGTCGGACAAGCGCACGATCACCTTTTTCGGCCAGAATGCGGCGGCGATGGTGGCGATCCCTTCGGCCAGCTTGTCGACATAGAAAGCCTTTGGCGACGCATGGCCACGGGCCACCGACTCCACCGCCTTCTTCAGGTCGGCATCGATGTTCGGGTATTCCAGAATCGCGCGCGGGTGCACGCCGATGTTGTTGTTGATGATGAATTCCAGGCGCGCCAGACCGACGCCGCTATTTGGAATCGACTGGAAATCGAATGCCAGTTGCGGATTGCCGACGTTCATCATGATCTTCAACGGCAGCTTAGGCAGTTCGCCGCGCGCCACTTCGGTGACTTCGGTTTCCAGCAGTCCGTCGTAAATCTTGCCTTCGTCGCCTTCGGCGCAGGATACAGTCACCAGCGTGCCGTCTTTCAGCACATCGGTAGCATCGCCGCAACCGACCACCGCCGGCACCCCAAGTTCACGCGCAATGATCGCGGCGTGGCAGGTACGGCCGCCACGGTTGGTAACGATCGCCGAAGCACGCTTCATCACCGGCTCCCAGTTAGGATCGGTCATGTCGGCTACCAGCACGTCGCCCGGCTGCACTCTTTCCATTTCGGACGCGTCATGAATCACGCGTACCCGGCCGGCGCCGATTTTCTGGCCGATGGCGCGGCCCTGGGTCAACACATTGCCGATGCCCTTGAGTTTGAAACGCTGCTGAGCGTCAGTCAATTTTTCCTGCGACTTAACCGTTTCCGGACGCGCTTGCAAAATATATAACTTACCGTCGCGGCCGTCTTTACCCCACTCGATATCCATCGGGCGCTCGTAGTGCTTCTCGATGATGGTGGCGTATTTGGCCAGTTCGACGATTTCGGCATCGTTGAGCGAATAGCGATTGCGCAGCTCGATAGGGACGTCGACAGTCCTGACCGAACGGCCAGCCTTGGCTTCGCCGGTGAATTCCATCTTGATCAGCTTGGAGCCGATATTGCGGCGGATGATAGGCAGCTTGCCTTGTTCCAGCATCGGCTTGTGGACATAGAATTCGTCAGGATTGACCGCGCCCTGCACCACCGTTTCGCCCAGGCCGTAGCTGGACGTGATGAAGACCACATCCTTGAAGCCGGATTCGGTATCCAGGGTGAACATGACGCCGGCGGCGCCGACATCGGAACGGACCATGCGCTGGACGCCGGCCGACAATGCCACTTCGGCGTGCGTAAAGCCCTTGTGCACGCGATAAGAGATGGCGCGATCGTTATACAGCGACGCGAACACGTGCTTCATGGCTTCCAGCACGTTGTCGATGCCGACCACGTTGAGGAAGGTTTCCTGCTGGCCGGCGAATGACGCATCCGGCAAATCTTCAGCCGTCGCCGAGGAACGCACGGCGAACGACATCTCGCTGGAAGAATCTTCCACCAGGCGTTTGTAGAAGGCGTGGATTTCCTGCTCCAGACGCGGCTGGAACGGCGTTTCCACTATCCATTGACGGATCTCGGCGCCGGCTTGCGCCAATGCCCGTACATCTTCAACGTTCAGGGTTGCCAGACGTTCGGCAATCCGGTCGGCCAGGGCCGGGCCGCCATCGGTGCTGTGCGACAGGAAATCGCGAAACGCCTGCGCAGTGGTAGCAAAGCCACCCGGCACCCGTACTCCGGCGCCGGCCAGCTGGCTGATCATTTCACCCAGTGATGCATTTTTGCCGCCGACGGACTCGACATCCGTCATCCGCAGATTTTCAAAGGAGATGACGTAAGCCGCCCCCTGGGTAGCACCCATCTGTATTGCATTGGACATAACAACCTCTAGTTTGATGATAAGAAATCTTCACAATTGCCTTCGCCGCCCTTGGCTTTTTGTTATTCTTCGTCAGGTAGCTTTAAATATTCAGTTGGCTGCCATTTTATGCCAATTTGGCGTCAAAAGGCGTATAAGGCAACAAGCGGGCAGCAAGCGATATTCTTTGCTAGAGTCGGCACACTGTTAAAAGTTTCTGCCCTGCTATCGGCGCCTGCGTGCTTCTTGTGGAGTGCCACGAGGCCTGTACGCATTTTTGCTCCTATTTTTTGCTTCTATTATTTTATTTTTTAACAACACTATGCTAGATGCTGCTCCTACCCCGCTGGTCCCTGCCAATCGCACGGTATTCTTTGTTTCCGACGGCACCGGCATTACCGCCGAGACTTTCGGCCACTCGGTGCTGACCCAGTTCGAGTTGCGCTTCAAGCAGGTGCGCCTGCCCTTTGTCGATACCCTGGACAAGGCGTACGACGCAACCCGCAAGATCAACGAAGCTTTTGCGGCGGACGGCAAATTGCCCATCGTTTTTTCGACGCTGGTTAAAGCCGACTTGTCAAAAGTCATCCAGCACGCCAAGGCGATGCACATGGATCTGATCCAGACGTTTGTCGAACCGCTGGAAAATGAACTGGGGGTGAAATCCACCCACACCATCGGCCGCAGCCATAACACCGCCAACACCGACGAATACAAGAACCGGATCGAAGCCATCAATTTTTCACTGGCGCATGACGATGGCCAGTCGCACAAGAACCTGGCCGATGCCGACGTCATCCTGGTTGGCGTGTCGCGTTCGGGCAAGACCCCGACCAGTCTTTACCTGGCGATGCAGTTCGGGGTCAAAGCCGCCAACTACCCCCTGATTCCGGAGGATTTCGAGCGCGACAAATTGCCAAGCGGCCTGTTGCCGTTCAAGCAAAAGATTTTCGGGCTGACGATCGCTGCCGACCGCCTGTCGGAAATCCGCAATGAACGTCGTCCGGGCAGTAAATATGCGGCGCTGGCAAATTGCCGTTATGAAGTGAATGAAGCGGAAAAGATCATGCGGCGCGAAGGGATACGCTGGATGTCGTCGACTACCAAATCGATTGAAGAAATCGCTGCAACGATTTTGCAGGACATCAAGCCGGATATGCGGACTTTCTGAAGCATTGCGGGACAGAGTTTAAGAGTCGCCAAGGCTAACCTTGCGACGAATTCCACTCCCCGTGCGGCTCTGTCCCCAACTGACTAAGACACGCGTGAACTTATTTAGCCAGCGACTGGCGCAGCTGCTCAAAAATACATACAGCCGCCGCAGCGGCAGCATTCAATGACTCCATCTGTCCGCGATGCGGAATCACGACTTGCTGGCTAGCCAGCCGCAGCAAGTCTTCCGCCACGCCTTGCCCCTCATGGCCGAACAGCCACGCCAGCGATCCGCTCAAGTCGGCCTGATAGATGCTCTGCGTTGCATAGGAACTGGTGGCTAGCACCGGGATCTGTGTCGTCGCCATCAGCGCAGCCAGATCGACACCTTCAAAAATATCCAGTATGAAATGGGCGCCCATCCCTGCCCGCAGTACTTTAGGCGACCACGCCGATGCGCTACCTTCCGAGCAATAGATCTGCTTGATGCCGGCAGCGGCGGCGCTGCGCAAGATGGAACCGAGATTTCCAGGATCCTGCAAGTTGTCGAGCAGCACGGCGGACTGCGTCAACGCCGACGGCGCCGCCGTTTTCGGCGTTTCAATCACAAACATCAGACCGACACCATGTTCAACCTGGCTCAGCGCGTGATATTGGCCATCCGGCAGCACGATGCATTGCACCGCATCGGCCTGGCATTGACGGATCACTATGGCAGCCTCGGCATGCGTCAGCGCAGTTTCGCTGGCGACGCACAACGCCGGCTTGCCGCCATGCTGCAAATACGCTTCGGTCAGATGAATCCCGTCCAGCAAGGTGCGGCCGGCCTTGCGCCGCGCATGCGCGCTGGTCGCAAGATGCTTCAATTCCTTGTACAAAGGATTGGCTGACGAGGTGATGCTTTTCATGTTGCGGCTCCGTCGCCGCTCGCCGCCAGCAAAGCCCGCACCGGCGCATACGACTTGCGGTGCACCGGCGACACGCCATGCAGGCGCAGCCGTTCCATGTGCAATGCGGTCGGATAGCCTTTGTGCTGATCGAATGCGTAATGAGGATATTGTGCGTGCAGTACTTGCAGCGCAGCGTCACGCGCCGTCTTGGCGAGAATCGACGCCGCCGAAATGGCTTGCACCTTGTCGTCGCCCTTGATGATGGCTTCGGAACGGATGCTGAGCTGCGGACAACGGTTGCCGTCAATCAGCGCCAGCGTCGGCAACATGGCCAAGCCTTCCACCGCGCGCCGCATCGCCAGCATGGTTGCCTGCAAAATATTCAGTGTGTCGATTTCTGCTTCGGAACATTCGGCGATGGCCCATGCCAGCGCATTGGCTTTAATTTGCTCGGCCAGCGCTTCGCGCCGTTCGGCCGTCAGCTTCTTGGAATCGCGCAAGCCGCTGACCGGTTTTTCCGGATCGAGTATCACGGCTGCCGCAAATACCGGGCCCGCCAATGGACCGCGGCCGGCTTCATCGACGCCGCAGATAATTTCGCCGTCGTAGTTGAAAAGAGAAAAATTGGAATCAGACATGGTCACGGCTGCTGGGAAAATGGGAGGCACGATAAGCTGGCAATCAGCGCTGATGTTGTGAGCGATGTTGTTCGATGACTTGCAATACCGCTTGCGCGCTTTCGCCGGCGGTGTCGCGCAGCAAAGCATGGTGCATCTCGGTAAAGCGCTGCCGCAGCATAGCCTGGCGGACGGGATCTTCCAGTTGCGTCCAGAGCGCATCCGCCAGCGCTTGCGGTGTTGCATTGTGCTGTAACAGCTCCGGCACCAGGAATTCACGCGCCAGGATATTCGGCAAGCCTATCCACGGCTGGTAACTCATGTGGCGCATGATTTCCCAGCTGGCGCGCATCATCTTGTAGGCGATCACCATCGGTTTCTTGTACAGCGCGACTTCCAGCGATGCGGTGCCGGAGGCAACCAGTACGCCATCGGCGGCCGCCATGGCGGTGTGCGACTGGCCGTTCAGCAGCTGGATCGGCAGATCCTGCAAACCGGCCTGGCTCACCAGCTCGCTAAAGAACTTGCTCTGTTTCTCGCCTGCCATCGGCGCCACGAAACGCATGCCGGGATCGCGCTGCGCCAATATCTTTGCCGCTTGCACAAAGGCGATCGTGTTGTGCTTCAGTTCACCCATGCGGCTGCCGGGCAAGATCGCCACCACCCTGCCGGTAGCAGGCAAACCAAGCGTGCTACGCGCCGCGGCGACATCCGGCACCATCGGGATCACTTGCGCCAGCGGATGGCCGACATAAGTCACCGGAATCCCGGCTTTGCGATAGATTTCTTCTTCAAACGGGAAGATGACCAGCATGTGCGATGCCGCGCGCGCGATCTTCTTGATACGGCCGCCGCGCCAGGCCCAGATTGACGGCCCGATAAAATGGACGGTCGGAATCCCGGCCTCGCGCAACTGCGCTTCCAGGCCGAAATTGAAATCAGGAGCGTCGACGCCGATAAACACACTCGGCTTGTCAGCCAGCAGCCGATCACGCAGCGCAATCTGGATGCCTTTGATCTCGCGATAGTGGGCAAGCGCTTCGAAGAAGCCGTGGACCGACAATTTTTCCATCGGCCAGCCGCTGACAAAACCGTACTCAGCCATCTTGGCGCCGCCGATGCCGTACATGCGCGCATCCGGCAGCTGCGGCCGCAAGCCGGACAGCAGGCGGCTGGCCAGCAGGTCGCCGGAGCTTTCTCCGGCCACCATGGCAATTGCTATATTGGAATCAGTGTCCGCCATGTCAGCGGATGATGCCACGCGTCGACGATGCGATGAAATCGCGCATCAGCTTCAGATGGGCTGCAGATTCAGGTGTTTTCAGTTCTTCCAGCGCCAACGCGGCCATGGCGTCTTCCAGCGCCAGCCCGGAACGATAAATGATCCGGTAAGCACGCTTGATCGCCATGATCTGCTCGCTGCTGTAACCACGGCGCCGGAGGCCTTCGCTATTGATCCCTGCGGGTTCGGCACGGTTGCCGGCGGCAGTCACGAACGGTGGAACATCCTGGCTGACCGCGGCGGTGAATGCCGTCATCGCGTGGGCGCCGATACGGCAAAACTGGTGCACGGTGGTAAAGCCGCCCAGCAGCACCCAGTCGCCTATATGGACATGACCGGCCAGCGTTGCGTTATTGGCGATGGTGGTGTTGCTGCCGATTTGGCAATCATGCGCCACGTGGACGTAGGCCATCACCCAGTTATCGTCGCCGATGCGGGTGACGCCGCCATCCTGCACGGTGCCAAGATTGAGAGTGACAAACTCGCGGATGGTATTGCGGTCGCCAATCTCTAGCCGGGTTGGTTCGCCCGCATATTTCTTGTCTTGCGGAGCGGCGCCAATCGAACCGAACTGGAAAATCGCATTATCGCGTCCGATCGTGGTGTGGCCTTCGATCACGGCGTGCGGACCGATCTTGCTGCCGGCGCCGATGGCGACATGCGGGCCGATCACTGCATAAGCGCCGACTTCCACGGAACTGTCGAGGGCCGCCTTAGGATCGATGACGGCGGTAGGATGAATGCGCGTCATCGGATCACGCTGACGGGGCGGCATCCACGACAGACGGTGCTGCGCCAGGGCTGACAGCACTACGCATGGTGCACATGAATTCGGCTTCCACCGCCATTTCGCCGTCGACGCTGGCGACCGCCTTGTATTTCCAGATGCCGCGTACTACGCGCACGATCTCGACCTGCAGCTTGATCTGGTCGCCAGGTTCAACCGGGCGGCGGAAACGGGCTTTGTCGATGCCGAGGAAATACACCACGGTATTTTCATCCGGCTTGCGGCCTTCAGTCAGAAACGACAGCAAAGCGGCGGTTTGCGCCAACGCCTCGATGGTCAGGACGCCGGGCATCACCGGTTTGTTGGGGAAATGGCCGTTGAAAAATTCTTCATTGATAGTGACATTCTTGATCGCGGTGATCGACTTGCCACTTTCCCAATTCAATACGCGATCAACCAGCAACAGCGGATAACGATGCGGCAGGTAGGTTTTGATCTGATTGATATCTAGCGTTTGGTTTGGACTATTCATTATCTTTTTGGGTAAGCTGTTGCGACAATTGTTTGACGGATTTTTCCAGAGACCGGATTTTCTCACGCATTGTATTCAGGTTGCGCACCAAAGCGGCAGATTTTTCCCAATCGCCATGTTTGGCAATCGGATAAAAACCGGTGTATTGGCCCGGTTCGGAGATCGAGCGCAACGCCAGCGTACCCGCTGACACATGCACATGATCGACGATGGTAATGTGGCCATGGATCATGGCAGCCCCGCCTATCGAGCAATATTTGCCGATCCTGGCGCTGCCGGCAATGCCGGCGCACGCCGCAATCGCAGTATGCGCGCCGATATGGCAGTTATGGGCGATCTGGATCTGATTGTCCAGCTTGACGCCCTCTTCAATCACTGTATCGGCCAAAGCGCCACGGTCGATGGTGGTATTGGCGCCGATTTCGACGTCGTCGCCGATCAGCACCCGGCCGGTCTGAGGAATTTTGACCCAGGTTCCGCCGTCATTGGCAAAACCGAAGCCGTCGGCGCCAATCACTACGCCCGAGTGAATGACGGCGCGCCGGCCAATCTGACAAGCATCATAAATGGTGACATTGGCATGCAGATAACTTTCTGCAGCAATGCTGACATCGCGGCCGATCACGCACCCGGCGCCTATCCGGACACTTTCGCCTATCGAGGCGCCTGCACCGATTACCGCATTGGCGCCGATATGGGCGGTCGCTGCAATTTCGGCGGCAGGATCGACATGGGCTGCGGGATGAATGCCGGGAGTGACAGGAAGCGCATTTCTTGCGGCAAACAACTGCGCCGCCCGCGCAAAATACGCATAGGGATTGGCGGCGACAATCCGTGCGCCGTGAAAGCCGGCGCCGACCACGGCGTCATCCGCCGCAGACAAAATGATAGCTGCCGCCTGCGTTTGCGACACCTGGGGGCGAAACTTGGGATTGGACAGGAAGGTGATCTGTGATGCGCTGGCGTCGCTTAACGGCGCGATGCCGGATACCTGGGTATCCGCATCACCGATCAATTGGCCACCCAAGCTTTCGACCAGTTCCTTTAGCCGAATGGTCATATAGTGGCCTTAATGAACTAAATGGACTGAATGGATTGAATTCAGAACGAATTTATTTATTGAGGATTTTCAATACTTTATCGGTGATATCGATACGCGGGCTGACATACACTCCGCCTTCCTGAAACACCATATCGTATTTCTCGGCTTCAGCAATCTGTTTGATCGCCTTGGTCGAGCGTTCCAGAACAATCGCCAGTTCTTCGTTGCGACGCTGGTTCAGATCTTCGCGGAACTCACGTTGCTTGCGTTGAAAATCCTTGTCCAGATCGCTCAACTCGCGTTGACGCTTGATCCGCTCGGATTCCGAAATCACGGCCGAATCCTTGTCGAGTTTGTCTGCCATGTTTTTCAGGCGGGTAGCCTGGTCTTGCAGATCCTTGTCGCGCTTGGAAAACTCGGCTTCGATCTTGGTTTGTGCGGTCTTGGCTGGAATCGCTTCGCGCAAAATGCGCTCGCTGCTGACGAAGGCGATTTTCGAACCCTCGTCTGCGTGCACCGGTGCCGCCGACAATAAGCACATCGCCAGCAAACCGGCCGATGGCAACAACTTAAATGGTTTTATTAGAGATTTCAACACTATTCTCCGCAATTCAAATGATGCAACTTGTGCATTATGCCACGCTTGCCGGGATCTGCAATTGTGCAGCATCCCGACGATTTAAAAGCCCGTGCCTAACTGGAATTGGAACGATTGCTGCTTGTCGGTCGGCTTCGCGTTCAAAGGCTTGCCGTAACTGATCTTCAAAGGACCGATAGGCGACACCCAGCTCAAACCGATACCGGTAGAATAACGCAACTCGCTCAACTGCATCGGGGCCTTGTCGGCATACACCTGGCCGCCATCGAGGAAGGTGAACCAGCGCAAGGTGCGGTCGGTGCCGGAACCAGGGAACGGGAATTGCGCTTCCAGGTTACCGAATACCCGCGAGGCGCCGCCCATCGAATCGCCGTATTGGTCGCGGTTAGTGCCGACGCCCAGTGTCGAACCCTCAAATCCGCGCACGGTGCCGATACCGCCGGCATAGTAGTTCTTGAACACCGGGTAAGGCTTGCCGCCCATACCGCGGCCATAATCGATCTCGCCGTTCATGGCCAATGTCACAGCGTTGCTGAACAGCGGCTGGAAGTACTGGTGCTGATAGCTTGCACGGTAATAGCGCAAGGTGCCGACTGCGGAAAGTTCGAGAGAGGCGCGCTGGTAACGTCCCGTGGTCGGCACCAGTGCACTATCGCGGCTATCGCGCTGCCAGGCCGCCGTCAGCGGGAAACTGTTGGTCGATGCAGACGCCGGGTTGGCGAGCACGTTATAACCCAAGCCGCTGGGGATCAACTGTCCGTTACCGAAGTCCGTGACATATTGCTGATACAGCAGAGGACTGGTCGCGTCAGCCTTTACATTGGTGTTTTCTATGCCGACGCCAAAGAATACCGTATCCAGTTCCGAGAACGGCACGCCGAATTTGATATCGCTACCGATGGTCCGCACCTTGTAGTCACCGGTCGTGTACTGCGATGGACGCACGGTACGGTAGTAGAGGTCGTAGGTACGGCTGATGCCGTCATCGGTAAAGTAGGGATTGGTTTGCGACAGCGCAATCACCCGCGAGTAGCTGCTGGTATTGACGTCGAGACCAATCGTATTGCCGCTGCCGAAAGCATTCTGCTGCTGGATCGAACCTGTCAAGCTCAACTTATCTGTCTGTGAGAAGCCGGCGCCGACCTGGATATTACCAGTCGGCTTTTCAGTAACCGCCATGTTGATGTCGACCTGGTCGGAAGTGTTTGGCACTTCCGGCGTTTCAATCGCCACATCCTTGAAGTAGCCCAGGCGGTCAACCCGGTCGCGCGACAGCTTGATCTTCGAGCCGTCGTACCAGGAATCTTCAAACTGACGGAATTCGCGGCGCACCACTTCGTCACGCGTCTTGGTGTTACCCGTCACGTTGACATGGCGGACATACACGCGCTTGCCGGGGTCAACCAGAATGGTAAACGCCACTTCCTTCTTTTCGCGGTTCAATTCCGGATTGGCGTTGACGTTGGCGAATGCGTAACCGAAATTACCCAGGCGCTCCGACATCTTCTTGGTGCTGTTGTTGAGTTTTTCGCCATTGAAGGTGTCGCCCTTTTTCAGCAGAAGCAGCGACCGGAGTTCATCCTCGCGGCCAAACATCTCGCCTTCCAGCTTGATGTCCGAAACCGTGTATTTCTCACCTTCATTGATATTGACGGTGATGTAGATATCTTTCTTGTCCGGCGTAATCGAGACCTGGGTCGACTCCACCTGCATCTCGATGTAACCGCGGTTCAGGTAGTACGAACGCAGGGTTTCGATATCGCCCGACAATTTTTCTTTGGCATACTGGTCGGCCTTGGTGTACCAGGTAAACCAGCCTGGCGAACGCAATTTTATCTGGTCGCGCAGGGTGCCGTCGGAAAATGCCTTGTTGCCGACGAAACGGATTTCCTTGATGCGCGATACTTCGCCTTCATCCACCGCAAACGTCACATTGACCCGGTTACGCTCGATAGGCGTGACGGTAGTGGTCACCTTCATGCCATACAGTCCGCGTGACAGGTATTGTTTCTTCAATTCCTGCTCGGCGCGATCGACTTGCGCCTTATCGAAAATGCGCGATTCGCCAACGCCGATTTCTTTCAGGGCCTTGGTCAGCTGGTCCTTATCGAATTCCTTGATGCCGGAAAACTCGACGCCGGCAATCGACGGCCGCTCTTCCACCATGACCACCAGCACGTCGCCTTCAGACTCGACCCGGACATCCTTGAAGAAGCCGGTTGCATACAGAGCCTTGATCGCGGCGGTACCCTTTTCGTCGGTGAAGGTTTCACCGACGCGCACCGGCAGATAGCTGAAAACGGTACCGGCCTCGGTACGTTGAATACCTTCAATGCGGATATCCTTGACCACAAACGGCTGCACCGCGAGCGCCTGGCCGGAACACACGGCAAAGGCTGCAGCAGCAATCAAACGACGGGGAAGAATCGACAAAGGGAAGTGCTCAGAATGTAATTTCATTAGCGATCGTTTTTTATCAATGTCCTTGTCTGCCACGATTGTCAGACAAGAGAGCGGAACTTAAAATATGAGCCGAACGATGTCGTTAAACATGGCGACTATCATCAACGTCATCAAAATACCGATGCCCGCGCGCTGTGCAATTGCACCAACCCGCTCGGGAATGGGACGTCCAGTCAAAACTTCCAGCGAATAATACAGCAAATGGCCACCGTCTAGAACCGGAATGGGCAGCAAATTCATGACGCCCAGACTGATACTGATGAAGGCAATAAAACTCAGATAGCTGAATGCACCGATACGCGCAGTCTGGCCGGCGTAGTCGGCGATGGTAATAGGACCGGTGATATTTTTCCAGGAAACCTCGCCGACCACCATTTTACCCAGCATCTTGAGGGTCAAGATACTGCTATCCCAGGTCTTCGTTGCGCCCTTGGCAAGCGCTTGCAGCGGCGGGCTGCTGGCCAGGATCATTTCCGGCATCATAGGCATTTCGACCTTGATCAGGCCGATTTGTCCATCTTTGTCTGCTTGCGCCTGCGGCGTCACGCTCAGAGTGAAGCTTTTGCCGTTGCGCAAACCCGTCAGGCTCAGGGCCTTGCCCGGCGATGCCTTCACCTTATCGATGAAAGCGACGCCATCGGCAACCGGCTCGCCATTGACGCTGGTGATCAGGTCGCCTTCATGCAAACCGGCCTTCATGGCAGGGCCATCCGCCATGATTTTGCCCAAAATCGGCTTGGCGCGCGCCAGCTTGATGCCTAGCTTGCCGAGAAAATCGCCTTCAAGATCTTGCGCCGCCATAGCCTCTATCGGCAAACTGACCGTATCGAGCAGTTCGCCGCCCGGCAAATTACCGCCTGCAGGACCAGGATTTGACCTGCGGATGTCGAGTTTGACCGGCGTCTTGTCGATCACCCCCTGCAACACCTTCCAGCGCAGATCGGACCAGGTCTGGATCGCTACGCCGTTCACGGCGGTAATCAATTCGCCGCCGCGCAAACCGGCCTGATAGGCCGCGGTCTGCTCGGCAACGGCGCGTACTCTTGGCGTCGGCTCCATTTCGCCGTACATGTACAAACCGGCAAATAACAAAATGGCAAGCGCGAAATTGGCCAAAGGACCGGCCGCCACGATCGCCATGCGCCGCCATACCGACTGATTGGTAAATTCGCGCTTCAGTTCTTGCTGCGACAAGCCGGTTAGGTCTTGCTCGCGAGCATCGAGCATCTTTACATAACCGCCCAAAGGCAGGATGGAAACGGCCCACTCGGTTTGATCCGGACCGAAACGGCGCGAGAAAACGATCTTTCCCATGCCCACCGAAAAACGCAGCACCTTGACCCCGCACAAACGCGCGACCCAGTAGTGGCCCAGCTCATGGACGATGACCAGAGAGCCAAGTGCGACAACAAATGCGAGGAGTGTTTGCAGGAAGGCCATTATTACTATGCAATCAGGAAATCAGGGAATGTACCGTTTGGCGTGCAAGACGATCCTGTTCAAGCAATAAATCAATATCACTTACAGCACAGAGCGGCACCGCATCCATGGTGCGCGCTATCAGTTGATCGATCATGCGGAAGCCGATTTTTCCATCCAGAAAAGCTTGGACAGCTACTTCATTCGCCGCGTTCAATATTGTTGCGGCAGAACCGCCGGCTTGCAATGCATCATACGCGAGTTTCAGGCAAGGAAAACGCTGCAGGTCGGGACGGGAAAATTGTAACTGCCCGATCACCGTCAGATCGAGCGGACTGACGCCGGACGCCATCCGTTCCGGATAGGCCAGCGCATAGGCAATCGGCGTGCGCATATCGGGGTTGCCCAATTGCGCCAGGACCGAGCCGTCAATATAAGAAACCATGGAGTGAATCACGCTTTGCGGATGGATCACCACCTCGATCTGGCTGGCGGTGGCGCCGAACAGCCAATGCGCTTCGATGACTTCCAGGCCCTTGTTCATCATGGTGGCCGAATCGACTGAAATCTTGCGCCCCATGACCCAGTTCGGATGAGCAATCGCTTCTGCCGGCGTGACTGATCCCAGGGTCGCCACTGCCCGGTTCAAAAACGGGCCGCCGGATGCGGTCAGCAGGATTTTCTCGACGCCAAGTGCCGCCGGCTGGCGCTGATAGCCATGCGGCAGACACTGGAATATCGCATTGTGTTCACTATCGATAGGCAACAGCAAGGCGCCGCTCTGCGTCACCGCATCGATGAACAACTGGCCGGACATGACCAAGGCTTCCTTGTTTGCCAACAGGATTTTTTTCCCGGCCCGGGCAGCAGCCAAGGTCGGCGCCAGGCCTGCAGCGCCGACAATAGCGGCCATCACAGAATGACAAGCCGCGGCGCTGGCAACCTGGCATAACGCGGCGGCGCCATACAGCACTTCGATCGCAGGAGCTTTTGTGCGCAGCAAGGCGCTCAGCTGCTGGGCCGCCGCCGCGCTGCCGACCACCGCCACCTGCGGTTTGAACTGCAGGCACTGCTCCGCCAGCTGCTCAACCCGGCTGTGTGCAGTCAGGGCATACACCGAATAGCGTTCGGGATGACGCGCGAGCACGTCCAGCGTCGACATGCCGATCGATCCGGTGGAGCCGAGAATAGTAATATTTTGCATACCGACCTAAAACCAAAAACTCAATAACGCGGCCAACGGCAGCACCGGGATCAGTGCATCGACGCGATCCAGCACGCCGCCGTGGCCAGGCAACAGATTGCTGCTGTCCTTGATGCCGGCCCGCCGCTTCAGCAGCGATTCGAATAAATCGCCGGCCACACTGGCAGCCACCAGCACGGTCATCGCCGCCAGCAATCCGGCCCAGCCCCAGGCTGCCAGCAAACGCATCGGAAAAGTTTCGGCCAGCGCCGGCGCCAGGCTGAATCCGAACGCCATGAGCAACACCAGAATCCAGCCGCCGAGCGCCCCTTCCCAGGACTTGCCGGGAGAAATGGAAGGCGCCAGTTTATGGCGGCCGAAGGCTTTGCCGGAGAAATAGGCGCCGATATCAGCCACCCAGACAATTACCAGGACCGACAATAAATACATGGGAGAGTGATGAAACAGCACCACAATCGCCAGGAAACAGCCGAAAATCGCGATGGCGTAACTACCCGCAACCAGCCGGTTGCCCAGGCTGGCCAGGGGCGGCAGGCCCAGCCCAAGTGACGGCACAAAGCGCAAGCACCAGATTGCCACGCACAGTACAAACAATAAACGAATGTTGGGGCCGCTGCCGTAGACCATGATAGCCGTGAACAGGAGCCCGCCAGCCAGTCCCCAGGCGCGAGCCGCTTGGCCGGAAGCGCCAAAGATCCTGGCGCTTTCCCAGATCGCCGCTGCAAAAAAGAGCGTCGAGACGACGGCGAATGCCGGGAAATAATTGAAGTACAAAATCGGCAGCAAAACTGCCAGCAAGAGCAAGGCCGTGATGACACGCGTACGCAACATCAGGAAGCCTGTTCCAGCAATTGCGCGCTGGTGCGCCCGAAGCGACGCTCCCGTTGCTGATAAGAGGCAATTGCCTGGTCCAGCTCGTCGGCGCCGAAATCCGGCCAATAGGTATCGGTAAAATATAGCTCGCTATACGCCAGCTGCCACAGCAGGAAATTGGAAATACGCTGCTCGCCGCCGGTACGGATAAACAGATCCGGCTCCGGTGCATAGGCCATGGCCAGATGCTGCGCCAGCTCTTCCTCGGAAAATTCCCCGGTATCCTGCCCTGCACTGGCGGCAGCGCCTGCTGCGCGGCGCGCCGCCAGCATTTTTTTGACCGCCTGCATCACATCCCAACGGCCGCCGTAGTTGGCGCAGACGGTGACAGTCATTGCGGTGTTGCCGGCGGTTTTACGTTCGGCGTTGTCGATCATTTCCTGCAGCTTGGCATCGAAACGGCTTAAATCGCCGACTACTTTCAGGCGAATGCCGTTGGCGTGCATCTTGCCGACTTCGCGCTCCAGCGCCACCATGAACAAACGCATCAGCAGCGACACTTCATCGGCGGGCCGGCGCCAGTTTTCAGAACTGAAAGCGAACAGCGTCAGGTATTCGACGCCGCGCACGGCACAAGCTTCGACCACCGCGCGCACTGCCTCTACGCCCTTGCCGTGACCGGCAACGCGCGGCAAAAAGCGACTGGTCGCCCAGCGGCCGTTGCCGTCCATGATAATGGCAACGTGCCGTGGCACTGTCGGGCTGGCTGGCAGCGCTTGCGTGGAACTTGTATGGGCCATAAATAATGAAATAAGAAAAATGGAGACCGGCGTGGAGACCGGCAGACCGGCGCTAACTACACCGTCAGGATCTCTTTTTCTTTATCGATCACTTGCTTGTCAATTTCAGCCACGGCCTTGTCCGTCAGTTTCTGGATTTCGTCCTGTGCACGACGCTCGTCGTCTTCCGAACATTCCTTATCCTTGACCAGCTTCTTCAAGCCTTCGTTGGCATCGCGCCGGATATTGCGAATTGCAATTTTTGCATCTTCCGCTTCACCCTTGACCAATTTCACCATTTCCTTGCGGCGTTCTTCTGTCAGCGGCGGCGTCGGCACCCGTATCATCTCGCCTTGGGTGGATGGGTTAAGGCCCAGATCGGATTCACGGATGGCCTTCTCGACCACTGCGATCATTTTCTTTTCAAATGGCTGCACGCCAATGGTGCGCGCATCGATCAGCGTCACATTGGCAACCTGGCTCAGATTGGTCGGGCTGCCGTAGTATTCCACCATGATGTGATCGAGAATCCCGGTGTGGGCGCGACCGGTACGTACTTTCGCCAGATCGGCACGCAAAGTCTCAAGCGACTTTTGCATTCTCAGTTCAGTATTCTTTTTAACTTCAGCAATGCTCATGCTGCTCTCCTATTCGAAAACTTTAAAACGAAAACTTTAAAAATTAATTACGTATTTGTGTAACTCATTTGCGCAATTTATTTGCGTAACTTATTTACGCAAACATTGCAAATTACACAAATAATTTAAACGTGCACCAAAGTACCTTCATCCTCACCAATGATGACCCGCCTCAGCGCGCCCGGCTTGACGATGGAGAATACCTTGATCGGCAGTTTCTGGTCACGGCACAGGGCAAACGCGGTGGCATCCATGACTTGCAGATGCTTGGTGATCGCCTCATCGAAAGTGATGTGCGAATAGCGCGTTGCCGCCGGATCTTTATTTGGATCCGCGCTATAGACGCCGTCAACCTTGGTCGCCTTCAGGACGATTTCCGCGCCGATTTCCGAACCGCGCAGCGCCGCTGCAGTATCGGTGGTAAAAAACGGATTACCGGTACCCGCTGCAAAGATGACAATTTTCCCTTCTTCCAGATATTGCAGGGCTTTAGGCCGCACATAAGGCTCGACTACCTGTTCGATACTGATTGCCGACATGACACGGGCCGTGAGGCCTTTTTGCCGCATGGCGTCTGCCAATGCCAGCGAATTCATTACTGTTGCCAGCATGCCCATATAGTCGGCGGTGGCGCGATCCATACCCTGGGCGCCCGGCGCTACGCCGCGGAAAATATTACCGCCGCCGATCACGATCGCCAGTTCAACGCCTAACTCGGCCACTTCGGCGACATCGGCAACCATGCGATCGATCGTCGCACGATTGATGCCATAGGCGTCATCGCCCATCAGGGCCTCACCGGAGAGTTTCAGGAGAACACGCTTATAAGCTGGTTTTGTCATGGTCTGGGCCCCTTGTGGCTTTCCGATTGATTCACATTTGTATTGGTCAATGCCTGGACTGCAGCGCCATTGTCAGGCCAAACCGCAGCAAAATCCACTATCAGCGCGATTTAGAACAATCAGCGCCGATTCCTGCGACTTTCCCCACCCCTGGATATGGGGCGGGATTCAGCAAGGCATTCCTTAGTCTTCGGCTTGGGAAGAAAATTCCTCAGAGCCAAAAAAACGGGCCTTTCGGCCCGTATTCTTGCTTACGCCTGCTTGGCCGCAGCAACCGTCGCTGCAACTTCCGCAGCGAAGTCATCTTGTTTCTTCTCGATGCCTTCACCGACCACAAACATGGTGAACGATTTAACGCTGGCGTTAGCTGCCTTCAGCATTTGTTCAACAGTTTGCTTGTCGTTCTTGACGAAAGTCTGGTTCAGCAGGGAAACTTCCTTCAGGAATTTCTGTATCGAACCGTCAATCATCTTGGCCGCGATGTCGGCCGGCTTGCCGGATTCAGCCGCCTTCAAGGTTGCTACCGAACGCTCTTTTTCGATCAGCTCAGCTGGCACCTGGTCCGACGACAGCGAGACCGGCTTCATCGCAGCGATGTGCATGGCCACGTCTTTACCGACTTGTTCGTCAGCGCCGTCGAATTCAACCATCACGCCGATACGTGTGCCGTGCAGGTACGAAACCAGCTTGGCGGCAGTATCAAAGCGTGTGAAACGACGAATCGACATGTTTTCGCCGATACGGCCGATCAGGGCAGCGCGAGTTGCCTCAACAGTGCTGCCGTCGAGTGGCAGAGCCGACAAGGCAGCCACGTCAGCCGGATTGTTTTCTGCGACCAGCTTGGCGCAAGCATTTGCCAGGCCCAGGAAATCGTCGTTCTTGGTGACGAAGTCGGTTTCGCAGTTAACTTCCACCAGGGCGCCAACGCCGCCGGCGATATAAGCTGCGACTACGCCTTCAGCTGTGACACGGGAAGCAGCCTTGGAAGCCTTGCCACCCAGTTTGACGCGCAGGATTTCTTCCGCCTTGTCCATGTCGCCGCCAGCTTCGGTCAACGCTTTTTTGCATTCCATCATAGGCGCATCAGTCTTTGCGCGCAGTTCGCCTACCAGTGCTGCTGTAATTGCCGCCATACTATTCTCCTAGCTCAGTTGATGCTGTTTTTGCTGATCTGCCGAACGGCCACCGCTGTGCAGTGCGCCCGATCATCAGTTTTTCCAGCATCATCATTCAAAATATATTCGGGTAAAAAATAAGCAAGTGATACAAAAAAAGGGGCAACTACGGCCCCTTTTTATTCTGAAGCATAAGACCTCAGATTCAGGGATTAAGCCTGATCGTTAACTTCAACGAATTCGTCGCCCGCCGCGCCTTTGATAGCTTCGACCACGTCGTTGACTGCATTGGCACGACCTTCCAGGATCGCATCGGCAACACCGCGAGCGTACAGGGCGATTGCCTTGGACGAGTCATCGTTACCAGGGATAACGTAAGTCACGCCGTCTGGCGAGTGGTTGGTATCAACCACGCCGATAACCGGGATGCCCAGCTTGGCAGCTTCAGTGATTGCGCCCTTGTGGTAGCCGACGTCGATCACGAAAATTGCGTCAGGAATGCCGCCCATGTCCTTGATGCCGCCGATAGCTTTTTGCAGCTTGACCAGCTCACGCTGGAACATCAGGCCTTCTTTTTTGCTCAGCTTCTCAACCGAACCGTCTTCAATCGAAGCTTCCATTTCTTTCAGGCGCTTGATCGATGTCTTGATGGTCTTGAAGTTGGTCAGCATGCCGCCCAGCCAGCGCTGGTCAACGAAAGGCGAACCCGAACGCGCTGCTTCGGCAGCAACGATTTCGCGCGCCTGGCGCTTGGTGCCGACAAACAGGATGTTGCCGCGGTTGGATGACAATTGGCGGATGTACTTCATCGCCTCTTGGTACATGCCAAGGGTCTTTTCCAGGTTGACGATATGAATTTTGTTGCGGTGACCGAAGATGAACGGCGCCATCTTTGGGTTCCAGAAACGAGTTTGGTGACCGAAATGGACACCGGCTTCCAGCATTTCACGCATTGTTACTGACGACATAATTTTCTCCAGGGTTAGGTCTGGAACCCGCTCAGTCACCGCAGTTGCCCTAGACTTGCCAGACAAAAACAGCACCCTTTTCGAGCGGATTCGCGCTTTTAAAACCAGTTTCAAACACGAAACAAACAAGGTATAGCCCAATAACTATTCGAGCTAACCCAAGATTGTACCGCAAAACCCCCGACTTCTTCAAGCACCGCGAGGCATATCTTTAAGCGCATCTGGTTGGCGTCGTTTATAATCGTCTCCTGACTGAATCCAGGCGCTTTTGCAGCTTTTGCCGCGCCTTTTGCTAAAGAATCCACCGATTTTTCTCGATTTTCCTATCTTATGACCTCTATCTCCATCAAAACCGCCGAAGATATTGCCGGCATGCGCGTTGCCGGCAGGCTTGCTTCGGAAGTGCTCGATTACATCACGCCCTTTGTCAAAGCCGGCGTCACCACCGGCGAGCTGGATCGCCTGTGCCACGAATACATGACGAATGTGCAAGACACCATCCCTGCTCCGCTGAATTATTGCCCGCCCGGCTATACGCCTTATCCGAAAGCCATCTGCACCTCGGTCAATGACGTCATCTGCCACGGCATCCCGGGCGACAAGGTGCTGAAAAGCGGCGATGTCGTGAATCTCGACATCACCGTGATCAAGAACGGCTATCACGGCGACACCAGCCGCATGTTTTATGTCGGCGAACCGTCGATCATGGCCAAACGCCTGGGCGACATCACCTATGAGTGCATGTGGCTGGGCATTGCCAAGATCAAACCGGGCGCGCATCTGGGCGATATCGGCCATGTGATTCAGCAGCACGCTGAAAAAGCCGGCTACAGCGTAGTCCGCGAATTTTGCGGCCACGGCATCGGCAAGGTATTCCACGAAGAGCCGCAGGTATTGCATTATGGCCGCCCCGGCACGCTGGAACGACTTGAGGCCGGCATGATTTTCACGGTCGAGCCGATGATCAACGCCGGCCGCCGCGACATTCGCGAAATGGGCGACGGCTGGACCATCAAGACCAAGGATCGCAGCCTGTCGGCACAATGGGAACATACCGTGCTGGTTACCGAAACCGGTTACGAAATACTGACCGTATCCGCGGGTACGCCGCCGCCGCCTGCCTTTATCCAGCAAGCAAGCGCCGCCTGAGCCCAAGAAAACATGACGACCCTTGCCGCGACTCTCAAAAAACAGCTTAGGACCGAGCGGCAAACCATCATCTCTACCTTCCTGGCAGACGGCAAACCGGGTGAGCTGCTAACGGCGTTACGGCGCAGTGTCGACATCGCCCTGACGCAAGCCTGGAAAATGCTGGAAATGCCGCCCGGCGCGGCTCTGGTAGCGGTTGGCGGTTATGGCCGCGGCGAATTATTTCCGCATTCCGACGTTGACGTCCTGATACTGCTGGATGCCAGCCCCGACGCCGAATTACGCGCCAGGCTGGAACAACTGGTGCAGCTGTTCTGGGATATCGGCCTGGAAATCGGCCACAGCATCCGCACCGTAGACGAATGCCTGAGCGAATCCGCTATCGACATCACGGTCCAGACCAGCTTGCTGGAAGCCCGGCTGGTAAGCGGCAATCAGCCGCTGTTCCTGCAACTTCAGGAACGCTGCAACGCAGCCATGGATGCCTGCGCCTTTTTCCAGGAAAAAATCCTGGAAATGCGCCAGCGCCACGTCAAGTATGAAGATACGCCGTACAGCCTGGAACCGAACTGCAAGGAAAGCCCGGGCGGCTTGCGCGACCTGCAAGTAATCCTGTGGGTAGCGAAGGCTGCCGGCCTTGGCGAATCGTGGCCCAAGCTGGCCCAGCGCGGCTTGATCACCGCCGCCGAAGCACGGCAGCTGTCGCGCCAGGAACGCGCTTTCAAGGATATCCGGATTCGCCTCCACATCTACACCAATCGCCGCGAAGATCGCCTGGTGTTCGATGTCCAGACGCCGATCGCCGAAGCGTTGGGTTTCCAGACCACGGAAACCCGGCGCGCCAGCGAGTACCTGATGCAGCGTTATTACTGGGCTGCCAAGGCAGTTACCCAGCTCAACACCATCCTGCTGCAGAACATCGAAGTACAGCTGTTCCCGCAACCGATGGTGCCGCAACGCGTCAACGACCGCTTCAACCAGCTTAACGGCCTGATCGACATGGCCCACGACAACCTGTTTAAAACCACGCCGTCGGCGATGCTGGAAGTGTTCCTGTTGCTGTCCCAGCATAGCGAGCTGAAAGACATGACCGCGCGCACCCGGCGCGCGCTGTGGCATGCGCGCGTCAAGATCGACAACAGTTTTCGTCGCGATCCGGTGAATCGCTCGCTGTTCATCCAGATCATCCAGGCGCCGCAAGGAATTACCCACGCGCTGCGCGGCATGAATGACACCAGTATCCTGGGCCGTTACCTGCCGAATTTCCGGCGCATCGTCGGCCAGATGCAGCACGATCTGTTTCATGTCTACACGGTTGACCAGCATATCCTGATGGTGGTGCGCAATGTGCGGCGCTTCACGATGAGCGAACATGCCCATGAATACCCGTTTTGCAGCCAGCTGATCGCCAATTTCCCGCGTTCCTGGCTGTTGTATGTGGCCGCCTTGTTCCACGACATCGCCAAGGGCCGCGGCGGCGATCACTCCAAATTGGGCATGACCGATGCCTTGCATTTCTGCCAGCAGCATGGCTTATCGGCGGAGGATACCGCGCTGGTGGTGTTCCTGGTCGAGCATCATCTGACCATGTCGCAAGTAGCGCAAAAGCAGGATTTATCGGATCCCGAGGTCATCCTCAACTTTGCCCATGCCGTCAAGGACGAACGGCACCTGACCGCGCTGTATTTGCTGACCGTGGCCGATATACGCGGCACCAGTCCGAAGGTGTGGAACGCCTGGAAAGGCAAGCTGCTGGAAGATTTGTACCGCATGACCTTGCGGGTACTCGGCGGCGAAGCGCCGTCGGCCGATCGCGAATTGAAGAATCGCCAGGAAGAAGCTTTGAAAACCCTGCGCCTGTATGGTTTGGCGCAGGACGCCCACGAACATTTGTGGCGGCAACTCGACGTCGCCTACTTCTTGCGCCACGACGCCTCCGACATTGCCTGGCAAACCCGCTCCTTCTACAACCAGACCGACAGCGCCGTGCCGATCGTCAAGTGCCGCCTGGCGCCGATCGGCGAAGGTTTGCAGGTTGCGGTCTACACCAAGGACCGGAGCGACCTGTTCATCCGCATCTGCAGCTATTTCGACAGCAAGAATTTCAGCATCCTCGACGCCAAGATCCAGACTACCCGGCATGGCTACGCACTCGATTCCTTCCTGATCAGCGCACCGCTGTTTGCCAAGCATTATCGCGACATCATCAATCTGATCGAGCATGAACTGACCCTGTTGCTGCAAACCGACGCGCCACTGCCGGCGCCATCCAAAGGCCGCCTGTCGCGCCTGTCGCGCGCCTTCCCGGTGACGCCCACGGTCGACCTGCGTCCGGACGAGCGCGGCCAGTATTACCTGCTGTCGATTACTGCCAACGACCGCACCGGGCTGCTGTTTGCGGTTGCCAGCGTGCTCGCCAAGCACAAGATCAATTTGCACACCGCCAAGATCATGACGCTCGGCGAGCGGGTCGAAGACGTGTTCCTGGTCGACGGCAATGCGCTCAGCCATGCGCGCCTGCAGATCCAGCTTGAAACCGATTTGCTGGATGCATTGCATATCTAGCTAGCCTGCCTAGCAGTTTTGTTTTTTTATTCTTCTTATTTTTTTGCACTCCATGACCGAACCATTACGCCTTTCCAAACGCATGTCAGAACTCGGGCTATGCTCGCGCCGCGAAGCCGATGAGTGGATAGCCCGCGGCTGGGTCCGGGTTGACGGCATCGTCGTATCGGAACTCGGCAGCAAAGTGCTGCCCAGCCAGCGCATCAGCGTAGAACGCCAGGCCGCGGCCGAGCAATCGAAACGCGTCACCATCCTGATCAACAAGCCGGTCGGCTACGTCAGCGGCCAGGCTGAAGATGGTTACCAACCGGCGGTAGCGCTGATCAAGGAAGCCAATCGCTGGAGCGAAGACCGCTCGCCGACCTTGTTCCATCCAACCCAGCTGCGCAGCCTGGTGCCGGCCGGCCGGCTCGACATCGATTCAGTCGGTTTGCTGGTGCTGACCCAGGATGGCCGCATCGCCAAGCATCTGATCGGCGAAGAAACCAGCGTCGACAAGGAATACCTGGTGCGGGTGCGCTATACCAAAGGCGACAAGCTGCCCGACGCTGAGTTGCGTCGCCTCAATCACGGCCTGACGCTGGACGGCAAACGGCTCAAGCCGGCCATCGTCAAATGGCAAAACGAAGACCAGCTGAGTTTTACTTTGCGCGAAGGCAAAAAGCGCCAGATCCGCCGCATGTGCGATATGGTCGGGCTTAAGGTGCTGGGCTTGAAACGGGTGCGGATTGGCGGCGTGAAACTGGGGAATCTGCCGGAAGGGCAATGGCGTTACCTGGGTGCGGACGAGCAGTTTTGAACTATAGCGTGGGCAAATTTTTCTGCCCACGCCTGACCGCGCTACAAGAAGCGATCCAAAATCTTGCGGCTGGCTTTATCCAGCGCTTGCGTATCGCGTATCAAAAACTGCACGCCGTGGCTGTCGGCGATCAATAAGCTGGTCGCCACGATACGGCGAATATCCTCTTCGCCTTTCAGCGTAAAAGAAGCATCGCCGCGATTGGTTTCCACGTACCAGGTGCTGGGTGCGGTGAAACTCGACACCCGTTGAATGCGCCGGATTTCCGGCATGAATTCGCGGCTCGCCAATTCCTTTTCGACCATCGCCCGGGTTGCATCCGGCAATGCCGTCAGGCGTGAAATCCAGGCCAGCTCCTGGCCATCGGCGCTCACCAGGGAAATGCCGTCGTCCGGCGCGCCGATAGGAAAAGCGCGTACCGGCACCACGCCTTCGTGCACCTCGCCATTCGCACCGGTAAATACCAGGCGGCCAAAGGTGTTGCGGCTTAGTTTGAAATCATGTGTTGTCATGCGACGCTTTCATCACTGTCTGCACTCTCTTCATCGACCAAGGTCGGCTCGGCGTCGACATTGCGCAACTGCGCCTGATAGAGGCGATAATAGGCGCCTTCGCGCAGCATCAGCTCGTCATGGCTGCCGACTTCGACAATCTGGCCGCGATCCAGCACCACCAGCCGGTCGGCCTTGCGCAAGGTCGACAAACGATGGGCGATCGCAATCGTGGTACGGCCTTGCACCAGGTTGTCGAGCGCTTTCTGGATCTCTTTTTCCGTGGTGGTATCGACCGAAGAGGTGGCTTCATCCATGATCAGGATGCGCGGATCGATCAGCAAGGCGCGGGCAATCGAAATACGCTGGCGTTCGCCGCCGGACAGCGCCTGGCCGCGTTCGCCGACCAGCGAGTCGTAACCTTGCGGCAAGCGCAAAATGAATTCGTGGGCATGGGCGGCGCGCGCGGCGGCAACGATTTCTTCACGTGTGGCCTCCGGTTTGCCGTAGCAGATATTTTCCGCAATCGTGCCGAAAAACAGGAATGGCTCTTGCAGCACCAGGCCGATATTGCGGCGATACTCCGAGATCGGCATCGAGCGGATATCGACGCCGTCGATCCGTATCGCTCCTTCCGACACATCATAAAAACGGCAAATCAGATTGACCAGCGTGCTCTTGCCGGAACCGCTATGTCCTACCAGGCCGATCATCTCGCCCGGTGCAATCGTCAGGTTGACGTCGCGCATCACGGCCCGGTTACCGTAACGGAAACCGATGTTGCGCAATTCGATGGCGCCTTTCACATGCTCCAGATGAACCGGGTTGGCGGGCTCCGGCACACTTGATACATGATCCAGGATTTCGAAGATGCGTTTGGCGCCGACTGCGGCTTTTTGCGTTACCGAGACGATCCGGCTCATCGAATCGAGACGGGTATAGAAGCGGCTGATGTAAGCCAGGAACGAGGCCAGCACACCGACCGTGATTTCATTTTTCGAGACTTGCCAGATACCGAAGATCCAGACCACCAGCAGCCCTACTTCGGTCAGCAAGGTCACCGTCGGCGAGAACAAGGACCAGATTTTATTGACCCGGTCGTTGACCAGCAGGTTGTGCTGGTTGGCGTCGCGGAAACGCGTGGCTTCCCGCTTTTCCTGGGCAAACGCCTTGACCACGCGAATCCCCGGAATGGTGTCGGCCAGGACATTGGTTACCTCCGCCCAGATGCGGTCGATCTTTTCAAAACCGTGCTTCAGCCTGTCTCTTACCAGATGGATCATCCAGGCGATGAAGGGCAACGGCACCAGCGTCACCAGCGCCAGCCAGGGATTGATCGAAAACAGGATCACCGCGGTCATGACGATCATCAGCACGTCAATCGCGAAATCCAGCAGATGCAAGGACAGGAAGACGCAGATACGATCGCTTTCGGAACCGATGCGGGCCATCAGGTCGCCGGTGCGTTTGCCGCCGAAATACTCTTGCGACAGGCGCAGCAGATGTTCATACGTGGTGGTGCGCAAATTGGCGCCGATGCGCTCGCTCACCAACGCCAGGATGTAGGTACGGGCCCAACCCAGGCTCCAGGCCACCAGGGCAGAAGCCAGCAGGCCGGACAGGTAGAGCTTGACCAGGTCATGATTGATCGGCCTGCCGTTTTGATAAGGAATCAGCACGTTGTCCATCAAGGGGCCCATCAGGTAAGGCGGCACCAGGGTGGCAGCGGTAGAAATCAGCATCAGGATAAAACCCAGCGCCAGCATGCCCTTGTATGGCGTGGCAAAACGCGCCAGCCGGAACAGGGCCCAGGTCGACGATGGCGCTTCGCCTTTTTCGGGGCAAATCAGGCATTCATCGCTATCCGGCGGCAACGGCGCCTTGCATTGCGGACAAGCAGCTTGCTCCTCGCGCAACGCAGCACGTCCTGCCAGATGATCGTCGCGCTGCTGCTCGAAGATTTTAATCAGGCGCAGCGCTTCCAGGTTGAGACCGAGCGTGTAGCGCCAGCAAGCCAGTTGCTGTTGTTCATCGTGCAACTCCAGACTGCCGACGCCGGCATGGTCATGATGACCCAGCGTCAAACCCGGCCGGTAGGCCCAGTCGCTCCAGCCCTTGTCTTGGTCCATTTTTGCCAGCACGCGGCGATTGGTGATCAACACCACGCCGTGCGCAAAATGCAGTGAAGCATTGAGGTCGACTTCCAGCGACGCCAGCACTTCCTCTGCAGGGGCGAGCAAGGTTGTCACTTCGGCACGCAGGGACGCGGTCAAGATATGGGACAAATAAATACCGGTGGTAGGCACAGGGGATAAGGGGTTGCTTTTCATCTAAACGGCATGGTGTGGCCCGCATATTTACGCGGACCGGATGGAATTTTGTGTGAAATCGCCTTAATTGGCGCACATCGTCTGCCGCAAGTATTATATCCTATCGTGTTTTCAGAAATGTTACTTTTCGTTACCAATTAAACATATCTTTTCTGTATTTGGTAACTCTCTGTAAACCAATTCACGGTTTAGCGCGTTACAGCAAGGAGCCGGTCACCCAAGTCCGACAGGCTCCTAGCTACGGGGTGTCGAATACAAGAATATTAAAACTGGCCCACGCAAAAAAATTCAGCATTCACGCTTCATAAGCCATATTGCATAGTCTCATTGCTCACTCATGAAAAACATTGAAATTCTCCGTATCATGTCGCTGCGCGGTCCAAATATCTGGACGTATCGATCAACCCTTGAAGCGTGGATCGACATCGGCGAACTGGAAGATTTCCCGTCCAATACCCTGCCCGGCTTTAACCAGCGCCTGACCAGCTGGCTGCCGTCCCTGATTGAGCATCGCTGCAGCTACGGCGAACGCGGCGGTTTTGTCCAGCGGCTGCAAGACGGCACCTGGCCCGGCCACATCCTGGAACACGTCACGCTGGAACTGCAAAACCTGGCTGGCATGCCAGGCGGTTTCGGCAAGGCGCGCAGCACCTCGGCTCGCGGCGTCTACAAAGTGGCGGTCCGCGCGCGCCATGAACAGGTGACCCGCGCCGCCCTGCACGCGGCGCGCGATCTGGTGATGGCCGCAATTGAAGACAAGCCATTCGACGTCCACGCCACCATCACTGAACTGCGCAGCATGGTGGATTCGCGCTGCCTTGGGCCAAGCACGGCTTGCATCGTCGAAGCTGCGGACGAACGACGCATCCCCTCATTCCGCCTGACTGAAGGCAATCTGGTCCAGCTCGGCCATGGCATTCGCCAGCGCCGTATCTGGACCGCGGAAACCGATCAAACCAGCGCCATCGCCGAAAGCATCTCGAGCGACAAAGACTTGACCAAGACCTTGCTGCAAGCCTGCGGCGTGCCGATCCCGGAAGGGCAGCTCGTGGAAAGCGCTGCCGAAGCCTGGGAAGCAGCCGAAGATATCGGCTTGCCGGTGGTCGTCAAGCCTTCTGACGCTAATCACGGCCGCGGCGTATTCATCGATCTGAAGACCCGCGCCGAAATCGAAACCGCTTACGGGCTCGCACTGCAAGAAGGCAGCAGCGTGATCGTCGAACGCTTCATTCGCGGCAATGAACACCGGCTGCTGATTGTCGGTGGCCGGCTGGCGGCAGCTGCGCGCGGCGAGCCGCTATCGGTCACCGCTAACGGCACTTCGACAATTCGGCAACTCATCGACGACCAGATCAATTCCGACCCGCGCCGTGGCGAACTTGAAGAGTGCCCGCTCAGCCTGGTGTTGCTGGACGAAGAACCTGTGGTACGGGTCGAGCTCGAACGGCAAGGCTTTACCGGCGAATCGATTCCTGCAGCCGGCCTGCAAGTCTTAATACAACGTAACGGCAATGTCTCTATCGACGTCACCGATCTGGTACATCCGAGCGTCGCCGCGGCAGCTTCGCTGGCGGCACGCGTGGTGGGCCTGGATATTGCCGGGGTCGACCTGGTGGCGGAAGATATTTCCCGGCCGCTGGAAGAACAGCGCGGCGCCATCGTCGAAGTCAATGCCGGCCCTGGCCTGCTGATGCATCTCAAACCGGCGCAAGGCAGAGCGCGCCCGGTCGGCAGAGCCATCATCGAGCACTTGTTTGCGGCGGCCGACAATGGCCGCATCCCGATTGTCGGCGTCACCGGCACGCATGGTAAAACCACTGTCTCGCGCCTGATTGCCTGGCAACTCCATTTGAGCGGCAACCATGTCGGCCTGGCTTGCGGCGACGGTTTGTATTTCGCCCAACGGCAAGTTGAAAAAGGCGACCGCGCCAACTGGGAATCGGCGCAGCGCGTGCTGATCAACCGTGCGGTCGAAGCGGCAGTGTTCGAAAACAGCCACGACACCATTTTGTCGGAAGGCCTGGTCTACGACCGCTGCCAGGTTGGCGTCGTCACCAACATCGCGGCCGACGACAGCTCGCCGCAGTATTACATCACCGATGCCGAGGAAATGGTGAAAGTCACGCGTACCCAGGTCGATGTCGTCTTGCCGAGCGGCGTCGCGGTGCTGAACGCCGCCGATCCGCTGGTGGCCGCCATGGCGCCGCTGTGCGACGGCGAAGTGATTTTCTTTGGCATCGACGCTACCCTGCCGGTGATGGCGGAGCAGCTTGAACAAGGCAGGCGCGCAGTCTTTATCCACAATGACCAGATCATGCTGGCGATCGGCAAAAGCGAAATGCTGCTAGCCGACATCACCACCGTGCCGTTGATTGCACGCAGTAAAGATAGCTTCCAGATTGAAAATGTGCTGGCCGCAGTTGCCGCCGCATGGGCGCTGGATATCTCTCACGACCTGATACGTGCAGGGATAGAGACTTTCGAAATGGTTTAAAAAATTATGCAGGGCCGGCAAGGTTTTGCCACCCTGCTTTTTGACTAGTATTAGCAAGAAAAAATAGGAAAACTTGTTGATGGACGTATCACGTATCCGAGTACTTCGCGGCCCCAATCTGTGGAGTCGACATACCGCTATCGAAGCCATCGTGTCTTGCACCGATGCCGAACGCGCCATTGCAGGCATTACCGGTTTTGAGGCCAAGCTGCGCGAACGCTTTCCACAGATGGGTTTTTTGCAAACCAGCGGCAAGAACGAGGTCGTGTCGATGGCGCATGCGCTGGAAATTGCTGCGCTCGGACTGCAATCGGAAGCCGGATGTCCGGTGACCTTCAGCCGCACCGTGCCGACCCTGGAAGCAGGCGTCTATCAGGTGATCGTCGAATACTCCGAAGAAGAAGTCGGCAAGATGGCGTTCCAGCTGGCGCAGGAATTATGCCTGGCTGCGCTGCAAGACCAGCTCTTCGATCTCGCCAGCGCCTTGGCCAACCTGAAGGAAATGGACGAAGACATTCGCCTCGGCCCAAGCACCGGTTCCATCGTGCAAGCGGCCGTGATGCGCGGAATTCCGTTCCGGCGCCTGACCGGCGGCAGCATGGTGCAGTTCGGCTGGGGCAGCCGGCAGCGTCGCATCCAGGCAGCCGAAACCAACCATACCAGCGCGATCGCCGAATCGATCGCCCAGGATAAAGACCTGACTAAAAAATTGCTGAATGCAGCCGGTGTGCCGGTGCCTATGGGACGGGTTGTCTGCAGCGCCGAAGAAGCCTGGGCTGCAGCGCAGGAAATCGCCGGCGCGGTGGTACTCAAGCCGCGCGACGGCAATCAGGGCAAGGGAGTGGCAGTCAATATCACCGCCCGTGAGCAAGTCATGGCAGCCTTTGAAGTCGCCGCCAAAATCTGCTCGGAAGTGATCGTCGAACGCTATCTGCCGGGTCACGATTTCCGCCTGCTGGTGGTCGGCGACCAGCTGGTGGCCGCCGCCCGCCGCGATCCGCCGCAAGTCATCGGCGACGGCGTGCACACCATCGGCCAGCTGGTAGAACAGGTCAACAGCGACCCGCTGCGCGGCGACGGCCATGCTACCTCGCTGACCAAGATCCGCTTCGATGCGATCGCCCTGGCGACCTTGGCCAAGCAACATTACACAGCCGATTCGATCCCGCAACAAGGTGTGCGCGTAGTCTTGCGCAACAACGCCAACCTGAGCACCGGCGGCACGGCAACCGACGTCACCGAGGATGTCCATCCTGAAATGGCGGCGCGTGCAGTGGCTGCGGCGCAAATGGTGGGACTGGATATCTGCGGCGTCGACGTCGTCTGCAACAACGTCCATCAACCGCTGGAGGAACAAGAAGGCGGCGTGGTGGAAGTCAACGCCGCACCTGGTTTGCGCATGCACATCAGCCCTTCCTACGGCAAGGGCCGCGCGGTCGGCGCTGCGATCATGTCGACCATGTTCGCCAGCGGCGATAACGGCCGCATCCCGCTGGTGGCGGTAGCGGGTACCAACGGTAAAACTACAACCGTACGCCTGATCGCCCACCTGCTGGGACGCAAGGGATTACGCGTCGGCATGACCAATTCCGACGGCGTATACATCGAACAGCAACGCATCGACACCGGCGACTGCAGCGGCCCGCGCAGCGCTCGCAATGTCTTGATGCATCCTGACGTCGATGCCGCCGTATTTGAAACCGCACGCGGCGGCATCTTGCGTGAAGGCCTGGGCTTCGATCGCTGCGATGTCGCCGTGGTCACCAACATCGGCATGGGCGATCACCTTGGCCTGAGCTATATCAGCACGGTCGAAGATTTGAGCGTGGTAAAACGCGTGATCGTCGAAAACGTCGCCCCCGGCGGCCACGCGGTCTTGAATGCAGCCGATCCTATGGTCGCCAGCATGGCCAAATCCTGCCCTGGCTCGGTCACCTTTTTCGCCCACGATTTCCATCACCCGCTGATGACTACCCATCGCGCGCAGGGGCATCGGGTGGTGTACCAGGATGGCAATGCCATCGTCGCCGCCAAGGGCAAGCAGGAACATCGGATAGCGCTGCAAGAGATCCCGTTGACCCGTAACGGCACCATCGGCTTCCAGACCGAAAACGCCATGGCTGCCATCGCCGCCGCCTGGGCCCTGGACCTGGATTGGGACGTGATTCGCGCCGGCCTCGCCACCTTCATCAACGATGCTGCCACCGCACCAGGCCGCTTCAACGTATTCGACTATCGCGGCGCGACCCTGATTGCCGACTACGGCCACAATCCCGATGCAATCCAGGCGCTGGTAAAGGCCATCGACAGCATGCCCGCCAAACGCCGCTCGGTAGTCATCAGCGGCGCCGGCGACCGGCGCGACATCGATATCCGTCACCAGACAGAAATCCTGGGCGATGCTTTCGACCAGGTGATCCTGTATCAAGACCAGTGCCAGCGCGGCCGCGCCGATGGCGAAGTGCTCGGCCTGTTGCGCGAGGGCTTGCAACACGCCCGCCGCACCACGTCGACCGAAGAAATCAATGGCGAATTTGTCGCTATTGATACTGCGCTGTCGCATCTGTCGCCGGGAGATCTTTGCCTGATCCTGGTGGACCAGGTGGAAGAAGCGCTGGCGCATATTGCCAAGCGTATTGCTGACGCTTAAATATAGAGACAGCCGCCGGCCAAGCCAAAAACTGCGCTAGCGGCTTACTCAGATCCGACGATTCGCCACCGCCTTGGCGGCTGCCCGATGAGCGCGGATCAACGCCGTTTGCAGTCTGCCAAGGCCGGCCGCCACATCCGTCCCGGCGTCGAACAGCAACGCTTCAAGGTGATCGCTCAGTATCCGTATCACTGCGTGATAGTGAGGTAGCGCCGGCGCAGGAAATGCCTGAATCTGCTGCGCCTCTGCCAGTTGCCCGATCACGCCGATGACGCGATTGCGCTGCAATACGTAACGGTCCTCGGCCACCGAATAGCGCGCATTGCCTGCTGCGCCGTGCAGCACAAAGTATTTCATCAGTTCCGGCGAAGTCAGCGTCTCGATCGCCTTCCACGCGCGCTGCGCGGCGCTGTCGTGGCTGCTGGACGGTATCGCCAGCAAGGCGCCGCCGAGCGGCGAAACCGGCGTCATGCCGGGCGCAAACGTCGGATGCAACTGCAGACCGATGCGGCCGCCTTTTTGCAATAGCGCATGACTGTCCAGCATGCCGTGGCGATTCGACCAGCCGTAGCACATCGCGGCTTGCCCGCGCCCGAATATCTGTGCGCTGCGCACCCAGTCGGCACGGCGCAGATGAGCTGGCGAATACGGAACCAGCGCGCGCAAATATTCGCAGACCCGCCTACCCGCCTCGGTATCGACCGTCAGCAGGCCGGCGTCGGCAGCAAGCGCGCCCTGCGCCCCAAGAATCTGCAAAAACGTCTCGGCCAGCGGCAGACCCGGCGCGGCGCTCCACGCAATTCCGGCGCGCACCCGACTGGGCCGGTGCAACACGCGAGCGCATTCGATGACGTCTTCGAAGCAACGCGGCGCCGATAGCCCCTCGGCATCGAACAGGTCTTGCCGGTACCAGAGAAAGTCGAGCGTCGGCTGGATCGGCATGCCGTACAGATGTCCCTGGCACCAGCCGGCACGCCATACGGCATCGTAGAAATCGGCGCCGGATACCTGACCGCCCGCTTCCAGCGCTTGCAGATCGAGCAGCCGCTCGCCGCGACACGATTCCGCCAGCCACGGAAACGGAATAGCGACCAGCAGAGGCGCGGCCGGGTCACGGTTCGTCGACGGCGCCAGGGCGGCGTCGAGCATCGGCCGATACGTGTCCTGCGGATAGGTCAGAATGCGCAGCCGCATGCCCAGGAAACGCTCAATATCGGCGCGATTCTGCTTGACGATTTCAAAGACCGGATCGGCATACGCGACCAGCGTCAATTCGACCGCGGCATCAAAACCCGCTGCGGCGGGACGCGGCCATGCGATATCGGCGGCAGGGTTCAGGCTGGCGGCATTGAAACGGTCCAACGACTGCCGGTCGACAGCATCCACCAGCAGCTGGATGGTTTTCCCGGTGATGCTGTCGAGGCGTTCCAGCAGCAACGCCGAAGGCGTGACCTGGGCCCGATTGCTGTGCGCCGACATCGGCGGCAGCTGCAGCCATCCTTGCGCCTTCAATCCAAAGATGATCCGGCGCGCGCTGCTGCGCGGCAGGCCGGAGAGATCGGCGAGCGCGGTGACGGTGAGGTGACGGCCGCTCAGAAAATTCCGCAGCAGCGCGCTGAGAACCGGCCAGGCGTCTTCAACCGCTGCGCCGAGTTCGGAACGCAGTATGTCCAGCAGTTTGTCAACGACGCTGATTGCCGCATAGCGGTCAAGTGCATGCATGGCCGCGCCCCCTCAGATGGATGACTTCAGTGCTGCGGATCGGCCCCGTATGCCACCGCAAAAAACACCATAACAGATTGATTTTACTTGAAATAACCAGAATGGTTATTTTCGGATGCCGGCTTGCGGATGCTGCTGCCGTAACATGGCTACGCAACAAAGCGCTCATCAAACCAACGAAATCTTCAGGAGACAAAACATGAGACGAGTAGCCATCCGGGTTGCGGCCTTCGCTGCCTTTGCGTTCAGCGCGCATGCATTCGCCGCGGAAACCCAGTTTGTATTGATCACGCACGCCCCCGATTCGGACCCGTTCTGGAACGTGGTCAAGAATGCGATCAAAGATGCCGGACAGGACTTCGGCGTCACAGTGAGTTACCGTAATCCGCCGAACGGAGACCTGGCCGATATGACGCGCATCCTGGAGCAGGTCGCGGCGCGCAACTACGATGGCGTCATCACCACCATTCCCGACTTCGACATCGTGCAAGCGCCGATCCGCAAGATCGCCGCGAAACACATTCCGTTCATCACCTTCAATTCTGGCACCGAGCGGCAAAGCGAGGCGCTGGGCGCCTTGCTGCACGTCGGACAACGCGAATACGACGCCGGCATGGCGGCCGGCGAACTGGCGAAAGCCGCCGGCGTCAAGCGCTTCCTGTGCGTCAACAACAATGTCACCAATCCCGAATCGTTCGAGCGTTGCCGCGGCTTCGGCGATGCGATCGGCGCCGATTTCAAGCAGTCGACGCTCGACTCCGGCAACGATCCCACCGAGGTCGAGAACCGCGTGTTCGGAACCTTGAGCAAACGCCCGGATGTCCAAGCCATCCTCGCGCTCGGCCCGACCTCCGCAGTGCCGTCGCTGCGGGCGGTGCAGCAGCGCCGCCTGACCGGCAAGATCTATTTCGCCACCTTCGATATGACGCCTGAGATCAACCGCGCCATTGCAAAAGGCACGGTAGCGTTCGCGGTCGACCAACAGCCCTATCTGCAAGGATATATCCCGGTAGCCATGCTGGCCATCATGAAACGCGACAAGACCCAGGATATCGATCAGACGCGCAAGACGCTGCTGGCGGACGCCAACTTCCAGCGGCGCCTGAAACTGTATGGGCTGGTCCCGCAATTCGGTCCGCGCCACGTCAGCACCGGCCCCAGCTTCATCACCCGCGACAACGTCGAGCTGGTCGAGAAATACGCGGGCCAGTATCGTTGATTCATCGCTGATTCCCTCCTACCTGGGCTGCGCTGACTGCACGCCGCCATTGCGGCGCGCAGCCACGCGACATCGTTGCCGTGATTTAACTTGGAGATCCATCATGTTTCAATTAGCGATATGCGCCGAAATGGTCTTTCGGGATTTGCCGTTCGTCGATCGGGTTCGAAAAATCCATGACTTAGGCTTTCAAGTCGAAATCTGGGACTGGACCCGGCACGACATCGACGCTCTGGCGCGCAGCGGCGCCTGCTTTTCGTCGATGACCGGTTATATCGAAGGCGATCTGATCACCGGCGCAGGCGCGGATGCATTGCTGCGCACAGCCGCACAATCGATCGAAGTCGCCCGCCGGCTCGGCTGCCCGCGCCTCAATTTGCACGGCACCGGCCTCGACGCCGAGGGATTGCCTGTCCGGCCGGCGGCAATAGTGTCCGGCCCCATGTGGCTGGCGGCGCAACGCACGCTGACACGCATCGCCGAGCTGGGGCAACGCGCAGGCCTGGTGTTCTGCCTCGAAAACCTGAACACCGAGGTCGATCATCCGGGAGTGCCGTTCGCCCGCGCAGCGGACACGCTGGCGCTGGTCAGCGCGGTCGACAGCCCGCATCTGCGGCTCAATCTCGACCTTTATCACGCCCAGATCGGCGAAGGCAATCTGATCGAACTGCTGCGGCGCGCACTGCCGTATATCGGCGAGATTCAAGTGGCCGACGTCCCTGGACGATGCGAACCAGGCACCGGCGAGATCAACTTTCCGGCCATCGCCCGGGTGCTGGCGAGCGCCGGCTATCGCGGCACTGTCGGCCTTGAGGCGTGGGCCAGCGGCGGCAGCGAACTGGCGTTGCAGCGCTTTCGTGACGCCTTCACCGTTAACGCCGCCGCAGTGGCAGCGCGCTAACCGGCAAGCGCTCATCCCGCACTATCAATTTCAACCAGCTTCACCACAGGAAATTAAAATGAATCCAGATAAAACAGTCAAGATCGGCCTGATCGGCGCCGGCGCTATCGGTTCTTTCCACGGCGAGAGTATCGCACGCCGGGTGCATGGCGCGCAGCTCGCCGCGATCGCCGATCCGGCGGCGGAGGCTGCCCAGCGTCTTGCGGAGCGCCTGCATTGCGCCAGTGCGACCACGGATGCCCGCCAGATCATTGCCGATCCCGCGATCGACGCCGTCATCATCGCCACCCCGGCGCGGTTTCACAGCGAGCTCATCGTCATGGCGGCAGAGGCCGGCAAAGCCGTGTTCTGCGAAAAGCCGATGGCGCTCACGATCGCAGAAGCCGATCGGGCGATCGCCGCTGCGCGCGCAGCCAAGGTGCCGTTGCAGGTCGGCTTCAATCGCCGCTACGACAAAGCCTGGTCCGAAGCGCAGCGCAGCGTCGCCGCCGGCGCGCTGGGAACGCCGCAATTGCTGCGCTCGCTGACGCGCGACCCCGGACTGGCCGATCCAGCGCGCGTGCCGCCATGGGCAATCTTTCTGGAAACGCTGATTCACGATTTCGATACGCTGCGCTTCTTCAACCCCGGCTCAGAGGTGGTCGAAGTCTACGCCATCGCCGACGCACTGGTGCGGCCTGACTTCAAATCGCGCGGCCTGCTCGATACCGCTCTGGTCAGCCTGCGCTTCGACAACGGCGCAATGGCCTGCGCCGAGGCGAACTTCCAGGCGGCCTACGGCTACGATGTCCGCGGCGAGGTGTTCGGCTCAGGGGGCATGATAAAGATGGGGGACGTGCGCTGCTCGAATGCAACGCACTTTGGTGCAAACGGGATAAACAGCCCCACCACGCGGCTCAACACTGATCTGTTTCACGATGCCTACACGGCCCAACTGGCCGAATTCGTCGAAACGATCCACTCGGGCCAAGTGCGCGGGCCAACGGGCGAGGCTGCGCGGGCCGCACTCGCCATCGCGCTTGCGTGCATTCGCTCGGTCGCTGAAGCGCGACCGGTCCGGCTGACGGAGGTATTGCCCGCTTGACGGCGACAGTACCTTTGCTGACCCCGCGCAGGCGTTGTGAGCAACGCTAAGCCGGCTTATGCCCGGTCAATGCCGCGCCGGCATTCAAAGGCAAGCGCCGGGTCACTGGAATCGAGGCCATCGAAAACAGGCCGATGACGATGAAGGCCGGCCAGAAATCTCCGGCTACAATGGTCACATGGCCTTGCAGGCGGCTCGACAGATGTACCGCCAGACCGCCGATGGTCACTCCCAAACCCAAAGAAATCTGCTGCACCACGCTGGCCAGGCTGGTGGCGCGGCTGACGTCGGCGCTATCCAGGTCGGCATAAGCCATGGTGTTGAGGCAAGTGAACTGCATGGAAGGGAAAAATCCGCCCAGCAGTACCACCGCCATCATCACCAGATAGGGCGTGGCCGGTGTGAATAAACCATAGGACGCCAGCGCCAGTCCGGCCAGCAGCGCGTTCCAGATCAGCACCGAGCGGAAGCCGTAACGGCGCAGGACCGAAGTACCGATGGCTTTCATGAAGATCGCACCAAAGGCCGAGGCGCAAGTGATGGTGCCGGCGTGAAAGGCATTCATGCCAAAGCCGACCTGCAAAGTCAGCGGCAACAGGAACGGCACCGCTCCCAGCCCGATACGGAACAGTGAACCGCCCAGTACGCTGGCGCGGAAAGTCGGTATCCGCAGCAGGCGCAGATCCAGCAGCGGGAACGGTTCGCGCCGCGCATGCAGCAAATAGGCGTATAAGGTCAAGCCGCCCAGCACACACATGGCGAATGCCCATTCCGACGCCAGCAGCTCGCCATCGATCATCGACAAACCCAGCATCAGCAGCGTGCTGCCGACTGCCGACAGGACAAAACCCTTCATGTCCAGCGGCTGCAAATCGTCGGAGCGGTAGTTCTCGATATAGCGGCTGGCCAGGTACATGCCGAGAATGCTGATAGGGACATTAATCAGGAAAATCCAGCGCCAATGGAAATAAGTCGTGATGAAACCGCCCAGCGGCGGACCGATCACCGGCCCCAGTTGCGAGGGAATGGTCAGATAACTGATGGCTTTGACCAGTTCGGTACGCGGTACCGCGCGAAAAATCACGATACGCCCGACCGGCACCATCATGGCGCCGCCTATGCCTTGCAAAAAGCGCGCAGCGACAAATGCCGCCAGCGAGCTCGATGCTGCGCACATCAGCGAACCCGCCAGGAACACCATGATGGCGGAACGGAATACGGTACGCGCACCGAAGCGGTCGGCGACCCAGCCGCTGATCGGGATGAACACGCCGAGTCCGACCACGTATGAAGTCAACGCCAGCTTAAGAGTAAGGGGATCTTGTCCGAGGTCGCGCGCCAGTACTGGCAGCGAGGTAGCAATCACCGTCGCGTCCATGTTTTCCATGAACAACGCACAAGCGACAATAAGCGGAATGAGAAGAGTACGTTGCACTGCCGACGACCGTAAGGTAAACAAAAAGACAGATGCACGCAGTGTTGCATCTGTCTGCCCGACAGTTTACACCTAATCCTGAAATCTGGCAGGACGTACGCTAGCCACCGGTTCAGCACACTGAAATTGTGCGGCTTCAGGCCAGTTTGCGTTGCCCCGGGTCGTAGTAAAACTGCTCCTCAACAATTTTGTCGCCATGCCAAAGCTGCCAGGCAATTTCGTCTTGCCGGAAACTGCGGCCATCATGGGCCACAATTTCAAACAACCAGTTGATGGCAACCCGATCGCCGTCGATCAGGAAAGATTTTGCTGCCAGGGTGCGGATTTCCTTGAAAGCCGCCAGCGCTTTTTCCTCGCCCGCCACCAGCGACTGCATTCCTTTGCGCGCTGGCTCCTGGTTTTCCTGCATGGATGCATCTTCAGTATAGAATTCCCGGATCGCTTCTACATACTTGCCTTGCACAACCAGCGCGATGAAGCTCTCAACATGTTCTCGACTTGGCATGGAATGGTCCTGTAGTGAAATAGATAGGAATTAAACTATACCCCGCAAAACCATACCTCGCTTCAGAACGGCCCGTTGGACTTGCGCAATTTATCCGGCAATCCGTCATGCGGGCCGAGCGGCTGCTTCGGCGCGTCCAGCCAAAGCTGCTCGCCAATCTGTGCATTGCGCTCCGCATGCAGGGCGTAATAAACCTGGTTGTCGGCGCGGAAGCGGTCGCCCACCACCAGCAGACGTACATCGGTTTCGGTATTGTTGATGAAGGTATGCGCGAGGCCGGTGCCGGGCGCAAAGCCGACGCCGTCGCCGGGCGCCAGCCGGTGCAGATGGCCATCCAGCCACACATCCGGCGTACCATCAATGACGTAGACGAATTCCTCTTCCGTCTTCTCCGCATGCGGCCAGGAAGTGCGGCGCCCGGGAGGCAACAGCTCGTGATGGATGCCAAGCCGAGTCAGGCCGAATACGCGGCCGAACGGCGAACCTATCGCCATCAGCTCGGCGCTGCCGGGATAGCTGGAGTTATCCGCACCCTGAATCTCCTGCCAGTGTTTGATGCATTCCGGTCTGTTCATTACCGCCCTCTAACTAGCTTGTCTTTAATGTGAAAGCAGGATCCGATAGCCGACCGCGGTTTCGGTCAGCAAATATTTGGGCTGGGCCGGATCGTCTTCCAGTTTCTGCCGCAAGTGTCCCATATAAATCCGCAGATAGTGGCCGCTCTCGGAATGGGATGGGCCCCATACCTCCTTCAGCAATTGCGGATTGGTTACCACCCGTCCGGCGTTGGCTACCAGCACGGATAGCAAGCGATACTCGGTCGGCGTCAGATGCACCTGCTGCTGCGCCTTGGTGACCAGCCGTGCTTGCAGGTCGAGCGTGACATCGCCGAAACGGATCAGGCCATCATCGCCGGCCAGCGGCTGGTGTTGGCGCCGCAGCGTGGCGCGTACCCGCGCCAGCAGTTCGCCGACGCCAAACGGCTTGCTCAGATAGTCGTCGGCGCCGGCATCCAGCGCTTTGATCTTGTCTGTCTCGTTGACCCGTGCCGATAACACGATGATAGGCACACGCGACCATTTCCTGACATCCTTGATGAAATCGACGCCGTCGCCGTCCGGCAGCCCGAGATCGAGAATCACCAGGTTCGGCTTGCGTGTGCCGCAATCGATCAGGCCACGCTGCATGGTCTCTGCTTCAAACACCTGCCAGCTTTCGCTCTCCAGGGCGGTGCGCACAAAACGCCGGATCTGCGGTTCGTCTTCAACCAGCAGTGCTATGGGTGTCGGTTGCATCGTCATGCTTTCTCTGCGTCGTCGCCGACCTTCGGTTCGTGTTCTTCCGGGTCGGGCATGCTGGGAGGCGTCCCGAGCGGAATGGTGAAGATGAATTCAGCGCCGTGATGGCCGCTGCGGGCGTGGATGGTGCCGCCGTGGGCCTCGACAATCGCACGGCAAATCGCCAGCCCGAGTCCGACGCCGGGCTGGGCCGATTCGCGCTCGCCGCGTGTGAATTTTTCGAATATCGCATCTTCCATGCCGACCGGCAGACCTGGCCCGTCATCGGTCACGGTGACCGCCAGAAAACGGCCATTGACCACAGCGGCCAATACGATATGGGAACCGGCTGGCGTGTACTTGGCGGCATTCTCCAGTAAATTGCACAGCACGCGTTCAATCAATATCGCATCGAAACGGATCAGCGGCAGCTCGTGCGCAACCCGAATTTCCACTTGATGTCCGAGCAACGCGGAGCCGCTGGCGCGCATTGCACTGCCGACCACTTCCTCAAACGGCTGCCACTGTAAATTCAATTTAACCTCGCCGCTCTGGATTCTCGCCATATCCAGCAGATTGGTCACCAATGCGCTCATGCGCAGCATTTCACTGTGCAGCGCGGCGGCCAGTACTTGCTGGTTCTGCTGCAATGGCGGCTTGGATAGCACCAGCGACTCGGACAAACCGATCAAGGCAGTCAGGGGCGTACGCAAATCGTGCGACAGCGCGGACAACAGGGAATTGCGCAAGCGCTCCGATTCCATGCGCACCAAAGCGTCTTGCGCCACTTCGACATAGTGCACGCGCTCCAGCGCAATCGCGGTCAAGGTGGCGAACGTGTACAGCTGTTGCTGCTGTTCCGGGATCAGAATCCAGCGCCGGCTGTGCGGCAAGATCACCAGCACGCCTCGGGTGCGCATCGGCGCCACCAGGGGCAGATACAGATAGCTGCTGGCCGGCAGCGTATCGGTGCCGATACCGGCGCTGCTGGCATTGTCGAAAGCCCACTGGGCAATGCCCATGTCGAGTGCGCTGGCGACATTCGCCACCTCATCCGGTATCACCGCCGGCATTTGCAATCTGCCGGCGTCATCCGGTATCAGCAGCAAGGTCTTGGCCTGGAAACTATGCTGCAGGAACAGCCGGCTGGTTTCAAATATCTGCTCGGTCTGCAGTACGCCCGACAAGGCCCGGGCAAATTCGAACAAAGCGCGCGAGCGTGCTTCACGGTCTGAGGCGATGCGCGCCTGATAGCGCAATCCGGTGGTCAAATGGGTAATCGTCAGGCCTACCGCCAGCATCACGCCGAAGGTCAGCAAGTACTGGAAATCGCTGACGGCAAACGAAAAGCGCGGCGGCACGAAAAAGAAATCGAAAGAAGCGATGCTCAGCAAGGCGACAAAGATTGCAGGTCCGCGGCCGAAACGGATGGCGATCAATACCTCTGCCAACAGATACAGCATGACGATGTTGGCCAGGTCGAAAAACGGCAATATCGGCGTCGCCAGCAAGGTTACCAGCACACATGCCGCAAGCGCCCAGAGGTAACCCCACCACTCGATGCGGCTCTGCATCGGCACATGGCGCTGCAGGATTTTTCCGGCAGCATCCTCCTGCTTTTCCGCCGCGCTGGTTGGGGGCACGCCGATTTCGATCAGGTCGACGTCGCTCGCGAGAGCCGCGATACGCGCGGAATGGCTGGTTTGCCAGGGAAACCTGCGCTCACTGCGGCCGACGATGATCTTGGAAAAATTGTGGCTGCGGGCATAGGCCGCCATGACGGCGGCTACCTCGTTGCCGGCCAATACAGCGGTAGTCGCACCCAGATCCTGCGCCAGCTTGAGCGTCTTCAGGATGCGCTCGCGTTTGGCCGACGGCAAACGCTGCAACTTCGGCGTCTCGACATAGACCGCATGCCATTCCGCATTGAGCTGGGTCGCCAGCCGTGCAGTGCTGCGGATGACATGTTCCGCATTGGGCGAAGGGCCGACGCAGGCCAGCAAGGCGGCATCGGTCTGCCACACCGCGCCTATCGATTTTTCAATCCGGTAGGCCTGGACATCGCCCTGCAAGCGATCCGCAGTGCGGCGCAAAGCCAGCTCGCGCAGCGCGATCAGGTTACCTTTGCGGAAAAAATTGCGTGAGGCGCGTTCGGCTTGCGGCAACTTGTAGACTTTACCGAGTTTGAGCCGGTTCAGCAATTCATCGGCCGGCAAATCCACCAGCACCACTTCGTCGGCGGCATCGAATACGGTATCCGGCAAGGTTTCTGCAACCCGGATGCCGGTAATGCCGCCTACCACATCGTTCAGGCTTTCCAGATGCTGGACATTCAGCGTGGTGAAGACATCGATCCCCGCATTCAACAACTCTTCAACGTCTTGCCAGCGCTTCGGATGGCGCGAGCCGGAGGCGTTGGAATGCGCCAGTTCATCGATCAGTATCAGCGAAGGCTTGCGCTGCAAGGCAGCGTCCAGATCGAATTCCGGCAGCTGCTTGTCGCGATACGCGACCTGTTTCATGGGCAGCAATTCCAGGCCATTCAACAGCGCGGCGGTTTCGGCACGGCCATGGCTCTCGATGACACCCGCCAATACCTCACGGCCTTCGCTATGCAATTTATGCGCAGCGCCGAGCATCGCGTAGGTTTTTCCGACACCTGCCGAGGCGCCGAAATAGATCCGCAATTTTCCCCGTCCGGCCAGACTCTCCTGTACCTGCAGCTGCGCCAGGAGAGCGTCCGGATCGGGGCGTAGATTGTCGTTTGAGTAAGGTGAGGACACAGATTGCCTTGTGAAAGCTATCGATTAGACGGTTATACAAAATCCAGCGTTAATTGTAGATTGAATCGTGGATGCAATCGAGCTGCCGCTACGATACCCTGAAAGCACTATAAATTCCCTGCTCGCGAAAAACAAAGGCGAACAGGCCGGGAGACTGCAAGTTTCCCGGCCAATGCTGATGAAGCAGTTTATGAGCAACTCTTAAAATGTCTTTGTCGCCGATACCACCAGTGCAGTCTTACCCAGGTTTTTGCGATCGGGCGACGGTCCTACATAATTTTTGGTATCGGTGCCGATCACCGCAACGCTGCCAGACAAAAAACCGAAATCCTTGGTCAAACCGACTTTCCAGTCGTTATAGCTGGATGCCGAATTGTTTTTCACAGTTTGATGGCCGGCGTGCAGATTGACCGTATAGCCGTTGGTGACGTCAATATTGGCGCCGATATCCAGATAACCGCTGTTCTTGCTATCCGCAAAACCGAACAGATTGGTCACTGCATGCGAATATTTAATATACGCAGGACCGTAGCCGAGCTGACCGTAGATTTCCGTCGTATCGGCACTCGGATGCAGATCGTTGGATGGGTACACATACGACAGTATACCGAAGTCGTAGCTCAGGTCTTGCGTGAAATTACCTTTCTTGCCGGCGTAGATATCCCACTCGATATTGCCGTTGCCGCCGCTGTCCTTGATCCATTTAAGCGTCGACAGCCAGGTGCCGACATACAAGCCGGTTGGATTATTGCTGTAGTCTGCGCCACCCTGCAGAGCCGGCGTCAGACGCGTCTGGGAGATGCCGCGGAAACGATAGTCGGAGACGACGCTGGCATTGAAAGTCAAGGAATTATCGGGGACAGCCTCTTCCGCCTGCGAACAGTTTGCAGTGAAGGCAGTAACGCCGATGACGGTAACCAGACCAGCAAAATAGATAATTTTCTTCATAAATTCCAAGTGAGACAAAAATGAGACAAAAGTAAGGTGGTGGTTGATCTCAAATCAGAGGAAATAAGGGCGTGTGGAAGCTGACCGTACGCCGTACGGCCAGTTCTGCCAGCACTGCTGCCTCCAAGATGAAATGGGTGGGGAAAACTTAGTTTGACGCCGGATGCTGCCGGTCCAACGCCAGGTTCAATGCCATGACGTTGACGCGCGGCTCGCCCAGGAAACCGAGGCTGCGCTCCAGCTTCAAGCTATCGATGAGGCTATGCACGGTATCGACGTTCAACTTGCGTTCACGCGCAATGCGTCCCGCCTGGTAGTAGGCTGCGGCAAGGCTGATTTCCGGATCCAGGCCGCTGCCGGAAGCAGTCACCAGATCTACCGGAATCGGCAGCGTGTTGCCCGGATCGGCGGCTTTCAAGGCATCGACCCTTCCCTTCACAGCGTCTATCAGCGCCGGATTGCTCGGCCCGAAGTTAGAGCCGCCGGAAGCTTGCGGGTTGTATGGCATCGGCGAGGTGGCAGACAAACGGCCCCAGAAATAATTAGGAGCGGAAAACTCCTGGCCGATCAGGCGCGAGCCGATCAGTTTGCCATTCTGCACAATCAGGCTGCCGGACGCCTGATCGGGAAAAGCCACTTTGCCGATCCCGGTTACGGCCAGCGGATAGATCACCCCGCACAGCAAGGTGAGTCCGGCAAACAGTACCAGCGCCGGCCGCAATACGCCATGCGATGCGATGTTTGTCGTAGTCGCCGACGGTGCTGTAGACGGCGTTGTTGTAGATGCGGATTTCATTTCCAGACTCCTGATTAGACCAGATGCATTACCGACAGAATCATGTCGATCAGTTTGATGCCGATAAAGGGCAATATGATGCCGCCCAGGCCGTAGATCAGCAGGTTACGGCGCAACAGCGCAGCGGCGCCGACAGCGCGATACCTGACCCCCTTCAATGCCAGTGGAATCAACACCACGATGATCAAGGCGTTGAAGATAACCGCAGACATGATGGCCGATGACGGACTGGCCAGATGCATCACGTTCAGCGCTGCCAGCTGCGGATAAGTGGTGATGAAAGCCGCCGGGATGATCGCGAAATACTTGGCGATATCGTTGGCAATCGAAAAGGTCGACAAGGCGCCGCGCGTCATCAGCATCTGCTTGCCGATCTCGACGATTTCCAGCAGCTTGGTCGGATTCGAATCGAGGTCGACCATATTGCCGGCCTCTTTCGCCGCTTGCGTGCCGCTGTTCATCGCCACCGCAACGTCAGCCTGGGCCAGCGCCGGCGCATCGTTGGTGCCGTCGCCGGTCATCGCTACCAGCCGGCCTTCCGACTGATAGCTGCGGATCAGCTTGAGCTTGTCCTCCGGCGTCGCTTCGGCCAGGAAGTCGTCAACCCCTGCTTCGGCAGCAATCGATGCGGCAGTGAGGCGATTGTCACCAGTGATCATGACAGTCTTGATCCCCATCCGGCGCAACTCGGCAAAGCGTTCCTTGATGCCGCCCTTGACGATATCCTTCAGCTCGACCACGCCCATCACCACGCCGTCGTCCACCACCACCAGCGGCGTGCTGCCGCGACGGGCGACGTCGTCGACGTTGTGCGCCACTTCGGCCGGGAACGGTTGTCCCAGTTCTTGCAGATAGTTCTTGAGTGCCTCCGACGAACCTTTACGGATCACACGGTTGCCGATGTCGACGCCGCTCATCCGGGTCTGCGCGGTGAACGGCACGAAGACGGCATGCAGCACATTCATCTCGCGTTCACGAATATTGAAGCGCTGTTTGGCCAGCACCACGATACTGCGGCCTTCCGGCGTTTCATCCGCCAGCGACGCCAGTTGCGCGACATCCGCCAGTTGCTGCTCGGTGACGCCGGGCGCAGGAATGAACGCCGAAGCTTGACGGTTGCCAAGCGTGATGGTGCCGGTCTTGTCCAGCAACAGCACGTCAACGTCGCCGGCAGCTTCCACCGCACGGCCGGAAGTGGCAATCACATTGGCTTGCATCATGCGGCTCATGCCGGCCACGCCGATGGCGGACAGCAAGGCGCCGATGGTGGTCGGGATCAGGCACACCAGCAAGGCGACCAATACCGTGATCGTGATTGGCGCACCGCTTTTGGCGGCAGATACGCTAAACAAGGAGAACGGCAGCAAGGTCACCGTCACCAGCAGAAACACGATGGTCAGCGCCACCAGCAAGATAGTCAGGGCGATTTCGTTCGGCGTCTTTTGGCGCTTGGCGCTTTCCACCATCGAAATCATGCGGTCGAGGAAGGCTTCGCCCGGGTTGACAGTAACGCGTACCACCAGCCAGTCGGACAGCACCCGGGTGCCGCCGGTGACCGCGGAAAAATCGCCGCCGGATTCGCGGATCACCGGCGCCGATTCGCCGGTGATCGCACTTTCGTCGACCGAGGCAACGCCTTCGATGACTTCACCGTCGACCGGGATCACATCCCCCGCTTCGACCAGCACGACATCACCCTTGCGCAAATTGCTGGCCGGGGTTGCCGACCAGTTGCTGAGCTCGCCCTTGGGCTTGCTGTCGCGCTCCAGCTTTTTGGCTGAAACGGTTTGCTTCAAGGCGCGCAGCGATTCTGCTTGCGCCTTGCTGCGCCCTTCCGCCAGAGCTTCGGCAAAATTGGCGAACAGGACGGTAAACCAGAGCCAGACCGAAATCGCCAGGATGAAAGCCGGATTGGCTTCGCCTTTGCCGGTCAAGGCTTGGAAATACAACAGCGTGGTCAGGATACTGCCGATATAAACCACAAACATGACCGGGTTGCGCAATTGCGTTTGCGGCGCCAGTTTTTTGAACGATGCGACGATGGCCGGGCCCATGAGCGCGGAATCGAAGAGCGTCAGATTAGTGCGAGACATGATGATCCTTCTTCTTGATTAGTTGAGGACAGAGTAATTCGCCACGCGGCGGCTCTTAAACTCTGTCCCGCAATTCTGTTACTTTGCAAACATTTGCAGATGTTCAACCACAGGGCCAAGCGCCAGAGCCGGTACGTAATTCAATACACCCACCAGCACCACGACTCCTATCAGCAACACGATAAACAGCGGACCATGGGTCGGCATCGTGCCGGAGTTCGGTTCCAGCCGTTTTTTAGCGGCAAGCGAACCAGCCATGGCCAGGATCGTGACGATGATGATGAAACGTCCGAACCACATCGCTATCGCCAGCATGGCGTTATAGAACGGCGTGTTGGCTGACAGGCCGCCGAAGGCGCTGCCGTTGTTGTTGGCGGCGGAAGAGAACGCATACAGAATCTCACTGAAGCCGTGGGCGCCGGGGTTAAGGATGCCCGCCACGCCGGCCGCCGCCATCACGGCAATCGCCGTGCCGCCCAACACCAGCATCGGTGTCGCCAGGATCGCGATCGATGTCATTTTCATTTCGAACGACTGGATTTTCTTGCCCAGATATTCCGGAGTGCGGCCGATCATCAAACCGGCGATGAATACCGCCATGATGGCAAACACCAGCATGCCGTACAGGCCGGAGCCGACGCCGCCGAACACCACTTCGCCCATTTGTATCAAGGCCATCGGCACCATGCCGCCCAATGCTGTAAAGGAATCGTGCATGGCGTTCACCGCACCGCAAGACGCAGCTGTGGTGATCGCTGCAAACAGAGCAGAAGCGCTGATGCCGAAACGGCTTTCCTTGCCTTCCATATTGCCGCCCGATTGCAGCAGGCTATGCGCCTGGTCGATACCCAAGGCGCTAAGGCCGGGATGCGATTGCTGCTCGGCGTACATCACCACTGACGTCATGATCACGAAAATGACCGTCATCGCCGCCAGTACCGCCCAGCCTTGGCGAATGTCGCCGACCATGAAGCCGAAGGTGAAGCACAGCGCCGCCGGGATCAGGAAAATGGCCAGCATCTGCATGAAATTCGACAGCGGCGTCGGATTTTCATACGGGTGAGCCGAGTTGGCATTGAAGAAGCCGCCGCCATTGGTGCCGATCATCTTGATCGCTTCCTGCGACGCCACCGGACCCATGGCCAGGGTTTGCACCTTGGTGTTCATGGTTTCCAGCACCGGCTTGCCCGCGGCATCATTGACCGGCTGGCCGTCGGCGCCGACTTTAGGCTGCTGATAGGTCAGCGGCTGCACAATGTTGGCGTCTTTATACGAGTCGAAATTCTGGATCACGCCCTGGCTGATCAGGAATACCGAGAAAATCACCGACAATGGCAACAGCAGGTACACGGTAGAACGGGTGACGTCGGTCCAGAAATTACCGATCGACTGCGCTGAATGACGCGAGAAGCCGCGGATCAGGGCAAAGGCAACCGCAAGGCCGGTAGCTGCGGAAAAGAAGTTCTGCACCGCCAGCACCAGCATCTGGGTCAGGTAGCTCATCGCGCTTTCGCCCGAATAACCTTGCCAGTTGGTGTTGGTGACAAAGCTGACCGCAGTATTAAATGCGGAATCTGAACTGAGATTGGCAAAATGCTGAGGATTCAGCGGCAGCCAGAGTTGGAAACGCTGCAAGGCGAAGGTAGCCAGCGCGCCGATAGTATTAAACAGCAGCAGCGCCAGCGCATAGGTCTTCCAGTTCATATCGGACTTGGCCTTGATGCCGGCGCAACGATACAGCCATTGCTCAACCCGGCTGAACCAGCCGAAACCGGTTACCGGCGCATGATCTGAAGAGCCGGCGGCGACTTGCACGATAAACTTGCCGAGCGGATAACTCAGCACAAGCAGCACCGCCAGGAAAGCGATCAACAACATGGTGGATTGGGAGGTCATCTCAGAAGTCCTCCGCTTTGATCAGGGCCACGACCAGATACACCAGCAGCGCAACGGTCACCACCGCGCCAAGTACATAAAACGGGTTCATTGCCTGTCCTCCAGCTTTTTGCATCCCACCGCCAGCGCCCAGGTGACGACAAACATCGCCACGATTGCGCCAACATAAATTCCGTCCAGTACCAAGTCCATCATTACCCTCATTACAGATTAGTTGCGGTACCGACAGGCTATAGAGAAGCTTCTAAAAATGTTGTAAAGAGTCTTCATGGGGGTGTAAACAAAGTGTAAAAAACCGTAAAAACCGCGAGGGAAAGCCGGGCATCTGACGGACAAATCGCTTCCATGCCTTTTTTGCACCATCCGGCTCAGTTTTTGCTGGCAAACGCGGTACACTTTCAGCCTCGCCAGCTAACGCCATGACACCTACATGCACTACGCTCTAGATCTGCGCACCTTTATTTTCAGTCACTATTTCTATACTGGTTTGCGGATCGCCACAGGCGTGGTGGGGCTGACCTTGCTGGTGCTGCAGTTCAGCGACCTGCCGACCGCGATGACGGTTTGTATCGGCGCCTTGTCGACCAGCCTGATGGATTTGCCGAGCACGCTGCGCCACAAGTTCAACGAAATGCTGTCGAGCGTGCTGTTATGCACCGTGGTCACCCTCATCATCAGCTTAAGCGCGCCGTTTCACTGGCTGCTGAGCTTCATGCTGGTGGCAGTGACTTTCCTCGCCAGCATGATGGTGGTGTATGGCAAAAAAGCCATGCCCTTGCAATTTGCCGCCTTGTTCGTGATGACTTTATCGATGGAAAACGCCATGAACGTGGAACAGGCGTTTTTCCATACCGGCTTGTTCCTGGCCGGCGGCCTGTCTTACCTGGCGTACTCGATGACGGTGTCCTGGTTCTTGCGCAGCCGCATCAAGCAGCAGGTGCTGGCCGAAGCCTTGTTTGAACTGGCGCGCTATATCAATATCAAGGCCGATTTCTACGATATGCATGTCGACCTCAACAGCCAGTTCAATACGCTGGTGCGCCAGCAGATCGTGCTGGCGGAAAAACAGCAGGCATCGCGCGACCTGATCCTGCGCGATCCCAGGAACCAGGAAGATGCGATCCTGGTGCAAGTCCATTTCGGCATGTTCGACCTGTATGAGCACATACTCTCGACCCATACCGACTACGCCATCCTGCGCCAGCATCTGGCCGACGCCGAAGTCCTGACTTATCTGCGCGACCTGGTCAACAAGGCGGCCAAGGATATCGAAACGATCGCCTACGCCGTCACCCGCAAGCGCGCCTCGTTCGCCAGCATCAGCTACAAGGCAGAGCAGCGCTCGATCGACAGCGAACTGCAACAATTGCAGCAGGACAGCCTGGCCGGCAAGGTATCCGAGGAAGCGCTGGACATCTTGCGCGCCGCCTACGGCAAAATTTGCGATGCGATCGACATGATCGGCCAGCTGCACCACGCCACGCAAAGCGTGCAAGGACCGTTGCCGGTGCTGCTGGGCAAAGACATGACGCCGTTCCTGACGCAGCAAAAATACCAGTTGGGCGTGCTGGTCGCCAATCTGCGCTGGCACTCGCCGACCTTCCGTTTTGCGGTGCGCGCCGCGCTGGCGATTTCCTGCGGCCTGCTGGCGGCCGATGCCCTGCCCTACGCCGGCCACGGCTACTGGATCGTGCTGACGATTGCCATCATTTTGAAGCCCAGCTTCAGCCAGACCAAACAGCGCCGCAGCGACCGTCTGATCGGCACCCTGATAGGCTGCGTGGCGACCGCGCTGATCTTGCGTTTCGTGCACGAGCCGATTGCATTGCTCGGCTTTTTGTTCATGGCCACCGTGGCGGCGCCGGCATTCATCTACGTCAAGTATCGCTACACGGCGATCGCCGCCAGTATGCAGATTCTGCTGCAAATCAATCTGGTGATCCCGAGTAGCGGCCATGTCATCGGCGAACGCCTGATCGACACCTTGATCGGCGCGGCCATCGCTACCGCATTCAGCTTCGTCTTGCCGAGCTGGGAATATCGCACGCTGCCACAGTTGATCCGGAATGTCTTGAAAAGCAACCAGCGCTTTCTGGAAGCCAGCAACAATCTCATGCAAGGCAAGGTGCGCGACGACTTCATCTACCGTATCTGCCGCAAGCGTTTTCTCGACAGTATTTCCGAACTGGTGTCGACGCTGGTGCGCATGCTCGACGAGCCGGTCAGCAAGCAGCGCGCAGTGGAAAACCTGAATCAGTTTATTGTTCACAATTATCTGGTCATGGCGCACGTGGCCGCCCTGCGCATGCTGCTGCGCCGCAACGCTGAAGGGATGCCGCATGGCGCAGTCAATGTCGAACTGGATGCGGCGACTGCGCGTGTCAGCAAGACCTTGGGGCTGGCGGAACTGGTCCTCAATCCGGACGCGCCCTTGCCGCCCTCCGATGGCGTGCCGATCGCGTCGCAGGAGATCGATGCCAGCGCCCAGGCGGAAAAATGGTCAGCCTGGCATCCGTTGCAGCAGCGGGTGGAGTTGCTGTATCAGGATAGCGAAAGAATCGCCGTCAACAGTGCAGCGATCGGGCGCATTCTGGCCACATGATGGAATACATCCCAGACGCAACATTTTTTGAGCAAAATATTTTTAAGAAAAAACTTATTGTTTTCTCCTGATTAAGACGAGTTAAACACTCGCAATTAAAATTTCCATGCAGTACTATTTCCACATGGAAACGCATTTGCGAGTTTTACTATCTTAAAGGAGCAACAATGAAAATCGTCCTGTTAAAACTCACGGTCTTATCCGCCCTGCTATCCCTGGCTTCAGGCGCCATGGCCAGCGCCAACGGCGGCACCATCCATTTCACCGGCAGTATTGTCGAACCGCCTTGCAGCACCGGCAGCTTCAATGCCGGCCAGCTGGACCTCCAATGCGACAAGCTTAGTGCCTTCGCCGTTTCGTTTCAACGCACCGGCAGCGAAGCCAATTCAGCCGCCACGACAATAACATTGACGCGCGACGGCAAACCGCTGGGAACCCAGGAAGCGGCCGCTTTCCAGATGACCCTGCGGGGACATACCCAACTGGGTCTGTCTGCCAAGACGCCGGCTGCAGGCGCCGCTCTTAGCCCGGTCGTCATGACCGTCAGCTATCTATAAACAACGTAATTCAGCGCAATGAATTGATGCAGGAATCCAGCCGCAGCGTTTTCGCCACGCCTGCGACTGGGTCAGCCTCGGAACCGGGCTTCCGGCAAACCGTGCACGTCCGGCAGGCGTAACTGGAACACTCCCCCCGCTGCCGGCTCAGCCAGCAAGGCAGCATCCGATAGCGATTCACGCGCGCTGCTGATGTACAAGGTATCCAAAGCCTCCCCGCCGAACGCCACGCAACTAGGCTGCGCCACCGGCACATGGACAATGCGGTCAATGCTGCCGTCCGGCGCATAGCGCAGCACACGATGACCGCCCCACTGGGCGTTCCACAGGTAACCTGCGCTGTCGATGGCCGAGCCATCCGGTTCGCCCGGCTGCTCCTGCAAGCTGGCGAACAGGCGATCGTTGCCGATCGTGCCGGCACCGGTGTCGTAGTCGCAACAGCGAATCGTCTTGCTGGGCGAATCGCAGTAATACATGGTGCGACCATCCGGACTGAAGCAGATGCTGTTGCTGATTGCTACCGCCGGCAATGCCAGACGCTCCAGCGTCAGATCGGTATTGAGCCGATAGAAACTGCAGCAGCGCGCCAGGCCCGGCGCATCGTTCTTGGTGCCGAAGACAAAACGCCCGAAGCGATCGCAACGGCCATCGTTCAAGCGGGTATGCGGCAGCTCCGCCTCGACCGTGCAAATCGGCGTCACCTCCTTACTGGAAAAACTGAACCACGCAAGTTGCGACGCCAGCCCCAGCAGCAACCGGTCGTCGTCCTCGGTCAGGGCAAAAGTCGCCAGCGGCTCCGGCATCGGCCAGCTGCGGGTCGCGCCCGTAGCCGGTGTATGGCACCACAGGGCGGCGCCAAGAATATCGGTCCAGAACAAACGTTGAGTACGCTGGCACCACAACACGCCTTCTCCTAGCAAATGCTTGCCGTCAAACAGCAGATCCGCGGTGGCGCTGGTTGTCGCAGTCGTCATGTCTCCATCTTTCTTGAAATGCCAACGAGGTCTGTGCGACCTCGTTGTTGTATTACGCTACGTATTTCCGTGACTGACAGCTTACCTCAAAGCCACCATTTAGAAAGAATGGCTGATCCCGGCATAACCGCCGTTTTGCGCGTGGCCTGGCAACGGACTATCGAATTCCGTTCCAAAGTCGGCGTTACCCTTGTTGCGCATCGTGCCGACAGCCGCATACAGCAAAGTCCGTTTCGACAGATTGTAGTTGGCGCCGACCATGAACAGGCTGGCGCTTCCCGCATCGTGGTTCAACTTGGCATGGAACGCCGCACCGATCAATGCCAATGCCGGTGTCACCGCGTAGTTGGCGCCGATCCAGTAGTGATTGATCTTGTCCGGATCGGTAGCCGCGGCAGTATCCGGGGCCGAGACATTCTCGTATCCGGCGAACAGTTTCAACTGGTCCGCTGTGTAAGTTCCGCCCACAATCAGATCCTTCGATGCGGTGTAGACGTCGGTATAGCGGCCGTTGGCATCGCGGATCACGTCATAGATAGCACGCAGTTCGAGTCCACCGGTGGTGTACAGCAGCGAAATGCCGTCTTTACGGCCATTTTTGGTGGAACCGGCCTGTTCACCCAAACTGGTTTGCACCGTGGCGTTAAAGCCGCCCCAGGTTGGTGTTTGATATTCGATCACGTTGTTAGCCCCTGGCCAGTTGCGGCCCTTGACCAAATTCTGCGTACTCATGAATTGCTGACCGGTAGGATCGAGATTCCAGACGTCATTGACGATAAACAGGTTTTTGCCGAACTTGATCGAGCCGGCGCTGCCGTTCAAGCCGACATAAGAACGCCGATTGAACAAGGCGCTGCCGTTGGTGCTGCCGTTGGTGGCGTCAAAACCGGATTCCAACAAGAAGAAGGCGCTCAGTCCGCCACCCAGGTCTTCGCTACCCTTGAAACCAATCATGCTGGTGCCCCACTGATTACCGGATGCCGCCAGCTTGCTGCCAGTTTGGCCGGTGGGATTGCCGCTGGCGTCTTTCAGCGCAACATTGGTTTGAAAGTCGACGCCGGCGTCAACCCGGCCATAGATAGTGACATTGGTCTGTGCTTGTGCAGCGCCGGCGGCCAGGCCGAACAGACCGATTACGGCGATAGCTGCCAGCGCCCGGGATGGCGCGCCGAGAGTTTGGGAAAGAATCATGCTTACGTCTCCTTGAATTTATTATGAATTCATCCACTGCGAGACTGCCTCCCTTAGCTAAGCAAGCTTGACGGCGCCAGACCAGCGTGAATGTGGACTCATAGTAAGGATTGCAGTGATATCGATCCAATGAATTTTTACGCCACATCAATACTGTATTTGGTATCATTTTGAGAGCTTCGCCGCGGCGACAAAATCGGTGGGGCGAAGTGGATCAAAAAGGGATCCAGTAAATTGGTCCACTAAGTTGGACCCGACAAGAAATATAAAAAAATCAACTAATGAGACGACAATGGCTATCAACGACACCAACTGGTTTCTGCGCGCGCGCCTGAAAACCCGTCAGCTGCTCTTGCTGATAGCACTGGATGAGGAGCGCAATATCCATCGGGCGGCGGAAGCGCTCAACATGACGCAGCCGGCCGCCTCCAAGCAACTCAAGGATCTGGAAGACATGCTGGATGTGCAGCTGTTCGAGCGGCTGCCGCGCGGCATGCGGCCGACCATCTATGGCGAAGCCATGATCCGCCATTCGCGCATGGCGCTGACCAGTTTGTCGCATGCGCACGACGACATCACGGCGCTGAAATCCGGCCTGTCGGGGCAAGTCAATGTCGGTGCGATCTTGTCGCCCGGCATGGCGCTGCTGCCGCCGGCGATTGCGCGGCTCAAGCAGCAGGCGCCGATGCTGCGGATCGGGGTCGAGGTCGAGAGCAGCAATATCTTGCTGGAACGGTTGCAGCGCGGCTCGCTGGATTTCCTGGTGGCGCGCATCATGGATCAGGATGACAACCGCAATCTCGAATATGAAGAGTTATCGGACGAACCGGTATGCGCAGTGGCGCGGGTCGACCACCCCTTGCGCCATGTCACGAACCTGCAATTGAAGGATATCGCCGATGCCGGCTGGATCCTGCCGCCCAAGGGCAGCATCTTGCGCCATCGGGTCGACATGATGTTTCACAAGGACGGCCTGGCGCCGCCTGCCAACGTGGTAGATACTACTGCGATCCTGGTCATCAGCAGCCTGCTGCAGCAGACCGATTTCCTGCACGTGATGCCGGCCGAAGTGGCGCGCTTTTATGCCCAGGTGAATGTGCTGGCGATACTGCCGATCGAATTGCCTTGCAAGATGGATGGCTTCGGCATCATCACCCGGCGTTTGCAGATACTTTCCCCGGGCGCGAAAATCCTGCAGCAAACGATACGGGATGTCGCGGCGCAAATCTACTAGAGTACAGACGTCAACCATGATGGCGGCGGCAAACATCGTAATTCGGTAGCAGCGATAAAAAATCAGAAAAAAGGGGATGGTCGATGTTAACTAAATTAGAAAAATACCGATTTCAGGCTTTTGTCGCAGCCGCTTTCTTTGTATGCGACGCGGGCGCGCAGGCAGTAGTGTCTGAGGTGCGGGCACCATCGGAATCAAGCATTCCGGCCGGCCCCAGAGGCGTCGCGATTCAGGAGGGCCGGCAACTGATGAACGAGACCCGTCAGCGCCTGCCCAAAAATGTCGGGAACGGCCTCAATTGCAGCAATTGTCATTTGGCTGGCGGCGCCACGGCGTATGCCTCGCCTTGGGTCGGCATCTGGGGAGTTTTCCCGGAATACCGCGCGCGCAGCGGCAAGCTGATCTCCTTGCAGGAACGGATCAACGATTGCTTCGAACGCTCGATGAATGGCAAGCCGCTGCCATATACGTCAACGGAAATGACGAATATCCTGGCTTACATGCAGTGGCTGTCAACCGGAGTGCCGACTGGCGTAAGCGTGACGGGAAGAGGTTTCGGAGCGATCGACCAGAAGCTCAAGGCGGATGCCAACCATGGCAAGCAGGTGTATGCGGACAAATGCGCCAGCTGTCATGGTGCGGATGGATCTGGCATGAAAGGCGGCGAACACGGCTATACCTTCCCGCCGCTATGGGGAGCCGACTCCTTCAACGACGGCGCCGGCATGGCCCGCACCTACACCGCAGCGGCGTTCGTCAAACACAATATGCCGCTGGGCCAAGGCGGCACCCTGACAGATCAGGAGGCGGTGGATGTATCGGAATTTTTCACCCATCAGCCGCGACCGGTCTATCCCGGAAAATCACATGACTGGCCGCTAGGCGACAAGCCTAAAGATGCGCGCAGCTAGGCACTAGTGCCCATTCAGGCCCAACCTGCATCGACGATGAATTCCTGCGCAGTGCACATCGCACTGTCATCCGCGGCCAGGAACAAGACCATGCGCGCCAGATGCCACGGCTGCAGTTTTCCGGGCAGGCACTGGTTGCGCTTGATGTCTTCTTCGCCTGCGGCATCCAGCCATAAGGCGATCTGTCTTTCGGTCATCACCCATCCCGGCGATACGGTATTGACGCGGATGTTGTGCGGGCCCAAGTCGCGCGCCAGGCCGCGCGTCAGGCCGACCACAGCTGCCTTGGCCGTGGTGTACACCGGATAGCCGCCATTCGACAGATGCCAGCTGATCGAGCTGAGATTGATGATCGATCCGCCGCCCTTTTTTTGCATGCCCGGCGCAATCGCCTGGCAGGTAAAGAACATCGGGCGCTGATTGATGGCAATCCGGTCGTCCCAATAATCGACGGTCACTTCCGCCAGCTGATGGCGCTGGTCGTTGGCGGCATTGTTGACCAGCACATCGAAGGTACCCAACTCTTGCGCCAATCCCTGTATGGTCGCCTGCAATGCGGCAATGTCGCGGATGTCGCAATGGCGAAATAGCGGCTTGACCAGGCCTGCTGCTGCCAGGCTTTCACACAAAGCCGCGCTGGCTTCGGTTTCGATATCGACGAAAGCCACGCGCGCGCCCTGCTCCGCAAATGCACTGACAATCGCCGCGCCGATACCGCTGCCGCCGCCGGTGATGAATACGTTCTTGTCTTTCAGGCTGGGGAAACGCGCCAGCTGTGCTTCTGCCATATCGTTTACTGCCGGCATATCAACTCCTGTTCAATGTGCTACGTAGAAAACTCGCTTACCTTACTTACAACCTTACTTACAACCTTATTTGCTGCCGAGCCGGCCATTGATACGCTGCGTGATCGCCAGCGGATTGCTGTCCTGAATCGCTGCCGGCAACAGGTCCTGCGGTATGTTTTGATACGAAACAGGCCGTAAAAAGCGCTGGATGGCAGCCGTGCCCACCGACGTCGCGCGGCTGTCCGATGTGGCCGGGAACGGTCCGCCGTGAACCATGGAATATGACACCTCGACCCCGGTCGGAAAGCCGTTCGCCAAAATCCGCCCGACCTTGCGCTCCAGGATAGGCAGCAGTCCGCGCACGGCCCGGTGATCGCCATCGGCCATCTGCAAAGTTGCGGTCAGCTGCCCTTCCAGCCGCTCCGCCACCGCGAGCATCTCGGCCATATCGCGGCATGCGACCAGCAGCGACGCCGGTCCGAATATTTCTTCCGACAACTGCGGATCGCTCAGGAAATCCTGGGCGCTGGTGCTGAACAATGCCGGCACGCCGCTGCCTGCCGCACCGCTGGCGACGCCCTGGCTGAGTTGGCGCACTCGGGAGTTGGCGGCAAGCCGGCCGACGCCTTTTTGATACGCATGATGAATGCCAGCCGTCAGCATGGTCGCGGCATTGCGCTGCGCCAGTTGCGCGGCGGCGCCGGCACTGAAACGCTCCAGATCCGGACCTTGCAACGCCAGCACCAGCCCAGGATTGGTGCAGAACTGGCCGACGCCCAGCACCAGCGAATCGACGAAAGCGGCGGCCAGCGTATCGGCCTGGTCGGCCAGCGCCTGCGGCATCAGGAATACCGGATTGATGCTGCTCATTTCGGCATACACCGGGATCGGCTGAGGACGCGCGGCAGCCGCCGCCATCAATGCCAGCCCACCCTGGCGCGAGCCGGTGAAGCCGACTGCCTGTATCGCCGGATGTTGCACCAGTTCGATGCCGAGATCGTTGCCGATACCGGTCAACAGCGAAAATACGCCTTCCGGCAAACCTGCTGCCGATACTGCTTTCTGCAGCGCCCGCCCGACCAGCTCGGAGGTGCCGGGATGGGCTGGATGGGCTTTCACCACCACCGGGCATCCCGCCGCCAGCGCTGCTGCGGTATCACCGCCAGCCACTGAAAACGCCAAGGGAAAATTGCTGGCGCCGAACACCGCAACCGGCCCCAAGGCGATCATGCGCAGGCGCAAATCGACGCGCGGCAAAGGCTTGCGGTCCGGCAGCGCCGGGTCGATCCGCGCATCCTGCCATGAACCTTCGCGCAGCACTTCAGCAAATAACTTGAGCTGGCCCACGGTGCGGCCGCGTTCGCCTTCCAGCCTGGCGCGCGGCAAGCCGCTTTCACTCATCGCACGCTCTATCAGCTGATCGCCGAGAGCCAGGATATTTTCAGCGATGCTTTCCAGGAAGCGGGCGCGCGTCTCCGGATCGGTATTCCGGTATGGATCAAAAGCGATCCGGGCCAACTCGCAAGCGATGTCGACCTCGGCTTTGCCGGCGGTATGGAATGCCGGTTGAAGTTCGCTGTTTGTGGCGGGATTGAAGGCAAAAAAAGCAGTTCCTCCGCCTTTGATATGAGAAGCGCCGATCAGCGATTCGCCTGTAATGTCCATGCTTTTCCTAACAATAAAATAGCGGTAACGCGGAGCGGCCGAGTTACAGCTGGCGTATCTGCGGCGGCGCCAAAGTCTCGACCGCCAGCCGATTGCGCAACGGCGGTCCGAAGGCAGCCACGTCGATCTCGAATGTTTCCCCGGGCGCGACCTGGATGCCGTCCGAGCAACTCAAGGTCGCCGTGCCGAAGAAATGGATATGCACGTCGCCGGGGCGGCGGAACAAGGGGTACTTGAAATGGTGGTGCTCCAGGTTGGCAACCGTATGCGACATATTCTGTTCGCCGCTGACAAACGGTTTTTCCCAACGCACCTGGCCGTTGACGCCGCGAATACGCGACATGCCTTCTACATGCGGCGGCAAATCGCCTAGCAGCAGGGCCGGGCCGACAGCACAGACCCGCAACTTGGAATGTGCCAGATACAGGTAGTTCTGACGTTCGGTGACATGATCGGAAAACTCATTGCCGATCGCAAAGCCGAGCCGGCATGGCGTACCGTCCGCAGCAATCACATACAGCGCCGCAATCTCGGGTTCTTCACCGCCGTCCAGCGCAAATTGCGGCATCGTCAACGGCTGCTCGCCGGCGCAGACGATGCTGCCGTCGCCTTTGTAAAACCATTCCGGCTGCACTCCGGTCTGGCCGGGCAGCGGCTTGCCGCCTTCCAGCCCCATGCGGAACATTTTCATGCTGTCGGTCAGGGTATCGACATCGCTGATTTTCTTGTGCATGGCGTCGCGGCCGTCGGCGCTGCCCAGATGGGTAAGGCCGGTACCGGTGACGTAGCAATGGGCGCTGTCGCTGTGATCCAGCGGCGGCAGCAGGCGGCCGGCCTGTGCGACTTCAGCGTAATCCAGAACGACAGCTCCCAGCCCGGCGCTGGCCAGGCTTTGCAAGGAACTGTTGCCGGCGATCGCTGCTTGCGCCAGCTCATAGCTTGAGGCATAGCCTTCCACCACATGGATTTTCCGGCCTTCATCTTCCAGTACTCCGATCCGACGCTGGCCGTCGGCTTGCTTGAATTGAACCAACAACATGTGCTTCTCCAGTTTACCGGCTTGCTTACAGAAGCAGCCTAGTGGGAATGTTTAGGTACGGCCGACCCGCGGCAGCCGACCAGGAAATCGAAATCGCAGCCTTCGTCGGCTTGCAATACCCGGTCGATATACAAGCGCTGGTAACCGCTGTGTGCAGTCACGGTTTCTGCGTTCACTATTGCTCTTGCAGTCTGGCGCTGCGCCATTTCGGCATCGCTGATGTCCAGGTGCAAACGCCCTGCTTCGCAATCCAGTTCTATCCAGTCGCCATCTTGCACAATTCCCAGCGGTCCGCCGGCAGCCGCTTCCGGCGCCACGTGCAGGACCACGGTGCCGTAAGCCGTGCCGCTCATGCGGGCATCGGAAATCCGCACCATGTCTTTGATGCCTTGTGCCAGCAACTTCGGCGGCAAGCCCATGTTGCCGACTTCGGCCATGCCGGGATAGCCTTTCGGTCCGCAATTCTTCATCACCAGCACCGAGCTGGCATCGACATCCAGTTCCGGATCGTTGATGCGCGCCTTGTAATGTGCAAAATCTTCGAACACCACCGCCTTGCCGCGATGTTTCATCAGTTCCGGCGAGGCAGCGGATGGTTTGAGCACCGCACCGCGCGGCGCCAGGTTGCCGCGCAAGATGCAGATGCCGCCGTCGGCGATCAGGGGCTTGTCGATGACACGGATCACTTCGTCGTTGTAGATAGGTGCGTCCTGGTTGTTCTCCCAAAGCGACTTGCCGTTCACCGTCAAGGCGTCCTTGTGCGGCAACAACCCGGCTTCGCCCAGGCGGCGCAGTACGCCGGGCAAACCGCCGGCATAGTAAAATTCTTCCATCAGGAAACGGCCGGACGGCTGCAAATCAACCAGCGTCGGCGTGCCGCGGCCAATTTTTGTCCAGTCTTCCAATTCAAGCGGCACGCCGATACGGGCGGCGATCGCCTTCAAATGAATCACGGCATTGGTCGACCCCCCGATCGCGGCATTGACCCGGATCGCATTTTCGAATGCAGCACGGGTCAGGATTTTCGACAGCCGCAAGTCTTCCCACACCATGTCGACAATCCGCATGCCCGACATGTGCGCCAATACATAGCGACGCGCATCGACTGCCGGGATCGCGGCATTGTGCGGCAGGGAAGTTCCCAGCGCCTCCGCCATGCAAGCCATGGTCGAGGCCGTGCCCATGGTGTTGCAGGTGCCGGCCGAGCGCGACATGCCGGATTCAGCCGCCAGGAATTGATGCATGCTGATCTGGCCGCCCTTGACGGCCTCGCTCAGTTGCCAGACCGCGGTGCCGGAACCGAGATCCTTGCCTTCGTGCTTGCCGTTCAGCATAGGTCCGCCGGTGACCACAATCGCCGGGATATCGCAGCTGGCGGCGCCCATCAGCAAGGCCGGCGTGGTCTTGTCGCAGCCGACCAGCAGCACTACCGCGTCCATCGGATTGCCGCGTATCGATTCTTCCACATCCATGCTGGCCAGATTGCGGGTCAGCATGGCGGTCGGGCGCAGATTCGACTCGCCGTTGGAGAACACCGGGAACTCCACCGGGAATCCGCCCGCTTCCGAAATGCCGCGTTTGACATGCTCGGCGATCTTGCGGAAATGCGCATTGCATGGCGTCAGTTCGGACCAGGTATTGCAGATGCCGATGATAGGTTTGCCCTGGAACTCATGATCGGGAATCCCCTGGTTCTTCATCCAGCTGCGGTACATCATGCCGTTCTTGTCGTTGCTGCCAAACCATTCGGCCGAGCGCAGCGGACGGTTATTTTGCAGCGGGCCTTTTTTATCGACAGTCATCTTTGGCTTCCTTTTGAAATGATCAGGGCGGCATCCCTCCGCACCGGGACGGATGCCAGCTATAAAACGGAATCTGGAACGTCGCCAGCTGCGTATCAATCATCCGCAGCGGCATTGCAGTTGTTCTATTTGTTCTTGTTGTAGACGTCGACAAATACGGCGGCCAGCAATACCAGGCCCTTGATCACCTGTTGATAATCGATGCCGATACCCATGATCGACATGCCGTTGTTCATCACGCCCATCACGAAAGCGCCGATCACAGCTCCCATGACCTTGCCGACGCCGCCGGACGCCGAGGCGCCGCCGATGAAGCAGGCTGCAATCACGTCCAGTTCAAAACCGGTGCCGGCTTTAGGCGTGGCTGTGTTGAGGCGGGCTGCAAAAATCAAACCCGCCAGCGCCGCCAGCATGCCCATGTTGATGAAGGTGTAAAACGATACGCGCGCGGTCTTGATACCGGACAGCTTGGCGGCCTTCTCATTACCGCCGACTGCATAAATGCGGCGTCCGATGGTGGTGCGGTTGGCGATAAAGGTGTACACCACCATCAGCAGGAACATGATGATCAGTACATTCGGCATGCCTTTATAAGAAGCCAGCAGGTAACTGAAGAAAATGATGACGGCCGCAAACACGGCATTCTTCAAGATGAAGAACACATAAGGTTCGTCCTCCATCCCATGCTTGGCCTGCTTGTTGCGGGCGCGGACTTTGACGAAAATCATGATGGCGGCGACCACGACGCCCACCAGCAAGGAAGTAATGCGCAAATCTGCAGCGCTGAAGAGATCGGGGATGAAGCCCGAACTCAGCATCTGGAAATCGTCAGGGAAGGGCCCTATCGATTGACCTTGCAGCAGCGCCAGCGTCAGCCCCTTGAACACCAGCATGCCGGCCAGGGTGACGATGAATGAAGGAATCTTGAAAAACGCCACCCAATAACCCTGGGCCGCGCCGATCACGCCGCCGGCCAGGATGCAAAGGATACTGGCCAGTACAAAGTTCATGTGCAGGTTGACGATCAGCACTGCCGCCAGCGCACCGATGAAACCGACCACCGACCCCACCGACAAGTCGATATGGCCGGCCACGATGACCATCAGCATGCCCAGCGCCATGATGACGATGTAGCTGTTCTGCAGCACCAGGTTGGTCAGGTTCAGCGGCTGCATCAGGGTGCCGTTGGTCATGTACTGGAAAAACGCCATGATCGCGATCAAGGACATGAGCATGCCGTACTCACGCATGTTGTGCTTCAGGAAGCCGCTGTATTCCTTCTTTTCGGCTGCGGGCTGGGGCCGGTTTTCACTGGCTGCCGGCGTCAGAATATCTTGGTTCATTTCAATTGTCTCCGTTCTTCACATTCCGCACTATCGCGCGCATGATTTTTTCCTGGGATGCTTCCGCCGCCGTCAGTTCGCCGACAAATTTCCCCTCGTTCATGACATAGATGCGGTCGCACATGCCCAGCAGCTCCGGCATTTCCGATGAAATCATGATGATGCATTTTCCTTCCCTGGCCAGCTGGTCGATGATGGTATAGATCTCGTACTTGGCGCCGACGTCGATGCCGCGCGTCGGTTCGTCCAGGATCAGCACATCGGGGTTGGAAAACAGCCATTTGCTGAGCACCACTTTCTGCTGGTTGCCGCCGGACAGGTTCAACACTTTCTGGAACACGTTCGAGCAGCGTATCTTCAGCTGGCGCCGGTAATCGGCGGCGACCGAATACTCGCGCCCTTCGTCGATCACGGTCTTGTCGGCCACGCCGTCGAGGTTGGCCAGCGTAATATTCTTCTTGATGTCCTGGTCCAGGATCAGGCCGTAGCCTTTCCGGTCTTCGGTGACATAGGCGATGCCGTTGTCAATGGCTTTTTGCACCGTGCTGACGTCGATTTCCTTGCCGCGCAAAAACACCTTGCCGCTGATGCGCTGGCCGTAGGCGCGGCCGAAAATGCTCATCGCCAGTTCGGTGCGGCCGGCGCCCATCAAGCCGGCGATGCCGACGATCTCGCCTTTCCTGACATGGAAATCAACGCCCTTGATGACCTGCCGTTCCGGATGGATCGGGTGATGCACCTGCCATTGCCTGACTTCGAAAATGGTTTCGCCGATGTCCGGGCTGCGCTTGGGATAACGGTCCGCCATTTCGCGTCCGACCATGTTCTGGATGATGCGGTCTTCGCTGATCACTTCCTTGTGGCAGTCCAGGGTATCGACCGTGGAGCCGTCGCGCAGGATCGTGATCGAATCCGCGACTTTGGAAATTTCATTGAGCTTGTGCGAAATCAGGATAGAGGAAATGCCCTGAGCCTTAAGCTCCAGCAGCAAATCCAGCAAGGCGTCGCTGTCGCTTTCATTCAGGCTGGCGGTGGGTTCGTCGAGGATCAGCAGCTTGACCTGTTTCGACAGCGCCTTGGCGATTTCAATCAGCTGCTGCTTGCCGACGCCCAGGTTGGTGATCAGCGTGCTGGGCGATTCCTTGAGGCCGACCTTGGCCAGCAGCTCCTTGGTCTTGGCATACGAAACTTCCCAGTCGATCACGCCGTTCACGGCTTGCTCGTTGCCGAGGAAAATATTCTCTGTAATCGACAGCAGCGGCACCAGCGCAAGTTCCTGGTGGATGATGATGATGCCGATTTCTTCACTGTCGGCGATGCCGTCGAACTGCCGCTCCTGCCCTTCGAAATGGATCTCGCCGGTGTAGGAACCGTGCGGATAGACCCCGCTCAGCACTTTCATCAAGGTGGATTTTCCGGCGCCGTTTTCGCCGACCACGGCGTGGATTTCGCCGTTACGGACCGCCAGGTTGACATTGTCCAATGCTTTGACTCCCGGGAATGTCTTCCCGATCCCGCGCATTTCCAGGATGGTTTCCATCTGTTATTACCTCGCTTACCTCAAACCTTCGCCAGCGCCTGACTCCGGGACCTTGCAGCGCGCGTGCGCATGCAAGGTCCGGCCAAACAAGACTCTTTATCGCTACGTATTGCTACGTCTTAGCCGACGCTTATTTGATCTGGGCTTCGGTGTAGTAGTTGCTGCCGACCAGCACTTGCTTCCAGTTGGCGGCATCGACGCTGACTGGCTTCAACAGATAGGAAGGCACCACCTTGACGCCGTTGTTATACGTCTTGGTATCGTTGATGGCAGGCGTTTTTCCGCTCAGCATGGCGTCGACCATGCCCACCGTCACCTTGGCCAGTTCGCGCGTGTCCTTGAATACCGTCTGGCGCTGTTCGCCGCGCACGATGGATTTCACTGAAGGGACTTCGGCGTCCTGGCCGGTCACCACCGGCATCGGCGACTTGGGTGTGCCGTAGCCTACTCCTTTGAGCGACGACAGGATGCCGATGCTGATGCCGTCATACGGCGACAGCACCGCATCCACATGGGCGTTGCCGTAGTAGGCGCTGAGCAGGTTATCCATGCGCGCCTGGGCTACCGCGCCGTCCCAGCGCAAGGTCGAAACCTTGTCCATGCCAGTCTGTTTGCTGCGTACCACCAGCTTGCCTTTATCGATATACGGCTGCAGTACCGACATCGCGCCGTTGTAGAAGAAGAAGGCATTGTTATCGTCAGCCGAACCGCCGAACAGTTCGATATTGAACGGACCCTTGCCGCCCTTCAGGTCCAGTGCTTTTTCGATATAGCTGGCTTGCAGGACGCCGACCTGGAAATTGTCGAAGGTAGCGTAGTAATCGACGTTCTTGGAGCCGCGGATCAGGCGATCGTAGGCAATGACCTTGACGCCTTTGTCGGCGGCTTTTTGCAGAGCGTTGGACAATGTCGTGCCGTCAATCGCGGCGATCACCAGCACCTTGACGCCTTTGGTAATCATGTTTTCGATCTGCGCCAGCTGATTCGGGATATCGTCTTCGGCATATTGCAGATCGGTCTTGTAACCTTTTTCCTTGAATACCTTGACCATGTTGTCGCCGTCGGCAATCCAGCGCGCGGACGATTTAGTCGGCATCGAAATGCCGATCGGCCCCTTCTCCTGCGCACCAGCCTGCGTCACCAGGCCGAACACGCCAATCATCAATCCAACAATCGTCGATTTAATCATTTTCACAGCTTGTCTCCTTTAGTTATTTTGATCTTGCGCCAGAACATTGTGAAACGCCTGCCTTAGTTAACTGATTAACTAACTACTACTCATGTGGCCCGTTGCCGGATGGCTGGTGACTGCAGATTTTTCATATTGCAGACGCGCAACCATCAATATAGACCTTTCCTGCTGAATCTCCTCGCCATCTTACGAACATAAGTGATATCAAACAAATGAATTTTTTCATAGTTTCGATATCTTTTTCAATATCAACATAGTGAAAGGAAAAATTCTACGAAAGGCTTTCCGCTATCCATCACAAGAGAATAAATACCGAAGCCAGTGTAAAAACACTTGGCTGGTCTTACTAATCACTTTTTTATCACGATTGATATCCATTTTGATATCAGTCGTATTGATGCGAGCGGCCGTTCAGGTTGAACATGGCGGATATTTCAGGTCCAGCTGCGGCAGTAAGCGAGAAACTGCATTAGCCGCAGCGACAGGATCTTGTGCTTGCTGTGGATCAGGTAGAAGTGCCTATGCAATCTCGGCAGCGATGTTCTCAGCTCAACCAGCCTGCCGCTTTGCAGGAAATCCGCCACCACCGCATGCGACAGGCAACTGACGCCAAGACCGGCGGCGGTGGCGTGTTTGATGGCTTCCGAATTGCCGAATTCATAGCTTTGCCGTAAATGGTGCAGATGGGGCAACAAAACCTGCTCGACCGCTTCCCGCGTGCCGGAGCCCGGTTCGCGCAGCAGCCATTCGGCCTCGCGCAACTGCGCCACGCCGACTTTCTTTTCGGCGCCGGCCAAAGGATGCTGCGGCGAGGCGACAATCAGCAACTCGTCGACCATCCATGGCTCCACTTGCAGATCCGCGGCATGGGTGGGGCCTTCGATCAGGCCGACATCGACTTCAAAATTGACCACCGCGGCGACGATGTCGGCCGTGTTGGCAATTGTCACCCGCACTTGCAGTTCACTGTGCTGCTGCCGGTAAGCGGCGATCATCGATGGCAGCAGATAACTGCCGATGGTGGTGCTGGAGCCGATTTGCAAGCCGCCGCCCTGCGCCATGCCCGGGCTCAGGAACTGCTGTTCTATGGTCTTGGCGGCATCCACCACCTGCCCCGCCTGCGGCAATAACAGGCGGCCGTTATCGTTGAGGATCAGGCGCTTGCCGACGCGATCGAATAAGCGGCAATCCAGCAGGTTTTCAAGCTCGTTCAAGGCGGCGCTGGTGGCCGATTGCGAGAGTGCGACTTGCTCTGCAGCGGCTGTCGTGCTGCCGGAATGGGCGACAGCCAGGAATATCTGCAATTGTCTGATGGTGAGACGCATCGTGGACCGGCCTCCGTATAGGATAGTAACAACAGCAACAACTACTGCGGACGGAAACGCATCTGGCCGCAGATTTATTTACAAATCTACCTGCATAATAGGTAGATTATACAAAATTAATCCGTTTTTCTTTTAGATATCAAATCGTTATAGTGACTTCCATAGCGGCATCGCGCCGCATCATGATGGGAAGTCTTTGTGAATACCTCGACGCTAACAAGCACAACAACCGCAGTTCGCCCCGCCACAGCCCGCCTGCCACGACTGGCTGGACTGGCCTTGAGCGCGCTGATTGCCGCCGCAGCAATTGCCGCCGCCAGGATAGACTGGCTGCAGGCGCACGGCTTCAGCGCGTTGACGCTGGCTATCGTGATCGGCATGCTGGTCGGTAACCTGGGTTATCAGCGGATCGCCCCTGCCTGTGCGCCCGGCGTCAATTTCTCCAAACAAAGCCTGCTTCGGCTGGGGATAATCTTGTACGGCTTCCGGCTGACATTCCAGGATATCGGCCATGTCGGACTGAGCGGCGTATTGATCGACGCCCTGGTCTTGTGCTCCACCTTTGGCATGGCGCTGCTGCTCGGCACGCGCGTATTCAAGCTGGATCGCGACACCGCCATGCTGATCGGCGCCGGCAGCTCCATCTGCGGCGCCGCCGCGGTGATGGCCACCGAACCGGTGCTGCGGGCGCAGCCGGCGCAAGTCACGGTAGCGGTGGCGACCGTAGTGGTATTCGGTTCGCTGGCGATATTTCTCTATCCGCTGCTGTACCAGCTCAATCTGCACTGGCATTTCCTGGCGGCCTCGCCGCTGGCCTTTGGCATCTATACCGGATCCACCGTGCATGAAGTCGCGCAAGTGGTGGCGGCAGCCCGCGCCATCAGTCCCGAAGCAGCCGATACCGCAGTGATTGCCAAGATGGTGAGAGTGATGATGCTGGCGCCATTCCTGATGCTTTTGTCGGCCTGTATCGCGAACAAGACAGCCGCTGCCAAGCATCAGAATAAGAAAGCAGACAGCACTGCCAAGCGCGGCGCCGGCGGCCTGGCCATTCCATGGTTTGCATTTGGTTTTGTCGCCGTGGTGGCGTTCAATTCGATGAAGCTGCTGCCCGGCACGCTGGTGTCGCATGTCAACGATGCCGACAATGTGCTGCTGGCAATGGCGATGGCGGCGCTAGGCATCTCCACCCATTTCTCTTCGCTGCGCACTGCAGGGATCAAACCATTGATGTTTGCGGCAGTATTGTTCGGCTGGCTGATCGTCGGCGGCGCCTTGATCAATACGCTGGTGTTGCGCCTGTTCGCCTGATAGCCGTCACCGGCATGGTGACTGACGGGGCGGGAAAACCCGACCGCCCCCAAGATTACGCTCTGAAATCCAGCTCGCTAGGCGACGCTGGATTTTTTTCATTGCGTCGAGAACCTGTGTAGCAAGACGCAATTCAAGACGCACCGGGTGGAATAAGGTGGCTAACGGGCTCACCGATAGCCCAATGAACGATCAAAAAACGGGCCTCTTCCCGCGATCGTCCGCATCCGATGTCGATATCCTGAGAACAAAAAATAATTGGCCGTTAGACCAGCCAGGGGCAGACATGTCCACCAGATGTTCAACCCTGAGATGACTGACGTTAATCCTTTCTCCTTCCTTGCTGCTAGCAGGCATATATTCCAAACAGGATTTTCCTATAATGTTTTCATCTCTTCGTACACGGCTTGTCGTCATTTGCGTCTCCATTGTGGTTCTCGCGCTGGTGATCCTGGCTTCAGCCAACTTCATCACAACCCGCAGCCACACGCTTGCATCGCTCAACGAGCAAATGCTGCAACTGGCCGGCGACCACTCATCCGGCATCGCGGAATGGGTGCACTCCAAGGCTGCCATCGTTTCCTCGATAAATATGGCGGCCGACCTTGCCGATCCTATCCCGTTTATCAAGGCAGCACAAAAGGCGGGGGAATTTGACGATGCCTATACGGCCTACCCGGACAAACGGATGCTGGCGCCCCATCCGATGCCGCCCGGTTACGATCCCACAGGCCGGCCCTGGTATCTCAAGGCGTCGCAAGCGGCAGCGCCGGTACTTACCGCCCCCTATGTGGATGCGAGCACCGGCAAGCTGGTGGTTACATTCGCCGAACCGGTGATCAGCAAAGGGCATGTCAAGGCAATCTCCGCCGCCGACGTGGTGCTGGATTCGGTGATCCGCAACGTCAACGCCATCAAGCCGACGCCCAACAGTTTTGCTTTCCTGACGGACAGCAGCGGCACCATCATCGCTCATCCCAATGCGGCGCTGGCCCTGAAGCCCGTATCGGCGCTTGAGAGCACCTTGTCTGCGCAAAAACTGGCGGCTCTCGACCATGCCAAGGACGGCAGCAGCATCCGTCTCAACGATCGCGACGACAGATTGTATGTGAGCAAAATCGCCGGCACGGACTGGATGCTGGTAGTGGTAATGGACTATGCCGAAGCGACTCAGGCGGTAAGCTCGATGCTGATCACATCGACCGTCACGGCGCTGTTGATCATTGCGCTGGCGGCCCTGGCGCTGACCTTGCTGGTGGTGCAGGCGCTCAAGCGCTTGGAACTGATCCGCGATGCGATGCAGGAAATCGCTTCCGGCGACGGCGACCTGACGCGACGTCTTGACGCTGCAGGCAAAGACGAGCTGGCGCAGATCGCCGGCGCGTTCAACCTGTTCGTCGACAAGATCGCCGAGGTTCTAGGGCAAATCCGCCGCAGCAGCGAATCGGTCAAGGTCGCGTCACACCAGATCGCCGCAGGCAATCTCGACCTGTCGTCGCGCACCGAACAGCAGGCCAGCTCGCTGGAACAGACCGCCGCATCGATGGAAGAAATTACCGGCACGGTCAAGCAGAGCGCCGACAATGCGCGCCAGGCAAATCAGCTCGCCGTATCCGCCTCCAGCGTGGCAGTCAAGGGCGGCACGGTAGTGTCGCAAGTGGTCGAAACCATGGACTCGATCAATGCCTCGTCCAAGAAAATCGTCGACATTATCGGCGTGATCGACGGCATTGCTTTCCAGACCAATATCCTGGCCTTGAATGCGGCGGTCGAAGCGGCGCGCGCCGGCGAACAGGGCAGAGGTTTTGCGGTGGTGGCAAGCGAGGTGCGCAATCTGGCCCAGCGCAGCGCCACAGCGGCCAAGGAAATCAAAGGCCTGATCGGCGATTCGGTGGACAAAGTGGGAATCGGCAGCAAGCTGGTGGCCGAAGCCGGGGTGACCATGGAGCAGATCGTCGACAGCGTGCAACGGGTTACCGACATCATGGCCGAGATTACCGCAGCCAGCCAGGAACAGAGCAGCGGCATCGAGCAGATCAACCAGGCGATCGGCCAGATGGATCAGGTCACTCAGCAAAACGCCGCACTGGTGGAAGAAGCCGCCGCTGCCGCCGCATCGCTGCAAGAGCACGCCGCCAATTTATCGCAGGTCGTCAGCATGTTCAAGCTCGATGCATCTCATGACGTGCCTGCCTTTAAAGCGGCAACCACTGCCAACAGCCCGCATATGCAAGCCGCCGCACAGCCCAAGAACGCCAAGGTCATGTTCTTGAGCAAAAAAGCGGGCACGGCCAGAACCATCGCCAACGCCCCGATGCAGAACAAACAAGCCGGCGGCGGCCAAACCGGCGCCGCGGAGGATTGGGAGCAGTTCTGATTTTCAGCGTAAAAAAATAGGCCCGGGGTTCAATTCAAACCCCGGGCCTATTTTCAATGCGGAAGCAACTACAGCCTTTGAGACAATCAGAAGGTCAGGGTCTTCACGCCGTCTGGCGTTCCCAGCAGACAAACGTCAGCGCCCTGAGCCGCAAACAACCCGACCGTCACCACGCCGGTGATCTGGTTGATTTGCCGTTCCAGCTCGACCGGATCGGTGATTCTCAGATCGAACATATCGATAATCACGCAACCGTTGTCGGTAATCAGCGGCTTGCCATCCTTGAATCGCAAACGCGGCTCGCCGCCCAGTTTGATCAGCTTGCGCGCCACCACCGCCTGCGCCATCGGGATCACTTCGACCGGCAACGGAAACTTGCCGAGTACCTTGACCAGCTTGGAGCCGTCGGCGATGCAGATGAATTTCTCGGCTACCGAAGCGACGATCTTTTCGCGCGTCAGGGCGGCGCCGCCGCCTTTGATCATCGCGCCCTGTTCCGTGATTTCGTCGGCGCCGTCGATGTAGACCGGCATGGTCGCGACCTGGTTCAGGTCGTAGACTTCGATGTCATGCGCCCGCAGGCGCGCGGCAGTCGCTTCCGATGAAGCCACGGCGCCCTTGATACGATGCTTGATCTTGGCTAGTTCATCGATGAAGAAATTGGCGGTAGAGCCGGTGCCGACGCCGACAATCTGGCCATCCACCACGTATTTAATTGCTTCGCGGGCAACAGCTTGTTTGAGTTCGTCCTGGGTCATGGCAGTCATGGCTTTGTCTTGAAAAAGAGGTAAAGACGCTATTTTAACCAAACCGCGAGGTGAATTTGAAAAACAAGGCCCTCGCCCGCTCATCTTAATGATTTTCGTCAGCTTGCTGTTCCATCGTTTCACGCAGCGCGATTTGCAATTTCGAATGCAATTTCACAAAACGTTGCCACAACACCAACACCAGTGCCGCCGCGCCAACCAGCACCAGGACCAGCAGATTGGTCGGCGGCAGAATCCGGCTGCTGAGCGCGGCGAGCATCAACATGATGCCGATGATGGAGACCACCGGAATCACCTCGGCGATCACGCGCCGCACCGCATGGCTGTAGGAACCAGCCCATTCCGGCTTGACGCCGATCTCTGCCAGCAACATGCTTAGCGCGTGCAGTTTGCGATAAGTTGCAATCAGGAAAGGCAATGAAAGCAGCAACGCCCCACCCCACACTACCGCATTCTGAATCTGCGCATCCGCCACCCACGCCGACATGCTGCCGCCAAGCGCCTGGGCAAAATAGCCGCCGATGATGAAAATCGCCGCCACCAGCGCCAGATTCACCACCACCTGCATCAGGATGCGGCGAATAATGCGCGACAACTGAGCGCGGTCGCCCTGCGGTTGCAAGCTGTCGAGCCAGGTGGAATACATGCCGAATAGCGCCGCCAGTTTCTCCGGCATGGCCTGCGCCAGGCGGGTTGAGAGCGGATCGGCCAGCTTGATCAGGTATGGCGTCAACAGGGTAGTCACGGCAGATACCGCCACCACGGTCGGGTACAGGAAATCGCTGGTGACGTTCAGGCTGAGACCGAGCGCTGCGATGATGAAGGAAAATTCACCGATCTGCGACAGCCCCATGCCGACCCGCATTGAAGTGCGGCCGTCATGGCCGGACAGAAAAGTCGCCAGGCCGCAGCTGACGACCTTGCCCAGCACCACCGCCAGCGTAATCACGGCAATCGGCAACCAGTATTGGGCCAGGATGGACGGATTGAACAACAGGCCGACGGCCACGAAAAAGATGGCGCTGAACATGTCGCGCACCGGTTCTATCAGGCGTTCGATCTGATGCAGGTGACGCGACTCGGCCATCACGGCGCCGATAATGAAGGCGCCCAATGCGACGCTGTACTGCATTTTCATGACCAGCAAACAGAAGCCGAAGCACAGGCCAAGCACCGTCACCAGCAGCATTTCCTTGCTCTTGAATTTGGCAACATAATCGAGCAGGCGCGGTATGATCAGGATACCCGCCACCAGCGAGACAATCATGAACAGCACCAGCTTGCCGATGGTAACCGCGGCATCGCCGGCATCCACCGAACCGCTGGTCGCCACGCCTGACAGCAAAGCGATCATGCCGATCGCCAGCACATCCTCGACAATCAGGATGCCGAAAATCAGTTGCGCGAATTTCTCGCGCTTCATGCCCAACTCGTTGAGCGCCTTGACGATGATAGTGGTGGACGATACCGACAGCATGGCGCCGAGGAATACCGCATCCATCTGCTTCCAGCCGAAATAAATGCCGATCTCGTAGCCGACCCACAGCATCAGCGTAATCTCCGCCAGGGCCGCCACAAGGGCAGTGGCGCCAACCTTGCCGAGTTTCTTCAGGCTGAATTCCAGGCCCAGCGAAAACAACAGGAAGATCACGCCCAGTTCCGCCAGGATCTGAATCGTGCGTGCATCCGTGATCAGCGAAAACGGCGGCGTATGCGGTCCGATGATGACCCCGGCGACAATATAACCAAGCACCACCGGCTGTTTGAAACGGTTGAACAGCACCGTGACGACACCGGCGATCAACATGATCACGGCCAGATCCTGGATAAACATTTCTACCGCATGGTGCATTGGCAAGTTTCCGAAGTAAGCAAATGGGAGAGACGACGCGCAGGAGCGGCGAACGGCGCGCCGCCATGCAAGGCAGCGATGCGCCAGGCATGGCTGGCAATCAAGCTGCCGCGCTTGGCTTTTTTACAATTATATATTGCCGGCGTATGCTGACTTCTTAATCAGCCCGTGGCGCGGGCACGATGGGCCCACCCTACATTCAATCGTCGTGATCGGGATCCAGCTCGGGGAACAGCACTTCGGTGTAACCAAAGCGGGTGAAATCCTTGATCCGCATCGGATACAGGATGCCATTCAGGTGATCGGTTTCATGCTGCACCACGCGCGCATGGAAATCATCGACGTCGCGGCTGATGCGCGCGCCAAACTGGTCGAAGCCCTCGTAATGCACACGGCTCCAGCGCGGCACCACGCCACGCATGCCGGGCACCGACAGGCAACCTTCCCAGCCATCTTCAATTTCTTCCGATAACGGCGTCAACACCGGATTGATCAGCACGGTCTCCGGCACCGCCGGCGCATCCGGGTAGCGCACGTTATCCTTGAAACCGAAGATCACCACCTGCAGGTTGACGCCGATCTGCGGCGCCGCCAGACCGGCGCCGTTGGCTGCATGCATCGTATCGAACATGTCAGCGATCAGCGCCTCCAGTTCCGGCGCGTTGAACGCGGTGACAGCTTCTGCTTGTCGCAACAGGCGGGGGTCGCCCATTTTCAGGATTTCACGAACGGTCATGGCGTCGGCTTTAGTGTGATTATTTAAATTGTTTCAGATACTCGGCAAATTCCGCACCGGTTTCCGGGTGTTTCAGGCCCATCGCCAGCGTCGCTTTCAGATAACCCAGCTTGGAACCGCAATCATAGCGCTGTCCGGCGTAACGATAGGCTAGCACGCGCTCGCTTTTCATCAAGGCGGCGATCCCGTCGGTCAGCTGGATTTCGCCGCCGGCGCCCTTGCCCAGGCCTTCCAGGCAGTCGAAAATACCGTTGGTCAATACATAACGTCCGACTACTGCGAGAGTTGAAGGCGCCTCGTCCGGATGCGGCTTTTCGACAATGCTGTTGACCTTTTCCAGATCGGTCTTGTACGGTTCGATGCTGACGATCCCGTATTGCTTGGTGTCGGCACGCGGTACATCATGCACTGCCAGCATGCTGGATTGCTCGGTGGCGAAGATATCGGTCATCTGCGCCAGCACCGGCTTGTGTCCGGCCGCAACATCCATGAAATCGTCGGCCAGCAGGACCGCAAAAGGATCATCGCCGACCACTGGACGCGCGCACAACACGGCATGTCCGAGACCGAGCATTTCGGATTGGCGGATAAAAATGCAGTTGATATGCTTCGGAATGACGTTTTGCACCAGCTCCAGCAAGCGATCCTTGCCGGCCGCCTCCAATTCGGTTTCCAGCTCATAGGCCTTGTCGAAGTGATCTTCAATCGCCCTCTTGTTGCGGCCGGTAATGAACACCATGTCGGTGATGCCGGCGGCGACCGCCTCTTCCACCGCATACTGGATCAACGGCTTGTCGACGATAGGCAGCATCTCTTTTGGCTGCGCCTTGGTGGCAGGTAAAAATCGGCTGCCCAGGCCGGCAACGGGGAATACGGCTTTTCTAATTTTGCTCATGTTCGCTTTCTAAAAGTGCGCGAAGTGCATCTTCATCCAGGATCGGGATGTTCAACTCTTCCGCTTTAATGAGTTTGCTGCCGGCCTCGGCGCCCGCGACCACATAGCTGGTCTTCTTGGAAACCGAGCCCGTCACTTTGCCGCCGGCCGCCTCAATCATGGCAGCGGCGGCATCGCGGGTCAGGGTCGGCAGGCTGCCGGTCAGCACGAAGGTCTTACCTGACAAGAACTTTGACGCCGTTTCGGCCGGCAAGTTCTCCGGCCAGTGAATCCCGGCTGCCCGCAATTGTTCAACCAGTTCTCGATTCAGCGGATCGGCAAAGAAATCCAGCAACGATCGTGCCACCACCGGGCCGATATCGGCGACTTCCAGCAGTTGCTCTTCAGAAGCCTGCATCAAGCCATCTATGCTGCCGAAATGCGTCGCCAGCTCTTTTGCTGTTGCCTCGCCGACATGGCGGATACCGAGCGCATAAATGAAACGGCCCAAGGTGGTCGATTTGGATTTTTCGAGCGCCGACAATACATTTTGGGCGGATTTGTCGGCCATGCGTTCCAGCGCGGCCAGTTTCACCAATCCCAATTTATACAGATCGGCCGCGGTGTAAATCAGTTGGCGATCGACCAGCTGTTCGATCAATTGATCGCCCAGGCCTTCAATGTCCATCGCCCGCCGCGATGCAAAATGCTGCAAGCCGCCCTTGCGTTGCGCAGCACACTTCACCCAGCCGCCAGAGCAGCGCGCGATAGCTTCGTCTTCCAGCTTGACGATGGCAGAGCCGCATATGGGACACTCGCCAGGCATGACAAACGGCTGCGCGTTCGCCGGCCGCAGTTCCGGCACAAACGAAACCACTTCCGGAATCACATCGCCGGCACGCCGCACTATCACCGTATCGCCGATATGTATATCCTTGCGCCGCACCTCATCCTCGTTGTGCAAGGTGGCATTGGTCACCGTAACCCCGCCGACAAACACCGGCGCCAGGCGCGCCACCGGAGTGACGGCGCCGGTGCGGCCGATTTGCACTTCGATATCCAGCACCTGGGTGGTGGCTTCTTCTGCCGGGAATTTATGCGCCAGCGCAAAGCGCGGCGCACGCGATACGAATCCCAAGGTCTGCTGTTGCAGCAGACGATTCACCTTATACACCACGCCATCGATTTCGTAAGGCAGTTGCGCGCGCTTGCCGCCGACGCCGCGGAAGAATTCCAGCAGGCCGGCAGCGCCTTTGACTACGCCGCGTTCCTTGCACACCGGCAGTCCGAGCTGGCGATACCAATCCAGCAGGGTCGAGTGCGATGGCGGCATGTCGGCGCCTTCCAGCGCACCGATGCCGTAGGCGAAAAAGCGCAAGCTGCGTTGTGCCGTAATCCGTGAATCGAGTTGCCGCAAACTGCCGGCCGCGGCATTGCGCGGATTGGCGAATTCCTTCATTTCCGCCTCGCGCTGGCGGGCGTTGAGCCTGGCGAAATCTTCCTTGAACATCAGCACTTCGCCACGTACGTCCAGCACCTTCGGCGGCCGGTCGGCATGCAGCCGCAACGGAATTGCGCGCACGGTGCGGATGTTGCTGGTCACGTTTTCGCCGGTAGTGCCGTCGCCACGCGTGGCGGCCTGCACCAGCACGCCATCCTCGTAGCGCAGATTGATGGCCAGCCCGTCAAACTTCAACTCGGCGGCGTATTCAATTTCAGTGTCGGTCTGGGTGTCGAGGCCATCCCTGACGCGGCGGTCGAACTCGACGATATCGTTGTCTTCAAAGCCGTTACCCAAGGACAGCATCGGTATCGAATGTGTAACCTGTTCAAATACCGGCAGCGGCGCGGCGCCGACCCGCTGGGTCGGCGAATCCGGCGTATTGAGTTCTGGATGCGCTTGTTCCAGCGCTTGCAATTCACGGAACAGCTGATCGTATTCAGCATCTGGAATCGACGGATTATCGAGTACGTAATAAGAATGGTTGTGGCGATTTAATTCAGCCGCCAGCCAGGCAGCGCGCAAGCGCCATTCGGCGGCATCGGGAGCAGCTCCCGGACCGCCTGCTTGAGATAAGGAAGAAGGCATAATTAACTGAATAGACGCAAAGCCCGAATCGAACCTGCTGGAATTTCAGCGGCATCCATTTCACGGTAAAAGGCATCGACCTGACCGGCGATCTCGGCCAGCTGCACATCGGCCAGAGGCTGGTTGCTGTCATCGACCAGCACCCCGCCAAGGCGCGCAGCCAGCGAGCGCGCGCAAGCCACCATCGCGCCATAACCGTCGCGCTCGGGAGCGACCCGCGGCACGTCGAGCAGCAAGGTCAGGCGGCTGGTGGTTTCCGCCACCGCGCTGGCATTCGTGGAGAGCGAGAACAGCAAACCGCCCTCGCCATCCGACATCACCATGCGGCCTTCCGGCCGGGCATCGAAACCTTGGCGGGTCAGCGCCGCCAGCAAGGTGCTGATCGCCCAAGGCGCGCCGTTGGACTGGATATTCACGCCCAGTTGCGCGTCATGCTCGATCACGAACTGATGCAGGCCGCGCGCCGTGTGCATGACTTCCGACATATCCGGCAGATCCGGTTCGGCGCCCAGGTCATCGGCGATCTGGCGCAAACGGGCTACCAGTTCGGAATATTCGATTTCATTCAGCGGGTTGCTGCGATTTGCCAGCTGCACGCCGGCCAGCAAGGTGGTATAGATGCCGCCATGCGCCACCGGCTCCCATTCGCCGTTGGCATCTGCGCCGATAAAGTGGATAGGCTTGTTGCCGACATGACGCAAGGTTTGCAGTGCCGGCAAGGCCTTGTCGCCGCGCACCGACGCTTCCAGCGCCAGCGCAATGGCGCAATCGATCAGCTCGTCGACCGGCAGATCCTTGCGCGCGGCCGGCGCTGCGGCAGATGCGGGCGCAGGATTGCCGAGTTGCGGTTCGATTGCCTGCTGTTCTGCGCTTTGCTCCAGATCGTCATGCGGCAACGCTGACATATCGTCCGCATCAAGCTCGGCCTCAAACAGCCTGGGCTCATGACGCATCGGCGCTTCGCCGCTGTCTTTGCCAGCTGCCTTGCCGGGAGCCTTACCGGGAGCCATCAAGACATCGTCATGCGATCCGGAAAACGCCCGCTCAACACTCTTCTTGGCTTTGTATTCCTGCCATTTGTTGTAGGAAATGACGCCGACAAGAAACGCGCCTCCAATGATAAACAGGCTGGTTTGTAGATCTGTCATTCTGCTGATGCCTTAATAAGGAAAAAACACTTCTGAATTTGCGTAGGGTGAGCAGCTGTGCCTCCCTACAACTGCACTTCCAAGTAATGCAGTTCTTTTTATAAAAACAATACCGATATCAGTATTACTGCACATGCGGCCAACGTAAAATTATTGAGACATTTTTTTACAATATATTGCATTAAAGCCGGAAATTCAGCTTAGTGTCAGCACAAAAAGTTGTCAAGCTGTCCAAGCTGCAATTGCTGCCGATTCCGCTACCGACCCTGCTGCCGCTTTGGCGCGGTGTTCACCTTAAGCCGGCACAGCGTCGGCGGCAAAACTTCTGGCCGCTTCCATATCGACCGCAACAATCCGCGATACGCCCTGCTCCTGCATCGTCACCCCGATCAACTGCTGCGCCATTTCCATCGCAATCTTGTTATGCGAAATGAACAGGAACTGGGTATGGGCCGACATCCGCTTCACCATATTGCAGAAACGTTCGGTATTGGCATCGTCGAGCGGCGCATCAACCTCGTCCAGCAAACAGAACGGCGCCGGATTCAGCTGGAACATCGAAAACACCAGGGCGGTCGCAGTGAGTGCTTTTTCGCCGCCCGACAGCAGGTGAATCGTGGCATTCTTCTTGCCCGGCGGTTGCGCCATGACTTGCACGCCGGAGTCGAGGATTTCGTCGCCGGTCATGATCAGTTTGGCCTGGCCGCCGCCGAACAGGATAGGGAACAGTTCGGCAAAATGCAGGTTGACCTTGTCGAAAGTGTCTTGCAACAGGTCGCGGGTTTCCTTGTCGATCTTGTGAATCGCATCCTGCAAGGTATTGATGGCCTCGGTCAGGTCGGCGTTTTGCGCATCCAGGAAATTCTTGCGTTCGGACGCTTGCGCCAGTTCATCCAGCGCCGCCAGATTGACTGCGCCCAGCGCGCCGATAGCGTTGGTCAGGCGCGTCACTTCGCCTTGCAGATAAGATGGCCGCATATCGGCGGTCAGCTTCTCGCTCAAGGCGGCCTCATCGGCCTGCGCTTCAAGCAGCTGCTGCACGTATTGTTCCTGGTTCAGGCGCGCCGCCTGCTCTTTCAGTTGCAACTCCATGATGCGGTCGCGCTGCGGTTGCAGGCTGCGTTCCGCTTGCAGGCGGGTTTCTTCGTGCTGGCGCAAATTCTGCGATACCTGGTCCAGTTCGTGACGGGTATCGGCCAGCGCACGCTCCTGCTCGCTGCGCTTGTCCAGCAAGTCCTGCAAACCGGCTTGCGCAGCCTGATCGTCCAGGCTCTCCAGTTCGAGATGGCCCTGCTGCATATTGGCGAACAGCTGTGCCGCCTGCTCCAGCGCGGTGGCGATGCTGCGCTTGAGTTCTTCTATCTTGTTGCGATGGGATTTCTCGGCAAATTCTGCTTCTTGCGCAGCGCGCTCCATCTCCCGCAGACGCTGGCGGGCATCGTTGAGCTGCTGTTCCTTGCCCAGGTAATCGGTTTGTCCGTCTTCGTGCTTCTCTTGCAGTTCGGCCAACTCCATGTCGAGTTGTTCGAACTTGGCTTCCGATTCCATCTTGACTTGCTGCTGCTCGCTTTCCTGCGCGGCGATTTCAGCCAGGTCGGAAGAAATTTGCGAACTGCGCTGATTGAAACGTTCCTGCAGCTCGGACAATTTCATGACGTCGATCTGCAAGCCATGCACCGCCTGCGTCAGGCCGGTGTGGCGCTGGCGCATCTCCTGCAGGCGCTGGGTTGCCTGCGACAGCGCCGCTTCGGCACGCACCGAACGCGAACGCGCTTCATCAGCCAGCATCTGCTGGGCGCGCAACTGCTTGGTGATGTTTTCGATTTCCTGCTGGCGCGCCAGCATGCCGTCCTGCTCCGAATCGGAAGCATAGAAACGTACGCCGCTCTTGCTGATCACATGGCCCTGGCGCGTGACAAAGCTGGCGCCCAGCGGCAGTTTGCTGCGCTCGGCAAATGCGGTCACGGTGTCATCGGCGGCATAGAAATTGTGCAGCCAATCCTGCATCAGCACGCGCAGACCAGGATCGTTCAGTTGCAATAAATTCAGGAACGGTTTGAGGCCGGCGGGCGTTTCACTGTTATCGACAGCTGCCGTGCCGCTAGGTGAAAACAGGGCCAGCTTGGCCGGCGGCGCATCGTTGAAGAAGGCCTTGGCCCAATCCAGGTTCGACATTTCCAAGGCCGACGTACGCTCGCGCAGCACTGATTCCAGCGCCGTTTCCCAGCCGCCGTCGATGTGCAGTTTCTGCCACAAGCGCGGCAATCCTGCCAGCTCGTGTTTTTGCAGCCAGGGCTGCACCTTGCCCTCGGTCTGTACGCTTTCCTGCAATTGCTTGAGCGCCGTCAGGCGGGCTTCCAGCTGGGTGTTGCTGGCGCTTTCGGTATTGACTTGCTGCTGCGCGTTACGCCGTTCTTCTTCCAGGCGCGGCTGTTGTTCCTGCGCCTCTTCCAATTGCATGCCGATCTCTTCCAGGCTGGCCTGCTTCTCTTCCAGTTGCATGCGCAAATTGGTGAGATGGGCGTTGTCCGGCAGGTTCAAGCCGTTCTTTTCCTGCGCCAGCCGTTCGCGCCGGCTGCTCAAGCCGTTCAGGATGTTCGAGGCATTGCGCTGGTGAGTCGATTCCAGTTCGATCTGCTGCTGGATCTGCATGATCTTGCCGCGCGACTCGGTGCTCTTCAACTGCGCTTCGCGCCAGCTCTGCTCGAGCGCCGGCAATTGGTCGTTGTGCTGTTGCGAGGCTACTTGCGATTGCTCGACCCGCGCCGCCAGTTCTTCCAGATGCATCTCGGCCTCGACCAGATCGTCCTGGAACTGAGTGCCCTGGCGTTGCCATTGATCGCGCTGCGCGGTCAATGAATTGAGTTGCGATTGCAGCCGGTTGCGCGATTCGATGACAAATTTGATTTGCGCTTCCAGGCTGCCGATTTCGGAATTGGTCTGGTACAGATGCCCTTGCGCCTGATGCATGCGGTCGCCGGCGGCATAATGCGCCTGGCGCATATGCTCCAACTCGGTCTCGACATGGCGCAGCTTGGCGGTTTGCTCTTCCAGATCGGTTTGCGCTTTTTCAATCTCGCGGAAATACTTTTCCTGTTCAGTCTTGGCTTCGTTCTTGCGCAACAGCCACAGCAGCTTCTGCTTTTCTTCCTGGTCGCCTTGCAATTCATGGAATTTTTGGGCGACCGCCGCCTGCGACTGCAGTTTTGCCAGGTTGGCGTTAAGTTCTCGCAAGATATCTTCAACCCGCACCAGGTTTTCGCGGGTGTCGTTCAGGCGATTCTCGGTTTCGCGGCGGCGCTCCTTGTACTTGGAAACGCCGGCGGCCTCTTCCAGGAAAACCCGCAGCTCCTCGGGACGCGCCTCGATGATGCGCGAAATCATGCCCTGGCCGATGATCGCGTAAGCGCGTGGACCAAGGCCGGTGCCCATGAAAATATCCTGGATGTCGCGCCGCCGTACTGCCTGGTTATTGATGTAATAAGTCGAGGTGCCGTCGCGCGTCAAAGTGCGCTTGACGGCGATTTCAGCATACTGGCTCCACTGCCCGGCAGCTTTGCCGAGACCGTTGTCGAACACCAGCTCGACCGATGAACGGCCGGCCGGCTTGCGATTGGAGGAGCCGTTGAAAATGACGTCCTGCATCGATTCTCCGCGCAGCTCGGAGGCCTTGGATTCACCCAAAACCCAGCGCACGGCGTCGATGATGTTGGATTTGCCGCAACCATTAGGCCCGACCACGCCGACCAGCTGGCCCGGGACCTGGAAATTGGTGGGATCAACGAAAGACTTGAATCCTGATAATTTAATGGAGGTTAAACGCACGTTATCGACAGTTCTTATCAAAGTCGGCGAAAAAGCGGCCGTCACACTTAACACTATAAAAACGAGGAAAAACCTCGCAGGAGGTCGACATCATAACATTCCGCCCTGCCATATATACGATCTGATGACCGTTACGAGCGGGAAATATGATTGTTACTTTCACGACCAAGCAGATGCCGATTAACATGGCACATATCTGTACCCGTACCAGAAAGATTGCCTTCCGGTTTGGGGCCAAAGCGTCAAGAAAGTTCAAGAAGACAGTGGAAAGCTGCAAAAATCACATCGAATCGGCATTTTTCACTCTCATTCGCCCTCACTCGCTCTCAAAACCGAGCATTGCCAGCGATCAAAGCCACGCTTCTGTATATAATGCAAACAGCGCAATCCGGGCTTTTACAGCCGCTTTTTCTTATTTCATCTTGTTATTCATTCGTCATCTATTATTAACCACGTGAATCCATTACTAGACCGGCTGCAGCCGTATCCGTTTGAAAAACTGCGCGCGTTATTCGCCGACGTCACACCCAACCCGGCATACAAGCCGATCAGCCTGGGAATCGGCGAGCCTAAGCATCCGACCCCGAAGTTTATCCAGCAAGCGCTGAGCGACAATCTGAGCGGCCTGGCCAGCTACCCCAGCACCATAGGCGCAGAAGCTCTGCGGGCAGCGATTGCCGGCTGGCTGGAGCGCCGCTACGGTTTGCCGCCGCTCGATCCGGCGACCCAGATCCTGCCGGTCAACGGCTCGCGCGAAGCGTTGTTTGCGCTGGCGCAGACGGTGGTCGATCCGGGCCAGGCGGATGCGCTGGTGATGTGTCCCAATCCGTTTTACCAAATTTATGAAGGCGCCGCCTATCTGGCCGGCGCCCAGCCATACTTCGTCAATTCCGACCCTGCCCGCAACTTCGCCCCGGATTACCGCAGCGTGCCGGACGATGTCTGGCCGCGCGTCAAGCTGCTATATCTGTGCTCGCCCGGCAATCCGACCGGCGCCGTATTGTCGCTGGAAGACTGGAAAGAATTGTTTGCACTGTCGGATCGCCACGGTTTCGTGATTGCGGCCGACGAATGCTATTCCGAGATTTACTTCAAGCCGGAAGCGCCTTTGGGCGGACTGCAAGCTGCACATATTCTGGGCCGTAGCGCGGGTTGTGGTGGTTACCCGCGCCTGATCGCCTTCTCCAGCTTGTCGAAGCGCTCCAATGTGCCGGGCATGCGCTCCGGTTTTGTGGCCGGCGATGCCGCCATCCTGAAGAAATTCCTGCTGTATCGTACCTATCACGGCGGCGCCATGAGCCCGCCTGTGCAAGCGGCTTCGGTCGCCGCCTGGAACGACGAAACCCACGTCGTCGAAAACCGCGCCAAATACATGGCTAAATTTCAACAGGTCACACCGGTGCTGCAAACCGTGCTGGATGTCGCGCTACCGGATGCCGGTTTTTATCTCTGGGCCAAGGTAGACAAACTGGCAAACATCTCCGATACCGACTTCGCCAAGCGGCTGTATGCCGAATATAATGTAACGGTACTGCCCGGCAGCTATCTGGCGCGCGACGCCCATGGCAGCAACCCGGGCCGGCAGCGCATACGGATGGCGCTGGTGGCAGAGGTGGGAGAGTGCCTCGAAGCAGCGCAACGAATTGCCGCTTTCTGCCGCGCATTGTAACTATTTGCGGGACAGAGTTTAAGAGTCGCCGAAGCGCGACGAATTACTCTGTCCCCAACTGACTAGATAAAACGGTTGGTTCCAAAGGAAAATATTCCGGGAAATTTTTAAGCCAACGCAGCATGGCGAGTTACTCCGCCCCATTGATTATTTTTAAACTTCAAACAAAGAAAATCATGACTCAATCTCTGCAAGCATTTATCGACCAGGCCTGGGAACAGCGCGCCGAATTCTCACCTAAGACCGCACCGGCCGATGTCCGCGAAGCGGTGGCCAAGGTCATCGCCGAACTCAACCAGGGCACCTTGCGCGTCGCCGAAAAAACCGACGGCAACTGGGTAGTCAATCAGTGGATCAAGAAGGCCGTGCTGCTGTCGTTCCGCCTGGAAGACAACCTGCCTATGCCGGCCGGCGACAACATGCAGTTCTACGACAAAGTTCCGACCAAGTTCGCCAACTACACCGCGGAAGATTTCGCCAAGGGCGGTTTCCGCGTGGTGCCGCCGGCAGTTGCCCGTCACGGCAGCTTCATCGGCAAGAACGTGGTCTTGATGCCGTCCTACGTCAACATCGGCGCCTATGTCGATGAAGGCAGCATGGTCGACACCTGGGCTACCGTCGGTTCCTGCGCGCAGATCGGCAAGAACGTTCACTTGTCCGGCGGCGTCGGCATCGGCGGCGTACTGGAACCGATGCAAGCCAACCCGACCATCATCGAAGACAATTGCTTCATCGGCGCCCGTTCGGAAATCGTCGAAGGCGTGATCGTTGAAGAAAACTCGGTGATTTCGATGGGCGTCTACATCGGCCAGTCGACCAAGATTTACGACCGCGCTACCGGCGAAGTAACTTACGGCCGCATCCCTTCGGGTTCGGTGGTGGTTTCCGGCAGCCTTCCTTCAGCCGATGGCAAATACAGCTTGTATTGCGCGGTCATCGTCAAGCGTGTCGATGCCAAGACCCGCGCCAAGACCGGCATCAACGAACTGCTGCGCGAAGCCTGATTGTTGCCTTGCCTTGCTTTGTGCCCGACACGCAGGGCCGGCAAGTTGTTTGCCCGTCCTGCGCCTGATCAGATAAAACAGTCAGACTGCAAAGAAAAATAATATTTAAGGAGTTTTTGATGGCAATGGATCGCTTGTTTCATCTGATGCAGGAAAAAAGTGCGTCGGACATGTTCCTGGCGCCTGGCTCGCCGATTCATCTGAAGATCAAGGGCCAGATGGTCCCGGTCAATCAGCAGAACATGGATGAACATACTATCCAGATGCTGTTGAATGAAGTGCTGTCTGCCGAGCGCTTGCAGGAACTGGAACGCAACAATGAATTGAATCTCGGTTTGCCGGTAGCCGGCGTCGGCAGCTTCCGGCTGTCGGCGTTCCGCCAGCGCGGCTGCATTTCCGCCGTGATCCGTTATATTCCCTACCAGATTCCGGCATTTGAAGAACTGCGCCTGCCGCCGGCGCTGGTCGAACTGATCGGCCGCAAGCGCGGTTTGCTGTTAGTGGTGGGCGCCACCGGCTCCGGCAAATCGACGACGATCGCCTCGATGCTGGACTATCGCAACAAAACCCAGGCAGGCCATATCCTGACCCTGGAAGATCCTATCGAATTCCTGTTCCATAATCACCGTTCCATCGTCAACCAGCGCGAAATCGGCAGCGACACCACCGATCTCGGCGGCGCCTTGAAGAACGCGTTGCGGCAAGCGCCGGATTGCATCCTGATCGGCGAAATCCGCGACAAGGAAACCATGTCGGCCGCGCTCGCCTACGCCCAGTCCGGCCATCTGGTGGTATCGACGCTGCACGCCAACAATACCTACCGCGCACTGAACCGCATCATCAGTTTTTATCCCATGGAAAATCGGCCGGCACTGCTGGAAGACCTGGCCTCGACCCTGGCGGCGATTGTTTCGCAGCGACTGGTCACCACGGTCGCTGGCGAACGCACCCCGGCGGTCGAAATCATGCTCAACACCCGCCACGTCTCTGAACTGATTGAAGAAGACAATATCAGCCAGATCAAGGAAGCGATGGAGAAGAGCCTGGCGCCCGGCTCGCAAACCTTCGAGCAGGCGCTGATGCAATTGATCGACGATGGCGTCATCACCCAGGACGAAGCGCTGGCGCATGCCGATTCCCCAAGCAATCTGTACTGGCTGATCAACAACCACACGCCGGGTTCCAAGAAGAATTCGACACCGGTGGCGCCGGAACCGGAACGCGTCGAAGGCGCGACCTTCACCGAATTCACATTGGATTTATAAGTCTTTACATATAAGCCACATCCACACAAGACCGCATTCAATCTATGGCAATTACTCTTTACGGCATCCCCAATTGCGACACAGTCAAGAAAGCCCGCAGCTGGCTTGAAGACCAGGAGATCGCATACACCTTCCACAATTTCAAGAAAGACGGCGTCACGGCGCAACTGATCACGACCTGGCTGGCGGATGTGCCCTGGGATACGCTGGTGAACCGCAAGGGCACTACCTGGCGCGGCTTGTCGGAACAACGCCGCAACGGCGTCACCGACGGCATCAGCGCTACGCCATTGATGATGGAGCTGCCATCCATCATCAAGCGCCCGGTGCTATTCACCGGCAAGAATACGTATGTCGGCTTTTCGGACGCACTGTACCAAGAGATATTCAGCCAATAAGTTTGGCTAATAAGCTGGCGAATAAGCTGGCGAATAAGCCGGCCAGCAATTCAACAAACCAATTTAACGAATAAGCAGCAAAGTTCATGACAAACCCAACCGAGAGCAAGACCCTGGCGCTGGCCGAAGAGTTGATTGCACTATCCTCCGTCACGCCGCAAGACAAAGGCTGCCAGGCGCTCCTGATCGAATTGCTGGCGCCGCTCGGCTTTGCCTGCGAAACCATCCAGTCCGGCGACGTCACCAATTTATGGGCGCGCAAGGGAACAACGCGGCCGCTGCTGGTGTTCGCCGGCCACACCGATGTGGTGCCGACCGGTCCGCGCGAACAATGGCAATCCGATCCATTCCTGCCCAGCCACCGCGACGGCAAGCTCTACGGCCGTGGCGCGGCAGACATGAAAACCTCGATTGCCGCGATGGTGGTGGCAGTAGAAGAATTCACACAAGCCCGTCCGGACCATTCCGGCTCTATCGGTTTCCTGATTACCAGCGATGAAGAAGGCCCGGCTACCGACGGCACCGTGGTGGTCTGCGAAAAACTGAAGACGCGCGGCGAGCAACTCGATTACTGCATCGTCGGCGAACCGACTTCCAGCTCGACCCTGGGCGACATGATCAAGAACGGCCGCCGCGGCACCATGTCCGGCAAGCTCACGGTCAAAGGCATACAGGGCCACATCGCTTATCCTCAGCTGGCAAAAAACCCTATCCACCTGGCGGCTCCGGCGCTGGCTGAACTGGCTGCCGAAAAGTGGGATGAGGCGAATGAATACTACTTGCCGACCTCCTGGCAGATGTCGAATATCCACGGCGGCACCGGCGCCTCCAACGTGATCCCGGGCGAAGTGGTGATCGATTTCAACTTCCGCTTTTCAACCGCCAGCACCGTCGAAGGTTTGCAGCAACGGGTGCACGCCATCCTGGACCGGCACGGCCTGGAATATACGCTAGACTGGACCGTAGGCGGCCGGCCATTCCTGACGCCGCGCGGCACGCTGAGCGAAGCCATTTCTTCTGCAATCAAGGCGGAAACCGGCATCAACACCGAATTATCGACTACCGGCGGCACCTCGGACGGGCGTTTCATCGCGCAGATCTGTCCGCAAGTGATCGAATTCGGGCCACCCAACGCCAGCATCCACAAGATCGACGAGCACGTGGAAGTCCAGTTTATCGATCCGCTGAAAAACATTTATCGCCGCACCCTGGAAAATTTGCTGCCGTCTTCTGCCGCTTAATGGTATGCAAACGGTGTGCAAACCGGTGCACAGCCACAGATGGCCGCACATGGTTGCGGCCTTATTTGCTCCAATTTGAACAAATAACAACAAAATCAAGGTCTTAGCGCGCTTCTTGGCGCGCCAAGACCCATTCGGCCTGGCATTTCCGATAAAATCCGCCTGACACTTTTGCGGCCTCAGCGGCCAAGTGCCGCACACCCGCTCTACCTTTATAATTTGCGCCATGACACCACAATCCTTTACCACCATCCGCGACTTGCTGCGCTATGCCGTAACCCGCTTCAATACCGCCGGCCTGTTCTTCGGCCACGGCAGCAGCAACGCGCTGGATGAGGCGGCCTACCTGATCTTGCATACGCTGCGGCTGCCGCTGGACAAGATCGAGCCGTTTTTTGACGCGCGCCTGCTGCCGCATGAAATCGACGCCGTATTGCAGGTGATTGAAAAACGCAGCACCGATCGTATCCCTGCCGCTTACATTACCAATGAAGCCTGGCTGGGCGAGTACCGTTTTTACGTCGACCAGCGCGTGATCGTGCCGCGCTCGTTCATCGCCGAACTGATTCCCGATCATTTCTCGCCATGGCTGCAAGACCCAGCGGCTGTCAGCAATATCCTGGAACTGTGCACCGGCTCCGGCTGCCTGCCTATCATGCTGGCCGATGCTTTCCCGCAGGCCCATGTCGATACCGCGGATATTTCGGCCGATGCGCTGGCCGTGGCGCGTCGCAACGTCGATGACTACGAATTGCAGGATCGCATCACGCTGATCGAGTCCGACCTGTACAGCAAGGTCCCGGCAAAAAAATACGACCTGATCGTCACCAACCCGCCGTATGTCAATTCCGGTTCGATGGACAAGTTGCCGCCGGAATATCTGCGTGAGCCGCACATCGCCCTGGCCGGCGGCAGCGACGGCATGGATCTGGTGCGCAAGATTGTTGCCGGCGCCAAGCAGCGCCTGACCGCCAACGGCGTACTCGTAGTCGAAATCGGCAACGAGCGCGCCTTCGCCGAAGCCGCATTCCCGGACCTGGAAATGACCTGGGTATCGACCAGCGCCGGCGACGACATGGTATTCCTGCTGACCGCAGACCAATTGCCTTGATTCGCAAGCTGCCAGCCATGGGCTCCATGCCCAGGCAACAGTAAAACAGTAAATAAGCAGCAAGCAAGACCATCACAACCTGCATGTTGCTTTAATCACATGCATGGCCATTCATTCAGCAAGATAGTTAGCAGATAGTAGACATGATACGTTTTCAACAAGTTTCCCTGATGCGCGGCGTCAAGCCTTTGCTCGACAATGTCGACGTCACCCTCAACCCGGGCGACAAGATCGGCCTGATCGGCGCCAACGGCGCCGGCAAGTCCAGCCTGTTCGGACTGCTGCGTGGGGAACTGCATGCCGACCTCGGCGAGATCGATTTCCCGACGAAATGGCGCATGGCCTACGTTGCCCAGGAAACCCCGGCGCTGGACCGTCCTGCAATTGAATACGCTATCGATGGCGACGTCACCCTGCGCCGCCTGGAAGAAGAACTGGCGTTCCTCGAAAGCGAACCGGAAACCACCTCTAACGGCATTTTGATCGGCGAACTGTATAGCGCCCTGGCCGACGCCGATGCCTACACGGTGCGTTCGCGCGCCGAACAATTGCTGACCGGCCTCGGCTTCTCGCTGGCGCAAATGGATCAGCCGGTAGCCAGCTTCTCCGGCGGCTGGCGCATGCGCCTGAACCTGGCGCAAGCGCTGATGTGTCCGTCCGACCTGCTGCTGCTGGATGAACCGACCAATCACTTGGACCTGGACGCCATCATCTGGCTGGAAGACTGGCTCAAGCGCTATCCAGGCACCCTGATCATCATTTCCCATGACCGCGACTTCCTTGACGGCGTGGTGAATGTCATCGTGCATATCGATGAGCGCAAGCTGAAGCGTTACTCTGGTAACTATTCCTCGTTCGAGCGGCAGCGTTCTGCGCAGCTGGAACTGGCTGCGGGTACTCTGGAAAAGCAGATGCGCCAGCGCGCGCATCTGGAATCGTTCATCAACCGCTTCAAGGCCCAGGCCAGCAAAGCGCGTCAGGCCCAAAGCCGGATGAAAGCCCTGGCCAAGATGGAAGAGCTGGCGCCGCTGCGCGCAGCGGCGGAATTCTCTTTTGAATTCCGGGTGCCGCTAAGCGCGCCCAATCCCTTGCTGGTGATGGAAGATGTGAGCGCCGGCTACCGCACCGAAAGCGAAACCAGCCATGACGTCAGCGAAAAGGTGATCATCTCCGGCATCAATTTCTCTTTGCAGATCGGCCAGCGTATCGGCCTGCTGGGCGTCAACGGCGCCGGTAAATCGACCTTCATCAAAACCATCGCCGAAGAACTCAAGCCATTGCACGGCGACGCCCAGTTCGGCAAGGGCCTGTCGATCGGCTACTTTGCCCAGCATCAAGTGGAAATGCTGCGCCATGACGAATCGCCGCTGTGGCATATGGGCAAGATCGCGCCAACCGTGCGCGAGCAAGAGTTGCGCAATTTCCTCGGCAGCTTCAATTTCAACGGCCCCATGGTGACCAGCTCGATCGCACCGTTTTCCGGCGGCGAAAAGGCGCGCCTGGCGCTGGCCCTGATTGTCTGGCAGCGCCCCAACCTGCTGCTGCTGGATGAACCGACCAACCATCTGGACCTGGAAACCCGCGAAGCGCTGACCATGGCGCTGGCGCAGTTCGAAGGCACGCTGGTGCTGGTGTCGCATGATCGCCATCTGTTGCGCGCCACTACCGATCAGTTCATCATCGTCGCCGACGGCAAGGTAGCGCCGTTCGACGGCGACCTGGACGATTACAAGGACTGGCTGTTCAAAACCAAGCTGGCGGCTAAAAACAGCGCGGCCGATGCGGCGCTGCCAAAAGCCGGCAGCAAGGCAAAAATCGCTAGCGCGGTCGCTCCGGCGGCTGCCGTGGTCGACACTGCCGACCGCCGCGAACAAAAACGCGCGGAAGCCGAAGCGCGGCAAAAGCTGGCGGCGCAGAAGAAACCGATCGAATCGCGTATCAAGCGCCTGGATGAACAGATCGCCAAACGCAGCGCGCAGAAGCATACTGTCGATACGCGCCTGGCCGATCCTGAAATCTACGATAAAGACAAGAAAAAGGAATTGGCGACGCTGCTGAGCGATCAGGCGTTTTACGCCAAGGAACTGACGCAACTGGAGGCGGAATGGCTGGAGCAGCAGGAAGCGCTGGAGTTACTGGGCAACTAAGCGCAATGCCGGACGGCGGCCAACGCCGTCGTCACACCCTGAGCATCATCGGTTGCGGCAAAGTCGGCCAGACTCTGGGCCGGCTTTGGCACGAGCGCCGGACTTTCGTCTTGCTCGACATCCTGAACCGTTCCGCCGCCAGCGCACAACAGGCCTGCGCTTTTATCGGCGCCGGCAACGTGGCGGCGTCCTATGCGGATCTGCGCAGCGCCGACGTCTACCTGATCGGCGCCGGCGACGACCAGATCGCCGCTTGTTGCAAGGCCCTTGCCGCTAGCGGCAAACTACAGCCGGGCAGCATCGTGTTTCATTGCAGCGGCGCGCTGTCGTCGCTTGAACTGGCTGCCGCCACCGCACAGGGCGCGGCCGTCGCCAGCGTCCACCCCATCCGCAGCTTTGCCGATCCACACCAGGTAGCCGCTCATTTCGACGGCACCTGGTGCGGCAGCGAGGGCGACGCCGCCGCCCTGGCGGTTCTCGGCCCCGCATTCAGCGCCATCGGCGCGCAATCGCTTGCGATCCGGCGCGAGCAAAAGACCCTGTACCACGCTGCCGCGGTATTCGCCTCCAACTATCAGGTGACGCTGATCGATGTCGCGCAACAGGCTTACGTTGCGGCCGGCATCGCGCCTGAACTTGCCCTGAAGCTGATCGAACCGCTGCTCTCTGAAAGCGCGGCCAACGCTTTTCGTCTCGGTCCGGCAGCCGCCCTCACCGGCCCGATCGCGCGCGGCGACCTGGCTACCGTCGCCAGGCAATATCAGGCGCTCCAGCAATGGCAGCCGCAGACCGCGGCGCTGTATCAGCAGTTTGCGGCATTGACTGCCGATCTGGCTCTACGCAAGAAAAACAGCAAGCCGTAAATTGCCTAGACCGGCAATAGCTGATATTTTCCTGAAATGCAAAGACAATAAATGCATATAAAGCCGCAAAACCATCATTTCACATTTGCAGGGAAAAACGCTTAACATAGTCGCTACAAATCGCTATCAAGCCTGCCCACCAACCAAAGGAAAAAAAATGGCCACCACACTGTCAAAACTGAGCAAGATTGCAGCCGCGATACTGATCACCGGCGTCACGCTCAACGCGTTCGCAGCGGACCTGCTGGATACCGTCAAAGCCCGTGGCACCTTGAAAGTGGCGATGGAAGGCAACTATCCTCCATTCAATTTCAAAGATCCGAAAAGCGGCCAGCTGGAGGGCTTTGAGGTTGACGTCGCTAAACTGCTGGCAGCCAAGCTTGGCGTGAAGCCGGAATTCACGACTACCGAATGGAGCGGCATCCTGGCCGGCCTCGGCGCCGGCAAATACGATGTCATCCTGAACCAGGTCGGGATTACCGAAGCGCGTCAAAAAGCCTTCGACTTTTCTCAGCCCTACACCCTGTCCACTGCGCAATTGATCATCCGGAAAGACGAGAAGCGCAGCTTCCCGACCCTGGAATCGCTGAAGGGCTACAAACTCGGCCTGGGCCAAGGCACCAATTTCGAACAAAAGGCCAAGGCAGTCCCGGGGATTGATGTCAAAACCTACCCCGGCTCGCCTGAATACCTGGCCGACCTGGCCAGCGGCCGTATCGATGCAGCCTTGAATGACCGGCTGCTGGTGGGCTATCTGCTGAAAAGCTCGAATCTGCCATTGAAAGCCGGCGCCACTTTCGGCGATATTGATAAAATCGGCATTCCTTTCCAAAAAGGCAATCCGAAATTCGAAGCGGCCCTGAACAAAGCGCTGGACGACATCCTGAAAGACGGCAGCTTCAAGCAAGTCTCGTTCAAGTGGTTCGGCTTCGATGTCAGCAAGGCGCCATCGGCGCAGTAACGGCGCAGTAGCCTGATTCGCGTTACACTTCAGTCAGACCAGACATCCCCGCCCCCCGCGGGGATGTTTTTTTGAGCAAGAAAATCTAGGTTTAACAAAGACAATATGGAATTGCTAGATTTGCTGCAGCAGGCGGGGCCGACCTTGTTTCGCGGCGTGGGCTATACACTGGTGTTTGCAGTGGCATCAATGCTGGGCGGATTGCTGCTCGGCTTTCCTTTGGCGATCGCCCGCATTTTACCGTCGCGCATGGCGCGCTGGCCGGCCAGCACCTATGTCAGCCTGATGCGCGGTACCCCGCTACTGGTGCAGATCTTCGTGATTTATTACGGCCTGCCCAGCATAGGCATCAGCTTTTCGCCGTTGACCGCGGGCGTCCTGGCCCTGAGCCTGAATGCCGGCGCCTATCTGTCGGAAAGCCTGCGCGGCGCCATTCTCGGCGTGCATACAGGGCAATGGTCCGCCAGTTACAGCATCGGCCTGAATTACTGGCAGACGCTGCGCTACATCGTGATTCCTCAGGCGATCCGGATTGCGGTGCCGTCCATGAGCAATACTCTGATCAGCCTGATCAAGGATACCTCGCTGGTGTCGGTCATCACCGTGACGGAGCTGATGTTGGCTACCAAGGAAATCATTGCGGTGACCTTCCGTCCGCTGCCGCTGTACCTGGCAGCAGCGGCGATTTACTGGTGCCTGAGCTTGTGCTTTGAACGCTTGCAAAGCCGCCTGGAAAGCAAGCTGGGGCAAGCCCACAAATCAAATTAAAAGCGCAGATTAAAAACGCGCCAGCAAATCGATCTGGCTGACCAAAGGCGTGGCATTGCCAGGATTGGCCCGTCGATAGCTGCCGTCGCTATCCATATCCCAGGCAGATGCGTTATCTTGCAGATGCACCAGCAAACTCTCTTCGATCACGCGCCGCTTGAGCTTGCCGTCCAGGATAGGGAACGCCGTTTCGATGCGGCGGAATAAATTGCGATCCATCCAGTCTGCGCTGGACAGCATCACATGCTCTTCGCCATCGGCAAAAAAATAAAATACCCGGTGATGCTCAAGAAAGCGTCCGATAATGGAACGCACCTTGATGTTTTCCGACAAGCCCGGCACCCCCGGCTGCAAGGCGCACACGCCGCGTATCAGCAGCTGGATCTTGACGCCCGCCTGGGACGCCAGATACAAGGCGTCAATCACTGTAGGCTCCAGCAAAGCGTTCATCTTGGCGATGATATAGCCCTGCTTGCCGGCCTTGGCAGCGTCGACCTCTTTCTGAATTGCGTTCAGCAGGTTCGCGTGCAAGGTAAACGGCGATTGCCACAGGCGCCTGAGCGGCACTTGCTTGCCAAAGCCGGTCAGCTGCTGGAACACGTTATGCACGTCTTCGCACATTTTGTCGTCGCTGGTCAGCAAGCCGAAGTCGGTATAAAGGCGCGCGGTTTTCGGATGATAGTTGCCGGTGCCCAGATGCACATAACGCTTCAATTTGGTATGTTTGGCATGGCGCTTGCGGCGCACGATCAGCAGCATCTTGGCGTGTGTCTTGTAGCCGAACACGCCATACACCACATGGGCGCCAACCGCCTCCAGCTTGGCCGCCCAGCCGATATTGGTTTCTTCGTCAAAGCGCGCCATCAGTTCCAGCACCACCGTGACTTCCTTGCCGTTTTTGGCCGCCTGCATCAGCGCGCTCATCAGCGGCGAATCGTTGCCGGTACGGTAAATGGTTTGCTTGATGGCCAGCACGTCGGGATCGATCGCCGCCTGCTGCAGCAGCTCCAGCACCGGCTGGAAACTTTCATAGGGATGATGCAGCAACACATCGTTCTGATCGATAACATCGAATACCGAAGCGCCGGTAACGAAGGCTTTTGGCAGCACCGGCGTATGCGGCGTGAATTTCAAATCGGGCCGGTCGACCAGATCCGGCAATGGCATCAGGCGCACCAGGTTGACTGCACCATTGACGCGATAACAATCGGCAGGCGCGAGGCCATTCTGGTTCAGCAGACGCTGCACCAGCGATGCCGGCGTACCGTCCGCCACTTCCAGGCGCACCGCATTGCCCAGCTGGCGGGTCGGCAGCTCGCCCTGTAACGCCAAGCGCAGATCGGTGACTTCGTCTTCATCGACAAACAGGTCGCTGTTGCGCGTCACCCGGAATTGATAACAGCCGCCGATCGACAAACCCGGGAACAGTTCGCCGACAAAGCGCTGCATGAAACTGCTCAACAGCACAAAGCCATACGCGTGAGCCGACAAATGCTCCGGCATCCGGACCAGACGCGGCAAGACCCGCGGCGCTTGCACGATGGCCAGTTCGGTCTCGCGGCCGAACGCATCCTTGCCGCTTAATTTGACCGCGAAGTTCAAGCTCTTGTTAAGCACCCGCGGGAAAGGATGGGCTGGGTCGAGGCCGATAGGCGTCAGTACCGGCAGCAGTTCCGTCTTGAAAAATTCATGCGCCCAGGCGGTTTGCTCGTCGTTCCACTCGGATTCCTGATAGAAGGCGATGCCCTCCGCATTCAAGGCCGGCAGCAACACGTCGTTGAACAAGGCGTACTGACGCGCCACCAGCTTCTGCGCACGCTCGCTGATGGTGCTGTAAGCATGCTGCAAAGACATCCCGTCCGGCGTCACGCCATCGACAGCCACCCTGATCTGCTCTTGCAAGCCGGACATCCGGATCTCGGAAAACTCATCCAGATTGCTGCTGGTGATACAGACAAAACGCAGTCGTTCCAGCAAGGGCACCGCAGGATCTTCGGCCTGGGCCAGGACACGCTCGTTAAAGGCAAGCACACCGAGTTCGCGATTGAGCAATGGAAAAGTCATGATCCGGTCGGTAGAGTGATAGAGGGAATGGAGCGTTGCGATTTGAATATCTTGATGCTTACCAATATGACATGTTTGATTGTAGGCAAGCAATGTGACGCGAGGATGACAAACAATATACAGACGCCGCCACTCCCGGTTTGTTGGCGCCTGCGCGCGACGGCGGCACAGGACTGGCTATGCTGCGCCACCGAAGAACGCCCCGACCACTCCCGTGACTCCCATCGCAAGCAAGCCCAATATCAGAACGCGCGCTGCTCCGCGCAAGACGGGCGCACCGCCGGTACGTGCAGCGAACACGCCTAAGGCACCGAGGAAAATGAGGGAGACGACTGCAATCGTCGGAATCAGGCCGGCTGCCGGCGCAAGAACGGCCGCCAGCATCGGAACGACGCCGCCCACCATGAAGCTGAGAGACGACGATATGGCTGCCTGCAATGGTCGCGCCGTCAACGCTTCAGTGATACCGATGTCGTCCCGCGCATGCGCCCCGATGGCGTCATGCTCCATGAGCTGCTGCGCGACTTGCGAGGCCAGTTCGAGATCCAGGCCGCGCTGGATATAGATGTCGCGCAGCTCTATATGTTCTGCGTCATAGTCTTGCAACAATGCGCGTCGTTCGATGTCGAGATCGGCCCGTTCCGTATCTGCCTGCGAACTAACCGAGACAAATTCGCCGGCTCCCATCGACAGCGCACCGGCGGCAAGTCCTGCAAATCCGGTGATAAGGATGCCTTCCGGATTCATGTGCGCGGCTGCAACTCCGAGCAATAGGCTCGAAATCGACAACACGCCGTCATTTGCGCCAAGTACGCTCGCGCGTAGCCATCCGGATCGGTGGGTGCGATGAATATGTGCAGTCATGGCTTATCGAAATGGTGATATCCGGCACTTGCCAAAATCATGGCGGCAGCGGCAGCATCCAGTGCTGGCTTGGCGCCGATTGCAGGTACATCGTATCATGCAGCCAGGCAATACAGGCACGGCAACCTATCCGGGAATGAACATGCGCACGGCGGCAGCCCCCATCACTGCCGTTGCAATCCAGCCGAGAGCGGTAATCAGCCGGCTTGCCGTGAACTCCCCCATCACGGATTTCATTGAAGCCAATATGATAATCACCACCATCAAGGGCACGGCAACGACGCCGTTGATGACTGCACTCCAGAACAAAGCCTTCATCGGGCTAATCGGCGAATACTGGATGACAAGTCCGGCAAGCACGCTGACGGCGATGACGCCATAGAACCCGCGTGCATCGCTTGCTTTTCGTTCCAGGCCGGATTTCCAGCCCATTGCCTCCGACAGGGCATAACCCGCAGAGCCGGCCAGCACCGGCACGCCGATCAGGCCGACACCCAGAATGCCGAGGGCAAAAATGGTATACGCAAAATCGCCGGCCAGCGGCCGCAATGCGCTGGCTGCCTGCGCCGCGCTATCGATATCCCTGACGCCGGCTACGTTAAGCGTGACTGCAGTCGCCAGGATAATGAAATAGGCGGTGATGTCGGAATAGAACATGCCGCTCCAGGTATCCCACTGGATGCGCCGCAGTTCGCCGACGGCAGCATGGCCGTCAAGCACCAGCGGCACGGCGCCGGGTCGCGCCTGCATATCCTCGACTTCTTCGGACGCCTGCCAGAAGAACAGATAGGGGCTGATAGTGGTGCCGAAGACCCCGACAATCACCGCGGCCGCGGTGCCATTGAACTGGAATCTTGGCCAGACCGTGCGCGCCGCCACCTCTGCCCAGGGAACATGGACTGTGAACAAGACTGCGGCGTAGGCAAGCAGAGAGAAGGTCAGCCACTTCAAGAAGAAGACATAGCGATGATATGGAATGAACACCTGCAGCAGCAGCGTTCCGAATACAAAAAATGCGGTCATCAGATGACGGTTGAAGCCGATCACCAGTTCGGCCACTTCGCCCATGGCAGCCACGTCCGCAGCGATATTGAGAATATTCGCTACCAGCAGCAGCAACACGACGACCAGCAGTACAGCGGGCGGAAACGTGGTCTTGATATTGGCGGCCAGGCCTTTTCCGGTGACGCGGCCGATACGCCCGCACATGGATTGAATCGCCGCCATCAATGGATAAGCCAGCGGCATGGTCCACAGCATGTTGAGACCGAACTGGGCGCCGGCCTGGGAGTAGGTAGCGATGCCGCTAGGATCGTCGTCGGCGACGCCGGTGATCAGCCCCGGTCCGATCCGCGCCAAGGGATGTTCCTTCAAACGCTCCCACAAGACGCGGAAACCGTATCCGCGAATCGGAACCTTGAAGTTATCGTTATCGTTTGTCAATTTCACGCACAGACCTTATTGGCGGCACGGACAGCAGCCGGAAAAAAAACGGGGTTTCATTGCGCATGCGGGTCATCTGATCACCGTCTCGAATTACGCATCGAATGGTATCGGGCAGCGCCCTGATCGATTTGACCTGCATCAAAATTACCTTAACTTGCAGGTACTCCGGCATGACGCCAGCCGCGACGATCAATCTGCTATCGAAGGCGAAATGATCGTTCCATGGCGTAGAACGTCGCGAATTCCTTGAACAAATTTGATGTGCATCAATACTGGCAGCCTGGAAAACGTCACACTGAAATCTGGATTGACGCTCGCCAATCAGCCTGCTGTCCCGTAATTTCCGTTTCCATTTTCATTTCCTGCAAGGACAAACCATGTTTCCGCTCTTGGAATCGATGTCGACAATGATGAAGGCTGGCTACGAAGCGCAACTCGCAGCGATGGCTCAGATCACCCGAACCGCAGTTGATGGCATGGAAAAGGCGATTAACCTGAACCTGAGTGCGGCTAAAACAACCCTGGAGGCATCGCTAAATTCGTCGCAACAAATGATGTCGGCGGCAACCCCGCAAGAATGGCTGTTGCTGAGATCGGCCCAGGTGCGGCCAGCCGTCGATGGCGCCCTCCATTATGGCCATCATATGGCCGATATCGTCTCTTGTACACAGGCTGAAATCGCCGGCGTCGCCGCCGCGCATGCTGCCAACGCCAGCCGCAAAATCACAGCGGCTTAAGGCGCAAAGTCCGGCAAGCAATCAAGGGGATTTGAATGACACGCCCGTCCAGCGGACGGATGCTGGGACATCTGAGCGATGGCGCCCAGGCTGAATATGTGTTGATTCCGCAAGCCGACGCGCCCGGCCGCGCCGGATTATTTTAAATTGCGGCATGCTGCCATTGCGTCTGGCCAGCCGACCTGGCCAGGTATCAGGACTTCTTGGTCCATGCGCTGCACCAGCCGTTGGCGGCGACTTGTTTGCCAGCGAACAGGGGACATCCGCCAGCGGCATCGCCCGGCTTGCCCAGGTACAGCGAGCAATTGCTGCAAAGCTGGCCAGCAGCATACTTGGGAAATTTCACCTTATCCGCTTTGCTGGCGTCGGCTTTGTAGCCTAGAGCTGCCGCCTGGGCGTCGCTCTCGGCGACCATGGCGCCTTGGGCCAGGCTATGGCCCGATGCCAGTGCAGCGCTTCCCAAACCAAGTTGAACAATAAATTCGCGACGGCTGACCATGATATTTCTCCAAAATTGTTAGAATCGGGACGCAGCCAACCATGGCCGTTCGCCAGAACACGCTATTGAGCGGGTGCCATCGCCTCCAGATAGGCCGCGACATTTTTCATGTTCTCTGGCGTGAGTTCGTGCGCAATACCTTTCATCATGACGCCCTCCGGTCTTTCATCCGTTCTTTGAAAAACCATCAGTTGCTTGACGATATAGTCGGCATGCTGGCCTGCCAAACGTGGAAACTGCTGAATGCCTTCGCCATGTGCGCCGTGGCAGCCGGAGCAGGCAGGCGTGTTGTTCGCGACAATGCCTTGTTCGAAAATCTTCTGGCCTTCCTTGAGCAAAGTCTGATTTCCAGATTTACCCGGGGGTGGCGATTGCGAAGAGAAATAGGCAGCCAGTCCGTCGATCTGGTCATCGGACAAGCGGGCACTGATGCCCCACATGTACTCGAACCCGGCTGGATCGGAACGGCCATGGCTTTTGAATGATTTGAGCTGTTCCACGAGATACGGTTGCGACTGCGCCGCCAGATTCGGGAAATTGGGCGACACGGAGACGCCCTGAACGCCATGGCAATTGGAGCAAACCTGCAGTGCGAGCGTCTTCGCCGCGACATTGGGATCGCCCAGTGAACGGGATCTTTCCGGTAAATTGCAAGCGGCAAGCCCTGCCGCGACGATTAAACTCAAAGAAAAATAAAGTCCCTTCCGTTTCACATGTTCGAATCGCGCTGCCGTAGTTACGCGGTGTGCGGGCTTACCGTCATCGTAGCTATTCATTTAGTACGCTCCCCACACATAGAGAAACAAGGTGTTGTTGTCTTTGGCATTGCGCCCTGAACCGTCGTAGTTGCTGGAGGCTCCGTGGAACTGGGTGTAGGCGTAGTATTGAACGCCAATTCGAAGGTATTGCACCGGCGTCCAGAATATTTCAGGAACCCAGCCGCGTGTGCCGGGATTGGCTGCGACATCCGGATACAAGGTCGGATCCGAGCTTCCTGTGGTGCTGAAATAGCTCAGGCTGGTACCGTATTTCGCCCGATAGACGTAGCTGGCTTTCAGCCTCAACTGATTAAGCGTATTGGAGGCATTGCTGGCAACGCCGGTCACGTCGCCATTGGTGATGGTTTCCCTGATATAGCTCACCTGCGCCGTCACGGTATGCGGATCCAGCAGATATTGATATTGCGCGTCTATCCCGCGGTCACGATAGCGTGTCGTCGGACCGACAGGATTCGTGTTGTCGGGATAGATTTGCGCATTCATGGCAAGTGCTCCAATCATCGCGCTATGCGGCCCCCAGTCGTGGCTGAGCGCTAGCCGTATGTAGGGATTGGTGCCCTTCAGGTTCGTCTGGTCCTGCGCTTTCGTGCCCTGGCTTAAGAACGACCATACGCCGTTGCTGGTCTGATATGCAGCCACCTCTGCGTACAGCGTCTTGTTCCAGAAAGCATAGGCTGTCAGCCCGGCGACCTGAGTGCCCAGTTGGCTAATGATGGGGCTGGCGTCAGGCGCGGTGACCCCGAATTGAGTCGGGACATATTGGATCCATGCAGGAGCTGTATTCCAGGGATCGGTGAGGGAAGGATTGTTGTTCAGGCTGAATCCGAAGATGAAGTCTTGGGTCGGGCCGATAAATCGATCGGCGTAGCGCAGGTCGAAATTATCGGAAGCCCACTTCCCTTGCCATTTGCCGGTGTTCTGATTTTGACTGTCGTAGTTATTGTAGGTCCACTGCCCGAACACACCGACATTGTCAGTAACTTTGCCTGCCAGGAAGACGCTGCCGGTTTGAAACAGGGCGACCGCATCCTTGGCGAACGCCACGTCGCTATCCGGATTCGCACTCTTGGTGAAACTGGCCACCCCCATCACCGATAGCGGAATGGTGCGCGTACCGATCGTATAACCGGTGAGCTTGAATAATCTCCCATAAGCAGTCAGCTCAGGAAATTGGCCGCCGGCGTGACAGGCAACGCAATTTTGCCCGGTTTGCCTTGCGAAAACCGGTAATGCATCCGCCACCAGCGGGCTCAGCAAACCTTGTAGTAAAAGAATAATGGCTAACAGCCGGGAATACCTCATTCCCCGATATAGGTATTTGAACGAATCCATTCCAAGCTGCCCCTTTCATAGTTTTTAAAACTACTGTTGCAAAGCCCGAACCACATTCGAATCAGTTGACAATAAGTATTTTTTTGGCTTTTGTCAATTAATCCGCATCTCTCCAACGGCGTGCCATCAGCGTAACCGTGCCGGCCAGCCAGGTTCTTGATGTGCATCAAATTTTCCCGCAACATCGGGGTTCTCGTCATGCCTCGGGCAAAAAACGGAAACACCTGCGATAACCCGGGCACGACTGTTTGCTTCGCTGTCCGGTATAGTTGATTTGTATCAAATTTTTTTTGTGCATCATTGTTACTCTTGGAATATGCCGCAGCGTCGCTGTCCGGTCTGCAACCGGGCTCCCGTTCACCCTACTCTTGACTAACATGACTGATACCGTCCGCTCCGCCTCCCACGAGAATTTACTGCACGATGAATTGCGGGTGATCCGCAACCTGACTTTCGATGAAATTTCCGTAGGCGACAGCGCCAGCATGGAACGCACATTGAGCACCGAAGATATCCAGCTGTTTGCCGTCATGTCTGGCGACGTCAATCCCCAGCACCTCGATCCCGAATTCGCCGCGTCTACCCAGTTCCATGGCGTGATCGCCCACGGCATGTGGGGAGCGGCGCTGATTTCGGCCGTGCTGGGCACGCGCCTGCCCGGGCCAGGTACGGTATATCTGGCCCAGACCTTGCGTTTCTTGCATCCGGTGCGGGTGGGCGACACCTTGACCATCAGCGTCACGGTGACTGCGCGCGAGCCTGACAAGAAGCAACTCAGCTTGCGCTGCTCGTGTATCAACCAGGATGGCAAGATCGCGATCGAAGGCGATGCCGAGGTGATCGCGCCCGGCGAAAAGATCGTGTACCCCAGGACGACCTTGCCGGAAGTCCGCATCAGTTCCGGCGACAAGGTGCAACGGCTGCTTGAGCACGTGCGCCCGCTCAGCGCCATTCGGGTCGCGGTGGTACACCCCTGCGACGAACTGAGTCTGTCGGCCGCGCTGGACGCGCGCCAGGCGCGTCTGATCGAACCGTTGCTGATAGCGCCGCGCGCCAGACTCGAAGCGGTGGCCGCTGCTGCCGGCCTGGACCTGGCCGGCATCGCCATTGAAGATGTCCCGCACAGCCATGCGGCAGCGGCACGCGCTGCCGAAATGGCAGGCAAAGGCGAAGTCGAAGCTTTGATGAAGGGCAGCCTGCATACCGATGAATTGATGGAAGCTGTGTTGGCGGTATCCGCCGGACTGCGCACCAAGCGCCGCATCAGTCATTGCTATCTCATGCAAACCGCTGCCTACCCGCGCCCTTTCATCATCACCGATGCAGCCATCAATATCGAGCCGACGCTGGACGATAAAGTCGACATCGTGCGCAATGCCATCGACCTGGCGCATGTAATCGGCGTCGCCTGTCCGCGCGTAGCGATCCTGGCGGCGGTGGAAACGGTGAATCCAAGCATGCGGGCGACACTCGATGCCGCCGTACTGTGCAAGATGGCCGACCGCGGCCAGATATCCGGCGCCATCCTGGATGGTCCTTTGGCTTTCGACAATGCGGTCTCGGTCGCCGCCGCGCGCATCAAAGGCATCGTGTCGGAAGTCGCCGGCCGCGCCGACATCCTGGTAGTGCCGGATCTGGAAAGCGGCAACATGCTGGCCAAACAACTCGAGTACCTGAGCGGCGCCGCCAGCGCCGGCATCGTACTCGGCGCCAAAGTGCCGATCATCCTCACCAGCCGGGCCGATTCGCGCGAAACCCGCATCGCCTCTTGCGCCATCGCGCTGATGCTGGCGCACCATTATCGCGACCATCCCCAATGAATATGCCAGCCCAGCCCGTAATGCCGGCCGCCAGCAGCGGGGATTTCATCCTGGTGCTGAATTGCGGTTCGTCCAGCATCAAGTTTGCGCTGTTCGACCTGACTCATGCTACCCATGCACCGCTGCCGCGGCAGGCTGAATGGAAAGGCAAAGTCGAAGGCATCGGCGGCGCCAAGCCCGATTGTATCGAGACGGGCGGCGAACCTGAAGCACTGGCGCTGGACGCAAAACAGCCTTATCACTCCGCGCTGATGCATATTCGCGAGCGGGTTGGCGCGCATCTTGGTACTCGCCGCTTGTGCGCGGTTGCGCATCGCGTGGTGCACGGCGGCAGCAAGTATTCCGCACCGACCCGTATCGATGCGGCAGTGCTGGCGGATTTGAAGAATTACATTCCACTGGCTCCTTTGCATCAGCCGTTTGCGCTGGAAGCCATCGAAGTGCTGCTGGCCAGCCAGCCCGGCCTGCTGCAGGTCGCCTGTTTCGATACCGCCTTCCATCACACGCTGCCACATGTCGAACAAATGCTGCCGCTGCCATACGCGCTGTGGGAGCGCGGCTTGCGCCGCTATGGATTTCATGGCTTGTCCTACGAGTACCTGTCGGTGGCGCTGGACGAGCGTTTCGGCGTCGCGGCGCACGGCCGCGTCATTGCTGCCCACCTGGGTAGCGGCGCCAGCCTGTGCGCAATGCACGATCTGCGCAGCGTCGCCACCACGATGGGCTTTTCCGCCTTGGATGGGTTAATGATGGGCACCCGCTGCGGCTCACTCGACCCGGGCGCGCTAATTTACCTGATGGAAATCGAAAAATTAAGCCTGGAACAAGTAGCTCACCTGCTGTACCACGAGTCAGGCTTGCTTGGCGTCTCCGGCGTTTCCGCCGATCCGCCGAAACTATTCGCGCAAGAGCAGCGGGGCGATGCGGTCGGTGACCAGGTGCGCGCCGCGCTAGCCTTGTACGTGCGTCGCATCGTCCGCGAGATCGGCGCATTGGCTGCAGTGTTGGGCGGACTCGACTTGCTGGTGTTTACTGCCGGCGTCGGTGAACACAGTGCGGAGATGCGCAGCCGCATTTGCCGCGACCTGGCATTCCTGGGAGTGCATCTGGAAAGCGCCGCCAATCAGCGCAACGCACCGTTGATATCCGCACGCGATAGCAGGGTCGCGGTCGCGGTCGAGGCCACCAATGAAGAATGGATCGCAGCCCGGCACGCGCTGGCCATGCTTGGCTCTTAGCTGACGACGGCCTCGTCACTTATCCGTGCTGGCGTACGTTGCGCGTAAACATCCTCAATTTCAGAATGAAAATGCGCAAGCAAGGCATTGCGTTTGAGTTTGAGTGTCGGCGTCATCAGTCCGTTCAGCAAGGACCATGGTTCCATCGTAACCCGGACCACGCGCGGCACCGCATAGCCGGGGAAATGTTTGCTTGCCGCTTGAATTCTCTGCAAAACGGCAGTTTGTATTAATGCAGAATCCAGATTGGCGCTATCGCTGGCGTCAAGCTTAAGTTGCTGCAACAGCGCGTCCAGACCGCTACGGCTAAGTACCACAAAAGCGGCGATGAACGGACGGTTGTCGCCGATCACGAAGGCTTGCTCGAACAGCGGATCGGCCGTGATCGCCAATTCCAGATCCGCCGGCGCAATTTTCTCGCCGGTTGAAGTGACGATGATCTCCTTGATCCTGCCGATGATGCGAATGCGCCCACCTTCCAGCGCCGCCTGATCACCGGTACGCAGCCAGCCGTCGTCGGTCATTGCGTTGGCAGTATCTTCCGGGCGCTTCCAATATCCTGCCATGACCCCGCCGCCGCGCACCTGCAACTCGCTATTCTCGCCGATACGCACCCTGACGCCTTCCAGCGGCTTGCCAACCGTGGCCGGCCAATTGTCGGAAGGCGTATTGCAGGACACTACCGGCGATGTTTCTGTCATGCCGTATCCTTGCACCAAGGGCAAACCCAGTGCAAGAAAACATTCCGCCACCGCCTGCGACAGAGGTGCGCCGCCGCATACAGCTACACGCAGGCGCCCGCCGAACTGCGCCAGCACCTTGCGCGCTACCAGCAAGCGCAAAACAGGATACAGCAACGGATCCAGCCAATCCAGGAAGGCGCCATTGCAAGGCAACTGCTGGCTGCGGCAGAAACGCCGCCAGCCTGTCGCTTGCGCCAACCTAAAAAGACGTTGCGTCAAATGGCCGGATTCAGCAAGCATTTCCTGCATTTTCATGTGGGATCGCTCATAGATTCTCGGCACCGAGACCAGTACCGTCGGCCGTATCGTCGCCAGATCTTCCGGAATCTGCGCCACCGACCGCGCGTAGGCGACGCAACTGCCGGCCGCAACCGGCAGGTAATATCCGACAGTCCGTTCGAAAGTATGTGAGAGCGGCAGGAATGACAGGAACACATCGGACGAGCGCACCCCGACCCTTGCCATCACCGCCCGGATATTCGACAGTACATTGTGGTGGGTCAGCATGACCCCCTTAGGTTTGCCGGTGGTTCCCGACGTATAGACGATCGCCGCCAGGGCGTCGCCCGCCACCGGCGGCCTGCGTGTATTGCTTGGCAAGGCGCCGCCGGCCAGCCAGCTGGCTAAAGCAACCACCACGCCATGAACAGGAGCCGACGCGTAGTTATTGGCGAAATTTCCATCGTCCACCACCAGTACCAGCTTCAACAACGGCATGGCTTCGCCGACTGCGGCAATCGCCTCCCATTGCGCACGGGTCGACAGTACCAGCATCGAGGCATCGCAGTCCTTGATGATGTAGGCGATGCTGGCCGGATTGTCGAGCGCGTGCATCGGCACCGGAACCAGGCCCAGCGCCAGGCTCGCCTGGTCGATGCAGACGGCATCCAGACCATTCGGCAGCAACACGGCTACCCTTGCCCCGGACGGCAGACGCGATGCCGCAAGCGCGCTGCGCCAGATCCTGACGCGCTCGCCGATTTGCGCCCAGGTATGGGAGTGCCAGCGCCCTGCCTCTGAATTGAAGTGGCGGTATGCCTCGTTCTCCGGCGTCTCCCCGACCCGCCAGTCAAACAAATCCCCAAGCGTCGCCATTTGTTCCAGGCTAGCTGCAATAGCGGTTTTCATGAGATTTCCCGATCTTTTTTGTTGCTGCGCCCATGCAATAAGTCTAATTGCAACTCTTTCCGCTTGAGTTGATGTGGATCAAATTTTTCCGGCTAGCCATTGTTATGCTGAAGGCAGTCATTCTTGGAGGATCGCGCCATGCATGGACGTTCGTTATTTCCTGACGGAGCAAAAATGATCTCTTTCAGTTTGGCAGGACAGCTCGAAACCCAGTTGCAGCGGCGACGGAAATATATAGCTGCCACAATCCGCTCGCAACGGCGCCAGGCAGACTGTCCGGATCAGCATATACCTATTCGCCGCGCCGAACCCGGCGCCGACGCGATGGCGGGTTTGCTCAGCGATGCCGAAATTGCTTTGCTCCGCAACAAGCCGGCAGAGCCCAACAAAATCCAGGCCGCGCTGCAACGTATCAAGACGCACACGTACGGCAATTGCCTCGCATGCGGCGCAGCTATCGCACCGCAACGGCTACGCATACATCCGACGGCAGAACGTTGCCAGTCATGCCAGGCTGCGCTGGAAAGCAGTCAACGACAGGGCTTGGCGCCCAACTCCTGAATTCACTTTTCCAATTTCAGAAAGAAACAATAATGTCATTCAATCACGTTGTCGTATGGCTGGATCATGCGGAAGCACACGTCATCCATTTCAGCCGGGATGCAGCAGAGCGTGAACTCATCAAGACGCATTCGCAGCATGCGAATCGACATGCCCCGACAGGAAAATCCGGATTGGCTGATCCGGTAGAGCAGCTGCCCTATTTCAACGACATTGCGAATGCACTGAAGCATTCTCTTGAAGTTTTGATTGTGGGGCCCGGCCTGGAAAAAATGGCCTTCGTCAAACATTTGCTGAGGCACGAACACGAACTGGCAGAAAAGATCGTCAGCGTGGAAACCGTCGACCATCCCAGCGACGCGCAATTGCTGGCGTTTGCCCGTAAATATTTTATCAAGGCAGACCTTCTGCATTGATCAACCGGAGGGGTATCACATGGAATATAGAACCATACTTGTGCACGTGGATGAGTCCAGGCGTGCACATGAACAAATCAGGATCGCCGCCTTGCTTGCGCAAAAATACGATGCGCATCTGATCGGCGCCGCAGCGACCGGCGTTGCGCCGCAATTCTTCATGCCGGGAGTAATAGGAGAAAGCAACCTGGCTCTGCTCGGCCCCGCATTAAGCGAACTGCGCGAGCATGCGGCAAGCCTGCTGACGGAATTTGAATCGGCCGCCTGGAAGATGGACGTCAAGTCTTTCGAAAAACGCCTGATCGACGACGACGCCGGCACCGGCTTGGTTCTGCAGGCACGCTACAGCGACCTGGTGGTGATCGGCCAGGTCAATCCGGCTGACTACTCGCCGCTGCTACGTGCCGACTTCCAAGAGTATGTGCTGATGAATTCAGGCAGGCCGCTGCTGATCGTTCCCTATGCCGGGCATTTCCCTCAGATCGGCAACAGAGTGCTGCTTGCCTGGGACGGCAGCATGGAGGCGACACGCGCCGTCAGCGCATCGATTCCCTTGCTGCAACGGGCTGAGCTGGTCCAGGTGCTGGTGCTTGACAGCGGCAGGCAGACTGACGTCCACGGCGAACAGCCGGGTGCCGACATCGCTATTTATCTGGCGCGCCACGGTGTCAAACTCGAGGTATCGGACCAAAAGATGCCGGCCGATATCGATGTCGGCAACGCGCTCTTGTCGCACGCCGCCGATTTCGGCGCCGATCTGATCGTCATGGGCGGCTATGGCCACACCCGCTTCCGCGAAATCCTGCTGGGAGGAGTGACGCGCACTGTCCTGGCTTCGATGACGGTGCCGGTGTTGATCTCCCATTGAAGAAAACGCGTTGCCGGCCGCGGATGACTGGCAACGCGCTGCATGACGACAGCGGATCGACAGGAACCGCCAACGAAAATCTTCCCGCAACGACCGCCATTTCATGGTTGGAACCGCTCGCATTTGTATATCTCTTGCATAAGGTGTACATTCAGCAACATCATAGCGATATTGCGCGCCCTCTCGCGGGCGTACGTGCGGAATCGATAGCCAGCCAACCATCATTGCGGAGTTAGCCCACAACCATGAACACACCGTTTGCCAGAGTGGCATCGCCACTTTTGAACATTCCGGTATTGAAAGCCAGCTGCGCGGGATGCAGCTTGCACCAGCTATGCCTGCCGATGGGCCTGGACAATGCCGACATGAATCGTCTCGACCAGATCATCGGACGCGGACAACGAATCTTGCGCGACCAGCGTTTGTACCGGATGGGAGATCCGTTCAAGAGTCTTTATGCAATCCGCTTCGGGCATTTCAAAACTTGCCATATGAACAATGGCGGCGAGCAGCAGATTACCGGTTTCCAGATGGCCGGCGAACTGCTTGGCATGGATGCCATCAGTTCCGATCACCACCACTGCGATGCCGTGGCGCTGGAAGACAGCGAAGTCTGCGAGATTCCCTTTACCCGGCTGGAAGAACTATTCAGCCATATCCCGAACCTGCTGCATCATTTCCATCGGATCATGAGCCAGGAAATCACGCGCGATCAAAATGTCATGCTGTTGCTAGGGAATATGCGCGCAGAGCAGCGATTTGCCGCTTTCCTGGTCAACCTTTCCTCGCGCTACATGGCGCGCGGCTATTCCTCGACCAGCTTCCAATTGCGTATGTCGCGCGAGGATATCGGCAACTACCTTGGACTGACCATCGAAAGCATCAGCCGGCTCTTGTCCCACTTCAGGGCTCGCGGCTGGATCGCGGTCGACAAACGGGATTTGCAGATCCTCGATTTGACGAAATTGAAGGAACTGGCGCTTGGCGGCGAGTCGGGACGGATGGTAAAAAAAGATTGCAAACCGCCTGCCGGCCCCACTAATACCGAAACCTGAGCCAAGATCGTCAGCGTTGCTGCGATGGCTGCAAATCCAGGTGCAGCCACATGGTGCCATCGCGCTCCAGCGGCTTTACATCAAAACCGAGCTTTCTTACCAAATGCAGGATGCGCGTATTGTGCGGCAAAGCCTCGCCGACGATTTCAACGGTACCGTGGCGGCGGCAATACGCAATCAATTTCGCCATCAGCACCTGGCCCAGTCCCAGCCCTTTCAAATCGGAACGCACGATAACCGAAAATTCCGCCTGGATGTTGTCCGGATCCGCTACCACCCTGGCCACTCCCAGCGTTTCCGCGCTGCCGTCCGGCTGCTTCCTGGTTGCTATGAAAGCCATCTCACGGTCATAGTCGATCTGCGTAAAACGCGCCAATTGCGATGGCTGCAATGCGCGCATGCCGACAAACATCCGGTAGCGCACGTCTTCGGGATCGAGTGCGTTGAAAAATGCAATGTGCGCCTGGCCGTCTTCCGGTTTGATCGGTCGCAGCAACAGCGTCTCGCCCTGCCAGGAGATGGTTTCTTCCAATTCTTCCGGATAGGGACAGATTGCCAGACGCTGCAGACCATCGCCAACGGCGCCCGGCTGCAGTCGCCCATGCGCCTGCAGCGCCACCATGCATTTTCCGTCCGGCAGCGAGAAATGGATTTCAAGTTCGACCAGCTCTGGAACATCCGTCAGCAAATGGGATATCTTGACCAGGTTCCGGCAAATCCCGTCGATCTCCGGTTCAAGCCGCCGCGGCGCGCCGTCATTCGCCTCGGCTGCGCCGGCATGCATTACCGCGTGCATGACCATATCGTGCGCCAGCACCATGTTCAACGGCGGCAAACCTGCCGCTATGGCAGGGAGGTCGAATTTCCCGCCCTGTCCGAGCACAATGGCCGGACCGAATATGGGATCGCTGACGATACCGATTTTCAATACCGGCGCCGCCAGTTGCGCGCCGTCTGCGGGATGCACATCATTCACCGCAATGCCATATGCTGCCAGCAATGCGCCGGCGTCGGCTGGCGCCAGCACCAGCCGGTCGCCGGCCAAGGCAGCTGCGACAATTCTACGCGCAGCCGGCCGATCCGCGCCAAGGTCGGGCGATATGGTCGGCGGTACTTGCATCAGCAGATGTTGATTGCGTCGAAAATCCGCCATCTGCATGAAGCCGCGCACAGCGGCTTCCGGCGTCCCGTAGGTGGCGATGCCCGCATCCGCGAAAATACGCCGTGCCGGCTCCAGCGCGGCGCCGCCCAGCCAGCAAACGAGAATATTGTGCGCTCCCTGCCTGGCCAGCGGCATGATGGCATTGGCAATGTCGACACATGATGCGCTGGCACTTGGCGCGTGAATGGCAAGCAAGGCGTCCGCCCCGGAGTCGGCTGCCACCTCCTCCAGCACCTGTCCGTACAGCGACGCAGATGCATTGGCCGGCAATGCGATCGGAGCGCTGCACGCCGCATGCATTGGCAGGAGCTGGTTGAGCTTGCCCAAGGTCTGGTCCGACAACGTCGCCGGCTTTCCCCCGCCCCGTAGCAAGGCGTCGCCTGCCATCAGCCCGGGTCCGCGGCCGTTGCCGATAATTGTCAGCCGGCCATTGCCAAACGGGCGGACTTGCGACAAGGTCTCCACCGCACTGAATAAATCCTCGGTAGAGAAGACCCGCAACATGCCTGCCCGCCGGATCGCCGCATCCAACACCGCATCCGGTAGGCCGCCGCCGCACTGGCCAGTCCTGAGTATCAGCGTCGGTTTGTTGCGTGCGGCTGCACGTGCGGCCGACATGAATTTACGGGCATGCGGAATATCTTCGATACATAACAATATTGCCCGCGTGTCGCTATCGCCGGCCAGGTAATCGAGCATGTCGCCGGCATCGACATCGGCGCCATCGCCCAGCGCAATCACTTTGGAAAAACCGATACCTTGCGATCTTGCCCAATCGAGCATGCCCGCGGCCAGCGTTCCGGATTGGGCGAGCAGCGCAATCCGTCCCTGCAGCGCCCCGGCTGCAACCAGGCTGGCATTGAGCCCAAGCCCAGGAAGCAAAATACCGGCCGAGCCGGGGCCGAGAATACGCAGCAAATGGGGGCGCGCCGTTTCCAGCACGGCTGCCTGCAATTTACCGCCGCCGGCTTCTTCGCTTAACACGATCGCCGCTTTGGTCCCCAAGCGGCCTAGCTGGGCGACGATCCTGGGTATGGTTGACGACGGCGTGCAAATGACCGCCAGTTCAGGCGCGGCCGGTAATTCAGCGAGATCGTGATAAGTCTTGAGCCCCTCCAGCAAGGCGTACTTCGGATTGACCGGAAAGATGCTTCCTTTAAAACCGCCTTGCACCAGGTGCCGAAGCACAAACGTCCCCATGCTTTGCGTCTTTTCAGATGCGCCGATGACCGCGATCGATCGCGGCGCGAAAAAAAACTGCAGGTTTCTTGCACTCATCGCTCGTTCTCAAGGTGATTCGCTGACACAATGTTAACTGCGTGCTCTCAGTAAATCGGCGACAGCAACAGCTGTCGGTTTGGCCATATCGATCCGGTTACTCGAATGGAGAATAGTGTTGCAGCTGACAATACGATCGACACCGGCCACCTGGAGCGCGATATAGCCGTCGCCGGCAAACAGAGGATGCACGGCAATGCATACCGGCGGCGCCATGCCCGCAGCGTTGATCTGCTTGACCGCGGCGACCATGGTGCGGGCGGTGGAAACAATATCGTCCATCAATACCGGTGTCCTGCCTTCCCAGTCCGCCACCAGCGGAACCGAGACTTCCACCTCGCGATCGCCGCGCCGTTTCTTTTGCAACACCGTATACGGACATCCGACCGCGTTGGCCACGGCGGCAACCCATTGTTCGCTTTCAGCATCGGGGCCGATAATGAAGGGAAGCTGTACATTTCCGGTAATCCATTTTGCCAGCTCAGGGGCCGCATGCACCACCCGGCTCGGGACCGAGTAGATTTCGGACAACTCGCGATGCCGGTGCAGATGCGGATCAACCGTCACCAGCCAGTCGCAGCAGCTGGAAATCAAGCGCGCGAAATGCGCTGAAGTTACCCCTTCCTCCTCCATGAAGCGCGCGTCCTGCCGCATGTAAGGCAAGTAAGGAATGACGAAACCGACGCTACGGGCTCCCAGCTCGCGGGCCACGCAACCGGCAAGATACAGCGCCATGATTTTTCCATCTGGCCGCTCCAGCGCGCAGGCCAGCACTACGTCGCGCCCCGCGACCGAAGTCATGAAGCGAGGGCAAGACTCGCCATCGGGAAAATGATGCATGTCCATGACACCGGTCTCGGCAGGCAAGTAACTGCGCAGCTGCGAGGCGAAGCCGTCGTTGCCCGGCATGGTAAAAAATACGGGTTTCATCAAACCTCCAGTAAAGAAACTAAATTTTCCTGCGCCTCGGCGTAGGCCCGTGCATAAGCCAGCTCTCCCGGCGACTCGGCATGAATGGTCAACAACGGTTGCCCGACCTCGACCCGCATGCCCAGCGGAGCCTGGAAAACAATTCCTGCGGCAGGCGCCTTCGGTGCGCCCGCAAGTTTGGCAATGCTGGCCAATCTTCGGTTATCGATCGCCACCACCCTGCCTCGATGCAGGGACAGGACGGGATGGGTGTATGTGGCCTGAGGCGGTATCCGCATGCCGCCCTGGGCTTCGCAGATCGCCTGGAATTTCCGCCAGGCGGCGCCGCTATCGAGTACATTGGCAGCCAGCGCCATGCCCTGGCCGGCTTCAGCCTTACCTCCCAGTTCAAGCACGCTGGCGGTCAGCACCAGGGCTCGCTCGCGCAGATCTTGCGGCGCATCGGCTGCGTTCTGCAAGATCGCGAGCACATCGCGCGCCTCCAGAGCCGGGCCGATGCCACGCCCTATCGGCTGCCTACCGTCGGTCATGACCGGCTTGACCGCAATGCCCAGTGCGGCGCCGACCTTGACCAGCCGTTCAGCCAATGCTTGCGCGGCTTCCGGCGACCTGACCTTGGCGGTTAGTCCGACTGGCAAGTCGATCACGACATGGGTCGATCCTGCGGCGATTTTCTTGGACAAAACGGAAGCGACCAGCAGGCCGTCGCTGTCCAGGTCTAGCGGATGTTCCACCCGTATCAGCAGGTCGTCGGCAGGACTCAGGCTGACGGCGCCACCCCAGGCGATGCAACCGTTTTCGCGCTCGACCACATGGCGCATGCCGGCAATATCCAGCGCTACCGGCGCCAGGGTTTCCATGGTATCGGCGGTACCGGCTGGCGAAGTGATGGCGCGCGAGGAGGTTTTAGGAATAGTCAAGCCGCAGGCGGCGACGATGGGCACGATCAATAAGGTGGTGCGGTTGCCAGGCAAGCCGCCGACGCAATGCTTGTCGACCACGATGTCGGCATCCCATTGCAGCCGCTGCCCTACCTTGACCATCGCATCGGTCAACGCTATCGTTTCGGTCAGGTCCAGGCGGCTGCCGGAACAGGCCGTGATCAAGGCCGCCATTTCGATATGCGAATAACGACCGGCAACGATATCGTGCACGATGGCATTGACGCCATCGGAAGTAAAAGGGCGGCCATAGATTTTCGCCCGCACCGATGAAAATGACTGCACTGGCGCCGGGTGTGCTATCCGCACCAGGTCGCCATCAGCGCCGCCGAGCGCGCGCCAGGCCGCTTCCGACAATCCGACCTCCTGCATGGCAATCATCGGGAAATGTACGACATTGAGAGTAGCGATGATATGCCGGTCGCCACGCCACACTTCGACCCGAGAGTGCGCTTCGAATCCCTCCGATTTGCAGATATCGCAATCGCTGCGCATGTATGCAACCAATTCCTGGTAAGTATCGATGCCGACGCGCCGCATCCGCAAACCGCCTGCCACAGGTCCGCAGCTTGCCTGCGCCGGCACGGGCTTGTGATAAATCGGCTTGTGATCGATCGACTTGCGATAATTGCGGTCGCTCATGGCAACTCCACGCTTTCCAGGTAATCAGGCACCCGGCAAGGCCAATGCAATTTTTCTTCGATCCGCCTGCGCAATGCATCCGCCGCCGCCGGCTCGCCATGCGTGATGAACGTTTGCTTGGGAGGCTTCGAAAAATGCGACAGCCAGTCGAGTATCTCGTCGGCGTCGGCATGCGCCGACATATTGTCGATCTGGCTTACCTGCGCACGCAGCCGCACATACTCGCCGTGGATCTTGATCGCATCGGCGCCGGCAATCATGGCGGCGCCGCGTGTGCCGCCTGCCTGGAAACCGACGAACAGGATGGTATTGCGCGGATCGGGGGCGAAAGCCTTCAAATGATGCAAAACCCGCCCTCCTGTCGCCATGCCGCTGGCCGCGATAATGACCATCGGCTGCTGCCTTTGATTCAAGGCAATCGACTCCTCTACACTGTTGACAATCTTGGCCGTGCTGAACATGGCCTCGCATTGCTGGTAATCGAGCCGGTGGTCTTGCCTGTGCTTGTGATAAATCTCGGTGGCATTGACCGCCATCGGACTGTTCAGGTAGATCGGCAGCGCTGCCGCAATATCGCCACTGGCCTTGAGCAGATGAATGGCATAGAGCAGGGCCTGGGCGCGCCCTACCGCAAAAGACGGAATGACGGTTACTCCGCCGCGAGCGGCGGTATCGCGTATCGTCTTGCCCAGCAAGATGGCGGGGTCGGCAGTATCGTGGCGGCGATCGCCGTAGGTCGATTCAAGCACCAGATAGTCGGTCTTTTCGATCAGAGACGGTGGCAACATGATCAAATCATTGGGCCGCCCCAGGTCTCCGGAAAACGTGATGGTCGTCTCTGCGCTTCGCAACGATACGATGGCCGCTCCCAGGATATGGCCGGCACGGTGCAAATGCGCGCTGAGGCCTGCGCATACCTGAAAATCGGTATCGAACCGGACCGGGGAAAAAAAGGCAAGCGATCGTACCGCGTCGGCTTCCGAATACAATGGCAGGGCGGGACTGTGTTTGGAGAAGCCGTGACGATTCGCATAGCTGGCCTCCTCTTCCTGCAGATGGCCGCTGTCTGGAAGCAGAATCTTGCACAGTTCGAAAGTCGCCTCGCTACAGTAGATCTTCCCCTTGAAGCCGTTCTTGACCAGTAGCGGCAGATAGCCGCTATGGTCGAGATGCGCATGGGTCAGGATCACTGCATCCAGCTCCGACGGCTGCAGCGGCAGGCGTTCCCAGTTACGCAGGCGCAATTGCTTATATCCCTGGAACAGGCCGCAATCTACCAGTACTTTCGCTGAACCGGCGCTGAGCAGGTATTTTGAACCTGTCACGGTCCCGGTGGCGCCCAAAAATTGGATGTTCATATTTGATTTCTTCTATGGGTTCAGACACGGATCAATTCTTTGCCGGCACTGTCGGCATCCTCGCTGCCAGATTCAGGATGCGAAGATCGCAATTCTTCATGCAATAGCGAGATTTCCCTGCGCAGCATGCGCATGTCCGCGTGCAGCTCGCGTTCCAGCCGTTTCTCATCCTCGCCCACCAGCATTGCCGATATGCTCGCGGTGACAACCGAAAACAAGGCATAGCCCAGCAATACGATAAAGGCAGCGAAAATCCTGGAGGCTGGCGTGGACGGGACCAGGTCGCCATAGCCAACCGTCGCCCCTGTAATGAATGCCAGCCAGACCCCGTCGGCATAGCTATGGACGCGCGGTTCCAGCCAGAAGAAACCGGCTCCGGCCACAGCCAGTACCGCGATGGCGAGCGCCACCACATGCAGCAGCCGGCGTGGCACCACGTAGGCTCCCAACAGCATCGACAAACGCAGGAAAACGATAGCGCAATAAGCCATCCGCAAAATCCATTCGGCCACGGACCATGGCGGATTGCTTGGCCAGGCGCTGAGCACCGCTCCGGAAAAAATCACCAGATTCAATGCCACCACGCCGTCATGCCAGCCATGGGCCCTGGTCCGTATCAGCAGATCGGCGGCAACCATGGCAGCGACGGCTGCATACAGCCCGCTGCCGACATGGCGATAGAACAGCTCCGGCCCTGCCAGCACCAGGTAGAAAGCGGGAATCGACAGGAGTAATGCCCCTGGCATCAATATTTTCAGTGGCCAGGGCAGTATTGAATTTTTCATGCGATTTCCATCAGCAGCTACGCGCAGCGGCACAAGTAACGATGTTTCAGACATATTGACGGAGATCGCCGGCGGCAATTTGCGCTGGATCAAAAATACGCTGGAATTTCAGAAGCAGCCTAGGGCCTGCCTCGGGTCGCGGCGGCGTGTTTGATCTATGTCAACTATCCCGGCAATTGCGCTTGCCGGCTTGCGCCCAAGACATACAATGATAGTCAAGGCATGAACGCCTAAGGCGTCATCAGGCCGTTCATATCGACACTTGCCACGAACCGGCGATCGCCCGCATTTCCTTTGTTGAGAAACATCATGGCCATATACAAGAAGATCCTGCTTGCTGTCGATGGCAGCCCCACGTCCGCCCAAGCGCTGATGCAGATCGCCAACTTCGCAGCGCCCGACACCACGGTGCGTGTGGTGCATGTGGTGGAAGATCCGCTTACCACCTATCCGATGATCAATGACGATTTCACCTATATCGAACTGTTGCGTGAAGTAAGCTTGACTGAAGGTAAAAAAATACTGGCGACGGCAGAAGCTGACTTGCAGTCGCAAGGTTATACAGTGCAAACCAGCCTGCTCGACCTGCGTGGCATGGACTGCGACATTCCCGGAGCCATCAAGGCGGAAGGTGAAAAATGGGGGGCCGACCTGACAGTGCTGGGCACCCACGGGCGGCGCGGGGTACGACGCCTGCTGATGGGCAGCGTTGCCGAGCATTTCGTGCGCATTTCAGAGCGCCCGGTGCTATTGGTGCACGCCAATGAGCAAGCGTCCAAAAAACCGGAGCAGGCAACTCCTGCGGCGAAGGAGTGAAACCATCATGCTGAAGCGTATCCTGGTCGCGATAGATGGCAGCGAACTTGCGCAGAACGCCTTGCGGCAGGCCTGCTTATTGGCAAAGACGCAAGGTTGCGAGGTTCGCGCGCTGTATGTCAATGTCGACCCGCTACTCTCCTTTCCTCTGCTTGGCGTCGTATATTTCCAGCGCGAGCAGATGCTGCAGGCGGCAGCCGAGCAAGCCATCAACCTCAGGAAGGCCGCCTTGCACATTTTCGACGATTTCGGCCTCCGCGGCGAGGTACAGATATTGGATCTGCAAGAGCGCGGCAAACGGGTGGCAGACCTCATCCGGGAAGTGGCGAAACGGTGGGACGCCAGTGTGGTCGTGATGGGATCGCATGGCTTGCAAGGCATGCAACGGCTCATGCTGGGCAGCGTTGCCGAACACTATCTGCGTATTGCCGACCGTCCGGTAATGATCATCAAATCCTGACGACGGGAGCGGCGTCGGCCGAACCGCAATGACACTGCCGGCTGACCTTGTCGCACCATTGGCGGTCGCCGCCGGCATTGGCCTGCTGATCGGCGCCGAACGCGAGCGCCGCAAAGGTGATGGCCCGACGCGTAGTCCTGCCGGCATTCGTACTTTCACGCTAGTCTCCCTATTGGGCTCTATGAGCATGCTGCTCGATAGCGCTCTATTGCTGGTGGCCCTGACCCTTGCCGTGGCGGCACTTCTTGCCGTTGCCTATTTCAAGCAATCTCATGACGACCCCGGCTTAACCACTGAAACGGCATTGATCCTGACGCTGCTGCTGGGCGCCTTGGCTGTGCGGGAAATCCAGCTGGCGGCAGCGCTGAGCGTGTTGGTGGCCATCGTGCTGGCGGCCCGGGACAGATTGCATCATTTTGCGCGTTCCATTCTCAGCCAGAGAGAATGGAACAATGCACTAGTCTTGGGCGCCGCTGTTTTCGTATTGTGGCCGCTCATGCCGGATCGAACCATCGATCCTTACGGGGTGCTCAATCTGCATACGATCTGGCGCTTCGTCATATTGATGCTGCTCATCGGCGCATTGGGCCACATTACGCAAAGAGTGCTCGGAGCGAGACTCGGTTTGCCGCTGACCGGCCTGTTTTCCGGCTTCGTGTCGAGCATTGCCACCATAGGCGCAATGGGCGTTCGCGTCACCCAGGCGCCGGATCAGCTAAATGCCGCAGCCACCGGCGCGGTATTGTCTACGGTATCGACACTATTGCAGTTGGCGATAGTGATCGCGGCAACCCACCGGCCTACCCTTCTGGCGCTAGCTTTGCCCTTAGCCTGCGGACTGGTTGCGGCATTGCTTTATGCAGCGCTGATGATAGCCTTGTCGGCGCATTCCCAGCCTGGCCCCGCGCTGCAACTCGGCAGCCCGTTCGATATGAAAGGCGCCCTGCTGCTGTCACTCATCATTTCCGGCATTCTGCTGATGTCGGGCGCTTTCTCATCCTGGTTTGGCAGCAACGGTATCCTATTAGCATCTTTTATAGGCGGATTTGCCGACGCGCACTCGGTCGCAGTTTCAGCGGCATCCTTGGCCGCCCAGGGAAAAATCAGCAGCCACGCTGCCGCCGCACCGATACTCGCCGGATTGACCGCCAATAGCCTTTCCAAGTGCGTGGTAGCCTTGACCAGCGGTAATCGGGATTTTGCGAAGCGGGTGATCCCCGGCCTGTTCCTGGTGACCTTTATGGCCTGGGCCGGCCTGGCACTGAGTTGAGCAAACTGGCAGGTGGCATGTGAAACAATCGTCAACATCCAGGAATACGCTTGCCGAATCGCTCAATCTCATGGGCGCATCGCCATTCCTGATCGGAACACAGTGAAATCTTGATCGTTGGCAACTGCGCTCCCGAAAACCCGCGAATCTTTGATCGAAATCAACGTCAGGCCTGCTTATATCGCCTACGATCGGCTGGCATTTTTATCTTATCAAAGGTTTGCCAAATGATTCCCATCCGCTTGCCCGATCCGGTATCGCCGTCAGCCGCCATGCCACACCGTAAAGTCATCCGCTCATGGCTGCTGCCTGTCGTACAGCGCAGCACGAGCCGCGCGCTGGCATTGGTCCTGCTTGACCTGCTTTTGTTTTCGCTGGCGATCGTCGCCACCGTCTGGTTGCAGAACATTGCGGCCAAATTATTACTCGGCATGGTCGCCGGCTTCATCATCGGCCGCCTGTTCATTCTCGGCCACGATGCCTGCCATCAAAGCTTTACGCCGCACCGGCGCCTCAATCGCTGGCTCGGCCGCCTGGTTTTCCTGCCGTCGCTGACGCCATACAGCCTGTGGGATGTCGGCCATAACGTAGTGCATCACGGCTACACCAACCTGAAAGGTTTCGACTTTGTCTGGCATCCGCTGTCGCTGGAGGAATTCCAGGCCCTGCCGCGCTGGCGCCAATGGCTGGAGCGTTTCTATCGCAGCGGCTGGGGCCCCTGGCTGTACTACCTGGTTGAAATGTGGTGGCAACGCATGTATTTCCCCAGCAGCAAGACAATGCCGACCCGGCGTCCGGTATTCGTCTGGGATGGCGTGCTGGTCACGCTTGCAGCGACGTTCTGGATTGCCGCGCTCAGCATTGCCGCGATCTCGACCGGGCAGTCGGTGTGGCTGACCTTGCTGGCCGGCTTTGCGTTGCCGTTCCTGTTCTGGAATGCGATGATCGGCTTTGTGGTCTATGTTCACCATACCCATGCCGGCGTCGCCTGGTATGACCAGAAAACCGTGTGGGCGGCGGCGCAGCCATTTGTCTCTACTACGGTGCACCTGACGTTTCGCTATCGCATCGGCGCGCTCTTGCATCACATCATGGAGCACACCGCACACCACGTCGATATGAGCATCCCGCTCTATCGCCTGAAAAAAGCACAGCAGATCCTGGAGGTCATGCTGCCGTCGCGCATAGTGATCCAGAAATTCTCCTGGCGCTGGTATTTTGATACGGCGCGCCGTTGCAAACTCTACGATTTTCAGCGCCGCTGCTGGACCGATTTTTCCGGCTTACCCACCAGCGCGTCGGTAAACGTGACCTGATCCAGCCTGGAATACTGCCATCAGGCGATGTCTGGCGTTAAAATAGCGTGTTGCGGCAAGCTGCAATGCCCTATCTTCTACCGGACTTCGCCATGCACCAGCCTTCCACCCACACAGCGCCGTTGCTCGACCTCGCCGCCCTGCGCAACAGTTGCTCCTCATGCGGCATGGATCAGCTGTGCTTGCCAATGGGACTGGATGAGTCCGACATGCTGCGTCTGGACAACATCATCGGCCGCCGCCGTGTGCGCCGGGACGACACCCTGTATCGGATCGGCGACAAGTTCGCCTCGCTGTATGCGGTGCGGGTAGGACAGTTCAAGACCTATCAAGCCAATCCTGACGGCGCCCGGCAAATCACCGGCTTCCAGATGAGCGGCGAGTTGCTGGGCATGGATGCGATCAGTACTGACAGCCATCAATGCGATGCGGTGGCCATGGAGGACAGCGAGGTATGCGACATTCCGTTCGCCCGGCTGGAACAGCTGTTCGGCGATATCCCGACGCTGCTACGGCATTTCCACCGCATCATGAGTAAGGAAATCACGCGCGAGCAAAGCGTGATTCTGTTGCTCGGCAATATGCGTGCCGAGCAGCGTTTTGCGGCGTTCCTGGTAAATCTGTCGTCGCGCTACGCCGCGCGCGGCTATTCAGCGACCAACTTCCAGTTACGTATGACGCGCGAGGATATCGGCAATTATCTTGGCTTGACGATCGAAAGCATCAGCCGCCTGCTGTCCAAGCTCAAGAAGGACGGCATACTGAAGGTCAGCAAACGGGATATCGAACTGGTCGATTTCCCGGCATTGAAAATATTGGCGATGGGCGCCGACGCCTGCAACTGAGACTAGGGCGTGTTGCCATATGATTTGGGAGTGCGAACGCGCGGCAGGCGTTGCATGGCTTGCCAGCACACGTTCTGGTTTGAACGCATCTCCCAAATCATATGGCAATACGCCCTAAGCTGCTCAATCGTCTGCCGGCTTCATGGCCAGCGGATTCAATTCCACGCTGCGTTGCCGCGGCCAGTTCCAGGTAGCATGCAGGCGCCAGTCGTCCTGTGCGTTTTCAATCAGGATCTGCCAGCGTGCCATCTCCAGCAACGGCAGGCGCACCGAGAAATTTCCTTGCGCGTCCGGCAATACGAACAAGTCGATATCTTTTTCAGGCAAAGTCGAATGGATCAGGCGCAACCGCAAGCGCTGATCCGTTGCCGGCGCCGTGCGTTGATCAGATTGGCCAGCTTGGCCAGCGATATTTTGCAGTTTGCCGCTGAGCGTGCCCTGCATGGCGTCGTAGCGCAGACTGCCGGCGATGCCGCGCCGTATCGCCTCCTCATCGCGCCGCAGATCCTGATTGATCGCATTGCCCTCTTTGTAATAGTCGTCTTCCACCAGCGCATCTTGCCGGGAAAATGCCAGCCAGCCGGTATAACTGGCCGCCACGACAACCACCAGCGGGCCCAGTATCAGAAACCATGGCCAGCGCTGGGCGTACCACGGCGTAGAGACAGGAGATAGCCTGGTCATTGAATGTGTTTGGTTTTTCATGATTATCCTGTTCGTCTCGTGTCATGCATGCGGGTTCCATGCCGTTTCATCTTGGTATATAAAACACGGCCTTTTCATTCACCTGCGACCTGGCGCCGTCGAGCCCCTGCAGCCTGAAAGAAATATGGTTGGACCCCGGCCGGCCCTGCCCGTGCGGCACTCTTACCCGCACCGGAATCAGCCGCGTCTCGGTGGCGGCGAGCGTTACCTCGCTATCGCCGGACAGCGCGATGCCATCGATGCCGGCCACACTGATCTTGTACCGATGCGGCATTTCGTCGGCATTGATTGCCTGCAGCCGATAGACATTCTCAACCATGCCTTCTTCGACTTCCCGGCCCATGGAACCACGATCGCGAATTACATCGACTTTGAGAGGCACCCTGAGTATCAGCGAGCCAAGGAACACCGTCACGATCACCAGCAGCGCCGAGCTGTAGATCAACACGCGCGGGCGAAAAATCCGGCGCAGAATGGCAGCCGCCGGCAAATTCTCCGTCATCGCGTGTTCCGTTGAATAACGGATCAGCCCGCGCCGCGCGCCTATCCTGTCCATTACCATATTGCAGGCGTCGACACAGGCGGCACAACCGATGCACATGTATTGCAGGCCAGCCCGGATATCGATTCCGGTCGGGCAAACCTGCACGCACATGCTGCAATCGATGCAGGGAGAAGAGGCCGGTTCCGGGGTTTTCCGGTAACGGCTGGAACGCGGTTCGCCGCGTGCCGCATCGTAGGTGATGATCAAGGAATCGCGATCGAACATGGCGCTCTGGAAGCGTGCATACGGACACATGTATTTGCACACCTGCTCGCGCATCCAGCCCGCATTGCCATACGTGGCGAAGCCATAGAATAGAACCCAGAACCACTCCCACGATCCCAGGCCAAGTACGCTTGCCTCGCGCGCCAGATCGTGGATGGAGGTGAAGTAGCCGACGAAAGTAAAGCCGGTCCACAAAGCCACGACGCCCCAGGCCAGGTGCTTACCGCTTTTACGCAGCAATTTATCGAGCGACCACGCTTGCCGGTCGAGCCGCATGCGCGAACTGCGCGGCCCTTCTATCCGGCTTTCTATCCACAGGAATATCTTGGTGTACACCGTTTGCGGGCAAGCGTAGCCGCACCAGACCCGGCCGGCGATTGCCGTAAACAAGAACAGCGAGAACGCGCAGACAATCAGCAGCACGGCAAGATAGATGAAATCCTGCGGCCACAGCACGATGCCGAACAAATAGAACTTGCGCGCGGCCAGGTCGAACAGCACTGCCTGGCGGCCATTCCACCTTAACCACGGCATGCCATAAAACACCAGCTGTGTCAGCCATACACAAATCCAGCGCAGCGTGGCGTAACGCCCGCTGACATCGCGCGGATATATTTGCTGCCGTGCCTGGTACATCCTGACAACCGCAGTCTTTGGAGAAGATTCACTGGTGTTCATGATTGGCCATCGGGCTTGCGATCATTGTGAGGCCGCCGCCGTGCGATCACGTGCGACCGCGCTGCCGGGATGATTCGACAAACTCCACACATAAGCCGCAAGCACATGCACCTTCGGTTCGCCGAGAAAATCCTTGAATGACGGCATGGTGTTGTCGCGCCCCTTGCGAATGGTTTCCATGATGGTGTCGACGCTGCCGCCGTATAGCCAGATCTTGTCGCTCAGGTTCGGTGCGCCTATGGCCTGGCTGCCGGTGCCGCCGCTACCGTGGCAGCCCATGCAAACAGAAAACTTCGGTTTGCCGAATACCGCCTTGATCGGATCGTGGGTCGAGCCGGACAGGCTCAGCACATAGTTTGCTACGTTCTCGACATCCTTGTCGCCTCCCAGCGCGGCCCCCATCGGCGGCATTACGCCATGCCGGCCTTCCATGATGGTGGTCTTGATGGTTTCCGGCGCGCCGCCATGCAGCCAGTCGTCGTCGGTCAGGTTCGGAAATCCTTTATTGCCGCGCGCGTCGGAACCATGGCATTGCGCACAGTAAGTCAGGAACAGGCGTTCACCGATCGCATGCGCCTGCGGATCGGCGGCGACTGCTTTCAAATCCTGGTGCAGGTATTTGTTGAACATGGGGCCGTAGTCGGCATCGGCTTTCTTCAGCTCGGCCTGATAGGCGCTGCTGGATTTCCAGCCGAGCTGGCCGGCGAAACTGCCGAGGCCGGGATACAGTACCAGATAGACCAGGGCAAACACGATGGTCACATAGAACAGCCACATCCACCAGCGCGGCAAAGGATTGTTCAATTCTCCCAGGTCGTCGTCCCAGACATGGCCGGTCGTATTGTCAGCGGGATCCTGCCCCGGTTCCAGCGTGACCTTGCGGCTGCCCTGCATCCACAACAGCACGCCGCAGCCGAAGATGCTGAGTATCGTCAATATGGTGATATAGGGGCTCCAGAAGCCATCGGTAAAATCAGCCATGGTGACGCTCCCTGGCATCCAGCTGCGCCTTCACTTTATCGAGCTGTTCCTGGTCGTCGGCGAACGGCGACAACGCCGCCTCGTCGAAATCCTTAGGTTGTTTTCGAAAATAACTCCACCAGACAATGCCGATGAACGTGACAAAGCTGATCAGGGTAATGATGCTGTGCGCCTCAATCAGTATTTTTTGGATAGCCATGATTATCTCTCCACCTTGATCTGTGTTCCCAATCCTTGCAAATAGGCGATCAACGCATCTTGCTCGGTCTTGTTCTCCAATGCGGCCGGTGCGGCGGCGATCTCGGCATCGGTGTAGGGATCGCCCAGGCGCTGCAGCGCGCGCAGGTGCGGCACGATATCGTCAGGAATCAGGCGGGTCGATTCCAGCCACGGATAGCCGGGCATGTTCGACTCCGGCACCAGGTCGCGCGGATTGTGCAGGTGGGCGCGATGCCATTCGTCGCTGTAGCGGCCGCCGACGCGCGCCAGATCCGGCCCGGTGCGCTTCGATCCCCATTGGAACGGCCGGTCGTAGACCGATTCGCCGGCCACGGAATAATGGCCGTAGCGTTCCGTTTCGGCACGGAATGGCCGGATCATCTGGGAATGACAGTTGTAGCAGCCTTCGCGTATATAGATGTCGCGCCCTGCCAGCCGCAGCGGTGAATAGGGCCGCAGGCCGGTAACCGGCTGGGTCGTCGACTTCTGGAAAAACAAAGGTACGATTTCCGCCAGGCCGCCGACGCTGACCACCAGAATCACCAGTGCGATCAACAGCCAGTGATTTTTTTCTATCGATTCATGTGAGAATTTCATGCCCGTGCTCCAGGTTCGAATTGAGTCGATTGCGTCATAGGGCCTCCGCTCCTTCAGTTGCGATCTTGGCCGCGGGGACCAGCACCGGCGCCACGGGGTGAATACGCGCAACCGAAATGCGCGTGTCCACCGGGAAGCTTTTGCGCATGGTCTTGAATGCATTGAAAGCCATCAGCAGCATGCCGCTCAGATACAGCAAGCCGCCGAAGAAACGAATCACGTAGTAGGGATAAGTCGCCTTGACCACCTCGACAAAGGCATAGGTCAGCGTGCCGTCGGGATTCACCGCACGCCACATCAATCCCTGCATCACGCCGGCAATCCACATCGCGGCGATGTACAGGACGATGCCGATGGTGGCCATCCAGAAATGCAGCTCGATCATCTTTACGCTCCACATCTGCTGCTTGCCCGCCAGGCGCGGAATCAGGTAATACATCGAACCCATCGTGATGAAGCCGACCCAGCCCAGCGCACCGGAGTGAACATGGGCGATGCCCCAGTCGGTGTAGTGCGACAAGGCGTTGACGGTCTTGATCGCCATCATCGGACCTTCAAAGGTCGCCATGCCGTAGAACGACAGCGACACCACCAGGAATTTGAGGATAGGATCCGTGCGCAATTTGTGCCACGCGCCCGACAAGGTCATCATGCCGTTGATCATGCCGCCCCAGGATGGCGCCAGCAGGATAAGCGAAAACACCATGCCCAGCGACTGGGTCCAGTCCGGCAATGCGGTGTAGTGGAGATGATGCGGGCCGGCCCACATGTAGGTGAAAATCAAAGCCCAGAAATGGACGATCGACAAACGATAGGAATATACCGGGCGCTCGGCCTGCTTGGGAATGAAGTAATACATCATGCCGAGAAAGCCTGCGGTCAGGAAAAATCCCACCGCATTATGGCCGTACCACCACTGGATCATGGCGTCCTGCACGCCGCTGTACGCGGAGTAGGATTTGGTCAGGGTGGCTGGCATGGCCATGCCGTTAACTACGTGCAGCAGCGCCACGGCAATGATGAAAGCGCCGTAAAACCAATTGGCTACATAGATATGCGCGACCTTGCGTTTGGCCAGCGTGCCGAAGAACACCACGGCATAGGCCACCCACACCACGGCCAGCAGAATCGTGATCGGCCATTCCAGTTCGGCATATTCCTTGCCGCGGGTGTAGCCCATCGGCAGGGTAATCGCGGCCAGCACGATCACCAGCTGCCAGCCCCAAAAGGTGAACGCAGCCAAGCCGTCCGAGAACAGGCGCACCTGGCAAGTCCGTTGCACCACATAGTAGGAGGTTGCCATCAGCGCGCTGCCGCCGAACGCGAAGATCACCGCGTTGGTATGCAAGGGCCGCAGCCGGCCGAAACTTAGCCAGGGGATATCGAAATTCATTTCCGGCCATGCCAGCTGGGCTGCAATCAGCAGGCCGACCGTCATGCCGACCACTCCCCACACTATCGTCGCAATCGAAAATTGCTTGACGACCTTGTAGTTATAGTTAAGCGCATTTTCCACGTTCTTCTCTCCCCAAAATACCACTGCAATGGGGCGAGGTTAACCGGCTATGGCCGTTTACTCTTTGATGTGAATCAAACAGCGTGCAATTGACAGGAATTAATTCGAAGGGCCGTTGTCCGCTGCGGACTCGCTTGCGATTTTCTCCGGCGGCCTGGCGCTGTCGTCATCCAGCAGGATTCTCATTGCGGGGCCGACCATATCGTCGAACTGGCCGCTGTCGGAAGCGCGGACGAACACCCATATCGCCAGGAACACCAGCACGGTGCTGATAGGGATGAGCAGATAAAGCGCTTCCATATCTATCTCCTATAGCTTATTACGCAAGCGCAACGCATTGATCACCACCAGCGCAGAGCTGAACGACATGCCGGCCGCCGACAGCCAGGGATTGAGCAAACCCAGCGCCGCCGCGGGAATCGCCAGCACATTGTAGATCGATGCCCAAGCCAGGTTTTGCCGGATCACATGCATGGTTTTATTGCCGAGCCGCGCGGTATCCGCCAACGCTGACAAGCGATCCGACATCAATACCGTATCCGCATGGACCTGAGCCAACGCCGCGCCTGTTCCCATCGCAAAGGAAACATCGGCGACACCTAATACGGCGGCGTCGTTAAGCCCGTCGCCTACCATGGCGACGGTTTCGCCGCGGCGCTGCAAGGCTTGCACCAACGCCAGTTTCTGCGCCGGCAGCTGCTCGCCGTAAGCGCCATCCATATGCAATTCACGCGCCACCTGCTGCGCCACATGCCGCTCGTCTCCGCTAAGCAAGATCACTTTCTTGCCTCGGCTCTGGAAGTACGCCACGGTCTGACGGGCATCTTCCCGCACCGCATCGGCCAGGTCGAAGCGTGCCAGCCAGTTGCCCGCCTTGCCCAGGTACACCGGCGTCATCGTTATCCCGTCCTGCGCCGCGGCGGGCATCAAGACCTCGGCCAGCTCTGCCACGTACGATGCCGAACCGAGCCGATAGAGAATACCGTCGAACTCTGCCTCCACGCCTTTTCCTGCTACCTGGCTTATGGTCTCGGCCTGCAATGCCGGCGTCTGAGGCGGTCTGCCGCAAGCTGCATCGGCGATGGCCCGTCCCAAAGGATGGGCGCTGGATATTTCCATCGCCGCTGCCATCTGCAGATACCGTTCGCTGGTGCCGGCGCCATACGCTGTAATCTGTTGCAGCACAGGCTTGCCTTGGGTGAGTGTGCCGGTTTTATCGAAAATGACATAAGTCGCCCGATGCAGGGTTTCCAGCACGTGCGGTTGCACGATCAATACTCCGCTGCGCAGCAGCCGGTCGGTGGCGGCGGCCAGCGCTGACGGTGTCGCCAGCGACAAGGCGCAGGGACAGGAAACCACCAGCACGGCGATCGCGATCGGCCAGGCGCGCGACGGATCCAGCCATTGCCAGGCGCAAAACGCCAGCAGCGCGCATAACAGCAAGGCTGCCACAAACCAGCCGGCGACCCGGTCTGCCCATTGCGCCATGCGTGGCTTGTTCTGGGTCGCTTGCTGCGCCAGCTTGAGCAGAGCCGACAAGGTACTGTCACGCACTACCCGGCTTACCCGCAGTACCATGGCCTGCCCGCAGTTGACGGCGCCGCCGGGCAAAGCATCGCCAGTCGCGCAAGACACGGCCTTGCTCTCCCCGCTTAGCAAGGAAACGTCAATACTGCCGCCGCCGCTCAGCAAAACGCCATCGGCCGCAATCACTTCACCCGGCTTGACCAGGATCAGGTCGCCCTTGACCAATCTTGCTGCAGCAACGAGCTCGCCATCCATCGCCTGCGGATAAGCGAGCAAGCGAGTAGCGGCGTCAGGCAAGGCATGCTGCAGGCGCTCCAGCGTCGACGCCGCCTTGCGCCGCGCCGTCAGCTCCAGGTAGCGGCTGCACAACAGGAGGAAGACGAACATGGTGACGGTATCGAAATAGACTTCGCCAGAGCCGCGCACGGTGGCCACGGCGCTGCCGGCAAACGCCGCCACAACGCCGATGGCTACCGGCAGGTCCATGCCGAAGCGGCGCAACTTCATGCCGATCCAGGCGCCATGCAGGAAAGGCAAGGCTGAATAGCACAACACCGGCAAGGTCAGCAGCAGGCTGGCCCAACGCATCAACTGGAGCTGTTCATGGTCGATGCTGCCGGCCGCAGCGAAATATGCCGGCGCCGCGTACATCATGACCTGCATCATGCACAGGCCGGCGATGAATGTCTGACGGAACAAGCGCTTGCCGGATTTGCGCAGCTGCTCGCCCTGTCTGACCGCATCGAACGGGTAGGCGCTGTAGCCGATTTCGCGCAGCGCCTGCAGGATATCGCTAGGTTTGCATCGGGTCTTGTCCCAACGGACATACAGGCGTTCGCTCGCCACATTCAGGTTGGCCAGCTGCAGTCCCGGCAGGCGCGCCAGCCGTTGTTCGATCAGCCAGACGCAAGCAGCGCAGCGAATGCCTTCCAGCGCCAAGGTCGCTTCCAGCAGACAAGCAGCCTGCCCGGCCGGATTGTCAGGCACTGTGGCGAATTGCGAGCAGCCCTCTTCATCGTCGTACAACTGCAGTTCGGGCGGGACCAGTCCGTCACCGTCGACATGATTGGAAAAAGCGGTGCGCGCGGTGTAGTAGTCGGCATAACCGCTGTCGACAATGGTTTGCGCCACCGCTGCACAACCCGGGCAGCACATCGCGCGCGGCACCTGCCCGATCCTGACTGACCAGCGCTGTCCTGTCGCAGCGGGCGGCAGCGGCAGGCCGCAATGAAAACAGTCGCCGGAGGCGGGTTCGGCGGCCGCATCCGGTGACAGCGCCGCAGGGTCGATAAGGACGGCGCTCAATGCCCTGCTCCCGCAGGGCTGATGCAGATTGCATCAAGCCAGCCCAGCGGCATTCCCTCAGCCACTCGCAAGATGCCCATCAACCCGAACAGCAACACGATCAAGCCGCCGGTGATACGTACCCGACGATCTTGCAGCCAGCTTTTCAGGCGCATTCCCAACATGCCGAGCGTCAATAGCATAGGCAAGGTTCCCAGCCCGAACGCCAGCATCACCTTGGCGCCGGATACGGCATCGCCGCTCAGCATTGCTGTCAGCAGTACGCTGTAGACCATGCCGCATGGCAGCCAGCCCCATACAGCGCCCAGCATCAATGCCTTGGCCGGACTGTCCATGGGCAGCAAAAATTTGATGGCGGGCTGCAAACGCCGCCAGACGATCTGTCCCAGAGCTTCCAGCCGCCTTAAGCCGCGCCAGGCGTCCATCAGATGCAAGCCCAGTGCTATCAATATCAGATTGGCCAGCCAGTAAGCAACTATCTGCAGCGATGACAGCGACGTCAGGGCGCGCACACTCTGCGCCATGCCGCCCGCTATCGTGCCGGCCAAGGCATAGCTGAACAGCCTGCCGCTGTTGTAGGCAAACACGCGCGACAGATGCATGAAATAGGTTTGATCCGATGGTTCCGGCATTTTGCCGACCGTCACCAGCCGCAACGGGATTACGCGAGCCGAAGGCGTTGCCGAGGGCGCTGCCGCCACCGACAAGGCGCTGACGATTCCGCCGCACATGCCGACACAGTGGATGCTGCCAAATAATCCTATCAAGAAAATCGGTAACAGGTTCATGCGTACCTCATGCCCAGGGCGCCTGCTTAAATGGTTTTCGAATAACGCAACGGACTTTTCCCCAAAGCCAGATAACGATCGAACACCATGCAAATATTACGGATCAGCAAACGCCCTTTCATGGTTACGGTGATCCATTCGTCATCCAGCTTGAGCAAGCCGTCCGCCGCCAGCAATTCCAGCTGCGTCAGCTCAGCCGCAAAGTATTCGGAGAATTTGATCGGATGGGCGATCTCGATCGATACCAGCGACAATTCAAAATCGCACATCAGGCGCTGAATGATCAGTCGTCGCAGCAAATCATCCATGCTCAGCTTGACGCCGCGTGCGATGGGCAAGATCCCCTGGTCGAGACGCTGGTAATAGGCATCCAGCGTTTTCTCGTTCTGGCTGTAGCTGGCGCCGACGGCGCTGATTGCGGACACGCCGCATGACACCAGATCGGCCTCCGCATGGGTTGAATAACCTTGGAAATTGCGATGCAAGCGCCCTTGCCGCTGGGCGATCGCCAAGTCGTCGTCGGGCTTGGCGAAATGGTCCATGCCGATGTACACGTAACCGGCGTTGGTCAGCCGCCTGATACAGAGGAACAGCATGTCGATCTTGGCTTCCGGCGTCGGCAAATCGGCATCTGCGATGCGGCGTTGCGGCTTGAATATGTGCGGCATATGCGCATAGCTGTAGATGGCAATCCGATCCGGCGCAGCTGCGATTACCTTGTTCAGCGTTTGCGCCATCGATATCACGTTCTGCTTCGGCAAGCCGTAAATCAAGTCTATGCTGACTGAGCGATAGCCGGCATAACGTGCGGCATCGATGATCCTGAGCGTATCTTCCTCGGGCTGGATCCGGTTAACGGCTTTCTGCACCGCAGGATCAAAATCCTGCACCCCGAGGCTAAGGCGATTGAAGCCCTGCTGCCGCAATGCGACGATACGTTTCGGCGTAACTGTGCGCGGATCGACCTCTATCGAGTATTCGCCCTGCCCGTCTGGCGCGAACTGAAAACTCGCATGCAGATGTTCCAGCAGATCTGTCATCTGCAGATCCGACAGGAAAGTCGGCGTACCGCCGCCGAAATGCAGTTGTTCGACCTGGTTCATGCCTTGAAACAAGACTGACTGCATCGAAATTTCGCGTTTCAGGTACGTCAGGTAAAGCGCCGCCTTGCCGAGATTCTTGCTGACTACTTTATTGCAGGCGCAGTAGTAGCAAATCGTGTCGCAAAACGGGATGTGCACATACAACGACAAGGCATGGCGCGCACCCATTTCGCGCCGGTTGGTAACTGCCCGTAAATAATCTTCGACGCCAAAATCTTCTGAAAACCTGTCTGCGGTGGGATAAGACGTATAACGCGGCCCGAGTTGATTCAGCTTGCGCAGCAAGGATGCGTCATAACTGACCGCGCCAACCGTGGGCGACGATCCTCTGGAATTTAACATGTACACACTCCGGCAATTGAATGCATCAATACGTGGGATTGATGACATCTACCGGCTGCAGCATATCTTGCGCAGATGGCAATCGCCTTGACATAGATCAAAAAAAACGGCCACGGACTAATCCGGGGCCGTTTGGTTTCTACTATTTTCTTTCAAGGCTCCGAGAGCCCGGCGCTTGCCTGCCAGCGCAATTTAGCCTGCCCGCTGGCAACTTAAATGACTGTTGCCAAACCCAAGGTCAGCAACAACGCCACCACCGAAATGATGGTTTCAGCGACAGTCCAGGTCTTGAAAGTCTCGGTCACTGTCATGTTGAAGTACTCCTTGACCAGCCAGAAGCCGCCGTCATTGACGTGCGACAGGATCAGCGAACCGGCGCCGGTTGCCAGCACCATCAGTTCCGGCCGGACAGTTACGCCGGCAGCGGTGACGATCGGCGCGACGATACCGCAGGCAGTGGTCATTGCGACCGTCGCCGAACCGGTGGCAACCCGAATCAGCGCGGCCACAAACCAGCCCAGCAGCAAAGGCGACAAATGGGCGTTGTTGGCCAGTTCGACAATTGCCTTGGAAACGCCGCCGTCGATCAGGATCCGGCCGAAACCGGCGCCGGCGCCAACGATCAGCGTGATGCCGGCGATAGGCGCCAGACATTCCGTAGTGAATTTGAGAATGGCTTCACGATTAAAACCGCGTGCCTTGCCGAAAGTATAAAAACTTACCAATGTCGCAATCAACAATGCGATGACGGAATTACCCATCAGGCGCAGGAAATCGTTGGCGAAGGTCTTTGGCGTGAAGAACAGGTCGGCCCAGCTGCCGATCAGCATCAGCGCTACCGGCAACAAGATGGTGCAAATGGTGATGCCGAAACCAGGCAAATCACGGCCTTTGTCTTCTTCGACAAATTGCGCGATCAAGGGATTGTCAGGATTAGGCACGACGAAGCGGCTGATCAGCTTGGCAAACAGCGGACCGGCAATAATCGCAGTAGGAATACCGACGATCAGCGCGTACATGATGGTGCGGCCGATATCTGCGTTGTAGGCCGTCACGGCGAACAGCGCTGCCGGATGCGGCGGAATCAAACCATGCACGACCGACAGGCCGGCAACCATCGGGATCCCGACCATGATCATCGAAGTCCCGGTACGCTTGGCGACGTTGAATGCAATCGGAATCAACAGCACGAAACCGACTTCAAAGAACACCGGCAAGCCGACAATCAGGGCCACCACCATCATCGCCCAGTGCACGCGCTTGGGGCCGAACACACCGATGAGCGTGTTGGCAACGCGTTCTGCGCCGCCGGATTCGGCCATCATCTTGCCGAACATGGTACCCAGCCCGACCACCAGCGCGATATGTCCCAAAGCGCCGCCGACCCCAGTCTCATAAGATTTGACAATGGCTCCCATCGGCATGCCGACCACCAAACCCAGGATCACCGATACCACGATCAGCACGATGAACGGATTCATCTTGAACTTGGCGATCAGCACTATCAGTGCGAGCACTGCAATCACCGCATAGAGCAGCAACATATTTCCTTGAACCATCTCCATCAAATCCTCCTAAAGTCCGATTTATTTTTTGACACCGCCAGATACCCACTGCCTAAGCGCACGAACCCATAACGGCGCCATTTTGCAACTATTAGCTACTAGTTGTCAGTAAACTCCGCCAAGCTGCAGCGGATTATTTTTTATATGCGATGCAATCCACTTCCACCTTGCAATCGACTACCATGCTCGATTGCACGCAAGCGCGGGCAGGCGGATTGGCGCCGAAATACTCTTTGAAAACCCGGTTGAACGATTGAAAATCGCGGGTATCATCAAGCCAGACACCGCAACGTACCACGTGTTCCGGACCGTAGCCGGCTTCTTTCAGGATCGCCAGTACGTTCTGGATGGTCTTGTGCGATTGTGCGACGATGCCGCCATCGATCACTTCGCCGTCCACCATCGCCACCTGGCCGGAAACGTACAGCCAGCCGTCGGCTTCGACCGCACGCGCGAATGGCAAATGCTGGCCGCCGGTTCCGGAACCGCCTTCAACACCATATCGTTTGATAGTCATCGCTACTCCTCAATAAAAAATAAAACTCAACAAAAATTCAACTTGCGAGGTACCACGCTCATCCCGCTTGCCGCGCCAGGAAACGTCCTGCCCGCGACTCGGTCGGGGCTTTTTGCGCGCCGCCCAGGTAAGACAAGACACCATTCACCCATACCGCATCGATTCCTTCGGCCGGCTGCATCGGATCAGAGAATGTTGCAGCATCGCGTACGGTTTCCGGGTCGAACAACACCAGGTCGGCCCAATAACCTTCGCGCACCAGGCCGCGTTCAGCCAGGCCGAAGCGTTCGGCCGACAAACCTGTCATCTTGCGGATCGCCACGCTCAGCGGAAACAACTTTTGTTCGCGGCTGTAGTAACCCAGCACCCGCGGAAACGCTCCCCAAAGACGCGGATGCGGCAACGGATCGTTAGGCAAGCCATCCGAGCCGACCACACTGGCCGGGTGGCTCAGGATGCGGTTGACATCGTCGTCCTGCATGCAGTGATAGACCGCGCCGGCCGGCTGCAAACGATGCGCCGCCGCCATCAGGTCGACCCGCCATTCGGCGGCGATCTCTGCCAGCAGCTTGCCGCCCATGGCCGGCTCCGGTTCCGACCAGGTCACCATGATGTCGATGGTGTCGGTCACCTGTTTCAAATCCAGGGTGGATGAGCTGGCGGTGTAGGGATAACAGTCGCAGCCGACCGGTTGGTAACGCTGCGCCTGCTCCAGCGCTTCCAGCACTTCGCCGCTGCGGCCCCAGTTTTCAACGCCGGCGCATTTAAGATGCGAAATCACCACCGGCACCCGGGCATGTTTGCCGATACGGAAAGCTTCATCCATGGCTTCCAGGATGTCGGCGAACTCGCTGCGCAAATGGGTGGCGTAGATGGCGCCGGCCTCGGCCAGCGGTTCTGCCAATGCCAGCACCTCGGCGGTCGGCGCATTGATCGCGTTGCCGTAAGCCAGGCCGGTGCTGAGTCCGAGTGCGCCGTGCGCCAGTGCTTCGCGCAACTGCACGCACATGGCGGCGATTTCAGTTTCGGTGGCGGCGCGATCGAGCCGGTCCATCTGGTTGCTGCGCAAGGCTGTATGACCGATCAGCGCCGCCACGTTGATGGACGGTTGAGCCTGGGTCACCGCATCGACATAGGAAGCAAACGTCGGATAGCTGAAGGCGCTCGCCTCGCCCAGCAGATTCATCGGATCCGGCGGCTCCGCCTTGAGGCTGACCGGCGCCGCGCTGATGCCGCAATTGCCGACAATCACAGTGGTGACGCCCTGCGACAGCTTGGGCAACATGTTCGGCGTGCGGATCACGTTGGTGTCGTCGTGCGTATGGACATCGATGAAACCGGGGCTCAGGACCTTGCCGCTGCCGTCGATCACCTGCGTCGCCTGCCAGCCCGAGGACTTGCCGGGATTGGCGCCATTGCGCGGCTCGATATGGAGGATACGGCCGCCGGCCAAGGCGACGTCGGCCACGAACGCAGGCTCGCCGCTGCCGTCGATCACCGATACGTTACGAATCAGCGTATCGCAACTTGGCGCGGCCGCTGCATTTGACAATGGCGTATTTGATCCGGTGCTCATCTCAATCTCCCAACGGCTCGCGATTGCCGCCGCCGCGATGTGTATCCAGTGTGAATTTCAGGCGTCGCAGCAACTCCTGGCTACGATCTTTTTGCAGCAATGCCAACTCGGTCATCAGCACGTCCAGCGCCATCATCATGGCGTAGCGCGACGACGACGGCTTGAAAATAAAATCGGTTTCCAGCGACTTCAGCGGCAACAGCACGTCGGCCATCGCGGCCAACGGCGAACCCAGGGCGGTGATCGCCACCAGCCGCACGCCGTATTCCTTGGCGATGGCGCAACTGGCGTTGAGTTCAGGCACATTGCCGGTGGTTGACAGGGCCAGCACGACGTCGTCCTTGTCGAGCGTTGCGGCTACCATTTTTTGCAGCATGGCGTCGTGATAGGTGGCTACCGGGCGCCCCAGGCGCACCAAGCGATAGCGCGCCTCATCGGATAGCATAGTCGAGCCGCCCCCCATGCCAAAGGCATAGATCATGCGTGCCTGCAGCAGCGCCCGCGCCGCTTGCAGCAAGGTATCCTGGTTCAGCAGGCTGCGATTGACCTCCAGCGCTTTGTGGATATCGGCATACACGATGTCGACGATTTGCGGGAGCTGATTTTCAACAACAGAGCTCTCGACCCGCAAAAACCGCTGTCCGATGGCGGCCGCCTGGGCCAGACGCATCTTCAATTCGCGCACATCGCGGCAACCGATGGCTTTGGCAAAACGGGTGACGCTGGCTTCGCTGACGCTGGCTTGTTTCGCCAGGGTCTGGATGCTGGCGCTGGCGGCAAACGGCAAATCGCCCAGGATCGCCTGGGCTACCTTCTGCTCCGCCAGGCGCAACTGAGCGCTACGTTCGGCGATGCGCGACACAATATCGAATGGGTGAGGCATGTGTTGTCAGATGCGTCGTAAATTAAGCAGCAAAACGGAATCTAGGACAGGCAGAGCGCCGCAACGGACTCTGCCGCAGGCGCAGCAGGACAAAATTTCATGTTACTTTGTAACATACTTTTAATATAGTAAATTCAAGGATATGATTACGTCAAATGAATTCTGAAGGAGGAGACCCGATGAGCAATGTTATTAACTATCACAGCAATTACGAGAACCCGACTATCGACCCTTTGAACAAGGGTTTAGGGGCATTTCAACAAGCATTGCCTGCTGCCGAGGTCAAGGCGCGCAACTGGAATCTGCTGCGGGAAGACCTGAGCCTGCCTAGCGCCGTGCTTTCCGAAGAGCGCATGACGCATAATTTGCAATGGATGCAGCAATTCGTCAGCGAATACGGCGTCAAACTGGCTCCGCATGGTAAAACCACGATGGCGCCGAAGCTGTTTGCGCGCCAGCTGGCCGGCGGCGCATGGGGCATCACCCTGGCTACCGCACACCAGACCCGGGTCGCCTATCAGCACGGCGTGCGACGTGTGATCATGGCGAATCAGCTGGTCGGCAAGCAGAACATGGCGATCATTTCCGATTTGCTGGCCGACCCCTCCTTTGAATTCTGCTGCCTGGTCGATTCGGCCGATGGCGTCGATCAGCTAGGCGCGTTCTTCCAGGCCCGCAAACAAAAGCTGCATGTATTGCTGGAACTGGGCGCCGACGGCGGCCGCACCGGCATCCGCAATGCGCAGCAGCAAGCCGCCGTGCTGGATGCGATTGCGCGCTGGCCGGAGCATATCGTGCTGGCCGGAGTTGAAGTCTATGAAGGCGTATTGAAAGAAGAAGCCGATATCCGCAGCTTTTTGCAGCACGCGGTAGCCTGCACCAGGCAGCTGGCCAGGGATGGCCGCTTTGCGGCATGTACCGAAGGCAGCGCAGCGCGGCCGGTGATACTGACCGGCGCCGGTTCGGCATGGTATGACGTGGTCGCCGAAGAATTCGCCAAGACCAAGATCGGCCTGCCCTTGGATATAGTGCTACGCCCCGGTTGCTATCTGACGCACGATGTCGGCATCTATCGCGCGGCGCAGGCGCAGATCCAGACGCGCAATCCTATCGCCCGCAAAATGCGCACCGAGTTGCTGCCGGCCCTTCAGTTGTGGGCTTACGTGCAATCGATCCCGGAAACCGGCAAAGCCATCGTGGCGCTCGGCAAGCGCGACGCGGCGTTCGACGCCGGCCTGCCTACGCCAGCACTGCACTATCGCCCCGGTACCGGCGCCACCACGCCAAAAGCCACGCCCGCCCACTGGCAGGTAACCGGCATGATGGACCAGCATGCGTATCTGCAAATCACCGAGGGCGACGACATCAAGGTCGGCGACATGATTGGCTTCGACATCTCGCATCCCTGCCTGACTTTCGATAAATGGCGTCAGATTGCGGTCGTCGATGCGCAACATCAAGTGGTGGACGTGATCCAGACCTTCTTTTAATTTTTATCTCGGCACAAGCGATGACTATAGATATCCTGGCTTATGGCGAAGCAATGGTGGAGTTCAACCAGCGGCTCCATGATGCACGCATGTATCTGCAAGGCTTTGGCGGTGACACCTCGAATTTCTGTATCGCCGCAGCCCGCCAGGGTGCGCGTAGCGGTTATGTCAGCGCCCTCGGCAACGACCATTTCGGCCAGAAGCTGCGTGATCTGTGGCTGGCGGAACAGGTCGATGCGAGCCATGTGGCGAGCGATCCGCAAGCAGCTACCGGCGTGTATTTTGTTTCGCATGACCGGGACGGCCATCATTTTGACTATCTGCGCGCCGGCTCTGCCGCCAGCCGCTACACCAGCGCGCAGCTGCCGCTGGCAGCGATCGCCGGCGCCAAGATGCTGCATCTGTCAGGCATCAGCCTGGCGATCAGCGCATCCGCCTGCGATGCCGGCCTGGCAGCGATGGCGCATGCACGCAAGCATGGCGTGCGTACCTCGCTCGATACCAACCTGCGGCTGAAACTGTGGCCCTTGGAACGCGCTCGCGAAAAAATGCGTGCGGCGTTTGCGCTGTGCGACATCTGCCTGCCCAGCTGGGACGATGTCAGCGCCCTCACCGGCCTCGACGACCGCGACGCGATTGTCGATACGCTGCTGTCCTACGGTATCGGCCTGATCGCCTTCAAGCTTGGCGCCGAAGGCTGTTATGTCGCCACCGCCAGCGAACGCCGCCTGGTGCCGGCTTACGGCGTCGAAGCGGTCGACGCCACCGGCGCCGGCGATTGCTTTGGCGGCGCCTTCATTGCCCGCCTGGTAGCCGGTGACGATCCATTCCGCGCCGCCCGCTACGCCAATGTCTGCGCCGCTTTGTCGACCACCGGCTACGGCGCGGTGGCGCCGATTCCGCGCGCGGCGCAAGTGGAAGAGATATTGAGCTCAAGGTAATTTTCTCTGCTGCGTTTTGGACTGTGGTTTGGGCTGTGATTCTGGCAGCAACTCTGCGACGATTTCCCCCAGCCGTTTTATGCCCTGCTCGATCTGCGGCGAAAACGGCTGGCCGCAGCACAGCCGCAGAAAATGATCGAAGCGCCTGGAATTGGAAAATATCAACCCGGGAGCAAGCCGGATACCTTCCCGTAGCGCCGCCTCGAACACTTTTCTGGATGAGAGTTGCTGCGGCAGTTCCACCCACAGCAAGGCGCCGCCGTCCGGAAGGTTGAGGCGGGTACCGGCTGGAAAATGCATGGCGATCGCATCGGCGCTGCGCGCGCGCTGTATCCGCAGCGCTTCACGCAAACGCCGTAAATGGCGATCATAAGCCGTCGAGGCCATAAAATCCGCCGCCGTAATCTGCGCCCATTCTTCATTCGCACGGGTATGGGCAAACTTGAGCATTTCAATCCTGGCCTGCCAGCGGCCGCCAACCATCCAGCCCAGGCGCATGCCTGGCGCCAGCACTTTGTTGAGCGAGGCGCAGTAAATCACGTTGCCGCTGCGATCCCAGGCTTTTAATGCGGTCGACGAGGTCCCTTCCGGCACCAGGTCGCCATACGAATCGTCCTCGATCAAGGCCATGCCATGCTGCTCGCATAGCGCCACTAGCCGCACCTTGTGCGCATCCGGCATGATGCTGCCCAAGGGATTCTGCAGGTTCGGCACCGCCACTACTGCCTTGATATTGTCGTAGGTCTGCAGCGCCAGCTCCAACGCCTCAAGCGAGATGCCGGTGCGCTGGCTGGTCGGGATTTCGAGCGCGCGCATGCCCAGGCTTTCCAGCACCTGCAGCAAGCCGTAATAAGTCGGCGACTCGACCGCGATGGTGTCGCCTGCCTGCGCAACGGCGCGCAGAGCCAGGTTGATCGCCTCGATACAGCCATGGGTGACGATCACCTGCTCCGGTGCGATCTTGATGCCGATCGCGAGACTGCGCTTGGCCAACACCTGTCGAAACGCCGGATTGCCGCTATGCGACATCATGCCGGTCAACACCTCAGGCCGCTGGCGCAGGGTCCGGATGGCAGCATTCTTCAACGCTTCCACTGCATACAGTTGCGGCGCGCAGCTGGCGCTGCTGAGGTCGAGCGTGACCTTATTGCTGCGTCCCTGCGCGATGATTTCCGAGACCCGTTCGTGGATCCCGGCGTACTGCGCCGACATCAGGGCCGGCGCGCTCGACAGATTAAGCTCTTCCGGCTGCGCCAGCCGCCGCGCCTGCCGCACGAAATAGCCCGAACGCGGACGCGCTTCCAGCCAGCCCTCCTGCTCCAGGTGACGCAGTGTTTGCAATGCCGTCGACAGGCTGACCTGATGCTGCCGCATCAGATCGCGTACCGATGGCATGCGATCGCCTGGCCGCAAGGTAAGCGCCTGGATGGCGTCCAGATAGTGTTCAGCCAGGCGCCGGTACAGCAACTGCTGTGTTGGCGGCTTCGGTTGGGATCGGGGCTGGGACAGTGACAAAAGAGGCTTGCTCATAACGGGCATTGGATGATCGAAGTGTGCCGCATTTCAGTGCAACGTAACAGATACAGAGTCGCGGATACAGGACGATAACAGATAAGGCAAACCCCGGCTGTTACGCTACAGATGGGCAACAGCTGTGCCTGTTTCGGCAAGCGGCGGGCGCTTAGGCTAGAGCCCTCTCTCTCATCACGGAAACCGCCATGCAACTCATTCATGAAAGCACCTCACGGATCCGGCTAGGCCGTGCTCAAACCAGCATGTTTTATGCGGCACGCGGCACGACTATCTTAGCGCTGCAAGGCCGCCTTCTTGTCTGCGAAGGCGGCGCGCTTGCCGACACGCGTTTTGTGATCGGCGACGGCGAGTGCCATGTGGTGCAGCGCAGTGGCTGGGTTCGACTGGAGGCAAGCGCCACCGGCCCCGGCACGGCAGTCGTCAGCAGCGGCATACCGGCGACTCCTTTATGGCGGCGCTGGTGGCAGCGGGCACATACTCTGGTTGCACTGAAAGAATGATGCATTACATGCATTGCCGTTAAACCACAGACCACACCTGCAGTTTGGCAAAGCACTTGTTAGCGGCCGCCGATCTGGCTTATTCTGTAGCCATGAGTATCACGCGCGAAGATCTTGAACAGGACCGCCTGCGGACGATCCTGGACAACACACCGATTGCTTCCGCCCTGCTATCCGAAGCAGCGCTGGAAGCTTCGTGGCGCGCGGCACTGGCCGCGCTACCGGACCCGAATGGCGATGTCTGGCTGTTCGGCTACGGTTCGCTGATCTGGAACCCGATGGTAGAACATAGCGAGCGCGCACCTGCCAAACTGTACGGCTACCACCGCGGCTTCTACCTGTATTCGCGCATCAATCGCGGCACCTGGGACAACCCCGGCCTGGTGCTGGGGTTAGACCGCGGCGGCTGCTGCCAGGGCATCGCCTTCCGCATCCCCGCCATCTGCATCGAAACGGAATTGAAAATGTTATGGCGCCGCGAAATGCTGACCGGCGCTTATCTGCCGCGCTGGCTGCCAATGCAGCTCAAAGGCAAGAACGGCCCGCGGGTCAAAGCGCTGGCGTTTGTCATGAATCGGCAGCATGAGAGCTATACAGGCCGTTTGCCGGACCTGACGGTGGTTTCGCATCTGCGTGATGCAGTCGGACTGTATGGGCCGGCCAAGGATTATTTGCGGCATACCTTGGAAGGGTTACTGAAGGAAGGGTTTCGGGATCCTTACCTGGCGCGGCTGTGGGCGCAGCTGGAGTCGGGTCAAGGTCAGCCGGCGGGTAAAAAATAGCGAAGCTGTGGCTTTTGAAGTTGTCGTTGCTGTTGACGTTGCAGCTGCTTTTGATGTGAATTCCGCATTGAGACGTTGCCAAATGTGGCGCGTGTCAGTCGGGAATTGTGGGGGAACATGTTTGAGCGTAGCGAGTTGGTTTCCCCACCCGACTGATACGCGCCACATTTGGGGACCTGACCGAAGGGAAGGCAACGGCTTTGCGGTCGCCTTTCTTTGCTTACTTTCTTTGGCGAAGCAAAGAAAGTAAGTAGCCGCCGGGCTACCCCCGGCATGCATCCACGGAGTAGTTACCGTTTTAAGTGCCGATGAAACCTCGTCGCATGCAACGATATTTACTCCGTGGGCCGTTAAATGGGGTCAGAGTAATTTTCGCAAAAGGCTGCGAAAAAAAACTCTGACCCCATTTAACTGCTATAGCTGTGGGTTCAGCTTTTCGGACTTGGAATGCAATTTGTTGAGGGCCGATAGATAGGCTTTGGCCGAAGCGACCACGATATCCAGATCGGCGCCGACGCCATTGACGATACGGCCGGCCTTCGACAAACGCATCGTTACCTCACCCTGCGATTGCGTACCAGTAGTAATCGCGTTCACCGAAAACAGCAACAGCTCCGCGCCGCTGGCAACTTTCGTTTCGATCGCATTGACGATAGCATCCACCGGCCCGTTACCCTCAGCCTCGCAGCTAGACTCCTTATCGTCTATCGAAAACACCACCTTGGCGCTAGGTTTTTCACCCGTCTCCGAATGCTGCGACAACGACACAAACCGATAGTATTCCTTGCCATGCGACTGCTGCTCATCAGACACCAGAGCAATAATATCCTCGTCGAAAATCTCCGACTTACGATCAGCCAATTCCTTGAAACGCGCAAAGGCAGCGTTAACTTCCGTCTCCGATTCCAGCGCAATGCCAAGCTGTTCCAGCCGCTGCTTGAACGCATTACGCCCGGACAATTTACCCAGCACGATTTTGTTGGCGCTCCAGCCCACATCTTCAGCCCGCATGATTTCATAGGTATCGCGCGCCTTCAGCACGCCATCCTGATGGATCCCCGAAGCATGCGCAAAGGCATTGGCGCCAACCACCGATTTATTCGGCTGCACCGCAAAACCGGTGATTTGCGACACCAGCTTGGAAGCCGGCACGATTTGCGTAGTGTCTATGCCGATATCCAGATTGAAGTAATCGCGCCGGGTCTTGACCGCCATGACGATTTCTTCCAAGGCGGTATTGCCGGCCCGTTCGCCCAGGCCGTTAATGGTGCATTCGACCTGGCGCGCACCGCCTATCATGACGCCCGCCAGCGAATTGGCCACCGCCAAGCCCAGATCGTTATGGCAGTGAACCGACCAGATCGCCTTGTCCGAATTCGGAATCCGTTCGCGCAGCGTCCTCAGCATCTGGCCGTATAGTTCCGGCACGCCGTAACCGACGGTGTCTGCGAAGTTGATGGTGGTGGCGCCTTCTGCAATCACAGCTTCCAGCACCCGGCACAGGAAATCCATATCGGAGCGGCTGCCATCTTCCGGACTGAATTCAACGTCATCGGTGAATTTGCGGGCAAACCGCACCGCCTGCCTGGCTTGTTCGAACACCTGGTCCGGCGTCATGCGCAGCTTCTTTTCCATGTGCAAGGGCGAGGTCGCAAGGAAGGTATGAATCCGCTTGCGCTCGGCCGGCTGCAGGGCTTCCGCAGCGCGCGCGATATCCTTGTCGTTGGCACGTGACAGGGAACAGACGGTGGAATCCTTGATGATGCCGGCGATTGCCTTGATCGCCTCGAAATCGCCTGGGGAAGCAGCAGCAAACCCGGCTTCGATCACATCCACTTTCATCCGCTCCAGTTGCTTGGCGATGCGGATTTTTTCATCCTTGGTCATCGAGGCGCCGGGCGATTGTTCGCCGTCGCGCAAGGTGGTGTCGAATATGATCAGTTTTTCGGGCGGGTTGGCGGCCATGCTGTGCTCCTGATTGGTCTTGTAAACCATCAATTTTAATGACTTTGACGGATTCCGGTATAAAAATCACAAAGTGACGGTGATAAAAAAACCGCCCGGGGCAAACCGGGCGGTCATATTCAGCAGCTGTTGATCAGGCTAGCGGCGGAATACGCAGCATCTGGCCCGGATAAATCAGATCCACGCTTTTCAGCATCGGCTGGTTGGCTTCGAAAATCGTCTGGTATTTATTTGGATCGCCATAGTATTGCTTGGAAATCTTCGACAGATTGTCGCCGCTCACCACGGTATACCATTGCGATTCATCAGCAGGCTCGGCAACGGTCAGGTTGTCATTCACGCCGGCGACGTCTTTGACGTTGCCGCAGCACAAAATGATTTTTTCGCGGGTCGCCTGATCCGGCGCCTCGCCGCTGGCGGTAACCGTTGACGAAGCGGCATCAAAGGCAATCATCAAGCCACTGGTGTCGATACCTTGCGTGCCGACGTAGGTCTTGATCGCGTCTGCCGCTGCGTTTTGCAACTCGTCGACATTTGGGGCCGCGGCAACTTCCGCTGGTTTATGTCCCAGCAGCTTTTCGCCGGCGTCCTTGAAAAAAGAAAGCAAACCCATTTTTTTCTCCAGTAATAGTTGAAAAAGGATGATGCCACTTGCCTTGCCATCGTGCTGCCTGCAACTCAAGGTTTAACAACATTTAACCTTACTAATATTTCACAGGCATTACCTTGGTCTTAGTCCTTGTCGTCGTGCTCGAGTTCCGTTTGCACGATACTCACCGGCGCACCCTTGAACCAGCGCCAGAAATACACGCCGAAGCCCGACAAGCCGTACAGCACGAACAGGCCGAACAATACTTTCGACGGATCGCTGAAAATCGCCACTAGCGCCAGCACCACCAGGAAGGCCGCGATGAACGGCATCGGCTTGCGCAGATTGATATCTTTAAAGCTGTAGAAAGGGACATTGGTGACCATGGTCAGGCCGGCGTACAGGGTAATCGCCCATGCCGCCCAGCTTAAGGATGCGCCGCGAAAACCGAGATCGTCCATCAGCCAGACAAAGCCGGCCACCAGGGCCGCCGCCGCAGGGCTGGGCAAACCTTGAAAATACCGCTTGTCGACCACCGCGATATTGGTGTTGAAGCGCGCCAGGCGCAAAGCGCCGCCGGCGCAATACACAAAAGCCGCCAGCCAGCCCAATTTACCCATGCCGCGCAAAGACCATTCATACACCACCAGCGCCGGCGCAGCGCCAAACGACACCATGTCAGACAAACTGTCGTACTGGGCGCCAAATTCGCTTTGGGTATTGGTCAGACGTGCCACGCGGCCATCCAGGCTATCCAGCACCATGGCCACGAAGATGGCAATCGAGGCTTGATCGAAGCGCAGGTTCATCGCCATCACGATCGCGTAAAAGCCGCAGAACAGCGCTGCCGTGGTGAAGGCATTCGGCAGCAGATAAATGCCGCGCCGGCGCCGCACTGGCGGATGCGCGCCATCGTCATCCAGATACTCGTTGCGCTCGGTGTTCTTGTTCGGGCGCAGCGCCTTGGGGAACTGCGCGCCGTTACTCTTCGCTTTACGGCGCTTGAATGTGGCCATGTAAGTTCCGTTTCAATCGACTCAAAATGCTAACAACGCTAAACTTGACTAAAATTCGGCTACTTAAAATTCGGCCAGGATAGTCTCGGTGGCGGATACCTTGTCGCCTACCGCAACCTTGGGTGTCGCCGTCAACGGCAGATATACGTCGACGCGCGAACCGAAGCGGATAAAGCCGTAGCGTTGACCACGCGCCAGCACATCAGCCACCTTGACGTAACACAGGATGCGGCGCGCAATCAGGCCGGCTACCTGGACGCAGGTCACGGTCTGGCCGTTGGCGGCAGTGATGACCAGGGCGTTGCGTTCATTTTCGATCGATGCCTTGTCCAGATCGGCATTGACGAATTTACCTGGAAAGTACTGCACTTTCTCAATCTTGCCGTCGACCGGCGCGCGATTCGAGTGGACATTGAATACGTTCATGAATACGCTGATTTTCAGGGCTTCACGATTGGCGTAGGGATCCATGGTCTTTTCAACCACCACGATCCGGCCATCGGCCGGCGACAGTACTGCAGCCGGATTTTGCGGAATCACGCGGGCCGGATCGCGAAAAAATTGCAATACGAACAATGCAATAATCCAGAATGGCAGCGACCATGCAAGAGAGAAAGACGTGACCAGCAGCGCGACCGCAAAGGCGATGCCCAAAAAGGGCCAACCCTCGCGGGCAATAATAGGATGGGGATAGTTATTCAACTGCACTCCGGATTATCTTGATAAATGATGGAAATTTGAAAGCGTGGCTATTCTAGTCGAGCGGGAAATAAATGTAACCTGCCGCTTTATTGCCCGGTCGCCGCTCACTCGGCGCTTGTTGGGGCGCAAAGCCAGTTCTGTCAGCCGCCTGTTGATTAATGAATACCAGGTAACAAGCCCCGGGTAAGTCGGTGATTAAGTCGGTGATATGCGACCGCCTGCATGATATCAGCGGATCTGGATGTTCATCGAAAGAAACAGCGCCTTGGCATTGTATAAAAAGACCAAGCTTTCCGCTCGATTTTATTGACCTGGATAAATATATTGAGAAAAATATTTTCAATATAATAACAAATATGAAGAAGACAGCCGAGGCGATTGCCCCAGCTATCTTTTACTTCTGCTGTTCGTCTGCCGCCGCATTTTCCCTATTCTGAGTTTGCTGCAGCTGTTGCTCGACCCCTTTTGCCTTTTCTAGCGCATCGGTCTGGGTTTTGAAAATTTGCGGCGGAGGCGCCGACGGCTTGCAGCCGGCCAGCGCCAGCATCAACGCCGCCCCCACGGTAAGGCTAAAGACGGCGCGGCGGCTCATTTGAAGCGGACTTTGCCAACTACGCGCATGTTCAGTGTGGTTTCGCCCGGCTCGAAACTGGGCTCTTCCACCTGGACTGCGTCGTTCATCGACGCCGCCCGCATCATCATCGCTTTTGGCGCCGCTGCAGCATCCTGGGCATAGTTGCCGGACCCCTCGAAATCTACTGTATCGATCACGGCATCCGATACATTGCGACCCATTGCATGGGCAATAGAGGCAATCCGCTCGGTCAGGTTCTGGTAGGTGGCGGCGATTCTCTGGTCATCCAGTTTTTTGCTGGTGGCGTCGCTCAAGCCAAAATGCAAACCGTTGAGACCCAGCACGCTTTGCACCGCTGCTACCGTTTTCGGCAGATTGTTCAGATTGGTCGTGGTGGCGTCCAGATACTGGCCGACGCGCCAGCCGGCTGGCTGACGCGGCTTGTTTGCATTGCCGCGCGGCTGCGGCTGGTCTTCCGGATACACCGGATAGGTGTAATAACCACGCGTTTGCAAGATCGCTTGCGGGTCTTGGCGCTTCAGGATATCGGTGCCCTGCTTCATCTTCAGATTGACGCGGGAAGCTGCCGCCGCCTTGTCTTTATCTTGCTCTTCGACGTTGAAAATAACCCTGACCTGGTCATTGGCATGTTTGACTTCGCCGTAGGCGGGCACTACCACCAGGGTACCGCTGGTCGGCACCGGCGCAGCATGGGCTGCAAACCCCGTAGCAGCCAACAATGATGACAACATCAGTTTGCGTGATCGCGACATATTCTTCTCCAGGAAAAAAATGGAGCGCTATCGGAACTGCGCTCCAAAGATGATTAATGACAGACCACCCTTCGATTATATTTTGTCAAATTAGTTCGACGACAATATTGCCTGTGCTCAGCATCAAACGCAAGGCCGCAAAAAAGGCCTGGCGGGAAGCTGCGCAATTCTATTTTTTTGGCGGACCGCGCTGCGCATTGCGTCCCATGCGCGCTTTGATTGCCGCCAGCTGGTCCGGCGCGGCTATGTCCGCCGCAGCCGTAGAAGTGCCGGCTGCTGCTGCATCATGCTGATACGGCGCCAGCTTTTCGCCGCAGTGTTTGCAGAACAGGGAGTCGGCCTCGTGCCCTTCAGTGAGGCAATTGGTGCAGGTACGGGTGGTCGGCGTACCCTTCATCATGGTCATCGCCAGTTCGACGCCGACGATCCCGGTCGGCAAGGCGATGATGCCGTAACCCAGCAACATCGCACAGGAGGTGATCAGCTGGCCCATCGGTGTTTTCGGATGGATGTCGCCATAACCGGTGGTGGTGAGCGTCACGCTCGACCAGTACATGCCGATCGGGATGCTGGTGAAGCCGTTGTCCGGCCCTTCGATCACGTACATGATGGTGCCCAGGATCACACTCATGATCAGCACCACGCCGAGGAACACCATGATCTTGTGGCGGCTGTTGCGCAGCGCCTGCAACAAGATCTGCGACTCGTCGAAATAGCCCGGCAACTTCATCACACGGAATACGCGCAGCATGCGTAACAGGCGAACGTCGATCAGGAAATGGAGTTCCGGCAGCAGAATCGCCAGGCAGGTCGGCAAGATCGATAACAGGTCGATGATGCCGAACAGCTCAAGGCGTAGCGCAAGGGCCGCTTGACGCACGACAGACGCACCGCGTACTCGATAGTGAACAAGGCCGTGAACAGCCACTCAAGTGCATACAATACCAGGAAATGAACTGACCCCGAAAAGTTGGACGGTTAAAATATTTTTCGTCTATCAGGGATAGTTTTTCGATCGAATTTGAGTCTTGCGTATTTCCCGTTGAGCATCTCGGTCGTTAATCCACTACCCAGCTGCGCACTGAGCACCGTCGACATTCGTACTGCATCATGGCGGCAGCGATATGTTCTTCCGTCGCTGCCGCCAAGCGTAATGCCATTCCACGCATCCACCGGCTACCCGAGCGCAAGGACTTGCGTCGCCTTGTTCCAATAGTCCAATCGCGATTGCAACCCTACGTCGCCGCCATTGACGCGCTGGCAGATCTTGATGAAATCATCCCTGGCATTGCCGTTCGGCTTGAGATCGGCAAGCTCATTCAGTCCGGCCGTAGCCCAATACCAGGCTGCTGAACGCGCTGCGCCCGCCGGTTCTTGCAATAATTCCGGTTGCGCCAGCAGATCCAGTTTTAATGCCTTGCCACAGCGTTCATAGTTGTCGCGTCCGGTCAGTTGAATCAAGCCGCGACCGCGATATTTCCAGCCGTCGCCGCTGGCTTCGTCGCCATTTCCAAGCCGATTGGCGTAAACGTTGCTAGCCAGTTTTTCCGGATTGCTGGCATATTGGAGTGCGACGCTGTCGGTCGGAAAGCGGCGCGGCCATACCTGGCGCAGCCGTACAGACGAGTAGTTGAGATTCTCCGACAGGATTTTGAGCTGTGCCGATTCGTGCAGGATTTGCGCAAGGAATGCCGCCTGGCGATGCGTGTTGCTGATTGACCATTCTGTGAGTGCGGCGTTGATGGGATCGAGCCAGAGAGTGACTCGGGAATTGTCAGCTGCGGTGTCCAGCAAGCTGGCAAGCTGTTCTTGGGAGATGGCAGGCATAGTGTCCTCTGAAAGAAAAACAAGCAAATCCGTGCACGGATTCACTTGTTTGAAATCGCATTAAATTTTACGGACCGACAGCGACAGCTGGCTTGGTGCCATTGGATTTTGGCTGGATGGACGATTGCAGAATATCCAGCACCCGTGCCAGACCTTCCGGCATGCCGGTATCTTCAGCCAAGACTTCCACGTGGTATTTAGCGGAATTGTCAGATGAGCGGGTGTTTTCCTTGTGGGTTGCAACCGAACCTTCGACGTGCACCGTGGCGCTGAACATGCCCCAGCCGAACTTCATGTCGGCCGACATTTTGGCCGATGCATCGGTGGATTCCTTGGAGGCGAAAGAAGACTTTACTTCCATGTCAAAGGTGATATCCACCTTGGTGATCGACAGCGCCGGCACCTTGACGATGGCCAGCAAAGGCACATCCAGAGAAACGCTTTCTTCAATCGTTTTGGTGGCGTCATTGGGATCGGCGACCGGCCGGGTGAAGGCAAAGTGCGCCGTGCGCGTCGCGCCTACGCCATTTGGATCATTCGCAGCCGGCGGCAGAAAGCCGATGTACTTAATAAAATTGGCAGTAGCGTTCGCCAACTTGATTTGGGCATCGCAAGCGGCAGTCAATGGGCTGCCAATCAGGTCGCCCATCGGCAAGCCCTTGAACTGAGACGCCATATCGATAAGATCAGACATTGTTTACTCCTTTAGAAATGACCCAGACGGGTCTGGAAAAGCCAAGCCGCAAAACCGCAGCCTGGCGCCGAGTCGCGCATGACGCGCTCAGGACAATCTTAGGATTGGCAAACAATGAGTTCGTGACATTTCCTGTCGTATCGGCTGGGCGGCGCGTGAAGTGAGCAGGGAAATGGAGATGGGGATTGGAGTTGCAGAAAAGCTGAGCCGGATTTTCAGGCAAAAAAAAAGACGGAATCCACCGTCATTAAATTGACATCCTACCGGCTGCAGGATCGTTGTCATGCAACCGGCGGCCGCTGCATTTATTCAGTCTTGCGGGTCCAGAATTTGCGCCACATTTTCTGCGACGAACGCCACCAGGAAGTGTCTGGAATCAGACTGGAAAATTTGAACTGCTGGTCCGCCGTTAGCAGAAAGATCCAATTTCGACGGCTGCGTTTCGGCCGCATCGCTTTACTCGGAGCTAGCAGCAGATTGGTCCCATCTTTGGCGACCTGAATTTCCAGATGCTTCAGTACGTGGGGATGGCGTATTTTCTGCCACCAGTTCGGCGTCTGGAGCATGAGCACCACCTGAGATTCCTTGTCGAATTTCCTGATCGTCAGGTAACAGGGCAGGCTGAAAATAAAATCCTGCAAGCTATAGCCGTGATTCCTGTGGAATTTATCGTAGGGGATGGTCAGCAGCTCGTATGTCGCCTGATGCGGCAGGCGATACGAAAATACCTGCGTTGCATCTGCGCCTTTCTGTTCAGAGATAGCGGGCAAGTCGCGGTTGACTTGTTCAAATACGCGGGACAGTTCAGCACAAAAACCATCCAGCGTTACGGTGATGGCCGTCATGCTCAGTCCAGATGCAGCGGCTTGCGCGCAAAGCCAAGGTGGTACACGGCGTATTGCAGCACCACCTGATGCTCACCGATGTTATACAGGCCGAAGCATTTTTCTACATTGAGGATAAAGCCGCGCGGCGTCCCGCTTAAACAGCGGTTAACCAGATCCATGGCTTCCTGCACCTCGGCCTCGGTGCGGATGTTTTGCGGGTTGTCGTTGCCAACCACGATGCGTTTGATAAAACGCATTTCAGTTAAACGAAAGCGATCCATACTCACGTTGCACTCCTTCTTTGATTATTCCTGCACCAATCCGGTTGGGCCCTGTTCTTTCACCACATCGTTGAGCAGGCGCGCCAGCCCATCCGATTTTTCCGAGGCCTGCAGCTTCAATTTGATGTGCGCTATATTCCTGTCCCGGGAGCCGTTATTTGCGCTGGCAGGGCTGACCATGAGCCCGGCCTTTTTGCCCGCCGGCGCCGCCATGCCGGTCTGGCTCATGATAGATTCGTTGTGGCCGCTGCGTTCCTGCTCTTCAAACGCACCCAGTTCCATGTCCAGATCGATCTCTGCCTCGCCGATGATGAGCGAACTGTGCGGCACCAGCGACAGCAAAGGCAGGCGGTAATGCAACATATCGCCGGGCTTGGCGGTGCTGTGTATCGCCGGCAACTTGAGCTCGATGGTGGTGGGTTGCTTATCATCAGTAAAGAAAGACGCGATGTTTGCTACCTGCGCTTTTTCCACCATGTGCTGTGCATTCATGATGGATCCGGCAATCGCAAGCACCATATCTTCCAGGCTGGTTAAATTGGCCATGACTACTCCAGTTTGTTTGAGGGTTTGTGAATCGGCGACGACTCTGTTCTGCCGGGTTCAGACGCAAGCATACGAATCTGCGCAATCCCTCTTCTAACCATTTCTGACCATTTTTCCGAGGCCGCAGAAGCAGCAGATTTGGTCAGGAATGGCGCTGTTTTCCCCCTTTAATCTGTGATTCATGACGTTTTCTCTGCTGTGCGAACGAGCGGCGTCATTGATTTTTCCATCAACTTAAAAGGGGTATCTCCATGAAGTCAACGTCAGGAAATCGCACCGTCAGGGTGCTGCAGCAATGCATGTTTGCGGTGTTTTTTTTGCTTGCGAGCCAGTCTTCATTTGCGGCAGGAAAAACTTCCGGCCTCATCCACCTTCCGATTGAGGGGCGTCCTCAGATTCCAACGGCAATCAACTGGTCGACGGAGCTGCTCAATGCGGCCAATGCCGCACTGGCCGCAAAAAATCCGCCGGGTGCAGCAATGCCCAACGGGACAGTCTGGGTTGGAACCAACTTTTCCAGGCACCACGTCATTCCGCAACAGTATTTGCAGGCGCTGGTTGGCCTCAGCCAGGCAGCGGATAGCGACATAGCGGATACAGACGCAAGCAAGCTGGCCCTGCAAGGCGCACTCAGAAAAATCCGCTACCCGAGTGCAGCTCCTTTACTGACAGGCATGGTATGGGCGCCGGTCAATCTGTTTGAAGGTCCTGTCGGATTTCTGCGCAGCGATGAACCGGGCAATGACTTTGAACTCAACAAACCGCGCAGTTTCGACGAAAAGCGCTGGAATGCATTGCGCAACGTGGTGGATGTCATGACAGTCCTGGAATTCAGCAATCAAGGCACCGAATTCACTGTGTCGGCGCAGACTCTGAATGCAAGGGGAGGACTGGCTAAACTGACAGCTGCGGTGGTGGATCTGGCTAAATATACGCAGGAAAACCCAGTCCCTATTCATCGCTTTGCCAATACCGACTGGATCGATGGCCGCAGCCTGTCTGCCATCAACCTGCAAGATCTGGTGGGCTTTTCCAGCAGTCTGATAGTCACCGATTCGCTGGTGGCCAGCAAGAAGAACGCCTATCGCCTGAAGCTCAAGAACGAGCGTTGATTTCTGCGAACGCCGGCGCACAAAAGCGGCGCCCCGCTTTTGTGCGCATTCCGATCTTCTTTTACTTTCTGTATTCCTGCGCGGATTCTATTTATGCAAAAAGATATGTTGCGGCTTGCGCGACTGCTGCTTTGCCTCGGCCTGATTTTCATTATGCTCTACGCCACGTTCAGCGCCGTTCCTTCGCGTCAGATCAGGATCGCCGCTGGTCCGGAGGACGGCAGTTTTTATGCGATGGCGCTTCAGTATAAAAAAATACTGGAGAAAAAATCCTATCGGGTTGACATTGTCTCTTTTCAAAACACAGATGAAATTTCCGCCGAGGTGGCGGACAGCACGAAACATATTGATATCGGTTTCGTAGCAAACGATCTGCAGGGTAAAAGCCAGGCCAACCTGATATCTCTTGGAGAGATTCAACTGCAACCCATTTTCATTTTCGTAAACCGGAAAGTGGAAACAGAAAGGAGCATTCTGTCGCTCGCCGACCTGCGCGGTTTAAGCCTGGTTCTTCCTCCCGAAAAGAGCGTCACCAGCCAGACCTTGCTGAGCATATTCGCGGTATACGGCATTGACCAGCGCAACACGCCTATCAGCTTTCTTCCTTTGAATATCGGGGTCGCCCGGCTCGCCCGCGAAGAATTTGACGGCGGCCTGTTTATCCTGGGCGCCGAGAGCGAGTTGATGGCAGAACTGGGAAGGAACAAGAAATTTGTTCTGGTGGAGCTGACGCAGCAATCGGCCATCGTAAAGAAATTTCCCTTTTTGCAGAAAGTAACTCTGCCGAACGGCATCTTTGATCTGAAAGAGAAAATCCCAGGTCGCGATGTCAAGCTGTTGGCGGCGAATATCTCGGTGGTTGCTCAAAAAAAATTGCCGCCGGCCACAACTTATGCATTGCTGGAGGCGATGCGAGAAGTGCATCGCAACAGCAACTACGTCAGCAATGCAGACGAATTCCCTAAATATCGAGGCAGCGCGATCCAGACCAATGATCTGGTCAGCGACTTCTACCGCAACGGCACACCCTGGATTTTTTCCACCTTCCCGATAGCAATCGCCAGCATCCTCGATGCCTACCTGGCGCCGCTTCTGGGGCTTTGGTTCTTGCTCAGCATATACAGGGTTTTTATTCAGTTTGAAAAGATCCGCAGTCTCACCCTGTTTTTTCTGGCCCATCTGCTGATTTTCTGGACGCGATGGCGTATCAGGAATGGCCGGCCTTTATCCACACGCGTTCGATTTCTTCTGGAAAAAATCGAAACCGCAATAAAGCGGGAGGAGCGAGGCCTGCCTATGTTGTTGGCGGAAATAAGACATATCAAACAGCTTTAGCCCGTAGCGAACCGTTGCCGCTTTCCATGTCAATCCACACAGGAGACCTTGCCATGTCCATAGATACGAACGATATCAGCAGAACGATGCAAGAAACTTATGACCATTATTTCCTGAGCGACGGATATCGTCGACGCTATCCCGAACCTAATGTCGCAACCATGACGTATTTGCTGGAAAAAGGATTGGCCGGGGTCGACCAGATCCTTGATTTCGGTTGTGGAAATGGTCGATATTCGTTGGCCTTGCTGGAAAAATCGCAGGCCCATCTAACCGCCTACGATATTTCTGCAGCTTCTTTGACTGAGTTCGAATCCCGGCTGCGAACCACGTCTCACCGCGAGCGCGTTACCTTTGTGTATGACGATCTGGATGGCTTGAACAAATACGCCTACTACGATGCTATCCTCATGCTGTTTGGCGTGTTGTCGCACGTGGTCGAACGCAATTTGCGGCTTCAGACTTTGCATAAAATGCGCAGTCTGATTCGAGCCGATGGAAAATTGATTTTATCCGTTCCTTCAGTCTTCCGGCGCAGACCTTGGGAATTGTTCAAATACGGGCTGGCTCGAACTCTGGGTCATGCCCGGCCGCCGCAAAATGAAGCAGGCAATATCCGCTTCACGAGGCGCATCCAGAGGCGCAACCTGACGTTCTTCTATCATCTCTACTCATTGCGTACCTTACGCGAAGAGTTGGCTGAGGCTGGATTTGCGATCAGCGAGTGGCAGCCGGAAAGTGTGTTTCCTGAGTGGCTGGTAACGCAATCCAGTTTGATGCGTTGTATCGACCAGCGCTTGTGCTCCTGGATTCCGGCTGAACTTGGCTATGGCATGCGAGTGCTGGCGAATCCGGTATGAAACCGAGCAGGAGAATCCGCCGATCGGGATGGCAAATGGGCCGCGCTTGCTTATTTGTATTTGTTCTCATGTTCGCCGCCGCCGCGCATGCCGAAAATCGCATGGATTTAATCAAAAAACGCGGTGTGCTGATCGTGGGAGTCAAGACGGATTACCCGCCTTTTGGCATGTTATCGCCGGATGCAACGCTCCAGGGTTTTGAGCATGACCTGGCAGAAGATCTGGCGCGGGGTCTCGGCGTCGCCCTGCGCAAGGTGGCGGTGACAGGTGCTAACCGCTTGCAGATATTGGATGAAGGCGGAATAGACGTGATGATCGCAACTTTAGGCGATACCTACGCACGGCGGCAGATTGCTGATTTGATAGAACCCAATTACTACTCTTCCGGTGTAACGTTAATGACGCGGCCGGACAGCAAGCTAGACACCTGGGCCGACGTGCGGGGTCAAAAGGTATGCGCCACCCAAGGCAGTTACTTCAACCGTGCAATGGCTACCCGCTATCTGCTGGATTTGCAGATATTTGCAAATGGCCGCGACGCCAAACTGGCAGTGCGCGACGGCCGTTGCGCCGGCTGGCTGTTTGATAACACAGCGATCGCGGGCGATTTATTGTCAAATGAGTGGAAATACTACAAAACCAAGCTGCGCCCGCAGCTTCTGACGCCATGGGCCATAGCTATTGCGCGCTCTGAAAAAGGCGGTGCATTGGAGCACTTCATCGGCGATACCGTGGCGCAATGGCATCGGCGCGGCGTTTTGCTTGAGCTGGAAAAGAAATGGCGCCTGCCGCCTTCCATTTTTTTGACCGAGATGCATACCTTATGGAATAAGAAAGATGAAAAAGGTGCATTCGTTTGCCGGCGTTTGCCGGATGGCCAATGGCCGGTGGTTTGCCGCAACCCTATTTTCATCACATCAACTGAAACCACAGGTTTGCGTCAATTCGGATTGCTGGTCAAAGAAAAAACCGGCGTCAATCTCACCTACATTTACGACGACTATGAGCGTGCTCAATTTATCCGCGCCTTATTCACCACGCTGGCGCTCACGGCTTCTTGCGTATTCGGCAGCCTGGTTAGCGGCATGATCTTCGCGCTGACCATAGAGCAGAGGATTCCGCTGCTCAGTCGATTTTTAAAAGGTTTTACTTTAGTTGGCAGAATGACCCCGCCTCTGTTGCAGATTTACGTGCTGGCATTTGGCATAGGCAGCGTACTGGCAGCCAACTGGGGGATGCAGCTGAACTCCTTCCTGATTGTCGTGCTGTGTCTGTGCTGGTACACCGGATCAGGTATTTTGCACATTCTGGAAAATGCCAGCGACAAGGAACGTTTGCGAGCTCCCGGCTTTCGGCTGAACTTGAGTACTTTACGAGCAATCGCGAATCGTTGTTCGACATCGATATTGGCGTCCCTGGTGAATGTGAGCAAAGCCACCATGATGGCCAGTGCTGTTGCAGTACCTGAACTGTTGTCGGTGTCCACTTCAATTATCGCTGAGCACGGAACGGTGGCAACGATGATGAATACATTGATGCTGTTATTCCTGGTTCTGGTGTTCGTCGTGCTGCGTCTGTTGCAACGGGTAGAGCGGAGGTGGTGTCATGGGATGGATTGAAATCACGAGAAATCTGCTTGAGTGGACTCCCTTTTTGGCTATTGGCTTTATGTGGAATATCCTGATTTCCGTGCTCGCATTGGGTATCGGCGCGGCCTGCGGCGGCCTGCTGGTTCTGTTACGGCTGTCCCGCCGTCGGAACCGGGCTCTTGCAGGAGCAAGCCTGACCGAATTCATGCGCAATGTGCCGACATTTGTATTCCAGTTTTATCTGGTGTTCATGCTGCCGGAATCATTGATATTGCCATTTTCCACTATCAGCCTGTCTTTTCCTTCCTGGCTGAAAGCGGCGTTGGCTCTGGCATTGGCCGTGGCGGGTTTTGTTTCAGATAATTTGCTCAGTGCGATACAGGCATGGCGCAACGAAAGATTTCAGGACGCACTGCTTTTTATCCCGAATTTGTGTAATTTCTTCGTGATTATTATCATGGCATCCTCCACCGCCTCGGTGATAGGCGTGTCGGAATTAGTCAGCCGCTGCAACACGGTCATCAACGCCAGCGGCACGACACAGATCATGTTATGGGTTTACCTGTATGCGATGATCTGGTTCTTTTCGTTTTGTTATATGGTGACGGCGGCCATAAATAAATTCAGTTCCGGCATGTTGCGCCGCATAAGTATTTAAGCGGAATTTTCGCTAAAAGAAGAAAAGGCGGGCAAACGGATCGGACGATCCGTTTGCCCGCCTGCGATGGATCTCACGCAATGCGTCAGGAGGATGAGGTCGCGGGATGCAGGGCGCCGCGGAAAGGCGCCGGCTTTAACTGAGTCCTGGCAGATAATGCGTTAGCTTATCGTAGCCATTGTCTTTCAGTGCCCTGACGGCATCAGCCCCTTTTTTTCCCCATGTCAGGACATCTCCGTTGGCGTCAACATATACCCAGTGCAACAGGCCGTATCGATAGTTGCTTTGGTTGTCTCTTTTCCCCAGGCCATAAATCGCGTTTTTATACGGCAGCGGCTTATCGAGATTCAAGGCGTTGGTGCTTGCTGTCGTCGCATGAAAATCATAGTTCAAGAAGCCCAGGTCTTTGCACAGCAGGCTGACGGCCGCTGCGGTCATCGCAATTCCCACCGGTTCATCCATTGCATGGTTGCCACGCATCTTATCCGTGACTTCTTTGAGGCTTTTATAGGCGAACACCGCCCCGAAAACCTTTGAAAAGTCCAGTAGTTCTGCTGACCGGTCTGCATGATTTCTGCAGAAATTCTCGATCAGAGGAAACAAAGTCCCATAGGTGTCAGCCGCGAGATTGCCCCCTGGTTTGTGGTTCAGGTTGGCAGCCTGAACGGCAGCGACAAAGCCGCACACTCCCCAGTTATTCTGATTCAGTTCTTCGCTTTTCATAATCATTCCTTTTCATGTGGGCGTATATGGCGTTGAGCCATATACTTAAACGGACCACCGCTTAATCAATAGAAGGCGGCCGCACTGAATCTTTTCCGCTTTCGTGCCCAACGTCGGCATGAAAAACTCAAAGATCATGAAAAGAGTAATCTCGGCATTTGCCTGGAAAATGATGATTCCTGACATGGGCAAAGCGCTGATTGGAATGCGCAAAGAGAGAGTGACAGTAGTGAGGCAGCTCGCTGGCAGGACCAATGATTCAGACCAACAATTCACAGAATTGGATACAAATATGCCCGTTGATCGGACAAACGAGATGCGGGATTTTCAGGCCAAATGGCGATGAATTTACATTCAGGGTGGACCTGCCTGGTATTACGGATGCAGTCGCAACAGCGTTTCCCATCTGTGGATAATCATGTTTCTAAAAAAATATAGAAAATGTCATGAATTGTCATGATAACAGTATTTCCATGGACCAACATATGGCTATGAATCTACTTTGTTGGGGCAAAAAATGATGACGTTGCTTCTCCTGAACGATGACACTCGAAATGAAAATGAGATCTGCGATTTTTTCAGCAGCGCCGGTTATCAGATCAATTGGAGCGAAACATCGGCTACCTTCCTGGCCGGACAAAGCCTGAGGGAACAAAATAAGTCCATCACCATCCTGCAAATAGATCACACGCATCCATTCCTCCCCGACATCGCCAACCTGACCCAGGGCCTCATGGTGCCTTGGCGCCTGTCCTTGCATCAGCGGACCTTGACTGCGCCAAACAACAACAAGATCAAACTTACCAGCCTTGAATTTACATTGATCAAGACCTTCGCCCTGCTGGAAGTGGGCGAGGTGGCGTCCAGAAAGAAGATTATTGACGAATTTGGCGAGCACTATTTGAGCTACGATCAAAACCGGCTAGACACCATGATCATGCGCTTACGCAAAAAAATCAGGCATGGGCTGGGACTGACACTGCCCTTAAACACGGTGAGGGTGCGCGGATTCAGCTTTGACGATCTACTCATCCTCGATCACTAAGATGTCGCAAACTCCGCTGCGCCACGGCCGGATCGGCAATCCCAATCCTGTAGACCGTACTTTCGTAGCCATACTAGCACTGTCGATCGGCCTTGAATTCCATACCGACATTGCGCCTCTATATAGCTCAGTTCGCCTTTTTCTACTTGCTCCACAACCGGCAATTTAAAGGCCAGACTGCAGTCCCGCTGCGTGCGCTTACTCTTTGATCCCATTGACTTCTCCTTCGTTACGACGAAAAAGTGTCGACTTACTTCAGGACTGGTCATTGAAATGAAAAAAGGGACGGCAATGCCGTCCCTTTTCATCGGAGCTAATCGATTTTTGATTAGTTCTTCGACTGGTCAACCATCTTGTTCTTTTTGATCCAAGGCAGGCTGGACGGGGTTTCGCAAAGCAC
>NZ_FNOR01000004.1 GCF_900107095.1 Collimonas sp. OK242
ACGCCCGGCACCGTGTCGCTGACGGCATAGCCGTTGCTGCCGCCGACGGCATTGACCGCCGTCACCGCCAGCCAGCCGCTTTGCAGGTCGGAGAACAAGCTCGGCAGGCTGGCATTCAGAGTCGGCTGCGCGGCGCCGTCATTGCCGGTAGACCAGATGAACAAACTCTGCTGGGCCACATACGGCTGGTACAAGGCATGCAGCGACAGCGCCAGGCCGACCGACGCGCCGGTGGAACTGACGCCGTTGGATTGGTTGAAGATCCGCACCCCCTTGGCAAACAGATCCTGGTACATCTGGTTATTGAGCAGCAGACCGTTGCCGGTAGTGCCGGCGGCGGCGGCTTGCAAGAAGGCGCCGGGGGCGACGCCTAAAGTATTTCCCGCCAAGACCTCCGCCACTTCCGTGCCGTGCATATTGCCGTTGGCGCCGCCGACGCTGTAGACCGTCTTGCTGATGCGTCCGGCCAGCTGGGGATCGCTTACATCGAAATCGGTATCGACTATGCCGACCGTGATCCCGGCTCCGGTCAGGCCCTGGCTGTGGGCAGCCCTGGTATTGCTGGGGTCCTGCACGTTCAGCATGCTCGGTGGCGGCGGGACTATCGCGTTGCCGCTGTTGCTATCCTGTGCGGGAGTTGCCGTAACAGGCGGTGCGCTTGGTACTGCGGGTGCAGACGGGTTGCTATCGGCACTGCCGCCGCCGCCCCCGCCGCAACCCGAGATCACGACCGATACGGCCATGGCAATCATCGACAACGAACATCCGGCAGACAGTTCCCTGTTCATAACATCCTCAGAATATTTGCTTCCATCATTGGCCAGACAGGCCATCCGTTTACTGTATTAACGGACGTCGTCAGACTTTCTTGAACGGCAAATTACGAGATTGTCAGGAGCTGTCTCTTTACATTTATATTTCAGAAAAACAAATTCAAAAAACCTGCAAAAATCACCTGTTAAACCGCGCTTCCTCTCATCACCAGGCCAACCCAATGCGAAGTCGATTCGTCTGCGCCGGCTGGCTTATTTCTAGCGCCGTCCACCTTGCCGAGCGCCGAGTTGTAAACCAGTTTCTTCGCGCGCCTTGCCAGCCTTTGCTTGATGCGCCCGGTTTGCTGATCGCCATACGCTACGATCTCGTGGAACATGGATTTCAGAAGCGGATCATCGTACATATCCTGTTCCAGCTGACGCCAGATATCGCACTCATTCCAGCGCCGGAAGCGCATATAGGTGGTATTCCATTTACCGAACTCGGAAGGCAGGTTACGCCATATGGATTTATTGCTGATGACCCAAAGCACAGCATCGATAAACAAGCGGTTATCGCGCCCTTTGGCGCCAGGATCGCCTTGTTTCCCTATCATTAAAGGTTCCAGCTTTTGCCATTGACTATCGTGAAGTTTCATCTCTACATTCCTGTCGTCATGCGCCTATACCGTCGCTACCTCAGGCTGCTTCCGCGGTTTCAAACAAAGCCATGTCCGGACTGCACATGAGCTTTTCTATATCGATCAGTATCAACATGCGCTGCTCCACCGTGCCCAGGCCGCTCAGGTATTCAGCCGACAAGGCCGCGCCGAATTCCGGAGGCGGCTTGATTTCATCGCGGCCTAAAGTAAGCACATCGGAAACGCCATCAACCAATATGCCGACCACGCGCTCGGCGATATTCAAGATGATCACAACTGTTTGATGGTTATATTGGATATTCTTGAGATGGAACTTAATCCGTAAATCGACGATAGGCACGATGATGCCGCGCAAATTGGTGACGCCTTTGATGAAGTCCGGCGCATGAGCAATCCTGGTCACCGCTTCGTAATCGCGGATTTCCTGCACTTTCAAGATATCAATCCCGTATTCTTCGCTGCCAAGCGTGAACACCAGGAATTTTTGTCCCTCGGACTCGTCCTGTCCCGTCAGAATTTCATTGTGATCGTTAACCATGTCGTTCTCTCTCTTCTTTCAAGATTTCTTACGCTATGCGCCGCTTTTCATCTGACATTTCAAGCTGCCGCCAACAGCGGCGTTTTCTCGCGGTTGGCGCGCTGCAACGCCGAGACATCCACAATCAGGGCAACACTGCCGTCGCCAAGAATGGTGGCGGCAGAGATGCCAGGGACTTTGCGATAATTGGTTTCCAGATTTTTCACCACTACCTGGTGCTGGCCGACCAGCTGATCCACCAGCAAAGCGAAACGTTTTCCTTCGCCGTGCAAAATCACCACGATGCCTTGGGTAGGATCGGTGCGCGCATCGGCAACGTTGAACACGCGATGCAACTCGGTCAATGGCAGATACTCCCCGCGCACATGCAAGACCTGCTCCTCATTGCTCACGGAATGAATGTCCTCGGCACGCGGCTGCAAGGATTCGATGACAAAGTTCAGCGGCAGGATATAGACTTCATTGCCGACCTTTACCGACATGCCGTCAAGAATCGCCAGCGTCAACGGCAGCACGATCTTGGTAGTGGTGCCGTTGCCCTGACGTGAGGAAATTTCGACATGGCCACCCATTTCCTGGATATTGCGCTTGACCACGTCCATGCCGACACCGCGCCCTGAAACATCGGTAATTTTTTCAGCGGTGGAAAAACCAGGGGCAAAAATCAATTGCCAGACTTCGTCGTCGCTGATCGTTTCGCTGATCGCCATGCCTTGCTGGATCGCCTTTGCCAGGATTTTTTCCCGGTTCAATCCGGCGCCGTCGTCGCTGACTTCAATCACGATATTGCCGCCCTGGTGCTGGGCCGACAGCAGCAATTGGCCGGCCGGGTCCTTGCCGGCAGCGATCCGCTGCTCGGGCTTTTCAATGCCGTGATCCAGGCTGTTACGTACCAGATGCGTCAAGGGATCGATGATGCGCTCGATCAGACTCTTGTCCAATTCCGTGGCTTTACCAAAGGTCACCAATTGCACCTGCTTGCCAAGCTTGTCGGTCAGATCCCTTACCAGGCGCGGGAAACGGCTGAATACATAATCCATCTGCATCATGCGGATCGACATCACCGATTCCTGCAGATCGCGCGCGTTGCGTTCCAGCTGCCCCATGCCGTTCAGCAGGCGTTCATGCAACACCGGATCCAATGTCGCCGCGGTCTGCGCCAGCATCGATTGGGTGATCACCAGCTCGCCGACCAGGTTGATGATCTGATCGACCTTTTCCACATCGACGCGGATCGAACTGGACTCCTTGGCGGCTGCGGGCGCAGCCGGATTGGCTGCAATTGCCGCAGCCTTGGGTTGTGTCGGCGCTGCCGCCGTCGCGATAGCGATTACCTTCGCCGCCACAGGTTCCGCCACCGCAATGGATGGCGCTTCGGCTAGCGGTTGCGCAGCTGCCGCAGAGTCCGCCGATGCAACGGCTTCTTGCGCGATATCGATCTGATCGATATCGATGATGAAACAGCACACTGCGATGATGTCGTCTGCCTTGCAGCTGGTTTCCAGCCACAGGGTCAGACTGTCCTCGCTTTGTGTCTGCGCCACCACTTCCCCCAGATTCTCCAGTTCCGAACTGAGCAGCTTGCGATCGCTTTCGGATATCCTGGAAAACTTTACCCGTAGTTGCGAACTATCAGCGACAACGGCAGACGATGGCCCGGCCACCGGCGCCGCACTGGCGATCGGCGCCGGCGCCGCAAGCGCCGGACTAGCGGCGCCTGCGCTTTCTTCATGCGCCAATTGTTGCAATACCGCGCAAATCCGCGCGACCATCTCAGGATCTGGTTCAGTACCGGCCCGATAAGCACTTATCTGTTCTTGTAGCACGTCTTTGGTTTCCAAAAAAGCGTCGATCATTTCCTTGCGCAGTCGTATTTCCTGATGACGGGCACGGTCCAGTAAATTTTCCAAAAGATGCGTAGTGTCGGTCAACGCCACAAATCCGAAAGTGGCGGCGCCGCCCTTGATCGAATGCGCGGCGCGAAATATGGCGTTCAGATGCTCGCTGTCGGGCGCATCCATATCCAGCCCCAGCAGCAACTGCTCCATCTCGGCCAGCAGTTCGTCCGCTTCTTCAAAGAAGGTCTGGTAAAACTCGGTAATATCCATATCGTTGTGATCTCCTTACTGCTCTTCTGATTGTTTGACGTGCTGCACTCCAACGGTAAAACGCATAACAAGCCGTCATCGCTACTCTGCATCCAGCAAACTGGCGACCACTTCCAGCAAGGTGGCGGGTTCTATCGGTTTTCTCAGCCAGCCGCTGGCGCCTGCCGCGCGCGCGTCGGATTTTTCCGTATCGCTAGCCTCGGTGGTGAGCACCAGGATCGGCGTCTCGGCATAATTTTCCAGCTGACGCAGCTCACGAATCAGCAGATGACCGCCCATGATCGGCATATTCCAATCGGTCAGGACCAGATCGACCGCCGCTGCACGTGCATGTTGCAGCGCTGCCGCGCCATCCGCCGCCAGCAGAACCTGATAGACGCTGTCGGCCAAAGTCGCTGCAATCAGCTTGCGCATTACCGTCGAGTCGTCCACCACCAATATTGTCTTAGTTGTCATATAGGCCCGCGTTCATGGCTTTTCAGGATGGTCCGCTGCATTTGGCGACGGCCTGGACGTACCCTCTCGCAACTGGCCTGCGCTGTCCTTCTGCGCGTCGAGCTTGAGGCCGGCATCGCTGCCGCCGGCATTTTCCTGTTCTATCTGCGTCTGCGCACGTCGATTCAGCACAACGATGCTGATACGCCGATTGATCGGATCCAGCGGATCGGCCTTGTTCAGATCCATGGTCGAAGCCACTCCCATCACACGCAACACCTTCTGCTCGGTCATGCCGCCGCCAATCAACTCGCGTCGCGACGCATTGGCTCTATCCGCCGACAACTCCCAGTTGCTGTAATACTTTGATCCGAGCACATAAGGCGTGGCGTCGGTGTGTCCGGCCAAAGTGATTTTGTTTGGCAGTTCATTCAGCACCGGCCCTATCTCGCGCAGGATGACGCTCATGTACGGCTGCACCTTGGCGCTGGAAAGATCGAACATCGGCCGGTTGCGGCTATCGACGATCTGAATCCGCAGCCCTTCGCTGGTGATGTCAATCAGCAGTTGCGGCCGAAACTGCTTGAGTACCGGATTGGCGTCAATCACCTGCTCCAGCCGTTTCTTCAAGACCCGCAATCGGTCGCTATCGACGGTATCGGTATTGCTGCGCTTGTCGTCCCCATCCACTTGCGTGAAATCAGTTCCGCCACCGGGAATTACGCTGCTGCTGGAGCTGCTTTTCTCGCCGCCGCTGATAGCAACTTTCAGCGGCATTTTGAAATACTCGGCGATCCCTTCCTTTTGCTTTGGCGAGGAAATGGATAGCAGCCACATCACCAGGAAAAACGCCATCATCGCCGTCATGAAGTCAGCGTAAGCGATTTTCCAGCTACCGCCATGCGCTTGATGCTTTCCAGCAACTATCCGTTTGACGATGATGCGCTGTTTGTTAGTCTTGCTCATGCGGCCTCCGTCTTGAGTCCGGAACAACTAGCGGCTCTTGACTTGGCGCACATGGTCATCCAGTTCCGTGAACGAAGGACGCTCGGTCGAATACAGCACCTTGCGGCCGAATTCCACCGCCAGCTGCGGCGCATAGCCGTTCAGGTTCGCCAGCAAAGTGACCTTGATGCATTGGTACACTTTCGCCGATTCCGCGACCTGGTGCTCGATCAATGTCGCCAGCGGCGACACGAAGCCGTATGCCAGCAATATCCCGAGGAAAGTACCGACCATTGCGTGCGCAATCAATTCCCCCATTTCCGATGGCGGCAAATTGGCGGAGGCGAGCGCGTGCACTACTCCCATTACCGCCGCCACGATGCCAAACGCAGGCAAGGCGTCGCCAACCTTGGCCAAGCAGTGCGCAGGTACTTCAGCCTCGTGCTTGTAGGTCTCTATTTCATGGTCCATCAGCGACTCGATTTCAAAGGCATCCATATTGCCGCTGACAATCAGGCGCAGGTAGTCGGTGAGGAATTCAATCACGCGCGGATCATGCTGCACCAGCGGATACTGTGCGAAGATGGAACTGCTCAAGGGATCGTCGATATCCGCTTCCAGCGCCAGCATGCCGTCTTTGCGCGCTTTCGCCAGTAGTACATACAGCAAGGCCATGAGCTCCATGTACAATTCTTTATTGTGCTTCGAACTGCGCAGCAACTTCGGCAATTCCTTGAGAGTAGCCATGATGGCCTTGCCATCGTTGCCGACCACAAAAGCGCCAACCCCGGCGCCGCCGATCATCAGCAATTCAACCGGCTGAAACAACACTCCGAGATGGCCGCCCAACATGGCATAACCGCCAAACACAGAAGCTATAACAACGATATAGCCGACAAAAACTAGCACTTTTGATTCCCCTTGAAATAAACCTCATACGGTTGAAGCTGCCGGGTCGCCCGGCTCTGCCCGGAGTTACCACATGCTCAGGCGGCACTGCCCTTGGCATGACTCGCAATCCACTGCGGCACCGGCCGGTATCCGTGCGCCGGATCATGGTTCTGGTCCGACTCTTGATCGATAAGCGGGGAACTCGACTTGCGGGTCTTGCCGGCACGTGACGGCGGCCTGCACAAGACACAGACGAAACCGTTTTGCAGGTCATGGGCGTGCGCTACGAAGCGGCCGCCGCAGCGGCTGCAGGTGCTCAGCTGCAGCATGCCGCTGTCGAAGAAACGGGTCAGGGTCCAGGCGCGGGTGAAATCCAGCATCGGCTTGCCGCCCTGCCGTTCAACCTGCTCCAGATAGAGCCGGTAACTCTTGACCACCGCGACAATCTGCTGGCCGTCGCCATGCGCCAGCATGAAGCGATAGATGTTGTAGAACATCGACGAATGGATATTCGACAGCCAGGTCATGAACCAGTCGGTGGAAAACGGCAGCAATCCCTTGGGTGGTGAAATTCCTTTGATTTCCTTGTACAGCTTGATCAGGCGATCGCGGCTCAAGGAGGTTTCCGCCTCCAGAAATTGCAGGCGCGCGCCGAGCTTGATCAGATCGATGGCCAATTGGATTTCCTGGGCTTCCAGGATCACGCTTTTGTTAGTAGCCACGATTGCCGGCCCCGAAAGTGAAAGCAATGTCGACGATCAGAATGGATGGCTTCATCGGACGCCTTCCAGTGGTTGTCCTGCCAGCAGGATCGAGGCGTGCGCCTGCTGTAGTGCATGGTCTTTGTCGCTATGCGTCAGCGATGAAAGAATCGCGTGATCGTCGAACCGGAAGCGGCACAACAGGAGGCTCGATGCCGCCAGCTTTACCACTTGCGACAAAGAGAGATTGCCGAGCAAGTCGGCCAGTTCCCGGCTCAATCCCATACGGAGCATGGCTGTCGCTTTATCCTCGCGCAACAGCCGTTGCGCCAGCAGCAGATAAGAGAGATTGACTTCGCTTACCTCGTTTACAAATCCATTACTGTCCATGCTTGTCCCCAGACTGAAACTACTTGTTAGTGTTTACGGCAATTGGTTAGCAATCTTTTAGTTTCTTGTCTTTTTTTCGCTGCTTCCAGGCAATTATGGGATGTTTCAAAAAAGAAATAAGTCGGCAAGGTTCTCGATATGAATGAAATATTCGGCTGATTTGATGTAGGCATTATTCCTACGTCAGTGCCGCATTGCGCGGCTGCCAGGGGAGAATGAAGATGAGGGAAAAACTTTTACAACGATCTCGGCAGAGACGCTGCATGGCTTGCCTTGAGCTGCAAAGCCAGCTTGTCCAGCGCATTTTGCAAACGGCGGTAAGCTTCTTCCGTAACCTCAGATGCATTATTGCGGGATTGGTTCTCGATTTCAGCTGAAAATTGTGAAATTTCTGTCTGTTGCAATACGGCGGCTGCGCCGCGCAAGCCATGCGCGATGGTCGCAGTCTCCTCCCATCGCCTGTTTTTAATGCTTGATTCGAGACTGGCCAGTTGCAGATAAGCAAACTGTAGAAAATCCGTCAATAAGTCATCGGGGGCGCTAGAGCTTGTCGACACCGGTTCCTGCGGAACCACCGGCGCCAGCGTTTGCCGCAGTTGCGCGCGGCTGATGGGCTTGGTGAGGATGGCGGTGCAATCCAGGCCTCTTGATTCACGTTGCAGATATTCGAGCGACATACCGCTGTACAGAATCATCGGGATCGGCGGCAATGCCGATGTATCGGCTTCCCAGCGCCTGACCCGCTGCAGCAGTTCGACACCGGTCATGTCTTCCAGCACGTAATCGGTGATTACCGCCAGCGGCCGGGTATGCGTCAGCCATAGCAAGGCTTCGGCGCCGGTAGCGACCAGTTCGCTTTGCCACCCTTCAGCCGCGAGCTGTGCCTGCAGCATGCGACGGTTGATAGGATGATCTTCAACCACAAGAATTAACGCCGAACGCATCACCGCCTCCTAGGGCCTGGCGCTCCGCCTAGCGCTCCGCCTAGCGCGCATTCAGAGGTATGCTCAGATTGACCACAGTGCCGATTCCCACTTCCGAGTCGATGCGAATGCTACCGCGTATCAAATCGGTAAACTCCTTGGCCAGCGACAAACCCAAACCCAAGCCGCGGCTACGACCGGCGCGCACCGATTCAGCTTGATAGAAATACTCGAATAAATGCTTCAGCTCTCCTTTGGAGATGCCAGGGCCGGTATCCAACACCTTGATCTTAAGTTTATTCATGAACGTAGTCACTTCTACCGTAACACCACCGGTCACGGTAAATTTGACAGCGTTATCAAGCATGTTATTGAGAATTTGCGACAGCCTGACGCGATCGCACAGGAAATTGCCAGGCAAGTCCGGCGCCAGCCGCATCTGGAAACTCAAGCCCTTCTTGTCGGCATTGATTTTATGCATGGAACCGATGTATTCGAAAAAATTCAGCGTATCGATATTCTCGTGGAATATCACTACCCTGCCGGCTTCGATGCGCGCCAGGTCAAACAAAGTATTCAACAAGCCATGCAAATAGATCGCGCTTTGATGAATCAGGTCGCCGAACTCGCGGCTCTGTGGATCGTTGCTGGTATCCCGCACCAGCTCGGAATAGCCGTGGACGCCGCTTAAGGGAATGCGCAGCTCATGCACGACGGTCGCCAGAAAACGCGATTTCCGTTTGTCGGCATCGCTCGCGCGGCGCCGTAAGGAATCATATTTTCGCACCACCTCATATTGTCGCTTGATGGTGCGGTAGGTCAGCGTGATCAACAACAAGATCAACAAGGTCGGCACGCAGGCGTACATGATGTATCCCGTCAGTTTGGAATCGTCCTGGCCCCGCAACGGTTCCGGATCGGGCAGTTTCACCGACAACAGGAGTGGATAAGGTTCCAGTTTGCGCGACACCCACGAATGCTGGTCATCAGGCGCTTTCTGATCGGCGAACAATTGCTCTCTGTTGAGTTCGCTATTGTCCAGTTCCATGATCGTTTCATCAATCCGGCGCAAGATCATTTTCTCGTTTACGTGCGACGTCTCGGAAGCTATGCCGTCGCTGCCGACTACCTGCTGCTGGCCGGCACGAATCCTGTCGAGACTCGCGTACAGCGCCGGCAGCCGATCTACCGCGAATTCCAGCTCCACCATGCCGACGAATTCTCCCTTGTCAGAGAACATGCGGCGCGCCATACGCATCAGCCATTGATCACTGCCGGGTAATCTGCGCGGACGGGCAAACCGCAACGAGTCGTCCAGATGATCGCGCTGCGCAACATACAATTCATTGCCGCTCCAATCGGCAGCGGCCGTACTACGGGTTGAGGCCAGCAGACGCCCGCTCTGGTCAACCAATGTCAACTGCGTGTATAAGCCGCCAAATATCGCTGTATAGCGCTGCAGATCGATTTTTCCACCGACAATCTGGTAATCGCCGCGTACCAGTTTAAGCAAGCGGTCGCGTTCGTCTATCGATCGCAGCAGGCGTTGGGAAAAATCGCGCACCACGATGGTGTGGCTAAGCTGAATGGTTTTAATGTCACGTTCGTAATCGGAACCGATTTGATAACCGGCGTACAGCCAGACGTAGCCAATGATAAGAATGGCAATTACGACGATAGCGTAGACAAGGCGCGTGAAACGCGAGCCGCAAAACAGGTTATCCGTCTTTGAAGCAGCTAGCAGGCGGCGCCAGGCAGAGGTGAATCTTTGCATTACGATGGGCATACAATCAATTGGGAACTGTGACAGAGATTACCGCCACAATACGCGAAGCACGTCGGTGGCCATGGTTTTAGTACCGGAGTAACTTGCACGTACCCGCTATTATCCCGCATCGTGGAAGCTGGCGGCGGATCAATTTACACTAGCCAGTGTCGGTATCGGCCGGCCACCGGCGCCATGCGTCTCGGGCGAGTCCAAAGATGGCTTCGGCTCCGTCAAATCTTGCTTTTCCAATATGTCCGAATCTATCCGCCCGGCTTCCGCTTCCAGACGGAAGATACTGACTGCTTGCAGCAGTTCCCCAGCCTGTTCCTGCAAACTGTGCGCTGCCGCTGCCGCCTGCTCTACCAGAGCAGCATTCTGCTGCGTGGCCTGATCCATTTGCCCCACCGCCTGGTTGACTTGTTCGATGCCGCTACTCTGCTGCTCGCTGGCGGCGGCAATCTCGGCCATGATATCGACCACGCGCCGGATCGAAGCGACGATCTCGCTCATCGCCGCGCCAGCCGCGTCGACCTGCTTGCTGCCAGCGTCAACCGTGTCGACCGATGTCCCGATCAATACCTTGATGTCCTTGGCGGCGACCGCTGAACGCTGGGCCAGATTGCGCACCTCGGCAGCCACCACTGCAAAACCGCGGCCCTGCTCACCGGCGCGCGCCGCTTCCACGGCAGCATTCAGCGCCAATATATTTGTCTGAAAAGCAATGCCATCAATGACGCCGATGATATCGCTGATCTGGTGCGAGCTGCCCTTGATCAGGGCCATGGTGGCGACCGCCTCGGACACCATTCGACCGCCGCCCAAGGCGACCGACGCTGCATTTTCAGCTAATTGGTTGGCTTGCCGCGCATTGTCGGCATTTTGCCTGACGGTCGAGGTCAACTGCTCCATCGAAGCCGCGGTTTGCTCCAGGCTGGCGGCCTGTTCTTCGGTGCGACTGGATAAATCCAGGTTGCCGGCGGCAATCTGACGCGAGGCTGTCACGATATTTTCCGTGCCGTTGCGCACCCGGCTGACCGTGTCGCGCAAGGAGAAAATCATCTCTTTAATACCTTGCAGCAGCTGCCCGGTTTCATCTCGGCTCCTTACTTCGATGCTGGAACTAAGGTCACCTTGCGCCACGCGCTGCGCCACGGCGACAGCATCCTGCAGCGGCTTGACGATGCCAGCGCTCAAGCGCCACGCGAACATGGCTCCGAGCAAGATTGCCAGAACGCCAAACGTGACCAGCAAAATCCTGCCGGAGCGATAGTTGGCGGCAATATCCAGCGCAGCGACATCAATTGCCTGGCGTTGCACATCGACGAACTTCTGCAGCTTGTCCGTGTACTCCTTGCGCGCCGGATCCAGATCCTTCTCGATCATGGCCGTCGCACTTTCTGCGCTGCCGTACTGCCGCGTGGTCAATACGGTGTCCCGCATTTCAGTGTAGGCGGCGCGGGCCGCGGCTATTTCCGCCAATGCTTGCCGCCCCTTATCGTCAGACAGCCCATGCAGCTTGGTTTGCAAATCCGAGGCTCGCTCCGACGTTGCGCCCATTTCCGACTGAAAAACTTTCTGGACTTTACTGTCGTCGCTGCGGACTACCGCCATCGTGCGCACCGCGTTGACCGCTACCGCATCCTGCCATTCCGCCGCCAGTCTTTCGCGTACCAGGAATTGCGACACCATGTTCTCGACTGCGGCGCCGGTCTGCTGCAAGCGCCAGATGCCTATCCCTGTAATTGCCACGACCAGTAATAATATGGACGTAAACCCGACTGCCAGCCGGACTCCTATTCTTGTATTTGCAAACTGCATGTCCCCTCCAGTTTCAACGACTGAGCCGGTGCGGCGGTCAGGTGCTCAGCTTGCTGCCAGCTTGTCAATCAAGCCGATTTCATCGCTCGACATCAATTTGTCGATATCCAGCAAAATCAGCATGCGGTCGTCGAGCGTACCCAAGCCGATCAGATAATCTGTGTTGAGGACCGTCCCCATTTCCGGCGCCGGTTTGATTTGCTGGCTTGACAAGGTAATCACGTCGGACACGCCGTCTACCACCATGCCTACCGTGCGCTGCCCCAGATGCAGGATCACGACCACGGTAAACTGGTCATAGCTGGAAGCGTCCAGCTTGAACTTGATGCGCATGTCGATGATGGGCGTAATTACCCCGCGCAGATTGACCACCCCTTTCAGGAAATCAGGCGCGTTAGCAATTTGGGTGACATTGTCGTAACCGCGCAATTCCTGTACTTTGAGAATGTCGATCCCGTATTCTTCCTTACCCAAGGTAAAGGTCAGGAATTCGTGGCCGGCTACTTCATGTTGAACGGCAGAACGGCGCATCTGAGTCGGCGTTTGAGCGGCAAGCGTCATGAACTTGATCCTTGATAAATTGAAATGCACTTGCTGCCGTACCGAATGGAGGAAATCCGGCTTCATGCAGCAGGCTAAGTGACTCAATATAAACAGGAGCAGGCGCTATCGATGGTGGGAAAAGGGCCTGAAACAGCCCTCTATTCAGGGCTTAGATGGGTGATCATCTTGCCGCCAGGACGGGTAAACGTCCGCAGGCTTATTCGAGCAAACCGTGCTCGATGGCGTAGTGGGTCAGCTCGGCGTTGGTGTTCACCCCCATTTTCTCAAGTACGCGCGAACGATAGACACTCACGGTCTTGGGGCTGATGGAAAGACTTTTTGCAATCTCGGCGCGGGTCTGGCCCGAGGCGATCATCCGCACCGTCTGGAATTCCCGGTTGGACAATTGTTCATGCGGCATCAGCTTGTCTTCTTCAATGACGTGATTCGCCAGCGATTCGGCCAAGCTTTTGCTGATGTATTTACGACCGCGCGCGACCACCTTCACCGCTTCCACCAGTTCATCGGGAGCGCCGTCTTTGGTCAGATAGGAGGCCGCACCCGCCTTCAGGGCACGCACGGCAAATTGTTCCGGGCTGTGACTGCTTAGCACCATGATGCGCAGCTCAGGTTCACGCTTTTTGAGCAAATGCAGGATTTCAATGCCGTCTTTGCCAGGCATGGAAATATCCAGCAACAGAACATCGCACTGCTGCTCTCTCAGGGTATCGATAATGCCGTTATAGTCGCTGGCCTCGCCGATCACGGTGATACCTGGGCTGGCATTCAGAATATGCTGCAGCCCACGCCTGACAATGCGATGATCATCAGCGATCAATACCCGAATCGGTGACGCAGCTTTCATATCCATGATTCTTTGATAATCTCATTTCACAATCGAAGACCGAGCATTATCGATCTGCAAATATGTCTGCGCAATGCGACAGAAACAACTTTACCTACAACATGCGCACATTTTGCCGCAATGTCACCCAATTATATTAAATACATAATATGTATCTGCGGCCGGTCTTCAATCTTGCAAGGTTCAAGCGGACTCCGGCTGCTTCTGGCCATCTTCCAAGCTATATATCCACGCCAGCAATTCAGCTACCGCCAGATAAAGCTGCGGCGGAATCTGCTGGTCCAGATCAACGTGCATCAACAGCTTCACCAGATCGGGCGAAGCATGTGCATACAAGCCGTTTTCGCGCGCCCGCTGCACAATGGCGTCGGCCACCGCGCCATAGCCTTTTGCCACAGCCACCGGCGCCGAGTCCGGGCGAGCATATGATAACGCTACCACGTCTTTACGGTTTGAATTTTCAGTTTCCATAGTGGCTCACCGGCTTGCCAAGGCCATGCGTTTGCGCCATTCCAGCTTGCCATGCACGCGACAAACGTGTCCCGCAGGCAAAAAACATTGCCCCAATACAATTAATTACTTTTGCTGTCATTTTTTTCATCCGATGCGTCTTCGGTTGCCGCTTGCGGCAATTGCGCCATTTCCAAGCCGCTCAGGAGCAAGCCGGCAGCCGAAAATCGCTGCCGCAAATGCGCGCTGTCGGCGCGCATGGCGTTAAGCGTGGCAAGCTCGGCAGCGCCAAGATACGCACGCCAGCTATCGTTTGCCAGACTCAGGCGTAACTCGATGTTGCCGAGCCGCGGCAAAGTCATGCTCAGGCGAGTACTCCAGGCGTGCAGCTCGCCAGCCGAGCCATTATTGCCGGTACCGCCTTGCTGGCGCCGCCCTTGCTCCGTGACCTCCCATTCCATGCCGGCATTCGGCCAGGCTTCACCGCTCCAGCGGAATTGCGACAGCGCCAGCAGCTCAAGCTGCTGGCGCACCAGGGGAATCGCTTCCGCAGCCATGCTTGCCGCGACGTGGCTAGCGCCGGGAGTAGTTGGAGCCTCGGCAGCCGCTAACGGCAGCCTCAGGTGCGCCTGCGGTTCTTGCAGCAACTGGGCCAACGAACGCTGGCCGCTGAAAAATTGCAACAGATGGGATTCGTAAAATAAACCGCTGTCCGCCACGCTGCGCGCCAGTGCGGCGGACAGTTGTTGCGGTTCCAGCGCAGCGGCTGTCGGCCACAAGGGCGTGCTGCCGCGTACCGCCTCGCTCATGGCTGGCGCGCTACCCAGCAACTCGCTGATGACGCGCGCAGCCGCACTCAAGCTGGCGCCGTCAGCAACGCCGGGCGGCGGCCGGGCGGTGCCTGGCTGCGCCGGCTGGCCTAGGTCGACGCCGAGCTGGCGGTCAACCGCTGCACGCGACGGCAGGCGGGTATCGTTCGCTATCGCTTCGATGTCGGTAATCACATCCGGCGCATAGATGGCGAGCTGCCCTTTCAGCGGCACCAGGTCAGAGCGTTGCGCCGTTGCCGGCGCCAGCAACTTGTCAATCAGGGGCGTGCCGCCGCTCATGGCACATGCTCAAAATTACTGGCCGTAAGCATGGTTAAGATGTTGCTGGCGATGCATATTGCCCAGCAAACTGCTCAATTGCGCCAGTTCCGGCGTAACGATGTCGCGGATTTCTGCATCATCGGCCAGGATCCGGCTCAGCAAATCATGCTTGCGCACCAGTTGCGACGGCTCCAGAGGTGCCGCCAGCTCAATCTCTTTCAAGCGCTCGACGCAAGAACGGAACTGCTGTTCCAGCAACATCAGACCTTCCCAGTCGCCGGCGCGCGCCAATTCCAGCATGCGGCCGGTCAACGGCGCGATTTTCTCGTAGCAATCCATCACATCATGTCGAGACGCCATATCATCCCCTTGCCGAACGATCGGAAGCCGCCGCATGGTTTTGCGTGACGCTGATCTCGCGCCAGGCCGATGCGATGTTTTCCAACAGCCGGTCAGCCTCGTCCAGCAAACCAGGATCATTGCGCAGATTGGCGTACAACAAACGCTGATTGATGTAGTCGTAGAGCGACGACAGGTTTGCCGCCAGCTCGGCGCCGGCGCTGCCCCCTGCATCGGGATCCAGGCTGGCTTTGAGGCCGCTGTCGATGATGCTGACAGCTTTCGAGATGGCATTGCCTTTGGCAACCGTATCGCCGCTTGCCATATGATGGCGGGCCATGCTGATGGCCGCCTTGGCGCCGTCGAACAGCATGCTCAGCAACTGTTGCGGCGAAGCGCTCATGACGGCGCTTTCGATGCCGACCCGAGCATAGGCGCGAGCGCCAGGATTCAGCACTGGCGTGGCTGCAGATGATGTGTACATGAAACCTCGCCTTATTTGGAAGTGGTGCCGTTGATGGCAGCAAATTGCTGGGTCAGATAACTGCTGGTCTGATTCATCCCGGCGACCAGCGTATCGAGATCGACAAACTGCTTGGTATAGCGCGCAATCGTGGTACTTATCATTGACTGCGTGCTGGTCATCTGCGTCGCCAGCGTTTTCAAGGAATTGTTGAGGCCATCGGTAGCCGACTTCAGCGGCCCGTTGCTGGCAGTAAATCCGCTGAGCAAGGTCGACATCTTCGAACCGAAGCCAGTAGTACCGGAAGCGCTGGAAAACAGGTTTTGCACACCGCTCAGATTAGTAGCAAGGGCGCTGGTCAGCTTGGTCGTGTCAATCGCCATGCTGCCATCTGACTGGAACGTCACGCCGATCTGCGCCAGCATCGTCAATGGCGCACCGCTGCCGCTGGCAGGTTGCGGCGTGTTCATGGTATCGCGGATGCGCGTCTGGATATTGCGCAGGGTCGAATCCCCGTTCAGCGGCGCCTGCGACTGTGACGCCGTATCAAAAGCAGTATATTGCTTAGTCAGGGTTTGCAAGCTGTTATAGGTGGTGACAAAATTCGTAATCGCCGCTTGTACGGTAGCAGTGTTACTCTGCAACGAAAGACTGCTGGCGCCGGTGCCGGCCAGCGTCATGGTCACGCCCTGCACCGCTTCCTTGACGGTATTGCTGGCGCTGGTGACAGCGATGCCGTTGACCGTCAGCTGCGCGTTTTTGCCCTCAACGGTTTGCTGCAGGTTTTGCGTTCCGGCAGGATCGTTGGACAACAGATTCGACAGCGCCGCGTCACCGCTCACGCTAATCTGCATGGTCGACGTTGCGCCAGTCTGGTTGGAGGTCAACACCAGACGATTCGGAGCGCTGCTGCCGTCGTTGACGATGGTAGCCGTGACGCCAAGGCTTGTGTTTTTATTGATGGCGTCGCGAATCCCTGCCAGCGTATTGCTGCTGGAATCGATCGTGATCGAAGCCGCAGCACGCGTGCTGTCAGCGGTAAACGTCGCCCCGCTATATTTGCCGGTAGCAGCATTCAATGTGCCGCCGGAAATGCTGCCGAATTGCACGGTGACAGTGCCGGTTCCTATGCCGGCGGTCGTGCTGGCCACGCCGCCGGTTGCCAGCGACTGCGCCTGCGCCAGCTGGCCGACGTTGATCGCATACGTTCCGCTGCCTGCGGCTGCAGTCCCAGTCGCGCTCAGCACCGAGGTTGCGCTCGAAGCAGCCGTGACATTCTGAAACAGCGTAGGATTGCCCAGCTGGGCGGCCGCCGCCTGCAATGTGCTCAGGGCGTTTTGTATGGTGCCGTAGGCCGACAGCTTGGCGTTATAGGCGCTCTGCTGGTTGCTCATTGCGGTGAGAGGCAGATTTTCCGAGGCGGTAATACTGCTCAGCAAAGTAGCCAGCGGCAGTCCGGATGCAGCCCCCAGGTTGGTAACTAACGCCATATCAATTCCTTTATATTCAATTACGTTTTCAGTCGGTCCGACAGCCAGCGATCGCTACGCAGTCTTTTCCAGCAATACGCCCTTCATCTGGTCCATTACCTTGGCGATCCGCACCACTTCTTCACTGGGAATCTGCAAGAGCACTTTGCCGTCCTGCTGATCCAGCACCTTCAAAATCACGTCTTTATAACCAGGTTCAATCTGGAACTGCACGCTCACCGCCTTCAGTTGCAGCTGGCGATTGATATCGTCGATCTTGCTTTGGATCTGCCCCCGCTCTGGCACACCCGCAGGCTTGCCGGCGCTAGCGTCCTGCGCTCTATTCGCAACACCGGCGGTATCAGCAACGGCTTTCGCATTGACAGCGGCTGCAGCTTCGGCAACGGCGCCGTCGGCCGGCGTCATCCTGCCGGCGGAACCCATATTGATTGAATTTGGCATCACATCCTCTTCCGGCTATACCTTGTCCGCTCAGGTCTGCAAGCGCAAACCTGACTGGGCAAAACATCTGGAACTGGAAGGCGGCCGCACGACCGGCCACCCTCCAGTTTTGGCAAACTCCGCAAACGCATCAATCTGCAGTTTGCGGAATCAACTCAGTGCTGGCTCGACGCTTATTGCAGCAGTGTCAAAACGCTTTGGGTCGATTGATTCGCCTTCGCCAGCACCGAAGTACCTGCTTGCTGCAGAATCTGCGAACGTGTCATGTTCGACACTTCAGTCGCGTAGTCTGCATCTTGAATGCCTGAGCGGGAAGAAGACAGGTTGGTTACTGTCGTGCCCAGGTTGGCGATGGTCGAAGCAAAACGGTTTTGCACCGCACCCAGCGAGCTGCGCAGGCTGTCAACTTGCGACAAGGCGCTGTCCATCGCTGTCAACGGGCTGCCGCTGGCGGCTGTCAACGATTTCGACGAATCGTAAGTGACGGTCGCGGTAGGATTGGCAGCGGTTGCACCTTGGGTAGCGTCAGCTACAGTCACAGTGGCGGCGTAGAAATTAGCGCCGTTCTTGACATAGGAATTGCCGCGTGCGTCAGTAACCAGATCGGCGACAGTCGCTGTGAAGCCTGCTGCCGGATCGCGGTTGACAGCAGTGAAGCCGCCTGCAACCACGGCAACCGAAGCACCGGTGTTGTCTTTGCCGGTAGGTGTCAAGGCAGCTGTCGCGCCGGTAGGACCAGCCAGGTTCAGCGTGTTCAGTTTCAGCGCAGTCGAATCAATCTTTTGCAAACCGATGCCGATGGTCTGGCCGTCGTTGGCGCCGACCTGGATATTCAGAGTCTGATTGGTTGCCAATACTTTGACGCCGTTGAAGTCGGTTTGCGAAGAAATACGGTCGATTTCCTTCAGGCGTTGGCCAACTTCATCCTGGATCGATTGCAGATCGCTGGAAGAATTGGTGCCGCTGGCTGCCTGTACCGACAATTCACGGATACGTTGCAAGTTGTTGTTGACTTCAGTCAGCGCGCCTTCAGTCGTTTGCGCCAGCGAGATGCCGTCGTTGGCGTTACGCGATGCTTGTGTCAGGCCAGTGATGTTGGCTGTGAAACGATTGGCAATTGCCTGGCCTGCAGCGTCGTCCTTGGCGCTGTTGATACGCATACCGGAGGACAGACGTTGAATAGCCGAACTCAGCGAAGATGCCGATTTGGTGAGGTTGTTTTGTGCTACCAGCGAGAGAATATTGGTATTGATGACAGACATGGCATGACTCCTGTTGCTAAAGTTTATGGGTTCCGGCTAAGCCGCCGTAACGCTGGACCGCTTCTTGGCAGAAACAACCACCAAGATCAGCAAGCCACCGTTATTCAGGTTATCGGCAGTTGCCTGGAAAACATTTAGGCTCCGTCATAAAATAAAGCGGCAGCGGCGCCGCCTCAGACGCTCAACAAGCCGCCAAGGCTCTGCCGGGCCTGATCCAGGTCGACGTAATAACAGCCGAAATGGTTGATGACGCCATCCGCCCCCTGTACGCAGCGGCTAAACACCACCCGCAAATCCACCAGCAAGCGGCCGGAAGAACGAAAATCCAGCACCGCCGCCGGCAGGATGGTGCCGACCGGCAGCGCTTGCAAGGAGACATAGGTCGAGCGCAAACCGATGCCGCGTGCACTCAAATCGTGGACATCGAGCACAAAATCGTTGCCGTCGCGCCGTTTCGCGCGCACTACGCAAGCCTCGACCGGCTGCATTCCTATCCGGATGAATTTCTGATGCGGATAGTATGCAATGCAAGCGGGCAGCGTCGCCGCTAGCGCCGTCCGCCAGGGATTCATGCTGTTGCGCGCGGCACTGGTCACGAAACGAACCCCGGCGCCATCCAGCGCACCGTCGAAACACAGCAATTCGCCTGGCATGTAATGCGCCCCGCTGCCTTCGGCGTCACCTGCATGGATAAAGATGTCATGCGCCAGCGCCACCGCCACCAGACGGGTAGCGACGCTATCGCCGCCAGTCACGAGGCGCATGGTCATCGGGCTGTTTTGACGCTCCAGCTCACGCAGGACGCTTTCGATGTCGGTCGCGTCCTGCAACAGATAACTATCGCCCTGCTCCATACATGCTTGGTCCAAAACTGACTTTCAGGCTGGCATATTCATAATTTCCTGATAAGCGGCAACCACGCGGTTACGCACTTGCAGGCCCATCTGAAAACCAACATTCGCCTTTTGCAAATCGATCATCACGTCATTCAGCGATACGCCGGGCTTACCCAGCTCGAATGCCTCGGCCTGGCCGGCCGCGTGCTGTTGGCCGGTGCTGATGCGTTCCAGCGTTTTTTTCATTTCGTCGGCAAAGCCGCCGCCGGCTATAGCGTTGTTAGCCGCTGCGCTGCCGCCGGCGATTTGCGCCGTCGCCGTTAATTGCTGCAATACCGATTCGATCGCCGCTATCGCCATATTCCATCCTCTCTTGCCTGGTTTTTCCGAATTCTCATTTCTCGTCGTCGCCGTTGAATCCGACCTGTGCGCCGCCCGGTCCTGACGAGAATTGTTAGCTGTTGCCAAGCAGCGTAACAGCAATGATTTTTTTGCATAGCGGCAAATGATGGGAAAAACCGCAGCTATTCGAGCGATCGAAACACGGCCCAGCCGTTGACAATCATTAGCGTCGACACAGGCTGTCTTGGATTACCTTTGTTGACATCTGTTATCCCATTCTAAGGAAAGCTTGCTGTATGTCCGATACACAGAAGCGCATAGTGAACAGCAGTAGCCGTTACAGCCATACTTCATCCGAGGTGGCTGCATGAACGCAGCCGCGACGGGCGCCGACCGCGCTGGCGACAAGAGGCCGGCGCTGCTGGAACAATTGCGCACCAATCCAAAGCTGCCGTTGATCATCGGCGCTTCGCTCGCAGTAGCAGCCATCGCCGCTTTCTGGCTCTGGAGCCGAACTCCCGATTATCGTGTCCTGTACAGCAATCTGTCAGACCGCGATGGCGGCGCCATCATCGCCTCGCTGCAGCAAATGAACATTCCCTACAAGTTCGCCGAAGGCGGTGGCGCGGTACTGGTCGCCGCCGAACAGGTCCACGAAGCGCGCTTGCGGCTGGCGTCGCAAGGTCTGCCCAAGGGCGGATCGGTCGGCTTTGAACTGATGGACAATCAGAAGTTCGGCGTTAGCCAGTTTGCCGAGCAGGTCAACTACCAGCGCGCGCTGGAAGGTGAACTGGCCCGTTCGATAGAATCGATTTCAGCAGTTGAAGCAGCGCGTGTCCATCTGGCGCTGCCCAAACCTTCGCTATTTGTGCGCGACCAGCAAAAACCCAGCGCATCGGTAATCCTCACCTTGCATCGGGGACGCTCCATCGATGATGGCCAGGTCAGCGCCATCGCCCACCTGGTTTCGAGCAGCGTGCCGGAACTGAGCGCCAAGAATGTAACGATAGTCGATCAGAGCGGGAATCTGCTGTCGACGCCGGCCACCGGCAATCGCGGCCTGGATGCGAGCCAGCTCAAATATGCGCAGGAAATCGAACAGAGTTATATCCGCCGGATCGAAGCAATCCTGCAACCGATAGTCGGCGCCAGCAATGTGCGTGCACAGGTTGCGGCAGACATCGACTTCTCGACGGTCGAGCATACCGACGAAAAATACACGCCGAATCAAGATCCGGCCAAGGCCGCTATCCGCAGCCAGCAGTCGAGCGACGCCAACCAGCAAGGGGCGACTCCGCCGGGTGGGATTCCCGGCGCTTTGTCGAATCAGCCGCCGGCCAATCCGACTGCGCCCGTTAGCCTGCCCCCGACCGCCGCGGCCAATGCGCAAGCCAATCCGGCCGGCGCTGCAAATGCAGCCAATAGCGCCGCTCGCAGCGGCGGTTCCAGCAACGTCCGCCGCGACGTCACCACTAACTACGAAGTGGATAAATCGATCAGCCATGTGCAGCAGAGCGCCGGCGCCATCAAACGCCTGTCGGTAGCGGTGGTGGTGAACTACCGCGGCGCCGCCAACGCCCAGGGCAAGGTGGTCACGCAAGCACTGCCGGCGGCCGAGCTGGAGCAGGTGAAAAACCTGGTCAAACAGGCAATGGGTTATAGCGTCGAGCGCGGCGATTCGCTGAATGTGGTGAACAGCCAGTTTGCCGGCGATGCGGCGGAACCGGAGTTGCCAGTCTGGCGCCAGGCCGACAACATCGAATTGGCCAAGAGCGTAGGCAAGTATCTGCTGCTCGGCATGCTTGGCCTGTGGCTGTGGTTCGGTCTGGTCCGCCCGCTGTTGCGCAAGCATCTGCAAGGGCCGCAGCCCGCCGCATCTGCGGTCGCCGGAGCAAGCGCCAAAGCAGCGGATGCGCAGGAGCTGTCGCCGGAGCAAATCAAGTTGAGCGAAGAGGCGAAACAACGCCAGGCAGACCGCCATCAAGACAATATGCAGCACGCACAAAGCCTGGCCGAGAAAGATCCACGCCTGGTCGCCATGGTAATCAAGAACTGGATGGGCAACAATGAGTGACGAAGGAATCAGAAAGAGCGCGATCCTGCTGATGTCGCTGGGCGAGGACGGCGCCGCTGCCGTGTTCCAGCACCTGACCCCGCAAGACGTGCAAAAACTCGGCATGGCGATGTCCAAGCTGCGCCAGGTAACGCGTGAACAGATTGCTGAAGTCATGGAAGAATTCCGGCTTGAAACGGAGCAGTTCTCGGCGCTCAACCTGGATTCCGGCAGCTATATCCGGGCGGTGTTGAACAAGGCGCTGGGCAGCGACCGCGCCGCCAGCCTGATCGAAGACATTCTCGAATCCGGCAACAATTCCACCAACGGCATCGATACCTTGAACTGGCTGGAAGCCAACGAGGTGGCAGAGCTGATCCGCGACGAACATCCGCAGATCATCGCCACCCTGCTGGTGCACCTGGACCGCAGCAAGGCATCCGAGGTGCTGGAATTATTCACCGAGCGCTTGCGGCATGACGTGATCCTGCGGGTTGCCACCTTCGGCGGCGTACAACCGGCGGCGCTGAGCGAATTGACCGATGTGCTGTCCGGCCTGTTGTCGGGCCAGGGCGTCAAGCGCAGCCGCCTGGGCGGCGTCCGAGCCGCAGCGGAAATTCTCAATCTGATGAGCAGTACGCAGGAAGAAAGCGTGATCCAGCATGTGCGCGAACACGACGGCGACCTGGCGCAACGGATTATCGACGAAATGTTCTTGTTCGAGAATCTGCTGGAGATCGAAGATCGCGGCATCCAGCTGCTGCTCAAGGAAGTCGAATCGGAATCGCTGATCATCGCCCTCAAGGGAGCGGCGCCGGAGTTGCGCGAGAAATTCTTGCGCAACATGTCGCAACGCGCTGCCGAAATGCTGCGCGAAGACCTGGAAGTGCGCGGCCCGGTCAGAGTTTCGCAAGTCGAGAGCGAGCAAAAGAGCATCCTGCAGATCGTACGGCGCCTGGCGGATTCCGGCGAAATCGTGATCGGCGGACAGGGCAGCGACGCCTATGTCTGAACTCGCTCAAGGTTACGGCAAATTGTCGTCCCGTCGCAAAGCGCCGCTTGCCGCAAATCTGCCAAAACAGCCGATGAGCGCCTGGCAGCGCTGGGAGATGGGAGACGTGCAGCAGCCGGCAGACCGGTCCGCCGCAGATTTGTCAGCGCCGTCGCCCACTACCGAGCCGTTGCTGGCAGAGCTGGAACCGAAACTGCTGATAGACGAAGCCGAACTGCAGCGCCTGCGCGAGCAGGCGCAACAAGCCGGCGCCAGCGAAGGCCGCCAGCAAGGCCATGCCGAAGGCTGGCAAGAAGGTTATGCCGCCGGTCTGGCAGCTGCACGCAAAGAAGCCGACGGCTTGCATGCATTGAGCCTGGCCATGCCCGGCGCACTGCGTCTGGCGGAAAAGGAACTGGCCGATGATTTATTGACTCTGGCGCTGGATATTGCGCGCCAGGTAGTGCGTCAGGCACTGACGGTAGAACCGCAGCTGATCCTGGCCGTGGTAAGGGAACTGCTGCAGACCGAACCGGCGTTGAGCGGCACCCCGCGCCTGCTATTGCATGCCGACGATATGGCGCTGGTGCAGCAGTACCTGACGGAAGATCTGCAAGCTGCCGGCTGGCTGTTGCGCAGCGATCCGGCCATTACCCGCGGCGGCTGCCGGGTGCAAGCCAGCAGCGGCGAACTCGACGCCACCATGGAAACCCGCTGGCAGAGAGTAGCGGCGGCACTTGGCCGCAGCCAGGCCAGCGTGGCAACACCATCCCATGACTGACGCCTATAAGCCGGCCGGCGCCGATCAAGCGGCAAACAATCGCCATCTGCAAGCCTGGCGTAACACGCTTGGCAACGCCAGCATAAGCGTGGGCCGCAGCATTCCGATCCGCACCTATGGCCGCCTGACCCGTGCGGTCGGCCTGGTGCTGGAAGCCGTCGGCCTGCGGCTGCCGGTAGGCAGCGATTGCCTGATTGAACTGCCGCCGGGTTATGCGCAACGCACGACCGAAGCCGAAGTAGTCGGCTTCGCCGGCGACCGCCTGTTCCTGATGCCGCAAACCGAAGTCGCAGGATTATTGCCCGGAGCGCGTGTCTATCCGCTCGAAGCTGCCGCAGTGTCTGGCAACGGCAGCCCGCCGGCTGAACCTGGCAGCAAACGCCTGCCGGTCGGTGAAGCCATGCTGGGACGGGTAGTCGACGCCGCAGGCCGGCCGCTGGACGGTCTCGGCCCTTTGGATTTCAGCCGCGAAGTGCCGCTGTCGGCAGCACCCGTCAATCCATTGGCGCGCGCGCCTATCGACAGCGTGCTGGATGTCGGTGTGCGCGCCATCAATGCCCTGCTGACTGTCGGACGCGGCCAGCGCATGGGATTGTTTGCCGGTTCCGGAGTCGGCAAAAGCGTATTGCTTGGCATGATGGCGCGCTATACCAGCGCCGAAGTCATCATTGTCGGCCTGATCGGCGAGCGCGGCCGCGAAGTCAAGGATTTCATCGAAAACACCTTAGGCGTGGAAGGACTGGCGCGGGCAGTTGTCGTCGCCGCTCCTGCCGATACTTCACCGCTATTGCGCTTGCAGGGCGCCGCCTATGCCACCTCGCTGGCCGAATACTTCCGCGATCAAGGCAAGGATGTCTTGCTGATCATGGATTCGCTCACCCGTTACGCCATGGCGCAACGCGAGATCGCCCTGGCGGTGGGCGAACCGCCGGCCACCAAGGGCTATCCGCCATCGGTATTCGCCAAACTGCCGGCGCTGGTGGAACGTGCCGGCAACGGCGCCCGCGACGCCTCCGGCAAAGGCGGCGCGATTACCGCCTTCTATACCGTGCTGACCGAAGGCGACGATCAGCAAGACCCGATTGCCGATGCCGCGCGCGCGATCCTGGACGGGCACGTGGTGCTCTCGCGCAGCCTGGCCGAATCCGGCCACTACCCTGCGATCGACATCGAAGCCTCGATCAGCCGCGCCATGACTTCCCTGATCGAACCGGCCCAGTTCGATGCGGTGCGGCGCTTCAAGCAAATGTTGTCGCGATATCAGCGCAACCGCGACCTGATCAGCGTCGGCGCTTATGCCCCGGGCCATGACCTGCAACTGGATAAGGCGATTGCGCTGTATCCGAAAATCGAAGCTTTTTTGCAGCAGGGAATGACCGAGCGCGCCGACTATATGGAAGCGATTGCGCAACTGGAGCAATTGTTTCAGCCGGAGTAAGCCAATCAAGCACAGCACAGCGCATCCAAGCGCTTCTGCATTTTTTATGAAAGTTGCCGTTAACTTACAGATACGCCGCAATGAAAACGGATACCGAGGTTTGAGAGGACATCATGTCAAATACGTTACCGCTCGCCATGTTGATTGAACTAGCCCAGAACAAGACCGACGAAGCGACCCGTCGCCTGGGACAGTTGCAGCGCACCCAGATCAGCGCTGCGGAAAAGCTGGAGCTGCTGATCCGCTATCGCCAGGAATACTACGATCAGTTGCAAACCCAGATGCAGGATGGGGTGTCGTCGTCACGCTGGCGCAATTTCCAGCACTTCATCGGCACGCTGGACGGCGCTATCGAACAGCAACGCGCAGTGGCCGCCCAGGCCGATTCACGGCTGGCGCGCGGGCGCAGCGACTGGCAACAGGACAAGCGCCGCCTGAGTTCGTTCGACACGCTGGCCGCGCGCGTCAGGCAGCAACAGGCGCAACTGGTCAATAAACGCGAACAGCACGCCAGCGACGAACACGCAGCCCGGCAATTCCGGCTGCGCATGCTCGCTGCAGCAGAATAATCCATCGAGGAATCGTCATGTCTATCATTGTTTCATCCGGCACCGCTGCCCTGCAGACGGCGCCTTCAACCAGCGGCGCCGGCAACAACGCGCATGCACAGCAGCCGGACGCCGATCATTTCGGCAAGGTATTGAACCGTTCACTCGCGGGTTCCGACAAGTCTGCCGAGAATGTCGCAAGCAGCGCCAAGCCGGCCGAGCGCGCAGCAGCGCATCGGCAGGCCAGTGCCAATACCGGGAATGACCGCGAACATCAGCAGGATCCGGCCGCAGCGCCGGCGTTAGCGTTCCTGGCTTCGCCACAGATCGCTGCCAAAGCGATCGAGGCCCCTCCTCCGTCCGGCGGCGAGAATCAGCTGCAATCGGCCGCGGAGAGCCAACTCAATGCAGCAATTGCCGCCGCCGGCGGCAGATCCGGTGCGCCTGCCGCGACGACTGCAGCGACCGCGGAAACCTCCGATAAAAGCACGTCCCCCGCTGGATCTGCCCTGCCCTCGGCGTTTCAAATGGCTGCTCACACCAGTCCAGCCGGTGCAACACCCTCTAAACAGAGTGCTCTGGCGAACCAGGAGCCAGGTAGCGCAGAGTACACCTCGTCGCCACATAATCCGCAGCAGTCGATCCACCAGATAGCAGCAGGCGATGGCGCCGGACAGCAGGCGGCACATGACGACGGCAAGCGTGACAAGTTGGAAAAATCGGAACGCCCGGATAGTCTGACCGCAGCCAAGGTCGACGCCGGCAAGACAGACCTTGCGGCTGGCGCCAATGCGAGCGGCAGTGGCGGCGCCGTCACGGCAGCCACGGCGGCCGCCGGCAACTCCGGCGCGCCAAATCTGGACATGACAGCGCAGGTGAATCCAGCCGTGACGCACACGCAAACGACAGCAGCGGCGGCTAGCTCAGCACCGCCGACCCCGGTCAAGCTGGCGCTATCGCCCGTGGTCGGCAGCGATGGCTGGGGCACGGCACTCGGCAAACAAGTGATCTGGATGGGCAACACCAACAACCAGAGCGCCGAACTGCACCTCAACCCGCCGGACCTGGGGCCGTTGAAAGTGACGTTGACCATTAACGACAACCAGGCGCAAGCCATGTTTGTCTCGGCCCATCAGTCGGTACGGTCGGCGCTGGAAGCAGCCCTGCCGCAGTTGCGCAGCAGCCTGGCCGAGAGCGGCATCAGCCTGGGCAACACATCGGTCAGCGCAGACGCCCAGCAACCGCAACAACAGCAGCAAAGCGCATTTGCCCAGAATCAGAGCGGCCACAGGGGTTCAAACAATCAATCCCAATCCGGCACAGCGGTAAACCAGCTAAGCGGCAACGTGGAACGTAGCGCAGTCCCGCTTAGCAGGAATGGCAATGGCAAGGTCGATATTTTTGCCTAACAGAAAAAAAACCGAACTTCCCGGCGCAACAAATGCAGGATCTGAAGCGCTTTCTCCCTTTATATCAGCAGATGGTTCGAAGCCCTTTTGGCAAAGAATGGACGCTGAAATCTGATGCAGGAAAAACCATGGCAACCATCACCGACGACGCAGTGGCAGCACCCAAAAAAAGCAAGCTTGGATTGATCTTGATCGTCCTCACCGCGGCCCTGGTTGCGGCCGGAGCCGCTTATTATTTCACCCGCATGCAAGCAGACAGCAAGACCGTCGCAGCGCCAGTCCCGGAGACACCGATCTTTGTCGCCCTGGATCCATTCACCGTCAACCTGCAGGCGGAAGACCGCGATCGTTTCCTGCACATCGGCCTGACCTTGAAAGTGGCGGACGCCAAGACCCAGGCGCAGATTGCCCAGTACTTGCCAGAGACGCGCAGCCGGATTCTCAGCCTGTTGTCGAACCGCGATCCGAATTCGCTGGTCACTGCCGACGACAAGAACAAGCTTGCTGCAGAAATCCTCAAGGCATTGAACAAGCCCCTGGCCAGCAGCCAGCCGCCGCAACACATCACCGATGTGTTGTTTACCGCCTTCGTGGTGCAGTGAAACCGAGACCCAGCTATGGCTTATGAACAGCTACTGTCTCAGGACGAAGTAGACGCACTACTGCAAGGGGTCACCGGCGAAGCCGATGTCGCCGCTGCGCCGGCGCCGAATCCGGAAGGCGTACAAGCCTACAATCTTGGCACCCAGGAACGTATCGTGCGCGGCCGCATGCATACGCTGGAAATCATCAATGAGCGCTTTGCGCGTCAGTTGCGCAGCTCGCTCTTCAATTTCATGCGCCGCAGCGCCGATATCTCGGTAGGTGCCGTGCAGGTTCAGAGATATGGCGAATTCATCCGCCATCTGCCGGTTCCCGCCAACATCAACCTGCTGCACATGAAACCGTTACGCGGCACGGCGCTATTCGTATTCGATCCAAACCTGGTGTTCCTGGTAGTCGACAATCTGTTCGGCGGCGACGGTCGTTTCCACATGCGGGTCGAAGGGCGCGATTTTACGCTGACCGAGCAACGCATTATCACCCGGCTGTTGAACCTGGCGGTGGAAAGCTATGGCAGCGCCTGGAATCCGATCTACCCGCTCGACTTCGAATACGTACGATCGGAAATGCATACCAAGTTCGCCAATATTGCGACGCCGAATGAAGTAGTGGTAAACACCACCTTCCATATCGAGTTCGGGCCTATCGGCGGTGCTTTGCATATCTGCATCCCCTATTCGATGATAGAACCGATACGCGACTTGCTCTCCAATCCGGTTCAGGATGAGGTCGAAGTCGACAAGCGCTGGGTCAAGCAACTGTCGCAGCAGGTGCAAAGCGCCGATGTCCAGCTGAAAGTCGATTTCCAGACCCTGCCGTCGACCATAGGTCAGCTTCTCAAACTGAAAGTCGGCGATGTGCTGCCGATAGAAATGCCGGAATCGATTATCGCCAAGGTAGACGGCGTACCGGTGATGGAATGCGGGTACGGCACTTCCAACGGCCGTTATGCGCTGCGGGTAGAAAAAATGATCAATCACCGCGAAGGTGATTCAGGTGATACAAAGGGAAATGAACATGAGTGACGAAAACAAGCCGGATCCAAACGCCGAAGCCGCCGACGACTGGGCCAGCGCGCTCGCCGCCCAGACCGCTGCTACGCAGCCGGCGCCGGCTGCCGCCCCTGCTGCTGCCAAGGTATTTCAGCCGCTCAGCGGTGAAACCGCCGAAGTAGCCAAGACCGATATCGACATGATCCTGGATATCCCGGTGCAGATGACTGCCGAGCTGGGACGCACCAGGATCACTATCAAGAACCTGTTGCAGCTGTCGCAAGGATCGGTAGTCGAACTGGATGGCCTGGCCGGCGAACCGATGGACGTGCTGATCAACGGTTACCTGATCGCTCAGGGCGAAGTAGTGGTGGTCAACGACAAATTCGGGATCCGCCTGACCGACATCATCACGCCGTCCGAACGCATACACAAACTGAATCGATGACACCTTTAATGATGCTGCGGCGGAGCTTAGGACTACTGCTGCTGTCGGCATACCTGGCCCTGCCCGCTTCGGCCATGATCGCTACGCCTCCTGTCGCAATAGCTTCCACAGCGGCGCCATCCTGGGGCGCGGCAGGTTTGCTGCAAGCGGCTTCCGGCCTGGCGGTGGTACTTGCGCTGATTTTCCTGTGCGCTTGGGCGGCGCGCCGCATGGGACTGCAAAAGCACAACAGCGGTCGGCTGGTGAAAGTGATTGCCAGCACATCTATCGGCCAACGCGAACGGGTGGTGGTGATTGAAATCGGCGGTACCTGGCTGGCGCTGGGAGTAACACCGGGACAGATTCAATCCCTGCACAGCATGCCGGCGCAGGAACTGGCGGAGGACGCCAAGCTACCGACCGGACGCGGCGCCATTGCGGCCACCAATGCCGCCGGCGCCTTCGCGCAAAAACTGCGAGAGTCGCTGGGACGCAAATAAATATACCGCGCTCAAGCCACACACTATTCATTTATTCGAAACGACAGGCAGAATGCGCCCTCTCTCCTTCCTTGCGCGACACCGTAAACTGCGGTCGGCGCTTTTGCCAATACTATCTCTGGCAATCAGCCTGCTGCCAGCCATAGCCGCCGCACAAGCGCTGCCCGGCATCACCAGCAGCGCCGGACCGGGCGGCAGCCAGACCTGGTCGCTCAGCGTCCAGACCATGCTGCTGCTGACCTCGCTCTCGTTCCTGCCGGCACTGCTGCTGACGATGACCAGTTTCACCCGCATCATCATCGTGCTGGGCTTGCTGCGCACCGCCATCGGCGCCCAGAGTTCGCCACCCAACCAGATCCTGGTCGGACTGGCGCTGTTCCTGACCTTCTTCATCATGTCGCCGGTATTCGACAAAGCCTACAGCGACGCCTACAAGCCGTTCTCCGACAACAAGATCAGCGCCGAACAAGCGCTCGAGCGCGGCATCCAGCCGTTCAAGCAGTTCATGTTGAAGCAGACCCGCGAAGGCGATCTGGCCTTGTTTGCCAGGCTGGCGCAAACACCGCAGATGCAAGGTCCGGAAGAAGTGCCGCTAAGGATACTGGTGCCAGCTTTTGTCATCAGCGAGCTCAAGACAGCGTTCCAGATCGGCTTCACCATCTTTATCCCGTTCCTGATCGTCGATCTGGTGGTGGCCAGCGTCCTGATGTCGATGGGGATGATGATGGTGCCGCCTGCCACCATCTCGCTGCCGTTCAAGCTGATGCTGTTTGTGCTGGTCGACGGCTGGCAACTGCTGATCGGCGCATTAGCCCAAAGTTTTTATACCTGAGGCACTAACATGACTCCTGAATCGGTAATGGCGCTCGGCTACCAAGCCATGAAAATGACTCTCCTGCTGGGTGCGCCGCTGCTGCTGGTGGCCTTGATCAGCGGCTTGATCATCAGTCTGTTTCAAGCCGCCACCCAGATCAATGAAATGACCCTGTCATTCATTCCGAAATTATTAGCCGTGTGTGCGACCATGGTCATTGCCGGTCCGTGGATGCTGAACTCCATCCTGGATTACATGCGCCAGTTGTTTTCCAGCATTCCGCAACTGGTTGGCTGATGTCGCCGGTCCTGTCAGTCACCTCTACGCAACTCAGTGTCTGGATAGCGGCATTTGTGTGGCCCTTCGTCAGGATGCTGGCCCTGATCAGCAGCAGTCCGATATTCGGCGAAAAAAAAGTGGCGCATCAGGTCAAGGTCGGCCTGGCAGCATTGCTGGCGATTGCCATCGGTCCTACCCTGGGCGCCATGCCGTCCGTGCCACTGGTTTCCGCCGGCGGCGTGTGGATTCTGATCCAGCAAGTACTGATCGGTTCGGCCATGGGCTTTTCCATGCGGCTGGTGTTTGCCGCGGTACAAGCTGCCGGCGATTATACCGGCTTGCAGATGGGCTTGTCCTTCGCCTCCTTCTTCGACCCCAACAGCGGCGGCAACACCATGGTGCTGGCCAGTTTGCTGAATATGCTGGCGATGCTGATTTTCCTGGCGGTAGACGGCCATCTGATGGTAATCAGCACGCTAGTCGAAAGCTTCCACGTTCTACCGATTTCCGATGCGCCGCTAGCGGCCGAAGGCTGGCATTTCCTGGCATTGGCCGGCGCCAATGTTTTTTCGGCAGGCCTGATGCTGGCGCTGCCCCTTGTCGCCGCCCTGCTGACCTTGAATCTGGCCATGGGCATTCTCAACCGGGCTTCGCCGCAGCTGAGCATCTTTGCCGTCGGCTTTCCCTTGACTCTGCTGGGCGGCATCACGATGCTGCAACAACTGATCCCGCACCTGGGGCCATTCCTGGAACAGGAGTTCGCGCTTGGCCTGGCCAACATGCTGCACGTAGCGCAGGCCTTGCGGCCGTAGGGTCAAATGTATTAAAGATAATTCAGCAGCGAAATCTTTCGAATCTGGACGAAGGTCTGCTGCGTTGCCTGCAATGCAGTCTGACGCTGGTACAACTCGGTAATTGCGCTGCTGTAGTCCAGATCCTGGATGCTAGACAAATAGCTTTTATCCGATAAATTGCGGGCATCGCCATTCGTGTTGAGCGTGTCGAGTTCCTGCATGCGTGAGCCCACCGACGACCGCACCGTCAACACGTTGTCCAGCGAATTGGATAACTTGACGTTGGCTGTACTCAGCGAATTCTGCAATTGCGCCTTGGCCGCGGCAGTGCCGTTGTCGACCGGCGTCTTGAGGGCGCCTATCAAATCCTTGAGCGCGCCAAACATATCCGGATTCGCATTTTTTGCGGTATTGACATTAAAACTGTCGCCGCTGGCCGGCGCACCGGTCAGGGTAATCTGCAAACCGCCGAATTGAATCGGCGCGCCGGACGTGTAAGTTCCTGTCGTCGCTACCGGCGGCGTATCGGAATTGGTCACGGTGAACGTGGTGGCCGAAGTAAAACTGATCGAAAAATTCTTGCCGAAATCCGGATTGCTGGCATCTATCACGGAAGTGGCGCCGTATACGCCGTCACCGGCATTCGTAGCTGCCGAAGTCATGACATAACCGGCACCGCCTTGCGCACTTTGAAAAATGCTGCGGCCGTCATCCGTTCCCGCCATCTGCCGTGAGACGTCGACTTGCAATAGCTGCTGACCTTGATCGCCGACATACTGCACGCCACCGCCGGCTTGCTGCACGAAGGGCGCACTACCGCTTTTGAAACCGGCGAACAGAAACTGGCCATTGCCGTCATCGGTATTCGCCAAGCCAAGCAGTTGATCGTAATTACTTTGCAAGCTGGTGGCCACCGAATTGCGGTCGGCATCGGTCATCGTGCCGTTACCCGCTTGTACCACCAGGCCCTTGATATTTTGCAACAGCGTGGTGACACTTTGCAGTGCATTGTCTTCCAGCCCCAGCGTGCGCGATGCCTGGGCGCGGCTGGTCGAATATTGATCGTTGAGCGAAATCGATTGCGATGCGGCGAGCGCTCGGGTTGCGCCTAGCGGATCGTCAGAAGGTGTCAGAATTTTTGTCATGGAACCGATCTGCTGTTGCACGCGCAACAAACTGGTTTGCTGGGAGCCCATCGCAGACAGGCTCTGATCATAAAACGATTGGGTACTGATGCGCATCTTGTTCTCCTTTATTACTGCAGCTCATCCTGCTGGCCAATGCGGCCGCCACAAACGCCGATCAGGCGGCGATCCCGAGGATCGCATCAAACATGGTCGAAGCTGTCTGGATCACCTTGGCATTGGCTTGATACATTTGCTGGAACATCAGCAGATTGGCGGTTTCTTCATCTTGATTCACCCCCGATACCGATTGCTGCGCCGCCTTGATCTGTCCGGACAGGCTGGTTTGCGCGGTATTGGCGATGCTCAATTGGTTGGCTTTATTGCCAATCGTGCTGACCAGCTGGCCGTAGACATCGGTATAGCTGGCGGTGCCGCCGGCCAGGGTTTTCTTGTTTTGCAAAGCACCTAGCAGCAAAGCGTTGCTGCCGTCCGAAACGCCGCCGGTATTCGGCCCGATGGTGAAACTATCGCCATTCACCGGCTTGCCGCTGACGGTGGCGGTGATGCCATTGAAACTATAGGCGGCGCCCGCAGTGTAGGTGACGCTGGCGCCAGCAGCGTAGTTGACCACCGTGCCGTCCGGATTGCTTACCGTGACGGCAGCACTGGCAGGAAAGCCGGACAAGCTGGCTGGCGCGGTGGTGCTATCGTATTTGAGCGTCACCGGCGTAGTCAGCGGCGTCGCCAGATACGAGGCGTCGACCTTGCCGGCACTGATACTGGCGCTGCCCTGATTGCCCGCGGCATTGCCGGTGACGATAGGCGAAGCCGCGGCTATCTTGGCCGGATCGGTGACCATCACGGCCAGATCGCGCGCGCCGGTGCGCGTCGGCTGCACCAGGAAAGAGTCGCCGACTTGCGGCGCGCCGCTGGCAGCTTGCAGCGAGACGCCGTCGAAGGTGACCGGCAAACTTGCATAGCTGCCCAGCACTTTATTATCGGCCAGACGTGTCACCGAATATTGCGGACTGCCGGCGACGTTGACGACGTCGACCCGGTAATCGCTGGCAGTCAGCTGGCTGGTATCGCTGAACGATGGCGTGACTACCAGGTTGCCCGTATTGCGGGCATTGGCAATTGCAGCTGGACTGGCTTGTGAAAAGAAATCCTGGCCGGCGCCGCCGTTCAGGTCTATGCCTAGCTTGTGCTGGGCATTGAACGTATCGGCCAAACCGATCGCCATCCGCCCCAAGGCGTTCTGGGCATCGCCCAGGGTCTGGTCACGAAATTGCATCAGCCCGCCCAGCGAGCCGCCGCTGAGGACAGCGTCTTGCATCTCCACCGCGACGCCGGCGGCATTCACCAAGGCGACCGAAGTATGGCTGGGGTCGGCAGCGGCGGTGACTGCCTTCAAAGTCGAAGCCTTGTCGCCCAGCACCAGGGTCTGGCCGCTGCCGATAAATACATTGTATTGGCCGCCGTCCTGCACCACCACCTTGGTCGCCACCAATTGGCCCAGGCCATTCACCAGGCTGTCACGCTGGTCCAGCAAGTCGTTCGGCGCCTGGCCGCCGGCAGCATTGCTGAGCAAGGCGATCTGCTTGTTGATGCTGGCGATCTGGGTGGCATACGTATTGATCTGGTCGACAGAACCGGAAATCTGATCGTTAACATTGCCGTTCAGGCCGGTCAGCACCTGGCTCATGGTGCGGAACTGATTGGCAAGGGCCTGGCCCGAACTGATCAGCTGCTGCCGCGCCGCTGCATCGGCCGGCGTATTGGCTACCGCCTGCACACCTTTGAACATGGTCTGCAGCATCGGCGCCAGGCCGGTAGTCTGGTTGGCCAGCAGATTGTTGATCTGGTTGATCTGGGTAGAGTACGTCGTCAGCGCTTGATTGGTCGATTGCGCCTGGTTCAGTTGAGAGCTCAGGAATTGATCGTAGCTGCGGGTGACATCCACCACTTGCGCGCCGTTGCCGAAAAAACCTACGCTAGGGGTATAGGTGCCGCCGGCGGATACTACTTGCGCCGTTTGCCGGCTGTAGCCAGGCGTATTCACGTTGGCGGTGTTGTGGCCGGTAGTGATCAATCCTGCTTGCGCCGCGTTGAGCCCGCTGAGCCCGGTAAAAAACATGCTGTTGGCCATACATTCGTCCTTTAAGAGGGCAACCGCCCGGCGTCTCCGCCAAGCTCACTTAAGATATAACGGCAGCAGCCTGGAAAATTTGAGGGTAACGACAGAACTCATTTCATATATATCGCTGAGACGCGATCCGGTTCCATGTAACGAAATCAGAGGATTTGCTTCATGATGCGCACCAGCTTCTCGCCATACTGCGGATCGGTGGCGTAACCTGCGCGTTGCAAGCCATGTGCCGCCTCGGCCGGATCGCGCGTCGCCAGCACCTGCGCGTAACGCGGATTGCCTGCCAGGAATCGGGCGTAGTCGGAGAATGCCTCGTCGTACGAAGCGTAGGCGCGGAACGAAGCCCTGGTCTGCTGCGGCACGCCATCCACGTATTCGGTGGTGACAGCCTGGACCACCGGCCCTTTCCAAGCCTTGCCGGCCTTGATGCCAAACAGGTTATGGCTGCGGCTGCCGTCGTCGCCCTTGATTTCGCGCTTGCCCCAACCCGATTCCAATGCCGCTTGCGCCAGGATCAGTTGCGCCGGCACGCCGCTGGCCTGGCTGGCAACTTGCGCCGAAGAGCTCATACGGGACAGAAACTGGTCAACATGCGCCTGCGAATTGCCGGCGGCGCCGCGCCCGTAACCATAGTCGGCAGCGTCGTACAGGGACAGATTCTGCAAATTAGCAGGGCTCGAATTTAAATTCGGCGTTGCCGCTGCGGCAGGCTGGGCCGGATGCTGATCTATCAGGGGTGCCGGCATCTTGCTGAGCGGCGATGCCTGCTGCTGGGACGGATCTACGGCGCGGCTAAGCTGGGCCTGCATGGCTTCGGCCAGGCCCAGCCCGCGCCCCGACAGATTCTGCGCCAGCTGCTGGTCCAGCATGGAGGTATACAGTTTTTCTTGCTGGCTATCGAACATGCCGTCCGACGGCGTCGCCTCGCGCATGCTTTTCAGCACCATCTGCATGAACATCGCTTCAAACTGGCGCGAAACCTGTTTCAAGCCGTCTTGCGGCGAGTTCCTGGTGGTGCGGCGCAAAGCATCCACGCCCTGCACATCCAGCGCAAAGCGCTGATCCAGATCGCCGCTGCGGCTGTTGCCATTGATAGTACCTGCAGGCCCGGAGACACTCATGCGCTACCTCAAATGATTTCAAGTTCGGCGCGCAAGGCGCCTGCGGCTTTCATCGCCTGCAGGATCGACACCAGATCCTGCGGGTTGGCGCCCAGCGTATTCAAGCCCTTCACCACATCGGCTAGCGAAGCGCCGTTCGTGACCACCTGCAAAGCACCGCCGGCCTGGTTCACCTGGATTTGCGAAGTCTGCGTAAGCACGGTGCTGCCGCCTGAAAACGGGCCAGGCTGGCTGATCACCGGCTGGGTATTGATCACCACCGACAAATTGCCATGCGCCACCGCGCAGTCCAGTACCCGCACAGTCTGGTTCATCACCACCGAACCGGTGCGCGCGTTGATGACTACCCGCGCCGCCGCCTGCGCCGGTGTGATATCGATATTTTCCATGCGCGCCAGGAAACTCACGCGTGCTTCCGCCTGCGCCGGCGCAGCTACCTGGATCACCCGCGCATCGAGCGCACTGGCGGTACCGGCGCCGAAGCTGCGATTGATCGCATCGACCGCTTTCTGCGCCGTGCCAAAATCGGAGACATTCAATTCCAAGGTCAAGGTGTTGGCGTCACCCAGCGGCGAAGTCACCGCGCGCTCGACGATGGCGCCGGCTGGAATCCGGCCGGAGCTAAGCTGATTGATTTGCACCTTGCTGCCATTGGCCGAAGCGCCGGCGCCGCCCACCACCATATTGCCCTGGGCGATCGCATACACCGTGCCGTCGGCGCCTTTGAGCGGCGTCATCAGCAAGGTGCCGCCGCGCAGGCTCTTGGCATTGCCCATCGAAGACACTGTGACATCGATGTTTTGTCCAGGGCGTGCAAACGACGGCAAGGTTGCGGTCACCATCACTGCCGCCACGTTCTTCAGCTGCATGTTGGTGCCAGGCGCCATCGAGATGCCGAGTTGCGACAGCATATTGTTCAAGGTCTGCGTGGTGAACGGTGTCTGCATGGTCTGGTCGCCGCTGCCGTCCAGGCCGACCATCAGGCCGTAGCCGATCAGCGGGTTATCGCGCACACCCTGGATGCTGGCCAGCTCCTTGAGCCGCTCCGCATGCAATGACGGCGTGCTGCACATCATGCAAAGCATCAAACAGAAGCCGCCGCGACTGCATGCGGCACGTTGTAGAAATCGCTGGATTCGTGATCGCATGGTCAGAACGGTAAGACGTTGAGGAAGAAACGCTGCAGCCAGCCCATGGTTTGCGCCTCGTCGATATAGCCTTTGGCGCTATATTCGATTCTGGCGTCCGCCACCTGGGTCGAGGCCACGCTATTGTTGCCGCTTACCGTGCGCGGATTGACCACCCCGGAGAAACGAATGAATTCCGTGCCCTGGTTGATCATCATCTGCTTCTCGCCGCTGACCATCAGGTTGCCGTTTCCCAGCACTTCAGTCACGGTAACGGTAATCACCCCGTTGAAAGTATTGGCCGCATTGGCGCCGCCCTTGGCGGTGAGTGCGTTGCTGGCCTTGCCCTCGGCATCCAGATTGCCGAACAGGCCGCCGAAGATTTTCGGTATCGCCGTCAGGGCGCTGCTGGTGCTGCCGTTGCGGCTGGCATTGGCGGCTGAATTCTTGCTGGCATTGACGTTTTCACTGACGATAATCGTCAGGATATCGCCGACATTGCGCGGCCGCCGGTCTTCAAACAAGGCCTGGCTGCTGAAGCCGGATTGATAGATGGCGCCATTCACCGCTGCCGCCGGCCGCACTTCGGCGCGGGCAGTCATCGGCTGCTGCACCAACGGCTCGCGCGGCAATTGCGCACAGCCACCGAGCAACACAGCCGTCAGCAATACACACCTGGCGCAATATTTCAATGTCGGCTCCGTCATCACAACTGCGTCAGGCGCTGCAACATCTGGTCTGAAGTGGTGACCGCCTTGCTGTTGATTTCGTATGAACGCTGGGTCTGGATCATGTTCACCAGTTCCTCCACCACATTCACGTTCGACGATTCGGTATACCCTTGGCTCAGCGTGCCGGCGCCGTTCTGGCCCGGGGTGGTCTGGTTAGCCGTGCCGGAAGCATTGGTTTCCGTGTACAGGTTCTCGCCATTGCTTTGCAGGCCGGTCGAATTCAAGAAGGTCGCCAGCTGGATTTGGCCAACCTGGACGCTGGCAGTGCTGCCAGCCTGGGTTACCGATACCGTGCCGTCCTTGGCAATCGTCATGCTGGTCGCATTTTGCGGAATGGTGATGGCCGGTTGCACCGGGTAACCGCTGGCAGTCACCAGCTGGCCGGTCGAATCGGATTGAAACGAACCGTCGCGCGTGTAGGCTGTGGTGCCGTCGGGCATTTGCACCTGGAAAAAACCGTCGCCGGTGATCGCCACATCCTTGGTATTGTCGGTCTTGGTAGGATTGCCTTGGGTATGGATGCGCTCGGTCGCCACCAACCGTACCCCGGTGCCGATCTGCAAACCGGACGGCAAATTGGTTTGATCCGAAGTCTGGCCGCCTACCTGGCGCAGGTTCTGATACATCAAGTCTTCGAACACCGCGCGGCTGCGCTTGAAGCCGGTAGTGCTGACGTTGGCCAGGTTATTGGAAATCACGTCGAGCTGCTGCTGTTGCGCGTCGAGACCGCTTTTGGCAATGGAAAGGGAACGCATCATGGTGAAGCTCCTGTCAAAAAAATAAACTAATGCAGTAAATTAACTGCTCATGCTCAGCAGCTGGTTCGCGCGCTGGTCATTTTCATCGGCGCTCTTGACCGCCTTCATCTGCATTTCAAAACTGCGCGCATTGGCGATCATGTCAACCATCGCCGACACCGGATTGACATTGCTGCCTTCGACCGCACCGGTCTGCAGCGTCACCGCCGGATCGGCATCCGGCGCTGCGGCGCCGGCGCGCATGCGAAACAGGCCGTCGTCGCCGCGCTGCAGATCGGCGGCGGCCGGATTAACCAGCTTCAAACGGCCGACCTGGGCCACATTGGTGGCCGGATCGCCGGCGCCGATGGCGCTCACCAGGCCGTCGGCAGAGATCATCACTGCGGCGCCGGGCGGCACCGCCATCGGTCCCGCATCGCCGACTACCGGCAACTTGTTCATTGTCATCAGCTGGCCGTCGGCGCCGACCTGCAAATTGCCGACCCGGGTATACGCCTCGCCGCCGTCTGCAGTCTGCACCGTCAGCCAGCCGTCGCCGCGCACCGCGACATCCATCGGCCGCCCGGTTTCCGTTATCGGCCCGGTACTCATGTCGGCGCCCGGCGTTGCCGTCACCACAAAGGCCCTGGTTGCCGCCTCCTGGCCGACTACCGGCACAGCCCGGAAATTATTCAGCTGGGCCCGGAATCCGGGAGTCGACACGTTCGCCATATTGTTGGCCACCGAAGCTTGCTGCTCCATGGCCTGTTTGGCGCCGCTCATGGCGATATAGATCATGCGATCCATGTTTTCTCCCAGATAGTTGCGATCCCGGCGACAGCACTTACGCTAGCGAGATCCATCATCAACGCATGCTGACCAAAGTCTGCATGACCTGATCCTGCGTTTTAACGGTTTGCGCATTGGCTTGATAGGTCCGTTGCGCGATGATCATGTTGACCAGCTCTGCAGTGAGGTCGACATTGGAAGATTCCAGCGCACCGGAAGTCAAAGAACCTACCTTGGTTCCCGCACCCGCAGTCCCTACCAGAGGCTGGCCTGATGCAGCTGTTTCAGACCAGACATTGCCGCCCATGGATTTCAAGCCGTCCGGATTGGCAAATGAAGTCAGGACGATCTGGCCCAGGGTTTTGGTCTGTTCGTTAGAATACTTGCCGGTTACCGTGCCGTCCGAATTGATGGCAAACGCAGTGAGAGTGCCGGAGGTATAACCGTCCTGGGTCTGCTTGGCGACCGCATTGTCATTGCCGAACTGCGTAGTACCGGTCAGGTTGATCGTGAAATTCAACGGTGCGGCGCCGTTCGCCAGCGGTATTGCGGCGGGGGCCAGGGTGCCGGCAGCCGGCGTCAGCATCTTGCCTGCCGTATCGAATGTCAGTGCGCCGATCTTGCTGCTGGCGCCGCCGTCGACGGTTTGATAGACATCCCAGGCGTTGGCCGCGGTCTTCACAAAGAAATTCGTGATTTCATGCGGGTTGCCCAGCGAGTCGTAACCGGTAACCGCATTCTGATAATTGAAACTGGTCGAATCCGTTGCGTTGAACGGTGTGGTGATCGGTACCGTGCTGCGCGAATCGATATTGTATTGCGCGTTGATCTTGGTAGTCGCATTCGGGGTCATTGCGGTAGCCGGCAGTTGCAGCGCTGCCGGCGTGCCGCCAGCGATGCTGCCGTTGGCGCCGACCTGGTAGCCGGTCACCCGCAGGCCGCCGGAATTGACGATGTAGTTATCCTTGTCGATATTGAACTGGCCATTGCGTGAATAAGATACTTCACCGGAAGGGCTGGCCAGGCGGAAAAACCCGTCGCCATTGGTGATCGCCACATCCAGTGCGCGCGTGCTGGTCTGCACCGCTCCCTGCGTGAAATTTTGCGAAACGCCTGCCACTTGGGTGCCGAGGCCGACGCGCGACCCTGCATACACGTCGGCAAACAACACGCTGCCGGCCTTGAAACCCACGGTACCCGAGTTGGCAACGTTATTGCCGATCACATCGAGATTGCTGGAACTTGCATTCAATCCGCTTACGCCTTGTTGAAAACCCATGGTCCACTCCTTTTGAAATCAATTTGCAGCATTTTTTCAGCTTCCGAATAGCGGAAGAACAATGAAAAAAACGGTTTATAGAAATTGCTTAACGTCGCTCAATGCCGCCGTACCGGCCGCCCCCAGGTTCAATGTGACGCCGCTGGCTGTCTGCGCCACGCTCGCAACTTGCGAATACGTCAGCGTGTTGGCAGCAACTGCGCTGCCGCCAACGGCGGCGGCCACGCTGATCTTGTAGGCGCCATCGCCCATCGCGGTACCGGCATCGTTCTTGCCGTCCCATGACAAGGTCTTGGTGCCCTGAGGCAGCGCTCCCACGTCAATCGTACGTACCGTATTGCCGGCGGCGTCTGTAATGGTGACCTTGACCGTATCGGCAGCACCCTGCATGTCGAGCCCGAACGAAGTCGCCGCGCCGCCCGTGAGCGCGACATTGCTGCCCGGCGTCAATACCGTATGGCCTATCAGTGACGCCGCCTGCAGGGTCTGGCTGGCGCCGGTTTGCGCCACCAGTGAGTTCAGCGTGCCGTTCAGGTTTTCGATGCCGCTGACGGTGCTCATCTGCGCCAGCTGGGAAGTCAGTTCCGAGTTACTTAACGGATTCAGAGGATCCTGGTTATTCAATTGGGTAACCAGCAATTTGAGAAAGCGCTGCTCTTGATCCGAACTGCTGGAGGTAGCTCCCGCCAGCGCATTTGCGGCACTGGTATCCGTTGATGTGACGCCCGAAACTGCCATGGTGGTTCTCTCCTGATGCGGTATTACACCGCGAATTAGTCAATCAACTGAGTCAATCAATTGATTCTGAATTTAATGTCGCACTACCTGCTGCACTGCTTGCTGATCTGCCTACTGACCGATCGTCAGTGTTTTCAGCATCATGGTCTTGGCGGTATTGAGCACCTCCACGTTGGCTTGATACGAGCGAGAAGCTGAAATCATGTTGACCATTTCTTCCACCACATTGACGTTCGGCATGGTGACGTAACCGCTGGCATCGGCTAATGGATGCTTCGGGTTGTACACCATCCTCAGCGGCGACTGGTCTTCCACCACGCCCGCCACCTGCACGCCGCCGACAGCCGCGGACGAGTCTTGCTGATCGCCTGCCGCCACCGCAAACACCACCTGCTTGGCGCGATACGGCTGGCCGTCGGGGCCGGACACGCTATCGGCATTGGCCAGGTTGCTGGCGGTGACGTTCATGCGCTGCGACTGCGCGCTCATGGCGGAACCCGCAACGTCGAAAATATTCATGGAAACATTGGAAGCTGACATACCTGATTCCTTGGCTATGACGGAAAGCTCATTGAATGATCATTGCTGTATGGCTGACAGCAATGACTTGATTTGTGCGCCTATGACGGTCAGGCCGGATTCATAATGCACAGCGTTGTCGGTAAAATTGACGCGCTCCACATCCATCTCCACCGTGTTGCCGTCAATGCTGGATTGGGTTGGCACCCGATACAGCAAATCCGGATCGCTGGCGACTGTCGCTTCGCCCTGGATGTGACGGCCGGAGGTGGTTGCCATGCTGATCGACTGCGCCTGCCGGCCTTGCTCCATGGCTTGCGTCAGACTGCTGCTGAAATCGAAATCGCGCGCCTTGTAATTAGGCGTGTCGGCATGCGCGATATTCGACGACAGAACCTCTTGCCGGCGTGCCCGCAAATTCAGTGCTTCCTGCTGAAAGCGCAATGCCGCATCCAGTTTATCAACCATCTTGTACCTACCCTCAACAGACCTTTTGATGAAAGCGATTATAGGTAGCGGCGGCTGGAGGCAATCGCTGGAACAGGCGGCTGATTGGGCTTTAATTCAAGATTCAATATCCAGAATTAAAGACAGACCATCATCGTTTTGGATTGGGAAAATATCTGGCCACTTCATCGAAACTTAGCTGGTAGCCGGCGAGTACTCGCTTGATGGTCGAACCGCTGGGATCGATCACCCTGCCGGTCTCGAGCTTGCTCAACACCGGCACCGACAAACCGCAGCGCCGGTGCATTGCCGTCAACGACATTCTCTTGCCGTTCTCGCCCGTTTGCTTCAAACGCATCTGCCGCAGAAAGCCTGCCAGCGTAGCCGGGATTTCTTCATTGCATTCGCCCACATTCGCCATCGGATATCCTTAGTTTACAGAGCGCCGGCCGCCAGATATTTGCGCCGGCACGACAAATTTCCACAATTCATTATAGGTAGGGGATTTCAATCCAATGGCCCAAACAACACGTGAATCGCTACCCAGTTCGGCGCTTGGCGATGCCGGGCTATTGTCTAGAATCTGATAGCGGCTATTCGGCCGCGCTGGATTTTGAATAAGGAAGGTTTTTATGCGTGCAAATTTATGCCGGTGGCGTCGTTCTGCGCGCCGTTCTGTAAATCCGTGCTTGCACTTCCTGTACCTGCTTGTTGCCGCCGGCTTGAGCATCAGCAGCCATCCCGCATTCGCCAGGGCGACGGAACTAAGCGGCGGCGCCAAACCCGTGATTGAGCAGTTCCTGTTGACCCAGACCAGCGGCCTGCCGGGCAAAGTCAGCATCCGCATCGACACGCCCATGTCGGGCGCCCTGCCCGACTGCAATGCGCTCGAAGCTTTCCTGCCCAACGGCGCCCGGGTGTGGGGCCGCGTCTCGGTCGGCCTGCGCTGCAATGGCAACAACAGCGGCGACGGCCCCGCTACGCCATCGTGGACCCGCTATGTTCCCGCCTATGTGGCGGTAGAGGCGAATTATTATGTGGCCGGTCGCCCCATCAACGCCGGCGACACCTTGAGCGTTGCCGATATCCAGCTACGCCAGGGCGATCTCAGCGCCCTGCCGCGCGGCGTGATTACCAATCCGCAGCAAGCCAGCGGCATGGTGGCATCGAACCGGATTGCCTTGGGCGCACCGCTGCGGCTGGAACTGCTGCGCGGCGCAACTGTGATACAACAGGGACAAAATGTCAAAGTACAATCCCAGGGTTCCGGATTCGTAGTCAGCACCGAAGGACGGGCGATGACCAACGCCGCTGCCGGTGCGACTATCCAGGTCAAGACCCAGGCCGGCCAGACGCTGAGCGGCATGGTCCGGGCCGACGGCTCGGTGGAATTGCCGAATTAATATCAACTCTTGCAATAAACACTATTTTTGTCGTAACCCTAAACTTTCCGCAGCAGCTGCCGTTATACCGGACAGATCCCTTAGAGGAAACATCTTGAAAATCGATCAACCTGCAAAGCCGCTTAGTAGTGTGCCGAACCAAGCCAATGTGGCGTTCAACAAGGATAACGCGGCCCGTGCCGCATCCATTGACGCCGCGGCTACCGGCACCGCCAACAGCGCCAGTCCGCCTATGCCAGCCGCCCTGAATTCATTGTCTGCGCAAGTGCGCCAGCTGCAAACCCAGTTATTGCGACCCGGCGCCGGCGATTTCGATGCGGCCAAGGTGGCGCAAATCCGCCAGGCTATCAGCGAAGGCCGCTATCAGATCAATCCCGAAAAAATCGCCGACGGCTTGCTCGATACGGTGCGCGACCTGCTGGGCAAGAAACCATCATGAGCAGCGCCTTACTCAAGCATCTGAACCAGGAGCGCGCCATCATGGAGAGCTTTCTCAGCCTGCTGGATCAAGAGGCGGAGGCGCTGATCAAGAGCCGCTTTGAGGAATTGCCGCTGATTACTGAGCGTAAGGCTGAGTTGGCCGAACGTATCACCCGGCTTGAGCAGGAACGGGAACAGCGGCAACAAGCGGTCGGCTTTGCGCCAGGGCGAGAAGGCGGCGACGCCGTAGCTGCCGCCAGCGGCAGCGATGCGCAACAGGTTTGGCACGAGTTACTGAAAAGTGCTGCCCAGGCCCGCGACAACAATCATCGCAACGGCATCATGATCCATACCCATCTGGATTTTGTGCGGCGCTCCATCAATTACCTGCGTGCCCACGGGCAATCGCTGTATGGCGCGGATGGCATGCATAAGGTTGGGCTCGGCAACGGCCATAGCCTGGCATCGGGCTGAAGCGCCGCTCCGGGCCGGACTTGCGGGCTCCTATTCGTAGCTGACTATCACCTGGCTGGCCGATCCCTGCAACGCGGGGCTCAAGGGGTCTCGGCCGTCGATAACAAAAGCAAATACAAAATTCGAAAAGCCGTTGTCGCCTTCGAAAGCACCGGTGCTACCGCTAGCGCCGCCAAGGCCTATGCATCTGGCGTAATTGCATAAATAAGCATGGATGCCGGCAGGCGCCGCCGTCAGGAAGCTGTATTGCCATCCGACCCGGCGCGTTTTCGAAGTTGCATTGATCCCGCTGCCGAGCGGGGCAATCTGGGCCGATTGATAGCGTACGCCACGATGAAACATCGCTGGCGCAGAAGTTGAACTGCTCCAGGAACCGGCAACCCGGCCAGCTCCGCCTTCACTGGCGCCGCTGTCGATTCGTATGGCGCCGGGGCCGGCGGCCAAATTTCCATTACGCTCAAGATAAGTGCTCAGACTGATGGCCGCGGCGGGTCTGTCGCCGGCACAGACGCTTGCCGCCGGCAACACCAGCAAGCTGGCGGCCGCGGCGCATAAATTGCGCAGTAACGTTCGCGCCCTGGATGCGGCGCAAGTTGAGAGCGCCATCTCAGGCCAGCTCGCTCCGGCTGGCTTCGCTCAGACGCACCCGCAAGCGGCTGATGGCCTGGCTATGCAGCTGACAAACCCGCGACTGGCTGACTTCCAGCACGGCGCCGATTTCCCGCAAGTTCATCTCTTGCTCGTAATACAAACTGAGCAGCAACCTTTCGCGCTCAGGCATCAGTGCAATCGCTTCCACCAGCATGTGGCGCATGCCGCTATCCAGCATCCGCTGCAGCGGATCGTCAGCACCGCCGCGATCACCGTAGCCGTGCTGCCGGTCGAGAAAGGAATTTTCGTTGCCGCCGCCTTCGCAGTCTTCGTAATACACCAGCTGCGAACCATGAATTTCCTGCAGCAGATGCTGGTAGTCTTCCAAAGACAGCTGCATCGATACCGCGATTTCACGTTCGCTGGGCGAGCGTGACAGTTTCTGCTCCAATGCCTGCACCGCAGCATCCACTTTACGCGAGGACTGCCGCAAGCCACGCGACAGCCAGTCGTTGGCGCGCAGCTCGTCCAGCATCGCGCCTCGAATGCGCTGGCTGGCATAGGTTTCGAATTGCGCGCCCTGGTCATCCTGGTAACGATTGGCGGCGTCCAGCAAACCCAGCATGCCGGCCTGGATCATGTCGTCCAGTTCCACGCTGGCCGGCAATTTCGCAATCAGCTGTAAAGCCAGGCGTCGCACCAGCGGCGCGTACTTCGCCAACGTATCGGATTTATCGATTTTTCCCTGAGCGGTATACATGATGGTTTCCTCTTCCTGCCTTACTCACACAGTGTTCAGATTTCGGTTAACAACAATGCGCGATTTCATCAATGCGCCCGCGCGGTGGCGGCAGCCGTAGCGGCACCCGCAGTTTCAACTGCAGTTTCAACATTACGTGGCCATTGCAGCAGCTGCCCAGCGATGCGACGAAAATCGACCGCTGCAGCACTGGTCTGGAATGCCTCTACCACACTCAGCTTGAGGCCCTGGGCGCGCGCCAGATACGGATCCGCCGCCACGCAACCGGCCGATTCCAGCGCCAATCCCAGATAACGGCTGCCGGTGGCGGCCAGGTTATTCAGCACGCGCTGCGCTTCCGGCATGCCCGCCGCCTGATTGACCATGATTCTTAAGCGCTGCAGCGCGTGCGCATAATGCAACTGCTTGATGCAGGTGTAAGCCGCGGTAATCGATGCCGCCTGCGGCCGCAACACCACAATCACATCGTCGGCTTGCGCCGCCAAAGGCGACAAGGCGCCGCTTTCATCCAGGCGGGCGTCGATCAGGATCACCTGCCCTTGAAACACACTGCGCACCGCGGTCGCCGCCGCGGCCAAATCATTTCTGTACACGGGCAACAGCAACGCGCCACAGGCCATGCGCGATGCGGCAAGCGGCAGCGACATGCCGCCGGCGGCAACATCCGACCAGCTGCCCGCCGCAGCTCCCGCGCACATTGCAGTTGCCGAACGCGATCCGCTCTGCTCATCCAGCAACAACACCTCTTTTCCTTGCTGCACCAGAGCCGCAGCCAGGTTCAACGCGACACTGGTGACGCCAATCCGAGGACTGCTGCCGACCAATGCAATGACATGCGCTGCCTGCATGCCTGAATGCTGCGCCATCAGGTAGCGCAAACCGTCTGCCTGATCGCTGACCACCTTGTTCAAAGCAGCTCCCTCACCCTTGCAAGGCCGCTGTGCTGCTTGCCGCAGCCAGACCAGGTTCTGCGTCAAGCACATTGTCGACATCCAGCGCCAACGCATCCAATACTGCAATCAGCTTGCCAAATCCTTCAAACAGCGCCGCCGCCGAGGCGACAGTGACGGCACTGGAGCGTATCCGATGTCCCGCCAGCTGCGCCAACAGCGCGCGCGCCGCAACAGCCCAGCCGTCCGGCCTGTGCGCCAGCCGCCAGATGGTGGTGCCGACCTGCGCCGCCACCAGCAGCCGCTTCTGCATATGGCCGTCGCCCGGTTCGGTACAAGCATCGAGTTGCTGGATGGCCTGTTTGAGCAGCTTGTAATAAGGATCGGCGGCTTGTTTCCAGCAATACCATGCGGCAAGTTGCGATGCCGTCGCCGATGGTGCGACATTGCTCAGCAAATACCAGCTGGCGAGCAGCTTGCCGCTGTGTCGATCGACGATGCGCGTGGCCACGCAACGCAAATTGCACAGACATGCGCCGTGCAAGGTGTCGCCACGCAAATTGACCGCCACCTCCGCCAGCGTTTGCTGCGCCGGTTTGCCTTTGTAGACGATTGCCTCGGGAGCGCTGAAGACCAGCTGCGCAGCCAGTTTTGCGAGCGTTGTCCTGCCGCCGTTAGCCGTCACGCTGGTCGTGCCGCGCGCCCGCGCCAGCCACAGCAGGCCGTCAGCCTGCCAGGATTGAATCATGCCTGGCGCCGGCATCCTGTCGAGCAGATGCACCAGGGGCTTGCCGAAATCCTGCCGGCTAAGCCACGTCAGCTGGCGCTGCGCCGGAGTTGGCAAGGCGCCAGCTGCGTCGGCCGCCAGTGCGGTGGACAGCAATTGATGCGGCGCCGCCAGCGGCATGCCGTCGCGATCTGACAGCAACAAGCTGGATTGCAAAGTGTAGGCATCGCCGCTGCGGCTGGCCAGCAATTCAGTCTTGCCGCTGATTGCCAGCACATGGGCAGCGCAGGCAGTATTTATTTCTGTATTCGCCTGCACCAACAACTTGCGGCTTGCCTCTTGGCTGCCGACGCTGTCGTTTGCCAGGTCGCGCCACAATGCGCTGCTGGCCTCGAAACCGATCTGGCCGTCAGCCAGCGCAGCGGCATTGGCTGCCAGCTCTTCAGCGTCATGCGCCAAGACCCGGATCAGTTGCTGGCATTGACTGCGCAGACGCTCTGTGGTTGCGGCGGCGGCAGCCAGCTCGGTGTCGTTGCTCAATGCCGCCGGCAACTCGCCCAGATCGGCTTCGCCCGGCACGAACAGAGCACTCCGGCTTGCACTTTGGAAGACGCTGTCGACCAGCTCCGAGCGCTCGGCAATCATCAGGTTTTCCGGTACCTTCTGGCCGCAGGAGACGTAGTGCACCGGCAAGCGATGGCGTATCACGGTATCCAGCAACGCCCCGGGATGGGTTGCCTCGTCGGTTTTGGTAAAGATGCAACCTGCCAGCTGATTGCCGCCTGCGCCGTCTTTATAGGCGTGCACTACTTCGTTCAAGGTATCGCCATGACTGGCTGCATTCAGCAGCAGCAGGCGCTTGACCGGGCGCCCGGCGCCGCACAGCATGGCGACCTGGTCGGAGACGCTGCGATCGCGCTGGCTCTTGCCGACCGTATCGATCAATACCATGTGTTTATCGCGCAGGTCATCCAGCACCAGTCGCAAATCGGCCGCATCTTTTACTGCATGCACCGATACGCCAAGAATCTTGCCGTAGATGCGCAACTGTTCGAACGCACCTATCCGATAACTGTCGGTAGTCAGCAGCGCCAGCTTGTCGGCGCCGAAGCGCATGACGCAACGTGCCGCCAGCTTCGCGGTGGTGGTGGTTTTACCGACGCCGGTCGGTCCCATCAAGGCGTAGACGCCGCCGTTGTCCATCATGGCGTCTTCGTTTTCCATCAAAGGCAGATTGCGCGCCAGTTCGGCTTTGACCCAGGCCATGCCTGTAGCAAAATTCTGGCCGGTCGGCAGATGATCCAGCATCGCCTTCGCCAGGCTGGCGCTGAACCCGGCGCCCAGCAAGGTACGCAGCAGATGGCCGCGCACCGGATCGCGGCGCTGCTTGTCATTCCACACCAGGCCGGCCAACTGCTCTTCGATCATGCCGCGCATCGAATGAATCTCGCTGATGACGCTATCGTTGCTGATGGACGCAACCGTGCTTGGCGCCGGCTGCGCCGGTGCCGGTACTGATACAGATAATGCAGTCGCCGCTGCGGCAGGTACGACAGCCGCTGGCGGCGTCAAAGGGGTCTGCAGATCAACCGCCGTTTCCAGCATGGCGACGATTTCGGCGCCGGCTGCGGTCACCCGGTTGGAGACGATAATCGCATCCGCCCCCAGCCGCTCCCGTACCAGGCGCAGTGCTTCGCGGCTGGATGGGGCGACGATGGTGACGCGGTTCTCGATGTTGGCGGCGTTGTTATTCATGCTCAAGACTTGCCTCCGATGGTGGCCGTTACTTTGATGGTGCGGGTATCAGGAATTTCAGCGTGCGACAGCACCTTCAGCTGAGGCAAGCTGCGGCGTAAGAAGCGCGCCAGCAAGACGCGCAAAGGATGTTGCACCACCAGCACCGGCGACAAGCCGAATTGCTCCTGGCGCGCGATGGCCGCCTGGGTCTGCGTCAACAGGCTGTCGGCCAGGCCCGGCTCCAGGCCGCTGCCGTTGGTCAGCGCCTGCAACAGGACCCGGTCAAGCGAATTGTCGAGACCGATCACCTGCAATTCGCCGCTACCTGGGAATAGTTGTTGCGTGATGGCCCGTCCCAGCGCCAGCCGCACCAGCGATGTCAACTCGTTGGCGTCGCTGACGGTGGCGCCGTGCTCCAGCAGCACATCAAGAATAGTGCGCATGTCGCGGATCGAAACACTTTCATCCAGCAGGTTTTGCAATACTTTCTGCAAGGTGGTCAGCGACAACATCTTCGGCACCAGGTCCTCGATCAGTTTCGGCGCGTCCTTGCCTACCCTGTCCAGCAGTTGCTGCACTTCCTGCCGCCCCAGCAGCTCGGACGAATGGGCATGGATCAGATGGTTCAGATGGGTGGCGATCACGGTGCTGGCGTCGACCACGGTATAGCCGTAGATCTGAGCCTGTTCCCGCATATGGGTTTCGATCCAGACCGCCGGCAGGCCAAATGCCGGATCGACTGTCTGGGTACCTGGCAACGTAGCGCTGACCTGCCCCGGATTGATCGCCATCCATTGCCCCGGCCACGCTTCGCCTTGCGCGATCTGCACGCCTTTGAGGGTGATCACATAGGTGTTCGGCTTGAGTTCGAGGTTGTCGCGGATATGCACTACCGGCACCAGGAAACCGATGTCCTGGGCAAATTTCTTGCGTATGCTCTTGATGCGTCCGAGCAGCTCGCCGTTCTGGCTGCGGTCCACCAATGAAATCAAGCGATAGCCGACTTCCAGCCCTAGCGGATCGACCAGCGCCACGTCATCCCAGCTGGCGTCGGCTGGTTCCGCTGCAGCGGCAGACGGCGGCGGCGCCTTGGCCGCATAGTCGGCTGCAGCAGTACGTTGCAGCAAACGGCGGCCGAGATAGACCAGGCCGCCAGAGATAATCAGGAACGCCACGTGCGGCATGCCCGGCACCAGTCCCATCAGGCCGATAATACCTGCGGTCAGGAACAGCACTTGCGGATTGGAAAACAACTGCCCCATCAGCTGCTGGCCGACATCCTCGTCGGTAGTCACGCGCGAAACGATCACGCCGGCGGCAGTGGAGATCACCAGCGCCGGAATCTGCGCCACCAGGCCGTCGCCAATGGTCAGCAGGGTGTAATTCTTGGCCGCCACCGAAATATCCAGACCATGCTGAGCGACGCCGACGATGAGGCCGCCGACCACATTGATCACCATGATCAGCAAACCTGCCACCGCATCGCCGCGCACGAACTTGCTGGCGCCGTCCATGGAGCCGTAGAAATCCGCTTCCTGGGCGACTTCGGCGCGGCGTTTGCGCGCCACGTCTTCACCGATCAGACCGGCGTTCAAATCGGCATCGATCGCCATCTGCTTGCCTGGCATCGCATCCAGCGTAAAGCGCGCGCCGACTTCGGCAATCCGTCCGGCGCCCTTGGTAATGACCATGAAATTGATCACCACCAGAATCACAAAAACCACGATACCCACGGCGAAATTGCCGCCCACCAGGAAGTGGCCGAAGGCTTCGATCACTTTGCCCGCGGCATCCGGTCCGGTATGGCCTTCCAGCAGCACCACGCGGGTGGAAGCCACATTGAGCGACAAGCGCAGCAAGGTAGAAAACAGCAAGACCGCAGGGAAGGCGGCGAAATCCAGCGCTTTCATGGTGTACATGCTGACCAGCAGCACCATCACCGACAGCGCGATATTGAAAGTGAACAGCAAATCGAGCAGGAATGGCGGCAAGGGCAGGATCATCATGCCGAGAATCATGATGATCAGCACCGGACCCGCCATGCCCTTGACGCTGTTGCCTGCCAACAGCGCCGCTCCTAAGCGTGGCAAGGCGCTGAATGAGAAATCTGAACCTGCGGGCTTCATGCCGGGCTCCCTAAGATGTCAAGTGAATCGGGAACCGGTAAATCAGCCGGCGTGCGTGGTGCTATGCCGCCTTCGCTGCGCCAGCGCTGCAATTGGTAGACCCAGGCCAGCACTTCGGCCACCGCGGTATACAGGGCGGCCGGGATTTCCTCGCCCAGGTTGGTATGGCGATATAACGCCCGGGTCAAGGGTGGCGCTTCCAGCATGGGAATCTTGTGTTCGGCGCCGATTGCGCGAATCCGCAATGCCACCAGGTCGGCGCCTTTGGCAACCACCCGGGGCGCGCGCATTTCTTTATCGCTGTATTTGAGGGCGACCGCAAAGTGGGTCGGATTGGTGACTACTACGTCGGCAGTGGCGACTTCAGCCATCATGCGACGGCGCGCCATCTGCTGTTGCTGGCGGCGAATCTGGCTTTTGACATGCGGATCGCCTTCGCTTTCCTTGTGCTCCTGCTTCAATTCTTCGCGCGTCATGCGCAGCTTGCGGTAAAAACTCCACAGCTGATATGGCACGTCGATGGCTGCCACCAGCAACAGCGACGCGATGATCAAGCTGCAGCAATTGGCCACCAGCCGTACCGTGTGCGCCAAAGCGCCATGTACCGGCTCGCTCAGCAGGCCGAGCAGATTGTCCAGGTTATGGGAAATGACCCAATAGCCGATACCGCCGACCAGTACCGATTTGGTGCACGCTTTGAATAGCTCGGCCAGGGATTGGCTGGAGAAAATGCGGCCGATGCCTGCTACGGGGTTGAGCTTTGAAAATTTCGGCGCCATCGCGTCCGGCGAAAACAGCCAGCCGCCCAGCATCACCGGTGCTGTCAGGGCGGCCAATGCCAGCATGCCAAGCAAGGGCAGCAGGGCTTGCAGCGCTTCCTGTCCGGCAGCGGCAGCCTGGGTCAGCATGTAAGAAGAATCGAAAGCGGCGGCACGCTTGAATTGCATGCCATTTCGCAAGGCGTGGCCGATGTGTTCCGCCATCGGCACGGCGGTCAGCCATAGACCGCCGATGCCGGTGCTCAGCATGACGAAGGTGCTCAACTCGCGTGAACGCGCAGCCTGGCCTTCTTCACGCGCCTTTTCCAGACGTCGTGGAGAACCGGGTTCCGTTTTTTCGAGATCGCTTTCTTCCGCCATGCATGCTCCGTACCAGAAGGGACGAATTGCGCCCTATCAATGTGGATTATTGATGCAAGCGGGGTGATGCAATCGGCCAAACAAGGCGGGGATCGGCATGTTGCTCGGGCAATCGATGGAAACTGCCAGCATAGGCGCCACCAAATGCGCAGTTAAATGGGGTCGGAGTTTTTTTTCGCGCGCCCTTTGCGAAAATTACTCTGACCCCATTTAACGGGCCACGGAGTGAGTGCCGTTGCATGCGACGAAATTTCATCGTTACTTAAAACGTTCGCTACTCCGTGGATGCATGCCGGGGGTAGCCCGGCAGCTACTCACTTTCTTTGCTTCGCCAAAGAAAGTAAGCAAAGAAAGGCGACCGCAAAGCCGTTGCCTTCCCTTCGGTCAGGTCCCCAAATGTAGCGGGTGTCAGTCGGGTGGGGAAACCAACTCGCTTCGCTCAAACATGTTCCCCCACAATTCCCGACTGACACCCGCCACATTTGGCAACGTCTCAATGCGGAATTCACATCAAAAGCAACTACAACTACAACTACAACTACAACTACAACTACAACTACAACTTCAACAGCCTTGTTACCACGACGGTCCGTGATTGTTATTCAATCTGTTCGATCTCTAAAACCCCAGACTGGACAACAAATCATCAACCTGCCCCTGATCGGACACCGCGTCGGGATTCTCTTCCGCCTTCATCTGCGGGCCATTCAGCAAGCCGTTGCTGTCGCTACGCTTTTCCAGCGGCGTGTTGTCGATCAACACCTGTAGCAACTGCTTCTCCATCTCGTGCACGACTTCCATCATTTTCTTGATGACCTGCCCGGTCAGATCCTGAAAGTCCTGCGCCATCATGATTTCCATCAGTTGTGCATTGATGGCCGAGGCTTGCTGCGGTACGTCTTTCAGATAAGTACGGGTATCCAGCACCAGTACTCGCGCATCGTCCAGCTCTACCGGGCTGACAAACCATTCGTCCCAGCGTTGATTGAGCGCCTTGGCTTGCTTGCTTAGTTTTTCCTGGATCGGCTGGGCAACGTCAATCGCGTTAAGGGCTCTTTCAGCCGCGCGCTCGGTCATCGCCGCCACGTAATTCAAACGGTCGCGGGCATCTGGAATCGCCTGCGCTGCCTTGGCGATTTCCTGGTCCAAGCCTAGCTCCCGCATGCTCTCGCGCAGCAGGCGCGTCAAGTGCCCGATGCGGTTGACCAGCTGCTCGGCAGAATCTCCGGCGGAGGGCATCTGTATGGCGACGCTCATATCAGGCACTCTCTTTCGCAATTTTTTCGAATATCTTCGTGATCTTCTCCTCCAGAGTAGCCGCAGTAAAGGGCTTGACCACATAACCGTTGGCGCCGGCCTGGGCGGCGGCGATGATGTTTTCCTTTTTGGCTTCCGCAGTCACCATCAGCACCGGCAGCTTGGCCAGGACGGGATCGGCACGTATCGATTGCAACATGGTCAGGCCGTCCATATTCGGCATATTCCAGTCCGATACGACAAAGCCGAAATTGCCATCCTTGAGCTTGGCCAGTCCCGCTGCGCCGTCTTCGGCTTCGTCGACATTGACGAAATCGAGCTCCTTCAAGAGATTTCGTACAATCCGCCGCATGGTAGGAAAATCGTCCACGACCAGAATTTTGATACTTTTATCAACCATGATTACTCCGCACTAGATACTCCACACTAAAAACAAGACCTGCCAGCAATTGAAATTTGAACGAATTCCTGACGCTCTTTCCGTATAACGTCACAAATGCCCAAAAAAAACAGCTTGGGCTTGCTCGCCCCCCTCATACCCGGTTGGAGCGCTCTCCGTACGACATCAGACGCGCCATCAGGCGCTGGCTCATCTCATCGATTCCAGCCACCTCGTTAGCCGCGCCCATGGCAATCGCTTCGCGCGGCATGCCGAATACGACACAGCTGGCTTCGTCTTGCGCCAGGGTGTAGGCGCCGGCCTGGCGCATGCGCAGCAAACCGGCCGCACCGTCACGCCCCATGCCGGTCAGGATCATGCCGATGGCGTTTTTGCCAGCGTGTTTGGCTACCGAATCGAACAGCACATCGATCGACGGCCGATGGCGATTGACCGGCGCTTCCTGGTCCAGATGGGCAATATAGTTGGCGCCGCTGCGCGCCAGCGACAGATGAAAGCCGCCGGGTGCGATGTAGGCATGGCCAGGCAACACCCGCTCGCCGTGTTCGGCTTCCTTGACGGTGATGCGGCACAAACCGTCCAGGCGCTGCGCAAAGGAACGGGTAAAGCCGGGCGGCATATGCTGCGCGATCATGATGCCGGGACTATCCGGCGGCAGCGGCTGCAATACTTCCCGGATCGCTTCGGTACCGCCGGTGGAGGCGCCGATGATGATCAATTTTTCAGTACTCAGTAATGGACTGCGCAGCATCGGCGTCAATCCTGCACCCGCAGTTGCATCAGGGCCAGGCCGGCGTGCCGACTGCAGGCGGGCGCGGGCGGCGGCCCGGATCTTGTCGGCAATCAGGTCGGTATATTCCAGCAAGCCTTCGCGTATGCCGAGGCGCGGCTTGGTGACGAAATCGACCGCTCCCAGCTCCAGCGCCCGCAGCGTAATTTCTGAACCGCGCTCAGTCAGAGAGGACACCATCAGCACCGGCATCGGCCGCAGCCGCATCAATTTCTCCAGGAAATCCAGACCGTCCATGCGCGGCATTTCGACGTCCAGCGTCAGCACATCCGGATTCAACTGCTTGATCAGATCCCGCGCCACCAGGGGATCGGGTGCGGTCGCCACCACCGTCATGTCCGGCTGGCTATTGATGATCTCGGTCATCAAGCTGCGTATCAACGCTGAATCGTCCACGCACAGTACTTTGATTTTTTTATCGTTCACGCGCTGCTCCCACCTTGTAGTACGATCTTCTTACGGGTCGCCGCACGATTAGCCGTACGAATCGTCGTATCAAATAATTCAACTTTGCTGCGCACCGGCTGTTGCGCCAGAGTCTGCACCAATTGCTGCTCGTCACGCTGTATCTGCTCGGCGTCGTTGATGCGATGCAGCTTGCGCACCATGACCTTGCCGCTTTTCGGGAAATAGCTGATCCGCCGCGGCAGATTGCCGCGCAAATCCTGGGCCGCCACCCGCACCTGTTCCATCTGCAAATAGCGCAATACAAAATCGGCATTGCGATCGCCGATATTCAGCATCGTCATATTGGCCAGCACCGCGCCGCCGCCGAATACCTTGGCTTCCAGCCGTTCGCGGCGCGCGCCTGCCTTGAGCAACTCGTTCAGCAACATCTCCATGGCATAAGCACCGTAGCGCATGGAGGCGGCGATGTTGCTGCCGCTGTTGGCGCAACTGCCGTCGTCCGGCAGCATGAAGTGATTCATGCCGCCGATGCCGGCAGTACTATCGCGCACGCAGGCAGACACGCAGGAACCGAGTACGGTGCTCAGCACCATGTCTTCCGGCGTGACGTAATACTCGTTCGGCAACAGCTTGACCGCCGCGATATCGAACTCGCGATCGAAATAATGGTGCGTCGCCACCGACTCTTCCGCCGCCGAAATCATGTGCTGTCCTTGATTTGCCTGGCATCCAGCTCATACACGGTCTGGCCGCGCAGCCGGAACGGCTGCTGGGCAGAGGAAAAATTCTCGGAATGTCCGGCAAATAACAAGCCATGCGCTTTCATCAAGGGCGCAAACCGCTGCAGGATTTTGTTCTGTGTCGGCTTGTCGAAATAGATCATCACGTTGCGGCAGAAGATGGCGTCGAACTGCTCGTTCAGTCCCCACCGCGCATCCAGCAGATTGAGCTGGCTGAATTTCACCATGGCGGCCACTTCCGGCCGTATCCGCACCTGCCCGGCACGGGCGCCGCTGCCCTTCAGGAAGAAACGCTTGAGGCGTTCCAGCGGCAGTTTGCTGACCTGTTCCATGGTGTAGACACCGGTCGCGGCTTTTTCCAGGACCTGGGTATCGATGTCGGTCGCGATGATGCTGGCGCCACTGGCGCGACTGCCCAGCGCTTCGATCAGGGTCATCGCGATCGAGTACGGTTCTTCCCCGGTGGAAGCGGCAGAACACCAGACTGTCACCGGTGTTGTGCAATTTTTCATATGCTCGGCCAGCAACGGGAAATGATGCGCCTCGCGAAAAAAAGCCGTCAGATTAGTCGTCAAGGCATTGGTGAAGGATTGCCATTCGGCGCTGTCTTTCTCTGATTCCAGCAAGGCCAGATACGAGGTGAAGTCGCTCATGCCGAGTTCACGCAGGCGGCGCGACAGGCGGCTGTAGACCATCTCACGCTTCTGCTCCCCCAATGCAATGCCGGCGCGCTGGTGAATCAACGCGCGCACGCGGGAGAAATCGCTATCGGTCAGCAAAAAATCCCGTGCTGGGGTAGCAATCTGACGGGCTGTCTGCTTGATGGTCATTCAATAAGCCTTAACATGTAACATTTATGAGACGGATGGTTAAAATATCTGCCAGTCGTCATCGGCTGAAAACGGTGCATGGGCCCGTATTGCACTATAAGCACGACGGCAGCATGGCGATGCGGCGAACAACGACCCGAAACACCGTTTTCTCCAGCCATGAGCGCATGCCGCACAAAAACGTCATCTACGGCTACGCAGCTGCCCGGCGCAACATTTGCGTTTGGGGGGTGATATCGATCACTCTCTTTGTTTGCGCCGCGATCTGCGCCCGCTCCAGCTTGAAGCCGCCTACTACTTCAGCCAGCGCGCCGGCCTGGTCTTGCAAGCTGGCTGCAGCTGCAGCCGCTTCTTCCACCAAGGCGGCGTTTTGCTGGGTCACCTGGTCCATCTGGCTGATGGCCTGGTTGATCTGGTCGATACCTGCGGTCTGTTCCTGGCTGGCGGCGGTGATCTCACCCATGATGTCGGTCACGCGACGGACGCTGGCGACGATTTCATCCATGGTGCTGCCGGCTTGATCCACCAGACGCGAGCCGATGCCGACTTTTTCCACCGAATCGTCGATCAGGGATTTGATTTCCTTGGCGGCGGCGGCCGAACGTTGCGCCAGATTGCGTACCTCTGCGGCTACCACCGCAAAGCCGCGGCCTTGCTCGCCGGCCCTTGCAGCCTCGACAGCGGCGTTCAAGGCCAGGATATTGGTTTGAAATGCGATGCCGTCGATCACGCCGATAATGTCGACGATCTTCTTCGATGAGGTATTGATGGCGCCCATGGTGCTGACCACCTGCGTCACTACCGTGCCGCCATGGATCGCCACTTCCGACGCGGACACCGCCAGTTGGTTGGCCTGGCTGGCGTTGTCGGCATTTTGCTTGACGGTCGAGGTCAGCTGCTCCATCGAAGCAGCGGTTTCTTCGAGCGAACTGGCTTGCTCTTCAGTGCGCTGCGACAGGTTTTGATTGCCCGCTGCAATCTGGCTGGAAGCCGTTGCAATCGTGTCGGTACCGCTGCGTACTTCGCCAACGATCTTTTGCAAGCCGTCGTTCATGTCTTTCAGTGCTTGCATCAGCTGCCCGGTCTCATCCTTCGACCTGACTTCGATGTCGGCCGTCAGATCGCCAGCAGCAACGCGGCGCGCCACTTCGACGGCAAAACCCAGGGGTTGCGCAACTATTCGTGCAATCCATAGCGCCAACGCAAAGCCCAGCACCACCATGCCTATCATCAGGCCGACCGTCCAGATCCTGGCTTTGTTATAGATGGCTTCACCATTTTTTGCAGCGCTGGCGCTGCCATCGGTATTGATTTTTACCAATTGCTCAACCTGCTTATCCAGCTCTACGATGGCGGCCAGGGAATCGCCGCGTATCTCTTTTATCGCATCATCTTTTCTGAACGCACGCGAGACTTCGACGATCTTCTTGTCGATCTCCAGATACGCCGGGATTTTTTCTTTTAACTGATCGTACACAGCACGCTCCTGCTCCGTCACCATGGGCGCGTATTCGCTCATGTTCTTTTGCAGCTCGCCTTTGATATCGCTGATGAACTGGGCGCTCTTGTCCATATCCGCCACATCGTTCGACATCACGTGCTGCATCTCGATATTGCGCAGCAGCGCCAGCTTGCTCTTTATGGTGAGCAGCACCCGCACGCTCGGCAGCCAATTGGTATTGATGTCGATGGTAGTGGCGTTGACCTGCCCAAGCTGTGCAATGGAGGTCACGCCCAGCACCAGGGTCAGCATCAGTATCAAAGCGAACGACAGCAGAAGTTTGGTTGCAATTTTCAAGTTATAGAACCAGGTCATGATTTTCTTTTCAGATGGGGGTTTCGATTACACGCAAGAACATTTGGGACACGGTCGGCAAGGCAGGACTTGAATTCGCCAGAGATTCGGGATTCCAGCAGCATGTTCACGCCTCATATCCGGACGCCACATTCAGACTTCATATTCGCTTTCCTGATCGTGTTAACGGCAGTCATCGCCGTTTCTTAAGGGTTAAAGAAATCGCAGTTTCGCTTCGACCGCTTGGCCACTTATCCGTCGCACTACGGCTAGCCCCTTCAGCTTTAGCAATAGTTGTCGTTATTAACTTTGATTTCCAGGAATTTGACCGGATGCTGTGCGCTGGTCGCCCAGCCGTAACCAACCGGCTCTGTCACGGTTGGTGTTAATCGGATCAGCACAAAAACTGCCAATTCATCTAAAAATAAAAAGGATAGTCAATGAGTAACAAATTCTTCAGTAACCTCAATGTAGGCATCAAGCTCAGCCTGTTTACCTTTTTACTGGTCGCCTTGATTTTCCTGGTCTATGGCTGGGCCAGCGCCCGCTCTGCTTCAGAGCTGCTGGAGCAGCGCGGGGCGCGCGATATTTCCGGCAGGACCAGCACCATGATCCAGATGCTGGACACATTCGATGCCAGCCATAAAAGCGAAGCCGATCGTTTCTCACTTTTGCTGGCGAGTTATTTTCCCGAAAAGTTTTCGATCGACAATGGCAAGACTGTCGACGTCGCGCGCAAGTCGATACTGGTGCTGAAGAACGGCAACAACATCATCAACATGAATTTTTCCATCGCCGACAGCTTTACCGCTGCGAGCGGGGCGGTAGCGACGGTTTTTATTAAAAACGGCGACGACTTCATCCGGATCTCGACCTCTCTCAAGAAGGAAAACGGCGAGCGCGCCATCGGCACCGTACTCGACCATGGCCATCCCGGATACGCGCGCCTGCAAAGCGGTCTGTCGTATATCGGCCGCGCTACTTTGTTCGGCAAGGAGTACATGACGGCCTACAACCCGGTTAAGGATGAAGCCGGCAATATCGTCGGCGCGCTGTTTGTCGGAGTGGATATCGGCAGCGATATAGAAACTCTGAAAGCACGCATCCGCTCGGTCAAATTGGGCGATACCGGTTATTTCTACGTACTCAACGCCAATCAGGGCAAAGACCTGGGCAAGCTGCTGATTGCGCCGGTCGACGAAGATAAAAACATACTGGCGCTCAAGGATGCCGACGGCCGCGAATTTATCAGGGAAATCCTGGAACGCAAGGAAGGTAGCACGCGCTACACCTTGCAGGAAGGTGCGGTCAAGGGTTCGGAAAAAGTCGCTGCCTTCGCCTTGTACAAGAACTGGAACTGGCTGATTGTCGGTAATGAAGACACCACCGAATTAACTCGGGAGATCACTACACTACGCAATCGCAACGCAGTATTCGGACTGGCTGCAGTATTGATCATGATCGCGGCGCTATATTGGCTGATCCGTATCAACATCAGCCAGCCGCTGGAAAGAGTCAAGCAGGCTGCGCAACTGCTGGCGACGGGTGATCTGTCCGTCATATTATCAAGCGATCGGGGCGACGAAATCGGTCAGCTGGAACAAGCTATCAACGGCATCAGCCAGGGCTTGACCGGCGTCATCGGCAATGTCCGGCGAGGCACCGGCGAGATGGCGCGCGCCTCGCAAGAAATCGCTGAGGGCAATGCCAATCTGTCGGCCCGCACCGAATCGCAAGCCAGTTCGCTGGAGCAAACCGGCAGCTCGCTGGAACAACTCACGGCTGCGGTAAAGCATAGCGCCGACAGTGCCCAGCACGCCAACCAGCTGGTCATCACTGCATCGGGACAGGCGCTTGAGGGCGGCCAGGCTGTCGGCCAGGTGGTGGCCACCATGAGCGCAATCAAGGATAGCTCGGCCAAAATCCACGACATCATCGGCGTGATTGACGGTATCGCCTTCCAGACCAATATTCTGGCGCTCAATGCCGCAGTCGAAGCCGCACGGGCTGGTGAACAAGGCCGCGGTTTTGCCGTAGTTGCGGCGGAAGTGCGTAACCTGGCCCAGCGCTCGGCCGCTGCCGCCAGGGAAATCAAAGGCTTGATCAGCGCATCGGTGGAACAGGTTGATGCCGGCGGCAAGCTCGCGGATGCGGCAGGTCAGACCATGCAGGGCATAGTCGCCGCAGTCAAGCGAGTGGCTGACATCATGCATGAAATTACCGCCGCGACAAGAGAACAAAGCAGCGGCATCGAAGAGATCAACCGGGCCATGGGGCACATTGACGATATTACCCAGCAAAATGCCGCGTTGGTCGAACAAGCTGCAGCGGCGGCTCAAAGTCTGCAGGACCAGGCGGCCCAACTAGCGCAGACCGCCGCTGTTTTCAAGCTCAGCAGGTAAGGTGGGCATGGGAGCTCACCCTACTTCTAAATATGATGACAAAAAAGCCTGGCAAGCCAGGCTGGGGAACTGAGGCATGCCTTCCGCCTCTATCGCTGCATCAGAAGTGTTATGTCGGAATTACACCAAAGTCAGGGTAACGTCGACGTTGCCGCGCGTGGCGTTGGAATATGGGCAAACCTTGTGCGCCTTGTCGACCAACGCTTCAGCTGCGCCGGCATCCATGCCAGGCAAGGAGATTTGCAACTCTACTGCAATGCCAAAACCGCCAGGAATCACGCCGATGCCAACCAGGCCGGTAATCGCCACGTCGGCAGGCAAGGTGATTTTTTCTTGCGCGGCGACGAATTTCATTGCGCCGATGAAGCATGCAGAATAGCCGGCGGCAAACAATTGTTCAGGATTGGTGCCGACACCGCCGGCGCCGCCCAATTCTTTCGGCGTCGTCAATTTGACGTCCAGCACATTGTCGGACGAGACAGCACGGCCGTCACGGCCGCCGGTTGCTGTGGCTTGCGCTGTATACAAGATATTTTCAACTGACATGATTGTTTCCTTTATTGGCCGTTCGGGAAATCCTTTGGATCAAACCAGTCGGCCGTACTGACGATCCGGATCAAAAGATACAACATCAACATGACGCAAGAATGAAACTCACATAAAAGCGCCACATAAAAGCACTACAAAATCACACAATTATATTGCTCACAATTTATAACGAATAGACAACCGAGCCGTCCATCTTCAAGCAAGATTGCCGGCCATCGCAGCACGCAACCGCTGCAGCTCCTTGGTCAGGGCATGCAATTCATCCAGCGAGCATTCGACACTGCAGCTCACCTGCTGCGGTATCGCCCTTGCCTGCTGGCGCAGATTTTTACCCGCGGCAGTCAGGCTGACGATCACCTGGCGCTCATCGTGGGACGCACGCTGGCGGCGTAAAAATCCGCTGCTTTCCAGGCGCTTGAGCAGCGGCGTCAGTGTGCCGGAATCCAGATACAGACGCTCGCCCAAGGCCGACACGGTAAGTTCATCGCGCTCCCACAAGGTCAGCAACACCAGGTACTGCGGATAAGTCAGGCCCAGTTTCTGCAACAGCGGCTTGTAAATCTTGGTCATGGTCAGCGATGCCGAATACAACGCGAAGCACAACTGATTATCCAGCAACAGGCTTTCCGGCCCGAATAACTCGGACGGGATGCTTGCGCTTGGCTGTTTGCTGGTTTCCATGGCTTGAATATTACATAGTTCAAAATTAAATTGCAAGCAATCTAGTTTGCATTTAAAACTATCGCCGGGATTGCCATTCACTATGCCCGGCGACTTGGCTTAAACACCCGCTTAAACGCTCATATTGCCCAAGGTGCTGGCGCGATAAGCCGCGACGAAGGTATCGAAATCGCCAGTCTGGCTACGCTCCAGGCTCTCCTGTTCGGACAGTGAGGCGGCGGCCAGAGTTTCGAAATAATTGCGTTCTTCCGGGCTGGGAGGATGCGCCAGGAAATAAGCCGCATGCGCCTTGCTTTGACGCAGCGCAAAACTGGCAAACGATTCCTTGTTCTGCTGCAGAATAGACAATACCTGCGCCGACGGCGTCAGTTCGACCTGGTCCAGCTTGAGGCTTTGTTTTGCCAGCGATGCCGCATGGACGCCGTCGCTGCGCTGAGCGTCGAGCAAAGCCGCAGCCTTGCCGATCCGCTCCAGCAATTCCTTGCCCCAGGTTTGCAAGCCGACCGGATTACCGTCGCGCCGCAATTGCAATCCGGGACGCCGCCCTTCTTTCACCGCACGCGAGAAATTCTCGGTGTTTTCCAGGCTTTCCTCATCGCTGGTCAAGGGGCTGTCGTCCAGCGCGCAGAACAGCAGGAAGGCGTCGAGGAAGCGCGAAGTTTCCAGGCTGATGCCCATCGGCTCGAACGGATCGATGTCCATGCAGCGCACTTCGATGTATTGCACGCCGCGCGCAGAGAGCGCCTGGATCGGCCGCTCGCCCGAATTGATCACGCGTTTCGGCCGGATCGTCGAGTAGTACTCGTTTTCGATTTGCAGGATATTGGTATTGATTTGCACCCACTCGCCGTCGCGATGGGTGCCGATTGTTTCATAGGGCGGGTAAGGCTGGCTGACCGCCCGTGCCAGGCTCTTGACGTAGCTGTCGAGGCTGTTGAACTGCGGCGTCAGGCGCGCCTGGGCTGCGCTGGTGTAGCCAAGGTCGCTCATGCGCAGGCTGGTGGCGTAAGGCAGGTACAAGGTGTCCTTGTCCAGCTGTTCCAGGCGATGCTGGCGGCCGTCGAGAAAACAGGTCGACAGGGCCGGCGATGCGCCGAACAGATACATCAGCAGCCAGCTGTAGCGGCGGAAATTGCGCACCGTCGCGATATAACTTTCCGACTGAAAATGCATCGCCGTGCCGTCGGCTCCTTCAGCTTCCTGCAAGACCTGCCACAGTCCTTCCGCCAGCGAATAGTTGTAATGGATGCCGGCGATGCATTGCATGCGCTTGCCATAGCGCAGCGCCAGGCCGCGCCGGTAGACGTGCTTCAGCATGCCCATGTGCGATGTGCCGTACCAGGCGATCGGAATCTGCTCTTCCGCCGGCAAATGGGCCGGCATCGACTGGCTCCAGAGCAATTCGTCACCCAGCTTCGAATAGACGAAACGATGGATCGCATCCAGCTCGGTCAGCGCCGTTCCTATGTCGTGCTCCGCCGGAGTAATGAATTCCAGCAGCGATTCCGAATAATCGGTCGTGATCTGCGGCTGCGTCAGCGCCGAGCCCAGCGCGCGCGGATGCGGCGTCAGGGCCAGCCGGCCGTTGCCGTCAACCCGTAAGGTTTCTCTCTCGATGCCGCGCAAGCCCTGGCCTAGCAAGCCGCGATGCTGCTCTTGCCCTAGCAGCGCCAGCCGGCGAGTGTAATGATCAGTCAATTCAGCATCCTTTGCGTTCAAATCCATCATCTTGGGCTGGTTGGCCTTTGGTGATTTCATGATTTCATGATTTCGTGATTTTTTGATGTCGCGACGTTATTGCTGCCCGTAACTCGGGTCGTAGAAGGCGAGAATAGCCGAAAATGAAAGAACGCGTTGGATGTCGGCCAGAGCGCAATCGACAGGTGAAAATCGCGCTGGCCGACAGCGTGCTTTATCAAATAGGCAATCTTCAGCAAATTTACAAGAATCCGCAAGGAACTCGCTGCTGGTGCAAACTTATGAGGGGCGCACCCCTTATAATCCTGCTTTGCTTTCAATTTTCACGCCACCACTATGCCAGCTCAACTGATTGACGGAAACCTCCTTTCCAAACAACTACGCGCCGATGTCGCCAAGCGCGCCGCCGTACTGACCGCACAGGGCAAGCAGCCCGGCCTGGCGGTGATCCTGGTCGGCGACAGCCCGGCTTCGCAGGTGTATGTGCGCAACAAGGTCAAGGCTTGCGAAGACAACGGCTTGCATTCAGTGCTGGAGAAATACGATGCAGACCTGACCGAAGCGGCCCTGCTGGCGCGTATAGCCGCCTTGAATCATGACCCGAAGATCAACGGCATCCTGGTGCAACTGCCGTTGCCGGCGCATATCGATGCCCACAAAGTGATCGAAGCCATCGCTGCAGAAAAAGACGTCGACGGCTTCCATGTCAGCAACGCCGGCCTGTTGATGACTGGCCAGCCGCTGTTCCGCCCGTGTACTCCTTACGGCGTGATGAAAATGCTGGAATCGGTCAACTTCCCGGTGCGCGGCGCCCATGCCGTGGTCGTCGGCGCCTCGAATATCGTCGGCAAGCCGCAAGCCATGCTGCTCTTGCAAGCCGGCGCCACTGTCACCATCTGTAATTCCAAGACGCGCGATCTCGGGCTGCATACCCGCATGGCCGATATCCTGGTGGTGGCTACCGGCAAACGCAATATCGTTACCGCCGACATGGTCAAGCCGGGCGCTGCCGTGATCGACGTCGGCATGAACCGCGACGATCACGGCAAGCTGTGCGGCGACGTCGACTTTGCCAACGCCAAGGAAGTCGCCGGCTACATCACCCCGGTGCCGGGCGGCGTCGGCCCGATGACCATCACCATGTTGTTGGTCAACACCATCGAAGCCGCAGAAAGAATGTAATTGCAATGACATCTACCGCTACCAACGCCAGCAATCCCCTGCTCGACTTCACCGGCCTGGCCAGGTTTGACGAAATCACGCCGGCCGACATCACGCCGGCGATTGCCGCGCTGCTGAAGCAGGCGCATACCGTCGTCGCCCTGCTGGAAACGTCGACCGATGCGGTCACCTGGGACAATTTCGTCGTCCCGCTGGAACACGTGACCGAAAAATTGAGCCGCGCCTGGGGCATTGTCAGCCATTTGAATGCGGTAGCGGATACGCCGGAATTGCGTGCCGCGTATAACGAGAACCAGCCGAAACTGATCGAGTTCCGGACCGCGCTGGCGCAAAACCTGGCCTTGTTCGATAAGTACAAGGCCATCAGGAACAACCTCGATTTCGCCGATCTGTCGGCGCCGCGGCGCAAGATAGTCAACAACGCGCTGCGCGATTTCAGGCTCGGTGGAGCAGAACTGCCGCCGGCCCAGAAGACCCGTTTCGCCGAAATCCAGGAAAAGCACGCGGCGCTGACCACCCGGTTCTCGGAAAACATTCTCGACGCCACTAACGCCTACGGCTTGTTTGTCAACGACGAGGCCGAATTGGCAGGATTGCCGGACGACGTGCGCCAGGCCGCGCGCGCCGCAGCCGAGCAGGATGGCAGGCCCGGTTATAAATTCACGCTGCACTTCCCGTCTTATTTCCCGGTCTTGCAATATGCGGACGACCGCGCCTTGCGTGAAAAAATGTATCGCGCCAATGCCACCAAGGCATCCGAGCTGGGCGAAAAACCGGAATGGGACAACAGCGCCAACATTGTCGAGATCCTGCGTTTGCGCAATGAAGAAGCAAAACTGCTGGGCTTCAAGAATTACGCCGAGCTGTCGCTGGTGCCTAAGATGGCAAAAACGCCTGTCGAAGTGATGCATTTCCTGGAAGACCTGGGCCAGCGCGCGCGCCCGTTCGCCGAGCAAGATCTGGCCGAGCTGCGCACCTTCGCCGCAGAACAACTGGGCCTGGCCTCGCTGGAAGCCTGGGATCTGGCCTATGCCGCCGAAAAACTGCGCGAGCAGCGCTATGCTTTTTCGGAACAAGAAGTAAAACAATATTTCCCGGAACCGGTCGTGGTCGCAGGCTTGTTCCAGCTGGTGCAGCAATTGTTTTCGGTCGACATCAGCGCCGACCAGGCCACGGTGTGGCACCCGGACGTCAAGTTTTTCCGGATTCAAAAAGACGGCAAGCTGATCGGCCAGTTCTATCTCGACCTGTATGCCCGCAACGGCAAGCGCGGCGGCGCATGGATGGACGATGCACGCGCCCGGCGCCGCCTCGGCAGTGAAATACAAACCCCGATTGCCTACCTGACCTGTAATTTCACCGCGCCGGCAGTGGTTGACGGCGTCGCCAAACCGGCTTTGTTTACGCATGACGAGGTGATCACCCTGTTCCACGAATTCGGCCACGGCTTGCATCACATGCTGACCCGGGTTGACGAGATCGGCGTATCCGGCATTTCCGGCGTCGAGTGGGATGCGGTCGAATTGCCTTCGCAGTTCATGGAAAACTTTTGCTGGGAATGGGAAGTATTGCAGCACATGACGTCCGAGACGGAAAGCGGCCAGCCCTTGCCGCGCGCGCTGTACGACAAGATGATCGCCGCCAAGAATTTCCAGTCCGGCCTGCAAGCCCTGCGCCAGGTTGAGTTTTCCTTGTTCGATATGCGCTTGCATGACGATTACGATCCGTATGGCAGCCAAAGCGTGCAAGACCTAATCAACCAGGTGCGAGCCAAGATCGCAGTCATCAACCCGCCGCCGTTCAATCGCTTCCAGCATTCTTTCGGCCACATTTTCGCCGGCGGCTATGCTGCCGGCTATTACAGCTACAAATGGGCTGAGGTATTGTCGGCCGATGCGTATAGCGCGTTTGAAGAAGCGGCCGCGCGCGGCGGGAATGTGGTGTCGGCTGAGACCGGCAAGAAATTCCACGACGAAATCCTGGCCGTCGGCGGCTCACGTCCGGCGCTGGAATCGTTCAAGGCGTTTCGCGGACGCGAACCAAGCATCGACGCCCTGCTGCGGCATAGCGGCATGGCGGCATAGCAGTACCAACACAGGCAAATCTTCGCCGCAGGCCGGCGATTTTTATAACAAGGGGAAGAGAATGAAGGTTGGAATAAAATCCGCTGCAATGTTTTTTTTGCTGATGTCGGCCGCGAGCGTACAGGCGCAACTGTATAAATCCACCGGCCCGGATGGCAAGGTCACTTATAGCGATACGCCGCCGGCCGCCGGCAAGGTGATGCCACAGAAAACCGGCGCCGGCGACAGCAGCAACAGCGGCGACGGCCTGCCGTATGAACTGGCGCTGGCGGTCAAGAACCATCCTGTCACCCTGTATAGCTCGGAAAAATGCATCCCCTGCGACGATGGCCGCAAAATGCTGAACGAACGCGGCATCCCGTTCAGCGAAAAAACCGTGAAGAGCAATGAAGACATTGCTGCATTACGCAAGAATACGAAGGAAGACCAGTTGCCCGTGCTGACCGTTGGCGGCAGCAAGGAAAGCGGCTTCTCGGCAGCCGCCTGGGGCACCGCGCTGACTGCGGCCGGCTACCCGGAAAGCAATCGTTTGCCAAAAACCTATCGCAATGCCGCGCCGGTAGCCGCCGCGCCTGGCGCCGCCTCGCCGAATAAATCCGCGGCGCCGGCCACCAACACCAGCAGCAGCCCCAATAACGGCGACGCCCTGCCGGCGGCAGGTAACGCGCCTCCCGGTTTCCGCTTTTAAGATCTTGCCGCCCCACTATCATCACTCATGACGCAAATCGACTTTCACACCAATATTTCGGACAAATTTCTGTACACCTGCCGACTGGTGCGCAAAGCCCGCATGGCGCAACGCCAGATCGTCATATTGGGCAGTAATGCCGAGGATCTGGCGATGCTTGACCAAGCGCTCTGGACATTTTCCGAGCACGACTTCTTGCCGCACGTCAGAGCCGGCGATCCGCTGGCGGCACAAACCCCGGTGATTCTGGCCGCCGATGAAGAAACCGAGTGGCCGCATCACCAGATCCTGGTCAATCTGTCCGGCAGAACGCCACAGCATTTCGCCCGCTTCGAAAGAATGTTCGAAATCATCTCGCTGGCCGAAGACGACAAGGCCGGCGGGCGCGAGCGCTATCGTTTTTACCAGCAACGCGGTTATCCGCTGACCCATTTTGTTGCTGACAACGTATGAGGATTTTGCAATGACCAACGGTAAACATGACGCCAATATCCCTTTATTGACCGAGGTCATTGTTCCGCTACCGACTTTGACCGACATTATAGAGACGCCGCCGGCGGCTATTGTCAGCGCCGCAGCATCGGCAATCGATGACGAAGACAGTGTCGAGTTGCCCTCGGCACAGCCGGAGATCACGCTGAGCCAGTATGACTGGGAGCGGCTCGAGGCTGAGGTAAGGGAAAAAGTATTGCAGCAACTGCAGGACCGCATCGATTTTGTCATCGAACAGCGCGTCCGTGATGGCTTGGCGGACGTGTTGCAGACCGCGGTGGAAGGCATGGCGGCGCAAATCAGAAGCGGCTTGCATCAGACCCTGGACGAGGTGATTTGCCGAGCAGTAAGCCTGGAATTAATCAAATTAAAAAAAACAAATATTTAGCGTATTTTTTTTGATTTCCAATCACTATTTTCAGTGCCGTAGATAAAAGTAAAAAAAATAGATCTCATTTTGATCGCCTAAAAAATCTAAGTTTTCTTACAATAGCGCTATTGAAAAGCGGTAATTTTGTTTAAAAACGGTGGTTTTTGGAGATGAGATGAAAGTAATTGTATTGGGCGCCGGCGTTATCGGCACTAGCTCTGCCTGGTTCCTGAACAAGGAAGGTCACGATGTGACAGTGATCGAACGCCAGCCGGGTGCGGCGCAAGAGACCAGTTTTGCCAACGGCTGCCAGATTTCGGTATCGCATGCCGAGCCTTGGGCCAATCCGCAAGCGCCGTTGAAGGTGTTGAAATGGCTGGGGCAGGAAGATGCGCCGTTGCTGTATCGCTTCCGTCCGGAATGGCTGCAATGGAAATGGGCGCTGAATTTCCTGCGCGAATGCACGCCAGCCCGCACCAACGACAATATCCGCCAAATCGTCGCCATCTGCGAATATAGCCGTCAGACCTTGCAAGCGGTGCGCGCCGAGACCGGCGTCGACTATGATTGCCTGACACGCGGCATCCTGCATTTCTACACCGAACAAAAAGAATTCGATATCTCGCTGCCTGCCGCGCAACTGATGCGCGACCTGGGCTGCCCGCGCGACTCGATCAGCGCCGACGAAGTGGTGAAGATCGAACCGGCCCTGGCCCGTATCCGCGACAAGATCGTCGGCGGCGATTTTACCGCCACCGATGAATCCGGCGACGTCTACAAATTCACCTCAGGGCTGGCCGATAAAGCCGCCGCAGCCGGCGTGAATTTCCAGTACAACACCAGCGTCACCCGCCTGATTACCGAAGGCAGCGGCGCCGGCGCCAAGATCACCGGCGTCGAAGTCATCAATGCCGACGGCCGTCACGAAGTGCTGCATGCCGACGCTTTCGTGGTTGCCATGGGCAGCTTCTCGACACCGTTGCTGAAACCGCTGGGTATCGAACTGATGATTTATCCGGGCAAAGGTTATTCCGCCACCTATCAGATTACCAATTCCGAAGCCGCGCCAAGCGTCTCGCTGACCGACGACGGCTACAAACTGGTGGTGTCGCGCCTGGGCGATCGCCTGCGGGTGGCCGGCACCTGCGAACTGAACGGCTACACGCGCGAACTCAACACCACCCGTTGCGAAGCGATCACACGCCGTACCCGCGAGCTGTTCCCGGACGGCTGCGACTACGACAATCCGGTTTACTGGACCGGCCTGCGCCCGATGACGCCATCCAACGTGCCGTATATCGGCAAAACCAAAATCGGCAACCTGTTCCTCAATACCGGCCATGGCACGCTCGGCTGGACCATGGGCTGCGGTTCCGGCCGCGCCATCGCCGAGATCGTCTCGGGCCGCCGGCCGGAGGTAGATTTTGCCTTTACCGGCATGCCGCGGCAGGCGCCGCAACCATTGATTTTGCCGCGCCCTGTGCAGGCATGAATGCTGTTACGCCTGCTGTAGCAAGGCAATGAAAAAGACCGATGCTGGCGCCAGCATCGGTCTTTTTTTTATCTGCTTTCTTCAACTGTTGCGATCCGTTGCGACATGGCGCGGTTTTTGCGTATGTGTCTGCGTGAATCAGTTGCGCCGCTATTTTTGTTGTTAAGGCGCACTGTTCAAGTGCATCACTTGGCGATGCGCACCTCGACCGTTGCCGGCTTCTCGTCGAAGGCGACCCGTGTGACGAACTTGGCGCGCTTCATAGGGAAGCGAGATTGGAAATGGCGGACATTGCCGGAACCAGAAATGACCCGGCGCACAAACTGATAATAGGCATCCATATCGATCACATGCACGACTAGGAAATAATCGTAATCGCCGGACACGAAATAGCATTGCATGACTTCGGCTTCCTTGTTCATGCGCAGCTCGAATTCCTGCATGTGCTCGTCCGACTGGTGATTCAGCGAGATCTCAAGAAACGCCAGCATGCCGTAACCGAGTGCGAACGGATCGACCAGGGAGACATCGGCGCTGATGATGCCGGCTTCGCGCAAGTCACGCAAGCGGCGCAGGCAGGTTGGCTGGGAAATGTGCGCTTTATCGGCCAGGGTGCGGGTCGGCATCTGATTGTCGCGCTGCAGCAAGTTCAGCAGTTTACGATCGACTTTGTCTAGGGTGTGATGTTTGCTCATGCCAAGGGGATTAAGGGCTGCGTCAGCTGTTTTAAGAATTCGCAAAAACCGCTATGCGAAGCGTTTTTTATGTTGTAACGTTGCTTTATTCGGATAAGTCTGGATAAATAATAGATAAGCAGCGGATGGTGAAACTGTAATTAGATTGTTTTATTTTAAATCCTCAGGAGGATATTCATGCAGAACAAGATCAAAATGATTCCGTTGGCTGGCGCAATTGCAATGGCTTTCGCCTTTGCCGGCCCTGTTTCAGCTCAAGAAGTCGTCACTATCGGTCAAGTCAGCCCGCTTACGGGTCCTAACGCCCACATCGGCAAGGACAATGAAAACGGCGCTACGATGGCGATCGAAGAACTGAACGCCAAGGGCACCATGATCGGCGGTAAAAAAGTTACCTTCGTATTGGCTTCCGAGGATGACGCCTCCGATCCGAAACAAGGGACTGCAGTTGCGCAGAAGCTGGTGGACGCCAAGGTCAAGGGTGTTATCGGCCACATGAATTCCGGCACCACCATCCCGGCATCGAAGATTTATTACGATGCAGGCATTCCGCAAATCTCGCCATCCGCCACCAATCCCAAGTACACCCAGCAAGGCTTCAACACCGCGTTCCGCGTGGTGGCCAACGACGGCCAGCTGGGCGGCACCCTGGGTCGCTACGCCATCAATACGCTGAAGGCCAAGAACATTGCCGTGATCGATGACCGTACCGCGTACGGCCAAGGGGTTGCGGAAGAGTTCGCCAAGAGCGCCAAGAAGGCCGGCGGTACTATCGTCGCTACCCAGTTCACGACCGACAAGGCGACCGACTTCAATGCGATCCTGACCTCCATCAAGGCCAAGAATCCTGACCTGATCTTCTTCGGCGGCATGGATGCGGTCGGCGGCCCGATGCTGCGTCAGATGGACCAGCTCGGCATCAAAGCCAAATACATGGGCGGCGACGGCCTGTGCACCACTGAACTGGCCAAGCTGGCCGGTGCAGGCTTGAAAGACGACCAGGTAGTCTGCGCCGAAGCTGGCGGTGTGCCAGATGCCGGCAAGGCAGCGCTGGACGCCTTCAAGGTGGCTTACCAAAAGCGATTCAACCAGGAAGTCGTGATCTACGCACCGTATGAATACGACGCGCTGATGACCATGGTTGACGCCATGCAAAAAGCCAAATCGTCTGATCCGAAAAAATACCTGCCGGAACTGGCCAAGATTCACCACCAGGGCGTGACGGGCGTGATCTCGTTCGATCCTAAGGGCGACATCAAGGACGGTTCGCTGACTTTGTATACCTACAAGGATGGCAAGCGCACTTTGCTGACCGTGACAAAATAATCGTCTCGCGCAGCATCCAAAAACGCCCCGTCTGACGGGGCGTTTTTTTTATTGCGCAATATTACGCATTTGCACGCATCAAAGAATTTGCCGGCAGTTACGCAAGAAGCGGCTGCCGCTTATCTCCCCGCCAGCGCCGCTTCGCGCCAAATATCCTCTTTATCCCAAGCTGCATTCCCCCACCTTAGCCGTGATGGCGTTGTCAAAAACACAGGAAAACCCTATGCGAAGATTTTTTTCTGTTGTAATGTTTACATGTTCCGCTGAACAAATGGCGGGAAAATCTTTGCTTACTTAATCCTTAGGAGAAAACACGTGCAGATGAAGAACAAAATGTTGCCGTTGGCTGCAGCAATCGCGATGGCCCTGGGCGCTGCCGGCTCGGCCTGCGCCGAGGAACAAATCGTCAAGATCGGCCATGTCGGTCCGGTGACCGGCCCTTCGGCCCACCTCGGCAAAGACATGGAAAACGGCGCCAAGATGGCGATCGAAGAATTGAACGCCAAGGGCGTTACCCTGGGCGGCAAGAAAATCAAATTCGTACTGCTGACAGAAGATGATGCATCCGATCCCAAGCAGGGCACGGCCGCAGCGCAGAAACTGGTGGATGCCAAGATCGACGGCGTCATCGGCCACCTGAATTCAGGCACCACGATTCCTGCTTCCAAGATCTACTACGATGCCGGCATCCCGCAAATCTCGCCGGCCGCCACCAGCCCGAAATACACCCAGCAAGGTTTTAACAGCGTATTCCGCGTCGTCGCCAACGACGGCCAGCTGGGCGGCACGCTGGGACGTTATGCGGCCAACACGCTGAAGGCCAAGAATATCGCCGTGATCGACGATCGCACCGCTTACGGCCAAGGGGTAGCGCAGGAATTCGCCAAGGGCGCCAAAAGCGCCGGCGTCAATATCGTCGCAACCCAGTTCACCAACGACAAGGCGACCGACTTCAACGCCATCCTGACTTCAATCAAGGCCAAGAATCCGGATGTGATTTTCTTCGGCGGCATGGATGCAGTTGCCGGCCCGATGCTGCGCCAGATGAAACAACTCGGCATCAAGGCCAAGTTCATGGGCGGCGACGGCATGTGTACTGCCGAACTGGGTAAATTGGGAGGCGATGGCGTGATCAACGATCAGGTGGTGTGCGCGGAAGCCGGCGGCGTCGAAGATTCGGGTAAAAAAGGCCTGGACGATTTCAAGACAGCCTTCCAGAAAAAATACAACACTGAAGTCAAACTGTATGCGCCCTACTCGTACGACTCGGTGATGACCATGGTGGAAGCCATGCAAAAAGCCAACTCCGCCGATCCGAAAAAATATCTGCCGGAACTGGAGAAGATCCATCACAAGGGCGTGACCGGCATGGTCGCCTTCGACGCCAAGGGCGATATCAAGGACGGCACGCTGACCTTGTACACCTACAAGGATGGCAAGCGCACCTTGCTGGCCGTCACTAAGTAACATTCACCTGCCGTTTCTGGAAGCGTCCCTGGCTTAACGTTAGGGGCGTTTTTTTATTTTGCGCTCTCGCCGCTCCGCGGATTACACATATCATTCTGCAGAATTGATAAAAAAACATATAAAAGCGCTTTGCGAAGCTATTCTTATGTTGTACCGTTTAACACCCCGGACAAACCGAACTAGCGATTGAAGTCGACTGTCTAAAAATTTTTTACCATTAATTCATTAATTTATTAATTTATTAATTTCGCCGCAAATCCTTAGGAGGAAATCTGGTGCACAAAATGAAAATGATTCCATTGGCCGCTGCCATCGCATTGGCCCTGTCTGCGAGCGCTCATGCGCAGGAACAAGTGGTCAAGATCGCCCACGTCGGCCCCATCACCGGCCCCATCGCTCACATCGGCAAGGACAATGAAAACGGCGCCAAGATGGCGATCGAAGAGTTGAACGCGAAAGGCATCATATTGGATGGCAAGAAAGCCAAATTCGTATTGATGGCGGAAGATGATGCATCCGATCCGAAACAAGCCACTGCAGTAGCGCAAAAACTGGTCGACGCCAAAGTTGCCGGCGTCATTGGCCACGTCAATTCGGGCACGTCGATTCCTGCATCGAAAATTTACTACGACGCCGGCATCCCGCAAATTTCGCCTTCGACTACCAGCGCAAAGTATACCCAGCAAAATTTCAACACCACCTTCCGCGTAGTGGCTAGCGATAGCCAGTTGGGCAGCGCCCTAGGCCGTTATGCCGCCAAGACGCTGCATGCCAAAACCGCAGCCGTGATCGACGACCGTACCGCCTATGGCCAAGGCCTGGCGGAAGAATTCACCAAGGCAGCCAAAGCGGCCGGCATAACCATTGTGGCGACCCAATACACCAACGACAAGGCGACCGACTTCAATGCGATCCTGACCTCGTTCAAGGCCAAGAAGCCTGATGTCGTGTTCTTCGGCGGACTGGATGCCGGCGGCGGCCCTATGCTGCGCCAGATGAAGCAACTGGCCATCACGGCAAAATTCATGGGTGGCGACGCCATCTGCACTTCCGACCTGCCAAAACTGGCAGGTGACGGCATCGGCAACGATCAAGTGATTTGCGCCGAAGCCGGCGGCGTGGAAGAGTCCGCCAGAAAAGGCCTGGACGATTTCAAGACAGCTTACAAGCAAAAATACGGCAAGGACGTCGTGATCTATGCGCCGTACACCTACGATGCCTTGATGGCCATGGCAGACGCCATGCAAAAAGCCAAGTCGGCCGATCCGAAAAAATACCTGCCGGAACTGGCCAAGATTCACCACAAGGGCGTAACCGGCATGATCTCGTTTGACGCCAAGGGCGACATCAAGGACGGCACGATCACTTTGTATACCTACAGGAATGGCCAGCGTACCCAGCTTGCAGTGACTAAATAACGGTTCAACTGTTCTCGTTTTCGAGTGCCAGCCGAAGAGCGTTCCGGTTGCCGGGACGCTTTTTTTTTATCGCTTTTGTTGAACGCCTTTGTTCAAACTTCCAGCCGTAAAAAAAGGCGCTCACCTGAGCGCCCTGTTTGCGGCATGGCCTGCGCCATTATTTCTGCGACAAAATCCATTTCACCAGCGTATGCGCTTCGGCTTCGCTCACTTGCGGATTGGCCGGCATCGGGATCGCGCCCCAGGTGCCTGTGCTGCCCTTCAAGACTTTCTGCACCAGCATGTCTTCAGCGCCTTTTTGACCGGCGAATTTCACTGCAACGTCCTTGTATGCAGGACCGACCACCTTGTTAGCCACCGCGTGGCAAGCCAGACAGTTCTTGGCTTTCGCCAGATCCAGACCGGCATCCGCCAGAGCGGAACCTGAGGCCATTGCGCCAAGCAAGGCACAGATCAACAAACGTTTCATTCTTATCTCCGTCAAAAAAAATGTGACACCATTTTACCTGCCCGCCCGCATTGTCTCATATCCCAGAAACACCCACATGCATCAGAAATTCAACATATCAGATCAACATCCGTTGACCACAGGCATCTTTCGCCCTATCCTTTCCGCAAAGAAAAGGGAAAGCCATGCCACTGATTATTATTATCGTTTCGTTAATAGCGTTAAAATACTTCGAGATTGGTCCGTTTGCCGGCATGTCCTGGTGGTGGATCGCTGGCCTGATGGCGATTGCCTTTATCTGGTTTGAATTCCTGGAGCGGATGCTCGGCCTGGACAAGCGAAAAGCGCACGAAGAAATCGAAAAGACCAGGCGGGACCGGGTCAAGAAAACCTTTGAGAATCATAAGGGCCGTGGCCGCTGACATTCGCAGGAACCGCAACACCAAAAGCCGGCGCTTCTCCGGCTTTTTTATTAGATGCGGGCTGTTTACGAATTGATGATGAATTTATGAATATCGAGCTGCGACAACTGCGCTATTTCGTGGCGGTTGCCGAAGAAAAGCATTTCGGCCGCGCCGCACTGCGGCTGCACATGACGCAGCCGCCGTTATCGCAAGCCATCCAGGCGCTGGAAGCCAATCTTGGCACGCCGCTGTTTGCACGCACCAAACGCAGCGTTGCCCTGACGCCGGCCGGGCTGGCGCTGCTGCCTGAGGCGCAACGCCTGTTGCAGCAGGCTGCCACCCTGCCCGATCTGGTGCGGCGTGCGGCTTCCGGCGAATCCGGTTTGCTCACGTTGTCGTTCGTCTCCACTGCCGATTACAGCATCTTGCCGCCGCTGCTGCGCGCCTTCCGCGAAGCCTATCCGCAAGTGCAAATCGACTTGCAGGAAGCCACCAGCGATCTCCAGCTGGCGCAGTTGATGGAAGGCAGGATCGATGCCGGCCTGCTGATTCCGCCTTTACCCGACAAGGCCAAGCTGGCGCTGGATTACCAGCCGGTTTTATCGGAGCCGCTGATCCTGGCGGCGCCCAGCGGCCTCAAGGTTTTGCGCAGCAAGGGCAAGATCGCATTGAGCTCCCTCGCAGATATGCCCTTGATCATTTTCCCGCGCCGCATCTCGCCGGGGTTTCACGACACCATCCTGGGCTGCTTCCGGTCCGCCGGCGTCACCCCGCATATCGGCCAGGAAGCGATCCAGATGCAAACCATCGTCGGCCTGGTATCGGCTGGCATGGGGATCGCGCTTGTGCCACAATCGGTGTCGAACCTGCAACGCCCGGGGGTCGACTATCGCGAATTGCAGGATCAGACGCCGCTGGTGGAAACCGGCCTGGCCTGGCGCCGTGATAATGTTTCACCGGTGCTGCAAGCCTTTTTACAACTCTGGGGTCGCTCAAAGCCGTAGCCTCAGCTACGCTGACTTGGTTCAAGTAGTCTGGTCGAGAAGCGCAGCTGTACGGATGTACAGCGAGCATCACAGGCCAGAGATTGAGCCGCGCAGCAGGCTTTGTGGGACCCTTTTTGAGAAAGAAATAGAAAATATGCTGATTCATCCCTTGCCCGATCCGATCGCCTTCTCTTTGGGACCGCTCCATGTTCGCTGGTACGGCCTGATGTATCTGCTGGCGTTCATCCAGTTCATCTGGGTCGGCCGCATCAGGATCAAGCAGCCGCATATTGCCGCCGCCGGCTGGAAAAAGGAAGATATCGACGACATGCTGTTTTATGGCGTGCTGGGGGTAGTGATCGGCGGCCGCCTGGGGCAGGTATTCTTTTATGATCCAGCCTATTATTTTTCCCATCCGGCCGAAATCATCGCGGTCTGGAAGGGCGGCATGTCGTTCCACGGCGGCTTTATCGGCGTCATGATTGCCATGGCGTGGTGGGGCCGCAAGTCCGGCCGCAAACTGATGGATATCATGGATTTCATCGCGCCCATGGTGCCGCTCGGCTATGCCGCCGGCCGCCTCGGCAACTTCATCAACGGTGAATTGCCGGGCCGGGTCGTATCCGATCCGTCGCTGCCGTGGGCCATGATCTGGCCGAATGTGGACAGCCTGCCGCGCCATCCTTCGCCGATTTACCAGATGCTGGTAGACGGCATTTTGCTGTTCATCATCCTCTGGCTGTTCTCGCGCAAACCGCGGCCGCGCATGGCGGTGGCCGGCATGTTCTCGCTGCTGTACGGCTGCGCCCGTTTCTTCACCGAATATTTCCGCGTGCCGGACTATAACGTGACGTTTGGCGGCATCACGATTTCCGCCGGCCAGATGCTGTCGGCGCCGATGATCGTATTGGGCATCGTATTGCTGATCATCGCCTACAGGAATCCGCGCCGGTACGCCGGCGCCGGCGATGCGCCGCCAGCCAAAGCCCTGACAGGCAAATCGACACCCTGAACCAAAGTGCGGGCGTTCACCTTGCCACCTGACGGCGGCCGGGCGAACGCTTCCCGCCCCCCTTTTCCGCTTTGACCATGACAGCCAATCTTTACGCCCTTTTTGCGTCGCGCTTTCCTGCCGACAAAACCGCTTGCTGCATCGAAACCCATGATGGCCAGTATTACACCTGGGGCGACATCGAGCGCGCCTCCGCCAGGATCGCCAACTTGCTCAGCAGCCTGGGTCTGCCGAGCGGCGCGCGGATCGCCGTGCAGGTGGAAAAATCAGCCGAGGCATTGATACTTTATCTGGCGACATTACGCGCCGGTTTCGTCTACCTGCCGCTGAACACAGCTTACCGCGCCGCCGAAATCGCCTATTTCATCGGCGATGCAGAACCCGCGGTATTCGTCTGCTCACCGCAAAATTTCGGTTGGATAGCACAGATCGCATTCAAAGCCGGTACCCAACATCTGTTTACGCTGGATGAAGGTGGCCACAGCCGCAGGAACTCCGGATCGCTGCTGGCGCGCGCCATGCATCATCCGGACCGATTTGAAACGGTTGACAAGCAGGCCGACGACCTGGCCGTGATCCTGTACACCTCGGGCACCACCGGCCGCAGCAAGGGAGCCATGCTTTCGCACGGCAATATCGGCTCGAACGCCCTGGTGTTGCAGCAATACTGGCATTGGCAAGCGGATGACGTCTTGCTGCATGCGCTGCCGCTGTTTCACATCCATGGCTTGCTGGTCGCGGCCAACGGCGCGCTGCTGAACGGCAGCAAGATGATTTTCCTGCCGAAATTCGACGCCGCGGAAGTCTGCCGCCAACTGCCCCGCAGCACCGTTTTCATGGGCGTGCCGACCTATTATGTGCGGCTGCTGGCGCACAGCGGATTCGAGCGCGGCACTTGCCGCAACATCCGCTTGTTCGTGTCCGGCTCGGCGCCTTTGCTGGCCGATACCTTTGCCGAATTTATCGCACGCACCGGCCACACCATACTGGAACGCTACGGCATGAGCGAGACCGCCATGCTGACCTCCAATCCGTACGCCCGGCAGCGGCGTGGCGGCACCGTCGGCCTGCCTCTGCCGGGGGTCTCGTTGCGCTTGATGACGACCGACAGCAATGGCGCCAGCCTGGCCTGCGCTACCGATGAAATCGGCGACATCCAGGTCAAGGGACCGAATGTATTCCGTGGTTACTGGCGCATGCCGGAAAAGACTGCGGAGGAATTCACTGCCGACGGCTATTTCAAGACCGGCGACGTCGGCAAAATCGATAGCGAGGGCTACCTGGCAATCGTCGGCCGCAGCAAGGATCTGATTATTTCGGGCGGTTATAACGTCTATCCGAAGGAAATCGAAAGCGTGATAGATGAAATCGATGGCGTGCTGGAATCCGCGGTGATCGGCATTCCGCATATCGATTTCGGTGAAGCGGTGACTGCAGTGATCGTGAAACGGCCGGGAGCCAAGCTGACGACGGCAGATGTAATCGCCCTGATGAAAACGACTATTGCCAATTTCAAGGTGCCCAAGCAAGTGTTCTTTGCCGAGGAACTGCCGCGCAACACCATGGGGAAAGTACAAAAAAATGTGCTGCGCGAGCGTTATACAACGTAAATGGTACGCGCGGCCTCACCCCTTCATGAGCTTGGTCGTGATGTAGCGCCATTCTGCAGCGCTGACCGGCGTGATGGAAAGCCGGTTGCCGCGGCGCAGGATCTGCATCTCGGCCAGCGCTTCCTGCTGCCGCAATTCCGGCAAGGCGATGAGGCGCGTTTTCTTCAGGGCGCGCACATCGACCAGCATCCAGCGCGGATTCTCGCGCTCGGCCTTGGGATCGAAATATTTACTCTTGGGATCAAACTGGGTGTCGTCCGGATAAGGCGTGCTCGCCACCTCAGCCAGGCCGGCTATGCCAGGCACGGCGCAACCGGAATGATAGAACAGCACGCCGTCGCCGACCTGCATGGCATCGCGCATGAAATTGCGCGCTTGATAATTGCGCACGCCGTACCAGGCGATGGTTTGTTTGGACATGGCCAATACGTCGTCGATACTGGCGTCGTCCGGCTCGGATTTCATTAGCCAATAACTCATTTGGTCCCTAAGCTGGTATCGAAGATGAAATTGGAAAATTCGACTGGAAAATGCGGTCGGAAATAAAAAAAGCGGCTGCACATGTGCAACCGCTTTAGAATCAAGTCCCGCCTGTGCCGCTTTGTCGGCATCCTGAACCAAAGCGATTCAAGTTGGCCGCAGTTAGTTCAACTTCGGGCTCATCGGACTAGCGACGCTCACACCTATCGAACAAAATTCCGCAGCCGTTGCGTATAAATGGTTCAAGGATTTTATGACAATCGCGAACACGGCAGGAGACGTTAGTCTACTCCAAACGATATCCATGTCAAACCCCTTTTTGGCGAAATTTTTGGTGCGAGGCAGTCAGCGAAGCGGCCAAATACATGGCTGGCCGGCAGGCGTCGCGCCCTAGCCACAACGATTAAAACAAGTCTTCCTGTGCAGCCAGGGCTTCGTCCAGGACCGCATGCATCGCAGTGATATTCTGCTTTACTTCCGACATGGTGAGATCGGACAACGGACCTGCGGGGGCTTTGCTTCCCAATAATTCGGCGGCGATGCCAAGCGCGGCAATGACGGCGATGCGATCATTGCCGCGAATTTTCCCGGCATCGCGGATGGCAGTCATTTTGCCATCCAGGTAAGTGACGGCTTCCTGCAGCGCCCTCTCTTCGCCTTCTTTGCAAGCCAGGGTATATGCCTGGCCCATGATGCTGACATTTAACTGGCTCATGTAAGCTCCTGATCTTGCAACGATTTTTGCGAAAGTTCTTGCGGCAATGCCGGAAATTTATCGAGTAAGGCGGCTACCCGCTGGTGCGCTTCCCCGATGCGTTGCTTCAACTCTTCGTTTTCACTCTGCAAACCGGTCACGCGCAGGCGTAGTTCGGCATTTTCGCGACGCAAGGCGTGCGTCAGCTCGGCCAGTTGGCCGATTTTTTCTGATAATTGATGGAATTCTGAAATCATTTTGTCACTATAGTGTCGCTAAGGAAATTACGTCAATAGATTCGATCAATGAACCTGGCGGCTGGTCATCAATTTGGGGGTGGTGCCAGGCGCTTGAGTGCATAGGAATACGCCAATGATTGCAATAATGCCACGGTACTGCCAGCGATAACCTCCCCGACCCGTAGCAAAGCATATTGCAGCTCCTGATGCAGGCCTTTGCCGCCGATCGCAGCCGACATCAAAATAACCACGGTCGCCGGACCCAGACGCCAGTTGGCAGGATAGTTCTGCAACAGCATGGCCACCAGCACCGATGTTGCCAAGGCGACCAGCAAGGACAGGAATCCCGGACCGAGAACAACCAGCGCCAGACATGCAACCACGCAGCCGTTCAGGGTATTGATCAAACGGGCCCGGAAGTTTGCCTTGGCCAGGTTGACATCCGGCTCGGTCACAATGATCAGGGAAATCAAGGCCCAATACGGCTCCTGCAAACCCAGGGCGCGCAATCCGTACCAGGTGATCAACACGCCCGTCACGATCTTGACCAGGTAAACCAGGGCATTTTTTCTGGGGCTAATGAATTGAAAGTCCATCCTGGCCTTTAGAATTTCGGTGCGAGCGCCATTTTAGCCGAGAACATGGTTGCCCCGAGAATTCAGTACCTTACTCCGTGACACGGGCCTCCGGTGAAGGTACATCCATGGCGGCTGTGAATTTACATATTGCCAATCGGTTTGGATCACCCTATATTCATTCGTCGCAACGATCCGGCCAACAATCTGGAAAGAAACGCCGAAGCAGCCGGCTCGGCTACCGGAGAAAATATGCAGATTCCATCAGCTATCTTCCGCCGCTCCAGAAGGATGGCGCTATCCCTTGCCCTACTCACCATGACCAGCATGCCGCTCAAAGCCGAAACGCCGCCGCCCCCTGCCCCCGCTCTATTTGCCTATGTAGGAACGTATCACCCCAACGGTGCAGGCGTCTACCTGTTTAAGGTGGATAGCCAGTCAGGCGCACTGAGCCGGGTGAAGGTCGTCAGCACACTGCCGAATGCAGCCCAGCTCGATCTCGATGCTGGCGGCAAAACACTGTATGTCGCAAGTGAAGTAGGTAATTACAACGATAGCCAGCATGGCGTGCTGGCGGCGTATGCGGTGAACCGGACGGATGGCTCGCTGACGCTATTGAATCAACAGGATGCGCAAGGCAAGAATCCGGTGCATGTGGCGCTGACGCCAAAGCAGAATTATCTGCTCGCCGCGAATTACGGCAGTGGTTCAGTGGCCTCCTTTCCGCTGGCTGAAGACGGCAGTTTGCTAGCAGCCGTGTCGGTCCGGCAAAGCACCGGCCCCGCCGGCGCTGCGCGGCCCGAAGCAGCCGCCATCGGCAGCTTTGCCGTCAGCGGCCATGACAGTCCGCATGCGCACATGATCGCCAGCGATCCCAGCGGCAAGTTTGCATTTTCCACCGACCTTGGGCTGGATCGCATATATCAATGGCGCTTCGACCAGAGCAGCGGCAGCTTGACGCCGAATACGCCGCCCTTCATCAAGGCATCGTCGGCCGGCGCCGGCCCGCGCCATTTCGTGTTTCATCCCAACGGCAAATATGTCTACCTGATCAATGAAGAATCTTCAACGCTGACGCTCTATCACTTCGACCAGGCCGCAGGGACTTTGCAAGAACAGCAAACCGTCTCAAGCCTGCCGAAAAATTATCAGGGCACCAGTTTTGCCGCCGGCCTTGCCTTGAGCCACGACGGCCGCTTTCTGTATGTGGCGAACCGCCTGCGCAACAGCATTGTCCAGTTCGCCATCGGCGCGCAAGGCAAGCTCAGTTGGGTAGAGGAAACCTGGACCCGCGGCGACTATCCGCGCAGCATCGTGATTGAGCCGCAAGGGCGTTATATCTATGCGCTGAACCAGCGCAGCGACAATATCACCCAGTTCGCCATCGACAAGCATAGCGGCAAGCTGGAATTTATCGACAGGTATACCGGGCTGGGCAGCCCTTCGCAGATGGTGTTCTTACGCTGAGGCTTACTTACTGCAAACTACTGCAAATTACTGCAGCTCGCCCGGATGCCGTTGAATCGCCTCCAGCACGAAAGGCTTGAGGCCTGCGCCGCCCCGTTCTTCGATATACGCCAGCAATTCGCGCCGCATGCGCGGCTCCCAGTTGCGCGTCAGGTGGCTGGTGAGATCTGTCATGGCTTGCTGGTGGTCGGGCATGCTCTCGAAAAATGACCCGATCTGATTCGCCATCTTCACCAGGTGTTCTACATTCATTGCGCTACCCTTTCTGCTGCAGGTCGGTGTTGGCGGGGATCATGGCAGCAATCGCTGCGGATGGGCATACGCCACATGGCCGGCTTGCCGCACGAAACCAAGCAAGGTGACATTGGCCTGCTCCGCCAGACGAATCGCCAGCGCGGTCGGCGCCGATACCGCGACGATAAAACCGCATCCTGTGCTCGCCGCCTTTTGCACCATTTCATAACTGGCGCGGCTGGTGATCAGCACAGCGCCGCTGGAAAAATCCTGTTTGGGATTTTTTTGCGCCAAGGCGCCTATCAATTTATCGAGCGCATTGTGACGCCCGACATCTTCCCGCACACACGCAAGCTTGCCGTCAGCCTGTAGCCATGCGGCGGCGTGGGTAGCGCCGGTTACCTGCTGCAAATGCTGCTGCTTCTGCATCTCGGCCATTGCCGCGTATATGTCTGCCGCTGAGAACTGGGCATGGGAAGTTACCGGCGCCGGCTTACGTACCGCCTGCGGCAGGGTTTCTGCGCCGCACAAGCCGCAGCCGGTACGGCCGGTCAGGTTGCGCCGCTTCTCCTTGAGCGCGACAAAACGCTCGGTGGCAATCTGCATCTGCACCTGAATCCCGTCCGCTGCAGTGACGATCTCGCAATCGAACAACTCGCTGCGATCCTGCAAGATTCCCTCGGTCAAGGAAAAACCCAGCGCAAAATCTTCCAGATCGGCAGGCGACGCCATCATCACTGCATGCGAGATACCGTTGTATTCCAGCGCCACCGGCACTTCTTCCGCGACCACGTCGCGGCGCTTGCTGACGGCGCCGTTACTCCACCTCTCGACCTCGACTTCAGTGCTGCTGGCGTATTCGGGTGTGACCATGCTGTTCCTCTACGCTATTATTTGGTAACTGCAGCTTCAGCCGCATGCCCGGCCTGCCCTTGCAGCAGCTTCAACTGTTGTTCGGTGAAACGGCTGAACTGCTTCTGCCATGCGGACGGCTGGCTGACCGGCATGACCTGCACTGCCGTGACTTTATATTCCGGGCAATTGGTGGCCCAGTCGGAGTTATCGGTGGTGATGACGTTAGCGCCGGATTCAGGGAAATGGAAAGTGGTGTACACCACGCCCGGCTGCACTCTTTCAGTCACAGTAGCGCGCAGCACGGTTTGTCCTGCGCGCGATTCGATGCCGACCCAATCGTCTTCCTTGATACCCCTGTCTTCGGCATCGTGCGGATGGATCTCCAGCCTATCCTCGCTATGCCACTCGACGTTCTCGGTACGCCGGGTCTGGGCGCCGACATTATATTGCGACAAGATCCGGCCGGTAGTCAGGATCAAAGGGAATTTCGGCGTCACCTTTTCATCGGTAGCGAAATATTGGGTATTGATGAACTTGCCCTTGCCGCGCACGAATTGATGGACATGCATGATCGGCGTGCCATCCGGCGCGGCGTCATTGCAAGGCCATTGGATGCTGCCCAGCTTTTCCAGCTTGGCATAGCTGACGCCGCGGAAAGTCGGCGTCAGCGCGGCGATCTCGTCCATGATTTGAGAAGGATGCTGGTAATTCATCGGATAGCCGAGAGCCTCCGACAAGGCGACCGTGACTTCCCAATCCGACTTGCCGCCCTTGGCCGGCATCACTTTGCGTACGCGCGAGATACGCCGCTCGGCATTGGTGAAAGTGCCGTCTTTTTCCAGGAACGACGATCCGGGCAAGAACACGTGCGCATATTTTGCGGTCTCGTTGAGAAACAGATCCTGGACCACGATGCATTCCATCGCTGCCAGCGCAGCGGTGACGTGCTGCGTGTTCGGATCCGACTGCACGATATCCTCGCCTTCGCAATACAGGCCCATGAAGCTGCCATCCATGGCGGCATCGAACATGTTCGGAATCCGCAGGCCCGGTTCGGGGCTCAGGGTGACGCCCCAGGCTTGTTCGAACGCGCCACGCACGGTGCTGTCCGAAACATGCCGGTAGCCTGGTAATTCGTGCGGGAACGAGCCCATGTCGCAGGAACCCTGGACATTGTTCTGGCCGCGCAGCGGATTGACGCCGACACCTTCGCGGCCGACATTGCCGGTCGCCATCGCCAGGTTGGCGATACCGATCACCATGGTCGAACCTTGCGCATGCTCGGTCACGCCGAGGCCGTAGTAGATGGCGCCATTGCCGGCGGTGGCAAACAAGCGCGCCGCGCCGCGCAGCTGATCTGCGGGAACGCCGATGATATCGGCCATCATTTCCGGCGAATTCTCCGGCCGCAATACGAATTCCTTCCAGTCGGCATAGGATTTCTGATCGCATCGTTCGGCGACGAAATCTTCTTTCTGCAAACCTTCCGCCAGGATCACATGCGCCAGCGCGGTGATCAAGGCGACGTTGGTGCCGGGCCGCAGTTTGAGATGGTAATCGGCCTGCACATGCGGCGATTTCACCATTTCGGTAGTCCGAGGATCGATCACGATCAGCTTCGCGCCCTGGCGCAGGCGGCGTTTCATTTGCGAAGCAAACACCGGATGGGCGGCAACCGGATTGGCGCCGATGACCATGATCACATCCGACTTCATCACCGAATCGAAAGTCTGGGTGCCGGCCGATTCGCCCAGCGTTTGCTTCAAGCCGTAACCGGTAGGCGAATGGCAGACACGGGCGCAGGTATCGACGTTGTTGTTGCCGAAAGCGGCGCGCACCAGCTTTTGCACCAGATAGGTTTCTTCATTGGTGCAGCGTGAGGACGTGATGCCGCCGATGGAATCCTTGCCATGCTTGGCCTGGATGCGACGGAACTCGCTGGCCGCATAGGTCAATGCTTCGTCCCACGACACTTCGCGCCATGGATCGGTGATCTTGCTGCGTATCATCGGCTTGGTGATGCGGTCCTTGTGGGTCGCGTAACCCCAGGCAAAGCGGCCTTTGACGCAAGCGTGACCGTGGTTGGCTTGGCCATTCTTGTGCGGCACCATGCGCACCACTTCATTGCCCTTCATCTCGGCCTTGAGCGAACAGCCGACGCCGCAATACGCACAGGTAGTGATCTTGCTGTGCTCGGCCTGCCCCATCATGATCACGGTCTTTTCAGTCAGCGTCGCCGTCGGGCAAGCTTGCACGCAAGCGCCGCAAGACACGCATTCCGACTCCATGAAACTATCCATCTGTCCGGCCGACACACGCGATTCGAAACCGCGGCCGTCGATTGTCAGTGCAAATGTGCCCTGGGTTTCTTCGCAAGCGCGCACGCAACGGTTGCAGACGATGCATTTGGACGGATCGTAGGTAAAGTAAGGATTCGATTCATCCTTCTTCATCTTCAGGTGGTTCTCGCCGTCGTAGCCGTAGCGCACCTCGCGCAAACCGGTCACGCCCGCCATATCCTGCAATTCGCAATTGCCGTTGGTGGGACAAGTCAGGCAATCGAGCGGGTGGTCGGAGATATACAACTCCATCACGCCGCGCCGGATATCGGCCAGCTTCGGGGTCTGGGTCTTGACCTTCATGCCAGACTCGCACGGTGTGGTGCAAGATGCCGGGTAACCTTTCTTGCCGTCGATTTCCACCAGGCACAAACGGCAAGAACCAAACGGCTCCAGGCTATCCGTAGCGCACAATTTTGGCACGTTGATGCCGGCTTCCGCCGCAGCACGCATGACCGAAGTGCCGGCCGCCACCTCGACGCTGACGCCGTCGATTTCCAGTACGACTGATTTCTCGGATTGCTTGGCCGGTGTGCCGTAGTCAAGTTCATTCAGCTGATTCATCACATACTCCTGGTTCCAATGGAACGTGGGTGGCGTTAGTCGTGCAGACTGTCAGGCGGCCTTGCCGGCGGCGCCGTGAGCAAAATCTTCGGGAAAATGATCGAGGGCCGACAGCACCGGCAGCGGCGTCATGCTGCCCATCGCGCATAAGGAGCCGTTGATCATGGTGTCGCACAGATCCCGTAGCAGATGTATTTCATGCACCTGGCCGGCGACAATCTTGTCGAGCACCTCGACGCCGCGGGTGGAGCCGATGCGGCAAGGCGTACATTTTCCACAGGATTCAATCGCACAGAATTGCATCGCGTATCGCGCTTGTTTGGCCATGTCGACGCTATCGTCGAACACCACGATGCCGCCATGTCCCAGCATGCCGCCGACTGCGGCGAAGGCTTCGTAATCGAGCTTGGTATCGAACAGCGACTCCGGCAAATACGGTCCCAGCGGACCGCCGACTTGCACTGCGCGTATCGGCTTGCCGCTGGCAGTGCCGCCGCCAAAGTCGAACAGCAGTTCACGCAAGGTGACGCCGAACGCTTTCTCCACCAGGCCGCCATAGCGGATATTGCCGGCCAGCTGCATCGGCAAGGTGCCGAGCGAACGTCCCATGCCGTAATTTTTATAAAAGGCCGCGCCGCGCGCCAGGATGATAGGCACCGAAGCCAGCGAGATCACGTTGTTGATCACGGTCGGCTTGCCGAACAAACCTTCGATGGCCGGCAGCGGCGGCTTGGCGCGCACCACGCCGCGTTTGCCTTCCAGGCTTTCGAGCAAGGCGGTTTCTTCGCCGCAGATGTAAGCGCCGGCGCCTTTGCGAACCTCCAGATGGAAGGAATGGGGCGAACCGAGAATATTCTCGCCCAGATAATTCCGGCCGTTTGCCGTGACGATGGCCTGGTTCAGCGCCGCGATCGCATGCGGATACTCCGAACGGACATAGATGTAGCCCCGGGTCGCGCCAACCGCCAGCGCTGCAATCGTCATGCCTTCGATCAGCATGAACGGATCGTCTTCCATCACCATGCGGTCCGAAAACGTACCGGAATCGCCTTCATCGGCGTTGCAGACGATGTATTTTTGCCCAGCCTGGGTATTGGCCACCGTTTTCCATTTGATGCCGGTCGGGAAAGCTGCGCCGCCGCGGCCGCGCAGGCCGGACTCCAGCACTTCCTGCACCACGTCTGCGCTGGACAGGGTCAAGGCCCGCCGCAAACCGGCGTAGCCTTCATGCGCAAGATAATCGTCCAGCGACAGCGGATCGGTGATGCCGACCCGCGCGAAGGTCAGGCGCTCTTGCTTCTTCAAATAGGGAATTTCTTCGACCAGCCCCAGCGCCAGGCGATGCTGGCCGCCAGCCAGGAAATCGGCATCGAACAGTCCCGCCACATCGTCCGGCTCGACCGGCCCGTAACCGATGCGTCCGGCGGCGGTCGCCACTTCCACCAGCGGCTCCAGCCAGAACATGCCGCGCGAACCGTTGCGTACCAAGGTGATTTGCTGGCCGCGCTTATCCGCTTCGGCGACGATTGCCGCAGCGAGCTCGTTCGCTCCCAGGGCGAGCGCGGTAGAGTCGCGCGGCAAGTAAACGGTGATACCGGTGCTACCGGCAGTGCCCATGGCGGTACTCATTGCGCACCTCGCTTGGCACGCACCAGCTTGTTGAATTTGTCGTTGCTGACGCGCGCATACAGATCGTCGTCAATCTGCATATTCGGACCGCAGGCGCATTGGCCCAGGCAATACACCGGTTCCAGCGTGAACTCGCCGTCGCTGCTGGTGCCATGGAAATCGCAGCCCAGGGCCGCCTTGACGTGCGCTGCCAGCGCGTCTGCGCCAACCGCCTGGCAGGCTTCGGCACGGCATAGCTGGACTATATGGCGCCCTGCGGGTTGCTGGCGGAAATGGTGGTAGAAGCTGATCACGCCATGCACTTCAGCGCGCGACAGATTCAACTGGTCGGCGATCAACGGCACTACCGACGGCGGTATGTAGCCGAGCGCATCCTGGATCGCATGCAAGACCGGCAGCATGGCGCCGGGCATGGCCTGGTATTTTTGAATAATGGATTTGACCTGGTCCAGATCAACAGATGGGTCCGACGGTACAATTTGTGACGCTGGCGAAACTTGAGAGCTTTGCTCGATTTGCATCTTCACGACAGTCTCCTACCGGTATCCGGTACTACAAAAGGTGCGCAGAATGGATGTTCTTGTTATAACTCGATGCACCTTGATCGGCGCACAACGGTGCGTCTTGAATTCTGTACCACACTGATCAGTCGCAGGGTGGGCATGGGCGCCCACCCTGCTTCACTACCCTACTCTACTACTTAAACAATACTGCAGATTTCTGCAGAGTGATCGAAATCCCCCAAACCAGAGGAATGATCACCGCCGCCCACGAGGCCCACAGCACCGCCGGGTTACCGCCGTTGCCGATGCGCGCCATCACTTCAGGCGCCAGCACCGTTTCGCCGCCGGCGGCAGCCTGCTCATGCGCCAGTTGTTTCTCGCGTGCCAGTTCTTCCGGCGTCATGAAGTACTTTTCGGCGACCGGCCTGATCATCAGGTTGCACAGCAGGCCGACCACCAGCATGCCGGCCAGGATATACATCGTGGTGTTGTAGACCGCTTCACGCGGGATCCCAAGCGAAAGCTGATACTCGCGCATGTAGTTCACTACCACCGGCCCGAGAATCCCGGCAGTCGCCCAGGCAGTCAGCAGACGGCCATGGATCGCGCCTACCATCTGGGTGCCGAACAAATCGGCCAGATAGGCTGGCACCGTCGCAAAGCCGCCGCCATACATCGACAGGATCAGGCACACTGCGGCTACGAACAGCGCCACGCTGCCGGCCGCACCGGACCAAGGCAAGCTCACATACAGCACAAAGCCGAGGACAAAGAACACGACGTAAGTCATCTTGCGTCCGATATAGTCGGAGCAAGTGGCCCAGGCGAAACGGCCGCCAATGTTGAACAAGCTGATCAAACCGGTAAAACCGGCGGCAATCGCTGCTATCGCACTTTTTTGCTCAACCGACAATTCCGTAAACTTGGCGCTCACCCCCAGCAAATGGCCGCCGAACATTTCTTGCAACATGGGCGACGCCATGCCGATCACGCCGATGCCGGCCGAGACGTTCAGGCACAACACCAGCCATACCAGCCAGAACTGTGGGATGCCCCAGACCTTGCTGACATGCACGTGATGCTGGGTAATCATGGCGTTGCCACTGGCGGCAGGCGGGGTCCATCCGGCCGGTTTCCAGCCGCCAGGCGGAATCCGGTAACCGAAAGCGCCGGCCATCATGAATACAAAGTAGATCAAGGCCATCACCACAAAAGTCTGCCAGACGCCGACCGAGACGTCGCTAGCGAAATGCTTCATCAGCTTGTCTGCCAGCGGACTGCCGATCAGCGCACCGCCGCCGAAACCCATGATCGCCATGCCGGTCGCCATACCGCGGCGGTCCGGAAACCATTTGATCAGCGTCGATACGGGCGAGATATAACCCAGCCCGAGGCCGATCCCGCCAATCAATCCCGATCCCAGCCAGATCAGCCATATCTGGTGTTCATACACCCCGAGCGCCGAAATCAGCAAGCCGCCGCACCAGCACACGGCAGCCACAAAACCAGCCTTGCGCGGACCGACGTGTTCCAGCCAGCCGCCCCAGATTGCCGCCGACGTTCCGAGCAAAACGAAGAACATGGTGAAGATCCAGCCCAGCATTGAAATCTTCCAGTCGCAATTACTTGCGAATATTTCAGCAAAGAAACTCAACTCCTTTGCGCAGACGACCGATTCCTTGATCCCTACCGCTTTCGACAGCGGCAGCCAGAACACGGAAAAACCGTAAGCCATGCCAATACACAGGTGGATTGCCAACGCTGCCGGCGGCACCAGCCAACGGTTGAAGCCTGGACCGGCAATGGTCCGTTCTTTATCTAAAAATCCCACATTCCCCCCTGGAAATAAAAAAGCTTATATGTACCATAGGTAATTGCTTACATATAGTTTTATTTGAGAAATATTTTTCTTCCTTATGTTCTTCCTGTATATCTCCTATAGATATGCAAAATATCACTAGTAAGCGGCCTGCTCAATAGGCTATATTTTGCATAATGTATAGAGTCAAAATCAAACCGCATTGGGAAATCTCGCGCGATGCAGAGTCGCCGCTGGATACCGCTGTTTTATTGACATTGCTCGCGGCAATCCAGGAAACCGGCTCGATTGCCAACGCCGCCAAACAGACCGGCGGCTCTTACCGTCACGCCTGGGGCATGCTGCGCGATGCCGAACGCATGTTCGGCCATCCACTGGTAGAAACCGGGCGCGGCCGCGGCAGCCGCCTGTTGCCGCTGGCAGAAAAACTGATCTGGGCCGATCGCCGCATCGCGGCGCGCTTGTCGCCGACGCTGGAAACCTTGGCTTCCGAGCTGGAAGGCGAGCTGAGCAAAACGGTAAGTTGCCGGCCGCCGATGATCCGCCTGAACGCCAGCCACGGCTTTGCCGTCGCCGCATTGCTGAATCAGCTGAATGAACAGCAGCTGCCGGTGGAACTGCGTTATCGCAATAGCGCCGATGCGGTGGCGGCGCTGGCGCGGCAGGAATGCGACCTGGCCGGCTTTCACGTACCTTTGGGCGAATTCGAAGAAGCATCGGTGGCCGGCTATAGCCAGTGGCTGGATAAAAACAAACATTGCCTGATTCACCTGGCGGTACGCAACCAAGGCTTGATGGTGGCGCCGGGGAATCCGAAACACATCGTCGGCTTATCCGACCTGAGCCGTCCAGGCGTACTTTTTGTCAACCGCCAGCCGGGTTCCGGCACCCGCATGCTGCTGGAACTGATGCTGTCCAGGCAAACGCTGTCAACCGCCGCCATCGACGGTTTCGAAACTGCCGAATTCACCCACTCCGCAATTGCCGCTTTTATCGCCAGCGGCATGGCCGACGTCGGTTTCGGCGTGCAAACTGCGGCTCAGCGCTTCGGCCTGGATTTCATCCCGCTGGTGCGGGAGCGCTATTTCTTTGCTGTATCAAGCAGCGCCTTGAACGATCCGCTGATGCAGCAAGTGATCGGCATCTTGCAATCAAGCTCGTTTCGCGCAATTGTCGACCAGATCAGCGGCTACGATGGCAGCGCCACCGGCGAGATTTTGTCGCTGCCGGAAGCGTTCAGGGGCCTGCATTAAAGTCGCAGCTGCGGCCCATGCATTGGTCGGATGGTGTCGCGGAGCCCTGCAAGCGGCATTTATCTGCAACGCATCTATATAAATCATTGTTATTTGCATAGATGAATCTAAAATAGCGGCTGATTCCACACCATATTGATTAAACAGCAACGACCAACCCGGACGAGAAGGCTGCGCGTAGCGGCCACTCTTGAAAGCCGGTTTTCGTCGCCGATGTGAACCGAAACACTTTACCGATCTTTACAGGAGATACTCAATGAAACGCATTTTCAATCTGGGCCTGTGCGTACTCGCGCTGTCGTTGGCGGCTTGCGGCAAGCAGGAACCGAAAACGGCGGCAGCGCCTGCGCCGACTGAATACCTGGTCGGCGCCGAAGCGACTTTTGCGCCGTTCGAGTACCAGAATGAACAAAAGGAAATCGTCGGCTTTGATGTCGATGTAATGAATGCAATCGCCGACAAGGGCGGTTTCAAGATCAAGTTCGTCAACACGCCGTTCGAAGGCATCTTCAATTTCCTGGCGCAAGGCGACCGCGATCTGCTGGCATCGGCGATCACGATTACCGACGAACGCAAGCAGACAGTCGATTTTTCCGAGCCCTACTTCGAAGCCAATCAATTGATCGTGGTGCCGAAAAATTCCACAGTCACGAAATTTGCCGACCTGAAAAGCATGAAGGTTGGCGTGCAAAGCGCCACCACCGGCGATGAAATCGTGCAAAAGGAATTGGGCAAGAGTAATCCCAACATCAAGCGCCTGGAATCGGCGACCCTGGTAATGAAAGAGCTGGAAGGCGGCGGCGTTGAAGCAGTCGTATCCGACAACGGCGTGATCAAGAACTACATCAAGAACAATCCATCCGAAGGCTTCCGCTTTATCGCCGATCCGGCCTTCCCTAAAGAGTACTACGGCATCGCGGTCAAGAAGGGCAACGCCGAGCTGCTGGCCAAGGTCAACAAGGGACTGGCGGCAATCAAGGCCGATGGCACTTACGACAAGATCTACGCCAAGTACTTTGCCGAGACAGCCAAATAAGAAACATAAAAACGGGAGAAAACATGAAACAACGATATCTGCCGGCCCTGACTCTGGCGCTGCTGTGTTCTCTTGCCGTTCTGGCAGGTTGCGGCAAGCAGGACGGCAACTCTGCGGCGACCGCGGGCAACACTGAATATGTGGTTGGCGCCGATGGCGCTTACGCGCCGTTCGCTTCCGAGAATGAACAAAAAGAACTGGTCGGCTTCGATGTCGAGATCATGCAAGCCGTGGCCGACAAGGCCGGCATCAAGATCAGGATCGTCAATACGCCGTTCGACGGCCTGTTCAATGCGCTGGCCCAGGGCGACCGCGACATCCTGATTTCCACCATCACGATCAACGACCAGCGCCGCCAAACCATGGATTTCTCGGAACCCTACTTTGTGGCCAAGCAGCTGATCGTGCTGCCGGCGAATTCCACGGTGGCCAAATTCGACGATCTGAAATCCTTGAAGATCGGTGTCCAGAGCGCTACTACCGCTGACGAAGCGGCACAAAACCTGGTCGGTAAAAACAGTCCTAGCGTCAAGCGCTTCGAATCGATGCCGCTGGCGTTTCAAGAGCTGGAAGGCGGTGGCGTCGATGCCGTGGTCGGCGACAACGGCGTCGTCACCAATTTCGTGAAGAACAATCCAGGCAAGAATTTCCGCATCGTCAACGATCCGGCTTTCCCCAAGGAGTATTACGGCATCGCGGTCAAGAAGGGTAATGCCGCACTGCTGGCCAAACTCAACCATGCGCTGGAACAGATCAAGGCCGACGGCACCCAGGACCGGATATACAAGAAATATTTCGCGGACGAGAAACTATAAATCCGGCTATGAATTCAGCTGTGAATCCAGCTGAGAATCCGACTTATTTTTGCGAGAGCACCATGAAAAAAATGTTACGCCGTTACCTGCCGCTATGCGCTCTGGGCATGAGCCTGCTTGCAGTGGGCGCCTGCAGTAAAAAGGAAGAAGCACCGGCTGCCGCTGCCAAACAAAGCCTGTACGTGGTCGGGGTTGAATCGGCTTATGCGCCGTTTTCCGCTGAAAACGAAAAGAAGGAAGTGGTCGGTTTCGACATCGATTTGATGAAAGCGATCGCGGCGAAAATCGGCATCGAAGTGAAATTCGTCCCGACGCCGTTCGAAGGCATCTTCAACTTCCTCGCTCAAGGCGACCGCGACCTGCTGATTTCAGCCATCACGATTACCGATGAGCGCAAACAGACCGTGGATTTTTCGACACCCTATTTTGAAGCCAGCCAGTTGATCGCCGTCCCGCAAGCTAATACCTCGGTCAAGCAGTTCAATGACCTGAAGACCATGAAAATCGGCGTGCAAAGCGCCACCACCGGCGATGAAGTGGTGCAAAACCTGGTCGGCAAGAACAATCCCAGCATCAAGCGCTTCGATTCCACCACGCTGGCCTTGAAAGAGCTGGAAAGCGGCGGCGTCGACGCCGTGGTGGCTGACGATCCGGTGGTGAGAAACTACATTACCAACAATCCGTCCGCCAGCTTCCGGGTGGTGACCGATGCCGGCTTTCCGAAAGAGTACTATGGCATTGCGGTGCGCAAGGGGAATACCGCGCTGCTGGCCAAGATCAATCAAGGCCTGGCCGATGTCAAAGCTGACGGCAGCTTTGACAAAATCAATGAAAAGTACTTTGGCAGCAGCAGCAAGTAATCAGTTGCGAATAGTTGGAAATCCCCCGCAGACCGCCTGTTTTTGGCTGTCTGCGGCAACTACGGTATAATTTCGCGCTAATTTTTAGTATCTTCCTGCATAGCCCGGATCGCCAACCAGCCGGATTACGCGTCCACTCAGCCCGTCACACCGTTTCGTCTCAATAACACTTATGGATTTTCGCTGGAGCATCATACAAGGCTACGCGCCGCTATTCGTCAAAGGCTTCTTCATGACGCTGCAGGTCGCCGTGATCAGTATCATCGTCGGCACCATCCTGGGCTTATTGCTGGGCATGCTGCGTCTGGCGGATGTCAAGCACGGGCCATGGAAATGGCCGCTCCGCGGCTTGAAAGGGCTGGCCAGCTTCTATGTCGCCTTCTTTCGCGGCACCCCGCTGTTCGTGCAGATCCTGCTGATCCACTTTGCAGTGATGCCGGTGCTGATCCATCAAGACAACGGCCTGCTGATCTCCGGCGAGCTGGCGCGCACCATCAAACAGGATTACGGCGCCTTCATCTCCGGCGTCGTGGCCTTGTCATTGAATGCGGGTGCGTACATTTCCGAGATTTTCCGCGCCGGCATCCAGTCGATTGACCGCGGCCAGACCTATGCCGCATCCAGCCTTGGCATGGGTTACAAACTGACCATGCGTTATGTGGTGCTGCCGCAAGCGTTTCGCCGCATGCTGCCGCCGCTCGGCAATGAAGCGATCACCCTGCTCAAGGATTCATCGCTGGTGTCGGCCATCGGCCTGGCAGAGCTGGCTTACGCAGCAAGGACCGTAGCGGGCGCCTATTCGCGTTATTGGGAGCCGTACATCACGATTTCCGTAGTCTATTTCGCCATGACCATGTGCCTGGCGATGCTGGTTGGCCGGCTGGAAAAGAAATACGCGGCGCCGCATCACCGTTGATTCCAGGCCAGCTGTAGCCATGCTCGAAAAGCCCTTATTTTCATTCAGGAAATAAGGGCTTTTTAACGCATAGCCGGTTACCAGTTGCTAGTCGATTTCCGACAAGCGCCCGTCTACTGTCAGCAACGCCGTGCGCAAGCGCTTGTCCGTAAACACTGCCTGCGCCGCTTGCCGATAAGTGCGCAACTGAGTCGTATACGCCGCAAGTTCGCTGTCGAGCAGATTGCGTTTGTAGTCCAGGATCCACACCTCCTCGTCAAAGATCACCACCCGGTCGAAACGCAGCACGACGTCATCGGCGATGATTTCCATTTCATTGCGCGCATGCAGGTGCAAGGCCGGATTAAAGAAATGCGCCAGATCGACCTGCTCCAGAATGGTCTGGGCCTGGCGCCTGACCAGCTTGGCCAACAGCAGCGGGCACGGTAGCCAGCGCGCAATCGTCTCGGCATCCGGCAGCACCACCGGCCATTGGCCGTGCTGGGTGACTCTTTCCAGCAAGCCGTGCAAGGCGATGCCTTCAGCGATCGCCTGGTTATCGAAAGCGGCGGCAGCCGCTACCAGCGGCGGCGGCATTTGCGGAGGATCGAATATTTCCTGCTCAAATCTTTGTGCGCCGTCGACCACGGCGGCAAGCTCTGCGACTGCATCGAAACTGGCTTCAGGTACCTGTTCGAGCCGTGCATACCAGCTGTCGTCCGTCACACCGCCGCTTCTGCCGGCGACACCGCTAATGATCAGCAACTGCTTGGCGCGGGTGGTAGCGACGTACAACAGGTTCCAGTCTTCCTGCGTCTTGAAACCTTCTTCTGCCGCAAACAAAGGATCGCGCGCAGCGCCACGCTCGGCGCTGCTGCCGAACGCGGAAAAGTGCTGCGGCGCTTCCGCGTCTTGCGGCCAGTCGCATAGGATGCCGTAGTCGTCGCGCGCAGGCTTGCTGTGGTTGGCGTCCAACAGCACCACGACCGGCGCTTCCAGGCCCTTGGCGCTGTGTACCGTCAGGATCCGCACTGCGTCGGTGGCGGCGTCGATACTGGCTTCGTCGGGAGCATCGCCGCCGGCGGCGTTCTGCAGGCTGCGCAGGGCGTCGATAAATTTCGGCAAGCTGGGATAGCGGCCCGCGTCCATGTTCAAGGCAAGTTCGACGAAAGTTTCGATGTTGCCGATGGCCTGGCTGCGCGACAGAGGCGTCGCGGCTTGCGCATAGCGGGCCAGCAATTGGCCCTGATGCAGGATCACATCGAGCAGATCGTGCACCGGCAAACGCGGTGCTGCTTGCAACCACTCTTCCAGCAAAGCGCTGGCGCGTCGCAGCGCCGGTGCGGCGTCATGCTCCAGCGCGGCAGCCCGCAGCCGCGCCCACCAGCCGCGTTCGGCGCGTTGCGCCAGGCCGATCAGATCATCGTCGCTGGCGCCGAAGATGGGCGATTTCAATACATGCCCCAACGCCCGCGCATCGTCGGGCGTGATCAGGAAAGTCAGCAAGGCAATCAGATCGGAAATTTCCAGCGACTCCAGCAGGCCGCCGCGCTTGTCGGACATGAACGGTATGCCGGCTTCGCGCAGCGCGCTCTCGTAGGCGCCGAGATGACTGCGTTTTTTAACCAGCAACATCACATCCGACCACTGAATTGTGCGGCTGCCCTGTTCTTGACGCACTACCAGTTCTTGCCTGGCGCGCCATAAAGCCTGCGCCAGCTGCCGGCCCTCGTCGCGGCGGCGCGCATCTTCCGATTCTTCGCGTGCGGTCGTCAGCGGATTACGCAGGCCCTGCGGCGCTTCCTCCACCTCATCGCCGGCTTGCCGGATCAAGGGCAAACGCCACACCTCGCCGCCGACTTCGCCCAGCGTGGTTTGCGCAGAAAACAGGGGATTGGCGTAGAAGCTGGCGTTCAACACATCCACAATCGCGCTGGCGTTGCGCCTGGTCTGATTGGCCTGCAACACCGTGGCGCCTTGTTCTTGCAATAATGTGCGCGCGGCTTCGAACACGCGCGGCTCGGCGCGGCGAAAACGATAGATCGATTGTTTGGGATCGCCGACCACAAACACGCTCGGCTGGCCGGCATCTTCACCATAGGCGCTCAGCCAGGCGCGCACAATGCTCCATTGAAGCGGATTGGTGTCTTGAAACTCGTCCAGCAGAATATGCTTGTAACGGCTGTCGAGCCGGCTTTGCAGATAGGCCGCGCTGTCCGGATTGGTCAGCAAGCGATAGGCCTGCCACTCCAGATCGGCGAAATCGAACACACGCTGCTCTGCCTTGAGCGCCTGATAGCATTCCAGATAGGCATTGCCGACGCTGAACAGATGCTGGTTCAAACTGAGTACTGTGCGTTCGTAACTGCGCTTGCGCAGCGCTTTGAGCGCTTCCCCGGTCGTAATAAATTGCGCGTCGAAGGCATCGAGGGCATTGCCGCCCAGGCTGTTTTCCAATGCTTTCAGCAAATCCTTGGTTTTGCCGTTACTACGCGGCTTGCCTGCGTCGTCAAAAAACTGATGGCAGAGGGCGTCGAAATTGACGACTGCCGCACCCGCCGTCAGCGCCATCTCGATCGCGGTCGCGCGTTTCTGGTTGGTCGCCGACCCCTGTCCCAGCAGCCAGGCAATCTGCTTCACTTGTGTTAATAATTTCTCGTCGTCCCACAAGGACAGGCGGGCGTCGGCTTCCGCATCTTCGCCGCACATTTCGCGCAGCCATTCCAGCGGCGCATCCACGCCCTGCTGTATCACCGCCCACCACTCGGCGCGCTTATCGATGAAAGCGTTCAATAATTTTCTTGTGCTGAAATCACCGGCCAGCTGATACAGCATCAGCAAATCCTGCTTGACCTGGCTATTCTCTTCGTCGTTCAGCGATTGCATGAAACGCAGATAGGCGTCGGCCTGCAATTCGCCGGTTTTCTCTATCAAGGCGTAGCCATGCGGCACACCCGAAGCCAGCGGCGCAATTTTCAACAGGCGCGCGAACCAGCTATGGAAAGTATCGATAGATAAACTTTGCGGACTGGCCAGCACGCGCTCATACAGATTGCGCGCAGCAGGCAATACTTGGGCCATGGCTTGTGGCGCGATGCCGCGTTCCAACAGCAAGTTGCGCACTTTGGCATCCGGCTGCAGGGCCAGATCGTGCAGCAGCTCCAGTAAACGTTCGCGCATTTCCTGCGCGGCCTTGCGGGTAAAGGTGATCGCCAGCAGTTCGGACGGTGCGGCGCCGGCCAGCAACAGACGCAACATGCGCGCCACCAGCAACCAGGTTTTACCGCTGCCGGCACACGCTTCCACCACCACCGAGTGCTGAGGATCGCAAGCGGCATTGGTAAAACTCTGGGCGTCGACCACTTCGCCATTCATCCGATAGGCGCTCGGCAGCGCGCTGTGCGCAGCTTCGTTCATTCCCACGCTCCCTTGCGGCACAGGCCGCGTACATCACAATACTGGCAAACCGAGGCGACACCGTTGGCAGGCAGACCGACGCCGTGTGCAATCGCCTGTACGTTGACCGAAATCTGCGCAGCCAAGGCGCGTTGCGCTTCGTCGTAATCGGGTGCGCTCACATCGCCGACCTTGTCTTTGGTAGTTTCCAGCGCGACGTAGTGCGCCGCCGCAACCGGTCGGTCCGAGAGCAAACCGTAGAACGCCAGTTGATGATCTTCATGGTCTTTCAGTTTCTTATTCAGCACGAGCAGGTTGTTGGTCTTGTAATCAAGCACCGCGCGTTCACCGGCATCGTTCTCGTCGATCCGGTCAATCCGGCCATGCAGAGTCAGATCGCGATCCGCCAGCTGCATCGGCTTTTCATACGCCTGCTCGCCGAATACGAAACGCCAACCCTTCGCTTCTTGCTCATTGGCCCAGACGACATAAGCCGAAATCACCTTTTGCCAGCGTGAGTAGTAACCAAGGGCTGCGGCATTTTTGGCGATGACGTTGTCGAATAATTTTTTTGAAATATCCGCCAGCAACGCTTCGCGCTGCTCTGCAGGACATGGCTGATCGCGCAGGCTTTCGTGGTAAGTCTCCAGGATTTCATGCAGCCAGCCGCCGTAGTCGCGCTTTTCCGGCAGATCGGACAGCTCATCCAGCGATGCCAGGCCCAACATGCGGCGCGCAAAAAATTGATATGGGCACTGGATAAAGCTGTTGTAGGCACTGGCTGACAGGCGGCTTGGCGTCAGCTGCGGCGCCGCCGGCGCCGGCATGACTGGCGGCGTAGCCTGCAAGCTCTGCGCCGCAATCTTCGCCCGTCTTGCAGCCAGCGCAGGCGCGCCATGGCGCGCCAAGGTGAGTTGCAGGCGCTCGATCCAGGGGCTGACCGGATTCGGTTCGCCATCCTTATGCGCCTGCCAGGAAAGCACTACCTGCGGATTCATCGCCAGCAATTCGACCACGTCGCGCAGTTGCTGGCGCTGCCGGCTCTCGCGTGTCGCCAGACCCAGTTCACGCCTGACGGTATTGGCGAAGAACAACGTCTCTTGCGGTTGCGATGGCAGGTGGTCGGCATCTGCTCCCACCATCAGCACCGCATCGAAGGTGCGCAAGCGGGCGCCGTTCAACGGCAGCATCACTACCCGGCGGTCATTGATGGCGCTGATGAAACTGGTATCGTCGAGCTGCAGATTGACCAGTGCGCGCCATTCCGGAAAGGAGAATAGCGCAGCAAAATCATTGGCCGGCGGCGCAATATTCTGCAACAACTGCAAGATCTGCTGGCCGGCCGCATCCGCACTGAGCGCCGATGCGATGCCTAAACACTCCAGTGCCGAAGCGGTGGCGGCAATCCAGTCGCGCAAATTCTTGCGGCCGCTGAACAACGCCGCCTGCTGCGCCAGCAAGGCTACCGCCTTTTGCTCGGCCGGCGCCGCATTCAGCGCACTGATCACCGTGCGCCACTCGCCGAGCACGTTGGCGCGCCGCAGCAGCAATTCTATTTTCATCACCAGCGCCGACTTGTTGGCGATGCTGTCCTGCGCCTCATGCAGTAAATCCCTGGGCGCTTCGTTCAATACAAACGGCGACTTCAGCAAATCCAGCAAGGCGGTGGTTTCGCCGCGTGCAGCGACGACATCGAACCAGGCGGCAATGGCGGAGGCTGCGCGCGTGGTCGACAACTTCCAGCCGGTTTCATCGGCCACATGAATCTGCGCACGTTCCAGCAAGGCGCGAATCCGCCTTGCCACTACCCGGTCCTGCGCCACAATCGCCAGATTGGTTTTGCCCGACTGCAGCCAGTCGATCACCATTTGCGCGCCCTGCACCGCTTCGTCTTCGACACTTCCGGCCGCGCACAACAGCAGCTCGGCCGGCTGCGCATGATCGCTGACAGCGATATCGGCCCGCTCTTCGCCGGTTACGGCTGCCACCGCCTCCACCAGCTCCGGCCAGGCCGCTGCATAAGTCGGCAGTATCGCCGGCGCACGCCAGTCGAGCGTCATCGTCACCACCCGCTGACGCCTGGCATAGGCGTCGAGAAAAGCTTGTTCCAAAGGTTCCGGCGCTACCGAACTGATCCAGATCAGCGGCTGGCTTGCGCTTTCTGCTATTTGCAGCATTTGCGCGAAACGTGCCGCTATCGCATCGTCGGCATCCAGCTGGCTTTTCCAGATCGACCACACCAGCTGCGTTTCATCCGACAATAATTTGCGCGCATCCGGCGACAATTGTTCCAGCGCGCTCTGCCAGCGCTGTTCCGGATCGCTGGCAGCATCGGCGTGCAGCCCGGGCAGTAAAGCCTGGGTCAATTCGTCTGATAGCGCTAACAGCGTTTGTGCCAGCGGCAGCAAATCGGTATTGCGACGCGCTGTAAATAATTTCTTCAGCCAGCCGTGCTGGCGCAATTCAGCATACAAGCGCATCAGCCGTTCGCTGGCGGGCAGCACGTTCGGCAACGGCGCTAACGTCATCAGCCAGCCGGACAGGGTAAAGAATTGCGGCGGCACGAAAGTCCCGCCTAATTCTGCAGCGATTGCCGCTTTCAACGGCTGCGCATGAGCGAAAGTCGGCAGCACCACGCGCCAGCGGGCGAAATCGCGCTGGCCGCCTGCGCCGCTGTCCTGGTGGCAGGCGGCCAGCAATGCACGTGCCGCAGCCGGCCAGAAATTGGCAGAAGGCACAAGTTTTATGGATTCTGGAGGCATGTGGCTCACTGGAAGGACGGGACCGGCCGCTCTGCTACGGGAACTTACGCCCTCGCATTTTTGCAACAATTAGCTTCATTTTATGCGAGGCCCTGAAAAAATAAGCTCAAAATAAATACATCACCCACACTTTTTATTAAAATCGGTTATGATTTAGTGAATATCCCGCCGCAACACCTCTTACCACACCCACAAAAACTTGAATTCGCGCACGGCATCCCCACTTATTCAATAGAATAGGGAACGCCGATGGCAACCACCAAGCTGGAATGGTAAGTAGTCTTGGCACACATTGATTCTTTTTCCCTCACATTGAGGAAACCATGAGCGAACACATTAAACATACTTCCGACGCATCCTTTGACGCAGATGTACTTAAATCAGACAAACCGGTCCTGGTCGATTTCTGGGCTGAGTGGTGCGGTCCTTGCAAGATGATTGCCCCCATCCTGGAAGAAGTTGCCAAGGAATACGGCGACAAGCTGCAGATCGTCAAGCTGGACGTTGATGCCAACCAGGCAGTGCCTGCCAAGCATGGCATTCGCGGCATTCCGACCTTGATCCTGTTCAAGAACGGCGTACCTGCGGCACAAAAAGTCGGCGCGCTGGCCAAAGGCCAGCTGACCGCATTCATTGATTCGAACCTATAATAGCAACCGCGGCGGTGCGCCCGCATCGCCGCTTGTGTTTTACTAACGACACCACGCAGTTCCCTCCCCCACCCAATACTTCCCATCCCGGGACACTCATACCTATGCATTTATCTGAATTAAAGGCGTTACACGTCTCCGCCCTGCTAGAAATGGCAATCGGCCTGGACATCGATAACGCAGCGCGTTTGCGCAAACAAGAACTGATGTTCGCGATCCTGAAAAAGCGCGCGAAATCAGGAGAACAGATTTTTGGCGATGGCGCCCTGGAAGTCCTGCCTGACGGCTTTGGCTTTCTGCGCTCGCCCGACGCCAGCTACATGGCGTCCACCGACGACATTTATATTTCGCCTTCGCAAATCCGCCGCTTCAACCTGCATACCGGCGATTCGATCGAAGGCGAAGTGCGTACGCCGAAAGACGGCGAACGCTATTTCGCACTGGTCAAGGTCGACAAGGTCAACGGCGAATCGCCGGAAGCGTCGAAACACCGCATCCTGTTTGAAAACCTGACGCCTCTGCACCCGAACAAACCGCTGCCGCTGGAACGCGACATGCGCGGCGAAGAAAACATCACCGGCCGTATCATCGACATGATCGCGCCTATCGGCAAAGGCCAGCGCGGCCTGCTGGTGGCATCGCCGAAATCGGGTAAATCGGTCATGCTGCAACACATTGCGCATGCCATCACGACCAACCATCCCGACACCGTGATGATCGTCCTGCTGATCGACGAACGTCCGGAAGAAGTGACGGAGATGCAGCGCTCGGTGCGCGGCGAAGTGGTTGCATCCACTTTCGACGAACCGGCCACGCGTCACGTGCAAGTCGCCGAAATGGTGCTGGAAAAAGCCAAGCGCCTGGTGGAAATGAAAAAAGACGTGGTGATCCTGCTTGATTCGATCACCCGCCTGGCACGTGCCTACAACACCGTGATCCCTGCTTCCGGCAAGGTGCTGACCGGTGGTGTCGACGCCAACGCGCTGCAACGTCCGAAACGTTTCTTCGGCGCCGCCCGTAACATCGAAGAAGGCGGTTCGCTGACCATCATTGCTACCGCCCTGATCGAAACCGGCAGCCGCATGGATGACGTGATCTACGAAGAATTCAAGGGTACCGGCAACATGGAAGTGCATCTGGAACGCCGCCTCGCCGAGAAGCGCGTTTATCCGGCCATCAACCTGAACAAGTCCGGCACCCGCCGCGAAGAATTGCTGATCAAGCCTGACCAGCTGCAAAAAATCTGGGTGCTGCGCAAGCTGCTGTATAGCATGGATGAGATCGAAGCGATGGAGTTCATCCTCGACAAGATGAAATCGACCAAGAATAACGCTGAATTCTTTGACATGATGCGGCGCGGCGGCTGATCGGCTTCGGCATCGCTCGTGTCGGTTGAAATCCATCTCAACCGAAAACAAAAAAAGTCTGACCTGCGCAAGCACGTCAGACTTTTTTGCAGATATCTGCAGCGGCGCAAACCCGGCTGCGGAAGATCGTGATTTGCAGCGAGGACGGGAGGTCGAATGACAAGGTGTAGGCTGAGCAGATTCACCTGTTAAATGCTATCCTTTCGAACCTCAATTTTTCGCGACAACACGCCATGGCGACGACTCAATCCAGCCCATCGAAATTCAGCACCGTGCTACGGGTTACCAGCGGTAACTTCATGGAGATGTTCGATTTCTTCCTGTTCGGCTTTTACGCGACCTACATTTCAAAAACGTTTTTCCCGGCCGGCGATGAATTTGCTTCGCTGATGCTGACTTTCATGACTTTCGGCGCGGGCTTTCTGATGCGTCCCCTGGGCGCCATCATCCTCGGCGCCTATGTCGACCGCGTCGGCCGCCGCCAGGGCCTGATCACTACCCTGGCGCTGATGGCAGTCGGCACCATGCTGATCGCTTTCGTACCCGGTTATGCCACCATCGGCTATGCCGCGCCGCTGCTGGTATTGATCGGCCGCTTGCTGCAAGGATTTTCGGCAGGGGTTGAACTGGGCGGCGTCTCGGTCTATCTGTCGGAAATGGCCACGACCGGCAACAAGGGTTTCTATGTCAGTTGGCAGTCGGCCAGCCAGCAAGTGGCGATCATCGTCGCCGCGGCGCTCGGTTTCGGCTTGCAAGTGTGGCTGCAGCCTGCGCAAATCGCGGACTGGGGCTGGCGCGTGCCGTTCTTTATCGGCTGCATGATTGTGCCGGTGCTGTTCATGATCCGCCGCTCCCTGCAGGAAACCGAGGAGTTCATGGCGCGCAAGCACAAGCCGGCGGTGCGCGAAATCCTGCGCTCCATGGTAGCTAACTGGGGCCTGGTGGCAGCCGGCATGATGCTGGTATCGATGACTACCGTCTCGTTCTACCTGATCACCGTCTACACGCCGACTTTCGGCAAGAGCGTATTGAAACTCAGCACCATCGACGCACTGGTGGTTACCTTCTGCGTCGGCGTATCGAACTTCATCTGGCTGCCGGTGATGGGCGCCCTGTCGGACCGCATCGGCCGCAAGCCGCTGCTGCTGACATTTACCATACTCACCATCCTGACCGCCTATCCCGCCTTGTCGTGGCTGGTGGCTGACCCGACCTTCCAAAAGATGTTGATGGTCGAACTCTGGCTGTCATTCCTGTATGCCAGTTATAACGGCGCCATGGTGGTGGCCTTGACTGAAGTCATGCCGGTCGAAGTGCGCACTGTGGGTTTTTCCCTCGCTTACAGCCTGGCAACTGCGATTTTTGGCGGCTTTACGCCAGCCATCGCGACCGGCCTGATTGAATACACCGGCGATAAGGGCGCACCCGGCATGTGGATGACTGCCGCGGCGGTATGTGGCTTAATTGCAACATTATATTTGTACCGCAGAAGCGGCAATCAAAGAACAGTGCCAGCATAAAGCCAGATGCAGCCTGGGTGAATCCGCTGCTCGCCCAGGCAAATATTAAACTAGCAATATGGCAAAGCCGCCCTAAAATATCCCCAAGGCACTGATTTCATTCGTTTTTTCCGACTCACAACCGGATTTATCGGGATTTATCCGGTTTTATTGTATAATTCGCGGTTTTCCACCCCCGGCAAGTGATCGACAATCGGGTCAAGAAGCAAGACGACCGACGAAGTGATTGATTGGCTACCACTCAATAGAGGCAATTATGAAAGACGGCATTCACCCAAATTACCGCGAAGTTCTGTTCCACGACGTTTCGAACGATTTCAAGTTCGTGACCCGTTCGACTATCCAGACTCGCGAAAACATCACCCACGAAGGTAAAGAATATCCTTTGGTGAAGATTGAAGTTTCGTCGGAATCGCATCCGTTCTACACCGGTCAACACAAAATCGTCGACACCGCTGGTCGCGTTGACAAGTTCCGTAAGAAATTCGGCAGTGTCGGTTCCAAGACTTCGATCGCAAATACTTAATTCGGTCGCATGTTTAAAAAGGCAGCTGCGGCTGCCTTTTTTTTATCGGGGTTGGCAGCATGGGTGAAATCCAAGATCCGGCAACGCATCGCAGCTAGCTCTTTGATAAATCGTAAAGAACTACTGGTTTCCTTGAGAATATCAAGAACAAAAATTACGCTCAGCAATAGCGAAGTACCCCGCTATCCGGCACAATACCCAGCAACTCAACATTGATCAGACGCCATTGTGATGAAGCCCGTCCGCCTTCCCGCCTCCGCCACCAGCGCACTGCCACGCTGGGGCCTGTGGGCGCTGGGATTGCTCTATATTTTGCCCGGCCTGATCGGGCGCGATCCTTGGAAAAATGAAGATGCATCCAGCTTCGGTATCGCCTGGACCATGGCCCACGGCGGTATCGCCGACTGGCTGGCGCCGAACATCGTCGGCCTGCCCATGTCCGGCGAAAGCCCGCTGACTTATTGGATAGGCGCAATTTGCATCAAGTTATTCGGCTGGCTGCTGGGCGATCCGCTCGCAGGCCGCTTGCCGGCGGTCGGGTTTTTCCTGGTCGGCTCGCTGTCAGTCTGGTACGCCACCTATTTACTGGGGCGGCGTAGCGAAGCACAACCGCTGAGGCTAGCCTTCGGCGGCCAGCCGGAACCCAGGGATTTTGGCCGCACCCTGGCCGACGGCGCATTCCTGATTTATCTCGGCAGTCTCGGCCTGCTATTGCCAAGCCACGAACCTACCGCTAAAAGCCTGCAAGTTTCACTGGTGGCTTTTTCCCTCTATATCGCGGTCCGCCTGTTTGAAGCACGCGGCCTGCGTAGCGCGGCAGTGCTCGGCCTCAGCTTCGGGCTGCTGATCCTGACCCGCGGCTGGCTGCTGCCGCTGGCGTTGCTGTGCGGCTTGCTGACACTAGCGTTGATGCGAGAAAGAGCCATCGCCAGGGATTTGCTGCTGGTGACCTTACCCTTGACGCTGGTAATTCCGGCAATATGGTTTGCAACTACCTTTGCGCTGTTACCCGACAGCTTGAATCGTTTCGTTGTCTGGGAAAGATTCAATCTGCAACAATTGGGCTGGCCGAGCTGGAACGCATTATCGTATTACTTTAAATACGGTATCTGGTTTGCATGGCCGGCATGGCCGTTCGCCGGCTGGGCGGTATATGCCTGGCGCCAGCAACGTTCGACCTTGCATATCGCGCTGCCGCTGGCATTTTTCATCAGCCTGACGATCATACTGTTGCTGAATCCGCATCCGGACGAAGCCATTTTGCTGCCCCTGTTGCCGCCACTCGTGATTCTGGCCGCATTCGGCTTGCCGACCATGAAGCGAGGCGCCATCAACGCGGTAGACTGGTTCTCGGTGATGACCCTGACCGCTTGCGCCGCATTCATCTGGCTGGCCTGGATCGCCAAGGAAAGCGGCTGGCCGGCGCAGATTGCCAAGAATGTCTACAAACTGGCGCCAGGCTTTAAACCCGAGTTCAATCTGATCGCGCTGGTGATCGCCCTGCTCGGCTCGATATTCTGGATTTTGCTGGTGAACTGGCGCCTGTCGCGCCGGCCGGCGGTCTTGTGGCGCGCCGTGGTGCTGTCCTCGGGCGGCGTGATTCTCTGCTGGCTGTTGCTGACCACCTTATGGCTGCCGTGGATCAATTACAGCAAGAGCTATGCGGGCGTAGCCGCACAAATCGATCAGCACCTGCCTGCGGTCAAGCAGTGCGTGGATACCAACGTCGGCCCGGCGCAGCGCGCATCGTTTGCTTATTTCGGCGGCATCCCGTTTGGCGAATATGGCCAGCCGCACTGCGATTTCCTGCTGTATCAAGACAACATCTCGGTCAAATCCGACGATGCGATCTGGCGCGAATTCAAAGGCAACTGGCAACTGCTGTGGACCGGCCGCCGGCCCTCGGATCGCGATGAACGTTTCCGCCTGTATCGGCGGATCAGTAATTAATCTCCGCCATTAATCCAATCTAATAGTCCGATCTATTAGCCCCATCTGGCAAGATGGCGATGACAGTCGCCAATATATTCAGGGAAAATAGATTCATACAGAAAGGCTATTGATCGCTCCGCAGAAATCAGTCATAATAGCGGACGCGTTGCCGAGATGGCGGAATAGGTAGACGCACGGGACTCAAAATCCCGCGCTGGAGACAGCGTGCCGGTTCGATTCCGGCTCTCGGCACCAAAATGAATACGCTCCTGCACAGGGGCGTTTTTCATTTGCAGCGAAGAATAAGTAGCAGCAATTTCCTTCAGCAATACTGCGCCGCACCTCCCTCGTTGTCCCGGATTGCCCTGGCAATTTCTTCCTTGCGGATTTACCCGTTCTGAATGCCCCAAAGCGCCATCAGCTTAATATGATGAAGTGCGAATCGCTAGCTTCAGGCGGTTAAAGACATCCGCGTGTCGGCCGATTGAATTGCTACCGCTGGTCGTTAATTATTTGATCGCTTGGCTTTAGCTGAAATCGATGTTCGCAAAAAAAATCGGGATGCGTCCAAAGTACGCATCCCGATCCGTTTGCTGGCCAAGCGCCAAAACCAATTGCCTGGCGCGATATCGCCGGCGTGCCAGCGTTATTTCTTGATAGTCTTGGCGCCGCCAAAATTGCTGCTATCCAGTACGGTTTGCTGTGCTTCCAGTGTACGAATACGGTTCTGCAAGCCCTGCAACTCGCTGCTTGCCGCTTGCTGCTTGCTGCTCAGCAGCTGTGCTTGCTGACGCGCCTGATCCTGTTGGACCGAGACGTTCTGCTCTTGCTGTTGCTGAACCACCAGATCGTTTTGCAAGGCGTTCAGCCTGGTTTCCTGGGCCGCGATCAGCTGCTCGGTGTATTGTTTATCCGCTTCCAGCTTGATGCGGCGGATATCTACCTCAGCCAGCTTCTCGGTCTGGCGGACGAAATTCTTGTAGACCTGCTCGGCCTGCGTTTCCGACATGGTTTTTACGACGCGCCAGAAATTCTTTTGCTGGAACAATGCGACATAATAAGTGCGGCTGTCCGGTTTGAACAACTGGCTGGCGCCGTAGTTGCCATTGTAGGTAGTACGCAATTCGCTCACACCCTGGCTCTGCATCAATTGCTGCAGCTCGCTGATGGTGCTGTTGGCGCTGTTGCTGCCGCCATTCGCAGGCTTAGCGGCTGCAGCTGTCGGGGTAGTTGAAGCAGTTGTCGGCGCAGGGCTTGCTGTAGACGTTTGCGCCAGTGCGTTGACCGACAAACCTGCAATGAGCATTCCTAGTCCTAAACCGCGGACTGCTTTGCATGCATTTACTTTCATCCCCTGAATCCTTCGCTAACATTAGTTTTGTCGGTGTGAATTACAGCACGCCTTCGATTTTATCTGCAATCCTGTTGTTGCTGGGCACTGTTTTTATTTAAACCATTGCCGTTGTCATTTCATTACTCCATCATAGGCGATCATTCGGCCTCGCCGACGGCTTCGGTGTCCGCAATCTGGAATTTACGCATTTTTTCCCACAACACCTTACGGCTGATGCCCAATGCGTGCGCGGTATCCTGGCGCCGCCAGCCGTTGGCATCCAGCATGGAAAGAATCCTGGCGCGTTCGGCCAGATCCCATTTTTTCCGGACCGCGGTCAGGTCGCTGCCGTCGTTCACCCGTTCCATGGTGCCCAGCTTGTCGAACACGCGATCGATGCGGACACGGTCCCAGACGCCTAATTGGCGATAGATGATGCCGACCCGCTCGGCCACATTGCGCAGCTCGCGCACGTTACCCGCAAACGTCGCCGCAGCCACCTGCTCCAGCAGCCAGTCCGGCGGCTGCGGGATCTGGTCGTAGGTCTGCGCCAGCAGCGTGTTGAAAATCGCGATCTTGTCGATTCTGCCGCGCTCTTCCAGATTAGGAACCCGCAGCTCGATTACTGCCAGCCGATAATACAAGTCGGCGCGAAACATGTCTTGCTGGACCTGCTCGCGCAAATTCCGGTTGGTCGCCGCCACCAGGCGGAAATCCAGCTTGACCTCCGTTTGCGAACCGAGCCTGGTGACCGTGCTTTGCTCCAGCACGCGTAATAGCTTGACCTGCTGGTACAAAGGCAGATCGCCGATCTCGTCGAGGAACAAGGTGCCGCCGTCGGCCTGTTCGAAATAACCTTTGTGCGCCAGCAAGGCACCGGTGAACGCGCCTTTGGCGTGCCCGAAAAACAGCGACTCGAACAAGCCGTCCGGAATGGCGCCGCAGTTGACGGCGACAAACGGCCCGCGGCGATAACGGCCGTGCCGCTGATGCAAAAGCTGCGCGATGCGTTCCTTGCCGACGCCGGTCTCGCCGACGATCAGCACACTGGATTCGCAATCGGCGAAGGCTTCAGCCTCGGCCACCAGCATCTGCATGGATTCCGATTGCGCAATCAGCGGCTGCGGCGCGCGATCCGCGCTGGCGCTGGCATGCAGCTCTGAGGCCAGGCGGAACACCAGCTTGCGCAGTTCGGCGCAGGTAAAATCGAGCATCAGGATGTGCGAATATTCGACCGGATACACGCGCGGATTGGCAGTGCGTCCGACTTCGGCCACCCAGATCACCGGCATGCCATGCGATTTCTGCCAGGCGTCGACAGAAAATTCGGCATGCTCGATCACCGTCACCGAAATCACCGCCAGCGAGGGCCGCGACGATACCTGATCACGCGTCACCGGCAAGCCGTCGGCACGAATCACTTCAATATCGAAACTCGCCAGACATTGCGAAATCCGGTCGGCAATATCCGAACTGCCTTCCCATACGTATATGTCGAGACTTTCTTGCAAAGGTTTGTTTTGCATGGCCATTTCTTTTCAATCTCCGTCGCTCAAAACCGCACGGGTTGGACGATTTCGCGTACGCCGTTTTTTGTTATCACAGTAATCTCATCACATGGCTCAATAGACCAGTTTCACGTTGCCGCAACTAATTGAATACAGATTGAGAGTACTTAGTCCGAGGTTCACCCCTAGCAGCGACGTCAATTGGTCAAGCAATGCGCCAACGCCAGACAAAAGCGGGTTTAATAGTGTACCCAGAGTCCCCAATAAAGTAGTCAGTAACCCACTTAGCAGTCCCAAAGGATCCGCGTCCAGACCAACCCAGAATTTCTGCGGCTGAATGACCCCACCTAAAATATCTTGCAATGAAGAGCCCACAGTTATGCTATTAGAAGTAGATGGAGGAGGATACAAGGTAACGGATGGATAGGTAGTAATCGGCGAAACGTTGATACCGAGATTAAGTACTCCGGCAATCGCATCAAACCGACTCGATGGGTTCGTCGCCATGTCACTGGGGCAGGACGATGGCGAACTAGACAAGGTTTGTCCCTTTGCCACGCAAATTCCCGCCGTACTTGTCTTTATATCGAAATTAGCGCTTTGCGGTGCATTACATTGCAAACTGTTGAGTCTGGCTGAACCCGCGGCAAGATAAACGTAGACCGGAAGCTGAACGGCAGAATATCCCGGGAATAACGTCAATGCCTGAACATTAATTGCCAGCCGCAACTGGGCTGAAGTTGCTGTTGCACCTGGCCCTCCCACCGCCATCTTCGGTGCGTCAATTAAACTCAATTGCAGGACTACTTGCCCCAACACCCCGAGGTTGATATTTATATTGGAACTCAGAAAATTATTTTTATTCGCGACCTGCAAAGCGCCAACATTTAACAAATCCAGGATATTGATTTGCGTATCCAACGCGGCAACTCCATTGGCAGCGCTCAGGTCCAAAATATCGCCAATTTTCAACAAGGTGCCGCCCAACGCCCCTGTGGTCAAGTTGACCAGGTCGGTATTTATGTTCGCCACCTGTACCGGTGACAGCCCCTTGATAGATGCATTGATCAGTTGCGCCAACGTTATTTGGGTGTCCGCTACCGCACTGATGCTACCGATATTCGCGTTCAGATTAGTTAGAACTTGCAACAACGACACTTGCGCTCCAAGCAATCCGCTATAGGAGACTGCATTCAGGCAAACATTGCTGCCTAGAAGGCTATTGACCAAAAGCGCCGACAACGAACCGCTACCACTGCAGAGGGTAAGCAATCCTGTTCCAAGAGAGAACGCGGCAGTAGGACTACTACCTGAAGCGATCGCCTGGGCATTGAGGGTGCGCCCTCCCAAACCAAAAAATGCCGGCACGGTCTGCGTCACAACCACCTTCACTGCATTCAGCTGCGTTCCCGCCGGAGGAGCAGAAAAATAATTGGGCGCCAAAGCCAGATTGGCGACTGGATCCCAGAGACCACAAGTTACGGCAATTACATTTGCCATCTTATTGGGTGCGGCAGTTGAAAAGCCGTTAGTTTGTGCGTTGCCGATAGCGGCCAACACCGGCGCGTCGGTCGCCACACAAGCTGTAGGATTGCCCGTTAACGGCGTACTGACAAGCTGCTGTGCGCCAGCCAGCGCCGCAAGATCCGCCACTTTCTGCAAATCGCGCTTCATGTAGAACAGGTATCCGATATCAATTGACGACAACAAGATGACCATGATGGACAAGCAAATCGCAGCCATGATCGCAATCGAACCGCGTTGGCAGCCAGCCTCACACCGTTGCTGGCGCGCGGCTGAAGGTTGTTCGCCATGGGTGTTCGAAAGTAAGTTCATGCTAGTTGGCGCCGCTTTGATATCTTTATCCGCATTCAAAATGATTAGTTTGAGATGTTCTTCGATACCTTATTTTCATAAAATTCCGGCAACGGACGTTTGAAGCTATCCAGATAACGCTGCCAGCTGGCGTCGGCCGTCGCGCCCAACATCGGCAACCGAGGACCGGCGACACGGCCGTCGGCTTGCGCCTGTAATAAGGTATGCGTGACGTCACCGACACGTATTCTTGCCTCCCGCTCCGCCGGGACAGGCGGTTCCGGCATCGCTACAGGCGCGGCGGTAGTCGTCCGTGAAGCGGAAGGTGCGGCGACGGTTGCAGGCGTCGCTACAGATGCATTTGTCGTGGCGGCTGCCGGTTCTTGCAGCAGCTTTCCCTTGAGTGGCGACATGGCCTGTGCGCACGCATCCGGGATCCCGGCTGCCGCCAGTAATACGGAGCCGCCGAACAGAATGCATAGACCGAAAATTCCTTGCGCTTTCATTGCATACCTCTTGAGCAAAAATTTAATTGCATGACATTCAGCCACCGTTACCGAACCGGTCCAGCATCGACTGGAAGGGCGTAGCAGGCGACAGCAGCGAATCTGCATTTTTACCGGCTGTGGCGGCGGAACCTTTCACGATGGTCTTTGCAGCGCCGGCAGAATCCTGGGGCGCAACCACTACAGCTTGTTGTTGGCCGATTTCCGCGGCCAATCGATACACGGCGGCACGGCCCTCCGCCGACAGGTTCGCCTTGTCCATCACGGCGCGCGCCTTGCCGGCATCGCCTGAAACCAGCAGGAACAACGCCAGATTGCCTATCATCTTGCGGTTGTCCGGCGCCAGTTCCGCAGCTTGCGCCAATGGCACGCGGGCAGCAGCAATATCGCCGTTACGTAACATCGCATAGCCGAGATCGCTCAACGTCACGGGATTGGTCGGCTCGCGTTTTGCCGCTTCCCGCAACGATGTGGCGGCTCCTTTGTAGTCGCCACTTTGTGCCGCCATCAGACCCAGGCCGTGCCAGGCGGCGCTGGCTTCGGACGAGTTCAATAATTTACGGTAAGCGGCATCCGCAGCAGCGCTTTGCCTGGTTTCACGCAATGCATCGGCGCGCAAACGCTGGATTTCCGGCGTACTGCCATTTTGCTGTTCGTAGGCATCGATATGCGCCAGCGATGCAAAGTACATGCCCTGTTCCTGCATGTTCCGAATCAATCCCAGATACATGCCCTTGTTGTCAGGCGTCGGGGCCTTTTCCTCCGCCTCCTGACGGAGTTGCGCCGCTTCGTTCTGTTGCGCATACATCTTTGCAGAACTGGTGGCGCAACCAGCCTGCAGCGTTGCCATCAGCATGATGAAAAATGGCAAAGCGCAGGTCGATAGAACATGTTGCGGCACCCGGCGGGCCGTGTTTTCCTGCGTCAGAAAAGACTTCATATATTTCCACCCATTTTCGAGAGTGCCCGGATTACCGCTAAAAAACCCATGCCGCCGGTAATCACCAGCAATCCAGGCAGCAGCGTCAGCACCATGACTCCGGTCATCTTCACCGTCAGCTTCCCGATTTTTTCCTTCATATCCAGTTTGCGTTGTTCGCGAATCCGTTCACTGAACAGCTTGAGCGGTTCCTGCACCGCGCCACCGTGATGCTCCACCTGCACCAACAGACGCGATACCGCGTGCAGATCCTCGTTGTCGAACACGGTGGAAAAGCGCCGCATAGATTGTTCCCGGCTGCGTCCTGTGCTGTATTGGCGGCCGGCGATCGCCAGTTCCTCGCCCAGCACCTTCAATACATTACTGAATTCGTTTTCAATGACATGCAAGCTCTGGTCCACCGACAAACCTACACCCTGCAACAAGCGCAGCAGGTCAATCAACAACGGCAGTTCATCGGCGGCCAGGCGCTGACGCTTGCGCGCGACCCGCTGCATTACCCACTTCGGCAACATGTATCCCAAAGCGACGCCAAAAAAACTAATCAACAGCAGTGATAACCACCCTCCGCGATCAAACAGCAACAGGCCCAGCAACGGCAAACCGATCGCCAGCACTACCCGCGCCAAAAAGAACTGGGATTTCCCACGCGTATCGTTGACGCCGCACTGATCCAACAGATGGCGGTCGTCTTCCGCCACCAGCTGGCGCCCCACCGGGGTATCCAGCCAATTCGCACTGAGCGCAATCAGGCGCTCGCGCCAGCCTGGCGGTTCAGTATGCGCATCGGGCATCGCTGCAGGCCTGGCGCGCGCGGCAATCTTTTGATCAATCGTGGCCAGATTGCGCTTGAGCCGCCACGCCCTTGCCATCAGCGCCCCACCCACCAACAGCAGGGCCGCTGCCATCAACAAGATCGCCAGGATAATCAGCGTACGCTGCGTTGTATTCACCGTAATTCCACCTCATGTAGCACTCAGCATCAAACTTGCAGTCAGACCGTCTTCGCCAGCCGAAACAAGCCATAACCACCCAACACTTCCAGCACTGCTGCACCGATCAGCATTTTTTTCCCGACGGGGTCATGCCACATATTCAGGAACATATTGTTATTAAAAATAATCAGGAACATGCCGATGGCGATCGGCAAGAGACCCATGATCCAGGCCGACAACCGGATTTCCGCCGATAAGGCAACCATTTCATTTTGCGCGTGTTCCAGATCACGCATGAATGCAGCCATGCGTTCCAGGACCAAATCGGAACGTCCGCCAAAGCGCGAAGAAACGCCGATCACGGCAGCCACCAGATCGAGTTCCTTGAATCGAAAAATCGCTGCCTGCTGGCGCAAAGCGTGTTCCAGGTCAACTCCCGCTTGCACCTGCCGGTTGGCACGATCCAGCACTACCCGCAACGGCCCCTCGGTACCAGCAATGCCGGTTTGAAAGGCTGCGCCTATGCTGTTGCCAATGGTGACCAGGCGCACCAAAGTGTCCAGGAATCCTGGCAATTGCCGTACCATGGTGCGCTGCAATTTCGAGCTTCTTAACCAAAAATAAAAAATCATCAGCATTATGTATAGGAACAAGGTTCCCAGCGCCGACAGCCATCCGCCGAATAACAAAGCCAGCAAGGTCAGGCCGGCGCCAGGCACCAGCAACTTAAAATACAAGCTGCCGTCAGGTTGTTGAATTCCTGCGCGCAAAAAGAAATGACGTAAAGCTTCTATTTGCAACTGCAGTTGCGGCGCCGTTTCGCCCTCGCTCTGGTACTGCTGCTGTACCGGATGCATTCCCTGAATCTGCCTGTCCACGAACGCAGCGCTGACATCTTGCCGCGAACGTTGTTGCGCGCGCTGCCACAGCCATAGCGCAGTGCCTGCCAATAGCAAAGCCGCCGCCAGTAACCATAGAGCGATATGCATGACTAGCGTCTTCCAGGCTGCGTGCTGGTGCTTTGACCAAAGCCGCCGGTGTTCGGACTGCCGGTACTTTGCTGGCCAAGCTGGCGCTGCCGCTGCAGTTTTGGCGCGTGCGGGAAGATGCCCAGCGACACCCAGCGGTCCGCTTCTTCGCCATCCGCGCCGATATAGCTCTCATGTTTATACAGTTCCTGCAGGGTGATGATGTTGTCGCCCATGCCGGTGACTTCGGTAATCGAAACGATACGGCGGCGGCCATTGGAAAGCCGGCCAATCTGCACGATGAAATCGAGAGCGCCGGCAATCTGTCGCCTGAGGCTGCTTTCACTGCCCTGGAAGCCGGCAAAGCCGGCCAGCATTTCGATCCGGTACAAGCATTCGCGCGGGGTGTTGGCGTGAATCGTGCCCATCGATCCGTCGTGACCGGTATTCATGGCCTGCAGCATCTCCAGTACCTCGGCGCCGCGCACTTCACCGACGATAATCCGGTCCGGACGCATCCGCAGGCTGTTGCGGATCAGGTCGCGGATACTGACTGCACCCGCACCTTCAAAGCCGCCCAAACGCGATTCCAGACGCACCACATGCGGGTGGTTGAGCGACAGTTCGGCGGTATCCTCCACGGTCACCACGCGTTCAGCTTCCGGGATGAAAAACGCCAGGGCGTTCAGCAGAGATGTTTTGCCGGAACTGGTGCCGCCTGAGACCAGGATATTGCAGCGGGCTTTCACGGCGTTATCCAACAGCGCATAGATTTCGTCATTCATGGTGCCGAGATTGAGCAGATCGGTAGGCTTCAACGGCTCCTTGCGGAACTTGCGAATCGACACCATAGGTCCGTCCACCGACAACGGTTCAATCACCACGTTCAGCCGGCCGCCATCCGGCAAGCGCGCATCAACCATCGGATTCGATTCGTCCAGCCGGCGCCCGAGCGGAGCCAGGATGCGCCGGACGATACGCAGCAGATGGGCGTTATCGGTAAAGCGCAGCGTTTCGCGCTGCAATATGCCGTGGCGCGAAACGAACACATCGTTATAGCCGTTGATCAGAATATCTTCGACGGTCACGTCAGCCAGCAGATCTTCCAGCGGTCCCAGACCAGCGAGCTCTTTGGTCAAGGCATCGGCAATCTGCCGCACCTCGGCTTCATTCAAGGGGATGCGCTGCAGGCGGACAAAACCGTCAACGTCCAGATTGACGAACTGCTGGATCGCGCTGCGCGACCAGCGGCCGAATTCTGCGCCCAGCTCTTCAATCCGCGTCAGCAGATGATCGTAGGCCGCCGTCTTGATATCCTGGAATTCCTGGGTATGCGAAAACGTTTGGTCATCATCAGCAAATTCAATCTGGTTACTCACGTTGGTATCTCCCATCTTTCATCTGGAGCCGCTTCTCGCCTGTTTATTTCCAATTATTGGAACAGATGCCGAGATCGCGGTGCGCATCACGCTTACGTTATGCCTGAATCGGCTGGCCTATTTTCGCAATAAAATTTTCGGTAGCCAGCGTCCCACTCCGAGCTTGTGCGATACCGTCTCGTCATGATTAAGTAAGCCATCGATCAAACCATCGACCGCCTTTACGTAGGAATCATGCGGAGCTACTTCGTGCAGCAGCTTGCCGCGATTGGCGCTGGCAGTTAGTTTCAATGTGCGTTCCGGTAAGGCCGCAAGCAAGGGCAATTTGAAGCGCTCGGCAATCTGGCTGGCGGCCATGCCGAAACGATCGTCATAACGATTCACTACCAGGCGCCGCTTGCCGTCATCCGGATGGCGGCCGTTCAATTCTTGCAAGGTACCCGCCAGCGACACCAGCGCGCCCACGCTTTGATCGGTCACCAGCCACACCTGGTCGGCCGCTCCGGTCAGGTTGGCAATGAATTCATGGTTGGTGAAACCGCCAAGATCGGCGATCAGTACATCGAAATACAAGCGTAGGCGATCCAGCAAAGCCAGCGCATCGTGGTGCGAAACGGTGCGCATCTCACTCAGGCTGTGAGGCAGGGAAATCACGGTTACGCCGCCCGGGCTGCGCGGCAGCGCGGTGTGCACCAGCGTTTCGTCCAGGCGGCGCAGATTACGCACAGCTTCGGCAAAATCGAAATTGCCGTTGGCGCTCAGATATAACTTGCCGTCTCCAGCGGGCAGGCCGAGATCGAGCAGGGCCACACGACTGTCGGCCGTATTTCGCTTGCCGTCGTGACTGGTATTGCGTTGCTGGATCAGGTCCGCCAGATGCGCCGCCAGCGTGCTGGTGCCGATGCCGGAACGCACGCCGAGCAAAGTCACCAGCTGGCCGCGTTTGACCGGCGCCGGATTTCGCGCCGCGGCCTTGGCCAGCACCCGCTGCACTACATCGCGCGCTTCATCTTCGGAGGCGCTGACATCGATAAAATCGCTGACACCAGCCCGCAATGCGGCAATCGTCCCTTCGGGAAAGGCCATGGAACCGACTGCCACCAAGGGTAGCTCCGGTAGGTTTTTACTCAATGCACGCGCCAATTCAATCGCATGCGCGGTGGTGCCGAGAGAGTCGACGGACAGGACCCCGGCATGGTCGCTAATTGACTCGACGCCGGAAAAATCAAGCAATACCAGCAAGGGATTGAGTTTGACTATGCGCGACAATAATTCCGCCACGTCGGCCTTCTCCTGCAGCAAGGTGCCCCATTTTCCGAGTGCGGCGCCTAGCCACACGGCTTGCGTGCTGTTACGTGAGCAGAATACGAAACGGCTCAGCGCCGTCAGTTCATTCAAAGCCTTGTTGCGAGCGTTCATCATATGGCCCAAATAGTTATCGCTTATTTCGAAAATCCCGGCAACTCGTCCCGGCTGGCTCCTCCGAGCAGATAACTTCCCCATGCGGTGCCGGCAGTATTACGGCGCTCCTGTTCCTCGCCCGGCAGTGGCAGCGGTACATTCTTGGCGATGGGCTGGACCACATGCGGTGTGACGATAATCACCAGTTCCTTGTCGTTCTGGGTATAGCTCAGGTTACGAAAAAAGCTGCCGATAATAGGCAAATCCCCAAGTAAGGGAATTTTATTAACACTGGATTTTGTGGAGCGCGAGACCAGTCCGCCAATAATGAAACTTTCTCCATCGCCCAGCTCAACCGTGGTATCTGCACGCCGCGTGGTAATCGCCGGGATCGATGGGCTGCCGGGACCACCGATATTGATGGCGTTGGCATAATCGATATCACTGGCTTCAGGTGCAACTTTCAAGGCAATCCGGCCCTTGGCCAGAATGGTCGGCGACACGGTCAAGCCTATGCCGAAAGGCTTATAGACAATCGTCGTGGTGCCGAGACCTCCTGACTGAGGAATGGGTAGTTCGCCCCCCGCCAGAAAACTTGCGCTTTGCCCCGAAAGCGCGGTCAAAGATGGTTCTGCCAATACGCGCGCCATGCCATTACCTTCAATCAGGCGCAAGTTGCTGCTCAAGCTGTAACTGCCCCGGCTAAACTTGGTCAGCAGACCGAATGCAGACGATACCGTCGATAATCCGCCGTTGGAAGCAAGATTGCTGCCCAGATTAAAACTGAAGTTGCCGCGATTCAGGCCGGCGGAGAAATCAAAACCGATTTCTTTCAATACCGTTTTGCTGAACTCGACAATCTTGACATCAATCTGCACCACGTTGCCGCTATCTATGGTCGAGATATCGAGTACCTTCCCTTTACCTGCCGCGTCGGCGGCAGCGGCGCTACTTTTTGTATGATCCAGTAACGACGCCGCCTGGCCACTGATCACGCTCGCGGCGCCGCGAACTTTCACTTCAGCGCCTCCCTGCCCCGCCAGAGCAGCCTGCAAGTCACCCTGTACCGTCACTCTCCAGGTATTGGCCGGCATCCCTTTGGCCCATGCCGTCACGGTGGTGGTGCCGGCTTTTTTTCCAACCAGAATCACACTGCCGCTCTTGCCGCCGGAACCGCGTACCATCAGCACGTCCGCCACTTCCGGATCCGCTATGGCAATGCGTTCCAGCGTACCTGCAACCGGCAGGCTCTGCTGCTCGCGCATGCCAAGGGTGATATCCGCGCTAGCGGCGAAAGAAAATGTCGGAATTGCGCTTGTACTCAATAGCAATGGCAGAACTAGGTCGTGAATTTTCATGAGTTGCGGTCAATCCTGTTATTGATATAGGCCTGCCATTGAAAAACATCTTCGCCTCAAAAGGCCACTGACTCCCGTTGCGTACCGCGGATCACCTCAACTGTTCCGGAGTTATTGGCGCCGCGGATCTGCGCCGCACCCGTTTGCACAGCGACGCTATTGGCATAAGGCTTGCGGCTGGATGCGGATTTGGAGTCACCAGCCAATCCGCTCATCTCCATGCCGGCAAACGCTTGGTTATCAGGCTGTTTCATGGCTTGTTGTTGATCCCGGGTCAGGTCCTTTTTCCCTGTCAGTACGGCCGTCGGCACCGGGAACAATGCTGGATCAGGCGTCGTTGCATCGCCAGGATTGCGCAATGCCAGCATCAACTTGCCGTTCTGGGTCGCCAGCAGCAGTCGATTGACATCTGCAACCGGCGTCGCCAGCACTGCAGTACGAGCGACTTGCTGGGCTTGCTGCGGCGATTGCGCTTGTTGGCTGGATTGCGCCGTCTGTTGCTTCGGTATCGCTCCTGCGCTGCCGCTACCGGTTGCGGTGCCGATCACTGCCGCACCATAAGACAGAACTTGCAGGCGCGACATGAGCAAACGCGACTGCGATTTTTCGCTCTCCTGGCCTTGCTTGAGAGTGAAAAACACATCCACGTAATCGCCCGCCTGGACATGATTGCCGGCGCCCACAATTTCATCGACAGGAATCGCCACCGCGCGTTCGCCGTCCGCCAATTTCACGGCCAGGCCGCTAGCCAGGCCGCTTTCTGTAATCGGAGTACCGGCGCCGATGTCAATCAAGGGAGTTTTGCCAACTACCGAACTGGCCTGGCTATACGCGCCGGCGGGATTGATCGGCAAGGTCACCAGGCTGATGTCGTCGGTGGCAATCGCCTTGCCCGCCACCAGCGCGCGCGCCGCCACTACAACCTCATATTGTTTGGAAGTGCTGGCGATTACCGCCGCCGGTACCGCTGCAATCGGCGGTGGCGGGCGACTGCCCAGCCACCAGGCGACAAATGCCAAGCCGAGCGCCGCTGCTACCAGTATCGCTGCCACAATTTTTGTCAGGTTATTCATAGCGTGTGCCCGATACCTATCCGAACGAAAGGATTGTTCAAAGTGATTTCCATGCAAAATTCAAATCTGCAAAGACGCTAAGTCATCGGCTCACCGATTCGAGAGCGATAAAAAAATGTCTCCAACAGATAAATAATTTCCCGTCGAATGCCAAGACAATATTCAATCAATCTGCACAGTGGCCGCGCTTCCCAGTGTGGCGGGTAGCGCAGCACTCATTCCCGGCAATGGCGGCACCAGTGGGTAAGTGCTATATGGATAAGTGACTTTGACCGTGATGCATCGTGCGCTGCTGAGGGCTGCGCATGGAGCAGGTGTAGGCGGTTGGCACTGGTCGGCATGCACTAGCCAGCTGACAAGCGGGGTGACGGTAGCACAGGCCGCCGTGCCGCGATCGACATCAACGAGGGTGTATCGCAGCGCGGCACGCGCGCCCTCTTCGGCCGCCAGTGTCAGCGACTGCTGGGCCATGAAAATCATGGCGTAGTTAATTATTCCGTACAGCATCAGGAAAAATACAGGAAAGATCAATGCAAATTCTATCGCTGCAACACCGCGCTGAACTATGGCCCTGGCTCTCGCTCCCATGCCGGGATGAGCAGCATATTTATATTTGTTATACATCCCTGCTCCCGATCTCTACCGCCGATACGATCAATGCATGACCGACACGTGTTACGCCGACATACATGATGAAAACAAGTCAATTAAATCCTGACACTACCCCGGCACTGTGCATTCCCATCCAGGCTCCAGCCAAAGCCATGTACGCTGCATAAGGAATTCCTACACGGTTACCGCGCTTCTCCAGCATCCGCTGATACATAGGCCGGTGCATCACCCACATCATGGCCAGTTGCAAACGCGCCCCTATCCCCGACCGGGAGACGTAAAGCAATATGACGTGAACGACGGCGATCAGCGACGCTATCAAGAACACTGGCAATAGCATGCCGGGCCCAAGTAATAAGCCAAGGACCGCAAAAAACTTGACGTCGCCTGCTGCCATCGCTCGCAGCGCATACAACGGCAAGAAAAATGCCAGCCCAATGGCGAAACCGGAGAAAGCGCTCAAGCAGCCTATCTCATTTAGTCCTTTGCCGAACAACAGGAAACATGTCAGTTGCGAAGCTGCGGCAATCAACAAAATGCTGTTCGGCACGCGGCGAAACATGCAGTCGTACAAAAATATCGCGCTGCAGAAGACTAGAAAAAGTATCGACGGAAAAGGATTTGTATCCAGCATTTTCATTCCATCTAGCTAGAACTCATAAATAGGTGGGATGTGCATGCCACACAGTTAATGGTCGGTCACTAGCTGGAACGCCTTTTCCTGTCATTTCGCAGCTGCGGTTGCTGCATTTGCTGCATTTGTTAATATGCTGCCGAGGGAGCCGAATATAGAGCCCAGCTGGGTTCCCATGGTCGTAGCCCCGGCAATGATCGCCACGGCAATCAGACCGGCAATCAACCCATACTCGATAGCAGTAACGCCATCTTCATCCCGAAGAAATTTCATTAATTTGGCATTCATTGTGATCCCCCTGAAAAAGCACATACCTCGTAAATGCAGCTACCCTGGGTGTTGTAATCCACGGCAAAACGACTCCACATTCAACCGCGAATAACGCCTTCTGATCTCGAACTACGCGGTATCAGCATAGCCCTGAATAAACATTACCTCAAGATAAATTTTCCTTTTTAGAAACACAAAAATAGAGAAATTATTCTAATTGCTGTCATAGGAGAAATGCGAATTACGCTGAAATTATTTTTCACATTATGAAATAAAAAGTTATGCAAAGGCAATTATTACTTGGCTACAGGCAATACTAAAATTCAACTGCCACATAGAATTTTCATGGCTTTTTTTCATTATAAAAATAGCGCCATTTTGACGATTCGACCCATGGTTGAGCGCATAGGTAAATACGCAGCAATGGCTATCTTCCGGCATATATTTACGTCAGATCGCATCGAACCCTAAGCGCCCCACATGACGCGAAATTCAATCCAGCTGATATGAGTAGGATGCATTCACGCGCGGCGATCTCGAACTGGAATTGACCGGGACGTCTGCCACCGGTTTTGCCAGCGACAGGTCAAGCGTGTAGTAACGCTCATCCGAAAAGCGTACCCCCAGCGCGACAGAACCCAGGGTGTCGTGGGTCAATGGGCCGGAATTCGAATACACGCGAGAATGATCCACCAGGAAATAAGGCTGCACCCTCTTCAGATAGGTGTAACTCATCGGGAACAGATGATTGATTTCGGCCGAAATGCCCCAGCCTTTGTCGCCGGCCAATTCACCAACCGGATAGGCGAGACCGAACAGTTTGCCGCCGAAACCGATCTGTTCCGAAGTCGGCAAAATATTGCTGCTGTATTGCATGCTGGTAGCCACCGCGACGCCGAAGCCGCCCGGCAGCTGATTCGATTGCGCCGCTTGCACGGTGACTCTGGTAAAGCCCAGGTCGACATTGCTCTTCTCGCTTTTGCTGCCCAGCCCGTTCACAGCTTTATATACGCCGACACTCAGCTGACGCGTCTGTTGCAGTTTGTCCGGCCCTGTTTTGACGTCGACCCATGCGGCTTCGGCGCTCAATACCCGCACTTGGGAACTAAGCTCGAGCGTCATTGGCGTAGCCGGCACCGAACGCGTGAACTCCTGGCCATTTTCGGCGCTATACGCGCCGCCGGTAACGGTCACGCTATGGGTGTTATCGAGGATCACCGGATAACTGAGGGAGCCGCCGGCACGTATGGTTTTGGTTTGATAGCGCGCTTGGTATTGCACGCCTTCCAAAGCCGAATTTTCCGGCTGGGCGCGATAGTCGGACCAGTTCAATTTGGCCAACAGGCCGTCATTGCCGATTGGCTGGACATAATTGATCGCATAATATTTCTCGTCCTGCGGTCCGCTGGGCTGCAGCGTACTGACGGTCACCTGCTCACCCAGCGGTGTCAAGCCATTGGCGCTGGCGGTCAACAAGCCGCGTATTCCGGGTTGCCGGTAATCCGCGCCGACCCCGACCGTGACCGGTCGTCGCTTCACCGTCAACACCATATCGGCGGCGCCGTCGGTGGTGGTCGGCGGCGCTACGTTGGCGACAATCTTTACCCCTGGCTGCAGGCTAAGAATGCCGGCCACCCGTTCAAAAGTGGCGCGGCGTAACGGCCGATCTTGTCGCAATTGTTCAGCAATCTGCTTCAGTCGCTCTTCGTTGCCGCCGGGATTGCCTTCGATCTTGACGTTCTGGACATAGCCCTCGACTATCGTGACTGCCACCACGTTATTCTCGAAACTCTGGGCCGGGACGAAAGCAAAAGAGAGTGGATAGCCCTGGTCTTGATACATCTGCGTGACCTTGTTGGCGGCGGTCAGCAATTCGGCGACTGTCGTATCGCGATTAGCCAACGGCGTAAACACTGCGGCCACCTGATCGAACGGCAGGGTTTTCACGCCGGCAATCTGGAAACGCGACGGCGTCAGATGACTTGCCAGCAATTTTTGCAGCGCGGGATCAACCGCCTGGGTCTGGATATTGATAGTCACCGGCGCGCTAGGCGGCGCCTCGGCTTTGGGTAAGGTGTCGGCCGGATTGCCTTGCAGCGGACTGCGCCCATCCGCATGTGCCGGCAAAGAATACGACGCCATCAGCCAGTGGGCGCCACCGACCATGATCACCGCAGCACGGCGGTAACATCTCGATTTGAATAGTTGCATGCTGCTGCGGCTCTCGTTCGTTATAGACGGCAAAACCTGCCTGATAATCGGGATGTCAAGTCACTATTAAATTACGGCAATAATTCATGTGGTGCAACAATTTCGTTCAAACAAAAAGGCCTTGGTGGAAACCAAGACCTTTTACAAACCACTGCTACTGCCTATTTTTTAGCTATGCCACCCAACAAGCCGCCCAACAAGCCCGTCGCTTGTCCGCTGCCTGTAGCACTGCCAGTCCCTGCGGAAACCGATGAGGTCAACCCGGCTACCAAATTAGTTACCGGAGCCAGAGGACTGCTACCGCTGGTACCGCCTGCGGCACCGCCCAAGGTCCCTAACAGGCCGGTGACCGGAGCCAGAGGACTGCTACCGCTGGTACCGCCTGCGGCGCCGCCCAAGGTCCCTAACAGGCCGGTGACCGGAGCTAGAGGACCGCTACCGGCGCCGGCTGCCGCACCGCTGAGGCTGCCGGTCAGGCCATTCACAGTACTCACCACGGGGGCCAGCGGTCCGACAAGGGCGCCAAGCAGCGCATTGTCAGCCGGTTGCAAAATGCCGCCGGTTTGATTTCCTAATAATGGCTGGCCGCTGACGGTCGCGCCGTTGACGGCAAGGCCGCCAACCAGGTTGCCTGTGTTGCTCACTACCGGGCCGAGATTGCTGACGACAGGCACGCCGGAATTAGTCAGGCCGCCGCCGACGCTGGCGACAGTGCCGCCAACCACGCCCAGTAAAAGATTAGCCGGCTGGTTCAGCGCTGTGGTATTACCGACGGTCTGGAGCAAGGTTGCTGCGGTGTTGGTCAAAGGCACGATCGCAGTACTCGCCGCTTGTGTGACTTGTTGTACCGGACCGGTCGTCAATGCCGTAGTGAGTGTCGGCGCCACAGTGCCGGAGATGGTGTTGCCGACGGTGCTGACCAAACCGCCGACCGGTGCGGTTACCGGCGCCAGAGCGCTAAGCGGACCGCTGCTGCCCAGGCTGGTGACTACCTGCCCTGCGCTATTCACCGTGGCGCCAACCTGCGCTACCACGCCGCCGGTACTGCCGGCGGTGATGCCCACCGGATCCTGCGCAGTGCCAATTTGCCCCAGGCCGTTAGTCAAGCCGCCGCCGAGCACGGTGACGATGCCGCTGGCATTGTCGATCACGCCAGTCAATGCTGTCTTGGTAGCTGGAGTGAGCGGCAACTGACTGACTATCGTGTTGCCGGCGCCGTCAACCGCCGTACCTACGCTCGATACGGTGGTGCCTGCATTCGTGACCAGATTGCTCGCTGTAGCAGTCGGCGGCGTCGGCGGCGTGACTGGCGTAGTCGGCGTACCGCCGCCAGGACCGGCACCCACTGTCCTGCCGCCGGCGCCATCGGCAACTAAGCTGCCGCCGCTGCCGCATCCGGCGAGCAATGCTGTCAGTAACATGGATACCGCCAGCAATCCGTTTTTTTTCGATGCTTTCATGATCTATCTCCCTTTTTGATGAATCGGATAAAGCTATGCCTACTGTCTTTTCGCAAAGAGCGTGCCAGCCAGAAACGCCTTCGAAACAGCAACAGTTGCAGCGCATCCACTTTCATAAAAATGAGAAAAAGAACTTATAAATCAATAACTAAGAGAAATATTTACGCCTGAAACGGTAACATTGCCGTGCCGGCCGCCGCGGCCTTTGACACGTAACATGTAACGTAACGCGCGGGAACAAAGCTGGCTCAATACGACGGATAAGTTACAAAAACAGCATCAGGCAAGCATCTCCCTGGTACTCCGTCAATAGTTGCCTTGAAGGCTATAATGAGCGCTCCCGCTAACCGACCTTAAGATCACACGCCATGCCGCAGTCCTTAGATAATTTGCTGGTAGTCGGAATTTCATCCCGCGCGCTATTCGATCTGGAAACCGAAGAGGCTATCTTTCGGCAGCAAGGCCTGAAAGAATATCGTCGTCACCAGCTGCTCAATGAAAACCAGGTCCTCAAGCCCGGGGCCGGGTTCGCCTTGGTAAAAGCGCTGTTGAAACTGAATCGCCTGACCGGTCAGCGCTTCGTCGAGGTAGTCGTGATGTCGCGCAATTCCAGTGAAACCTCGATGCGCATCTTCAATTCGATCAAGCATTACGGCCTCGACATCACGCGTGCTGTGCTGTCCGGCGGCGCTTCGCTGGCGCCGTATTTGCAAGCCTTCAATGTCAGTCTGTTCTTGTCACTGCATGAGGACGATGTCCAGGCCGCCGTGAATTCCGGCACGGCGGCGGCGCTGCTGTATCAAAAACCGGAGAATGCGCTGGAAGAGCTGGAGCAGATCCGTATCGCGTTTGACGGCGATGCCGTTATTTTCTCAGATGAATCGGAAAAGATTTATCAAACCGAAGGGATAGAAGCATTTGAGAAACACGAGCGCGAGAACGCCATGCTGCCCTTGCCGCAAGGTCCGTTTGCGCGGCTGCTGCTGGCGCTGTCCTACATCCAGAATAACTTCAAGAATCCGGATGGGCATGCGGCGCCTATCCGTACCGCGCTGGTGACGGCGCGCTCGTCGCCGGCCCATGAACGCGTGATTCGCACTTTGCGCGCCTGGGATGTGGCGATCGATGAAACGTTCTTCATGGGCGGTCTCGTCAAATCGGATGTGCTGGCCGCCTTCAAGCCGCATATGTTTTTTGACGACCAGCCGGCGCATTGCGAGCGCGCCGCCGGCACGGTGCAAACCGGACGCGTGCCGTGGAAACAGGCAGGAGAGCTGGAGTAAACCTGCCGCTTACTGCAACCAGGCTTCAAGCGGTCGGCAGGACGTATTCCTTGAACTGCTCCCGCAATTTGTTTTTCAATAGCTTGCCGGTAGCGCCAATCGGCAAGGCGTCGACAAACACCACATCGTCCGGCGTCCACCATTTGGCGATCTTGCCTTCAAAAAATTCGAGCAGCTGCTCGCTACTCACCTCCATGCCCGGTTTCCTGACCACCACCAGCAATGGCCGCTCATCCCACTTAGGATGAAATATCCCGATGCAGGCAGCCATTTGCACCGCCGGATGCGCCATCACGATATTTTCCAGGTCTATGCTGCTGATCCACTCGCCGCCTGATTTGATCACGTCCTTGCTGCGATCGGTTATCTGCATGTAGCCGTCGGCATCGATGGTCGCCACGTCGCCGGTAGGGAACCAGCCGTCCTGCAGCACCGCCCCGCCCTCGTTCTTGAAATAGGTATCGATAATCCACGGCCCCTTGACCAGCAGATTGCCGTAAGTGACGCCATCCCACGGCAGCTCCTGGCCGGCGTCGTCGACAATTTTCATGTCGACGCCGTAGATCGCGTGGCCCTGCTTTTGCAGCAGCAATTCCTGTTCTTCAACAGGCAGGGACAAATGCCTGGTCTGCAGGCTGCCGGTGGTGCCCAGCGGCGACATCTCGGTCATGCCCCAGGCGTGCACCACGTCGACGCCATAGCGATGGCGCAAAGCCTTCATCATCGCTGGCGGACAGGCGGAGCCGCCGATGATGGTGCGCTTGAAGCTGGAGAATTTCAGCTGGTTTTGATCCATATAGTTCAGCAAGCCGAGCCAGACCGTCGGCACGCCGGCGGAAAAGGTGACTTGCTCTTGCTCGAACAATTCGTACAGGGATTTCCCATCCAGCGCGGGCCCCGGAAACACCATTTTCGCGCCCGTAATCGGTACCGCGTACGGCAAACCCCAGGCGTTGACATGAAACATCGGCACTACCGGCAGCACGACGTCGCGCCCCGATATGTTCATGGTGTCCGGCATGGTCGATGCCAGGGAATGCAATACAGTCGAGCGGTGCGAGTACAAGGCGCCTTTGGGATTGCCGGTGGTGCCCGAGGTATAACACAGGCTGGAAGCGGAATTCTCATCGAACAACGGCCAGCTGTAATCATCCGTGCCGGCTTCCAGCAAGGCTTCATAGCACATCAGATTGGGCAGCTTGCTGCCTTGCGGCAAATGCCCTGGCCCGCACATGGCGATGTAGCCTTTGATGGTCTTGGCCAGCGGCGCCACCGCCTCCACCAGCGGCAGGAAGCAGACATCGAACAGCAGGTATTGATCTTCGGCGTGGTTGGCAATGTAGCCGATCAGGTCCGGATGCAGGCGCGGATTGATTGTGTGCAGCACCGCCCCCGAACCGGATACCGCGTAATACGCCTCCATATGCCGATAACCGTTCCATGCCAGCGTGGCAACCCGCTCGCCCATCTTCACGCCGAGCGCGCTCAAGGCATTGGCAAGCCGGCGTGTGCGGCGATGGCATTCGCTATAGGTGTAGCGATGGAGATCACCTTCCACCCGCCGCGAGACTATTTCGTTGCTGCCGAAATAGCGGTCTGCATGCTGGAGAATGCCGGAAATGAGCAGCGGCTGGCTCATCATCTGCCCCATCAACGGACTCTTGGGATACTGTGACATCGCATCTCCTGATGTTGTAATGAATACGTCTTTTTTAATGAAACAGCGTACTTACAATAGTCCAGGGATGACATATATGTCAAAAACAAAAAAGACCCAGTTTCACCGCCTGTCATTTGGCAGTAAAGCTGGGCCTTTCGATTCCTACTTTCTATGCTTACGTACTAGCGATACTTATATCTTACCGTGCCGAAATCGCGTCCACCACGCACAAGGCGGTCATGTTGACGATACGGCGCACCGTTGCCGATGGCGTCAGGATGTGGACCGGCTTGGCGCAACCTAACAGGATAGGACCAACCGCCACGCCATTGCCGCAGGTGTTCTTGAGCAGGTTGTAGGCGATATTGGCAGCATCGATGTTCGGCATTACCAGCAGGTTGGCATCGCCTTTCAACGACGAATCCGGCATCGTTTTTCTCAGCAGCTCGGCGTTCAGCGCCGTGTCGCCATGCATTTCACCGTCGACTTCCAGCTCCGGCGCCAGTTCCTTGATGATGGCCAGGGCTTTCCGCATTTTCAGCGCGGAAGCGCTGTTGCTGGAACCGAAATTCGAATGCGACAGCAAGGCTGCGCGCGGTTTGATGCCGAAGCGCAGCATTTCTTCCGCCGCCAGGATCGTGATTTCCGCCAGTTGCTCGGCAGTCGGATCTTCGTTGACATGGGTATCGACCAATACCAGCTGGCGGTCGGTCAGGATCAAGGCATTCATCGCGGCGTACACATTGACTCCCTCGCGACGGCCCAGCACCTTGTCGATGTAGTTCAGATGCAGGCTGGTGGTGCCGTAAGTACCGCAGATCATGCCGTCGGCATCGCCTTTGTGGATTGCCATCGAACCGATCAGGGTATGACGGCGGCGCATTTCCAGCTTGGCGTATTGTTCCGTCACGCCCTGGCGCTTGGTCATCGCCAGGAAGGTTTGCCAGTAATCGCGATAGCGTGCGTCGAACTCGGGATTGATGACTTCAAAATCGACACCCGCCTTCAAACGCAGGCCGAAACGCTCGATGCGCTGTTGCAGCACCGCCGGACGGCCAACCAGGATCGGCCGCGCCAGATTTTCATCGACCACCACCTGCACTGCACGCAGGACGCGTTCTTCTTCGCCTTCAGCGTAGACAATCCGCTTTTTCTCGTTCGGCGTCTTCTTGGCGACCTGGAACAAGGGCCGCATGAAGGTGCCGCTGCGATAGACGAACTGCTGCAGCTTGTCGATATAGGCTTCCATGTCCTTGATCGGACGGCTGGCGACGCCGGACGCTTCAGCGGCCTTGGCGACTGCTGGTGCAATCTTCATCATCAGACGCGGATCGAACGGCTTGGGAATGATGTATTCAGGTCCGAACGCCAGATTGGCGATGCCGTAGGTAGTGGCGACGATGTCCGATTGCTCGGCTTGCGCCAGCTCGGCGATCGCATGCACCACCGCGATTTCCATCTCACGCGTGATAGTGGTGGCGCCGCAATCGAGGGCGCCGCGGAAAATGTAAGGGAAGCACAGAACGTTGTTAACCTGGTTCGGGTAGTCCGAACGGCCAGTCGCCATGACGGCATCGTCACGCACCGCCTTGACCTCTTCCGGCAGGATTTCAGGAGTCGGATTAGCCAGCGCCAGCACCAGCGGCCGTGGCGCCATCGCCTTCACCATATCTTGCTTGAGCACGCCGCCGGCCGACAGGCCGAGGAAAATGTCGGCGCCCGGGATCAGCTCGGCCAGGGTACGCGCATCAGTCTCGCGCGCGAAACGCAGCTTGTCCGGATCCATCAGTTCAACCCGGCCTTTATAGACCACGCCGGCCAGGTCGGTGACGAAAATATTTTCAATCGGGAAGCCGAGGTCGACGATCAGGTCCAGGCACGCCAGCGCTGCGGCGCCTGCGCCGGAGACCACTAGCTTGCAGCTCTTGATGTCTTTGCCTACCACCTTCAAGCCGTTCAGAATCGCCGCGCCGACGATGATAGCGGTACCGTGCTGGTCATCATGAAAGACCGGGATCTTCATGCGGTCGCGCAATTTGCGCTCAATCTCGAAACACTCTGGCGCCTTGATGTCTTCCAGGTTGATACCGCCGAAAGTCGGCTCCAGCGAGGCAATGATGTCGCACAGCTTTTCCGGATCGTGTTCGTTGATTTCGATATCGAAGACATCGATGCCGGCAAATTTCTTGAACAGCACGCCCTTGCCTTCCATCACCGGCTTCGACGCCAGCGGCCCGATATTGCCGAGGCCGAGAACGGCGGTGCCGTTGGTGATGACGGCGACCAGGTTGCCGCGTGCCGTGTAGCGGAAGGCATTGGCCGGGTCGGCCACGATTTCTTCGCAAGCGGCAGCAACGCCGGGCGAGTAAGCCAGCGCCAGATCGCGCTGGTTAGTCAGCAGTTTAGTCGGGGTTACGCTTATTTTCCCGGGGGTTGGAAACTCGTGATACTCAAGCGCGGCTTGACGCAATTGTTGGCGGAGCTCTTCTTTTTTATCGATCATCGAATCCATATGCCTCTGTCCCCAAGTCTAACGAGTGAAAAGTGAAAGTCTTTGATTTTATCAGACTGCTCGCCGCCAACCATGCAAATTTCGCATTATGAACAGGGATTTCACACAATTATTACTAATAGCTATTAATTTATTAAAATCGATTAATTTTACATTCCGTTTAGTATGCGCCGACCGGCTGGAAATGCCCCAATTGCAGCGTCGCCAGGGCGAATGTTGAAATGATCAAGAAAATGATCAAGATCCAGCCCGCTGTTACCGATGTTGTAAAATTGGCCGCCGCAAGCATTGCGGCGACTTGCCGCTCAATGCAAACAAGAGCTAAGACCGCTTTTTCATCACCGTCAACCCAGCCGATCACCCCTCAGGACATTCCATGAAACCCATCATCATCATCGGCGCCGGCATGGCTGCCTATACGCTGGCGCGCGAAGTGCGCAAGCTGGACAAAACCGCCGCGCTTCTGATCATCACGGCGGACGATGGCGGTTTCTATTCCAAGCCGATGCTCTCGAACGCCTTCGCCCAAAAGAAACTGGCGGCGCAGCTGATCTCGCAAAGCGCGCTGCAAATGGCGGAACAGATAGGCGCCGATATCAAGACCAGAACCCGGGTCGACGGCATCGACACCGCGCGCAAGGTGGTTAACACCAGCAGCGGCGCTTTCGAATACCGGCAGCTGGTGCTTGCCGTCGGCGCCCAGCCGATCCGGCTGGACCTCGCCGGCGACGCCAGCGACCGCGTGCTGTCCGTCAACCATATCGACGACTACGCTACCTTCCGCGCCAAGTTGCTGCCCGATCTGCAGGCATCGGCCCGAGTCGCGATCCTGGGCGCCGGTTTGATCGGCTGCGAATTTGCCGACGATCTTGCTGCGCATGGCCATGTCGTCACGTTGATCGATCCCAACCCGTCGCCGTTGGCGGCACTGGCGGCGCCGGCTTTATGCCAAGGCTTGCAGACAGCGCTGACAGGGCGCGGCATCAGCCTGCAGCTTGGCACCACTGCCGCGCGCATCGACCATGCCGGCAATGCAATCAACATCACCTTGGCGAATGGCGCAGCGGTGGTGGCCGATGTCGTCTTGTCTGCAGTCGGCCTGCGCCCCGACCTGGCTCTGGCGCAAGCAGCGCAATTGGCCACTGGCCGCGGCATCATGGTCGACAGCCATGGCCGCACCAGCGCTGCCGACGTGTATGCGCTCGGCGATTGCGCCGAATACCGCGTCGACCGTGAAGGCCGCACCAGTCCCTTGCCGTACATCGCACCGATTCTTACCGCTGCGCGTGCGATTGCCAAGTCATTGACTGGCGAAGATACCGAAATCGATCTGAAACATGCGCCGGTGATCGTCAAGACACCGAGCTATCCGCTGGCGCTGATGGCGCCGCCGCCGCACACGGTGGCCACCGGCCGCTGGGAAACCGAACTGGATGGCGCCACCACCATCTGCCGCTTCTTTGATGCGCAAGGTGTGATGGTAGGTTTCGGGGTTGCTCCGCAAGAAGCGAAAATCAGGCAAGCCTTGATGGCGGCTCTGGGTACGGCAGCTTAAACGGTTTGGCGGCGCTGCTGTCGAGCGCCGCCAAAGCTGCATCTAAAACATTACGCGAATTCGGCAATCAGCTCCACAATTTCCGCGCCATAAGTTTCCAGCTTCTTCTCGCCAACGCCGCTGACGCCGCGTAAATCATCCAGAGAAGCTGGTTGCGCCTTGGCGATTTCACGCATGGTGGCATCGTGGAAGATGACGTAAGCGGGCACGTTGTGTTTGCGCGCAGTCTCGACCCGCCACCAGCGCAATTTCTCGAAAATCGCCTGTTCCAAGGTCGACAGATCCGTTTCGACATAACCCTTCGGCTTGCTGCCGCTACGTTTCTGCTTGACCGGTTTCTGGTATTCCCGCAACTGCACCGCTTGCTCGCCGCGCAGCACCGGCCGCGCCGCATCGGTCAGTTTGAGCGCGCTGTATGCTTCGTGGTCGACCGTGATCAGGCCAAGCGCAATCGACTGCCGCAAGATAGCCCGCCACTCGGCTTCGCTGCGATCGCTGCCGATGCCAAACGTCGACAGCTGGTCGTGACGCCATTGCTTGATCTTGTCGGAGTCTATGCCGCGCAAGACATCCATCACATGCATCGCGCCGAAGCGCTGGTCGACCCGGTATATCGTCGACAGCAACTTCTGCACCACCACCGTCGCATCGAATGACACCGGCGGGCTCATGCAGGTATCGCAATTGCCGCAACGCTCCGAACCCTGGCCGAAATAGTCCAGCAAGCGCACGCGGCGGCAATGCAGGGTTTCGCATAGCCCCAGCATGGCATCCAGTTTCACGCCCAGCACCCGCTTGAAGACCTCGCCGGCTTCCGACTCATCGATCATGCGCCGTTGCTGCACCACGTCTTGCAAGCCATACGCCATCCAGGCATTGGCGGGTCCGCCGTCGCGGCCGGCGCGGCCGGTTTCCTGATAATAGCCCTCGATACTCTTGGGTAGATCCAGATGCGCTACAAAGCGCACATCCGGCTTGTCTATCCCCATGCCGAACGCAATGGTGGCCACCATCACGATGCCGTCTTCACGCAGGAAGCGCCCTTGGTTCCTGGTCCGTTGCGCGTAGTCCATGCCGGCGTGATAGGGCAAAGCCTGGATCCCCTGCTGTCCCAGAAATTCAGCGGTTTCCTCAACCTTCTTGCGCGACAGGCAATACACAATGCCGGCGTCGCCGCCATGCTCGCTTTGAATGAAGTCGAGCAGCTGTTTGCGGCCGTTGGCTTTTTCAACAATCTGATAACGGATGTTGGGGCGATCGAAGGAAGAAACGAAACGCGCGCCCTGCTCAAGTTGCAGGCGCAGCGCAATTTCCTCGCGGGTCTGCTGGTCGGCAGTGGCGGTCAGTGCAATCCGCGGCACGTTCGGAAAACGTTCGTGCAGGATCGACAGCTTGATGTACTCGGGCCGGAAATCATGCCCCCATTGCGATACGCAATGCGCTTCATCAATCGCAAACAAGGCAATCTTGGAAGACTCCAGCAAATCCAGGCAACGCGGCGTCAGCAAGCGTTCCGGCGCCACGTACACCAGATCGAGATCGCCGCTGCGCACGCGGCGTTCGATCTGCGATGCTTCTTCGTAGGTTTGGGTAGAATTCAGGAAGGCGGCGCGCACGCCGACTTCCGCCAGCGCATCGACCTGGTCTTGCATCAACGCGATCAGCGGCGACACCACCACCCCGACCCCATCCCGCAACAATGCCGGAATCTGGTAACACAGCGACTTGCCGCCGCCGGTCGGCATCAGCACCAGCGCATCGCCGCCATTGGCTACATGACTGACAATCTCAGCCTGCTGGCCACGAAAAGATGGGTAACCGAATACCGTTTGCAGTATATGAAGTGCCTGCGGGTCGGAACTGGCGGATGCTTCTGCTGAATCAGGCGAGTGTGGCATTAGTTACTTGAGGATCTTTTATTTCAGAGAATCTCTGATTAATTAGAGGAAGCTCTGAGTAAGCGTAGCGAGCGGTTCAAGTTCAGGGGGAGAAGCGCAGTCGTACGAAAGTACGATGAGCATCGCAGCCCTGAAATTGAATCGCGCAGTAGCTTAGTCAGGGCTTCCTCAGCTAAGGAAGCCGTTATGGACACCGACCAGGAGAAATACTCCCAAAGCGATGCGATAGACGATGAACGGCCAGGTTGAGAATTTCTCCAGGAATTTCATCAGACCCCAGATCGCGCCAAAAGCCGAAATGCTGGCCACCACCAGACCGAAGATTAGCAACATCCAGGTCTCCAGCGGCATATGCAAATGGAACAGCACCAGCAACTCTTTCAACCCGGCCAGCGCAATCGCCGGCAAACCGAGCAGGAAGGAGAAGCGCGCCGCTTCTTCGCGCTTGAAATTAAGGAACAAAGCAGCAGTCAAGGTCGAACCGGAACGCGACACGCCCGGAATCAGCGCACCGACCTGTGCCAGGCCGACGATCACTGCGTCACGCATACGCATCTCGCCGACGGTGCGGCGATGACGGCAACTGACTTCGGCAAGCGCCAGCAGTACGCCCATGGCGATACAGGCATAGCCGATCACGCTCAGGCTGCGCAACGGCGAGCCGCAGGCATTCAGCACATGCGACAGGGACAGTCCGGCAATCCCGATCGGGATCGTCGCCAGGATGATCGCCATCCCCAGCCGGAATGACGGGCTGCTGAAATTGCGTTCACGCACCGCCGCGATGCTGCCGACAGTCACTTCGCGCACATCATGCCAGAAGTAGCTGACCACGGCCGCCAGCGCCGCCAGCTGCATCGCTGCTGAAAAAGCGGAGCCGGGATCATGCCAGCCGAGTATGGCCGGAACGATGCGCATATGCGCGGTGGAAGAAATCGGCAATAGCTCAGAGATCCCCTGAATCACGCCAAGAATCGCAACCTGTAAATAGTCTAGCGATGCAAACCCGATATCGGTACCAGCGGAACATACACTTGCCACAACAATCTCCTGTTCAGGATTCAATGATTACAATTTTTAAAATACCAATGGCTTTTCTTCCGCCTGCCACGCTAGACCAGCCCCATGATGAGCACTTGTAACGCGAGAACAATATCCATGCGGCGGGGGAGTAAAAATAGAAAGAAAATCAAGTTCCGGGGCGAATGATACCGCTCCGGCCGTCGTAAAGCTGCGGGATATTTCTTAAAAACAGCTGACTATTTTACCGGTTCAACCTAGGGCCGGTAGTTGAACGGGTGCGAGTGTGCATTTTTCCGGCCCTCTGGCTAGGCGCGACGACGACGCGGACTGTACTCCGCTAGGAGGAGCAACGACGCCAGCGGGCCGGAAAAATGTGCAATCGCGCCCGTAGCGCTTTCTGCTAAGAGACGAACCTTATGAAACGAAGCAAAATCAATGTTCATACAACATTCCAAGTGTCAGTGAGCGGTCAACTGCCGGGCCTAGGTTCGAATGTAACCACCAGGTTTTCGGGCTTGGTGCCGATTCTTGTCGGCATGAAAGCTACGCCGGCATAACGTAAATCTTCCGGCTTGAAGGTATACAACGGCACCCCGGCCAGCAATTGACGCGCCAGCAAATTACCTATCTGCGTCACTTGCGCGGCGTAGGTATCGTCGAGGCCGTTCAGCATCAGACTGTCCAGTTTGGGTTCCAGCAATGTCACGGCATTGTGTGGATTATCCAGGGTCAGTACACCTGAGATCGCCATCTTGCCGCTCCATGATTTACCTAGCAGGGGCATGGCGACTGTCACATCGGTTGCCATCGACAGGCGATTCTGCTCCGGCGGCAAGCTTAGCAGGGCCTGGCTGGCGGTAATCTCGAACAGGCCCAGATAACGCTGCGAAAACGGCAAACGCTTGTCAACGGATTGCTGCAGTTTAGCCAACGGAAATTCCACATCGCGCGGTCCGATAAGGGCGGCGCAGGACGATAAGAGCAGTGTAATGCATAGCGCCAACACCGCCGGCATAACCTTGCCGGAAGTAAAGTTTCTAGATTGCATACGAATTTTTCCTCTTTCTTTTTCCTGCCGATCATTAGACTGACTCTAGGCAGCGGTCAAACGTTCCAGCATTGCCAGGTAATGCATCGCATGCTCGCGGGAACTGCCGCACATATCCAATGCCGGCTGCAGGCTGGCGCAAACGGCAGGACGATCCGGACTGCCGAAAATCCGGCAGAGATTGGCGGGATCCAGCTGAATACAGCGAACGCCCGCCGGCTTGCCGTCGGGCATGCCAGGGATAGGCGACGAGATCGACGGTGCGGTACAGCATGCGCCGCAATCGGGACGGCAAGTGATGCCTGGCGTACTCAAGCCATACTTTCGACAAGTAATGTATATTTTAAAAACATTTGACGCTCTATAGCATTGCGGATTGAACCGAAGGCCAGATTCTACTTGCAATCCCCCTCCCTACCCCCAAGTTCTAGGGCCTGTTAACATTCGCCTGGTTTTCTTGACACTCCGGCGGTTGCCGCTTACATTACTGACTCAAAAGTCAGTTAATAAATAAGCTAAGTATATTGCCAAGGCATTCATGAACTGCCCTTTCAGCTCCAAACCCCGCTGGGCCAGACGCAAAGAAGCACGTCCACAGGAATTGCTGGCGGCCGCGCTGGATTTGTTTGTCGAACGCGGCTTTGCCGCCACCCGGCTGGGCGATGTCGCAACCCGGGCTGGCGTCTCCAAAGGAACGCTGTATCTGTACTTTGAGAACAAGGAAGAATTGTTCAAGGCAGTGGTGCGCGAAAACATGCTGCCGCTGCTGGATGAAGCTGACGACATCATTGGCGGCTACCACGGCTCCAGCGCCGATCTGTTCCGTGACATCATCCTGGTCTGGTGGGAGCGTATCGGCGCCACCAAACTGGCCGGGATCACCAAACTGATGATGGCCGAATCGGGCAATTTTCCCGAACTGGCGACCTTCCATCGCGAAGAAGTCAGCATGCGCGGCAACGCCATGCTGGTGCGCCTGCTGCAGCGTGGCATCGAGCGCGGCGAATTTCGTGCGATCGATGTCCACCAGACCGCCAATGTACTGGTCGCGCCGGTCATCATGCTGATGATGTGGCAGCAACCTCTCAATCCCTGCCACGTCGAAGCCGTCAACCCGGAAACTTATCTGAACAGTTTTATCGACCTCTGCCTGCATGGCTTGCTTAGCCGGCCCATGCCTGCTCCAGCCGAACTATGAGTAAGCGCAGACCCTTCTTGCATGCGATCCCAGGCTGCGCAGCCTGGGATCGCTGTATTTACCGTACCGCGCAATAGGTTTTTGAGGGTGGCCTTTGATAGAATGAGCCCTTTATTTTCACTACCGAGCCTTAACCATGAATATCGAACAAGCCCGCTTCAACATGATCGAACAGCAAATTCGCCCTTGGAATGTGCTGGACCTGGACGTTCTGGAGCTGCTCACGGTAGTACGGCGTGAAGAATTCGTTCCAGCCGCGTACAAGAGCCTGGCGTTTTCCGACACTGAAATCCCCCTGCCAGGCGGCGAAAACATGCTGGCGCCTAAGATTGAAGCACGTCTGCTGCAAGAAGCTGCCGTAAAGAAACATGAGCAAGTGCTGGAAATCGGCGCCGGCTCCGGTTACATGGCCGCGTTGCTGTGCTACAAGGCCCGGCATGTTACGACGGTTGAAATCGATCCCGAGCTGAAAGCATTGGCGGCAAACAACCTGGCTGCCTACGGCATCACCAATGTCGAGGTTGCACTGGGCAACGGCGCCCAAGGCTGGGACCAGAGCGAAACCAAGAGCTACGACGCGATCGTGATCTCCGGTTCGCTCGCCGCCCTGCCGGACGCTTTCCTCAAGCAGCTCAATGTCGGCGGCCGGATTGTGGCAATCCTCGGCGAAGCGCCGGTGATGACGGCACAAATCATTACCCGCACTTCTGAAAGCAACTACAGCGCGCGCCATCTGTTTGAAACCGATGTCAAGCCGTTGCGTGAAGCCGCCGTTCATTCCCACTTCAAGTTTTAAGCCAGCGCATGCAACATCTCACAGCCTCAGAACTGGCCGCCTGGATCGCCGATCCGCAACGTCCGACGCCATTGTTGCTGGATGTGCGCGAACCGTGGGAATACGAGACTTGCCACATAGATGCAGTGCGGCTGATGCCGATGCAAACGGTGCCCGCGCATCTGCATGACCTGGAAGAGGATCAGGCGATCGTCTGCATCTGCCATCACGGCGCGCGCAGCATGCAGGTCGCGGCTTTTCTCGAGCGTCACGGATTTTCTGCCGTCAGCAACCTGACCGGTGGCATCCATGCATGGGCGCAGCAGGTGGACCCAGGGATGCCGACCTACTAGACATAGGCACACCGACATATAGATATATGGATCGACCTGCCGCACTGTTCCGGAGAGTGTAATGCGCAATACCCTGATGGCTTCGTTGGTCGCTAGCGCATTGCTGGCCGTGAATGCGCAAGCAGTCGATCTGGTACAGACGTATCAGCAAGCGTTGGCCAACGATCCCTCGTATACCAGCGCGCGCTATGCGCTGAGCGCCAACAACGAAGCTGGTGTACAGGGCCGCGCCGGCCTGTTGCCGACGGTCGGCTTCGGCGGCAATTACAGCCGTGCCGGGGAATCCTGGAAGACCGTCACCAACAATTACAGCTTGCAGCTGACCCAGCCGCTGTTTCGTCCGGCCTATTGGCAGCAATACCAGGAAGGCAAATTATCGGTGGCCGCCGGCGAAGTCCGATTTGCCCAGGCTCAGCAGGATTTGATATTGCGCGTCAGCCAGGCTTATTTTGACATCTTGACGGCGCAAGACGTTTTGGCATCTCTGCAAGCCCAGGAAAGTGCGATTGCCGAGCAGCTGGCTTCCGCCAAACGCAATTTCGACGTCGGCACCGCTACCATTACCGATACCAACGAGGCGCAAGCCAGCTACGATCTGGTGATCGCGCAGGAAATCGCGGCCAAAAACAATCTGGAAGTCGGCCGCAACGTGCTGCAACAGATTATCGGCAAGCCGCCGGCGCCGCTGGCGACCTTGCGCCCCGGTGTCCAGCTGAGCGCGCCGCAACCGGCGGCGATTGAAAACTGGGTCAGCAGCGCCGAGCAACAGAATTTCGGTGTGATCGGCCAGGAAATTGCGCTGGATACGGCGCAGCATGAGATCAAGAAAAGCCGTGCCGGCCATCTGCCTACGGTCGATCTGGTGGCTAGCCGCACGCATTCGGATGTCAGCGGCAGCCCTATTCCTTTTTACAATATCTCGCAAATGTCCAACTCGATCGGCGTGCAATGGACCATTCCCTTGTATGCCGGCGGCGCTGTCAACAGCAGCGTGCGGCAGGCGGTGGCGCTGGAAGACAAGGCGCGTTCCGATCTTGAAAATGCGCGCAGAACCGCGGCGCTAAATGCGCGCCAGGCCTTTCTCGGCGTCAGCAGCGGTTTGGCGCAGATCAAGGCGTTGGAGGCCGCGGAGATTTCCAGCCAGTCATCGCTGGATTCGAATCGGCTGGGTTACCAGGTTGGCGTGCGCATCAATATCGATGTACTGAACGCGCAACAGCAATTGTTTTCCACTCGCAGGGATTTGGCAAAGGCGCGTTACGATACGCTGATGAACAGCCTGAAACTCAAGTCAGCGGTGGGCACTTTGAAAGAAGAAGATCTGCAGCAGATTAATGCCTTGCTGGCGCCTGCGGTGTATTAAGAAAGATAATTGATACCGATGCCGCCAAGCAATGACTTGACCGGCGCCGGCCGGCTATATTTTCCGTAATGGCGGTGCGGTTTCCAGCATATAGATACATAAATCTACCAGTCTTTCGGTATGCGCTCCCAGATCAAAGCTGTCCGGTTTAAACAACCAGTTATCCAGGAATCCTGACAGCAGTGCCTGCACCGATACAGCACCCAATTCGGTGTCCAGATTACGCGGCAACTGGCCCTTGGCGACAGCGTAGCGCAGAATGCGCTGGATATTCATCCGGCCCTTTATAAAGCATTCCTGCTGACGCATATAAATAGGATCTTCAGGATCGACAAATTCGCATTTATTTAAAATGATGTCGAAAATCTTGCGCGTCTGCGGATTGTGCACCGCTTCTTCCAGTGCAAACAGACACCAGCTACGGAACTGACCCAGCGGATCTACAGCACTCTCGTCGGCGCTGTTGGTGATCAGGGCTTCCATCGGCAAGCGAAACTGCTCGCACATGGCGTCGAATAAATCGCTCTTGTTCTTGAAATGCCAATAAATCGCACCGCGTGTTACCCCTGCGGCGCTGGCTACATCAGCCAGCGATGTTTGTGACACGCCGCGGGTATGAAACACGTCGACAGCAGCATCCAAAATGCGGCTGCGCGTCTCCAGTGCTTCTTCTTTGGTACTTCTAGCCATTTTGAGCCGACCTCCAAACTGTTAGGATACTTTGCATGTTTTTGTGCATCTGCAGCAAATAATTAAACGGCAACAAACCGCAACATATGCAAAACACATACATTCATGTATGTATGTATAATAGCAGGATTCCGGCTGTCCCACCCGCTTTCAGGCAATGCATCCGGTGCATCAAAGCAATTACTTATATATCCTATGTCATTTCCAGAAGCAGAGTTACCTGTCAGATTTGCAGTCTTTCCTCAGTCTTTCTTCAATTACCGTGCGAGAATTTTATGAATTCAGTTAGCTCCATCAATCGTCTCACGCGTATCACCCTGGCTATCGCGGTATTGTCCGCTGTCGCCGCCTGTGGCAAAAAACCTGACGCCCAGGGCGCGCCGCCGCCAGCCGGTGTTTCCTTCATCACCATCGCGCCAGAACGCCTGGCCCTCACGACTGAATTGCCGGGTCGGCTGGAATCTACCCGTATCGCTCAAATCGGCGCACGCGCAGCCGGCATCGTGCTCAAGCGCGACTTCCGCGAAGGCAGCGATGTGAAAGCCGGTCAAACCTTGTATCAGATTGATCCGGCGCCATTGCGGGCCGCTTACGACAGTGCGCAAGCATCATTGGCTAGAGCCGAAGCAAATCTGACTACTGCAACGTTGAAAGCGCAACGCTATAAGCCACTGGTGGAAGTCAACGCCGTCAGCAAGCAGGAGTATGACGACACCGTTGCGGCGCAGAAGCAAGCTGCGGCAGATGTTGCATCGGCCAAGGCCGCCCGCCAGACCGCCAGCCTCAATCTCGGTTACGCGACTGTGACCTCGCCAATTTCCGGCCGCATCGGCAAGGCATTGGTTACCGAGGGCGCGCTGGTAGGTCAAGGTGAAGTGACTCAACTGGCAGTCGTGCAGCAAATCGATCCGATCTACGTCAACCTGACCCAGTCCAGCACCGACATTCTCAAACTGCAGCAAGCAATGAAGAGCGGCCAGTTGCAAAGCGCCGGTCAAGGGCAGGCTAAGGTGACGCTGGTGACCGAAGATGGCCGCCCTTATCCGCAATCGGGCAAATTGCTGTTTTCCGATTTGACGGTTGACGCCAACACTGGCGCAGTCACCTTGCGCGCAGAATTCCCGAACCCTGATCACAGCCTGTTGCCGGGCATGTACGTGCGCGCCAAGCTGGAACAGGCAGTTAACGCTTCTGCCTTGACAGTGCCGCAACAAGCCGTGCAGCGTGACCTCAACGGTTCTTCGGTATTTGTTGTCGGCTCCGACAACAAGGTGGCGGTACGTCCGGTTACGGCCGATGTTGCGCAAGGCGATAAATGGATCGTCAGCGACGGCTTGAAAGCCGGCGACAAGGTGATCGTCGAAGGCATGCAAAAGGTCAAGCCGGGCGCGGTGGTGAAACCAACGCCATGGAACCCGACTGCTGCCGCTACCGCCGCGGCCGCAGCTCCAGCTGCCTCAACTGCTAAATAAGGAGCCTATTAATGGGCAAGTTTTTCATCGATCGCCCCGTATTTGCGTGGGTGCTGGCGATATTCATCCTGCTCGGGGGTGCATTGGCCATCACGCAATTACCGGTGGCCCAGTATCCCTCGATTGCACCGCCGACGATTGTCGTTAACGCCACCTATCCTGGCGCAACTGCGCAAACTCTCGACGATAGCGTTACCAGCCTGATTGAACAGGAAATGAACGGCGCCGATGGTTTGCAATATATCGAGTCGCAAAGCCAGGCTAACGGCACGGTAGCTATCACCGTGACGTTCTCGCCTGAAACCAATGCCGACCTGGCAGCAGTGGACGTACAAAACCGCTTGAAGCGAGTGGAAGCTCGCCTGCCGGCGGCGGTCACGCAGCAAGGTGTGCAAGTCACCAAGTCGCGCAGTAACTTCCTGATGTTTATCGGTCTGTCATCGAGTGACGGCAAGCTCGATCCGATTGCGCTCGGCGATTACCTGTCGCGTAACGTGCTGAACGAAATCAAACGTGTGCCGGGCGTTGGCCAAGCTCAGTTGTTCGGTACCGAACGCGCCATGCGGATCTGGATTGATCCGGCCAAACTGGTCGGCCTCAATCTGACGCCAGCCGATGTGACGGCTGCGATCACGGCACAAAATGCTTTGGTCGCAGGCGGCACTATCGGCGATTTGCCTAGCCCCGGTACCCAGCAGATCTCCGCTACCGTGGTTGTCACCGGCCAGCTGAATACCGTTGAACAGTTCGGCAATATCCAATTGCGCGCCAATGCGGATGGCTCGGTGGTGCGCCTGCGCGACGTTGCCCGTATTGAAATCGGTGGCCAGTCTTATGCGACTGCCGGCCGGCTCGACGGCAAGCCGACTTCCTTCGTCGGCGTGCAATTGTCGCCAACCGCCAACGCGCTTGGCACCGCTACCGCAGTCCATGCCAAGATGGCAGAACTGTCGAAGTACTTCCCTGCCGGCGTCACATATACCATTCCTTACGACACCTCGAAATTCGTCAAGATTTCGATCGAAGAAGTGGTCAAGACCTTGGTAGAGGCGATCATCCTGGTGTTCCTGGTGATGTATCTGTTCCTGCAAAACATCCGCTACACCTTGATTCCGACGCTGGTCGTACCGGTCGCGCTGATGGGTACTTTCGCCACCTTGCTGCTGTTCGGCTTCTCGATCAACGTGCTGACCATGTTCGGCATGGTGCTGGCGATCGGTATCCTGATCGACGATGCGATCGTGGTGGTGGAAAACGTCGAACGCATCATGAGCGAAGAAGGTTTGTCGCCGCGCGATGCAACCCGCAAGGCGATGGGCCAGATTACCGGCGCACTGATCGGTATCACCCTGGTGCTGATCGCGGTGTTCATCCCGATGGCGTTCTTTAGCGGTGCGGTCGGCGCCATCTATCGCCAGTTCTCGCTGTCGATGGTAGCTTCGATGGTGTTCTCGGTATTGATGGCATTTACGCTGACGCCAGCGCTGTGCGCCACCATCCTGAAACCGGTGGAAGCCGGACATCACCATGAGAAAACGGGCTTCTTCGGCTGGTTCAACCGCAGGTTCAGCGCTGCCACCAACGGCTATCAAGGCGTAGTCGCCAAGATGCTGACGAAGACCGGCCGTTACCTGCTGATATATGGCGCGATCCTGATATGCGTCGGCTTGCTGTATGCACGCTTGCCGGCATCGTTCCTGCCGGCCGAAGATCAGGGCTACATCGTCACCAACGTGCAATTGCCTTCCGGCGCCAGCAGCAACCGCACCCTGGAAGTCATCAAGACGATTGAGGACTATTACGCGAAATTGCCTGGCGTCGCCCATGTGGTGGCCATTACCGGTTTCAGTTTCTCCGGTAACGGCCAGAATGCCGGCCTGGTATTCACGCCGCTCAAGGACTGGAGCGAACGTGGGCCGGATCAGTCGGCCGACGCGATTGCGGGCAAGGCATTTGGCGTGTTCTCGCAAATCAAGGACGCCATCGTCTACCCGCTGAATCCGCCGCCGATTCCGGAACTGGGTAACGCCACCGGCTTTACCTTCCGTCTGCAAGACCGTTCGGGACAGGGGCATGCTGCGCTGACCGCGGCGCGTAACCAAATGCTGGGCATGGCGTCGCAAAGCAAAATCCTGGCTGGCGTTCGTCCCGAAGGCCTGGAAGATGCACCCCAGTTGCAACTCGATATTGACCGCGACAAGGCCAATGCCCTGGGCGTCTCGTTCAACGCCATCAACAGCGTGCTGTCGACTGCGCTTGGATCTTCCTACGTCAATGACTTCCCTAACCAGGGACGTCAGCAACGGGTAATCGTGCAAGCCGATTCACCGCAACGGCTGCAACCGGAAGACCTGGCCAGGCTGTATGTCAAGAACACTCAAGGAACCATGGTGCCGTTCTCGTCGTTCACCAGCTCGCACTGGACCAATGGTCCGGTACAACTGACACGCTACAACGGCTATCCGGCGATGAAAATCTCCGGCGGCGCTGCACCTGGCCATAGCACCGGCGAAGCCATGGATGAGATGGAAGCATTGACTGCCAAACTGCCTCCTGGCTTCGGCTTTGAATGGACCGGCCAGTCGCTGGAAGAAAAGACTTCCGGCTCGCAAGCGCCGATGCTCTACGCATTGTCGCTGCTGGCGGTGTTCCTGGTGTTGGCGGCCTTGTACGAAAGTACTTCCATCCCGCTGTCAGTGATGCTGGTGGTGCCGCTGGGGATTCTCGGCGCACTGCTGGGCGTGACCTTGCGCGGCATGCCTAACGATGTCTACTTCAAGGTCGGGATGATTACCGTGGTCGGTTTGTCGGCGAAGAACGCGATTCTGATTATCGAATTCGCGAAAGACCTGCAGGCGCAAGGCAAGGGTCTGATCGAAGCGACGCTGGAAGCGGTGCATCTGCGGTTCCGGCCGATTCTGATGACCTCGTTCGCGTTCATCCTGGGCGTGTTGCCGCTGGCGATCAAGACCGGCGCCGGCTCAGGCAGCCAGCGCGCAATCGGTACCGGCGTGATGGGCGGCATGATCACAGCGACAGCCTTGGCGGTGTTCCTGGTGCCGGTGTTCTTCGTGGTGGTGCGCAAGTTCTTCAAAGGCAGCGAACGCCAACGGAAGATGTATGCGGCCAACAAGAAAATAGATGTGGAGAATCAGCATGTTTAATATGGCAATGACGGCGTACTTACCCAAGCAGCTGACCGGCGCCCTGCTGCTGGCAGGGGTCCTCTCGGGTTGCACCATGGCGCCAACCTACGTACGGCCGGAAGCGCCGGTGGCCGGCAGCTATCCGGCTGCTGCCGACGGCCAGGCGCAACTGGAAGCGGTGGCGCTCGGCTGGCGCCAGTTTTTCCCTGACCAGCGTCTGCAGGCGCTGATCGCATCGGCGCTTGAAAACAACCGCGACCTGCGCACCGCAGCCTTGAATATCGAGCAGGCGCGCGCCCAGTACGACATCACCGCATCCGATGCGCTGCCACATTTGAACGGCAACTTCAGCCGCACTCGCGGCCGTACAGCGGCCGATCAACTGGTTCCGGGCCAAGCCGCGGTCGGCACTGCCTATTCGGTCGGCTTGAACATGACCTCTTTCGAACTGGACTTCTTTGGCCGTGTCCGCAGCTTGAAAGATGCCGCACTGGCCAGCTACCTGGCGACCGAGGAAGCACGTCAGTCCGCGCAAATCAGCCTGATTTCGCAGGTTGCGCAAGCTTACCTGGCCGAGCAGTCGTTCGCCGAACAGCAACGGTTGGCGCAGCAAACCCTGGATAGCCGGCTAGACGACTACCAGCGGGACAAGTTGCGCTTTGATGTCGGCGCATCATCCGAGCTTGATCTGCGCAATTCCGAGACTTTGGTGCAAGCAGCCCGCGTGTCGCTGACTACGCTGGCGCGCCAGCGCGGCCAGGCCACCAACGCATTGGAGCTTCTGGTCGGCAAGCCGCTGGGTGAGTTGCCGGCGCCGCAATCGTTGTCGGATGAACAGATCGTCACCGATATTCCGGCCGGCCTGCCTTCCGATCTGCTGACACGCCGTCCTGATATCCGTGAGGCGGAACAGCAATTGCGCTCCGCCAATGCCAACATCGGCGCCGCCCGTGCCGCCTTCTTCCCCACCATTTCGCTGACGGCCGGGATCGGCAATTCCAGCACATCGCTCGGCAGCCTGTTCTCGGCAGGCAGCCGTACCTGGTCTTTTGTGCCGCAGTTGACCTTGCCGATTTTTGAGGGTGGACGTAATCGCGCCAACCTGTCGCTGAGCGAGATCCGCAAGAATCTGGCGATTGCCAACTACGAGAAAACCATACAGAGTGCATTCAGGGAAGTGGCCGATGCGCTGGTTGCCCGTGGTACGCTGGAAGATCAGCTGGCGGCTCAGGATGCGTTCGTCAAAGCGCAGGAACAACGGGTGAAATTAACCGATCTGCGTTACAAGAATGGCATCGCCAGTTCCACCGATCGCCTCAACGCGGAGCGTGATCTGTTCTCGGCACAACAGGCGCTGATCCAGACGCGGCAGTTGCGTTTGAACAACGCGATTGACCTGTATCGTTCGCTGGGTGGCGGGTTAAATGAAAATACCCTGGCGGCCAAGTAGTAATTTGGCGGGATTTCAGTATTGATCCAAATATAAAGGCGCCGCACTTGTGCGGCGCTTTTTTTACCACTACAGTTTGCCCATGTACCCAATAGAGCCAGTGAGCAATTTTCGAATTTGCAAGTCAAACTGAAATAAATTCCCTATGAAGAAAACTATTCTCTTAACCGGCGCTACCGGATATATCGGCTCCCATACCTGGTGTACCCTGATTGAGGCCGGATATGACGTTATCGGTTTGGATAATTTGTGCAACAGCAGTATTGAAGTTATTCAACGGATTTCTACGATTACTCAGACAAAATTGAATTTTGCCGAAGGCGATGTACGGGATAAATCTCTTCTCAATGCAATTTTTTCACAAAACAGAATTGATGCAGCCATTCATTTTGCCGCGCTGAAATCGGTGGGAGAATCAGTAGCACTTCCGCTCGCTTATTACGATACGAATTTGAACGGCCTGTTAAGCTTGTGCATGGCTATGGCGCAGCATGAGGTGAAAACCCTGGTATTCAGTTCATCTGCCACGGTCTACGGCGATCCCGAATCCGTACCGATTAAAGAGACTGCCTCTTTAAAGACGGCCAGTCCGTATGGCCAAACCAAATTGATGAGCGAGCAGATTTTGCGCGACCTGGAATGTTCAGACCATGAATGGAACATCGGCTATTTGCGCTATTTCAATCCGGTTGGCGCTCATGAGAGCGGGCTGATCGGCGAAAATCCACGCGGCGTGCCCAACAATCTGATGCCTTATGTGGCACAAGTTGCCGTTGGAAAACTGGACAAATTACGCATATACGGCGGCGATTATCCTACCCCGGATGGGACTGGAGTACGCGACTACATACATGTGATGGATTTAGCAGAAGGGCATGTGTCGGCATTGTCACATTTGCTTGACGACCGATCCGGCAATGCATCGTTCACAGTCAATCTTGGCGCTGGACGCGGCATCAGCGTTCTTGAGGTGATACACGCTTATGAAAAAGCATGCGGGCGCCCGATTCCCTATGAGATTGTAACAAGGCGCCCAGGCGACGTCGCCGCCTACTATGCGGATCCGTCTTTAGCTGCGGACATCCTTGATTGGCACGCCACTCGGGGGATAGACACCATATGCAGCGACTCATGGCGCTGGCAAACCATGAATCCAAACGGGATGTGACTCCAGGAGGCTTTCCTGTTAGTTTCCTGTAAGCATTAACAAATGTTCAAGAATCAAGAACGAAGCGGCTGCTCCCCTTCAAGGGATTTTTTGCGTTTTATTATGTATGTCAAGAAAAAAGCAATACTCAAAACATAGTATGGATAAATCTCCCACCACAAAAATACAACGTCAACCAAGCCCAGGACGATAAAGCCAAGACAGAGTGCTATTCCCATGCCAGCTGTATATCGAACCTCATGGTCATCATTGCGTATATCACGTAAAAAATAATATGCCGGGGTGAAATATAATGCCAATAATGCGAACAATCCGAATATGCCCAGCTTCGACATCATGAATAATACTTCGTTATGCGAATGTGGAAAAGTTGCCGCGAATGGCGTAATAATATTTCGCTTGGACAACTCCTCTAAAGCTTTTGGAAAACCCTCTACACCAACCCCGGTAAGCGGATGTTCAGTGAACAGTACCCAGGATCCTCGCCATAGTTGAAGGCGAATGCCAAGGGAGGTGTCAACATTTTCACCCCCGGAATATTGAGTCATATCACTTTCAGCAACGGACATCCGCTCTTTTACAATTTGACCGTAGTGGGAAACGGCAGTAATTAATATTACAAAAAAAACTATGACTGATAGTTTGTAACTGCTAGGGATGTTTTTTGTCACCAGGCCGGCAATCACAATAAAAACCGGGATCGTAAGCCAGACGCCACGTGATTGCGATAAGTACGCCGCATACAAGCCGGCGCATAGCGCTACAATTTTGAAGAATATAGTTATTTTGTTGCCGGGATTATTCCACGAGATCGACAATGCCGAGAAAACACCCAGCAACAATGCCATTTCGGAAAAAATTATAATGGGAATGAAATCTGTTCCATAACGTAAGGCTCCACCGCCGGTCAGGATATGGATTTTGACAGCGGACAGAATTGCGCCGATGACCAAGGCCCATTGCACCTGCTTCATATATCTGATCGGTAAAAACGAGACAATCCAAAAAATCAGCCCAAACATCGCAAGCCGAAGGAGCGGATCGTATGTTCTGCCCATAAAATTACCAGATGCAACCTGATTCGCAAATACGGCAACCAAGGGAGCGCACATTGCCAGATTAAGCGGCCAATAATCTTTCATCAGTTGACCAAATGATTTGCCGTCCGGACGTTTTTTAATGACAAGCAAGATCAGGCTCAATACCAGCATTAAGGCAAAGAGTAGCCCGGCCGCGCGATCTACAACTAATGCCAATATATAAAAAGCTATGATTATGGCAATAATCAAATATTTCATGTAACGCAAGTGCTTCTCCGATTTACGAACATTCCAGTACAAACATGAACAAATAATTTTATCGCTTTTAACGACTGCTACTTCGACTCAACTTCACATTAGATATAAAAAAATATTCATGATTTCGTATATTTCTTTACATCATGAATAAATTTCATCCATAAATATTTCATATGCCACCCGACTCCTTCGGCGACTCTGTGTTGTTTAATCAGGAATTTTGAAAACAATTTCAATTCTCTTGTACTTTTCGGCTGATCCAAGGGCATATCAGCCCAAGAAGACATTAACTGGTATTCGATAAATATGGATTTTGCTTCGTGCAGGCACCAGGCTTGCCAAGGCTTTACCGGGCCTGTGAAATGCATGAATACAAATGGCTCCGTAACATTCAGACGTGTACCGCCTTTACTGAGAAAATCCACCAGGTGGTAACGGTAATTCCATTTTTCATCAATGAATTTTGTATGCCCATTAAGTACGACATTTAATGCATCCTGATCTGCGAAGCGCAATTCTTGGGTTGAAAGAATAATGAGCGCCTTATTTTGGATATCGTTCGCTACCCAATTATTCACATCAATGTACATCACTCCCGCATTAAAATATTCATGATGCTGCAGATGCAATGCCGCAACCTGCGTCTTTACGGTGGTTTCAAGTTCATCATGAACAACTGCGGCAATGCAATTCTTCATTTCAACAGACAATAAATCCTGAATTTTACCCATGCACAAGATATCGGCATCAAGATACAGGACTTTGTCGGTTATTCCATGTAGTAAATTGGGGATTAATATCCGGACAAATGTGCCAAGCGGGTGCTGCGAGAAACAAGGAAATTGAGAGAATTCAGACAATATATCAGTATGCAGGAGATGAATTACTATGGAAGTATTACAACTTCTTTCCAATTCCTCTAAGCGGCGCCGACTATCATCTGTAATGGAAAATGCGAAGACATGAAAAATGAAAACCATGTCAGGATTATTTTTAACAATAGAGGTAATATTGACGCCCATACCGCGGAAATAATTAGTGTCAACACCGAAGGCCACATGCACAACATCGGAATTGAGAATAATATCTGAAGCAGAGTTACAAGACGAAATGGCACCCAATTGCAATCCTTACTGACTTATATTGGTTGAATCCTCAAACTTCAAGGATAAAAACTTAATCACACGAAATTTATAAAAAAACACGAACTAGAAAGCAATCCATTGAGACTGCTTTTTTTTCAGGTAGCGAAGGATAGCAAACTTGGGTTCTCCATGTCATTAAAACGCGTTATGCGTCAATGACTTACAAAACTGCGCGGGTCCGGATCTTGGCCGAAATTGGAGTTAGCTCGCACTCACGCAGTTCCGGTTAGCTGCCAAAAATCCCGTCGCCCCGCTACCAAAGTAGTCCCAGCCATTCGTGCAACGCATATCCGCTACGCCGCATACCCTCGCCAGACGGCAGGAAACTCAGCAGAGTAAGGCGCTCCACTGTTGGGGCGGCGACCACCCTCAGCCCGGTCTGAGCGAACAGCAGCCGAGCGCGCTGCATATGCACCGCATCCGTCACCAGGATGATTTCTTTCACATTCGCCAGTCTTAACATCTCGGCGGAGAATTTTGCATTTTGCCTGGTATCGTCAGACGCCCCTTCGAGCCACCTTACCGGCGTCGCAAAATCGTCGCGCAAACTGTTTGCCATCACGGCCGCTTCCGTTACCGTCGAGCCGTCAGGCTTACCGCCTGACACCAATATCGGCAGCCCGGTCTGGCGCTGTATCTTCGCGCCATAACGCAAACGCGCCAGGGTCCAATAGTTTGGCGTATCGTCACCGTCATATTCCGGTGCATTTCCCAGCCTGCCCCCACCCAGTATGACAATCGCCTGCGCGCCATCTGCCGCGCCCGCCGCCATCGGTGGCGCACGTTGCTCCAGCGGCGTCACCAGCAACAAAGCGCCGGCCTTGCTGCTGAATACTGCCAGCAACAGCAACGACGCCAGACTTACGGCCATGCCGACGCGTGGATGAGTCCGTCGCAGCAGCAAGCCGGCGATGCACAACAAGATCAGATTGGTTGGCAGCAGTAGCAAGGTACTCAGCAGTTTGGTGGCGATCACAGTTGCATGCATGGCAGAACGATCAGATAAACGGCGCCAGCAAGGCCATGGTGCGCGCTGTTGCGCCACGATGCTGCTGTGCAAAACGAATGGCTTGCCCACTCATCGTCTGACGCTGCTGGTCCGCCTGCAATAATTGTTTTGCAGTCTCCAGCATATTGTCAACGTCGCTCACCCGTTGCGCGGCGCCGGCAGCAATCGCCTGTTCGGTAATATCTGAAAAATTGAAAGTATGAGGTCCGATCAATACCGGCTTGCCGACCGCAAACGCCTCGATCAGGTTTTGCCCCCCCATCGGCAGCAGGCTGCCGCCGATGAATGCCACATCGCACATAGCGTAATAAGCGAACATTTCTCCCATCGAATCGCCGATCAGTACCTTCACTTGCGGCGGCACCGGTTCGTCAGCCAGCCGGGTGCGGCGCAACGGCGGCAATCCCTTTGCTGCCGCCATGTCCGCCACTTCATCGAAGCGCTGCGGGTGACGCGGTACGATGATGGTCAGCAAATTCGTGGTCAACAAATCGGCATAAGCTGGATCCTGGCCGCGCCTGGACAAAGCATCGAGAATCAACTCCTCTTCGCCATCGCGCGTACTGGCGCACAGCAGCACCGGACGATCACCGATCTGTCCTCGCATCGCAGCGCCGACGGCCAACAAGGCAGGAGAAGGCGTGACGTCGAACTTGAGGTTGCCGGTCACTTGCACGTTGTTGCCGCCGAGTTGCCGCAAACGTCCGGCGTCTGCTTCGGTTTGCGCGCCAACGCAGGACATGCCGCCGGCAGCCTCGGTCATCAAGCTAGAAAAACGTTTGCCGCGACGCAGGGAACGCGCCGACAGACGCGCATTCACCAGCGCCACCGGCACCTTGTAGCGTCCGCACTGGGCGATCAGGTTCGGCCACACTTCGGTTTCCATCAGGACGCACAGGCGAGGCGAGAAATGGCGCAGGAAACGCCCTGCCATCCAACCGGTATCGTAGGGCAGAAAACATTGCAGCACCCGTGGCGATTTGCCAAACAAAGCCTGTCCGGTAGCGCGGCCGGTCGCCGTCATATGCGTCAATAGAATTGCGTGCTCTGGATAGGCCTCCAGCATGGCAGCAATCAAAGGCTCGGCAGCGCGCGTTTCACCGACCGAGACCGCATGCACCCACAAGAATTTGCGCGCTGTCAGCGACGGCGCCAGCGGCGGATAAAAGCCGATGCGCTCCGCCACATGCTGGCGGTAACCAGGTTCCTTGCCGCCGCGGCGCCACAAGCGCAGTAATACAAAGGGCAGCGCCAGCCACCATACTGCGGAATACAACAAGCGGATGCGCCGGGCCCGCCCTGCATCAAAACCCGATGCAGCGTTCATTCGGTCAGCGCACGGCCGGTCAAGCGACGCAAAATTGCTAGCGGGCTGGCGTCCGGATCGTATTGCCTGGCTGCCGGCAGATGCAAGGTTTGCTCCATCATGTACTGGCCCGACATGACGGCATGCGGCGTCTGGTCGGAAAAACAGACCCAGACCGATCCAGCGGCAAATGGCTGCGTCAGCTGCGGGCCATCTTTTTGATATGCCAGATCAGATTTCATGGCGTCATGCAATTGCAGCATCAGATGATCGTATTCGCTGCGCAAGGACTTGGTCACATGCAAGGCGTTCAATGCCAGCGCCTGCCAGCGTGAATACGCTTTCACCCTAGGCAAGAAGCGTTGCGCCACATCTTCGAACGGTTCGCCAACCCGCCATACGCGCGGCACGCCGTCCGGATTCACATTGGCGAATACACGCAAGATGCGTTCACCGTAATTGGGCCGCGACGGGAATGCATCGACATGCAGGCGGCGGTCATCGGCGCGCCAGGATTGAGAGCGGGTTTCCACCTGCATCGGCCGATAGCTGGTCGGCGCCATGCGCAACTCGCTGCGCGTATCCGCATAAGCCGGCAGCAAGGAATGGATCAGTTGCTGCGCTTGCGCTCGAAAGCGCCCGATCATGTTGGCCAGCGCCGCCTGATCGGCCGCGTCGCCCAGCGCGCCTTTCAGCTTGCCATTGGCGTCCAGGCTGATATTGCGGCTCTTGGGATCGCGCACCGCCGGTGTCAGGAAGCGCCGTTCGTCGGCCGTAAACGCAAAGCTGAGATGCGGGAAATACAGGATTTTCCCCGCCTCAAGGGCGGAAATCCACGCTGAATTCGGCGTGCTGATCTGCCAGTCGGCAATGTCGATTTCGATAATTTGTTGTTCCATGGCCGTATTATGCCGCGTTGCGATGATGGCGGGAACAGCTGAGACAAGTCACGGTCGGAATAATCCAATGTTGGGGGGGCATTGCCAGAAGGGCTCGCTGAATGTAACGGAATATCAAATGGCTGCCGCCGATGCAGCTATGAAACAATGCTAATTTGCAACTCTTATCAAGCCGACTATGTAGCGCGGCCGCTGCTAGTCCCTATGAACAGCAAACCGAATGCCTTTCATCCCGGCAATACACAATACGATACAATTTAATACAATTAAATACAAAACAGCACAATACGCCATATTCCCCCTTTAAATTTCCTTGAGAATGATATATTTCTTTTCGAACTTGCATATTGATAAATTATCATCAATAATATTTTTCGATCTGCAATTTTAATTGGCCAAGACGGCACATGCTGAAAATAAATAATATTTCCAAGAATTACTCATTTTCAATATTATTAATATCTTTGCTTTTCTTAATCAAAGCACTGTATCTGTCTTTCTACGTAACGCCATTTGCGGCGGTTCCAGATGAAATTGGGCATTTTGCATATACCCAGGATATTGCATATGGAAAAGGCATTCCACTACTGAGCCCCCCATCATCCGGGAAGTCGGTGATAAGTGCCGACGTTATGGGACATGTTGAAAAGACTGCAAATTCCCAGCCTGCATACAACTGGATCGCGCAGCACCCCCCTGTGTATTACGCCATTGCAGCGATACCACTGAAAATAGGAAGCCTGATAATCAATGACCCGGATATTCTTTACCGGTTACCACGTATCGTATCCGCATTGTCAGGAGCCTTACTTTTGCTAGTTCTATTTCGAACTTGCAGGGTTGTCGGATTAGATTCATCACGTTCTACGGCAGTCGCCGCAGCGATTGGTTTCATTCCGATGACATCGCATTTATCTTCAGGCACCAATCACGATATATCGCTTTTTCTCTTTTGCGCGCTCGCCACTCATTTCTTTGCGAAATATATTCTCATTCGAGAAATCAAAGATGCATATCAATGTGCAATATGGCTCGCTATCGCAGGTGGAACCAAAATGATGACTCCACTGGTTCTGATTGCTCCCATGGTATTTATTCTAATTCTGGAACTTTCTGGACCGAACCGGGTTAGACATGCAATAGGAATACTTTTAATTGCAATATCTATACCAGTTATGTGGGCGGCACGCAATTTCATTTATTTTAAGTCTTTTTTTTACACATCTGGAACCGATAGGAAACCAGGACTGGATATTGCATTAAAGCAGAATTTTTCAGATTATATAAACTCACAGCCTGTGTTCGAATCAATAGTCAATTTGTTTTATGGCATGTTCGGCCATATGGCTGCCGGCATGGACCATGTATTTCTTGAATATGATGCATTTCCACGTCATTTAAAATTTATTGGAATTACGGCAGATGGATTGCCACATGATGTATTTTTGGCTCTTTTATTCATTATGGCATGCATCTGCATGGTTTATATTTCAAGGCTTGCATGGTGCTCTTTCAAAGAAAAATCAAAATCCCCAAATAACAATTCCTTAATTTCACAAGCAAACTTTCATCTGATAAATTGTAAATATAAAATTATACTGCTCGCTGCCATTATCTTCCTTGCATGCTATGCTGCAATCTTCATCAGTATCACAAGTTTCAGTAGTTTTATGTTTATTTTATTCTTGCCCATTCCCATATCAATATTTCTGGGAATTGTAGCGATCCCTTTAGTTTTTTACGTCACAGATAGCACTGACAGAATAGCTCTTTACGGATTTGCAATCACGTTATTTTTCGGTTCCGTTTTTTTATATCATATTTATGGTGCCTACCTGGAAGAAGGTGTTTTACGCGCAGCGCAAGGAAGATATTTCTATCCAGTTACTCCATTGATAATTTTATCCGCGGCGATTGTATTGATGCGATTACGCCTCCCTGGATTTATTATCAATACCGGAATTGCATTACTGGCTTGTGCAGAATTGTCTGTTTATATCAATCAAGTCATTCCATTTTATTTAATATATTACCAATGAAATCGTTCAATTCATTTTTCATTCTCGTTTTATGGGTGACCTGCTTTCTAATTTTTATTTTCATTTTTCCAGACGGTTCATATTCAAGAAAATATGAATATTCTGTTCTCCCCCCGCCACCAGTTCTACAGCAAACACCGGCTGGTGAGCTGACAGCTGGCTTTCGTCTTGAGCAACCCATCGATTGGAACTTGATCAACAATTTTAAAAGGCCCGGATCAGACACGCTTTGCATCGATATTTTGTTAGCAAATTACAACAATCGAGACAATACAGGTACTTTTGCCGTGAGCTTGCGAGCAGGACATTTTTCACAAAAAATCTTGTTCAATACCCGTCAGGTGCACGACAACGCTTATCAGCGTTTTTGTTATGATGAATTGCCCCTGCAAAATATCGCAGATAAGCCCGCCGCGCTGGTCCTTGAGGGGATAGATAGCCCGGCTGGCAAAGCCGTTACAGCCTGGATGACATCAGACACAACCAGGGGGAAAGCGCGTCGTGATAATCGGGAATTAGATTGGAGTCTTATGTTCTCCATTGACGCGGTTACAGAGTCGAACAAGAGGCGTACGCAGGCCATCATCCTGACCCTGCTCTGCGGCTTAAGCGTTTCGATATTGTTTTGGCCCTCAAAAAACAAATTGTACTGATACAAGATAGTGGAAATGTATCGTATAGCAGCATCTAATATAAAAGAAACGGAACGACGTGAAGCTGATTATCCAGATCCCTTGTTATAACGAAGCCGGGACCCTCGCCATTGCGCTTGCTGCCTTACCCAGAAAAATCTTGGGATTTGATAGCGTCGAATGGTTAATCATTGACGACGGTAGTAGTGACGACACGATTAAGATAGCCCGAGAAAACGGTGTCGACCATGTAGTACGCCATACTCGTAATCAGGGCTTGGCGCGCGCGTTCATGAGCGGACTGGAGGCATGCCTGCACCTGAAAGCGGATGTTATTGTCAACACCGATGCCGATAATCAATACAATGCGGATGATATCCCCGCACTTACTGCGCCTATTGTCGCTAAGCAAGCCGATATCGTAGTGGGTGCACGCCCAATTGAAGCGATTGAACATTTTTCGCCGTGGAAAAAAATGCTGCAAAAACTGGGCAGCTGGGTGGTACGTGTCGCCAGCAAGACTGACATCCCCGACGCCGCCAGTGGCTTTCGCGCTATCAGCCGCACTGCGGCCCAAAGCCTGACAGTTTTCAGTAACTACACCTACACACTCGAAACCATCATCCAGGCCGGGCAAAAAAACATGAGTATCACCTCGGTTCCCATCCGGGTGAACGCGGACCTGCGGCCGTCACGCCTGGTCAAAAGCATCTCATCGTATGTGTGGCGCAGCATAGTCACCATTGTAAGAATTTTCGTCATCTATCGTCCTTTTCGCTTTTTCGGAACGATTGGCGCCATATTGTTCAGCGCAGGCCTCTTGATTGGTTTGCGGTTCATGTGGAAGTACATCGGTGGCGAAGGGGCGGGGCACATTCAGTCCTTGATTCTGGTAGCTGTCTTATTGGTAATGGGATTTCAGACCTTGCTGGTAGCTTTTTTGGCGGATATGTTGGCAGCCAACCGAAAATTGACCGAAGACGTGCGCTTTCGATTACGAGCTGGCAAAGACGCAAACGCAATATTGGATCGCTCGATTGATCGGGATATGCAATCGTTGACGCCGCTTGATGACATGGCTGCTTAAGCAGATTCGATGAAAATCGTCTTATGGGGTACTTATGACACGGGCAAACCACGGGTGAGGCTGTTGCGCGAGGGTATCCGGAAAAGCAGCGTCCAATTGATCGAGTGTCACACAGATATCTGGAGCGGTATTGAAGACAAAAGCCAGATCAGCAGTGTTTTCAGCAAGCTGTCTTTGGTGCTCCGTCTCTTTTCCTGCTATCCATTACTGATTTGGCGATATCTGCGATTGCCGGCCCATGATCTGGTTCTGGTCAGCTACCCAGGCTTGTTCGATGTATTGGTCATCCGCTGCTTCGCCTGGTTAAGACGCACGCCGGTAGCATGGGATGTCTTTATCTCGGCCTACGATACGGTGGTCGACGATCGGCGTTTGTTCAGTATCCACCACCCGGCGGCTCGTGTGTTGTGGGGGCTGGAGTGGCTCGCGGTCAGAGCGGCCAACGGCATCTTCATGGATACCGAAGCACACGCCAGACGGTTGGAAGGACTCTTTCGTTTACGTGACGGCGAATGCGGCGCGGTGTGGGTAGGCGCGGAAACAGAAAAATTCCCGGTCGCCCCCGCAACTGCTCCGCAACCTGAAAGGCCTTTGCAGGTGCTGTTCTACGGCCAGTTTATTCCATTGCATGGGATTGAATATATTGTAGAAGCTGCCGGCTTGCTACGTGATGAAAAGATCGATTGGATATTGATCGGACAGGGACAAGAAACACAACGCGTCCGAGAGATGCTTGCTAACGCGCCTGTGGCACGCCTGCGTTGGCTTGAATGGATTGATTACCCCGATTTGATAACCTGGATTCAACAAGCGGATATCTGTCTTGGCATTTTTGGCACCTCGAAAAAAGCTGCCAATGTTATCCCGAATAAGGTCTACCAGATTATTGCAGCGCAAAAGCCGTTAATTACCCGAGACTCCCCAGCCATTCGGGAGCTCCTGCGGCACAATCCTCCGTGTGTCGCTTTAATCCCTGCCGGTAATGCGCATGCATTGGCGAATGCGGTGAAATCGCATGCGGATATGCTGGCGGATCACCGCACCACTCGTTGCCACGCTGACTTGGCAAACAAGATTGATGCTGCAGCGATCGGGGTTCAGTTTCGCAAGTGGCTGCTAACAAAAGAAAATTTCAAAATCAATAATGAAAATTGACCCGATACTTGGACCAGCCGTACCAGAACTGGGTTGGGTTCCTGCGCCACGTTACCTGATGCGACGTGCGCGAATCCGCCAATTGATGAGCAAGATGCAGCCCGGACGACTACTGGAAATCGGCCCAGGCGCTGCAGCGTTGCTGGTTGAATTATCCCGGAATGGATTCCGCTGCGAAGCGCTGGAACTCTCCGTTGAAGCTCGCACGTTATCGCAATCGGTAGTTGATAGATTTGGCCGAGACATTCCGCTTCATGCACTGCCTGGGGCGCAATGGCAAAATTGTTTTGACGTGTTATGCGCTTTTGACGTGTTGGAACATATCGAGGACGACCAGCAGGCATTGGCGCAATGGGTATCTTGGATCAAGCCGGGCGGGCAATTATTGTTGTCTGTACCAGCTCACATGAAGCTATGGCGCGCGGGCGACCAATGGGCCGGACATTTTCGACGCTATGAGCGCGAATCGCTAATAACATTGTTGCAGGATGCCGGACTGGAAGTGGAAATATTCGAATGCTATGGTTTCCCACTGACGAACCTGACCGAATGGATCAGCGCCCCCATCTATGCTCGCCGCATATACAACAATTCCCACAACGATGAAACAAACCGCAAGCAGAATAATGACCGAAGTGGCACCGACCGCGTGCCACACATGAGGCTCTACCCCCTACTGCGTTCTGTGCCGGGTAAATGGGCGTTACGTCTGTTTGCCATGATACAAGGCATCTTTATCAATAAAGATCTCGGCAGCGGCTATGTCGTCAGAGCCAGACGCCAATGCTGAAGAAAATCTATCGTTTTCTGGGCCTTCTGATTGGCCTGGTGGCTGTGATTGCTTTCATGGGATATACGGTCAAAACGTTAACCATCGCGGACATATCGCATTACATCACCGCTCCGGCGATAGGTGGCATCATCGTGGCAGCACTACTTTACGCCACCATCATCCCGGTGAGCGCCTGGGCCTGGAAAAACATGCTTGCCGATATCGGCTGCCCTCATTCATGGTACGAGTTGTCAATGATCATGGGCGTCACCCAGATGGCTAAATATCTACCGGGGAATGTCGGACAACATATTGGTCGTGCTGCGATGTCAATGACGCGCGGTATCGCCATTCAGCCATTCTTGTTAACCGTATTTTCAGAAACTTTGCTTGCCTTGTTGGCCGCTTTAGTGACTGGGACGACTGGTGCTTTTTTTTCACAAGCCGGTCTCGCCAGTTTTGCGTCTGCGCACCAGACCATTTTCATTCCAATGCTGGTCGGGCTGTTAATCATCGCGTTGTTGCTCTATCGTCCCATGGTTCCGCGCCTGCTCAAACGATTTGCCCCCGCCTACGGCAAGTCATCGCTGGCAGGCTTGCTGCCTCATTCGTTGACGCTGCTGCGAGCTTTGGCGGCCTACTGCTTGAACTACGTCATGATTGGCGTCGGGATTTTTTTGATGGCGACGGCATTGCTGCCAGAAGTAAAGCATGATTTCATGCTGCTGCTCGCCAGCTTTTCTCTGGCCTGGGTTGCTGGTTTTTTTACGCCAGGCGCCCCTGCCGGCTTAGGCGTTCGTGAAGTGATCATGCTTGGCATGCTCAGCGCGAGTTACCCAGGATCAAACGCCCTTCTTATCATTGTCTGTTTCAGGCTGGCGACCATACTGGGTGATAGCCTGTGCTTCCTAACTGCCTATGTCATGCTGATTTTTTCCCGGCGTGCGGCATGTTCTTCTTAATCCCTACTTACATCCCACGCCATGAGTCTCGAACCTACCGGTGAAAGAATGATCATCGAGCATTACCACTCTTCGCTCGAAGATTACGTCATTTATGTTATGCATATCGCCACTTACAATTTTGCTGAACAGTTCACAAGGAACCAGCGCGTTCTCGATTATGGCTGTGGCAGCGGTTATGGTGCTGCGCGAATCGCAAAAAATGCCGCTCATGTGCATGCCGTTGATGTAGCGGATGATGCCATTGCATACGCCCGCGAACACTACGCAGCGGATAACCTTGATTTCCACTGCTGCGCGCCGGACAGTCGCCTGCCGTTTCCGGACCAGTCGTTTGACACCGTACTGTCGTTTCAGGTTTTTGAGCACATTGAAGAAACTGCGCATTACCTGTCAGAAATTCGCCGCGTCCTCGTACCTGGCGGACATCTGCTACTGGTAACCCCGGATCGCAGCACCCGTTTGCTGCCCTTCCAATCCCCCTGGAATCGCTGGCACATTCGCGAATACAGCACGAACTCTCTCAGAAGAACATTGAATAGAGTTTTTCCAGACGTCCGGATACAGCACATGAGCGGGCGCCAAGATGTGATCGCAATAGAACTTAAGCGCTGCGCGAAAGTGAAATGGCTGACACTCCCCTTCACACTGCCTTTTGTACCAAGGTTCCTGAGGGTGAAACTATTAAATGTTCTTCACACATTGAAAAGTAAACGCGAATCGTCTGGCTCGTCACGGCAATTCAATTTTGACGAGTCGCATATAACAATTGCGCCAAATGCACAGCCATCTCTGAATCTGGTGGCGGTAGTTCGAAAATAGAGTTTCTCAGACGCTTCTTCTGGAATGTTTTCACTAAATTGCAGAAACCTTGCCGTTCCATGAGCATCGTGTCGCGTCGCCATAATGCATTAATCATACGACCGACTTGCTCATCTTAAAATTGACAATTAATCAACATTTAAGGTAACCTGCCAGCAGGAATCAGGATGATTGACCATGGTAGCGAGGCAAATATATTTCCTTCTATTGACAAACAATAATCCATCCTATAATAAAACAGCATGCTCCGAACGCTATTTGGCACCAGTGCACAAAGAGAGGTCCCCCCATGGTTCACATGTCTCGGCGCCAGTTTCTTAAAACGACTGGCGCTACCCTGGCAGGTTCAAGCCTGGCGTTGATGGGATTTTCGCCGGCGCCCGCGCTGGCGGAGGTCCGCAGCTATAAACTGACGCGCACCGTCGAAACCCGCAACACCTGCCCCTACTGCTCCGTCAGTTGCGGAGTCCTGATGTACAGCCTCGGCGATGGCGCCAAGAATGCCCAAGCCAGCATCATTCACATCGAAGGTGATCCGGATCACCCGGTCAATCGCGGCACGCTCTGCCCCAAAGGCGCGGCTTTGCTCGATTTCGTGCACAGCCCGAGCCGTCTCCGGTTCCCCGAATATCGAGCGCCAGGCGCCAAGGAATGGAAACGCATGTCTTGGGACGATGCGCTAAGCCGCATTGCAACCTTGATGAAGCAGGACCGGGATGCCAATTTTGTCGAAAAGACCCCGGAGGGCTTGACCGTCAACCGCTGGCTGACCACGGGCATGCTGGCCGCATCGGCCAGCAGCAATGAAGTCGGCTACCTGACGCATAAAACCATACGCAGTCTTGGCATTCTGGGGTTCGATAACCAGGCGCGTGTCTGACACGGTCCGACGGTGGCAGGTCTTGCCCCGACGTTTGGCCGTGGAGCGATGACGAATCATTGGGTCGACATCAAGAATGCGGACGTTATTCTCATCATGGGCGGCAATGCAGCCGAAGCGCATCCCTGCGGTTTCAAATGGGTGACGGAAGCCAAGGCGCATAACAAGGCTAAGCTGATCGTGGTTGATCCGCGCTTTACGCGCTCGGCCTCGGTGGCGGATTTCTACGCGCCTATCCGTACCGGCACGGATATCATCTTCCTCGGCGGCGTGATCCGCTACCTGCTGGAGAAGGATCAGATTCAGCACGAGTACGTCAAGAATTACACTGACTTCACTTTTATCGTGCGGGAAGATTTCACTTTCGACGACGGGATTTTCTCTGGCTACAACGCGGAAAAACGCAATTACAGCAAGACCACCTGGGATTACGAACTGGGCGACGACGGTTTTGTAAAGACCGATCCGACCCTGGCCCATCCGCGCTGCGTATTCAAGCTGATGAAACAGCACTACGATCGCTACACACCGGAGATGGTGGAGAGCGTGTGCGGCACGCCCAAGGAGAAATTCCTGAAAGTGTGCGAAATGCTGGCGTCCACCGCATCGCCGACACGCGCCGGCACCATCTTGTACGCGCTCGGCTGGACCCAGCATTCGATCGGTTCGCAAATCATCCGCACCGGCGCGATGGTGCAACTGCTGCTCGGCAATATCGGCATTGCCGGCGGCGGCATGAATGCCTTGCGCGGCCACTCGAACATCCAGGGGCTGACCGATCTGGGGCTGATGACCAATCTGCTGCCGGGTTACATGACCCTGCCCTCGGAATCCGAGCAAGACTACGGCAAATATATCGCCGCGCGCGCCAGCAAGCCGTTGCGCCCGAATCAGCTGAGTTACTGGCAGAACTACGGCAAGTTCCATGTCAGCCTGATGAAAGCATGGTGGGGCGACGCCGCCAAGGCGGACAACAACTGGGGTTATGACTATCTGCCCAAGCTGGACAAGCCGTACGACATGCTGCAGGTGTTTGAACTGATGAAACAAGGCAAGGTCAACGGCTATATCGCCCAGGGCTTCAACCCGCTGGCGGCGGCGCCGGACAAAGGGAAAATCGGCGCCAGCCTGGCTAATCTGAAGTTCCTGGTCATCATGGATCCGCTGGCCACCGAGACTTCCGAGTTCTGGCAGAACCATGGCGTGTTCAATGACGTCGATCCGAGCAAGATACAGACCGAGGTATTCCGCCTGCCCACCACCTGCTTTGCCGAAGAGGACGGCTCGCTGGTGAATTCCGGCCGCTGGCTGCAATGGCATTGGAAAGGCGCACCGCCTCCGGGCGAGGCGCGCAGCGATCTGGAAATCATGTCGGAGCTGTTCCTGAAGATTCGCACGATGTACGCCAAGGACGGCGGCAAATATCCTGATCCTATCCTCAACCTGTCATGGCCCTACGCCAATCCGGAAAACCCGACCGCGGAAGAACTGGCCAAGGAATACAACGGCCGCGCGCTCAGCGACCTGGCTGATCCCAAGGATGCGACCAAGATCGTCCGCAAGAAAAACGAGCAGGTGGCCGGCTTTGCCGAGCTGCGCGATGACGGCAGCACGGCCTGCGGCTGCTGGATTTTCGCCGGTTGCTGGACCGAAGCCGGCAACCAGATGGCGCGGCGCGACAACTCCGATCCGACCGGCATCGGGCAAACCCTGAACTGGGCATGGGCATGGCCGGCCAACCGGCGCATCCTGTATAACCGCGCATCCTGCGACCTCAATGGCAAACCGTTCGATCCGAAACGCAAGGTGATCGGCTGGAACGGCCAGAAATGGGGCGGCGTCGACGTGCCCGATTTCAAGGTGGACGAAGCGCCGGCGGGCGGCATGGGACCGTTCATCATGAACCCGGAAGGCGTGGCGCGTTTCTTTGCCAGGGCCGGCATGGCCGAGGGACCGTTCCCGGTGCATTACGAACCGTTCGAAACGCCGGTCGGCTACAACCCGCTGTTTCCAAAAAATCCGGCGGCGACCAGCAATCCGGGCGCGCGGGTATTCGCCGACGACCGCGCCATGTTCGGCAAGGCCGATGCCTTCCCGCATGTAGCCACCACTTACCGGCTCACCGAACATTTCCACTACTGGACCAAGCATGCGCGTCTCAACGCCATTCTCCAACCCGAGCAGTTTGTCGAGATTGGCGAAGAGCTGGCGAAGGAAGTCGGCGTGGTCGCCGGCGAGCGGGTCAAGGTCAGTTCCAAGCGCGGTCACATTGTTGCCGTGGCGGTGGTGACCAAACGCATCAAGAAAATGACGATTGAAGGCAAGCCGGTGCATCACGTAGGGATCCCGATACACTGGGGTTTCAAAGGTTTGACCAAACCGGGCTACCTGGCCAACACGCTGACGCCGGGTGTGGGCGACGGCAATTCGCAGACGCCGGAATTCAAGTCGTTCCTGGTCAAGGTCGAGAAGGCATAGGAGAAACCATGGCCCTGCAATCACTCGATGTCAAACGCGTCTCCGCCACCACTACGGCGCCGCCCGGCGTACGTGAACAGGTGACCGGCACTGTCGCCAAACTGATCGATGTCACTAAATGCATAGGCTGCAAAGCCTGCCAGACCGCATGCATGGAATGGAACGATCTGCGCGACGAGGTCGGCGTCAACGTCGGCGTGCTGGACAATCCGCCTGATTTGACGGAACACTCGTGGACCGTGATGCGTTTTTCGGAATACGAAAATCCGGACGGCAATCTCGAATGGCTGATCCGCAAGGATGGCTGCATGCACTGCGCAGATCCGGGCTGCCTCAAGGCTTGTCCGGCGCCCGGCGCGATCGTCCAGTACAACAACGGGATTGTCGATTTTCACGAAGAAAACTGCATCGGCTGCGGCTATTGCGTCACCGGCTGCCCGTTCGACGTGCCGCGCATTTCAAAGAAGGACAACAAAGCCTATAAATGCACGCTCTGTTCAGATCGGGTCGCCGTGGGCCAGGAACCGGCCTGCGTCAAGACCTGCCCTACCGGCGCGATCGTATTCGGCACCAAAGAGGACATGAAGGCGCACGCAGAAGAGCGCATAGTCGATCTCAAGGAGCGTGGCTTCGGACAGGCTGGCCTGTACGACCCGCCAGGCGTCGGCGGCACGCATGTCATGTACGTCTTGCATCATGCGGATAAGCCTTCGCTCTATCACGGCCTGCCAGACAACCCGCATATCAGCCCCTTGGTCGGTTTGTGGAAAGGCGCCGCCAAGCCGCTCGCGCTGGCAGGCATCGCGTTGACGGCGCTGGCGGGATTTTTCCACTATATCAAGGTCGGACCGAGCGAGGTCTCGGAGGATGACAAGGCGGCGGAGAAGGAGGAAGCCGATTCCGCCAAGCGTGCCGCGCTGCTTGCCACGCCAACTGTCGACACGAATGATCCCAACGATCCCAACATCAACTCGCAGGATCTGCCGCCATGAACAACGCCGAACGAGATGTAGAAAAAGACAGCATCGTACGTTACAACGCCAAGGAGCGCATCAACCACTGGCTCGTCGCCATCACGTTTGTAGTGCTGGCGCTGTCCGGACTGGCCTTGTTCCATCCAGCGATGTTCTGGCTCACCTTTGTATTGGGCGGCGGCACCTGGACGCGCATCTTGCATCCTTTCATCGGGCTGGTGATGTTTGTCTGTTTTGCGATACTGGCCCTTGGTTTCTGGCGCTACAATCTGATCGAAAAGAATGACATTGCCTGGCTAAAAGGGATACGCGAGGTGGTCGGCAATCGCGAACAAAACCTGCCGCCGGTGGGCCGCTACAATGGTGGCCAGAAGTTGCTGTTCTGGATCATGATCGCCTGTATGATAGGACTGCTGCTGTCCGGTATCGTCATCTGGCGCGCCTGGTTTTCCTGGCTGTTCCCGCTATTTGTGATCCGGGTTGCGGTTGTGCTGCATGCGCTGTGCGGCTTCTTGCTGATCGTGGGCATCGTCGTGCATATTTATGCGGCCATCTGGATCAAGGGAACGGTGGGCGCCATGACGCGCGGCACCGTCAGCCGCGCCTGGGCGCGCAAGCATCATCCGGCCTGGTACCGGAACATGACAGACGAATGAAGGAACCGACTTGCAACGTATCCTCGAACCGGGCGAAATCGAAGCACTTGACCAAAATGCCATTCCACGCATTCGCCTGCCGGAACGCGCCAGCGTATTCAGCAATCGCGCGCAACGCCTGCAACAACTCGCAGCGGGAAATGCCATCGGCGGCTACCTGAACCTGATGGCGGTACTGGCGGAGGCGCAGCAGCAGGCATTGAACAGATTAGCCGGCGAACCAGACGACCATGCCCGGGACCAGGCGCGCATCAACCTGGCACACACGCATCTGATGCCATTGATTCTGGCTACAGATCAGGTGCGTAGCCCGCACTGGCAAGCTGTCTTCAATCAATTACTCCAACACATCGCAGAAGCCGCCGACATCCCGGCTGCCGTAACGCAACTGGTAGCGCGGCTTCAGCAAACCGGCGCCAACGAGCGTGACAGCCAGGCCGAAGCGATCCTGCGCAACAATCATGAGATTGTCGATCCGGCCAGCGCCCCGTTTTACGCTGCCGCCCTGCAAGTGGTCTGCTGCGATCTTGTGACCCGCTTTAGCGTACGCGATGTGCCGCTGCTGGATACGCCTGGGCTGTGCCCATGCTGCGGCTCATTGCCGGTGGCCAGCGTTGTGCGCATGGATGGGCAATCGCAGGGGCATCGCTACCTGCAATGCAGCATGTGCGCGGCCGAGTGGCATATGGTGCGCATCAAATGCAGCTATTGCGATTCCACAAAAGGCATCGCCTACCAGGCCATCGCAGATGGTTCGCCGGCCATCAAGGCCGAGACCTGCGATGAATGCCACAGCTGGCTGAAAATCTTCTATCAGGAAAAAGATCCCTATCTCGAACCGCTGGCCGACGACCTGGCCAGCGTAGCCCTGGATCTGCTGATGGGCGAAACTGTTTATGCACGCCGCCATGGCAATCCCCTGCTCTGGCAATCCACGGAGAACTGAATGGCTGCTGCAATCACGCAAGCTGAGGCAGCCACAATCTCGATCGCCTCTGTCAGTGACATTCCCGCCGTCGACCGTATTCTGAATCTGACGGCAGCCCAGCCCTTGCTGGCGCAATACGGACGCACTCGGGTAACCGCCGCGGTGCGCAGGCATCTGGATCAGCTGAGGGCCGATGCCCTTGCCGGCAAACTGGCGCAGGCAGATGTGGACGAATCGCAGCTGGTCGAGATTCTCGCAAAGCAGCTGGCAGCTGCCAACCGGCTGCATCTGCGGGCATTGTTCAATCTTACCGGCACCGTGCTGCATACCAATCTGGGGCGCGCACTGCTGCCGGACGAAGCGGTGCAGGCGGTGACCAGTGCACTGACAGCTCCCGGCAATCTTGAATTCGATCTGGAAACCGGCGGCCGCGGCGATCGCGACAGCCTGGTTGAAGACGTATTGTGTGAGCTCACCGGCGCCGAAGCAGCCACCGTTGTCAACAACAACGCTGCCGCCGTGCTGCTGATGCTCAATGCACTGGCGCAAAGGAAAGAAGTGATCGTCTCGCGCGGCGAACTGGTCGAAATCGGCGGCGCATTCCGCATCCCCGACATCATGCAGCGCGCAGGCGCAAAACTGGTGGAAGTCGGCAGCACCAACCGTACCCATGCGGCGGATTACGCCAACGCCATCACGCCGCGTAGCGCGATGCTGATGAAGGTTCATTGCAGTAATTACGCCATCAGCGGCTTCACGCACAGTGTCGAAGTCTCGACGCTGGCAGAACTGGCGCGCCCGCACGGACTGCCTGTTACAGTTGATCTCGGCAGCGGCACGCTGGTCGACCTGACGCAGTGGGGCCTGCCGGGAGAGACCACGGTACGGGAAACCATACGGCAAGGCGCGGATCTGGTCACATTCAGCGGCGACAAGCTGTTGGGCGGGCCGCAGGCCGGGCTGATCGTCGGCCGCGCAGACCTGATAGCCCGCATCAAGAAAAATCCGCTGAAGCGTGCGCTGCGCGTCGGCAAGCTCACCTTGGCCGCACTGGAACCGGTGCTAAGACTGTATCTTGCCCCGGAATTTCTGGCAGAACGCCTGACAACCTTACGCCTGCTTACCCGTAACCAGCTTGCGATACGAGTTCAGGCTGAACGCCTGTTAAGCGTATTGCAGACTGCGCTGGGAACCCGCTATACCGTCACCGCAGAAGCGATGTTCAGCCAGATTGGCAGCGGCGCATTGCCAGTCGACCAGCTGCCGAGTTACGGCCTGGTGGTGCGTGCCGGGAATGGCGCCAAACGCCATGGCCGCGCGCTCGACCAACTGGAAAAAGCCCTGCGCCAGTTGCCGCGTCCTGTCATCGGACGGATCGCCAGCGATGCGTTGTGGCTGGATTGCCGCTGCCTGGAAGAACGTGACGAAGCCGTTTTCAACGCACAGTTGCTGGATCTGTCCCTATGATCGTCGGCACCGCCGGGCATATCGATCACGGCAAGACCACGCTCATCAAGGCGCTGACAGGCGTCAGTACCGATCGCCTCAAGGAGGAGCAGGTCCGAGGCATTTCGATTGAGCTTGGTTATGCCTACACCCCGCTGCCGAATGGCGAAGTATTGGGATTTATCGACGTGCCGGGTCATGAGCATCTGGTGCATACGATGGTGGCGGGCGCCTCCGGCATCGACTTCGCATTGCTGGTGATTGCCGCCGACGATGGCGTCATGCCGCAAACACGCGAGCATCTGGAAATCCTGCAATGGCTGGGAGTCAATAGCGGCGCAGTGGCCCTGACCAAAATCGACCGCGTCGATCAAGCGCGCATTGCCGAAGTCGCCAGCGAAATTCAACAGCTGTTGGCAAGCACCATGCTGGCAGACGTAGCGCTCTTTCCCGTCGCCGCACATGACTTGCAAGATGTTGGAACCGCCGCCCTGCTACGCCATTTGCACGAGGTCGCGCAGCATATGCAGCCGCGTCGCGATGACGGACTATTCAGGCTGGCGATTGACCGGGTGTTTACCCTTGCAGGACACGGCACCGTGGCGACCGGAACCGTTTTCTCCGGCCAGGTCCACGTCGGCGATCATGTTGCGCTGATGCCAGCCGGCGACATGGCGCGCGTACGCAGCCTGCATGTGCAAAACCGCGCGGCCCCCAGCGGCCGCGCCGGACAGCGTTGCGCACTCAACCTGAGCGGCATCGACAAGGATGCCATCAGGCGCGGCGACTGGCTGGCCGATCCACGCGCAATGACGCCGTCGACACGGATTGATGTGGAGCTCCAGCTGTCGGCCCATGCCGGCGTATTGCTGCGCAACCGCTCACCCCTGCATGTACACCTGGGCACCTTGCATCAAGTTGCCCAGGTCACGCTACTGGAAGGAAATACGCTGTCTCCCGGCAGCCGCAGCAGAGTGCAGCTGCAATTTGAAACGCCTGTCTGCGCGATTCCGGGCGACCGCTTTATCATCCGCAATGCGCAGGCAAACATGACCATCGGCGGCGGTCATGTACTGGACCCGCTTGCTCCTGCACGTAAGCGCCGCACACCGGAACGCCACGCCTGGCTCGATGCGATCGAACACATGCTGAACGGCGCCGGCATCGGCGCGTTGCTGCAAGCCGCTGCGCCTGGCGGCTTGCGCTTCTCCATGCTGATGCAGCTTAGCGGCATGCCAGCCGCCGCATTGCAGTTGCCGGAAGACGCGCAATCCATCGCGACCGGTGCGCAAGAGCAGGATAATTTTGTCATGCTGTCTGCCCAATGGCAGTCGTTAAGAACGCTGGCGCTAACTGCACTCACGGAGTTTCATGCACGCTTTCCTGACGAACAGGGTGTGGACGCCGCACGTCTGCGGCGGATGACGCTGCCGGCGCTGGATAGCGCGCTGTGGTTGGCAGTCGTCGACTCCCTCATCGGCGATGCGACGATTCAGCGCAGCGGACCATGGCTGCATCTGCCGCAGCATACGGTAACGCTGTCAGAAGAGGAACAGGCGCTGGCGCAACAGCTGCTGTCAACGCTGGCCGCAGCGGGATATGACCCGCCCTGGGTGCGCGAACTGGCGCAAGCGCACAAGATTGCAGAGGAAGCGGTGCGGCAGCTATTGCGTAAATTACTGCGGCAAGGGCTGGTATATCAAATAGAGCGCGACCTGTTTTATCACCATGACCGTGTGCGCGAACTAGCCGCGCTGCTGGCGCGTCTGGCCGCAGAACAAAGGCCAGAGCATGATTCTACAGCTGCGGCAGGAGTGAATGCCGCACGCTGGCGCGATGCCACGGGACTGGGCCGTAAGCGCGCCATCCAGATCCTGGAATTTTTTGATCGTATAGGCTATACCCGCCGCCTGCGCGATGCGCACGTATTGCGCGGCGGCGACCTGAGCTGGTTCTGATGGCGCGGGAATCGCGAATCAGGATAAGATAGCACACCAAGGAAGGCACACGTATCCGGTGATGCGGCCGGGCTTCAAACCCGGTGGGGGGTGCCAGTCACTCCCGGGTAGGTTCGACTCCTGCTGCCTTCCGCCAACGGATTTATTGCGCCAGTGTGCTCACCGCCAGCGCGACCTGTTCCACGCTAGGCGCCGCGCCAAGTTCACCCAGGTTGATAATTTGCGATGACCAGTTGCCTTCGGTTTTCCAGCGCGGCGAATCGCAATATAGCTCAATGGTCGGACGGTTGAATGCAGCGGCGATGTGAGTCAGGCCGGTATCGACGCCGATCACCAATGCCGCACGCTGGGCCAGCAAGACCGCTTCCATCAATGGCAACCTGGGGAGCACCCGCGCATTGCGCATTTGGCTCGCCAACTGCTCCGCAGTGTTTTTCTCAGCATCGCTCCCCCAGGGCAGCAACACCGGCAGGCCGCGTTCAGCGAGCAAGGCGGCAATGCGCACCCAACTGGCATTCGGCCACTGCTTGGCAGCGCGCGCCGTGCCATGAAAAAAAACTGCATAGGGCGCATCCGGCAGCCAGGCGGGCCGCTCTGCGGGCGTCAGGGCGGGAGGGCGCAAATTGAAATCAGCAACGCCGTCGACGCTGTAGCCAAGCGCCTGTGCCGCGACTTCACGGGCGCGCAATACAGCGTGCGTATGCAAACCCACTTCGACGCTCGCGGTGTGAAATATGCGTGACAGCGGTTCATAACCGGAGCCCTCGGTCGCGTTCGCCAATCCGACCCGTTGGCCATCGGGAGCAAGCCGCGCCATCCGCATGACCACACTGGTTTTCAGCAAGCCTTGCGTATCGAACACGATATCGTAGGCATCCTGTCTGAGCTGCTGCCTGAAAGTCGATATTTCCGCCCGGGTGGCGGCAGACAACAGACTCTTGCGCCAGCGGCGCAGGGCAATCGGGATGATGCGGCGTACGTCTGGATTCATGCGCACCAGGCCGGTGTACCCCTCTTCCACGACCCAGTCGATATTCGCATCGGGATAATGGCGTCGGATGTCCGACACCATTGGCATGTTATGCACCACGTCGCCCAAAGAGGAGACGCGGACGATCAGGATGTTCAAATCGCAGCCATTTCGACAGATTGATTAGAAAGGCAGCGACGCATCGGGCTTGGCCGCCAGAATCACGCGCTTGAATTCAGACTGGATCCGAGCCAGCGCCTGCTCCGATTCGGCCTCAAAGCGCATCACTACAACCGGCGTCGTGTTGGATGAGCGAGCCAGGCCGAAGCCATCCGCATATTCAACCCGCAAGCCGTCGATCTTGATAATTTCGCCGGATCCGGGGAAATCCGCTTCGCGCTGCAATTTCTCCATCAAGGCGAAATTTTCACCTTCGGCCAGCGTCAGGTGCAATTCCGGGGTGCTGGCCGATTGCGGCAAGGCATTCAGGATTGCCGAAGGGTCTCTTTCCCGGCTAAGCAGCTCAAGCAATCGTGCGCCCGCATACATGCCGTCGTCAAAACCGTACCAGCGATCCTTGAAGAAAACATGGCCGCTCATTTCGCCGCCCAGCGGCGCGCCGGTTTCACGCATCTTGGCCTTGACCAGCGAGTGGCCAGTCTTCCACATCAAAGGCTTGCCGCCGTGCTTGGCAATCCATGGCGCCAGGTGGCGGGTGCATTTGACGTCGTACAAGATCTCACGGCCTGAATGACGCGTCAGCACATCTGCGGCAAACAGCATCAGCTGCCGGTCCGGGTAGATAATCTGGCCGTCCTTGGTGACGACCCCGAGACGATCGCCGTCGCCATCGAATGCCAATCCCAACTCGGCGTCGGAGTTTTGCAAGGCGCGAATCACGTCCTGCAGGTTTTCCGGATGCGCCGGATCAGGATGGTGGTTAGGGAAAGTACCATCCACTTCACAGAACAATTCCTGCACCTCGCACCCGAGTGCGCGATACAGCTCGCCGGCAAACGCGCCGGCCACGCCGTTGCCGCAATCGACCACGATCTTCATCGGCCGCGCCAGCTTGGTATCGCTGACGATCCGCTGCAGGTAGGCATCCTTGATGTCATGCTGGCGATAGCTGCCGGCCGGCGCCGGCATGGCAGCCTTGACGCTGTCATTTGCAATCGCCTGATACAGCTGCTGAATGGTGTCGCCGTATATCGCCTCGCCGGCCAGCACCATCTTGAAGCCGTTGTAATCGGGTGGGTTGTGACTGCCTGTGACCATGATCCCGGATTGCGCCCCGAGTATATGCGTCGCGAAATACACCATCGGCGTCGCTACGACACCGAGATCTATCACATCCACGCCAGCGTCCTGCATACCGGTTGCCAGGGCAGCGGCCAGTTCCGGCCCGGACAAACGGCCGTCGCGGCCGATAATCACGGTTTGCTCGCCTTTAGCGCGCGCGGCAACGCCGAATGCCTGGCCGATTTGGCGAGCAATGCCGGCATCTAGCGTGGTACCCACGACACCGCGAATGTCATAGGCCTTGAATATCGATTTGGAGAGTGGAAGCATGGTCTTATCAAATGAGAATGCGACGTTCCGTGGCAAGAAAACTGCAGCGAATTTATGGTTCGCATGCCACTACCGGCACGGATGATGCGTTTGGCCAAATCGAAAGACGCGCGCCTGGTTCCAGGCGCGCATCTTCGATTCAAGCGCCGGTCATCAGGCCTGCGCTATTTTGCGGAAAACAGAAACAACGGTGACGGTTATACGCGTATGGCATCCAGCGACTGACCGGAAGCGACCCAGTCCTGAACCCATTTAGGCTGACGGCCACGGCCGGTCCATTGCAACAGCGGATCCGAAGGATGGCGATAACGAACTGCTACTTTTGTCTTGGACGCGCTGCTCTTGCTACGCGACTGGGTGCCCAGCAAATCCTGCAGAGAGATTCCCGCGCTTTGTGCAATAGCCAGAATTTGTTCGCGTGCCTTGGCTTGTTCCTGATGCTCGCGGTCTTTCAAGGCTTGTTTGACTTGATCCTGCAATGCACGCAGCTCGGCTACTGTTAATCCGGATAAATCCATGCTACCTCCGATAAGTGAAATTCAATCAAATATTGCTTCCGCATTCAATGCAACAACACGTCACCTGCATCTACCAAGCGATTCTTGGCGCGCCAGATAAAATCTTCAATCCCACATTGGGGGGAATATTCAGCGACCGCCTGCAACAACAATGTACGTACTTCTTCATAGGCGAATCTGGCGCACGCATCTTCCAGCTTGGCCAAAAGACCTTCAAGGATTGTCCACGGTATCTCTATCTCTTGCGCGCGCATGATCAGCGGATGTTCGGTGCCCTCGACATTTTCACCGATCAATAATTCTTCATACAATTTTTCACCTGGGCGCAAGCCGACATGATTAATTTCTATGGTGCCATCTGGCGTTAAATCGGATAACACTTCGAGCCCGCTCAAATGCACCATGCGCTTTGCCAGATCGATAATTTTTACCGGGTCGCCCATATCCAGCACAAACACATCACCGCCCTGCCCCATCGCTCCGGCCTGCAACACCAACTGCGCCGCCTCGGGAATTGTCATGAAATAACGGGTGATTTCGGGATGCGTCAAGGTGATCGGCCCACCCGCCATGATCTGCTTGCGAAATAGCGGCACCACTGAACCCGACGAGCCAAGCACGTTACCAAAGCGAACCATACAGAATCTAGTCCTTGATGCACCTTTGACTTGTGAGCGGGAAAACCCCTGCAATATCAATTCGGCGAAACGCTTGGTTGAACCCATCACATTCGTCGGACGCACTGCCTTGTCGGTAGAAATCAATACGAATGACTTAACACCGGCAGCCATCGCTGCCTTGGCTACACTCAATGTGCCAAATACGTTATTCCGAATCCCTTCGATCGGATTATGCTCGACCAATGGGACATGTTTATAAGCCGCGGCATGATAGACAGTTTCCACTGAAAATGTACGCATAATGCGCGTACATTTCTCTGTTTCCAGCACGGATCCGAGAAACGGCAACAATTCGATATTGAGACCAAGGCGCCGTTGTAATTCACTCAACTCCTGCTCAATTGCGTAAAGGCCGAACTCGGACATTTCCAGCAGGATCAGCCGCGAAGGTCGTTGCCGGATAATTTGACGGCACAGCTCAGATCCAATGGAGCCGCCTGCGCCCGTCACCAATACGGATTTATTAACGATGCATGCTGAAATCAGTTCAGGATTAGGCTCGACAGGATCACGTCCAAGTAAGTCCTCGATTTCAACCTCGCGGATATCCTGAACGCGTAGCTCACCGTTAATCAGGCTTTTGATGGGCGGGGTAACCTTGATTTTGACTTTGAACGGCTCAAGCTGGTCAAGAATATGCTTCTGTTGCAGTTTGCTCACGGACGGCATAGCGAGCAATACCTCTTTGAGGTTGTAACGTGCAATCAAATTAGACAAGTCGCTAGCTGGAAAGACTTTAATGCCGGCTATAGTCGCTTTTTGCAATTCTTTTTTATCGTCGATAAATGCGACTGGCAAATATTCATCGCCGGCCCGAAGCGCGCTCGCCAATTGCGACCCAGCCTGCCCGGCGCCATAAATTGCCACTGGCACCGCGCCAATCGTACCGCTGGCCCGTAGCAGATAACCACGCGCCAAAAACCGACTTGCTGCCACGTACAAAATCGCGCTGACCCAATATATGCCAAAAACTGCGCGGGAATAACCCGCAGTTTGGGTAAATGTACCCAGTGCGCCCAAAGCAATCACCGAAAGTGTCACGCCAAACACCACTACATACACAATCTTATGGTCGATAAAACGGATAACCGCCCGATACAAACCCAATCTGATGAAAATGGGGATCGATATCAGCGGCGCTGCCGCGATCAACAGGCCATATTGATGTAATAACCAATTGCTAAGGCCGTCATGGCGCAGCCAGATCGCCAGGCAAAAAGTCACCGGCAACAGAATCAGATCTGCCGATGCAGCAATTATCTGCTTGTGAAAGCGTGATAGGTTTAAAAAAGAACTCATGTCGACAATTCAGTAAGCTTAGAGTCCAAAAAATCCACATCGCCGTCAAGATAATTTCCCGGCTTTGGCTGATAATTAATGCGTAATACCATCTCTGCGGACAACTTTTAAAAAAGTGAGAAATATGATTTTTATGTCGAGAAAAAATGATCGCTGATGAAGATAATCAACATCCAGTTTCACTTTCTCAGGTATGGGTAACTCGTCCCGACCATTGATTTGCGCCCATCCGGTCAATCCCGGCAATAATTGATCAACACCGTACTCTGTTCTCAGAGCTACCAAGTCATCCTGATTGAATAACGCTGGCCGCGGACCGACAAAACTCATGTCCCCGACAATTATGCTCCATAATTGCGGCAATTCATCGAGACTCGATTTCCGTAAAAAAGATCCTACCGGGGTCAAGAATTTTTTTGGATCCGGCAATAAATGAGTCGCAACCGCAGGTGTATCAATACGCATGGTACGAAATTTTGGCATCCTGAATATTTTATTACAGCGTCCAACACGATCCGACCAGTAGATAATCGGACCAATCGATGTGAACCTGACCAGCAAAGAAACAATAACTATAGGAACAATTAATATAATCGATGCAATCAATGCCAACAGTAAGTCAAAAGACCTTTTCATTCGCTTTCTAAGCTTTCAATAAAATATCTCGGCCAACCATTCTCGCAAGCTATATTTTCCATAGACACTTTCAACGATCGGATGAAAAGCGGCGCGCATGAAACCATCCGGAATTATCGGCTTCATCCTGTCAACCACAAGGATATTGTCAGGATGATAAAAATCATAGATCTTCACATCTGAATTTGTGGTGATTAACTTTCTCTTGGCACCAAGGCACTCTATGGTGCGCATAGTCAGCCCTGTTTGGCCCGGATGATGTATGTCAATCAATATCTTGCTCCGCCCAATCAGCTCCAGTGTGCTCTGCGTATTTAATGAATTCCATTTCACGTCACTCCAGGGAATTCCTCTGAATTGCCGATCCATGATTTTTCGTATTGCAAAGACCCATTTGCTTTGATAGAAAAAATGGGTAAAAAGTCGAATTTCAGGCACAAGCGCTTTTGCAGCAACCCATATTTTTTGCACGACCAAATAGCGATCAGAATGTATCGATCCCAAAAACAGAAGATCAATATCCAATTTTTCCTTGGATTGGTTCAACTGCCCCAACGTTTCATAGGCGCGTGAATAGAATAAAGGAAGATGCCTGATATGCTCATTATCAACGGAATCAAATCGATCGAAACTGTAAACTTTATCGAAGTATAGTAATTTTTCGTGACTATTCTTGAAATTTCTCAAAGAATCCCACGTATAGTACAAAAACCTCGCCTGCGGTAAAACTTGTTTCAGCGCCTGAATTTTACCGACAGGAAGCGCTTCTCCCTTGATGACAAATACAACATCATAGGCAACAGCGGCCGCTTGCTTGATAATCCCGTCAAAATAGTCATTGATTATTTTCGTCACTAATTCAGGACGAAAGCGAATCATCGCCTTCATTAGCGAGGTTGAAGAGGGTCTATCGTCATGCCAATCGACTACGCAACCCGCAGCCTTTAATTCACTCTGAATCTCTTTTTCATAACCAAAAAACCGCGGCGCAATAAATAAAACTCGCTGACCTGTTTGCATCATATTGCTTAAACCTGTTTGACTATACGTGCCGGGATACCGACAACGGTGGCGCCGACGGGCACATCGTCAACAACGACAGCGTTCGCTCCCACTCTGGCATTATTACCAATTACCACTGATCCGAGAATTTTTGCGCCGGCGCCAACGATCACGTTGTCGCCGATATTTGGGCGGGAAGAGGCTGAATAATCAAGATCGATCTCACGCGCGCCAAAAGTCACGTTGTGATAAATCGTTGCATTCTCGCCAATTTTATTGGCGCCAATAACCGTACCCTGGGTGTGCGGGAAATATAGCCCCGGGCCAATCTCGCACCTGGCCGCTATTTCAAGCCCAAACAAAACGAAATTCATGAAGCTAAATATCTTGGCGAGTGGTGATAATCCAAGCTGAAAAAACCAGTGTGAGAGACGAAAAAGAACTACCGGCATGAAGCGCGGCGACAGTGAACTCTTCAGAACGCCCAGAAGAGTCGCCTGCCTCTGCAGTTGACCTGCAACCACATACTGCCGCTTTAAATCGGCAATTAAAATTGCTTTCAAGCTCATGACATCATCTTGCGCTTCTTCAATTCTTCGTTTGCCTTGTCCAACCCATCCTCGGGCAGCGGCTGAGATAATACCCAACTGGCGAATTCCTCCATGCCGCTTTGCAATGACATTTTTGGTTCGAATTTCAGCTTGGCTCTGATTTGAGTCAGGTCAGCGTAACAGTGACGAATATCTCCCAGACGATATTGCCCGGTTACTTCGGGCCTCACCTTGCCACCGAATGCATCCACCAGCATATTGGCAATTTCCAATACAGAAGTTGGTTCGCCCGCACCAACATTGAAAGTGCCACCATTTGCGGCCTCTGTCTGGAGCGCCAATTCGATCGCCTGAACGACATCGCTGACATGCACGAAGTCACGGCTCTCTTGCCCATCTTCGAAGATCGGGAGAGACATGCCACGGCGTATACGCGTAGAAAAAATCGAAAGAATCCCGGTATACGGATTGTTCAGCGATTGTCCCGCCCCATACACATTCTGAAAACGCAGAATGGCTGTTCCAATCCCAAGCGAATCTCCTGCGATGCGTATCAGGTCCTCTTGCGCATACTTTGTTGCGGCATAAATAGATGCGGGACTTGGGCGCGCTGCTTCTGGCGTTGGCACAGCGACTATAGAAGCACCGCATTGCGGGCAGACTGGATCCCATTGATGACTTTTCAGTTGCGCGGCGCTTCGAGCGCCAGGATAAACAAGGCCGTGAATCTCACAGTTATAGGCACCTTCACCATAGATCGACCTGGATGACGCAAGAACAATTTTCTTAATCGAATGAGTGTCATTGGCCAGCACATCCAGTAGCTGGGCCGTAGCTTGACTATTCACATTATTGTAGTGGGCAATTTGGTACATGGATTGCGCAGTGCCGGTTTCAGCCGCAAGATGGACCACGCCGTCCATACCAGCCAACGCCTGCACCAGCGCATCGCGATCACGCACATCGGCGAGAATCAGCTCAACTTGGTTAACCAGATCAGCGGGCAGGCTCTGCGTGACGTGGATCTGCGGACTGAAATTGTCCAAAACGCGAATCCTGAAACCCTGCTTTCGCAAGGAATATATCAAGTTCTGACCAATAAAGCCGGCACCGCCGGTAATCAAAATATTCATCATATGGTTCACCCAATAAATTCACCTGACTTGCGACGAAAACCATCGCAAATGCCAGCAAGCATCATTTTCAAACTACGCAGCTTTTTTTTATCAATTAGAAAATTAATAAAAAATCTGAGAGTAAGACCGTATGTCAAACGCCGCTTCCACGCCCAGGAAACGTAATTAGCCTGGCAAAAATTGACAGTGTTTCGGAAATAATAATAGCGTCGCAGGGGAGAATATCTAAAGAAGCTCAAACCCAAAATACGCGCAGGAGGCGCATCTGATGGTGCATGCCCCATTTCTATTCTGAGGCAGCCGAATAGTTTATAGCCTTTAGCTCTCGCACGAAAGCACCATTCGGTATCGGTGTAATCCACAAACAGCCCGTCGTCGTAATGTACGCCGCCGGTCCAGACGTCGGCTCGCACCAGCATGCCGGAAGTGATCAGGGCATCGGTTTCAACATAACTGTCGGTACAGTTATTCGGCATCCTGGAGATAATTCGTCCCTTCTCCTCAAGATAGAACGGAAAGTAAATTTTGGCAGCCTCGCGCCTGTCAAAGAAAACCGGACCAACCGCAGCACAGTTAACGCCCTGCTCTTCGAATTTCTGATGAACCTCCCTGAGATTAGCAATCAAACCAGCGACGGGGGCGCTATCCTGATCGAAAGTGGCAACATACTTCACACCTAGGCTGACAGCCCGTTCGAATCCCATATTCAAGGCATGTCCAAGGCCCTTATTTTTTTCGAATTCGATATATTCGACAGCCAAACCTTCACTTTGTGAAAAATTGTAAGCCTCGCGAGTTCCGCCATTATCGACCAATATCAAATGGTCAACCTGAGAAGAAAGAGATTTCAGGAGATTAACTACAATTTTATACTCAGGAAAATAGCCGACGACTATGGCCGCAGTATTGGTTTTGTTAGAGCCATTCATTTAATAAATTTCTTATTTGAAATTTCAAAAATTATTATTATTTTTTTTAATTTTTCATTCATTTTAAATTTACCTTTTTGTGAAAGAAATTTTTTACATTAAGTTAATACGATAATTCCATCAGCGTCACTTCAATTTCAATCTATATTCTCTTAAATTTAAAATTTTCAAAAGCAAAAAAGAAAATATAAAGTAAGAAAACCAAAGTCCATAATGTATAAGTGCGAAGATATTGCTCTTCAAATATGGTCATTATCAGAGGATATAAGGAAAGAGCGTAGTTAAGTAGATTTAATTTTGACTTATATCTCATTCTAAATAAATACATTGATATAAATCCAATGGCAAAAAACCCAAACAAAACACCTAAAATACCGCCATCGTGATACCAAGGAAAAAATGCAGTATACACATTGGTTGGTAACGGAGTTTCGACAAATGGAAGTACCGTAGGAGTTACATCACTATTTATTCCAATAAATCCCAATATGCTTTTTAAAAAATTTGGAACCAATAACCAACCAGGAATATTGGGGTCACCCACTGCCACATAATTATTAAATGCGGCCACCGCACTTAATGCATAAACTTTAAAATTCCACGCAACACTTTCGAAAAGTGTATTATCAGCTCCGCCCTTACCTAAAAGATAGGCTATTAAAAAGAATATAATCAAAAAAGAAAATCCGAATATAAAAACAGTTTTTTTTCCTATTCTTGCTTGAAAATATAATATTATGCTCAATGAAATAAAATAGAGCATTAAAATAGTTCTACCAAATGTCAACAAGCCGGCAACTACTCCTGAGATAACGATATAAATTACAATTATTTTTCGAAATTTAGATGCATACGATAGTGCGAGCAATGAAGCAATTACAACAAGATAGTGTAAATATAGAACAAGTATCACACTTCGATCGTTGTCAACAACGGAATCCACAAGTGACGATCGCACTTCGGAAAGCAATTGCCCAGAATTCAAAGCATAATTTACTATTTGTGGCATCGCCACAAATAGAATATAAATTGGCAATAATATTTTGATATATAGATTTACGAAACGTGGAACATAATCTTTATATTCGGAATTCACATGTGCATTTTTTTCCCGGAAAATCTTAGTAGTAATGCAGCCAACAATAAAAGCACAAAATCCTCCAAATATGATAATCCAGGTATCCGCAACAAATGGATAAAAATCACCCGAGAAAATAATATGCCCAAAAATTTGGGTAGCCCAGAGAAATGAAAATATAAAAATTGGATTTATCAACCAATCAGAGGTTTTTCTTTTTTGCATAATTTTATAAAGGAGCAAAGCAGGCATAACCTGATCATTGAAATTGTTTATATATCAATGAAAATCAATATTTCAGATTGACGAACAGAATAAACATTCAATAAAAAAACAACAATTACATCAGAGATATCCAATAGCACGCCAAATTCCCTCCATTAAAACTACAGCGTCGATGGTGATTGAACGCTATCTTTATTTTTTGATACAATTAAATTTACCATCTTGTGTAATATTATTCCGTCACAAAATACCCGTAACGACCATACTAGAGCGGCACCGATAATACCAAATTTGTTTACGGAAAAATATAGTAAAGGCAGATATGCAAGTAATTCGCAAACATGAACTTTTGCAGTAACGTCCGAACGTCCAGCTCCTTGCAAAAATGCAAAAGGGACAGCCGCCAAACCATTTACCAGAACCCCGATAGCCAATATCTGGAATACTCGCGTACTCTCTTCAGAGAATTTCCCTCCAAGCCATAGATGAAGTATCCATCCCGCAAACAATATGAGGAAAACTACTGCTGGAAATATCAGATAAAATATGTATTTACAGCTTTTCCAATATAAAGCCATCGCATCTTTAATATTTCGCTGCGCGTTTAATTTGGCAAATTGTGGAAAACATACGCCAGCTATGGCTGCAGGAATCACCAGAAGTTTGGTCACCATTTCATAAGGAGTGGCGTAGTACGCTACCGCCGCCATCGACAACATCATCCCAATCACGAAACGGTCCATCTGCACCATGATAGGACTGACAATATTGCTCACTGTCATCCATCCGCCAAATTTCAGCAATTCCGGTATGACCGCCTTTGACAAGGTAATTTTCGTGAAATTATCCATCGAACGATGACACAAATACAAAAATGCGATTGCCGTAGCGGCTCGCACCAGCAGTAAAGAAAAGAAAATCGCGACGAGACTATTGGAAAATGGCAATACACAGAGCGGTGCAACAAACATCAGCACTCCCAGTGGGACGCGCACCAGATTTATCGATTTAAACTCATGCTTGGCTTCCAATATTCCTCGCAGGCCTGTAGCTATTAGCACCAATGGAATGGACGGCGCCAGCATGCCTAAACTGCGCTTCGTTTCCGCCTGCAAATAAACAGGTATTTTAAGGGCTGAATAAATAATCCAGTCGCTAAGGCCAACAATAAGCAGGCTAGCAACCAGACCGAGTACAAACATAACAGTCAATCCAGTCCACATCAATGGAGGGATTGCAGCCTGATCATTTATAGCGAGTTTCTCAGAGATAATTTGTGTTAAAGCGCGCCCTATCCCGAGATCAAACAAGCTGAAATAGCCGATTAGCATCCAGGCGATGGTCAATATACCAAAACGATCAACGCCCAGACCTTTGATCAATAAGGGAATGGATACGACTGCCGCAATTAACGGAGCCACCTGACCTACCAAATTCCATCCAATATTATGAATAAATGTTCGATACGACTTCTTGTTGGATTCGGAATTCGTTAGATCCAAGTTTTCACCTTACTCTTTTTCTCTGCGGGGATCGATTTCGATCTCCTGCAATCAATGACGCGACATCAAATCAACAGATGGAAATGGATATATCCAATTAATGTGGCTTCAATCTTGACATAGCTTCAAAGCTTGTTCCCAAGCTGGCAATCCACAAAACTTACTGATCAATTTCTCGCACGATATAACTGAATTCCCGGGTCGCTTCGCCGGCAGCGGGTATTCCGCTGCTGTTATAGCCGTTACAGCAGGCCTTTTAGGCAAAACGGCGTTGGCAAGTATTGCTTCCGTGAACCCAGCCCAGGTCGTCTGCCCCTGTGCAGTCAAATGATATAAACCGCTGTTCTCTTGCCACCAGTCTTGCGAATACTGCGCTCCTTTGGCTTGAGCAACAATATGGGCAGTCGTGTCAGCGATTGTGCGGCACCAGGTCGGCGCACCGTGTTGGTCGCCAACGATACGCAATTCATTGCGATCCTGAGCCAGGCGCAATACTGTCAGCAGAAAATTCTTTCCGCGCATGCCGTACACCCAACTGGTGCGCAAAATCAGATGCGAAACGCCGGCAGCCTGGATCGCCAGCTCACCCGCTAGCTTGCTGGCGCCATAGACATTGATTGGGCAGGTGGGGTCATTTTCGATATATGGGCCAACTTTGGCGCCGTCAAAAACGTAATCGGTGGAGTAATGGATGATGGCTGCGCCGAGCTTCCTGGCCTCTTCAGCCATAAGTCCAGGTGCTTCGCCATTGACACGCATGGCAAGTTCGGGTTCAGTTTCCGCCTTGTCGACCGCCGTATAAGCTGCGGGATTGACGATCAGATTGGGCTTGATTTCACGAATGACATCCCGTACTTGAGCCAGGTCTGACAGATCCATTTGACTACGATCCAAGGCGATAATCTCGCCCAGACCTTGCAAGCTGCGCTCCAGTTCGTAACCAACCTGGCCGGTTTTACCGGTAACGAGAATCTTCACGCAAATACCTCTGCATCAGCCAGCAGCTTGCCGACCTGGTCCTTCCCGGACAACAGCGGCGCGTCCTTGATCGGCCAGTCAATCCCGATTGCCGGGTCGTTCCAGAGAATGCTGCGCTCGAACTCAGGCGCCCAGTAGTCGGTGGTCTTGTACAGGAACTCTGCCGATTCGCTGGTAACAACAAAGCCGTGCGCAAACCCTTCTGGAATCCACAATTGACGCTTGTTCTCAGCCGACAGCGTTACGCCGACCCAATGGCCGAAAGTCGGCGAGCTTTTACGCACATCGACCGCAACATCGAACACCTCTCCGGCCACCACGCGCACGAGCTTGCCTTGCGGCTGACGAATCTGATAATGCAGTCCCCGCAGGACATTCTTAGCGGATTTGGAGTGGTTATCCTGAACGAAGCTGGCGTTTAGACCTGTTAGCTCATTGAAACGGCGCTCGTTGAAGCTCTCGTAAAAGAAACCGCGATCGTCGCCGAAAACTTTCGGCTCGAAAATCAATACTTCAGGAATATTCGTGGTTTGTACTTGCATGCTTAAAATACCTTATCTTTTAGTAAGCCCAACAAATATTGGCCATATCCGTTTTTCTTCAGCGGTTGCGCCAATTGCTCTAGCTGCTCAGTGTTGATATAGCCCATGCGATAGGCAATCTCTTCTGGACAAGCGACTTTCAGGCCTTGGCGATTCTCAATGGTGGCAATGAATTGCCCTGCTTCCAGCAAGGATTCGTGGGTGCCAGTGTCAAGCCATGCCATTCCGCGCCCCATCAACTCGACATTCAGGCACTGCCGTTCCAGGTACACCCGATTCACGTCGGTAATCTCAAGTTCCCCGCGTGGAGATGGCTCGATGCCGGCAGCGATGTCGCAAACTTGGCGATCATAAAAATACAGGCCGGTTACGGCATAGTGTGATTTTGGTTTCAGGGGTTTTTCTTCGATGCTGACGGCGCGGCGCTGCTCATCGAATTCGACCACGCCATAACGTTCCGGGTCATGCACGTGATAGGCAAATACAGTGGAGCCTTCCGTTCGTGCCGAAGCTGCCCGCAGCTGGCTTTCGAAGTCATGACCGTAATAGATGTTGTCGCCCAAAATCAAAGCCGAGGGAGCATCGCCGACAAAGTCGCGGCCTATGATGAATGCCTGCGCCAGGCCGTCCGGAGCCGGCTGCACAGCGTAGCTAAGTTCAATCCCCCATTGTCGGCCGTCACCCAGCAATTCCTTAAAGCGAGGTGTATCTTGAGGTGTCGAAATGATCAGAATTTCTCGTATCCCAGCCAGCATCAGCGTGGTCAGCGGATAATAAATCATCGGTTTGTCGTACACCGGCAGCAATTGCTTGGAGACTGCCATGGTAACGGGATACAGACGAGTGCCTGAGCCTCCGGCGAGAATAATTCCTTTACGATTTTGGGATGTCGTCAGTGTTGTCATTACACACTCTCCGCCGAACTTTGACGTTGCTCATAATTTTTCTCAACCCATTTCAGATAGTCACCGGACTGAACATCTTTGACCCAATCCTGATTCGCAAGGTACCACTGCACCGTCTTACGAATGCCGGTATCGAAAGTTTCCACCGGTTTCCAGCCCAGTTCGCGTTCGATCTTGCGCGCATCAATGGCGTAGCGGCGGTCATGGCCAGGGCGGTCGGTGACGTAAGTAATTTGATCGCGATAGCTACCCGCTGCCTTCGGATCGAGTTCATCCAGAATATCGCATAGCGTATGGACCACCTCCAGATTGGCCTTCTCATTCCAGCCGCCAATGTTGTAGACCTCACCAGGCTTGCCGGCTTCCAGTACGCGGCGAATCGCGGCGCAGTGATCGCTCACATAGAGCCAATCGCGCACTTGCTGTCCGTCGCCATATATCGGCAACGGCTTGCCGGCGCGGGCATTGGTGATAATCAGCGGAATCAGTTTTTCCGGGAAATGGTAGGAACCGTAATTGTTGGAGCAGTTGGTAGTCAGCGTCGGCAAGCCATAGGTATGGTGGTAGGAGCGGACCAGATGGTCGGAGGCGGCTTTCGATGCCGAATAGGGGCTGTTAGGTGCGTACTGCGTGTTTTCGGTGAACGGTGCGTCAGTTGGGCCCAGCGTGCCATAGACCTCGTCGGTCGAGACGTGCAGAAAGCGGAATGCTGCTTTTTCGACATCTGGCAGAGCGCTCCAATAGGAGCGGGCAGCTTCGAGCAATCCGAAAGTGCCATTGACATTGGTTTCCACAAAAGCCGCAGGCCCGTGGATGGAGCGATCGACATGGCTTTCCGCTGCGAAGTGGACAATCGCGCGCGGCTTGTATTGCGCCAGAAGAGCGGCAACCTGTGCGGTATCGCCGATATCGCCCTGTACAAAGATATGGCGTGGATCCTGGCGAACGCTCGCCAGATTATTCATGTTGCCGGCGTAAGTCAGCTTATCGAAATTAATCACCGGTTCGTCATTTTGCGCCAACCAGTCGAGTACGAAATTGGAACCAATAAACCCGGCTCCGCCAGTAATAAAAATCATGTATATGTCCTAAAAATAGGGTTCTGAAGGCCATGCCCGATGAGCGCTCAATGTCGTGCGCTTCCTCGAAATCACCAGATTCGTGCGTAACCCTGAATTATCCACTATTGGCGGCTAATATAAGTTACCTAAATAACATTTAACGATCTTTAAACCGGTACATATTGGTAAGCGATGTAACATTTTGTTGCGAAACAACAACTCGACAATATTTGGGAGCACCAGTCAGCCTCAGACAATAATAAATATAGGAAGTGCCCCTAGCCGCTGCCGCTCAACATCGCGTGTAATTTGTGTACCTGTCCCGCCTACTGAAAACATAAGCAGCTACTCAACAACCCGACCGGCAATCTACAATAGCGAACCTCAATTGCCGCAATCGCTACGAAATATGACATCGATCAGTTCCACCCTATTTGCCATCGGCGACTTGCAAGGCTGCCACCAAAGCTTGCTGGATCTGCTAAAACGCATTGACGCAAGCAGCCCCGGCGCGCGCCTGATCTTCGTCGGCGACCTGGTCAACCGCGGCCCGCAGTCGCTGGCAACGCTCAGGCTGGTCCGCTCACTCGGCGATCGCGCGCAAGCCCTGCTCGGCAATCACGACTTGCATTTGCTGGCCGCCGCACATGGCATCCGCAAACTCCATCGCAGCGACACACTGGATGAAATTCTCAACGCCCCCGATCGCGACGAGTTACTCGACTGGTTAAGGCAGCGCCCGCTGGCGTTGCTGGAAGATGGCCATTTATTTGTACATGCCGGCACGCTGCCGCAATGGACTGTGGCTAAAACAATATCGCTGGCGCAAGAAGTTGAAAGCGTGCTGCGCGGTCCGCATTGGGTTGAATTCTTGCGTGAAATGTATGGCGACCAGCCAGCTCGCTGGGACGATGCGCTGCAAGGCAACGCGCGCTTGCGCTGCATCGTCAACGCCTTGACACGCCTGCGTTTTTGCACCGAAGACGGCGCCATGGAATTGACTGCCAAGGGAAGCACCGGCACATCCATGCCCGGCTACCTGCCGTGGTTCGACTTGCCGCAGCGGCAGACCCAGGATGTCACGGTGGTGTGCGGGCATTGGTCAACCTTGGGGCTGGTGCTCAGGCCGAATCTGATCGGACTGGATACCGGCTGCGTGTGGGGCGGCAAACTGACTGCGGTTCGGCTGGCCGATCGCATGCTGCTTCAGGTCAGCTGTCCGCAGGCGCAGCGGCCGGGATAAAACTTCAGGTCTCGACTGCGTCTAGGCGACCTCTTCTTTTTCCGTCACCCCCAATGCCTCTGCAATCGCGGCGCGCGCGATGACTGCCAGGTCGCGGCGATGCAATCCTGTCGTATCGATGGGCGCCAGTTGCATCAGCTCGGCTCTCATGGGGGGAGCTTGCAAAATCGCCAGCATGCTTTGGGCAAAGGTCATGTCGCCGATGAAGTCCGCGGCTGGATGCAGCGCTCCGTGCTGATCCAGATAGCGCAAGGCGTAAGGCTGGACCGGTGCTTTCGCATCGAGCGCGGCCTCGAACAGATTGGCGTGGAAAGGCAGGACCGAACCCTGCGCCGCCGTGGTTCCTTCGGGGAAGAAGGCTACTCTGGCGCCGGCTTCAATACTGGTCACCAGGCCCTGGAATATGCGCCGTACATCGCGCTGCTTGCCGCGCGCGATAAAAATCGTGCCGCCTTTTTCGCACAGCCAGCCGAGCAAGGGCCAGTCGCGGATATCCGATTTGCCTACGAACTGGCAAGTCTGGATCGAGTTGATGACGAAGATATCGAGCCACGACACGTGATTGGCAACGATCAGGGCGCGAGCTGCCGCTGCGCTGTTTTGCGGGTTGCTTAGCGTGACCTGGACCCGGCAGATTGCCAGCAGCTCGATCGACCAGCGCCGTATGCGCAACTGCCGCCCCGCCGTATCGATCAGCGGGAACACGACGGCGCAGGTCCACAAGCCTATCACCAGATGCATCAGCACCCGTATCAAACGCAAGCCGCTCATACACGCTCGAATGCTATATGACCGGCCACAATCGTGGTCTTGACCCTTCCGCTCAGCTCATACCCGAGAAACGGCGTGTGCTTGCCCTGGCTGGCCAACTCTTTGGCTTCCACTTTCCAACGTACGGCCGGATCGAAAATGCAGATATCGGCGATGCTGCCAAGCGCCAGCTGGCCGGCCGGCAAGCCAGCCACGCGGGCCGCATCGTTGGTGATCTTCGCCAATGCCCGGCTGAGTCCTTGCTGCGCCGGAGACACGCATTCCTCGGCCCATTTCAAGGCCAGCGACAGCAGCAGTTCGAGTCCGGTGGCGCCGGGCGTCGCTTCGCCGAACGGCAGCAATTTTTCGTCGTCGTCGACCGGCGTATGGTCGGAACAGATCGCATCGATGGTGCCATCCAGCAGCGCCTGCCGGATGGCGTCGCGATCGCGTTGCGAACGGAACGGCGGCGTCATTCTTGCATTGGAGTCGAAGAAACCGATATCGACATCCGTCATGTGGATGTGGTGGGCGCCGACGTCGCAGCTGATCGGCAAGCCTTCTTTCTTGGCGGTCCTGATCAACTCCAGACCCGGAGCCGAAGAAATCCGGCATAAATGCACGCGGGCGCCGGTCGCGCGCACCAGTTCAAAAATGGTATGCAGGCGTATCGTTTCGGCCATGGTAGGCACGCCCGACAGCCCGAGTCGCGAAGCAACCGCGCCGCTATGGGCAATCCCGCCATGCCCCAGATGAGGATCTTGCGGACGCAGCCAGACAGTGTAGTCAAAGGTCCGCGCGTACTGCAAGGCGCGCAGCAGCACGGTGGTGTCCAGAATCGGCTCTTCGGCCTGGGCGAAACCGATACAGCCGGCATCGGTCAGTTCCGCCATTTCCGTCAGCTCCTTGCCCTTGAGCCCGACCGTCAAGGCGCCGAGCGGGTAGACGTGCGCCTGGTTCAAGCTCTTGGCGCGGTGCTTCAGCATTTCCACCAGGCCCGGCTCATCCAGCACCGGATCGGTGTCCGGCGGACATACCAGGCTGGTGACGCCGCCTTGCATGGCGGCCTGCATTTCCGATTCCAGCGTAGCTTTGTATTCGTAACCGGGCTCACGCAGCCGCGCACTCAGATCGACCAGGCCCGGCGTCACAACCAGGCCGCTGGCATCAATCGTCTTGTTGGCGGAAAAATCGGCGGGGGCGGCGCCAACGCCGACGATCTTGCCGGCGGCAATAAACAGATCCTGTTGCGCGTCGATATTGTTTGCGGGGTCGATCAGACGGCCGTTTTTGATGTGAAGTTTCATCTGTAAATGTTAGGGCGATTCAATAAATAATTGTCTGGATCAAGGCTGCAACTCAGTGTCAGCTCGGCATCCACTCAGTTCCCGGCCAGAATGCTCATTACCGCCATCCGCACCGCGATGCCGAATGTCACCTGCGGCAAAATCACCGCCTGCGCACCGTCGGCAACGGCGGAATCGATTTCCACGCCACGGTTCATCGGCCCCGGATGCATCACAATGGCATCCGGCTTGGCCAGCGCCAGGCGTTCGGGCGTCAGGCCGTAGCTCTTGAAAAATTCTTGCGCCGACGGCAGCAGCGCGCCGCTCATGCGCTCATTCTGCAAGCGCAGCATGATGATCACGTCGACGCCTTTCAAACCTTCGTTCATGTCGGTGAATACGCGCACGCCCATTTGCTCGAGGCCGCTCGGCAGCAAAGTGCGCGGTCCGATGGCGCGCACTTCCGGCACGCCCAAGGTCGTCAATCCGTGGATGTCCGAGCGCGCAACCCGGCTATGCAGGATGTCGCCGACAATCGCTACCGTCAGATTGCTGAAATCCTTTTTGTAATGCCGGATCGTGTACATGTCCAGCAAGCCCTGGGTCGGATGCGCATGGCGGCCATCGCCTGCATTCACCACGTGGACATGGTGCTGCCCGGTATCGGTGAGGTGCTTGGCGATCAGGTAAGGCGCGCCGGATTGGGCGTGACGCACCACGAACATGTCGGCGTGCATCGCCGACAGATTGTCGATCGTATCCAGCAGCGATTCGCCCTTGCTGGCGCTGGAGGCGGAAATATTCAGGTTGATGACGTCGGCCGACAAGCGCTTGGAGGCGATCTCGAAAGTGGTGCGGGTGCGGGTCGAGTTTTCGAAAAACAGATTGAATACGCTTTTGCCGCGCATCAGCGGTACTTTTTTTACATCGCGGTCGCTGACGCCGACAAATGAAGATGCGGTATCCAGGATATGGGTCACCACCGAAGTCGGCAATCCTTCTATGGTCAACAGATGTTGCAGTTCGCCGTTTTTATTCAGTTGGGGATTAAGCATTAGAGTGCACCATCAGGGAAAAGCTGCCGTCGTCGGCGCGTTGAAGTTGTAGGGATTGGCCTGGCTGCAGCGTGACCGCATCGGCGACAAAATCGGCTGCCACCGGCAGATCCCGCTCGCCGCGATCGATCATTGCCGCCAGCATGATTTTTGCAGGGCGGCCGTAGTCGAACAATTCGTTGATCGCCGCGCGCGTGGTGCGCCCGGTGTACAGCACGTCGTCCACCAGCAGGATGGTGGCGCCGTTGACATCGAACGGGATCTGGGTCGGCTTGACGTCGCTACGCAAGCCCTTTTCAGAATAGTCGTCGCGATAGAACGATACGTCGATAAAGCCGAGGCGTTCGTCCGGAGGCAATTGCAGGGCCGCGACCAGACGTTCGGCGATCCATGCGCCGCCTGAATAAATACCGACTATGGCGACATTGTCGACCTGCGCCAACGCTGCTTTTACTTTCGCCTCAAGCACCTGATACAGTGCTTCGGCATCGAATTGGGGAGTGGTTGTAGTCATTGCATCTTCATCGCAAAATCAGAACAAAATCAGAACCAAATCAGAACCAAATCAGAACCAAATCATTCTGACAGATCATCAAAATACTGCTGCAGAATAATCGCTGCGGCCTGGTCGTCAATCACTTCACCGCGCTGCTGCCTGATCACGGCTGACGAGTAGCGTTCATCTACCAGCACCGTGGCGACAGCATAGCGGCCATGCAACTGATTGGCGAAGCGCTGGCAGCGGATACTCATTTCATGTGTTGCGCCATCGGGATGCAGGGGCAAGCCTACTACGCACAGGACCGGCTGCCATTCCTTGATCAGCGCCGCGATTTCGGCAAACTTGCCGTCATTGGTGGCGGCACTGATCACCTGCAACGGTTGCGCCTGTTTCAGCAAGGTATTGCCAACGGCTACGCCGATACGCTTCAGGCCGAAATCGAAACCCAGCACAGTGCCGGTCAAACTGGTCATGCCAGGCTCCCGCGCAGGTCAATTTGCCATTCCGGCAACTCGTGCCACTCCGGCAACTCACGCACGTCCGGATTCCGCAGTCAGCATATAGGGTGAAATGCCCAGCAGATTGACTGCTGCGGCAAACCGCTCGGCAATCGGCAATTCAAAAATGATGGCGGGATCGGCAGCCACGGTCAGCCAGCCGTTGTGGACAATCTCACTTTCCAGCTGGCCGGCGCTCCAGCCGGAACATCCCAGGCTGACCAGGATCCGCTGCGGCCCGTTGCCGTGGGCGACCTCCTCCAGCACATCTTTGGAGGTGGTCATGGCGATCTGATCCGTCACTTTCAGTGTCGATGAATACTGTTTGACCGGCGTATGCAGCACAAAACCGCGCTCGACCTGGACCGGACCGCCAAACATCACGGGCCGCTCTGCCATCGGATCGCCGAATTCCAGTTCGCCCGGTCCGGGACTGATTTCAAGCTTCAGATCGATACGGTCGAATAACACCTGCATGGTCATATCGGTCGGTTTGTTGATCACAACGCCTAGCGCACCATTGGCATTATGCTCACACAAATAGACCACGGTCCCGCCAAAAACGGGGTCCAGCATGGAAGGCATTGCAATAAGGAAATGATTTGTCAGATTCAGGGACGGCGAATCCACCTCCGCACCGCTCTTGCGCGAGGGAGAATCTTCCGGAGTTGTATCGAGCTTAGCCATAGGACGCATTTTATCAGTTTTGAATGCGCTAAAGCCGCTTTGACAGGCTGGGCGCTGGTGCCCGCCCAAGGAATTATGCGCGTGCGTGGAAAACCTGTCCTCCACACACGCGCACAAAGAGTTATTGCAGGGTGTTGGCTTCTTTGCTGATGTATGACTTGATGGTGCTGATCAATTCATCTTCCTGATACGGTTTGCCCAGATACTCGTTGACGCCCAGTTCCATCGCATAGCTGCGATGCTTGGCGGCAGTGCGTGAAGTAATCATGATGATAGGGATATGACGGGTGCGTTCATCGTTACGGATATTGCGGCTCAGATCGAAACCATCCATACGCGGCATTTCAATATCCACCAGCATCACATCAGGCGTAATCGCTTGCAGTTGCTCCAGCGCGTCGACGCCATCCTTCGCCAGCACCACCTGGTAACCTTCGCGTGACAGCAGACGCTGGGTCACCCGGCGCACGGTCAGAGAATCGTCGACGACCATCACCACGCTCTGGCTGCGCAAACCCTGCACGGCCTGGGCTATCTGCGCTGTCGGCAGCTGCCCGGCTTCGACGCTGCCGTTCATTTCGGCCACGGCGCCCATCACGTCATGGGTAGCCAGTTCCGATTGCCGCGGCGCCCGCAGTTCATGCGATGCATGTTGCAACTGCCGCTGCGCCAGCGGCACCGGGTTCAAGATCAGCACGATGTCGCCCGAGCCCAGCACGGTAGCGCCGGCTATCCCTATCATCCGCGACAGCTGCGGGCCGATATTCTTGACCACGACTTCTCGGTTGCCGACGATTTCATCCACATGCAGCGCGACCCGGTCATTACCGCTACGCAAAATGATGACGGGTGAATACTGCTGCGCCACCGGCACCATATCGGCATCGCCCAGCAAGGCCGACAAATACTGGAGCGGCACTTTATGGCCCTGCCAAACCAGCGAGCCATCGTTGTAAGCCGCGGCCAGCGCCTTCGATTTCAATTGCTGCACCTGTTCGACCAGCGCAGACGGCACGGCATAGGTATGGCCGCCGGTGGTCAACAGAACCACCTGGGTAACCGCCAGCGTCAATGGCAGATGAATCGTGAAATGCGTACCCTGGCCGGCGTCGCTGCTGACGGCAACGCGGCCGCCCAGGGAGGCCGCTTCCGAACGCACCACATCCATGCCGACACCGCGGCCGGCCAGTTCCGTGACATCCGCCGCGGTCGAAAACCCGGGGCGGAAAATCAGGTCGGTGGTTTCCAGGTCGCTTATCTGCTGATCGCTTTCCAGCAAGCCGATGGTGCGCGCCTTGTCGCGGATGCGCGACAGATTCAAACCCTGGCCGTCATCCGATAACTGAATCAGGATTTCATTGCCGTCCTGACGGATTTCCAGCTTCAACTCACCGGTTTCGTTCTTGCCGGCTGCGCGCCGCGCTTCACGCGATTCAATCCCGTGGACGATCGCATTACGCAGCAAATGCTCGAACGGACCGATCATTTTTTCCAGCACGCTGCGATCGATTTCAACGTTGCTGCCACGGATATCCAGGTTGACGCGCTTGTCCAGTTCTTTGGCGACCTGGCGCGTCAATCGATACAAACGCTCGGCCACACTCGCAAACTGCACCATACGCACATGCATCAGATCCTGTTGCAGATCGCGTGTCAGGCGGCGCTGGGTCAGCAAGTCGGCGTTGGCGCCATCTACCGTACTGGTCAGATTCTTTTGCAGCGAGGCGACGTCATTGACGCTCTCCGCCATCATCCGGGTCAATTCCTGCAAGCGGGTAAAACGATCGAATTCAAGCGGATCGAATTCGCGCTCGCCGGCCAGCGTCATGCGCGAACTGATCTGCGCTTCCGCCTGGATTTCGATTTCCCGCAACTGGCTGCGCAAGCGATCGACGTTTTCCGTCAGTTCCGACAAAGACATCTGCAAGGTACCGATACCGGATTCAAGCCGCGAACGTGTAATCGACACTTCACCGGCCTGATTCACCAGCCGGTCCAGCACTTCGGCGTTGACACGCACCTGCGACACCAGCCCGGTGGCGCTGGTTACTGCAGGCACCGGCGCCACGCCGGCGGCCAGCGCCGGCATCACGCTCGGCAAATTGACAGCCGCATGGGCGCCTGGCGTCGCAGCAGGCGCAACGGGGGCGGCTGGCGCCGCTGGTGCATTGGGCGCGGCGGGCTGCTGCGCTTGCGGATTGCGCAGATTCTCGAACATCTGTGCGCCGCGGTCATAATGACTCAACAATTCATCGATGGTCTGGCTGGAAGATGCACCCGACTGCAGAATCAATTCGATATGGCTTTCCATCTCGTGCATATGCTGGCCCAGCACCATCGCGCCAGCCATGCGGGCGCTGCCCTTGATGGTGTGCAGATGGCGCAGGATTGCTTGCGACGGCTTGACGTCGGACGGACTCTGCTGCCAGCTGCGCAAGGCGCTGCCGATTTGCGGCAGCATGTCGCTGCCTTCTTCCAGGAACACCGGCAACAAGTCGGGATCGAGCTCATCTCGGACCACTAGCGCAGGATCAATCTCTTCCGTCGCGGCATCGAACAAATGGGGCACTATCGCAGCAGGATGGTGCGGCGTAGCAGGCGCAACAGAGGCCACCGGCGCAACCGCCATCGGGTGTACCGGTTGCCCATTGCCTGCCTCGGCCTGAACGCCGGTATTTTCCGCAATAGCCGCGCGCGACTGGAACTGGTGGTCGGCTACCGGTTCTGCGCCAGCTTGCGTTTCAGCAGCGGGTTCAAACTCAGGTGCAGCAGTTACTTGCGGCGCCTCCGCCACATCGAGATTCGCGATTGTCTCTGCGCCGACGCCACGCGACTCCTGACCTTGCCACAGGCTGTCCAGGCTGCTGACCAGGGCCGGTTCGCAATACGGCATGTCGCCTTGCGTAAACTGCTGCAACATCCATTTGGCTCGCTCGACGCTGAGCTGGAGGATGTCGTAGTCTGATCCGTGCAAGCTGCCTGGTTGCAGCGCCATCCGTTGCAGCGCCATCTCCAGCGCATGCGCCACTTCCTGCAAAGGCTTGAAACCCACCGTGGCGGAACTGCCGCCCAGCGAATGCGCAGCATGCACCGATTGTGTCAGCACCGGCCGCTCCGGCTCATGCCGCCATTCGGCAAAATCGTGAGACAGGTGACGTACCAGCTGGTCGGTCTCGGCCAGATAAATATTGTAGAGCGGCAGGCTGATAGTCAAATCGCCAATTTGCTTGGTGCTGTCGTCATGGCGAATTTCCTGCATGCCGGGAAAAGCGATCACCTCGGCGCTGACCGGCGCGACCGGATTTTCCGGCGCCGTCTCGATAAGCGCGGGATCTGCAATTGCTTCCAAATGCTCTTCAGACAGACTCTCCGGCGATTGCGCCTGCTCAGGGTCAACTGACTTGGCGGCATTTGCGTCGCTGAAAAAAGCCAGATCGTCGTCGCTCAGCTGGATTTCCTCGGCTTGAAGCGGCTGCTCCGGTAACTCACCGAACTCGTACAATTCCTCTGGCGCGGCGACAACAGTCGGAGCCGATGCAGTTTCCGCAAACGGCCCGCCTTCGCGCACTCTTGCAGCGGCTTCAGCCAATGCATCCGGCGTCTGCTGCGACTGCCCGTGCTGCTGGATCTCTTTCACCCAGCCATCCAGCTGGGTCACAGCGTGGTCCAGCAAGGCATTCAGATCGTCGCTCACTGCGCGCGCTTCGGACAGCCACAAATTCAATACCTGTTCGATGCTCCAGGCGGCTTCGCCGAAAGCGTTCAGGCCGATCATGCGGCCACTACCCTTGAGGGTATGAAAAGCACGGCGCAGTATGGTTAACGGCTCTTGCTTATGGGGCGCGTCGTGCAGCAGCGGCAAGGTAATCCTGGCGTTCGTCAGGACCTCGTCCGCTTCGGACAAAAAAATCTCACGCAGTTCGGCATCAGCCTCCTCGTCGCTTACTGCTATCGCGGCCACCGGCGCTGCGGCTTCTGCCGTGTGCAGCGGCACGATGGTGGTGACAATTTCCGCCATCGATTGCTGCGACCCGGAGAAATCCGGATGATCCAGGATATCGATGGCGGCCTGGGCCCGATCGGTAGCTTCGGGATTGTCGCTCAATGCAGCGTCGACCCGCATTTGCACCAACGATTCTTTCAATCTTTCCTGCAGTTCCGGATCATGCGGCTGCGCGGTCAACGACAGCGCCAGTTCCGCAGATTGCTGCTGATGCTGCAGCAGCTCATCTTCCACGGTTGCCAACTCGGGCAAGGACGGCAAGCTGTCGCCAAGCACCGTGTCTGCCGCAATCGCACGGCTGTCGCCGGCAGATGAAGGCACCACCGGATCAGGCAAAGGAGCCGCGACCACGGCACGCCGTTCCAGCAGGTTGATGCGGAACACGCCCGCTTCCTCATCAAACGTAAAATGATTGTTTTGCGTGTCCGACTGATGCTGCAAAGTTTCGATAAAGAAGCTGAGCGCGCCGATGTTTTGCGCAATCTGTTCGAACTCTTTTTGTTCCGGCACGACATCGCTGCCTTCTGCCGCAAAACGCTGCAGAGTACTGCGCGTATGTTCGACCACGCGCATGGCGTCGCTCTGCTCCTGGATCGCCAGTGCGCCTTGAATCTGATGCAGCACCTGTTCGATCTGGGCCAATACCTCGCGCCGCTCCGGATCGTTGAAAAATTCGTCCAGCATTTTTTCGACCTGGCGCAAGCTGGACAACATTTCAGAGGCCAGCATCTTGACGGTCTGGCGCTGCTGCGCTTCACGGTAGATGTCGTCAATCCATTGCGCCGGCTTGCCCAGCTTCTCGCCGGACACCACTGACAACAAGCGCGCGGTCATCGCATCGGCGCGTTCGGAAAAATTCTCCGGCAGGCGGCTGATGTGGTTCAGCGTATTTTCAATGAACAACAGGCTGGTGGCGATTTCCATGCAGATCGCATCGCCTGGCCGCGAATGTGCGGCGTGACGCGCTATGCCGTTAAGTTCGCGCAGCAGCTTCGACAATGAAGGCGCGTTGAGCTGGCTGCCGGCTTCGCTCAAACCTTGCATTTCCTGTTCGAAGGCAGCTGCCGGGCCGGCATCGCCGCTGGCGAGGCGGTCCCACATATTCTTGGCCTGATTCAGGCGATCTTTGGCGCTGCCCAATGCGTCCAGGCTGATCTGACCGTAGTGGCGGATATTGTAGTCGGCCGGCACCAGGCCGTTCAAACGATAGGCGGTGCGAATCTGGGTTGCCAGCTTGGATGTTTTCTCAATGCCGGCGATAAAAAACAAGGCATCGCGCAACAGCCGTTCGGAGATACTCGACGAGCCTTGGCTCAAGCGCCGCAACTGCAGGTTAATACGGGCAAATAATTGTTTGACGTAGAGTTCGTTGGATACCTGCGCGTTGGCAACCGCTTCCGAGAAGCCATGCATTACCCACCAGAATGCGCGCGCTTGCTGGTTGCGCTGCATTTGCTCAACTTCTGTCACCACCACTTGCATGGCTGCAGCGTTTTCCAGTTCCACTGCCTTGTCGGCGCTTTTCAGGAATGGCAGCAGCGCACGTTCGAAGCGCTTGCGCAATGGCAGATAAACTTCGGCCTCGACTGCCGCAACCTGCTCCGCCACGGGAAAATGCGGGCGGATGGTCAGGTCGGGAAAAAACAGGTCGGCCGGGTGGATTCTCTCGGCGCCGCGGATTTCCAGCAGCGCCTGATAGTAGGGAAACAAACGCACCGGCTGATGGCTGCCGCCGGCCAATATTTCGTCCAGGTATTCGATCAATGCCTGATAGGCGTTGCCGATGATCTGCACATGCTGCTGGTTCAGTTCGGCTTGGCCCGACTCGGCGCGCTCGATTATGTCTTCAACGGTTTCGGTGATGATGATGACGCCGTCGATGTCAACCATCTGCAGGGCGCCGTGCGCCTGGTGCAAATAGGTTTTGGCATGGCGGATTGCTGTGGAGCGCTCGTCGCTGGCAGCGCCAGTCGCTTGGGACAAGGCGTTACCGGACTGATTCAGCGCCTCGCGAATTTCGCTCATCACCCATGACAATGGTCCGGTATCAAGATGCGTTCGCGCAGAGTCAGCGGTACTGGAAAAATCGGTGGTCATGACTGCCTCGTGGGTTCAGGGAGTGGCCAAGCGGATCGACCACTATGCATATCCATTGCCCAGGAGCGCAACCGCGCGTAAGCCTGGGCAAGGATACCGCGCTTGCCGGTCCGATTGACGGACCGCAAGCACGGTGCTACACATTAATTGGTCACGCGGAAACGCGATACCGAGCTCTTCAAATCTTCTGCCAGCTTCGACAGTTCACGAATCGACAAGGCCGTCTGTCGTGTACCTTCTCGCGTCTTTTCAGTCACCGAGAGAATGTTTTGAATGTTGGTAGCCACGCCGTTTGCGGAGTTGGCCTGCTGCTCGGTAGTGGAAGAAATGCTTTGAATCAGTTCCGCCAAGCGGTTCGAAACGCGCCGGATATCCGACAGCGCCGCACCGGCCGCATCTGACAGCTTGGCTCCTTCGACCACCCCTTGCGTCGAACGCTCCATCGCCACCACCGCGTCGTGGGTGTCGGTCTGAATGGTACGCACCAGCGCGCCAATCTGCTTGGTCGCCGCACCGGAACGTTCCGCCAGGCGCTGAACTTCTTCTGCAACCACCGAGAATCCGCGCCCGGCTTCGCCCGCCGAAGCGGCCTGGATCGCCGCGTTCAGCGCCAGCACGTTGGTCTGTTCGGTAATGTCTGAAATCAGTTCGGTGATTTCACCAATTTCCTGTGACGACTCACCCAGCCGCTTGATGCGCTTGGATGTTTCCTGGATGTGTTCGCGAATTTCGTTCATGCCGGAAATCGCGTTTTCCACCGCCTTGGAGCCTTCTTCCGCCGCACTAACCGACTGCCGCGCCACCTCGGCTGATTCGCTAGCCGATTTGGAAACGTCGGTAATCTGGGTCGCCATATCGAGAACCGCTTGCGTGGTTTCTTGAATATCGCGCGACTGCCGTTGCGACGCAGCCAGCAGTTCGATCGAAATGCTTTGCGCCTGATCCGACGCAACCGTCACCTGCTGTGCGGTTGCGGTAACCCGGCCGACCAGTCCGCGCAACTCTTCCACCGTGTAGTTGACCGAGTCGGCAATCGCGCCGGTAATGTCTTCCGACACCGTCGCCTGCACCGTCAAGTCACCGTCCGCCACTTCCTGCAATTCATTCATCAGGCGCAAAATCGCGGCCTGGTTCTGATCGTTGGCGTTACTTGCATCCTCTTCCTGCCGGATCGCTTGCAGACGCTGTTCTTCCGCTTCCATCCGGCGTACCTCAGCTTCGTGGGTACGGTGACGTCCGTCCTGCACCTGGACCCAGGCAATCCCTGCGGCGGCCAGCAGAGTAGTCAGTGCGGCCAGCAACATCAGCCAGAACCAGATGCTTTGCGTATCCTGTGCATCGCGATAGGTATCTTGCAAGGCGCCCAGGCGTTGCTTGAGGTTTTCGTTCTCGGTAAAGACCAATTGTTCCGATTGTTTGGCAGAGACGAAATTCTGCATGTTGCCCAGAATCGATGCCACCGATTCCTGATACTCGGCAAAGCTCTTTTCCAGTTCGGTCAGCTTGCTGCGCTCTTCTTCGTTCTTGCTGGCCGGCAGGCGCAGTACGTCGCTGCCGTTCAGGAAGCCGCTGACGATGTCGCGGAAAGTATTGGTGTCTTTACCCAGCAAGAACGCCGTTTCCGGGTTCACGCCTTCCGAGGTCAGGAATTCATTGGCGCTGCGGCCGAGACGCTGGGTCAGCATGACCAGCTGCGACGAGGCAGCGATTTCGCGCGGAGTGGCGCCGGTTTGGGTTTTCAGTGTCGCGATCTGTTCCGACAGATCGAGCAGGTTCGGCGAGATGCCGTTCAGTTTTTGCAGCGTCACGCCGAAGCTGGTCAATTCCTTTTGCAGCTTGAGGATAGTGTCCGCCGCCTTGTCGGTATTCGACCAGACCTTGTTGACTTCGGCCAGCTTGGAATTCATCGATGCGCTAGGCGTGCCGATGTTGTGGCCCTTGTAGTCGCCGCCCTTCAACAGGATGCCCAAATCCTGGTTGAATTCCTTGCGGCTGTCGGCCAACTGCTTAAACGCTTCAGGATTACCCTGAATCGCATTCGGCGTCGCCTTACCGATACGCTGCGAGTGCATCAGCGCGTCACCGGCGATCTGGGTCTGGGTCGAGCTCATCGTGGAACTCTTGGCGCTCAGCCACAGGAACAAGATAGTCAGCAGCAAAGCGCCGACCAGCACCGTCACCAGAAGACGGATCTGTTTTTGTTGCGGCAACTTGCCGATCAACGGCAGCGGCGAGGAATCAGGGCTGGCGATGCTGGCAGCTGCGCCGGCAAAAGCAGCCTTGGCAACCCCGGCAGCCGCAGTTGCCGTAGCAGCGGATTCTTTGACAGCGTCCTGAGGAGCGGCGGTGAATGCCGGCGCCGGCGCGGGAGTCGGCTGCGGTGCAGCGACCGGCGTCAGTATCGGCGCCGGCGACGGTTCAGGAATGAAACGCTCTTCCATGACAGTCTGTTCCGGATCATGCATCAATGCATCTTGCATGAAACGATCGCCTGCTTCGCCCTGCTCTTCCTTGGCCGCCTTGGATAAAGACGGTAGTTTGAATGCCATTACAGAATCTCCTAATTGCAAATTCGCTGCCACCGGATACTGCTGCTGTTGCAATCGCCGCTGCAACAGTACCTGGGACTCATAAACCTACTTGTAAAAAACGAGGGTCGTGCAAGATTTGGGCCATGCTCAGCTCGGTCCAGACCTGCGCGTCGCTATCGAGATAGCGCCTGGCGCCTGCCTGATCCAGCGCATCCGCGGCCTGCAAGGTCATTTGGGCGACGTTGCGCAGGCCCAAAACACGGGACACCAGCAAGCCGCTGTTGAACGAAAATGCCGGTGCAAAAGCAACAATCCGGCATTCCTTGTCAATTTGCGTCACGCCATGGCCCTGAAAACGCGCAAAATCGATCACGCTGATCAGCGTACCGCGCACATTGCTCAGTCCCAGGTACCAGTCGTGGGTCAACGGCACCCGCGAGATCTGCTCGACGGCGACGATTTCGCCCGCCTCTTGCAAATTCAACAGCCAGCGCGTCTGCCCGATCAACAAACCAAGCTGATTTTCCTGCGCCTCGGTACCGCTGCGCGCGGCTTGCATCCGCTCCAGCAAGTGCGTTTGGAATTCGCGCAGGCGGCTGCGGCGCGAGTCGGCGTCAAGCGCCACCTTGTTGACGGGCAGCGACGAAGGCGATGTTTCTGCCGTCAGATGCGAGCTTGATTGAGTCATATTGATTGGGCGCTCATTTGGCGTGAATTCAGCTTAAATTCGACTTTAAATTCAGCCGACATTAAATTCAGCAACGTTAAATTCGGCGTTCGCAGCGTGCTGCAGCGCTCTATCAACCCAGCGCTGCGATTTTCGCCAGCAGCTCCTTGGGATCGATAGGTTTCACCAGGTAATCGCGCGCGCCCTGGCGCAAGCCCCAGATACGGTCGGTTTCCAAACCCTTGCTGCTGCAGATGATGATAGGAATATCCTTGGTGTCTTCGTCGCGCGTAATCGAGCGCGTCACCTGAAAGCCGTTCTGGCCGGGCATCACCACATCCATCAGGATCAGCTGCGGCTTGTCCGCCTTGATCTTGTCCAGGATGCCTTCGCCGTTTTCGGAAGTCGACACCGAATAGCCGGCCTTCGCCAGGATATCGGTCAGGAAATAACGCTCGGTTGGCGAGTCGTCGACGATGAGAATTTTCTGTATGGCCATGTTCAACCTTTATTTGCTTCGTACTTCAAATTATGTAAATCAGTCAGCCGGTCTTAAGCAATCACGTAGCTCAAGCAGTAACCGGGGTAGCACCGTCCGCCGTCTGGGTATGCTGGCGCACCGCCTTCAGCAGACTGTCTTTGGTAAACGGTTTGGTGAGATATTCGTCAGAACCGACCATGGCGCCGCGCGCGCGATCAAACAGGCCATCCTTGGACGACAGCATGATCACCGGCGTAGCATGGAATTTGGCGCTTTTCTTGATCAGGGCGCAGGTTTGATAGCCGTCCAGGCGCGGCATCAGGATATCGCAGAAAATCAGCGCAGGCTTGTGATCGTTCACTTTCGCCAAAGCATCGAAACCATCTTCGGCAAGTACGACCTGATAACCAGCCTGGCTCAGGAAAATCTCCGCAGAACGCCGGATTGTGCTGCTATCGTCAATCACCATTACCTTCAGGTTGACGCTGCCAAGTGATGTTGTCATGAAAAATTGTCTCATTCAATCCAAATAAATCTACGGCGTCACTGTAACAAAGAAAGACATTCCTTAGAACAATGTTTCTCACGGGTAGCCGATAAAGTTCAATTTATTTTGTAACTTGAGACGATAACTTGATATTTCTGCAATGAAAACGGGGGATTTGGCTTAAATGGCAACCATTTCAAAGTCTTCTTTGCGCGCGCCGCATTCCGGACAGGTCCAATTCATCGGCACATCGTCCCACAACGTGCCGGGCGCAATGCCTTCTTCCGGCAAACCGGCTTCTTCATCATAGACCCAGCCGCAAATCAGGCACATCCAGGTTTTGAACTCAGTTTTGGTAGTTTCGTTATTGCTCACAGCGGCGACCCTTCAATCAAGTAAAATGCAAAGTCGGATATCTTAATCTACCCGCCGTGCAAAACCAAACTTCTCCTCTTATATTGACCTTCGGCGTTGCCGACCCCGTCGGCGCTGCCGGAATTCAGGCCGATCTGGCCACTTTTTCCGCCATGGGCTGCCACGGCCTTTCCGTCATCACGTCTATCCTGATCGGCGACACCGCCCGCATCGAAGATACCCAGCAAATCGACGCCGACTGGGTAGCCGACCAGGCGCGCGTGCTGCTTGAGGACATGCCGGTCGCCGCCTTCAAGGTAGGCGCCGTCGGCAGCATCGAAAGCGTATCGGTGATCGCCGAGATTGTCTCGGATTATCCTGAAATCCCGCTGATTCTAGACCCTTTTTTGTCAGCCATGCCGGATCAGGGGCAAGACAGCGAAGACTTGCTGACTGCGATCCGCGAACTGCTGATTCCGCAAACCACGGTGATGCTGGTATCGGCGGTCGAGTTGTCGCGCCTGGCGGAAACCTGGCGCGAACCTTCGTCCGACGACATGATGAGCGTCGATGCGATGCGCATCATCGAACTCGGCTGCGAATACTTGTTCGTGACCGGCACGCCAACCGCGGCCGCCGAAATCGGCAACACCCTGTTCAATGAATCGGGCGTGGTCAGGCAAGACTCCTGGCCGCGCGTTTCCGGCTCGTTCAGCGGCGCCGGCACCACTTTGTCGGCGGCGATTGCGGCGATGCTGGCAAACGGCCTGGACGTCCCCGAAGCGGTTTCCGAAGCGCAGGAATTCACCCTGGCGGCAGTCACTGCCGCGCAACGGCTGGGGATGGGAAAACTGATCCCGGACCGGTATTTCTGGGCTCGCGAAGAGGGCCTGGAACGGCGTGACGAGGATGCCGGCGACGCTTCCTGATTTTCTGCCTGCGCACCGCGCGCAATAGTTTTCACATTTATTTTCGACGATAAAATACATGACATCCAATAACGACACCCTGTTTGCCCGCGCCCAGCTAACCACACCAGGCGGCGTCAATTCGCCGGTGCGCGCCTTCCGTTCAGTGGGCGGCACGCCACGTTTCATCACCCGCGCCGAAGGCCCCTATTTCTGGGATGCCGACGACCGCCGCTACATCGATTACATCGGTTCCTGGGGCCCGGCAATCGTCGGCCATGCCCACCCGACCGTGGTCAAGGCCGTGCAGGACGCAGCCGCACGCGGCCTGAGTTTTGGCGCGCCGACCCAGGGTGAAATTGAAATCGCCGAAGAGATCTGCAAGCTGGTGCCGTCGATAGAACAAGTGCGCCTGGTTTCCAGCGGCACCGAAGCCACCATGAGCGCACTGCGCCTGGCGCGCGGCGCCACCGGCCGCGACAAGATCGTCAAGTTCGAAGGCTGCTACCACGGCCACGCCGATTCACTGCTGGTCAAGGCCGGCAGCGGCTTGCTGACCTTCGGCAATCCGACCTCGGCCGGCGTGCCGGAAGATTTCGTCAAGCACACGCTGGTGCTCGATTACAACAATACCCAGCAACTGGAAGATGCGTTCAAGGACATGGGCGACCAGATCGCCTGCGTGATCGTCGAGCCGGTTGCCGGCAACATGAACCTGGTGCGCGCCACGCCGGAGTTCCTGCAAACCATGCGGCGCCTGTGCACACAGTACGGCACCGTATTGATTTTCGATGAAGTCATGTGCGGCTTCCGGGTGGCGCTGGGCGGCGCCCAAGCGCTGTATGGCATCAAACCCGACATCACCGCCCTGGGCAAGGTGATAGGCGGCGGTTTGCCGGTGGCGGCGTTCGGCGGACGCGCCGATTTGATGGGCCATATGGCGCCGCTGGGTCCGGTCTATCAAGCCGGCACCTTGTCCGGCAATCCAGTGGCGGTAGCGGCTGGCATGAGCACGCTCAAGCTGATCCAGGAGCCGGGTTTTTATACCAATCTGACAGCGCAAACCAGCAAACTGGTCAACGGCCTGAGCCAGGCCGCCAAGGAAGCCGGCGTGACTTTCTGCGGCGATGCGATCGGCGGCATGTTCGGCTTGTATTTTGCGGCAACGGTGCCTGGCAGCTACGCTGCGGTGATGGCGTCCAACAAGGATTTGTTCAACAGATTCTTCCATGCGATGCTGGACGCCGGCGTGTATCTGGCGCCGTCGGCATTCGAGGCGGGCTTTGTATCGGCGCAGCATGACGATGCGGTGATAGCCGCCACCATCGAGGCGGCGCGCGGCGCGTTTGCGCAACTGGCTTAAAGCATAGCCTTGCAGGGCGGCGGCAATCCGCTGCCCTGCATCTGAACTCAGTACATCCAGATTAAACAACTTTTCGGCAGGTCCTAAGGCAATTCAGCCGATCCCATGCGCCGCAAAATCAGCCCGGTACGTTGCGACAAATAAGCCGAGCCGCGATTCTTATCGTAAAAACGCGGCTTCGGCAGCATCACTGCGAGTCGCGCTGCCTGGCTGGCGCCAAGATTGCTGGCAGAGGTTTTAAAGTAATGCTGGGCCGCCGCCTCGGCGCCGAAAACGCCGTTGCCCCACTCCACCACGTTCAGGTAAATTTCGAATATGCGTTCCTTGTCCATCCAGAACTCAAGCATGTAGGTGATGATCAGTTCCTGTCCCTTGCGCAGATAACTGCGTTCACCGGACAAGAACAGGTTTTTCGCCAGTTGCTGGGTGATGGTGGAGCCGCCGCGCACCACCTTGCCCTTCTTGGTATTTTTCTCGTAGGCCAGTTGCAGGGCATCCCAGTCGACGCCGTCATGTTCGGAGAAATTGGCATCTTCAGAGGCGATGATCGCCCGCTTCAGATTGGTCGAGATGCGTGCGTAGGGCACCCATTTGAATTGCAACTGCGCATCAGGCACGGTTTCCTGCAACTCCGACAAGCGATGCCGCATGAAACTGGTAGAGCCGGGATTGTGATCGACCCACCACCAGATCTGTACGAAAAAATAAACCTGCAGCAGCAGAACTGCGGCGATCAGCAGCATGCATAAGCGCAGGAAAATCTTGCCGGCTGACTTCATCTTGATTCCCTGCAAATAATTAACGGAACAAACAATTACAGCTGCGCGCGCAAGGCGGCAAATACTGCGTCGGTATGCGGCCGCACGCCACGCCAGACAAAAAACGATTCTGCCGCCTGCTCCACCAGCATGCCCAGACCGTCGCGCACCTGTGCGCCATGGCTTGCCGCAAACTGCATGAATATGGTTGGCTGCGCGCCGTACATCATGTCGTAGGCCAGCGTCGCCGGGCCGAATGCGCCGGCTGCGATTGGCGGCAACTTTGCCTGCAAACTGGCGGAGGTGGCATTGATCACCAGATCGTATTGCTGCTGCACTTCGGCAAAACCGCAGGCGCTCAATGTGCAATCGTCACCACTATATTGCTGGAACTGCTGCACCAGCTCGAGCGCCTTGGCGGCGGTGCGATTGGCAATCGTCAGCTGCGCCGGCCGGCATTCCAGCAGCGGCAGCAAGACGCCGCGCGCGGCGCCGCCGGCGCCCAGCAACAGGATTTTTTTATGCGCCAGGTCGAAACCGGCATTCCGCACGATATCGTTGACCAGGCCGACGCCATCGGTGTTATCGCCCAATATTTCGCCGCCATCGAATTTCAAGGTATTCACCGCGCCGGCGGCCTTGGCCCGGGCCGTCAGCCTGCCGGCAAGCGCATACGCTTCCAGCTTGAACGGCACAGTGACATTGGCGCCGCGGCCGCCCTGCGCGACGAATTCCCGCACCGCCGCGGCAAAGCCGTCGAGCGGCGCCAGCAAGCGCGCATACCTCATGTCTTGACCGGTATCGGCAGCAAAGCGCGCATGGATGTCGGGCGACTTGCTATGCGCAATCGGATTGCCGATCACAACGTAGGCGGCGAACGGAGGTACATCGGCCATTATATCGGTCGCTGCAGCGGTCATTGATTGATCCCGCCCATCAGCTGCGCTTCGAGCAGGCCCTCACGGGTAAATTCGAAAGTGGAAATCACTTCCCACACATCGTCCTTGCCGCTGCTGCGCATATTCTCCGGGAAGCGCCCGAACGGCGCCGAGCGCTCAATAATTTTCAGGGTTGCGCGATCCAGGTCCGGATTGCCGGAACCGCGCTCGATTCTTGGACCGCCCTCTCTCGTGTACAGCGAGCCGTCCTGGTAAATAGGAATGTACACCACCAGTCTGCCGTACAAATTCCTGCCGTTCTTTTTCGGGAAGTTCAAGGTGCCCAGTTTTTCGACCTTGTCCTGGAACGACTTGTAATAGGCGGCGTAGCCAACTGCGCGTGTGCTCGGGGTGATCTGCGTCTTTTTCGGCCGTTTATTGTAATCGTCGATATTCTTGGCGATTTCCGCTTCCTTGCGGGCGATCGCCTTGGCGCTCTCAACCAGATCGCTGCCGGTAGGCTGCGGCGTATTCTCGCTGGCCTTGTCGTGCAGATCCATGGCCGGCATCTTCAACGGCGTTTCCTTGCGCATTTGCGCCAGCATTTGCTGCTGCTGCTGTTCCAGCTGCTCGATCCGGCGCTTGGTGGCCTGCACATTGTCGCCATCTTCCGACTTGCGCATATCGGGCAGCGGCGACTTGGCGCGGCCGGCATCGGCATTGCCGCCGCCATCCAGATTGGCTTGCGCCAGCGCCTCCGGCTTGACCGGCTTGGTATTGTGCTTGGCGTTCACCAGGATCACTTCCAGCGCAGGATCGGTGGGCTTCAGCTTGAACGCTTCCGGCGCCGCAAACCGCACCGCCAGCAACGCCGCATGCGCCAGTACCGACGCTGCGATGGCGCCGACCAGGATTCGATTTTGGAAAAAGGATTTCACGCGTGAGCTAAATGTCGCTATAAAAGAGAGGGATTCTACGACAAAGCGAGATGCCTACGGGAAATTTACCGTTGCTTTCTGCGCCCGTCGTGCGATTGCAGTGAGAGTTCATTCTGCCAGTGGCTTGGTGTCCTGGATGGCGCCCTCAAGTTCGACGAGCGGAGCGCCTTCGCGATCGGCCTGATCCGCCGGCGCTACCTCGGCCGCTGTCTCAACCACTTCATGCGGCATGTCCATGGCGGCATCCAGCTCTTCCGAAATTTCATCCTCATCCGGTTCCTGCTGCAAGGCATCGGCGCCTGGCGCTGCGCAGACTTCCAGCAAGCGCGCCTCGACCGTCAAATCGACCTCGTCCCAGCGGATGATGTCCAGCTTGACCTGGGTGCCGCGCGCCAGCTGTTGCATGCCTGGCAATTTGATAATCAAGGGAATCTCGGCCAGGCGCAGGATTTCATCTTTCAGCACAGCCGCTTCAACCTGGCGCGCTTGCTCCTGCTGCAGCCAACGCAGGCACCAATAGCGTTCCATAGTCGACTGGAAATCGCCATAACCTGCATACGCGGCGTCGAAGCCGGAGACGATCGCAAACAGATCGGCATCGCGCGGTTTGAATGGCGCTACCAGCGGCGCAGCGACGCCGCCTTCGACGCAGGCCAGGATCTGCCACTGGTTGACCAGATCGGTATAACGACGCAAGGGCGAGGTGCTCCAGGCGTACTGATCGACCCCCAGTCCTTGATGCGGGGCGGCATGGGTGACCATGCGCACCTGCATCTTGGCAGCCCAGCCGCCGCTGCCGCCGCCCTGTGCACGGTAGATGCCAGGCACGCCGTGATCGGCCATCAGCTTGCCCCAGCTGCTGTTGGCAAAGATCATCAGTTCGGCGACGATCTTGTCCAGCGGCGCACCGCGCTTGCGGCGCGCGATGGTGACCACCTCGTCTTCCACATAGAAGTTGAAATCGACCCGGTTGTTTTGCTCCGGCCGCAAGCCGAAACTTTCGCGCTTGGCCATGCGGCCTTGCTCCAACACTTGTATCCATTTCCACAACACCGCAATGTCGGCCTTGTGCGGATAGTCGCCGGCGTCGCTGGCGAGATTTTCTTCTGTCACCAATTCGTCGAGCGTGTTGTGACGCAGGTTGGCTGAAATCGGCACCAGTTCAGCCTTGGTTTCCGTGCTGACCACGCTCCAGTCGGCAGGATCGAGAGTAGCGTACAGCGACAGCGCCGGGCAGTTTTTTCCTTCGGCCAGGGTGAAAGCTTCTACCAGCTCGTCCGGCAGCATGGTGATCTTGTCGCCTGGCATATACACGGTCGACATGCGCTGGCGTGCAATCGCGTCCAGCGCGTCGCCGCGCTTGATGCCCAGACCCGGGGCGGCGATATGAATTCCGATCCGCACCTTGCCGTCCGCCAGCGTCTGCACCGACAAGGCATCGTCGATTTCCGTTGTGGTCACGTCATCGATAGAAAATGCCTGCACCGGCGCCAGCGGCAGATCCGCCACCGCCGGAATCACAATTTTCGGAAATCCCGAACCTTTCGGGAAAAATTCCAGCAAGAATTTGGAGAGATGCAACTGCTTCGGCGAGGCGACGCCGCCGACCGTCAGCATCAGACGCTGCGGTGAAGTTTGCAATTCATTGCAAGCGGCTTCCAGCGCCTTGTATTCGAGGCTGTTCTTGTCAGGCTTGAACAAGAGCTGCAGCGCCAGCGGCTTCATCACATCCGGCAATTGCCCCGCCTTCAGCTGTTCGACGTATCCGGCCTGGACCAAAGCTTGTTGCTTTTTCTTTTCGATGCCGGCCTGGGCTGCTTTCAGCGAGGCTTCCGGCGCGGCCTTGTAACGGCCCTTGCCCTTCTTGTAAAAATAGATCGGCGCCGTATGCAGGCTTAACAGCAAACCCGCTGCTTCCGCCGGCAGCGGCGCATGGCCGAAATACTCTGCGCCCAGTTCGGCGAATCCGAACTCTTCCTGGCCCGCGACTTCCCACAGGAAATCGAGCTCGATCTGTTGTGCTATGTGTTGCGCGTCTTCCAATAATTGCTGCGGTGTCGGCGTGGTGAATTGCAACAGCACGTCCTTGGATTTGACCTTGCTGCGTTTGCCCGACTGCAGTTCGACCTGATAGGCCTCGCCTTGCTGCGACAGTACGACACCTGCTTTAAAGTCGCCGGACTCTTCAAAAAATAGATTCATTGCATGCTTTACGTGTGGATTTCTGATGATACCGCTGCCAGCACCTTGTGCTTATCTTGCAGCGCCAAATGATAATAATTGATGGGCCGGATGAATATGCCGGGACAGATCAGAGGAAACGGAAAAATCGGGGGACAGCACTTTGATGTCTGGACGCGCGCGCCGCAACTCCTCGATCTCGGGAAAAAATACTTCCGTCACCAGCATGACGCCGGTTTTGCGGCGGAAGGCCGAACGCCTGGCCCACAAAGGGTAAGGAAAACTGTCCTTGCCGCTGGCAGCGCACATGCGCCGCACCAACGGATGATCGCCGTACAGGCGGGCAAATTGCAGCTGCCCGCGCCGCACCAGCGGATCGCCGAACAGCGTGGTGCCGAGTGAACGCTCACCGAGGGAGCCGAAAAAAGGCCATTCGGCGGTCGTCGCGTCCAGCGCCAGCACCGTGTGCCCCAGCACCATGGGACGGTCGTCGCAACGCAGCAAGACATCCCGCTCCTGCACCTGAAGGCGGCGCGGCAAGCCGATCGCCTGCCATTCCTCAGCCAGGCACATGGCGCGCTGCTGGCGCAGGCGCTGGACACGAAACTGTTGGCAATGCGCCATCAGCTTATAGGTCAGCGAGACCCGATCGGTCAGCCAATCGCGCAAATTAGCGGAAGGATCGACGCCGTTGGCATGATCATGCCATTGAGCGCAGGTATGGGAACGCGACATCAAGCCCCCGCCGTCGCTGCGGGGCCGCATGCAATCCCGCAAAATGCCAGCACCGCGTCGGCATATTCGGCAAATTCGCTGATGCCATGATCGCTGCCTTGTATCACCTGCTGCCTCGCTTGCCGGTAATGGCCTACCATTTCTTGCCAGTCGAGCACTTCGTCGCCGGTGGCGGCAATCAGGAAATAACGCTCCGGCCGGGTGATCGGTCCGATCTGCAAGGCCTGCAATTGCTCGATGTACTCGCGCTTGAACTCAAATGGTTCGTCAGAGTGATATTGCGTGCTGACGCCGATATATTTTTCCAGGTCGCGCGGCGGCTTGACTGCCGGATTCAGCAGCACCGCACGGCAGCCGAGCTGCTCGGCCAGCCAGGTGGCGTAATAGCCGCCCAGCGAGGAACCGATCAGGGTCAGGCCGGCTGGATCGCAAGCCTGGATACAGGCGCGCGCCACAGCTATCGCGGCAGCGGGTGAGGCTGGCAGCTGTGGGCAGAGGTATTCGGCAGCTCGCCCCAGCCGCTGCATGCGCTCGGCCAGCAGACGCGCCTTGAACGATTGCGGCGAAGAGCGAAAACCGTGCAGATACAAGATCATTGCAATCCAGGCAAAGGTAAGGAAAGTGCCGCCAGAATCTTTTGATGGACGCCGCCGAAACCGCCGTTGCTCATCACCAGTACCTGGTCCCCCGGTTGGGCCGCCTTGACGATCGCCGCCACCAGCTGGTCGAGCTGGTCGTAAGTACTCGCTTTGCCGCCAAGCGGCTGCAGCGCTACGGCCAGGTTCCAGTCCAGCGCATCCTTGCCGGCGCCCTTGGCGCCATAGCCGAACACCAGGTCGGCCTCGCTCAGGCTGCCCGGCAGCGCTTCTTTCATGGCGCCCAGCTTCATCGTGTTCGAGCGTGGTTCCAGCACCGCCAGGATCCGTGCCGCGCCTACTTTTTTGCGCAAACCGGCGACCGTGGTGGCGATTGCGGTTGGATGGTGGGCAAAATCGTCATACACCGCGATCTGGCGGACGCTGCCGCGCAATTCCATGCGCCGTTTAACATTCTCAAAGCGGGACAAGGCGCCGATGGCCTGCGCCGGCGGCACGCCGACATGGCGGGCGGCGGCAATCGCGGCCAGGGCGTTCATGCGGTTATGCTCGCCGCTCAATTCCCACTGCACCGTGCCCTGCGGTTCGCCATTGAAGCCTACTTCAAAGTGGCCATTGTCTTGCGTGCGCAGCGACCAGCCCGGCTGGTCGTGATCGCCGCCGAAAAATTCCTTTTCGCTCCAGCAACCGCGGTCCAGCACACGCTGCAATGCCGGTTCGCGGCGATTGACGATCAGCCGGCCGACGCCGGGGATGGTGCGGACCAGGTGATGGAATTGGGTTTCGATCGCCGCCAGATCGGGAAAGATGTCGGCATGATCGTATTCGAGGTTATTCAGAATCGCGGTCTTGGCGTGGTAATGGACGAATTTACTGCGCTTATCGAAAAATGCCGTATCGTATTCATCGGCTTCGATGACAAAGAACGACGATGGCGCTGCGTTTGCGCCTGCCTGAGCCTTACCCGACAGACGCGCCGATATGCCGAAATTCATCGGCACGCCGCCGATCAGAAAACCCGGATCGTAGCCGGCGTCTTCCAGAATCCAGGCCAGCATCGCCGAAGTCGTGGTCTTGCCGTGGGTGCCGGCCACCGCCAGTACCCACTTGTCGCGCAGAATATGCTCGCCTATCCATTGCGGGCCCGAGATATAAGGCAAGCCGCGATTCAGGATTTCTTCCATCAGCGGATTGCCCCGCACCACAACATTGCCGATGACGTACAAATCGGGCTGCAAGGCAGTTTGTTCAACGCCGAAGCCCTGAATCAAGGTAATTCCCTGCTCTTCGAGCTGGGTGCTCATCGGCGGGTACACATTGGCATCGCAGCCGGTGACTTTATGCCCGGCCTGTTTGGCCAGCACCGCCAAACCACCCATAAAGGTGCCGCAGATACCAAGGATATGAATATGCATTCTTGAGTTTCACTATGCTGAAAAGAGGAATACCGTGATTTTACCTGAGCGGCCGCCGCACCCGCTAACAGGGCTTGGAAAAAGTGAAATGCAGCGGGACGGCTGCCGTCAAATCGATTTATCATGCCTGTCATGACATCCAATCTCTCACCTGAACTGGAGCAGCTGCGCGCGGAAATTGCGGCGGCGGCGGCCCGCATGATTGCCGAGGACGGCGCCGATTACGGCACTGCGAAGCGCAAAGCGGTCGAACTGTGCGTCGGCAGTAAACGAGGCGGCGGCAAAATTCGCGGCGAGTACTTGCCTGATAACGCCCAGATCGAAGAAGAAGTGCGCATATATAACGAACTATTCTTTGCCGATACGCAACCGGCGCGGCTCTTGCATTTGCGCCGGATCGCCGCCGAAATCATGGGTGAGCTAAGGCAATTTAGGCCTTATCTTACAGGTGCTGTCCTCAATGGCACTGCCGGAGCACACTCGGACATCCATTTACACTTGTTTGTCGACAGCCCCAAAGACGTCGAAATTTTCCTTTTTAATAAAAATGTACAGTTTGAGCTGTCTACCAGCCCTCCCCTTAAAACTAGTGGTAATAACGACCCGGTGGAAACTGTGAGTTTCATGTATAAAAAAGAAGGGCTGCATCTCACCCTATATGAAACTGACGATTTGCGCGGTAGTATCAGGGCCGCATCCGGTAAACGGGCCGAGCGGGCCGATCTCAATGCGGTACTTGCGCTGATCCATCAAGAAGACAAGCAAAAAGAAGATTAATGAAAAGAAATATATTCATATTTGCGCCGATTGCCATTCTATTTTGCGTGATCGGCGTTTATTTTGGCGTCCAACGCCATACGCCCGCATCTCCGGAAAGCATGGCGACAGCCAGTCTGCTAGCCCAGGAAATGCCTGACGCCAGCGGCAAGGCCAGTGCATTGGCGCAATGGAAGGGCAAACCCCTGGTCGTCAACTTCTGGGCAACCTGGTGTGCGCCCTGCGTGGCAGAGATGCCGGAACTGAATGCCCTGCAAGCTGAGATAGCGGCCAAGAATATACAAATCGTCGGCATCGGCATCGATTCCGCCGATAACATCGCTAAATTTGCAGAAAAATACAAAATCTCTTATCCCTTGTATGTAGCTGGCGCTGGCGCCACTGCGCTGCTGCGGCAGTTCGGCAACCAGAGCGGCGGCCTGCCCTTCACCGTCTTGATAGGCCGCGATGGCCAGGTGAAAAAAATGTACCTGGGTAGCCTTAAATTCGACGAGTTACGGCAAGATCTGGGATTGCTGTAGCCTTAGGTCAACACGCCCTAGCCCCCGGGAAAATAATTAGCATTGCTCCGCTGAAATTTAACAGAAACAAATTTTCCCTTGCCAGTCAACGTCATTTGACGGCAAAATGCGGCCATCATCGTCAAACGGAGCACCATCTCCATGGCAAAAAATATACTTCTACTCAACGGACCCAACCTGAATTTACTGGGTACAAGAGAGCCAGAAGTCTACGGTTCGACTACGCTGAGCGACGTCGAGCAAGCAGCACGGGTCCAGGCAGCCGCCGCCGGGGCTCGGCTTGAGCACTTCCAAAGCAATCACGAAGGCGCACTGATAGACCGCATCCACGCGGCCAAAACAGAAGGCGTCGACGCCATTGTGATCAACCCCGGTGGGCTTACGCATACCAGCGTCGCCTTACGCGACGCATTGACGGGAGTGGCAATCCGTTTTGTCGAAGTCCACATCTCGAACATCCACCAGCGAGAAGCATTTCGACATCATTCCTATTTATCGGATGTCGCGGTGGGCGTCATTTGCGGTTTGGGCGTGGACGGTTATCGCGCAGCAGTTGATTTTGTCATTAAGAAACTCTAGTTGATAGCCCTGTCGCTACGGAGTCTTTGCTGATTCCTTGCAACTGCGCTGAGCTGTCTGCCAAAAAAACGAAAATAGCTTTTCATTAATATATTCTGAAGGATTGCATATGGATTTGAGAAAACTCAAAACGCTGATCGACCTGGTCGCGGAGTCAGACATCGAAGAACTTGAAGTGACCGAAGGCGAAAGCAAGGTCCGTATCGTCAAGTCGTCTGCATCCCAGCAAAACCAGGTTGTCATGATGCAACCGCAACAACACCCGGCCCAATACCAGGTAGCGGCGCCGGCCCCAGTGGCTGTCGCAGCACCGGTAGAACCGGTATCGGAAGGCCACATTGTCAAATCGCCAATGGTCGGCACCTTCTACCGTTCTTCGGCTCCCGGCTCGCCAGCGTTTGTCGAAGTCGGTTCGGAAGTCAAGGAAGGCGCCACCCTGTGCATCATCGAAGCCATGAAATTGCTGAATGAAATCGAAGCCGACGCTTCTGGCGTAGTGAAGAAGATCCTGGTGGAAAACGGCCAGCCGGTCGAATTCGGCCAGCCATTGTTTATTATCGGCTGATTGTTGGCTGATACGGCTCCACCCAGTAGTCTGCACGGCGGCATCCGCGTCATACGGATCTCGCCGTTCTGGTTGTTGATGCAGCGCCTTTTTCCGGCTTCATGCGGGGCCTGTGTTGCCAATCCAATGCTTGATAACGCTTAACTTTTAGCGACGCATATACCAATTACTATGTTTGAAAAAATCCTTATCGCCAACCGCGGCGAAATCGCCTTGCGCATCCAACGCGCCTGCCGTGAGATGGGCATCAAAACCGTGATGGTCCATTCCGAGGCTGATCGTGACGCCAAGTATGTGAAACTGGCGGATGAATCGGTCTGTATCGGCCCTGCGCCGTCCAGCCTGAGCTATCTCAACATGCCGGCCATCATCAGCGCCGCAGAAGTCACCGATGCCGAGGCGATTCACCCTGGCTACGGCTTCTTGTCCGAAAATGCCGATTTCGCTGAACGCGTCGAGCAATCAGGCTTTGTCTTCATCGGCCCGCGGCCGGCGAATATCCGCCTGATGGGCGATAAAGTATCCGCCAAACAAGCCATGATCCGTGCCGGCGTGCCCTGTGTTCCGGGCTCTGAAGGCGCGTTGCCGGACGATACGAAGGAAGTCGTCAAGATTGCCCGCAAGATCGGCTACCCGGTCATCATCAAGGCGGCCGGCGGCGGCGGCGGACGCGGCATGCGCGTGGTGCACACTGAAGCGGCGCTGGCCAACGCGGTAACCATGACCAAGACTGAAGCCGGCGCCGCGTTCGGCAATCCGGAAGTGTATATGGAGAAGTATCTGGAAAATCCGCGTCACGTGGAAATCCAGATCCTGGCCGACCAGTTCAAGAACGCCGTCTGGCTGGGCGAACGCGATTGCTCGATGCAACGCCGCCACCAGAAGGTCATCGAAGAAGCGCCGGCGCCAGGCATCCCGCGCAAGGTCATCGAAAAAATCGGCGATCGTTGCGCCGAAGCTTGCCGCAAGATGGATTACCGCGGCGCCGGCACTTTTGAATTCCTGTATGAAAACGGCGAGTTCTACTTCATCGAAATGAATACCCGGGTTCAGGTTGAGCATCCGATCACCGAAATGATCACCGGCATCGATATCGTGCAGGAACAGATTCGTATTGCGGCCGGCGAAAAGCTGCGTTTCCGCCAACGCGATATCCAGCTGTCCGGCCATGCGATCGAGTGCCGCATCAACGCCGAAGACCCGTTCAAATTCACGCCATCTCCTGGCAAAATCCTGTCATGGCATGCGCCTGGCGGCCCTGGCATCCGGGTTGATTCGCATGCATATGCAGGCTATTTCGTGCCGCCGCATTACGATTCGATGGTGGGCAAGGTGATTTCTTACGGCGCCACCCGCGAGCAAGCTATCAAGCGGATGCAGATTGCTCTGTCGGAAATGGTAGTGGAAGGCATACAAACCAACATCCAGCTGCATCGCGAGCTGATGATTGACGCCCGTTTCATCGAAGGCGGCACCAACATCCACTATCTGGAGCACAAGCTGGCCGAACGGCCGGTGGTGGCGAAAGAGACAGATAAAGCGGTAAAGAAACAAGGATAAGCACCTTCGGGTGATGATCCACAACACACAGTAAGGCATCTGATGAGCTGGACCGAGATTGTTATTGAAGTTGCATTGAGCGACGCCGAGGCGCTGTCTGATGCGTTGATGGATGCTGGCGCCTTGTCGGTTTCGGTAGAAGATGCTGACCTGGGAACCGCCGCCGAACAACCCTTGTTCGGCGAACCCGGCATGGAGCCCAAGGAAGCTGCCTGGCAACGTAGCCGGGTGGTGGCTCTGGCCGAGGTCGATGCCGATCATGAAGCTATAGTCAGCAACGCCGCCAAAGCTTGCGGCGTAGCGGTCCCGCCCTACTCTTTGCGCCCGGTCGCGGCACAGGACTGGGTGCGCCTGACGCAATCTCAATTTGAACCTATCCATATCGGCAAGAATATCTGGGTAGTGCCTAGCTGGCACGATGCACCCGACGCCAACGGCCTGATCCTGGAACTCGATCCGGGCCTGGCTTTCGGCACCGGCAGCCATCCCACCACCCGCCTCTGCATGGAATGGCTGGAAATCCAAGTCCCGCTGCAAAAACCGCAATCGGTGCTCGATTACGGTTGCGGCTCGGGCATCCTGGCCATGGTCGCCAAGAAACTCGGCAGCAGCACGGTCATCGGCGTCGATATCGACCCGCATGCGATTAATGCGGCGCGTTACAACAGCGAACGCAATCATTGCGACGTCGCCTATTATCTGCCGGAAGATTTCAGCACCCAGAGCCCGCTGCAGGTATTCGATATCGTGGTGGCCAACATCCTGTCCGGCCCGCTCAAGCTGATGGCGCCGATGCTGTGCAGCCGCATCGCGGCCGGCGGCAGCCTGACCCTGTCCGGCGTGCTGGCAGAGCAGGCGGATGATGTCATTGCCGCCTACGCCCAATGGATTCCATTGACCGTCTGGGCAGAGCAGGACGGCTGGGTAGCGCTGTCCGGAAGCCTGAAGTAAGCAGCACATCATGGCGCTCGCGACCCAATGTCCGCATTGTCAGACCACCTTCCGGGTCGCCAATGACCAGCTGAAGCTGCGCGGCGGCCTGGTCCGCTGCGGCAGCTGCCGCGAAGTCTTCAACGGTATCGAACACCTGGTGCGGCCTGACGTGGCAGCGCCGGTGGCGACACCTGCAGCGGTGCCAGAGCAAGAAATCAGCAGCGCCCAAACTCATGCTGTCGCCGCCGATAAGGCAGCCCGGACGGAACCGCAGCATGGCGAATCACAGCCCGCTGCCGCACACGCGGTGCACATCGCACCGCAACCGTTTTCTGAACAGCAGCCGGAGCAGTTGCCGCCTCGGTTGCCGGCCGCCGAAGCGGCAGCCATGGTGGCTACCGATCGCCCGCTACCGGCGACAAGCATCAGCGCAGCCGTCATCATCAACGCCGCCGAAACGAAAACCTCGGCTTCGGATCGGGTAGAAGCTGCGATTGATGGTCTCGAAGAAGATTTACGCATCGCTGAAGAAACCAGCCAATCGGCGCCAGCCGATGTGCATCACACGCCATTCGGCTTGATCAAGCCGTCCGCCCCCATCGATCCGGACCAGCCGACGAGCAGTTCGCCGGCGCCGAATGTCTGGCATCGTCATGTAGACGATAGCGATGACGAAGACAATCAGATGGCGCGCATGACCTTGATGCACGTCGCCGGGCAAGACGATTACCCGCTGACGGCAAAAACCGACGCGAAAGATGGCGCCGCACACGCCGACGATGACGAGCTCGACCGCATCATCGACGAGCTTCAACGCAAGCCATGGCGCGGCGAAAAGAACACCGCAGCGGCAGCTTCCTTGAGCGCGGCCGACGGCAGCGAAAACGGCAGCAAAAGGAAAAGCCGCGAGAAAACTGCCGAACCCGAGCTGGATGCCAGCGATGAACCCGACTTCGTCCTGAGCGCACGCCGCAGACAGCGCCTCGGCGGCCCGCTGCGCGGAGCCATGTGGGGCATAGGCGCACTATTGTTGATCGGACTGCTTGCGCAGTCGACCTATTTTTTCCGCGACCAGCTGGCGGCACGCATGCCGCAGCTCAAGCCGACGCTGATCAGCGCCTGCGCGAAAATCGGCTGTACGGTTGGCCTGCCTATGAAAATCGACAGTATTTCGATCGAGTCCAATGAACTGCAAGCGCTGGATCCTGCGCGCAATCTGTATTCACTCAACCTGTTGCTGCGCAATCGCAGCGACACCGTGCAAGCCTGGCCCAACATCGAACTGACCTTGAACGATGCGAACGAGAAGGCGATAGTGCGGCGCGTATTTGCGCCTCACGATTATTTGAACGCATCGCTCAGTCCGGCCCAGGGCTTCGGCAGCGACCAGGAACAGCCTGTGAAGCTGGGGTTTGAGTTATTGCAGCTGAAGGCATCGGGTTACCGGGTATATCTGTATTATCCGTAATGCTAAACTCCGTATCGTTATTCTTCTTCGCAATTTAACCGTTTTATCGTAGGGTGGGCACGCAGTGCCTACGCGCGACTGCGATGTAAACTTTGTCCCAAAAAATATATTATGTCCTCTCTCATCTGCGGTTCATTGGCTTTCGACGTCATCATGCAATTTCCGGGACGTTTCTCGGATTCGCTGCTGGCGGATCAGCTGCACAAGATCAGCGTCTCGTTCCTGGTGCCGACCATGCGCCGCGACTTTGGCGGCTGTGCCGGCAATATCGCCTACAACCTGAAGCTGCTGGGTGGCGATCCGCAGATCATGGCCACCATCGGCCACGATGGCGGCGACTACCTTGAGAGACTGGATAGCCAAGGCATTTCGCGCAAAACCGTACGCATCATCGAGTCGATCTACACTGCGCAATGTTTCATCACCACCGACTCCGACAATAACCAGATCACCGCCTTCCATCCAGGCGCGATGACCCACTCGCACGAAAATAAAGTGGCCGATGCCGGTCCGGTCAAACTGGCGATCGTGGCTCCGGACGGCCGCGACGGCATGCTGCAACATGCCGCCGACTGCGTGGCGCAAGGCATCCCGCTGATCTTCGATCCGGGCCAGGGCATGCCGATGTTCAACGGCGACGAACTGAAGCAGTTCATCGAACTCGCAACCTACATCGCCATGAATGATTACGAAGCCGAGATGCTGGCTTCACGCACCGGCTTGTCGCTGCCGCAAATCGCCGAGCGGGTATCGGCGCTGATAGTCACCCGCGGCGAACTCGGCGCGGAGATATTTACCGGCGGCGGAAAAATCGACATTCCTTGCGTCAAGGCGGAGCAGGTTCTGGATCCTACCGGCTGCGGCGACGCCTTCCGCGCCGGCATGCTGTACGGCCTGAACAACGGCATGGACTGGGCTACCACCGGCCGTCTCTCCAGTTTGATGGGCAGCATCAAGATTGCCCATCAAGGCCCGCAGAATCACACACCTAGCCGCGCCGAAATCGATAATCGATTTCATCGTGAATTTGGTTACCGATTGTAAAAGTAGTAAGTCAATTCCTATGCTCCGCACTGATACTGGGCGGGGTATAGAAAAAAACCGCCAATCTCTCCCGTGTTTCCATGAGCGATTTCGACATACCCCCACAATTTCCGATTCTGGCGTGATACATACCCCCCTTCCCAAGCTGAACTTATCTGCTAGGCTCATATCCAACTGGCATTAGAGCGATGGACGGAGGGCATCATGAAAAAACGACTTTTAACCGGCATGGCATTAGTTGGCGCAACCTTGTTGCTGGGCGGCTGTGTGGCCTATCCATACGGCGCATACGCTGGTGATCCATACTATGGCGGCGGTTACTACGGCGGTGGCTATGGCTATTATGCTCCCGCACCAGTCTACGTAGCACCTAGCGTTGGTATCGGCTTTAGCTACTCGCGTGGCTGGGGCGGCAGAGGCTGGGGCGGTGGCGGCGGCTGGCATGGCGGTCACTAAGCAGCTTGTCACCCGCACAGGCTGAACACGTGATTGGACAACGCTGCGATCTCGACGCATGATGCTACCTATCTTTAACCAGGAGTCTTCATGAAACGATTGATTGCCGCTGTATTGGTTTGCAGTTCTGTCGCAGCACCGGCCTTTGCCGCTCTCAAGGCCGGTCAGCAAGCGCCTGCGTTTACCACGCAAGCCTCTATCGGTGGCAAGGTATTCAGCTACTCGCTGGCCGACGAGCTCAAAAAAGGCCCGGTGGTGCTGTACTTTTATCCCGCCGCCTTCACCAAGGGTTGCACCATTGAGGCCCACATGTTTGCCGACGCAGTCGACAAGTACAAGGCGCTCGGCGCTACCGTGATCGGGGTTTCCGCCGACAACATCGATACTCTCAATAAATTTTCCGTCAGCGAATGCCGCAGCAAATTCCCGGTTGCCGCCGATCAGGACCAGAGCATCATGAAATCCTACGATTCCGTGCTGCTCTACAAAACCAACTACGCCGACCGGGTATCGTATGTCATCGCCCCCAACGGCAGCATCATCTACGAATACAGCAGCATGGATCCGGACAAGCATGTCGGCAACACGCTGCAAGCGCTGGAACAGTGGCTGGCCAAACAAAAGAAGTAATGCCGCAATGCTGGGGCAGATAGGAAAAAGCGCGCTGATGACAGCGCGCTTTTTTTTACGGCAATTTTCAATCAGCCGGCGGCTTTTCGCCGATGCGCTTCAAGATTCGGCAGGAACGCCGCCAGCAAGCCGATCAAGGGCAGGAAAGAGCAGACCTGATAGACAAAACGGATGCTCGTCATGTCAGCCAGCTGACCCAGGGCCGCAGCACCGATACCGCCCATCCCGAAAGCAAAACCGAAAAACAATCCTGACACGGTGCCGACTTTACCAGGCACCAGCTCTTGCGCGAATACCAGAATTGCCGAGAATGCAGAAGCCAGTATCACGCCGATCACCACCGTCAGCACGCCGGTCCAGAACAGATTGGCATACGGCAGCATGAGGGTAAACGGCGCAACGCCCAGAATCGATACCCATATCACCAGCTTGCGGCCAACCTTGTCGCCGATCGGGCCACCCAGCACGGTACCGGCAGCCACCGCGAACAGGAATACAAACAAATGCAGCTGTGCCGACTGCACCGACAACTGGAATTTATCGATCAGATAAAACGTGAAGTAGCTGCTCAGGCTGGCCATGTAAAAATATTTCGAGAAAACCAGCATCAGCAAGATAGCTATCGAGAACATGACCTTCCTGGGCGGCAGCGCCACATAATGCTGCTTTGCCTTGGCCGGCTTGCCTTTGGCCTCCAGGCGCTTGCGCTTGTACCAGTTGCCGATCTGCCACAGCACCACAATTGCCAGCAACGCCGCCGCCGAAAACCAGGCGATGCTGGTCTGTCCGTGCGGGATCACAATCCATGCCGCCAGCAACGGCCCCATGGAACTGCCGGCATTGCCGCCGACCTGGAATATCGATTGCGCCAGACCGTGCCGGCCGCCGGAAGCCATGCGCGCCACGCGCGACGACTCGGGATGGAAGATGGATGATCCGGTGCCGACCAGGGCCGCGGCAAACAGCAAGATGCCGTAGCTGGGCGCAACCGACAAGATCAGCAAACCCACCAAGGTAAAGCCCATGCCCAATGCCAGCGAATACGGCTTAGGATGTTTATCGGTGTACAGCCCCACCAGCGGCTGCAAGATCGATGCGGTAATTTGATAAGTCAGGGTAATCAGGCCGATCTGCGCAAAGCTGAGATTGAAATTCCCTTTCAGCAGCGGATAGATCGACAAGATCAGCGACTGGATCATGTCATTCAGGAAATGGGCAAAACTGATGGCGCCCAATACGCGGAAACCGGTTTTTTCGGCGTCGTGCGACCCCAGCGCGGGGGAAATCTGCTTGGCAGCGGTTTGCATGGTAAGGGAGGATGGCTAGTTGGAATAGGGCGCAAATGAGATGAAAAACAGCCTGGTCAGGCCTTGCAATGACTCTTCCTCATTTGCAAGACATCAGTGTAAGCAAAAAAATCGAGACTGTTTTAAGATAGAAAGACATAATTTGTCGTATTTCTGCCATTCTGTCATCGCGTCACTATGCCCGTACAAATACTTACCCATACCAGGATAGGCTTGCTGGATGTCGTGCCGGATGCTCAGCACCCGGTGCGCCTGCGCGCCCGCGACCTTGCCGCCGCCGAATTGCTGAGCGCCCACTCTCATCCCTGGGGCCAGGTCACCTATGCGCCGGAAGGCGTATTACGGGTGAGCGTGGGCAACAGCACCTGGATCGTGCCGCCGCTGCGGGCCATCTGGATTCCGCCGTACGCGGAGCATGAAATGGCGACCATCGAAAAATCGCAGTTGCGTGCCTTGTACGTCCATCCCGATGCGGCGCCGTTCCACGGCCAGGAATGCATCGTGCTGGAAGTGTCGAGCTTGTTGCGTGAACTGATCGTCGCGCTGTCGCAAGCCGACGACGACAGCCTGCGCGAGTCGCTGCTGAGCCAATTGATACTGGATGAACTGGCCGAGGCAAGAACGCCCGGCATACGCATTGCGCTGCCGACCGAAAAACGTCTGCAAGCGATCTGCCAGGCGCTGCTGGAAGCGCCCGACTCAAGCAGGACGCTGGCGGATTGGTCAGAGCAGGTTGGCGCCTCGGAGAGAACCCTGGCGCGCCTGTTCGAACGCGACCTGGGCATGACTTTCGGTCAATGGCGGCAGCAGATCAGGCTGGCGCATGCGGCGCCGATGATCGCGCGCGGCATGCCGCTGTCGCGGGTGGCGGCCGAACTGGGCTACGCCAGCCAATCGGCTTTTTCCGCCATGTTCCGGAAAACCTTCGGGCAGTCGCCGTCGACTTTCTTCGCACCGAAAAAAATTAACCCGGCGGCCAATCAGCAGAATTAGTAATGGCCGCTGGGATGGCGGCTTACTGGGGAACGGTATCTTTGAACGACTGGCGTTCAGACAATTTCTCGAACAGCTTGGCCAAAGTCGGATAGTCTTCGCGCCAGGTAATTTCCGGGAAGCGGAAGCTGAGCCAGCCCAGCGCGCAACCCACCGCAACATCGGCCAGCGAATAATGCGTGCCGGAGCAGAATGGCTTTTCCGCCAAGCCTGCCGCCATCGCTTTCAGGCCGGCGTCGATCTTGCGTTGCTGGCGGTCGATCCAGGCCTGGCTGCGCTGTTCTTCAGGGCGCAGCTTGTTTTCCAGGCGGATCAGCACGCCCGCATCCAGCACGCCATCGGCCAGCGCTTCCCAGCATTTCACTTCGGAGCGCTCGCGGCTGTTAATCGGGATTAATTTGCCAACCGGTGTCAAGGTATCAAGATATTCGACGATCACGTGCGAATCGAACATGGCGCCGCCGTCTTCCATCACCAGGCAAGGTACCTTGCCCAGCGGATTGGAAACCTGGATCTTGGTGTCAGCAGCCCAGACATCGTCCAGCACAAATGCGTAATCAAGCTTCTTTTCCGCCATGACAACACGAACTTTGCGAACAAAAGGACTACCCAGGGAACCGATTAGCTTCATATGTCACTTATTGTAAAAAATGTTGGCTGATTATAGCATTCGCCCCCGGCCACTTTGTTCTTCACCAACCCCGCCTGTGTGCAAAGCGGCATATTTACCACGGTGCCGATGGTAAAATTCGGTTTATCTTGTTTTTGCCTTGCGTTGTCGCCAGACGTTGTTGCTAAAATTTCAGTTTGGTTTCTTACGCACCTACAGCGACGCTGTGCAGTTGCAAAACAGAAACAACTGGCGCGCCAGCCCTATCTTCATTCACCTCTATAGTCATCACTATCATGTCTCTTACCACGCTTTCCGCCCTGTCCCCGCTGGATGGCCGCTACGCCGCCAAAACCGATAAGCTGCGCCCGATTCTGTCTGAGGCCGGTTTCATGCACCACCGGGTCAAGGTTGAAATCGCCTGGCTGCAAGCGCTGTCGAGTGCCGGTTTTGCCGAGATCAAACCGTTCTCCGCCAGCGCCAACGCACTGCTCGACAAACTGGCAAGCGATTTCACTGAAGCTGATGCCGAACGCATCAAGGCCATCGAAGCCGTCACCAACCACGACGTCAAGGCGGTCGAATACTGGCTCAAGGAACAAGTCAAGGATGTGCCGGAACTGGTCGCGGCATCTGAATTCATCCACTTCGCCTGCACCTCGGAAGACATCAACAACACTTCCCACGGCATGATGCTGAAAGCGGCGCGCGATACCGTGCTGCTGCCAGCCTTGCAACAAGTGATCGCCAAACTCACTGAGCTGGCGCACACCAATGCTGATTTGCCGATGATGTCGCGCACCCACGGCCAGCCGGCCAGCCCGACTACGCTCGGCAAGGAAATGGCCAACGTCGTGGCGCGCCTGCAACGTGCGGTGCAACGCATCGCTGCCGTGGAAATCCTGGGCAAGATGAACGGCGCAGTCGGCAACTACAATGCCCACCTGTCAGCCTACCCCGACTTCGATTGGGAAAATTTCTCGAAGAACGTGATCGAGCAGCGCCTGGGCCTGGTGTTCAATCCCTATACGATCCAGATCGAGCCGCATGACTACATGGCTGAACTGTTCGATGCAATCAGCCGCAGCAACACCATTCTGCTCGATTTGAATCGCGATATCTGGGGTTACATTTCGCTCGGCTTTTTCAAGCAACGCACCAAGGCCGGCGAAATCGGTTCGTCGACCATGCCGCACAAGGTCAACCCTATCGATTTCGAGAACTCCGAAGGCAACCTGGGCATGGCCAACGCCGTGCTCAAGCACATGTCGGAAAAGCTGCCGCTGTCGCGCTGGCAGCGCGACCTGACCGATTCCACCGTATTGCGCAACATCGGCGTCGGCCTCGGTTACGCGATACTGGCTTACGATAGCTGCCTGCGCGGCTTGAACAAGCTGGAAGTCAATCCGGGCCGCCTGGCGGACGATCTGGACGCAACCTGGGAAGTGCTGGCCGAGCCGGTGCAAACCGTGATGCGCCGCTACGGCATCGAGAACCCGTACGAGCAGCTGAAGGAGCTGACGCGCGGCAAAGGCATCTCCAAAGAAGCCCTGCGCGAGTTCATCCTCAAGCTGGAAATTCCGCAGGAAGCCAAAGACCATCTGCTGGCCATGACGCCGTCCAACTACATTGGACATGCGGCATTGCTGGCGAAGAAAATCTAAAGCACGGCGCCCGACATTGATTCCGTCAGACCAAAAAAAACCAGCCCGAAGGCTGGTTTTTTTATAACCGCAACGCCTTACACCACGGCGCCGTCAGTCTCGTCTTTTTCCTTGATCGGCTTGATCATGTCTTCACGTTTGACGCCCAGCCACATCGCCACCGCCGCCGCCACGAACACCGAAGAGTAGATACCGAACAGAATACCGATAGTCAGCGCCAGCGCGAAGTAATGCAATGCAGGGCCGCCGAACACGAACATCGACAACACCATGATTTCAGTACTGCCGTGCGTGATGATGGTACGGGAAATCGTGCTGGTGATCGCATGGTTCATGACATCCGCAACCGCCATTTTGCCGAAGCGGCGATCGCGGAAAGTTTCGCGCACCCGGTCGAACACCACCACCGATTCATTCACCGAATAACCCAATACCGCCAGGATCGCCGCCAATACCGTCAGCGAGAATTCCCATTGGAAGAATGCGAAGAAGCCGAGAATGATCACCACGTCATGCAAGTTGGCGATAATCGCTGCCACCGCATATTTCCATTCGAAGCGGATGGCCAGGTAAATCATGATGCCGATCACCACAAACAGCAGCGCCATCAAGCCGTCATGCGCCAGTTCGTCACCCACCTGCGGCCCGACAAACTCTGTGCGTTTCAACTGGACATCGGCGTCCTGCTGCTGCAAGGCTTTCAGTACGGTCGCGCTCTGCGCATTGGAATTTTCACCCTTTTTTGCCGGCAGGCGAATCATCACGTCTTGCGCAGTGCCGAAATTGGTGACCTGGTTATCGGTGTAACCAAGGCCCTCAACGGTCTTGCGTATGCCCTCGATATTGGCCGGCTTGCTATAGGCGACTTCGATTACCGTACCGCCGGTAAACTCGATCGACAGATGCAGGCCTTTCGAGAACAGGAAGAATACGGCGAATACAAACGTCAGCGCCGAGATCGCATTGAATATCAATGCATGGCGCATGAACGGAATATCTTTTTTGATACGGAAAAGTTCCATCACATTCCTTTTGGTTCACACCACTGGTTCTTACCTGTGTGGCCGCGCATCCCCGGATGCCAATGCGGCCACAACGTTATTCAATATCGGCTTACGGCTTGGTTGCAGCAGCTTAGTTGCAACTCAAGCGTTCGGCTTCCAGATCTGGCCTATCGACAAGCTCGTCAGTTTCTTCTTGCGGCCGTACCAGAGATTGGCGAAACCACGCGACACGAAGACCGCTGAGAAAATCGAAGTCAGGATACCGAGGCAATGCACCACTGCAAAACCGCGAATCGCACCCGAACCGAAAATCAGCAATGCCAGGCCGGCAATCAATGTCGTCACGTTCGAGTCGAGAATGGTGGCCCAGGCGCGGTCGAAACCGATGGCAATCGCTGCCTGCGGTGAATTGCCGTTGCGCAGTTCTTCGCGGATACGTTCGTTCACCAGCACGTTGGCGTCGATCGCAATACCGAGGGTCAGCGCAATCGCGGCGATACCCGGCAAGGTCAGGGTTGCCTGCAAAGTCGACAGCACCGCGATCAGCAGCAACAGGTTGACCGACAGGGCCAGTACGCTGAACAGGCCGAACAACATGTAGTAGATGATCATGAACACCGCGATGACGGCGAAACCGTACATGGTCGAGTCGAAACCCTTCTTGATATTCTCGGCGCCCAGTTGCGGGCCGATGGTGCGTTCTTCGATGATCGTCATCGGCGCCGCCAGCGAGCCGGCGCGCAGCAGCAGCGCCAGGTCGGCCGCCGCTTCCGGCGAACCCATGCCGGTGATCTGGAAGCGCGAACCCAATTCGCTTTGAATCGTCGCCACCGTCAGGACTTCGCCCTTGCCTTTTTCAAACAGCACGATCGCCATCGCCTTGCCGACCTTGCCGCGGGTAGCGTCGCGCATCTTGCGGCCGCCGTCGCCGTTGAGGTCAATGCTGACTGCCGGTTGCTGGTTCTGGTCGAAGCTGACTGCCGCGCTGGAGATATAGTCGCCAGTCAGCACCGGATCCTTGTACAGCACCACCGGCGCATTCTTGCCGACCTTGAACAGCTCGGAACCGAAAGGTACGGCAGCGGTGGCTTCCGTGCCGCGGGTGACCGACTCGTCCACCATGCGCACTTCCAGCGTGGCTGTGCGGCCGATGATGTCCTTGGCGCGCGAGACGTCTTGCACGCCGGGCATTTGCACCACGATGCGGTCAGCACCCTGGCGCTGGATGATCGGCTCGCTGACGCCCAGTTCATTGACCCGTTTCGACAAGGTCGTGATGTTTTGCGTGACGCCGTTATCGACGATCTGCTTGAGCGCTTCAGGCTTCAGCGACGCCGTCAGCATCGGGTCGGAACCGGCAACCGCCGGCGCCACCTGGATCAGCATTTCAGACAGTTGCGGCGCCAGTATGTTGCGCGCCTTTTCCAGCGTATCCTGGTCGCGGAAGCTGATTTCGATCGCATCGCCATTGCGGTTGATGCCGCTGTAGCGGATATCCTTGTCGCGCAATTCGCTGCGGGCGCTGGCTTGCAAACCTTGCAAGCGCTTGTTGATGACCGCCTTGGTATCGACCTGCATCAGGAAGTGCACGCCGCCGCGCAAATCGAGGCCCAGATACATCGGGAACGCGTGGATGGCTTGCAGCCAGTGCGGCGTATTCGGCACCAGGTTGAAGGCGACCACGTAGACCGGATCGGTGGGGTCGGTATTCAGGTTTTGTTCCAGCAAAGCCTTGGCCTTGAACTGGGTATCGGTATCGTGGAAACGGGCGCGCACCGTGCCTTGGGCGCCGGCGTTCTCAAAAGTGACGCTGTCGGACAGCAAATTGCCTTGCTGCAGCACTTGCGAAACCCGGTCAGCCAGCGAGCTGTCGATCTTCAAGGTCGATTTGCCGCTGCTCACCTGTACCGCAGGCGATTCGCCAAAGAGATTCGGCATGGTGTACAGCACGCCGAACAGCAGCGCGAAGACGATCAGAATATATTTCCAGAGAGGATAGCGATTCATAGTGATTCAGCGTTCAGTGCGAGTCTCAAGATCAGATGAGTCTCTTGCTTGTGTGTGAGGCTGCCGATGCCCTGGGCGGTTTCCGCTGCGGGGCTCTTTTCTGTACATGACAAGTACCGAGAGCACCCGATCCGGATGCTCTCATTCCATCAAGCAGGGCAAATTTACAGCGCCGTCTTGATTGTGCCCTTTGGCAGCAAGGTGGTGACCGAACCCTTTTGCACCACAACTTCAGTACCGCTGGCGATTTCCAGGGTGATGTAGCTGTCGGTAACTTTAGTGATCTTGCCCAGTATGCCACCGGCGGTGACGACTTCATCGCCCTTGCCGAGTGCTTCCATCATGGCCTTTTGCTCTTTCTGACGCTTCATTTGTGGGCGAATCATCAAGAAGTACAGGACCGCGAACATTAAGACAAACGGAATAACGGTGCCCAGACTATTGGGATTCAGTCCGAATAGACCGGTAGCGGTGTTAGCCGCTGGCGCAGCTTGCGCATATGCATTGGAAATAATGAACACGAGTTGCTCCAAGTAGTAGTTTGAAAATAGCCCAGCATTCTAGCATTGGGTAGCGGCATACAACCGCCTGTGTGCCGCCCCTTGCCATTTATTGCCGGGAAAATCAGTTCAGCCTGCCGCGGGATACGTACCTCGGCAGCCGCAACCAACTGTCATAGACCGTTTTACCTAAAAACAGTTGCAAAAATACATATTTTCAAGATGTTTTACCAGCAACTTACTGGCAGCCCGCACCGACCACCTTATACGCCGCGCGCCCGCTCCACATGAAATTGCTTCACAAACACGCTGAATTGGCCGACATCCAGGGCATTCCTGATATTTTTCATCAGATCCAGGTAATAATGAAGATTGTGGATCGTATTCAAGCGCGCGCCAAGTATTTCGCCGGTGCGATGCAAATGATGCAAGTAAGCGCGCGAGAAATTGCGGCAGGCGTAGCAGCCGCAGGTCTCGTCCAGCGGCTTTTCATCTTCCTTGTAGCGGGCATTCTTGATCTTCAGATCGCCGAAGCGGGTGAACAGCCAGCCGTTGCGGGCGTTGCGGGTAGGCATCACGCAGTCGAACATGTCAACGCCGTTCTCGACCCCGGCCACCAGATCTTCCGGCGTGCCGACGCCCATCAGATAGTGCGGCTTATCCGCCGGCAGTTGCGGCCCGATGTGCGCCAGCACGCGCATCATTTCTTCTTTCGGCTCGCCCACCGACAGGCCGCCGATGGCGATGCCGTTAAAGCCGACATCCTGCAAACCCGCCAGCGACTCATCGCGCAAATGCTCGTACATGCCGCCCTGGACGATGCCAAACAGCGCATTCGGATTTTCCAGCTGGTCGAACTCGTTCTTGGAGCGCTTGGCCCAGCGCAGCGACATCCGCATCGATTGCGCCGCCTCGTCGCTGGTGGCCGGCCGGCCGTCGATTTCGTACGGCGTGCACTCGTCGAACTGCATCACGATATCGGAATTCAAGGCCTTCTGGATCTGCATTGATACTTCAGGCGAGAGGAAAAGTTTGTCGCCATTGATCGGCGAGGAGAACTTGACGCCTTCTTCGGTAATCTTGCGCATGGCGCCCAGCGAAAACACCTGGAAACCGCCGGAATCGGTCAGGATCGGCTGGTCCCAGCCCATGAACTTATGCAAGCCGCCGAATTTCCCGATGACGTCCATGCCAGGCCGCAGCCATAGATGGAAGGTATTGCCGAGAATGATCTGGGCCTCGATCTCGACCAGTTCCAGCGGCGACATCGCCTTCACCGAGCCATAGGTGCCGACCGGCATGAAAATCGGCGTTTCGACAACGCCGTGGTTGAGTTTGAGACGGCCGCGACGGGCCTTTCCTTCGGTTTTTAGCAGCGTGAATTCAAGCATGGGTAGAGGTGGCAATCTTCGGTAATCAATATCAAACGTTATTAGTAAGCAACATCGCATCGCCATAACTGAAGAAGCGATAGCGCTGCGCGATGGCATGGGCGTAGGCAGAGCGGATGCAGTCGTAACCGGCAAAGGCGGATACCAGCATCAGCAAGGTCGATTTCGGTAAATGGAAATTGGTGATCAGACGATCAACCGTCTTAAAGGTATAGCCAGGCGTGATGAACAAGGCGGTATCCGCGCTGCCGGCCTGCAAAGCGCCGGATTGCGAGGCCGATTCCAGCGCGCGCAAGCTGGTGGTGCCTACCGCGACCACTTTGCCGCCGGCGCCCTTGGTCGCACGCACGGCGTCAACCGTGGCTGCGGTGATCGTATACCACTCGCTATGCATCTTGTGTTCTGCCAGATTCTCGCTGCGCACCGGCTGGAAAGTGCCGGCGCCGACATGCAGCGTGACATAGGCAAACCCGATGCCCTTGTGCTGCAAGCGTTCCAGCAAAGCCTGGTCGAAATGCAGGCCGGCAGTGGGCGCCGCTACCGCACCGGCATGTTTGGCATAGACGGTTTGATAACGGGTTTCGTCGAAGGCGTCGGCATCGTGCTCGATATATGGCGGCAAAGGTAGACGACCATGGGCGTCGATCAGTTCGAACACATCGGCCGGGAACACCAATGTATAAAACTCGCCGACGCGCTCGCCGACGACCACCTCAAACGCCTCGGCCAGGCAGATCCTGGTGCCGGCCGGCGGCGATTTCGAAGCGCGCACCTGGGCATGCACGGTACGATTATCGACTACGCGCTCGACCAGTACTTCGACCTTGCCGCCGGTTTCCTTGACGCCGAAGAAGCGCGCCTTGAGCACCCGGGTGTCGTTAAACACCAGCAGGTCGCCGCAATTCAATAGTTCGACGATGTCGGCAAACTGACGGTCAATAAGTTGTTCGCCGTCTATATGCAGCAGGCGCGAGGCGCTGCGCTCGGCTAGCGGCGTTTGCGCGATCAGTTCTGGCGGCAGGTCGAAATCGTAATCGGAAAGAGAATGCATGCTCGAATAAATAATGAAATAACAGTCGGGGCTATCTGGTTGCCAATACGGCTATTGGCTTTACAATGGCAAACGCTGAAATCGGCACGAAGCGGACACAAAGTGGAGATACAACGGCTTGATGCCTGAGTTGCTGCCTTTTGTTTTGATAAGCAAACCCGCTATTTTACGCCCTGTAGCCCTCTGCCACCCATTCACAGTCTGATATGCCCGCTCCGAAGCGAAAACCTGCCACACCTGCCCCTTCCGCACCGGTTGCCAATACCCGTGCCGGCAAGCTGGAAAAGCTGGGGCTGCGCTCGGACATGGACCTGGTTTTGCATCTGCCATTGCGCTATGAAGATGAAACCGAGGTGGTCGCCATCCGGCAAGCCGGCATGATGGGTACTAGCGTAGCGCAAGTTGAAGGCGTCGTCACCGCCTGCGATATCCAATACCGGCCGCGACGGCAACTGATAGTCACCATCGCCGACGACAGCGGCCAGCTGGTGATGCGTTTCCTGAACTTCTACGGCAGCCAGACCAAGCAGCTGGCGGCCGGCACCCGGGTCCGCGCACGCGGCGAAATCCGTCACGGCTTTTTCGGCGCCGAGGTGGTCCATCCCAATTATAAGGTGGTGCTGGAAGGCGCTCCGCTGCCGGACGTCCTGACCCCGGTCTACCCTGCCGGTGAAGGTTTGTCGCAGGTTTTTCTGCGCAAAGCCATCGCCGACGCCATGCAACACATCGAATGGCGCGACACCTTGTCGCCGGCGCAACTGGCAGCGCAGCAATTGATGCCTTTCGAAACGGCGGTGCGCCTGTTGCACAACCCGCCGCCGGAAGTCGACGAGCATGCGCTGGAAGATCGCTCCCATCCGGCCTGGGTGCGCATGAAATTCGACGAATTGCTGGCCCAGCAACTGTCATTGAAGCGGGCCCAGGTCGCACGCCGCGCCAAGAATGCCCGCGCGCTGCCGGTGATCGGGCCATTGTCTGCCGCGTTTCTAGGCAAGCTGCCGTTCAGCCTGACTAAGGCGCAACAACGGGTAGTGGCCGAAATCAGCGTCGACCTGCGCGCCTCATTTCCCATGCAGCGCCTGCTGCAAGGCGACGTCGGCAGCGGTAAAACCGTGGTTGCCGCCCTGGCCGCTGCGCAAGCCATCGACAGCGGTTATCAAGCGGTGCTGATGGCGCCCACGGAAATCCTGGCGGACCAGCATTTCCGCAAGATTGCGGCCTGGATGGAGCCGCTTGGCGTGCGCGTGGCGTGGCTCACCGGCAGCCTGAAAAAGAAAGAAAAGCTGGCCTCCCTGGCCATGATCGAATCGGGCGCGGCACAGCTGGTGATCGGCACCCATGCCTTGATACAGGACAGCGTGCAATTCGCCCGGCTAGGCCTGGTGATCGTCGACGAACAGCATCGCTTTGGCGTTGGCCAGCGGCTGGCGCTGCGCAATAAAACCACTTCCGAGAATGGCGGCAATGAGGCCGCTGAAACAAGCGCGGCTGCCGTCGTGCCGCATCAATTGATGATGAGCGCCACGCCCATCCCACGGACCCTGGCGATGACTTATTACGCCGACCTGGAAATCTCGGTGATCGACGAACTGCCGCCCGGCCGTACTCCGATCGTCACCCGCGCAGTCGACCAGATACGGCGCGACGAAGTGATCGAACGGGTGCATGCGGCAGTGCAGGACGGCCGCCAGGCTTACTGGGTCTGTCCGCTGATCGAAGAATCGGAAGCCTTGCAACTGCAAACCGCGACCGAAACCTATGCGATGCTGGTGGAGGCCTTGCCCGACTTGCGGGTCGGCCTGGTCCACGGCCGCCTCAAGCAGGCCGAGAAGCAGGAAGTGATGGATGCCTTCAGCGCCGGCGCCTGCCATGTGCTGGTGGCCACCACCGTGATTGAAGTCGGGGTCGACGTTCCCAACGCTTCGCTGATGGTGATCGAGCATGCTGAACGCTTCGGACTATCGCAGCTGCATCAGCTGCGCGGGCGAGTTGGACGCGGTTCTGCAGCCAGCGTATGCTTGCTGTTATACCAAAGCCCGCTCGGCTATATCGCCAAGCAGCGCCTGATGACCATGCGCGAAACCACGGATGGCTTTGAAATTGCCCGGCGCGACCTGGAAATCCGCGGGCCCGGCGAGTTCCTGGGAGCGCGCCAGTCCGGCCAGGCCATGTTGCGCTTCGCCGACCTGAGCACCGACCAGTGGCTGGTTGATCGCGCCCGCGATCTGGCGCAGACGCTGCTGCAAGATCCGACAGCGGCCAACCAGGCCACCGTCAGCGCTCATCTGGCGCGCTGGCTGGGCGGGCGGGAAGATTTTTTGAAAGTTTAAGGAGCACGGTAAGGGGGTAAGCTGTTTTGCCCACGTTTTGCCGGAATCGGCGCTGTAGGGGAATCGGGATTCACGCGTGGGCGGAGCTGCCCACCCTGCGAAAAAATATGCGAAGATAACAACATGACACTGACCGAACTCAAATATATCGTCGCGGTAGCCCGCGTCAAGCATTTTGGCCATGCTGCAGAAGCGTGTTTCGTAGCGCAACCCACTCTCTCAGTAGCGATCAAGAAACTGGAAGATGAGCTAGGCGTTGTGATTTTCGAAAGAGGCGGCACGGAAATTTCGGTGACCCCGCTGGGTTCGCAGATTGTGGCTCAGGCCGAACGGGTGCTGGAGCAAACCGCCACCATCCGCGAAATCGCCAACCAGAACAAGGATCCCCTGGCCGGCCCTCTGCGGCTGGGCATCATCTATACCGTCGGCCCCTACCTGCTGCCGCCGCTGGTGAAGACCATGATCGAGCAAGTGCCGCAGATGCCGCTGGTATTGCAGGAAAATTTCACCGTGCGCCTGCTGGAACTGCTGCGGCAAGGCGAACTGGATGCGGCCATCATCGCCCTGCCGTTCCCCGAGCATGGCCTGATGGTGCAACCGCTGTACGACGAACCGTTCGTGGTAGCGCTGCCCAAGCATCATGCCTGGGCCGAGCGCGCCAGCATCAGCGCCCAGGATCTCAAATCGGAAACCATGCTGTTGCTCGGCAACGGCCATTGTTTCCGTGACCAGGTGCTGGAAGTATGTCCTGAAATGTCGCGTTTTTCGACTGCTGGCGATGGCATCGCCCGCACCTTCGAAGGTTCGTCGCTGGAAACCATCCGTCATATGGTGGCTTCCGGTATCGGCATTACGGTGCTGCCGCAGGCTTCGGTACCCGATATCGGCGCCAAGGACGGCATGCTGCGTTACGTACCATTTACCGCGCCGGGGCCGTCGCGCCGGGTGGTGATTGTCTGGCGTAAAAGCTTCACCCGCCATGCCGCCATCGAAGCGGTGCAAAAGGCAGTGCTGGATTGCGGCCTGAAAGGCGTGACCTTGCTGCGTGACGCGCTTGCTGTCGAGGGCTAGATAAGCACCTGACGCCTCGGGCGGAACAAGGTTTCCGCCCGAGGCATTCTTCAATACGACCGTTTCTCCCCGGACTTACGTCTTTACCCGCCGCCTGGCGGCAATGCTAATCGCACACACTGCAATGAATCGTCTCAAACTCTATTTTCTGCTGATCCGCGCGAACAAACCGATCGGCATCCTGCTGCTGCTTTGGCCGACTCTGGCCGCCTTGTGGCTGGCTGCCGGCGGCAAACCGGCCTGGACCCTGGTCGCGATTTTCTGCGTTGGCACGGCGTTGATGCGTTCCGCCGGTTGCGCCATCAACGATTTCGCCGACAGGGATTTTGACAGACACGTCAAGCGTACCGCCGACCGTCCGCTAACCAGCGGCAAAATCGCCGCCTGGGAAGCGGTGATGGTTGCGCTGGTGCTGACGCTGCTGTCCCTGCTATTGATACTGCCGCTGAACACACTGACCAAGGAGCTGTCGGTGATCGCGGTGATCGTGGCCGGCAGCTACCCCTACTTCAAGCGTTTCTTCGCAATTCCGCAGGCTTATCTCGGCATAGCCTTCGGTTTCGGCATACCGATGGGTTTCGCCGCGATACAAGGAACGGTGCCGGCCGCCGCCTGGCTGCTATTGCTGGCCAACGTATTCTGGGCCGTCGCTTACGACACCGAATACGCCATGGTCGACCGTGACGACGACCTCAAGATCGGCATCCGGACTTCGGCGATCACCTTCGGCCGCTACGATGTACTGGCGATCATGCTTTGTTATGCGCTCAGTTTGGGATTAATATTTGCTGTAGGCTGGCAATTCGGCTTACGCGGCTGGTTTAGCGCCGGCATGCTGCTGGCGGCCGCTTGCGCCGTTTATCACTACCGTTTGATCCGCACGCGCGAGCGCGCTGGCTGCTTTGCCGCTTTTCGCCACAATAACTGGCTAGGGGCGGCGGTATTCGGCGGAATCGCACTGGACTATGCGCTACGGTAACAAAAACAAGGCGATTTCCCATGGTATATTAAGCAACATTTTCCCCGCAATCCACATTGAAGAGGTAAACATGGCTACTACTACCGACAACGTAAAAGAGATGCGCGACAATCTGGCAGGCGAACTCAAATCAGTGATCAAGGAAGCAGAAACCCTGCTCGACGACGCCCATGATCATGCTGAGAAAAAATACAACTCGGCGCGAGAAAAACTGCAAGCGGCGCTGGAAACTGCTAAAACAGAGCTGCCGAAAGCCACCAAAAAAGCGGTTGCACACACCAAACATGCAGCGCATGTTACCGATGAATATGTCGGCGACAATCCATGGAAAGCCGTCGGCGTGGCAGCCGCCATCGGTTTGCTGGCGGGCCTGGTGATTGGCCGCGGCAAATAAAATCTGAAAGTCTGACGAAAGCCGGAATGCGGCTTGTAGGCGAAAAAAAACAGCGGCAGTCGCGATGCGATTGCCGCTGTTTTTTTGCCCACCCTGCAATTAGTCGCGCCCGAACTCGTCGCCCAATTCCTGTCCGCGCGTTGCCGCTGACTTGATAGCCGTGATGATCGCCCCCTTCACATCAGCCGCCTCCATGCTGGTCAACGCCGCATAAGTGGTGCCTCCTTTGGAGGTGACGCGCTCGCGCAATAAAGAAACCGGCTCCGACGACTGCGCCGCAAGTTGCGCTGCGCCGACGAAGGTGGCCTTGGCCAGTTCTATGCCCTGTTGCGCAGTCAAGCCCAGTTCCTGCGCCGCCTGCTGCATCGCTTCGATAAAATAAAATACATACGCCGGGCCGCTGCCGGATACCGCCGTTACCGCATCAATCTTCGCTTCGTCGTCCAGCCACACCGTGCCGCCCACCGCGCGCAAGATAAGATCGGCGGTTTCGCGTTGGTCTTCCGATACGCCGGCGGTGGCGACCATACCGGTAATTCCCTGGCCGATCAGCGCCGGCGTATTCGGCATGCAGCGTACGATCGCATCGTGGCCGCCCAGCCAGCGCGCCAGATCGACGGCGCGAATCCCGGCTGCAATCGACAACACCAGCTGCGTTGTGACGTGCGGCCGCAATTTGGCCACCACGTCCTTCATTTGCTGAGGCTTGACGGCCAGCACGATCACTTCGCTGGCGCTTACCGCCGCATCGATTTCGCTTGCCGTGCTGACGCCAAACCGTTGCGCCAGATTCTGCAAGGCTTCCGGGTTCAGGTCGATCACATGGAGGTTGGCGCCCTCGGTGACCTTGCCGGCCAGGCCGCCGATCAAGGCCGCCGCCATATTGCCGCCGCCGATGAAACTGATTTTTAGTTTACTGTTCATGATTTCTTTCCCGTTGCCCAAAAATTGCACTGCCCACGCGCACGATAGTAGCGCCTTCTTCAATCGCCGCCGCCATGTCTGCCGACATTCCCATCGACAGGGTATCCAGTTGCGGCGCCGCTAATTCCTGTTGCAGCTGCGTCAGCAATTCCCTGGTCTGGCGAAATGCCGCATGTTGCTTCTGTTGATCGTCGGTCGGCTCCGGTATCGCCATCAGGCCGCGCAAGCTCAGCCCGGGCAATCCTACGACGGCGCGCGCCACATCCAGCACTTCCGACGGCGCCATGCCGCTCTTGCTGGCCTCGCCGCTGATATTCACCTGCAGGCAGATATTCAGCGGCGCCAGCTGCGGCGGCCGCTGCTGCGACAGGCGCTGGGCGATTTTTTCACGGTCGACCGTATGCACCCAGTCGAAATGCTCGGCGATGGCGCGCGTCTTGTTGCTTTGAATCGGCCCGATAAAATGCCATTCCAGCAAGACATCCTTTCGTGCATCCGGTCCGGACTTGAGCGCCTGGTCGACCGCCGCCATTTTCGCCAGCGCCTCCTGCAGGTAGTTTTCACCGAATGCGCGCTGGCCGGCGGCAATCGCTTCCAGCACCATCTCGGCGCCGAAGGTTTTGGACACCGCCAGCAACGCGACACTGTCAGGCCGGCGCGACACCGCAGCAGCCGCAGCCTGAATACTGCTATGGACGGCTTGCAACTTGTGGGACATTAAGGACATAATCGGAGACTTTGAAAATTGCCGCAAGGAACTAGCGCAACAGGGCGGTACTTGGGCAAAAATGCCTTTCAACAAACAAATTACAGCACAGGGATTATAAATGGACATTTCCGAACTTCTGGCTTTTTCGGTGAAGAATAAGGCATCCGATTTGCATCTATCCGCAGGCTTGCCGCCGATGATCCGGGTTCATGGCGATGTGCGTCGTATCAACCTGCCGCCATTGGAACACAAAGATGTGCATTCAATGATCTATGACATCATGAATGATGGTCAGCGCAAGGCCTACGAAGAACACCTGGAATGCGATTTTTCGTTTGAAATCCCCGGCCTGGCGCGGTTCCGCGTGAATGCCTTCAACCAGGATCGCGGCGCGGCCGCCGTGTTGCGGACCATTCCGTCGACAGTCCTGACACTGGAACAGCTTAACGCGCCGCGCATCTTTGCCGAGTTGGCGCTGAAACCGCGCGGCCTGGTGCTGGTCACCGGCCCGACCGGTTCCGGCAAATCGACCACGCTGGCAGCCATGGTCAATCACGTCAACGAAAATGAATACGCCCATATCCTGACCATTGAAGACCCGATCGAATTCGTCCATCAATCGAACAAATGCCTGATCAACCAGCGCGAAGTCGGACCGCACACCCATTCGTTCAGTAATGCCCTGCGCTCGGCATTGCGGGAAGATCCGGACGTCATCCTGGTCGGCGAATTACGCGACCTGGAAACCATCCGGCTGGCGCTGACAGCGGCCGAAACCGGCCATCTGGTATTCGGCACGCTGCACACCTCTTCCGCCGCCAAAACCATCGACCGTATCGTTGACGTGTTCCCGGGCGAGGAAAAGGAAATGGTGCGCGCCATGTTGTCGGAATCGCTGCAAGCGGTGATCTCGCAAAGCCTGCTGAAAACCAAGGACGGCTCCGGCCGCGTAGCCGCCCATGAAATCATGCTGGGCACGCCGGCGATCCGCAACCTGATCCGCGAAAGCAAGATTGCGCAGATGTATTCGGCGATCCAGACCGGCAGTAACATGGGCATGCAAACCCTCGACAGCAACCTGACCGAACTGGTCAAGCGCAATGTGATCTCGCTGGCTAGCGCACGTGCCGCGGCGAAGACACCGGATAATTTCCCAGGCTAAGCTTAATCTGCAAATACATTAGGATAAGAATCATGGAAAGAGATCAAGCGACCAAATTCATGCACGACTTGCTGCGCCTGATGGTCAGCAAGCGTGGCTCCGATCTGTTCATTACCGCAGACTTCCCGCCAGCGTTCAAGATCGACGGCAAAATCACGCCGGTGTCGAACCAGGCGCTGACATCCGTCCATACTTTGGAACTCGCGCGCGCCATCATGAGCGACAAGCAGGCGGCCGATTTCGAAGAAACCAAGGAATGCAATTTCGCCATCAGTCCGGCCGGACTGGGGCGCTTCCGCGCTTCGGCCTTTATCCAGCAAGGCCGGGTCGGCATGGTATTGCGCACCATCACCACCGATATCCCGAAATTCGAAGACCTTGGCTTGCCGCCTACGTTAAAAGATGTCGTCATGACCAAACGCGGCCTGGTGATCATGGTTGGCGCTACCGGCTCCGGCAAATCGACCACGCTGGCGGCGATGGTCGGCTATCGCAATGAAAACAGCTACGGCCATATCATCACCATCGAAGATCCGGTCGAATACATCCACCCGCACAAGAATTGCATCGTCACCCAGCGTGAAGTCGGAGTCGATACCGACAACTGGGGCGTGGCCTTGAAAAACACTCTGCGCCAGGCCCCCGACGTGATCCTGATCGGCGAAATCCGCGATCGTGAAACCATGGATTACGCCATCGCCTTTGCCGAGACCGGCCACCTGTGCCTGGCTACCTTGCATGCCAACAGCGCCAACCAGGCGCTGGACCGCATCATCAACTTCTTCCCGGAAGAACGCCGGCCGCAGTTGCTGATGGATCTGTCGCTGAATCTGAAGGGCATTATCTCGCAACGGCTGGTTCCGCTGAAAACCGTCAAGGGACGCTGCGTGGCGGTGGAAATCCTGCTGAATTCACCGCTCATTTCCGACCTGATTTTCAAGGGCGATGTCCATGAAATCAAGGAAATCATGAAGAAGTCGCGCGAGCTCGGCATGCAGACTTTCGACCAGGCGCTGTTCGATTTGTATGAAGAGGATAAAATCAGTTACGAAGACGCTTTGCGTAACGCCGATTCGATCAACGATTTGCGACTTTCCATCAAGCTGCGCAGCAAGAATTCAAAAGACCGCGACCTGGCTGCCGGCACTGAACATCTGGGGATTGTATGACTACCACCGACACCAGCATTTATGATTTCACCGTCAATCAACTGAACGGTGCCCCCAGCTCGCTGGCAGCCTTCCGCGGCAAGGTGTTGCTGATCGTCAATACTGCCAGCAATTGCGGTTTCACACCGCAGTACAAGGGGCTGGAAGAGATTTACCAGAAGTACCATGACCAGGGTTTCGAAGTGCTGGGCTTTCCGTGCAATCAGTTCGGCGCCCAGGAACCGGGAAGCGCTGAGGAAATCGGCGCTTTCTGCGAGAAAAACTATGGCGTCACGTTTCCTTTGTTCGAAAAGATCGACGTCAACGGCGATCACGCAGCGCCGCTTTACCAATACCTGAAAAACGCAGCGCCAGGCTTGCTTGGCAGCGAAGGCATCAAATGGAATTTCACCAAATTCCTGGTGAATAAGGACGGCGCTGTGGTCGACCGCTTTGCACCTCAGACCAAGCCGGAAGGCCTGGTTGCGGATATCGAGAAATTGCTGGCGAAGTAAAGCAGGAACATAAGGCAGAAACCTTCCGGATCGGGCCCTGGCCTTCCAGCCAACCGGGATCCGGATGCAACATATCGATGCCGCCTGCAGGCGGCATCGAAGACCTCGTCAGTGCGCCATTTGCAGGCCATACACCAGCGCTGCCAGCACGCCGCCGGTTATCGAACCTACCACCGGTACCAATGCATAACCCCAGTCGCTATCGCGTTTGCCCGGGATCGGCAGCAGTGCGTGCATCAAGCGTGGCCCCAGGTCGCGGGCCGGATTGATCGCATAGCCGGTGGTGCCTCCTAAAGAGACGCCGATACTCATCACCAGCAAGGCGACCGGCAAGGCATCCAGTGCGCCCAGTCCCATCTTCGGCGAAGCGATATTCAATACGCAATAGACCAGCACGAAAGTACCCACCACTTCGGAAACCACATTGCCGAAGGTATTGCGGATCGCGGGGGCTGTGCAAAACGCCGCCAGCTTGAGATTACCGTCCGAGGTCGCTGCAAAGTGGTTGCGATACACCAGCCACACCAGGAAAGCCCCCATCATCCCGCCCAACATCTGCGACAGGATGTAGCCCGGTACGCTGGCCCAGGCAAACTTGCCGGCCACCGCCAGCGCCAGCGTTACCGCCGGGTTAAGATGCGCGCCACTGGATGAGGCAGCGACGAAAACCCCGACAAACACCGCCATCGCCCAACCGACGGTGATCACAATCAGGCCGCTACCGTTGCCGTGAGTTTTACTCAAGAGAACGTTGGCAACCACGCCGTTGCCAAGCAAGACAATCAGGGCGGTGCCCACGAATTCAGCTAAAAAAGGAGTCATGACAAACTCTTTCGGAAATAGGAAGTGAGAAGAACGCAGATTCTGGTCTGCGCTCTGTTCTTTTCTGTTCGGTTTTTTATCTAACCGCGTGGGCTACGGCTGGCTCTCAGGAATCTGCCCAGACCGTCGCCGCTGCAATCGCCCGCTGCCAGCCTTTGATGCTGGCCTGCACTTCTGCCGCCGGCAGCGACGGCTTGAAGCGCTGGTCGAGCTGCCACTGACCTTGCACATCGCCGGTGCTGCTCCAGTAGCCGACCGCCAAACCGGCCAGATAGGCCGCGCCCAGTGCGGTGGTTTCCGTCACTTTCGGCCGCACCACATCCACGCCCAGGATGTCGGCCTGGAATTGCATCAGCAGATTGTTGGCAGTGGCGCCGCCGTCGACCCGCAGTTCCGGAATCACGATGCCGGCGTCGGCTTCCATCGCCTTCAACACATCCATGGTCTGATAGGCGATGCTATCGAGCGCCGCCCGCGCATAGTGCGCAGACGTGGTGCCGCGGGTAATGCCGAAGATGGTGCCGCGTGCATGCGGATTCCAATGCGGTGCGCCGAGGCCGGCAAAAGCCGGCACCAGGTACACGCCGTCACTGCTCTTGACGCTGCGCGCCAGCGCTTCGATTTCGGTGGAAGTCTTGATGATGCCGAGACCATCGCGCAACCATTGCACCACTGCGCCGCCGATGAAGATGCTGCCTTCCAGCGCGTAGTTGACTTCGTTGCCGATTTTCCAGGCCACCGTGGTCAGCAGATTGTTTTTCGAGATGATCGGCCTGGTGCCTGTGTTCATCACCATGAAGCAACCGGTGCCGTAGGTATTCTTGACCATGCCAGGCTGAGTGCACATCTGGCCGAACAAGGCGGCCTGCTGGTCGCCCGCAATCCCGGCCAGAGGAATTTCAGAACCGAAACCGGAAATTTCGGTGTGACCGTAGACTTCGCTGGAGGAGCGTACTTCCGGCAGCATGCTGCGCGGTACGCCCATGATCTCGAGCAGCTCGTCATCCCACTGCATGGTGTGGATATTGAACAGCATGGTGCGCGAAGCATTCGATACGTCGGTCAGATGCAGTTTGCCGCGCGTCATATTCCATACCAGCCAGGTATCGATGGTGCCGAACGCCAGACGCCCTTGATCGGCCAGCTTTTGCGCGCCTTCGACGTTCTTCAGTATCCAGCGGATCTTGGTCGCGGAAAAATAGGAATCCACCAGCAAGCCGGTCTTGGCGCGGATGGTTTCTCCCAGGCCGTCGGCTTTCAGCTGATCGCAGAATGCGGCTGTGCGACGGTCTTGCCAGACGATGGCGTTATAGACAGCCTTGCCGGTTTCGCGGTCCCAGACTACGGTCGTTTCACGCTGGTTGGTAATGCCGATGGCGGCAATCGAAGTACCGTTCAAACCGACGTTGGTCGAGGCCTCGGCCGCAACCCCGACCTGGGTCGACCAGATTTCCTGCGGGTCATGTTCAACCCAGCCAGGCTGCGGATAGATCTGGCGGAATTCTTTCTGTGCTGAAGAAACGATGTTGCCTTGACGGTCGAACAGGATGGCGCGCGAGCTGGTAGTCCCTTGATCCAGGGCTAAAATGTATTTGTCTTTCAACTTGTCTACTCCAAGGTTAGTGAATCCGCTTACGCGGACCGGGGTGACTTTGACCCGGAGATGGTTCCGGATCCGCCTTTTTTATCTTCCGACGTAACTACTGAACGTGGCTACTGAACAACGGCACTACCGCCCCATCGGGCAAAACTTCATGCGGGCATGACGGCCGGCGCCGGCGCTTGCTGCCGCTCCAGCCAGCGATTCAAACGATCGACAGCAACCGCGTCAAACCGCAATCCCAGCTTGGAACGGCGCCACAGGATATCGTCCGCGGTCAGCGCCCATTCGTTGCGCATCAGATAGCGGACTTCCGCCTCATATAGATCCGCGCCGAACAATTCGCCCAATCCCGCCATGTCGTGAATCCCGGCCAGCAGGCGCGCGGCGCGGGTGCCGTAGGCACGCGCGTAACGCGCCCCCAGGACGGTCGGTAGCCATGCGTGGCGTTGTTGGAAAATACGCCGGAATTCTGCAAAATCGGCATTGGCGATATCGCCGCCAGGCAGCGCTTCGTCGGCTGTCCAATGCGCTTTCATATAGCCGAACAACGGTTGCAAGTGCTCCATGGCTTCTTCCGCCAGACGCCGGTAAGTGGTTATTTTTCCGCCGAATACCGACAGCACCGGCGCCTGCCCTTCCTCGGCTTTCAGCTCCAGTCGGTAATCGCGCGTGACCGCAGACGGGTTGGCGATTTCCTCTTCCAGCAAGGGCCGCACGCCGGCATAGGACCAGACCACCTGCGATGGCGTTACCGCCGCCTCGAAATAGCGGCTGACCGATTCACACAGGTAAGCCGTCTCTTCAGCGGAAATCTCAACCTTGCTCGGATCGCCGCTGTACTCGACATCGGTGGTGCCGATCAGAGTGAAATCGGTCTCATAAGGAATTGCAAAGACGATGCGCTTGTCGGGATTCTGGAAGATGTAAGCGTGATCGTGATCGAACAAGCGTTTGGTGACGATATGACTGCCTTTGACCAGGCGGATTTGGTGCTGCGCAGAAGTATGCAAGGCGCCGCTCAACAAACTGGCGACCCAGGGGCCGGCGGCGTTGACGATGCAACGCGCCTTGATTTCCGTGGTCTCGCCGGTCAAGCTCGACTGTAAGGTGGTATCCCAGTATTGCTTGCCCCGTTTGGCTTCGATCAGGCGGGTTTTAGTCAGGATGGTGGCGCCGCGTTCCTTGGCGTCCATCGCATTGAGAACCACCAGACGCGCATCTTGCACCGCTGCGTCGGAATAGACAAAACCTTTGGTCAAGGTTTTTTTCAGCGGCGCGCCGGCGACATGCTTGCGAAAATCGATAGCGCGCGAGCCGGCCAGCAATTCACGCTTGGCCAGGTTATCGTACAAGAACATGCCGGCGCGTATCATCCAGGCCGGCCGCAAGCTCGATACATGCGGCATCACGAAACGCAACGGCGCGATGATATGCGGCGCCAGGCGCAGTAAGCGCTCGCGCTCCTGCAGCGCCTTGCGAACCAGGCTGAATTCGTAGTGTTCCAGGTAGCGCAGGCCGCCGTGGATCAGTTTGGTGCTGGCCGATGAGGTATGCGACGCCAGATCGTCCTGTTCGCAAAGCAACACGCTCAGCCCGCGTCCTGCGGCGTCGCGCGCAATCCCGGCGCCGTTAACGCCGCCGCCCACCACCAGCAAATCAACAATTTCACTTGATGCCACAGCTATCTCCTTGTGTCGGTAACGCGCTAATCGGACAAAATCAATTATTGCCAATTGGCAAAATGGTATGCCTGCAATGTCACCGCACATCATAGAATATTTATATTCGAAAGTATATTGTTCGAATTCGAACATTGATAATCGTTTATATTTATCAAAAGAAATTATTCGATAGCAATAAACTTAATTTCTTATAGACAATTTCTATGCCAGCATCCCACCAGATAATCGGAAAATGACCATCCAGGCTGGAAGCAGCGCAAACCATGTACTTTGGGCAAGGGAAATGGGCGCAGGCAGTGCCGGGCGGCGCACGAATGGCGCTGCGGATGAGTAAATACGTCAATGAGTACGCCAACGAGTAGGCCAGCGAACCTTAAGGCAGGCGCGTTTTACATTTTTTCAGTTGGGGCACATGCAGGCTAAGTTGCTGCTGAACCGCTCTCTGCGACAAACACATCGATTTTCGCTTCCGCGAAAATGCCAGCCATTTCTTCCGGCACCGGCCGGTCGGTAAACAGTGCATTCACCTTAGAAATATCGCCAAGCCGCACCAGCGCAGGCCGCCAGAATTTCGAATGATCGGCGACCAGGAATACGGTGCGCGAATGCTCGATGATCGCTTCGGAAACCCGCACTTCGCGATAGTCGAAATCGCGCAAGGTGCCGTCGGCTTCGATGCTGGAGATGCCGATGATGCCGAAATCGACCTTGAAGCGGCGGATGAAATCGATGGTTTCTTCGCCGGTAATCCCCAGGTCGCGGGCACGGACTACGCCGCCTGTGATGATCACCTCGCAGCCCGGATAGCCGCTCATGATCGCCGCCACGTTCAGGTTGTTGGTGATCACGCGCAGATTACGGCGCCGGCTCAGGGCTTTGGCGACTTCTTCATTGGTGGTGCCGAGGTTGATGAAGAGCGTCGCCTGGTCTGGAATATGTTCCACCACTAAAGCGGCGATACGGCGCTTTTCTTCCGAATACAAACCCTGTCTTGCACCGTAGGCGATATTCTCGGCGCTGGAAGGCAGTCCGACGCCGCCGTGATAACGCTGCAACAGGTTCATCTCCGCCAGCAAATTGATGTCGCGCCGGATCGTCTGCTGCGTGATCTGGAACCGTGTGGCCAGATGCTCTACCGTGACGAAACCGTCACGTTGCACATAACTCAACAACTCCTGCTGACGTGCATTTAGCTTTAGCGTTGATATCTCTGGCATGAACCCTGTCCCGTGCATATTTTTCAAAGTTTTTTTATTATGATTGGAATTCCGCAGCATGGGGATAATCCAGTCCGGATTGTAGCGGACTAATTCCACCCGACGCGACAGATTTGCATGGCAACTCGTAAAATGGTAACGGTGTCATTTTCATTGGTGTTAAAATTTCACAATGGAAAAAGAATCCCTGTTAAGTTCAGTCGTTGCCGATGTCACGGCCCGCCGCAAAGGAAGCCGCAAAACCGGTGGCTTTACCTTGCGCGACGTGGCCAAGCTGGCCGGCGTGGCGCCGATCACAGCTTCGCGCGCGCTGAACACGCCGGATGTAGTTTCCTCCAAGGTGCTGCAGAAAGTCCAGGCCGCGGTACAGCAAACCGGCTATGTGCCAAACCTGCTCGCGGGTGCGCTGGCGTCACAGAAAAGCCGCCTGGTCGCGGCGGTGGTTCCCACTCTGTCCGGACCGATGTTCCTGGAAACCGTGGAATCGCTGACCGACACCCTGGCCGCAGCCGGCTATCAGGTCATGCTGGGTCAAAGCGGTTATGAAAATTCGCGCGAGGACGCCCTGCTCGACGCCATCATCGGTCGCAGGCCCGACGGCATCGTGCTGACCGGCATCAACCGTTCGGCGCAAGCACGCCGGCGCTTGCTGGCGAGCGGCATTCCGGTGGTTGAAACCTGGGATCTGACGCCCACCCCGGTCGACATGCTGGTCGGCTTTTCCCATGAAAAAATCGGCACCGCAGTGGCGCAATACCTCCATGCCGCCGGCCGCCGCCGGGTTGCCGCCATCGGCGCCAACGACGACCGCAGCCGACGCCGCATCAGCGCTTTTTCCAAAGAAGCAATCCGGCTCGGCATGGCGTCGGCGCAAGTAAGCGACATTCCCTCCTGCGAAGTGGCCGCGCCCACCACACTAGGCAACGGTCGCAGCGGGCTGAAAGAATTGCTGTCGCACACACCTGATATCGACGCTGTGTTTTGCAGCTCTGACATGCTGGCGCTTGGCGTCATGATTGAAGCCCAAGCCAGCGGCATCGCCATTCCTGAAAAGCTGGCGGTGATAGGCCTGGGCGACCTCGGTTTTTCACGCGATCTACAGCCGCCCCTGACCACGGTGCGCATCGACGGCACGGTAATCGGCAGCACTGCTGCGCGCTTCATTATCGCCCGCTCCGAAGGCAAAAGCGTCGCCGAACCGATCTGCGACATCGGCTTCACCATCATAGAGCGCGCCAGCGTTTAACCCCCCATCATCTCAAAAATAAGCGTTGACAGCCAAAAATGGGACCGCTACCATTTGAATTGGTAGCGGTCCCATTTTGTAAAAATTTGCATCCAAAACCATGGCGAGCGCAACCGGTTCACGGCAATGCGACGCGAACGCCGGCAGCATAACCCTAGTCGATATCCACTTAGCCACAGGCAGCCTTACATGACATCATCGAGCACGCAGCTTCCGGTACCGAGCACTCCCCTCATCGTCGACATGCGCGTGGTGCCGGTCGCCGGGCGCGACAGCATGCTGCTCAATCTGAGCGGCGCGCACGGCCCCTATTTCACGCGCAACATCGTGATCCTCACCGACAACGCTGGCAATACCGGTGTCGGTGAAGTGCCGGGCGGCGAGCGCATCCGGCAAACGCTCGAAGATGCACGCCCGCTGCTGCTAGGCAAGGCCATCGGCAACTATCAAGCTGTCCTGAACAGTGCCCGCAGCGCATTCAGCGATCGCGATGCCGGCGGCCGCGGCTTGCAGACTTTCGATCTGCGCATCGCGATCCATGCGGTGACGGCGCTTGAAGCCGCCCTGCTCGACCTGCTGGGAAAATTCCTCGGCGTACCGGTAGCGGCCTTACTGGGCGAAGGCCAGCAACGCGAGGCGGTGAAGATGCTGGGCTACCTGTTTTACATTGGCGATCGCACAGTCACCGACCTGCCTTACGCCAGCGAGCCGGATGCCGACGACGATTGGCTGCGCCTGCGCCATCAGCCGGCACTTGCCGCGCAAGCGGTGGTGGCACTGGCGGAAGCGGCCTATCAACGTTACGGCTTCAACGATTTCAAGCTGAAGGGCGGCGTGCTGCGCGGCGAAGATGAAATGGAAGCCGTGACGGCGCTGGCGGAGCGCTTCCCGCAAGCGCGCATCACGCTCGATCCGAACGGTGGCTGGCTGCTCAAGGATGCAATCCGCCTGTGCCGCGACCAGCATGCCGTGCTGGCTTATGCCGAAGATCCATGCGGCGCCGAGAACGGTTTTTCCGGACGCGAAGTCATGGCCGAGTTCCGCCGCGCGACCGGCTTGCAGACTGCCACCAACATGATCGCTACCGACTGGCGCGAAATGGGCCATGCGATCCAGCTGCAATCAGTCGACATTCCACTGGCCGATCCGCATTTCTGGACCATGCAGGGTTCGGTCCGGGTGGCGCAGATGTGCCATGAATGGGGCCTGACCTGGGGTTCGCATTCCAACAACCATTTTGATATCTCGCTGGCGATGTTCACGCACGTGGCTGCAGCCGCGCCTGGCAACATCACTGCCATCGATACCCATTGGATCTGGCAGGACGGCCAGCGCCTGACCAAGGAGCCGCTGCAAATCGTCGGCGGCATGATAAACGTGCCGAAAAAACCCGGTCTCGGCATCGAGCTCGACCTGGCAGAGCTGGAGGCAGCGCATCAGCTGTATCGCAACATGGGACTGGGTGCGCGCGATGACGCCATCGCCATGCAATACCTGATCCCCGGCTGGAAATTCGACAACAAAAAACCTTGCCTGCTGCGTTAGCGCGGCAACCGGTGGCGTCAATGAATCCACAACAGACGCATCATGCCAGCCTGCATGCCCATTCATCGCATGACCAGCAATGAGGAAGCACCATGATTCAGCAATTTGATTATCCTGTCCGCGCGATCTGCGCCGAAGGCGCGATCGTCGGCGAGTCGCCAGTGTGGTCGCAACGTGAACAGGCTTTGTACTGGGTGGATATCCTGAAACCCGCGCTGTATCGCTTTGCCACCCTGACGGGGCAGCACAGCAGCTGGGAAGCGCCCGCCGCCATCGGCTCGATCGGCCTGGCAAAGAACGGCAAGATTGTCGCCGCATTGCGCAGCGGCTTTCACTGGTTTGATCCGGCCGACGCCAGCTGGACCCTGATTGCACATCCGGAACCGCATATTCCGCACAATCGCCTCAACGACGGCAAGACCGGACCGGACGGCGCGTTCTGGGCCGGCACCATGGATGACCGCGCCGACAAGCAGGCTTGCGCCTCGCTGTACCGACTGGCGCCGGACGGTAGCATCCGCGTCCACGGCAACGGGCTGGTGGTCTCGAATGGTCTGGCATGGAGCCCCGACGGTCGCACCATGTATCACTCCGATTCGCGCCGGGCGGTAATCTATCGCTATGATTTCGACGCCGCCAGCGGTACGCTCGGCCCGCGCCAGGTATTTGTGCAAATGCAGCCGGAATGGGGCCGCCCCGACGGCGGCGCGGTCGATGCCGATGGCTGCTACTGGGGTTGCGGCATTACCGCGGGACGCATCAATAAATTCTCGCCGCAAGGTCAATTGCTGGGTTACTTGCCGCTGCCGGTATCGCGCCCGACCATGTGCGCCTTCGGTGGCAGCGATCTGAAAACGCTGTACGTCACTTCACTCACCGAAAACATGAGCGCCGATGAACTGGCGCAGGAGCCATTGGCCGGCGCGCTGTTTGCGGTCAGCATGTCGGTGGCCGGCACACCTGTCGCGGAGTTCGGCATATGAAAACCATCGTGCTTACCGGCGCAGCCGGCAATATCGGCAAGGTTCTCAGGCAGCAATGGTCGGATGGTCGTTATCAGCTTCGGCTCAACGATATCAATCCGCTCGGCCCGATGGCCGCCCATGAAACGCAGCATATCGGCGACCTGCGCGATGCCGCGTTTTGCTCAGAGCTACTGGCAGGCGCGGATGCTGTGGTGCACATGGCCGGCATCGGCACCGATCTTGAACTTGATCTGCTGATCGAGCACAACCTGAAAGCCTTGCTCAGCGTGTATCAGGCTGCCCGTAGCCATGCAGTACGCGTCATCTATGCCAGTTCCAATCACGCTATCGGCATGTACCCGGTAGCAACCGAGATCGACGAATACGCTGCGGTTAGGCCGGACAGCCTCTACGGCGTCAGCAAGGTCTGGGGCGAAGCCGTCGCCCGGCTGTATTACGACAAGCATGGCGTCGAGTCGGTTTGCCTGCGCATCGGCTCGTTCGAAGCTGAACCGTTCGAGCGGCGTCACTTGCATACCTGGCTGTCGCACTCCGATATGCAACACCTGGCTGAATGCTGTATTGAAGCTCCCCACACCGGATTTCAAATCATGTATGGCGTGTCGGCCAATACGCGCTGCTGGTGGCAGCAGAGCGACAATCCAATCGGCTATCAACCGCAAAGCAACGCAGAAGACTTTGCTGCACGGATCGCAGATATTCCGAGCCGAGGCGGCCCGCTGGCTGAGCAGTTCCAGGGCGGTGGTTTTGCTGCAACGGATTATTCCCAAAAGAAATGACTACGCTCCTACTGTCGCCAGAGATCAAGCTGATCAAGGACAGATGGCGGCTAACGCTCTCGCCTTCTGCCGGCGGCCGAGTCACGTCGCTGAGCTCATCGCACGCCGGCCAGGCGATTGACTGGATCGTGCCGATGCTAGAACAAAACCGCCAGCATGGCTTCCCCGCAACCGCATGGCCCAAAGCCGGTATCTATCCCTTGTTGCCGTTTTCCAACCGTATACGGAACGGAAGATTTTGCTGGGAAGGCCTGCAACTGTCCTTGCCGCTGCATCCGGGCGAGCGACACGCCATGCACGGCTTTGCCCACACCGCCAAATGGGATTTGCTGGATTGCGACGACAACAGCGCAGAGATAATGTACAGCCATGCACCTGGCGACCACGGCTGGCCGTGGTCATTCCAGGTAAGACAAAAAATCGTACTGGATGCCGGCGCACTTAGCATGAGGCTGGACATCAGCAACCTCGACAACGGTTCGCTGCCGCCAATGCCGCTCGGTGCTGGCTTTCATCCTTATTTTCCGCGCCGCTTCGCACAGCATGTTGCCTTTGATGCTCAGCAACTGTGGCACGCCGATGCCGAGCATGTTGCAACCGGGGTTGGCGAGATACCTGCGCGACACGACTATCGTTCAGCGCGCGCGATCGCTTCAGACGATGAACTGACGCACTACTACGGCGGCTGGAAGGGGCGAGCCAGCATCGGTGACAACCTAGGCAACCGCATCGTGATATCGGCATCGCCGCTATTGTCGCACCTGATATTGCATGCACCCGCCGCGCGCGATTATTTTTGCATCGAGCCGGCGACCCACGTCGCCGACGCCGTCAACCTGGCGCATGCCGGATTTTCCAGCACCGGCCTGCAGCGCCTTCCCTGCGGCCACACACTCAGCTGCGATATCCGGCTAGATTTTCTTGAGGTAACTGCAGTTCCAGAATCACCATGACGCCACTCAGGCATCTCTTATAAAAACTAACCGAGACAACCCATATGAAACGCATCAAAGGTCTACGCTGGTGGATTATCGCCCTCGTATGTTTTGGCACCATCCTTAATTACATCTCGCGCAATTCTCTGGGCGTGCTGGCAGATACGCTGAAACACGATCTGGACTTCACCACCAAGGAATATTCCTATGTGGTGGCGGCATTCCAGATCGCCTACACCGTCATGCAACCGGTATGCGGCTACCTCATTGATTTTCTCGGCCTTAAAATCGGCTTTGCCCTGTTTGCCGCCGCCTGGTCGGTAGCGGGCATGCTGCATGGTTTTGCCACGGGCTGGATCTCGCTGGCGTTCTTCCGCGGCCTGCTTGGCCTGACCGAAGCTGCGGCGATCCCGGCAGGCATAAAAGCGGTATCGGAATGGTTTCCAAAACAGGAACGATCGGTGGCTGTGGGCTATTTCAACGCGGGAACCTCAATGGGCGCGGTGATCGCACCGGTGCTAGTGGCGTGGCTGTTATATGAGCATGGCTGGCAAGCGGCGTTTATCGTGACCGGCGTGTTGGGTTTCATCTTTGCCGGCTTGTGGTTCTTCTTTTACCTCGCCCCTAAAGACCATCCCAACCTGTCCGATACTGAGCGCGATTACATTCTCTCCGGCCAGGAGAGCATTGCCGAGAGCCAGTCACACGCGAAACCGTCGGTCAAGGCTATCGTCAGCACGCGCCGCTTCTGGGGTATCGCGATCACGCGTTTCCTGGCAGAACCGGCTTGGCAAACCTTCAATTTCTGGATTCCGCTGTACTTCATTTCCGTACGCGGCATGAATCTGAAAGAGTTTGCCATCTTCGGCTGGATGCCTTTTTTTGCGGCCGACATGGGCGGTATTCTGGGCGGGTATCTGTCACCGTTCCTGATGAAACATTTCAAGTTCAAGCTGGTCAATTCGCGCATCGCCGGTATCGCCACCGGTGCGCTGTTAATGACAAGCGTCGGCTTTGTCGGCTATGTAGCAAGTCCTTATACGGCAATCGCCTTGTTTTGCATCGGCGGCTTCGCGCACCAAATGATTTCCGGCTTGATCAACACCATGACAACGGACGTCTTCAACACCCGGGAAGTCGGTACGGCAAACGGCTTGACCGGCATGATCAGCTGGATTGGCGGCCTCTCGTTTTCACTGCTGATAGGGCAACTGGCCGAATCAATCGGCTATACCCCGCTGTTCGCTGCATTGGGCATGTTTGACGTGGTGGGAGCCACCATCCTGTTCCTGCTGTACCGCGGTTACAAGGACAACAGCATCGCGTCGTCGAAAAACTGAACGAAGAACATAGGAGATATGCATGTCGGTTAACTACATTCCTGAATTTCAGCTGGCAGAAAAAAACGGCGCGACGCTGACGCTGAAAAGCCTGGATGGCCATGTTGCACATATCTTTGTGCTGGAACAAGACATCATCCGCGTCATGGTATTGCCGGACGCGACGCCGAATTTCCCCCGCACCTGGGCGATCGCCCCTGGCACGCAACAGTTGCCACTGAAAGGGCGCGACCGGTTCTCGCTCGCAGGTTTTGCGCAGCCCGACTATGCCCTCAGAACCCTTGATGGCGTCTTGCAGATACAAACCGAGAAAATCCGCCTGACGATACAGTTGCGAGGTCTGTACTGCAGTTGGGAAACCCATCCTGCCGGAGATTGGAAAGAGCTGGCCCGGGATCGCAGCACGCAAGCCGTCAACTTCGGCTACTGGGACGACAAGGTTTACCACTACCTGAAACGCGACGCCCAGGATGAGATGTATTTCGGCCTCGGCGAACGTAGCGGCGAGACTAATCGCCATGGCCGCAGCTACTCGCTGAAAACCATTGATGCAATGGGTTACAACGCCAGCAGCACCGATGCCCTGTACAAGCACATTCCTTTCTACATCACCTGGAGCAAGCGCCAGCAAGCTGCCTTCGGCCTGTTCTACGACACCCTGTCCGAAGGCAAGCTGGACATGGGTTGCGAACTGGACAATTATCACGGCCACTACCGTTACTTCGTAGCTGAGCATGGCGACCTGGATTATTACTTCATCGCCGGCGACAACATGGAACAAGTGGTGCGACGCTATACCTGGATGACCGGCAAGCCGGCGTTTACGCCGAAATGGGGCCTGGGCTATTCCGGTTCGACCATGACTTACACTGACGAGCCGGACGCGCAAGAAAAGATGAATGAATTCCTGGCGAACTGCGAACAGCACGACATGCTATGCGATTCGTTTCACTTGTCGTCGGGTTACACATCCATCGGCAACAAGCGCTACGTGTTCAACTGGAATCGTAGCAAATTCCCCGATCCCAAGGCTTTTGCCCAACACTACCTGGAACATGGCGTGCGCCTGTGCGCCAACATCAAGCCTTGCCTGCTGCAAGACCATCCACACTTCAGGGAGGCCGAGAGTCTTAATCTCTTCATCAAGAACCAGCATGGCAAACCGGAAATGGTGCAATTCTGGGATGAGGTCGGCGCCTATCTTGATTTCACCAACCCCGACACCATCAGCTGGTGGAAACGGGCGGTGACGACTTCCTTGCTGGAATATGGCATCGCCGCCACCTGGAACGACAACAATGAATTCCAGGTGCTGAATCCGCAAGCTACCGTCAACGGCTTCGGCCGGCGCTTCAAGGCGGTCGAAGCCAAGGGATTGCACACGCTGCTGATGATGGCGGCCTCGCAAGCGGCACAAACCGAATTCGCTCCCGAAAAACGGCCATACCTGGTGTCGCGCTCAGGCGTCGCCGGCATGCAGCGTTACGTCCAGACTTGGTCCGGCGATAATTATACTTCGTGGCAGACGCTCAAGTACAACATCAAGATGGGGCTTGGCCTGGCCATGTCCGGCATCTCCAACACCGGCCATGACGTGGGCGGTTTCAGCGGTCCGGCGCCAAGTCCGGAACTGTTGCTGCGCTGGGTGCAGTTCGGAATTTTCATGCCACGCTTTTCGATCCACTCCTGGAACGATGACAAGACCGTCAACGAAGCCTGGATGTATCCAGAAATCACCGGCGCCATCCGCAACCTGCTAAAGCTGCGCGCCTGCCTGACGCCGTATTTTTACGATCTGCTGTGGCGCTATCACCAGCACTACGAGCCGATGATCAAACCGACGTTCCTGGCGTTTCCAGACGATTCAAAATGCTTTGCAGAAAACGACGACATGCTGATCGGCGCCAATTTACTGCTGGCTGCGGTAGTCGAACCTGCCCAGGAAAGCCGCACCGTCTACCTTCCCGCAGGCGCCGACTGGTACGATTTCTGGAGCGGCGTACATCACCGAGGCGGACAAGAGATTGTATTACTTGCGGCAGGAGAACAGCCGCCGCTGCTAGCGCGCGCTGGCAGCGCAATTGCCGTCAACGTCGCCGAACAGCACTTCAATCGTCCCGCCCATCAGCAAGGTTTCATGGTCTTCCCACATCAACTGGACGGCAATTTTGAAACCGAATTTTTTGACGATGACGGTGACAGCAACGCGTATGCCAACGGCAAGAGCAGCCAGTGGAAAATCAGCGTGCAAAGCAATGCAGAGACGCTGGAAATAGATCTTGAATGCGCAGGGATTCAACCCGCATCCGACCTGGTTACCTTGTTGTTACCTCAGCACGAAACACGTCAGGTTGTGCTGAGCGGCGCCACCATGTCAGGAGATGCCATCGTCAATCAACGCCGTGAAATTCAATTGAAAATCAAGGGCCTGTCCGGCCTGTAATTATCCATCACACAAAAGCCGTCAACATTCTGAAGCGGCGTAATAAATAAAACCAAGGAGAAGACATGAAAAATACAACATTGAAATTATTGCTGGCAACAGCTTCATTGACCGGCGCCAGCTATGCACAGGCACAAAGCGGCGTTACCATTTACGGCACGGCCGACGCGGCGATTGTTTACTCAAGCAATCAACGCGGAAATTCAAACATTTACGTGAACAGTGGCAATCTGAATGCCAGTAAGCTGGGCTTTACCGGCAGCGAAGATCTGGGTGGCGGCAGCAAGGCCATTTTCACGCTGGAGCAGGGATTCAACATAGACACCGGCGCGCAAAGCGATGCCAGCAAAGCCTTTAACCGCCAGGCTTTTGTTGGCTTGAGCGATGCCAGGTACGGTACGTTTACCCTGGGTCGCCAGTACACGCCGTACTGGCGTTACGTCGGCGGACTGGGACCGACAGGCGTACTGACTGGTGCGACTGGCGCCCATCCAGGCGACCTTGACGGCCTCGACACGACGATACGGATCAACAACTCCCTCGTGTACGCCACGCCCGTGATCTCCGGCTTCCAGGCCAGCGCCTTGTATGGTTTTGGAGAAAACGCCGGCGCCATCAGTTCCGGCAATTCCTCCAGTGCGGCGTTGCGCTATGACTACAACGCGCTGGGCCTGGCCCTGGGATATGTAAAACTGACCAACAACAATCTCAAGGGCTTTGCGCCGTGGGATCCGAACGTCACTTCGGGCAGCTACGCCCAATCTCCGGTCAATGCCGGTTATGCCTCCGCCAAATCGGTGCAAATGATTGCCGCCGCAGCGCGCTATAACGTATCGGGAAAGCTGATGCTGGGTTTTAATTTTTCAAATGTCCAGATGACGCCCGGAGTGGCTTCGCTATTCTCGCATCAGGCCACCTTCAATACAGCGGGCCTGATTTCGACCTATAAGTTGACGCCGGCAACAACGCTGGCAGCCGGCTATAGTTATACGCGTGAATCGGTAGCGAATGGCATCAGCGATCCGGCACGCTATCAACAGTTCTCGCTTGAGCAAACATATGATTTTTCCAAACGTACGGCAATTTATTTCTTGCAGGCTTATCAAAAGGCGCGTGGCCAAACCTTGGGCGCAAATGGCGTGACCCCGGTCGCCGCTGTCGCCGTCGTAGGCGACTCGCAAAATGGTAGCCCATCTTCCAATGGCAAACAATTTGTCGGTGTGGTCGGAATTCGCCATCAGTTTTAATTGATGGAGTAGCCAATCCGGCAAGCGATGCCGGATTGGCGCAAAGTCAACGCTCAGGAACAGTCCCGGCAATCAGGAAGAAAGCACTTGATCCAGCAGTTCTATCCAATGCCTTACAGGGGTCTGTGTACCCGATTGCAGATGCGTCAGGCAACCGATGTTGGCAGAGACGATCATGTCCGGCTGGCTTGCCTGCAATTTTTCCAGCTTGTTATCGCGCAAGCGGTAAGACAGTTCCGACTGCAATACCGAATAAGTACCTGCCGAACCGCAGCACAAGTGGCTGTCGGCGCACAACTGCACATCGACACCTATGCCGCGCAGCAGACCTTCCACCTTGCCGCGGATTTGCTGGCCGTGCTGCAAGGTGCAGGGCGGATGGTAAACCACCCGCTGAGGAAATTTTCCGCGTAGTTTTTGCTGCAGTTCAATTTCAAATTCAGGCAGGATTTCGCTCAAATCCTTGGTCAAGGCAGAAATGGCCTTTGCCTTCACTGCATAGAGAGCATCCGCAGCCAGCAGATGCCCGTACTCCTTGACCGTGACACCGCAGCCGGAGGCGGTCATGACGATCGCTTCGACGCCGTTCCCATTGCTGCCGATTACGTACGGCCACCATGCATCGATATTGCGCCGCATGTCATCGAGGCCGCCAGCCTGGTCGTTCAGGTGATAGCGAATCGCGCCGCAGCAGCCGGCCTTGGGCGCCACCAGCAATTGCACCTCGAGCGCATCGAAAACCCGTGCCGCAGCGCGATTGATATTGGGCGACATCGCTGGCTGCACGCAGCCGTCCAGCAACAGCATCTTGCGGCTATGTTCGCGTCGCGGAAGCAGGCCGGCATCCTGCTTTTCCGGAATCTTGTTTTTCAATTTGCGCGGCAGCAAAGGCCGCAGTAACTGTCCCGCCGCCATGGCTGGCTTGAACAGCCACGGACGCGGCAAGAATTCCTTTAGCAGCTTGCGCGTCAATTGCTGCGCGACCGGGCGCGGCACCTGATCTTCGACTACCTTGCGGCCGATATCGAGCAGGCGGCCGTATTCGACGCCGGAAGGACAGGTCGATTCACAATTGCGGCAAGTCAGGCAGCGATCCAGATGGGACTGCGTCTTGGCGCTTGCCGGCTTACCTTCGAGCACCTGCTTGATCAGATAGATGCGTCCGCGCGGACCGTCCAGTTCGTCTCCCAGCAATTGATAAGTGGGGCAGGTCGCCGTGCAAAATCCGCAATGCACGCAGGCGCGCAAAATCGCATCGGCCTCCTTGCCGGCGCGTGTATTCTTGATGAAATCGGCTAGATTGGTTTGCATGGCTTGCTTCGTTAGTAATTGATTAGAAGTCCGGATACATGCGGCCGATATTGAAGATCGCCGACGGATCGAAGCTGGCTTTCAAACGCCGATGAATTTGCGCCACCGCAGGCGCCAGCGGATGAAACACGCCTGCGCTCTTGTCCGCGCTGCGATATAGCGTTGCGTGGCCGCCGGCGTCTGCGGCGGCTGCACGGATCAGCTGCAGGTCGGTATCGGCATCCGTTATCAGCCAGCGTTGCGCCCCGCCCCATTCGATCAATGTCGCGCCAGGCAATGCCAGTGCTGTAGTCGTCGATGGCAGCGACAGTCGCCACAATGCCTTCTGTGCCGTTGCCGCAGCAAAAAAACCATGCGTCTGCTCACGGATTGCTTGCCAAAAATTTCCGGCGTCGGCAAGCGCTTCGCCGCCAAGATTCTTTTCTGCAGCACTCACCGCCGCCTGTGCGCCGGACAGGCGCAGCGTCAGCATGCCGTCCTGCCAGCAACTGGCGGAAATCGGCAGGGGCAAACCGCCCCATTGATTCAGGCTGCGAATCGCCTCGGCTTCGGTCATGGCAAAACGACGGCTGCTGCTGGCGACAGGGAGCGGCAATACTTTCAACGAAACTTCGAGAATCAGACCGAGCGTGCCGAGCGAACCGGCCAGCAAACGCGACACATCGTATCCCGCCACGTTCTTCATGACCTGGCCGCCGAAATGCAAGACATCGCCCTTGCCATCCATCAGCACCGCACCCAGTACGAAGTCGCGCAAGGCGCCGACCGCTTGCCGCGCCGGCCCGGACAAGCCGCTGGCGACCATGCCGCCAAGCGTGGCAGCGCTGCCGAAATGCGGCGGCTCAAACGCCAGCATTTGATTGTGCTGCGCCAGCAGCGCCTCGATCTCGGCCAGCGGCGTGCCGCAGCGCGCGGTAATCACCAGTTCGGTCGGCTCGTAATCGATGACGCCGCAGTAAGCGCGCGTATCCAGCAGCTCGCCCTGCACTTGCTGGCCATACCAGCTCTTGCTGCCGCCGCCACGAATTTCCAGCGGGCGACGCGCCGCGCCGGCAGCGAGTATTTGCGCCTTGGCCTGTTGTTTGAATAACTCTGCGTCCATGTTTTCCTGGGTCTTTCGATTAGAAGCGAGGCAGATCTGCAAACTTCAGCTGTCCACGCTGAACGTGCATCTTGCCGTACTCGGCGCAGCGTTGCAAAGTCGGAATCGCCTTGTCCGGATTCAACAGGAATGCGGTATCGAAAGCGCGCTTGACGTTGAAGAAGGCCTCGCGCTCCAGCGCTGAAAATTGCACGCACATCGAGTTGATTTTTTCGATGCCGACACCGTGTTCGCCGGTAATGGTGCCGCCGACAGCCACGCACAGTTCAAGAATCTCGGCGCCGAATTCTTCCGCCCGATGAAATTCGTCCGCCACATTGGCATCGAACAAAATCAAAGGGTGCAGATTGCCGTCGCCGGCATGGAACACGTTGGCGCAACGCAGGCCGTATTTTTTTTCCATCTGCTCGATCCCGAGCAATACCTGGGCCAGGTTCTTGCGTGGAATGGTGCCGTCCATGCAGTAATAATCGGGAGAAATGCGGCCGGCGGCGGGGAAGGCATTCTTGCGCCCCGACCAGAAGCGCAGGCGCTCCGCTTCCGAGCTGGATACTTCGATACGGCTTGCGCCGCTGGCATTCAATACCGCACTCATGCGCTCGATTTCTTCTTCCACTTCGTCGATGGTGCCATCCGATTCGCATAGCAGGATGGCGGCCGCGTCGGTGTCGTAGCCGGCTTTGACGAAGGGCTCGACCATGCGTGAGCTGGTGCGGTCCATCATCTCCAGGCCGGCCGGGATGATGCCGGCGGCAATCACATTGGCCACCGCGTTGCCGCTCTTGACGACATCGTCGAACGAAGCCATGATGACTCTAGCCGCCTGCGGCTTGGGAATCAGCTTGACCGTCACTTCAGTGACCACCCCCAGCATGCCTTCCGAGCCGACAAAGACCGCAAGCAAATCGAGACCCGGCGCATCCAGCGCGCCGTTGCCGAGTTCGACCACCTCGCCGTCGATGGTGACCATCCGCACCCGCAGCACGTTGTGCACGGTCAGGCCGTATTTCAGGCAGTGCACGCCGCCCGAATTCTCGGCCACGTTGCCGCCGATGGTGCACGCGATCTGCGATGACGGATCCGGTGCGTAGTACAGGTCATGCGCAGCTGCCGCCTCCGAAATGGCCAGGTTGCGCACGCCCGGCTGCACCACGGCCGTCCGGGCATAGGGATCGAGCTTGACGATGCGGGTAAATTTAGCGGTGGACAAGACCACGCCGTCAGCGATCGGCATGGCGCCGCCGGACAAACCGGTACCGGCGCCGCGTGGCACGATAGGCACCTTGAGATCGCGGCAAGTCTTGAGGATGGCGACCACCTGCGCCTCGTTCTCCGGCAGCGCGACCACCATCGGCGTCTGCCGATAGGCGGCCAGGCCGTCGCATTCGTAGGGCCGGGTATCTTCCAGGTTGGATAACAATGCGTGTTCCGGCAACAGCGCCCGCAATGCGCTGACGACCTGCTGCTGACGAGCCGGGCTAAAGGCAGATCCAGCGGCGGCTGAAGCGGGCAGATTCATGCTATTTCCCTATTAATGGACTGGCTATCTAACTGAATGATTTCTGTTGTCGAGTATAACGATAATGTGTTTTTTGCAGGATGATTTCCTGCTGAAAAGCTTGCACCGGGCCGATGAAATGTTTTCAGGCTGCCAGGCGCCACCCCAGACACCATTCTGCCATCTCGCTCAGATGCGGCTGAAAGTCTGTTTCATCCATTCGATAAAGGTCGTCACTTCCGGCCTCTCCTGCGGCTTTTGCTGGTAGACCAGATAATAGGCATGGGGCGGCGAGGTCAGGCTGATGTCGAACAATTGCACCACTTCTCCTTGCGCCATCATTTGCTGGGCAAAATGCTTGCGGGTCAGGCCGACGCCATGGCCATGGCGCACCAGTTCCAGCAACAAACCCAGATCATCGGCGCGCAAGCCGGCGGCAGGTTCGGGCCAGTCCAGCCCGGCTGCCTGGAACCACGGCTGCCAAGGCTCAAGCGCCGAACGCAGCAGGCTGGCCTTGCGCAAATCGGCGGGTTGCCTGAGCGGGCCGATCTGTTTCAGATACGCGGGACTGGCGACGGCAAAGGTCGGCTCTTCGAACAGTTTCTCGGTGGTAGTGTTGGGGTACTTGCCGGCGCCGAAACGCACTTCGAGATCGCTCTCGGTCAAACTCAGGTCATACAGCGGCACCGACAAGAATATCTCGACCACAATCTCCGGGTGCTGGCTGGCAAACCCGTGCAAATGCGGAATCAGCAAATGGCGTGCAAAAGTCGGCGGCGCGGTGATCTTTACCCTTGGCTGCACCTGGGCGTTACGCTGCGGCAGCGGAAATTCGGTCAAGGTACGCAAGGCGCTGCGCACCACCTCCAGGTAACGATGGCCGAATTCCGACAAGGCGACGGTGCGCCCTTCACGCGAAAACAGGCGCTCGCCGACGAAATCTTCCAGCAGGCGGATGCGGTGCGACAGTGCGGACGGCGTGATGCATAGCTCATCCGCCGCCAGCGCGAATGAATGATGGCGCGCGGCGGCTTCAAATGCAGACAAGGCATGCACCGGCGGCAGCCGGTTGACCAGGAGCGTTTTATTCGACATGGCTGGCGGGTAAATGGAGAAAATGCAGCGGGCTCACCAACGGAGTATCTTTCCCGGATTCATGATGTTCTTGGGATCGAAGGCATGCTTCAGCGCACGCATGGTGGCTATCGCTTCGACCCCATGTTCTTCAATCAGGAAATCGATCTTGTGCAGTCCGACGCCATGCTCGCCGGTGCAAGTGCCGTCCATGCCGATGGCGCGGCTGACCATGCGCGCATTGACGCCCTCGGCGCGCGCGATGTCGGCGGCATCGTCGGGATCGACCAGCATCTGCACATGGAAATTGCCGTCGCCGACGTGGCCGATGATCGAATACACCATGCCGTTCGCTTCGCAATCGGCCTTGGTTTCGAGAATGCATTCCGCCAGGCGCGAGATCGGCACGCAGCAATCGGTTGAAATCGCGCGGCTGCCCGGGCGCATTTGCAGCAAGGCGAAATAGGCATTGTGGCGCGCGGTCCATAGGCGCGAACGATCTTCCGGCCGCGTCGCCCATTCGAAACCGGTGGCGTGATGGTCGGCCACTACTGCCTGCACGATCTCCGCCTGTTCCTTGACGCCGTTCTCGCTGCCATGGAATTCAAACAGCAGCAGCGCTTGTTCCGGCAACGCCAGTTTCGAATGCGCATTGATGGCTTTGACGCCGTTTTCATCCAGCAGCTCTACCCTTGCCACCGGCACGCCGAGCTGAATCGTCTGGATCACGGCATTGACCGCATCGGCGATATCTTGAAACGAACATACCGCTGCCGAGATGGCTTCCGGTTGCGGATAGAGCTTGACGGTCACTTCGGTAATCACACCCAACGTGCCTTCGCTGCCGACAAAAATACGCGTCAAGTCGTAACCGGCCGCCGACTTCTTGGCGCGCGTGCCGGTCTTGATGATACGGCCGTCGGCGGTCACCACGGTCAGCGCCAATGTGTTCTCGCGCATGCTGCCGTAACGCACGGCGTTGGTGCCGGAAGCACGGGTTGCCGCCATGCCGCCGATCGAGGCATCGGCGCCGGGATCGATGGGAAAGAACAGGCCGCTATCCTTGATCTCGTGGTTCAGCTGCTTGCGGGTGACGCCGGTTTGCACCGTTGCCGTCAGATCCTCGGCATGAATCGCCAGCAGCCGGTTCATGCGCGACAAGTCGATCGAAATCCCGCCCTGCAACGCCAGCACATGGCCTTCCAGCGAGGTGCCGCTGCCGAACGGAATTACCGGGATCTGGTATTCGCCGCACAGCTTGACCAGCGCCGCGACTTCTTCGGTCGATTCGACGAATACGACCGCGTCCGGCAGCATCGGGTCATAGGAAGATGCATCGCGGCCATGATGCTCGCGCATCGCCATGGTGGTCGAGAAACGTTCGCCAAACAGGGCGCCAAGGGTGGCGCGCAAGGCATCCGGCAGCGGTTTCTTCAAGGCCGCGAGGTCGCTTATGTGATTCATTCGAAAGTCTCCTTTTCCCATCGATTTTACTCTGCAGAACTGCTATCTGCTGGTGTAAAGTACAAGCACTCCTATTCCACCCAAAACCGACAGGAAAAAGCATAAAACCATGGGTAATCGACTCTCAAAGATCGCCACGCGCACCGGCGACAACGGCAGTACCGGCCTCGGCGACGGCAGCCGCACGGAGAAGGACAGCTTGAGGATCCAGGCCATCGGCGATATAGATGAACTCAATTCGCAGCTTGGCCTTTTGTTATGCGACAAACTGGATCTGGCGCTGCGCGAAACATTGCTGTCGATACAACACGACTTGTTCGATCTCGGCGGCGAGCTGTGCATTCCAGGCTATACCTTGATCAGCGACGCACAGGTGGCGCGGCTCGATCGCCTGCTGGAAAAATACAATGCCGATTTACCGCCGCTGAAGGATTTCATCCTGCCCGGCGGCAGCCATGCCGCGGCGCTGGCGCACGTCTGCCGCACCGTTTGCCGGCGTGCGGAACGCAGTATAGTCAGCTTGGGCAAGAGCGAAACGGTGAGTGAAGCTTTGCGGCAGTATGTGAATCGCTTGTCGGATTTGCTGTTCGTGTTGTCACGCGTGCTGAACCGGGCAGATGGCGGCAACGATGTGCTGTGGCAGAAGGATCGCATGCGGGATGCCTGAACAAAACAGGCCGGATGACGCAACATCATCCGGCCTGCTTGAACTGCTTGGGCCTATTTTCTGCGTCTTATTTGCTGCGTTTATCGTGTTCGATCAATGCGTAGGCCGAGTGATTGTGGATAGACTCGAAGTTTTCCGCTTCCAGCACATAGGCCAGCACCCGCGGTTCATTGTTCAAGGCTACCGCCACGTCGCGTACCAGGTCTTCGACAAATTTCGGATTTTCGTAAGCACGCTCGGTAACGTATTTTTCATCCGGCCGTTTCAGCAAGCCGAACAGTTCGCACGATGCTTGCGCCTCGATACGGGCAATCAGTTCGTCCACCAGGATTTCGCCGTCCAGCACTGCATTGACGGTTATGTGCGAGCGCTGGTTGTGTGCACCGTAGGCTGATATCTGCTTCGAGCAAGGGCACAGGCTGGTCACCGGCACCAGGACTTTCAAGCTCACTTCCAGCGCACCCTGATTGATCTCGCCGGTCAGGCCCACTTCGTAATCCATCAAGCTTTGCACACCCGAAACCGGCGCCGTCTTGTTGATGAAATACGGGAAAGTCAGTTCGATGCGGCCGCGCCCGGCATCCAGCAGGCTGACCATCTTGCGCATCAGAGCGCCAAACGAGGCGACGTCGAGCGGCCCTTCCAATCCTTCCAGCAGCGCGATGAAACGCGACATGTGGGTGCCCTTCTGCTGCTCCGGCAGATGCACATACATATTCCAGTTGCCGATGGTCGCTTGCGCGCCGGCGGCGGTACGCACCGTCAGCGGATAACGCACGCCTTTCACACCCACGCGCTGTATCGACAGATGGCGGGTGTCGACGCTGCTTTGCACGTCTGGGATAGTCAGATTGTGGTCACGAGTGTTCATTGATATGTACCTTTGAAGAACGTAGGGCGGGCACAACGCGCCCACGCGGATGCCGATTGCGCTGCTACCGCGCGGGCACGTTGTGCCCACCCTACTCTATTAATTTTGATTGACCACCAGGCGCGGCTGATCCTTGCCATAACGCTGCCGTATCGAAGCCGCAATACCTTCCGCGTTCAATCCGCATTGCGCCAACAGCTGAGTCACATCGCCATGGTCTATAAATCGATCCGGCAAGCCCAGGTTCAAGAGCGGCTTGACGCAGCCTGCCGCTGCCAGCGCTTCTGCCACTGCAGAGCCGGCGCCACCCATGATGGAGCCCTCCTCCACGGTGACCAGCGCATCGTGCGTTTTTGCCAGTTCCAGCACCAGCTCCACGTCCAGCGGTTTGATGAAACGCATATTGGCGACTGTGGCGTCCAGCAACTCACCGGCGGCCACGCTTGGCGCCAGCATCGAGCCGAATGCGAGGATCGCCACGCTCTTGCCTTGACGCTTGATTTCACCTTTGCCCAAAGGCAAAGTAGTCAGCGCCGGTGCTATCGCAGCGCCAATGCCGGCGCCGCGCGGATAGCGCACCGCCGCCGGGCCGTTATAGTGATACGCGGTGGACAGCATCTGGCGGCATTCGTTTTCATCCGATGCGGCCATCACCACCATGTTGGGAATGCAGCGCAGATACGCCATATCGTAATTGCCGGCGTGGGTCGCGCCATCGGCGCCGACCAGGCCGGAACGATCGAGCGCGAAGGTCACGTCGAGGTTTTGCAAAGCCACATCGTGTATCAATTGATCGTAGGCGCGCTGCAGGAAAGTCGAATAGATCGCCACTACCGGCTTCAAGCCTTCGCAGGCGAGGCCGGCGGCAAAAGTGACTGCATGCTGCTCGGCGATGCCGACGTCGTAGAAACGCTGCGGAAAACGCTTGGCGAAGGCGTCCAAACCGGAGCCGCCGGACATGGCCGGGGTGATGCCGATCAGCTTGTCGTCTTGCGCCGCCATGTCGCACAGCCAGTCGCCGAAAACCTGGGTGTAGGTCATCTTGCTGACCGCAGCCGGCTTGATGCCTTCAGCCGGATTGAACTTGCCCGGGCCGTGATACAGCACCGGGTCAGCTTCCGCCAGCTTGTAGCCCTGGCCCTTCTTGGTCACCACGTGCAGGAACTGCGGCCCCTTCAGGTGTTTCAGGTTTTGCAGGGTCGGGATCAGCGATTCCAGGTCGTGGCCGTCGATCGGACCGATATAGTTGAAACCGAATTCTTCAAACATGGTGGCCGGCACTACCATGCCTTTGGCATGTTCTTCAAGACGCTTGGCCAGTTGCCGCATCGGCGCCGGCAGGATCGACTTGCCGACGTTCTTGGCTTGCGCATAGAACTGGCCCGACATCAGGCGTGCCAGATAGCGGTTCAAGGCGCCTACCGGCGGCGAGATCGACATGTCGTTGTCGTTCAGGATCACCAGCATGTTGATGTCTTCATAGACGCCGGCGTTATTCATCGCTTCGAAAACCATGCCGGCGGTCATGGCGCCATCGCCGATCACGGCAATCGCGTGGCGATCGGTCTCGCCTTTGGTCTTGGCGGCCAAAGCCATCCCCAGCGCGGCCGAAATCGAGGTCGAGGAATGGGCGGTGCCGAAAGTGTCGTACTCGCTTTCGCAGCGGCGCGGGAATCCCGAGATGCCGTTGAGCTGGCGCAGCGTGTGCATGCGCTCGCGGCGGCCGGTGAGTATCTTGTGCGGATAAGTCTGATGGCCGACGTCCCAGACGATCCGGTCCTCTGGCGTATTGAAGACGTAATGCAGGGCGATCGTCAATTCGACCGTGCCCAGGTTGGACGACAGATGGCCGCCGGTCTGCGCCACCGACTCGATGACGAATTCGCGCAGTTCATCGGCCAGCGGCTTGAGCTGCGCCCGCGTCAATTTGCGCAGGTCTGCCGGACTGTCGATTGTGTTGAGTATTTCCATATGCGCTAAACCCTAAGCTTTCCGTTGCACGATCAAATCCGCCAGCTCGCGCAGGCGGCGTGCCTTATCCCCAAAGACCGCAAGCGCCTGATGGGCGTCGTTGCGTAATTTTTCCGCCAACGCCTGCGATTCGGACAAACCCAGAATCGAGACGTAAGTCGGCTTGTTGTCTGCGGCATCCTTGCCGGCGGTTTTACCCAGCGTGGCGGAATCGGCGGTCGCATCCAGAATATCGTCAACCACCTGGAACGCCAGGCCTATCGCTGTCCCGTAGGCTTCCAGCGCCTCGATTTCATTCTGCGCCAGCGCTTTGCCGCCCCATGCGCCCAGCAATACCGAAGCGCGCAACAGGGCGCCGGTTTTCAGCTTGTGCATCTGCTCCAGTTCAAGCAGCGACAGACTCACGCCGACGCTCGCCAGATCGATTGCCTGGCCGCCGCACATGCCCAGCGAACCGGAAGCCTGGGCCAGCAAGCGCAGCATGGCGATCTGGCGCGCCGGATCCAGGGCGGCGGCGTCAATCTCCGCCAGCACGACGAAAGCCTGGGCCTGCAAGGCGTCGCCCACCAGCAAGGCGGTCACTTCATCGTATTTCACATGCACGGTCGGTTTGCCGCGGCGCAAGGCATCGTCATCCATGCACGGCATATCGTCATGCACCAGAGAATACGCATGAATCATTTCGACTGCCGCCGCTGCGCGTTGTGCTACGGCGGCCGGCGTTGAAAATAATTCCCCTGCGGCAAATACCAACAAGGGCCGCACCCGCTTGCCGCCATCCAACACGGCATAGCGCATGGCCTGATGAAGTTTGGCCGGAATGCCGGTTGCGGACGGCAGGAACTGCCCGAGAGCGGATTCCATGTCGGCCTGTACCTGCCGCATCCACGTATTGAAATCGGATGCCGGCGGCTCGACCGGGCTCAACAGTTGCGCGACAGCCGTCATTCTTCAGCTCCGCCGCTGTGATCGTTGAGCGCTTCGCCGGCAAAGGGCTTGAGCAGGTCGCCTTCCAGCACCTTGACCTGGCTGTCGACTTTTTCGAGTTGCAAAGCGCAAAACTTGACCAGCTCCGAACCTCGTTTATAGGCGGCGACTGATGCTTCCAGCGGCAACTCGCCAGCTTCCATTTGGGCTACCAGTTGCTCCAGCTCGGCCATTGCTTGTTCAAACGAGGCCGGGCTGCTGGTGGAAATCGGATTTTTTGGCATAGTGGCGATAAATAGTTTAGTCCGCTATTTTAGAGCAAACATCCATAACTCGTTGTATTTCGAGGAGTTGATTTAGAAAATGGGGCTGGATAAACAGCGTAAAACAGCCCAATTCCAGCTTTTTATGGGATAATCCTTGGTTCTGTCCAAAATTTCCGTTTCATATTATTTGAACACAGGTTTTTGCGGATTCTTTCTCTCTTAGGTTGATACAACACATTTGGGGGTGGAGGGATGTCCGATCTGGCTTCTATTTCCAAGCTCGCGCGCTCCGATGCGCAACTTCCGGTCAACGTCTATTTTGACGAAGCGCTGTTAAAGCGTGAAATCCAGCAACTGTTTCAGAATGGCCCGCGTTACGTCGGCCATGAGCTGATGGTGCCCAATGTAGGCGATTACGCCACGCTGGCTTCTGAAAACGAAGGCCGCATGCTGGTGCGCAATCCCCAGGGGATTGAGCTGATTTCCAACGTCTGCCGCCATCGGCAGGCAAAAATGCTCGACGGTCGCGGCAATGCGCGCAACATCGTCTGCCCGCTGCATCGCTGGACTTACGACCTCAAGGGCGAACTGATTGGCGCACCGCACTTCGGTGAAACGCCATGCATGAACTTGTCCAAAACGCCGCTGCAAAACTGGAACGGCTTGCTATTCGAGCAAAATGCCTTCCATGTCGGTGAAAAACTGGCGCAGCTAGGCGTCGCCAAGGATCTCGATTTCAGCGGCTACCTGTTCGATCACGTCGAAGTCCACGAGTGCGACTACAACTGGAAAACCTTTATCGAGGTCTACCTGGAGGATTATCACGTCGAGCCGTTTCATCCCGGCCTGGGCAGTTTTGTCAGCTGCGACGACCTGGAGTGGCAATTTGGCAAGGATTACAGCGTACAGACCGTGGGTGTCAATCACGGACTGGCGAAATCCGGCTCGCCTGCCTACAAGAAATGGCAGGAACAGGTTCTCAGGTTCAGCAACGGCGAAGCGCCGAAGTTCGGCGCAATCTGGCTGACCTTGTATCCGAACATCATGGTGGAGTGGTATCCCCATGTCCTGGTGGTGTCGACGCTGTGGCCGCGCGGCCCGCAAAAAACCACCAATGTGGTCGAGTTTTATTACCCCGAAGAAATTGCGCTGTTTGAACGCGAAATGGTCGAGGCGGAACGTGCCGCATACATGGAAACCTGCGTCGAAGATGACGAAATCGCATTGCGCATGGATGCCGGACGGCGCATCCTGATGGAGCGCGGCGTCAGCGAGGTCGGCCCGTACCAGTCGCCGATGGAAGACGGCATGCAGCATTTCCACGAGTGGTACCGGAATCAGAACGGCGTGACCTGAGCGGATTGGCCCGGACAATCCCGCATTTGAAAACAAGGGCCGGAGTTTGCGCAAACGCACAAACTCCGGCCCTTCGTCATTATTTAGCGCAGTAAGCATGCATTGCCGCCAGAATCAGTCAAAATAGCGCTACACATTCCTTTCGCTTCCTTCGCCTCCTCCCCATGCAATCACTCTGGATGTTGTTCGCTAGCCTCATGTTTTCGATCATGGGAGTCTGCGTCAAGCTTGCTGCCGATCATTACTCCATCGCTGAAATCATGTTGAGCCGCGGCTTGATCGGCATGCTATTCATCGTCGTCCTGATTCTGCTGAAGGGCGGCACCCTGAAGACGCCCATGCCGCGCCAGCACCTATGGCGCGGCGTGATCGGCGTGATTGCCTTGTCGATGTGGTTCTATTCCTTCAGCCTGCTGCCGGTCGCCACCGCCACCACCCTCAACTACACCTCCTCGATTTGGCTTGCCGCGATCTTGTTCGGCAGCGCGTGGTGGCGCGGCAATACGCGCTTTGAGTGGGGCATGGCAGCCACCATCATGCTCAGCTTCATCGGCGTGATGCTGCTGCTGAAACCGTCGTTCGATACCAAGCAGACGATGGGCGGCATGATCGCCCTGGCATCCGGCCTGATCTCGGCTGTGGCTTACCTGCAGGTACGGCGCCTGGGCAGGATGGGCGAACCGGAATATCGCGTGGTATTTTATTTTTCGACGACCAGCGCCATCGCCGGCCTGGCCGGCAGCAGCTTGCTGCCAGGCGGCGGCATGCCGTTCTGGCATGCGCATAGTGTGCAAGGCGTGGCCTTATTGATTACACTGAGCCTATCGGCTACCGTCGCCCAGATGGCCATGACGCGCGCCTACCGTCTTGGCAATCCGCTGCTGACTGCAAATCTGCAATACACGGGCATCGTCTTTTCCAGCATCCTGGGCATTCTGATCTGGCACGACCGGCTTGGCTGGCGCGGCTGGCTTGGTACCGCGGTTATCCTTATCGGCGGTTTGCTGGCAACGTTTTATAATCAAAAGAAGGCGCGTCCGCTCAGGCCCTTGCAGTCGGAAAAACCGCTGGATAAGCAGATTAACCAGGCGACCGATACTAGCGAGATCCGCAGCTTGTGAGGTTGCCCCGCATCACCTGATACACACTTAGATAGAAGGAATGCCATGTCTCACGCCCATCCTTATACGACGCTGATTTCTGCCTCTAATCTGTTGCAGAATGCGCAAAATCCCAACTGGGTCATTGTCGACTGCCGCCACGATTTGATGGATGCCGCTGCCGGCAAGGCGGCTTACGATGCCGGTCACATTCCTGAAGCCCGCTTCGCCAATCTGGACCGCGACCTTTCCGGCGCCAAACAGGCAGCCGACGGCAGCTTCAAAGGCCGCCATCCCCTGCCCGAAAAAGATGCCTTGCTCGCCACGCTGCGAAGCTGGGGCATCAATGACGATACCCAGGTCGTCGCTTACGATGCCCAAGGCGGCATGTATGCCGCCCGCCTGTGGTGGCTGTTGCGCTCCATCGGCCATAACTCGGTGGCGGTGCTGGACGGCGGCCTGGCAGCCTGGCAAGCGGCAGGAGCCGGCTTGTCGGCTGCGGAGCCGGTGCCGGCCAGCGGCAATATCAGCGCCAAGCCGCCATTGACCAGCAGCGTCAACGCCCATGACGTACTGATCAACCTGACCAACCAGAGACGCACCATCGTCGATGCGCGCGCACCGGATCGCTTTCGCGGAGAAAATGAAACGATAGACCCGGTCGGCGGCCATATTCCCGGCGCCAAGAATCGTTTCTTCAAGGACAATCTGCAGGCCGACGGCCGTTTCAAGCCCGGCCATCAATTGCATGAGGAATTCGGCGCCCTGATCAGCGAACCGAAGACTGCCGTGATGCAGTGCGGCTCAGGCGTTACCGCCTGCCATAACCTGCTGGCGCTGGAAATCGCCGGTTTGCACGGCGCGGCCTTGTATCCGGGATCGTGGAGCGAGTGGTGTTCGGATTCGACACGGCCTATGGCCAAGGGCGCATAAGCTGTCGCTATGAGGTGGGCATAGGTGCCCACCCTACGGTTTTTAATGCTGGTGGCCGTGGCGGGTCAGGAACAGGACTATGGCCACGCCCGTTCCGATCAACAGAATCTGCGGAATCGTTTCGCGCAGAGTGGCCCGGCGCTGCATTTGCGGCATCAGGTCGCTGACGGCGATATAGATAAACCCCGAAGAAGCAAATACCAGCACGTAAGGAATCCATTCCATGCCGCGCTCGAGGGTAAAGTAACCCAGCAAACCGCCAAGCACCGCCATCAGGCTGCAGATCAGGTTATACACATAAGCGCGGGTCCGCGAAAAGCCGGCGTTGAGCAGCACTATGAAATCGCCGATTTCCTGCGGAATCTCATGCACGATGATGGCCAGGCCGGTGATCAGGCCGAGATGCGGATCCGCCAGGAAAGCGGCGGCGATCAAAATGCCGTCGGTAAAGTTGTGCAAGCCGTCGCCTACCAGGATCATCCAGCCGGCTTTGCCCGCCTCTTTCTTGTCATGTCCGTGATGATGCCTGTGGCCGTCGCCTTCGTGATGGTGCGAATGGCGCAGGATGGCGAATTTTTCCAGCACGAAAAATGCCAGCAGCCCGCCTAGCAATACCGCAAACAGCGTGTGGCTGTCGGCCTGCGATTCGAAAGCCTCCGGCAGCGCGTGCAGCAAGGAAGTCGCCAGCATGATGCCGACCGACAGGCTGACCATGCGCTCGACCATCTTCGACAGCAGCGCGAAAGAAAAAATTGCAGCGGCAGTTATGCTGAAAAGCCCGGCGATCGTGGTCGCCAGGAGAATTGAAACTAGTGTGGAATTAATTTTCTGCTCCGGCAATCAGAGGTTAAATGCAACATGGTTGCAAATTAGAACACAGCTGCTGCAATTGTGCAAATTGTGGGACAGAGTTTAAGAGTCGCCGTAGCGCGACGAATTACTCTGTCCCCAACTGATTAGATAAAAAGTGTCAAATGACTTGAACAGCTTTTAGGCGGCTTTCAGATCTGCTTTCAATATAAATTTCAAGAACTGACCTGACTTTCCATCAACTCACCCCATGCGCTTTAAACCAGGCCAGGGTACGTTTCCAACCATCCTTGGCATCCGCCTCCACATAACTAGGGCGATAATCGGCATTAAACGCATGGCCGGAGTTCGGGTACACCACGATTTCCGATTTGCTGTTGCCTTTGGCCAGCGCCGCCTTCATCTGCGCCACGTGATCCTGGGTAATACCCTGGTCCTTGGCGCCATACAAACCCAGCACCGGCACTTTCAAGCTCGGCGCAATCTCGACCGCCTGCTTCGGCATCAGCTCGCTCTTCTCCCCTACCAGGCTGCCATACCAGGCGGCGGCGGCCTTCACCTTGGGATTATGGCTGGCATACAGCCAGGTAATGCGCCCGCCCCAGCAAAAGCCGGTGATCGCCAGTTTGTCGACGTTGCCGCCGTTTTCCTTGGCCCAGACGACGCAGGCATCGAGATCGCCCAGCACCTGGTCATCCGGCACTTTCGAAATCACGTTTTTGTACAGCTCGGGAATCGATGCGAAAGCGGCCGGATTGCCTTCGCGAACGAAAAGGTCCGGCGCAATCGCCAGGTAGCCGAGCTTGGCGAAGCGCCGTGTGATATCGGCGATGTGTTCGTGCACGCCGAAAATTTCTGAAACTACCAGCACTACCGGCAAATTGGTTTTGCCCTCAGGCTGGGAACGGTAGGCTGGCACGCTCAAGCCGTTCGCCTGGATTTCAAGCGAACCGGCAGTGAGTCCCGCAGTATCGGTCTTGATCACGGTTTGCGCCGTGACCGGCATCACTGCGGCGGCAAACCCGGTGCCCAGGGCCGCCTTCAAAAAGGTGCGGCGGTCAACATCATCTGACAAGCTGGTTTTTCCCGCCAGGCTATCGAAATCCTGTTTAAAATTCGACATCAAAGTTCTCCTCCAAGGTTGATCTTCAACTATCCATTTGCATTGACCGTAACAAAGCAGCCGCCGTCGTTACGCTCAATGCGCCTCGTCCCAATTCTTGCCCACTCCGACTTCGGCAATCAGCGGCACTTTTAGTTCAGCCACGCCAGCCATCAGCTGCGGCAGTTTTTCCCGCACCAGCGCCAATTCTCCTTGCGGCACTTCCAGCACCAGTTCATCGTGCACCTGCATCACCATCTTGGATGTTAGCTGTTCTGTTTCAATCCAGTTTTGCACCGCAATCATCGATAATTTGATCAAGTCGGCGGCGGTGCCCTGCATCGGCGCATTGATCGCCGCCCGCTCCGCACCCTGGCGGCGCTGGCCGTTGGGCGAATTGATTTCCGGCAGCCACAAACGGCGCCCGAACACGGTCTCGACGTAGCCCTGCGCCTTGGCTTGCACCCGCGTCATGTCCATGAATTGCTTGACGCCGGCGAAGCGCATGAAATATTTTTCAATATACATTTGCGCGGCGGCGCGCTCGATGCCGAGGTTGCCGGCCAGGCCGAACGCGCTCATGCCGTAAATCAGGCCGAAATTGATCACCTTCGCATAACGGCGCTGCTCGCTGGTGACTTCCGCCGCCGTCGTGCCGAAAATTTCGGCTGCAGTGGCGCGATGGATATCCACGCCTTCGGCAAATGCGCGCAGCATGTTTTCATCGCCAGAGATGTGGGCCATGATGCGCAATTCGATTTGCGAATAGTCGGCCGAAACAATCACGCTGCCTTCGGGCGCTACAAACGCTTCACGGATACGCCGGCCCTCGGCAGTGCGAATCGGGATGTTTTGCAAGTTCGGATCGTTAGACGCCAGCCGTCCGGTCACGGCGACCGCCTGTGCATAATTGGTATGCACCCGGCCGGTTTCCTGATTGACCATCTTCGGCAGTTTGTCGGTGTAGGTCGATTTCAGCTTGGACAGACTGCGGTAATCGAGCAGCACCTTCGGCAGCGGATAATCTTCCGCCAGTTTCTGCAGCACTTCTTCATCGGTCGACGGCGATCCGGATGGCGTTTTCTTGACCACCGGCAGCTTGAGTTTATCGAACAGGATTTCGCCCAGCTGTTTGGGTGAACTCAGGTTGAAAGGCTGGCCGGCCAGTTCATAGGCTTGCTGTTCGATCTCCAGCATGCGCTTGCCCAATTCATTCGACTGGGCCGCCAAACGGCTGGCATCGATCAGTACGCCGTTGCGTTCGATTTTTTGCAGCACGACCGAAGTCGGGACTTCGATTTTTTCGTAGATGAACCTGAGCTTGGCGTCGTCGGCGATATGCGGCCACATGGTCAGATGCAACTGCAGGGTGATGTCGGCGTCCTCGGCTGCGTATTCGGTAGCGCGGCCGATCTCGACCTCGTCGAAACCGATCTGCGCAGCCCCTTTGCCGCACACTTCCTGGAACGTGATGGTCTGGTGATTCAGGTGGCGCAAGGCCAGGCTGTCCATGTCGTGGCTGCGATGCGATTCAAACACATAGGATTCGAGCAAAGTGTCGTGCACGATGCCACGCAGGCCGACGCCCTGGTTGGCGAAAATATGGCTGTCGTATTTCAGGTTCTGGCCGACCTTGGGCTTGCTGTCGTCTTCCAGCCAAGACCGCATTCTTTCCAATACGAATTCACGCGACAATTGCGCCGGCACATCCTGGTAACGATGGGCGACTGGAATATAGGCGGCAACGCCGACCTCGCAGCACAGCGAGATCCCGACCAGCTGGGCAGTCATCGGCTCAAGCGAGGTAGTCTCGGTATCGACCGCGGTCAAGGTCGCATTGTCGATACGTTGCAGCCATACGTCCAGCTGAGCTGCGGTCAGCACAGTTTCATAATGCCGTTCTGCCGCAGCGAACAGGCTGCTCTGAGCCGGCTCGCCGGCGCCGGCCTTGTGGTCGGCGGCGATCTCGGCCGGCGCGGCTTTTCCTGCGCCGTCCACTGCGCCGGCAGGGTTGCCGGCGCCGCTCAGATCGCGCAGCCAGGTCTTGAAGTTATAGCGCGTGTACAACTCGATCAGCGTCTCCTTGTCTTGCTCCGGCGCCTTCAGGGATTCCGGAATCGACACCATGTGCGCGCTCAGATCGCAATCGGTTTTTACCGTCACCAGTTCCTTGGCCTTGGGCAGCCAGTCCAGCACTTTGCGCAGATTCTCGCCGACCGCGCCGCCGATGTTGGCGGCATTCGCAATCACCTGATCGACAGTGTCATATTGTGCCAGCCATTTAACCGCAGTCTTCGGCCCGACTTTGGCGACGCCGGGGATGTTGTCGACGGTGTCGCCGATCAATGTCAGGTAATCGACGATGCGCTCCGGCGGCACGCCGAATTTTGCGATCACGCCGGCCCGATCCAAAGTCTCGTTGCTCATGGTGTTGATCAGCGTCACATGCTCGTTGACCAGCTGCGCCAAATCCTTATCGCCGGTCGAGACCACCGCTTGCATGCCATGGCTCACCGCTTGCACCGTGAGCGTGCCGATCACATCGTCGGCTTCCACTCCGTCGACCATCAGGATCGGCCAGCCCATGGCGCGCACGGCGGCGTGAATCGGCGTAATCTGTTTAACCAGGTCTTCCGGCATCGATGCCCGGGTGGCCTTATAGTCGGCGTACATGTCGTCGCGAAATGTTTTACCTTTTGCATCGAACACGCAGGCGAGGTAAGCTGAAGGGTAATCGGTACGCAAGCGGCGTAACATATTTATGATTCCATACAGCGCGCCGGTCGGCTCATTGGCAGCATTGCGCATATCGGGCAATGCATGAAAGGCGCGATAGAGATAACTGGAACCATCAACTAACAGCAGGGTTTTTTGCATATGGAATTGAACGGAAAAAATGTGCCGCGTTTGCGGCAAGTGACGGACATCGAACGCGCAACTTCCAAGAAGGCGCGCGAATCGTGGCATATGTTCACGATTATGGCAGAATTTATCGAGTCGACCGAACGGCTTTCCGAGTTGCATCCCGCGGTATCGATCTTCGGCTCGGCGCGGATCAAGGCAGACAATCCTTATTACCCCTTGTGCATGGATATCGCACGACGCTTTTCCGATGAAGGTTTTGCCGTGATTTCAGGCGGCGGTCCGGGCTTGATGGAAGCGGCAAACAAAGGCGCGTTCGAAGGTAAATCACCTTCGGTCGGCTTGAATATCGAATTGCCGCATGAACAAAGCGGAAATAAATGGCAGGACATCTCGCTCAGTTTCCGTCATTTCTTTGCCCGCAAGGTCGCCTTCGTCCGTTACGCCGATGCCTACATCGTGTTGCCGGGCGGTTTTGGGACGCTCGATGAGCTGAGCGAGGTATTGACACTGATCCAGACTGGCAAATGCCGCCACATCCCTATCATCCTGGTCGGCAGCAGCTTCTGGCGCGGTTTGCTGGACTGGTTCCGCACCCAGCTGGTCGGTGACGGCATGATCGCGGCCAAGGACATGGACCTGATCCAGGTGCTGGATGACCCGGCCGAGATTCTCGCCGCCGTGGTGGAATTCTACGAGGCGGGCGAAACCGTCATGGCGGAATCGGACCGTCATGCGAGCGTGTTGCTGTAGCTGGCGGCAAAACCGCAAAAACAGCAGCGCCAGACAGATTGCCGGCCTCCTTATCGCCTATCGGGGCCGGCGGTTTGTTACAATGAAGACTTCCATCTTGCTTTACTCAAGGTAGCCAAATTCTCATGAATAAATCTAAAGTCTGGCAGTTGTTGACTGTATGCATTGCCTCATTGGCAACACCTATGCTCGTTAGCGCACAACAAGCGCCCCAACCGCCCAAGACCGTCGCGCCGCCGCCACCTGAGCTGCAAAAACTGGAAGAGGGCGAAGCGCCGGCCGTTACCGTTCGCAAGCCGGGTGAAACGCCAGGCGATATCACGCAAAAAACTGAACAAGGCCGTGTCACCGAAATCAAGGTCAATAGCGGCGGCAGCACCTACTACGTGAAGCCGCAGTCGACCGCGGGCACTTTGCAGCCAGGCGACGGGCCTGTACGCGGGGCGCAATGGCAGATCAAGGAGTTCGACATGGGCCACAAGCAGCGTAAGGAAGGCGAAGCGGCACAGGCTGACGCCGACGCAGGCTTGCCGCCCCCGGCCGCGGCGACACCCAAGAACTAAGCAAGCAAAAACAACCGTAGCCACGCGGCGCGCGCGGTAACCACCGCGTGTACGCCGCGTATTTATCCCGACATTATTCCGACATGGCATCGCCCTTGTCCTTTCCCCGATTTTTCCCATGGCAGTATTTACCCCCGTCACGCTAGACGATCTCACACAGTGGATCCCTCCCTTTTCCTTAGGCAAGGCACTGGCGATCCGGGGGATCTCCTCCGGCATCGAAAACAGTAATTTTTTCATCAATACCGAGCGCGGAGAATATGTGCTGACGGTGTTTGAGAAGCTGAGTTTCGAACAATTGCCGTTTTACCTGGAATTGATGCGCCATCTGGCGCAGCGCGGCGTACTGGTGCCCGAGCCTATCGCCAACCTGCAGGGCCAGATCCTCAATCCCCTGCACGGCAAGCCGGCTGCCATCGTCACCAAGCTGGAGGGCGATTGCCAACTGGCGCCGGCAGCGGTACATTGCGCTGAAGTGGGCGCGATGCTGGCAAAAATGCATCTGGCGGCACAAGACTTTCCAATTCGCCAACCCAATTTGCGCGGCCTGCCCTGGTGGCGCGAAACCACTCCGGTGGTATTGCCGTATCTGCCAGAAGACCGGCAACAGCTATTGCGCAGCGAGATGGCGTTCCAGGAGACATTCGCCGCCTCCGAGACTTATCGCCAACTGCCGAACGGCCCGGTGCACGCCGACCTGTTCCGCAACAACGTGATGTTCGACGGCGACCGGCTGACAGGATTTTTTGATTTCTACTTTGCGGGTTGCGATACCTGGCTGTTCGACCTGGCAGTGACGGTGAATGACTGGTGCATCGACCTGGCTGACGGCCAGCTTGACATTGCCAGGGTAAGAGCGATGCTGGATGCCTACCATGCAGTGCGCCCGTTCAGCGCCGCGGAGCGAGACGCCTGGCAGGCCATGTTGCGCGCCGGCGCCCTGCGCTTCTGGTTATCGCGCCTCTATGACTTTTATTTACCGCGCGCTGCAGAAATGTTGACCCCGCACGATCCAGGCCACTTCGAACGGATTTTGCGACAACGTGTGGCCCACCCGGCCCCGGCCCTGTATTAAGCTAAATTATTAAGCGAAATTCTTGATTGAAATAATGGAAAAATTGCCTGCAAAAACCGGATGGATATGGATAAAGGAAGGGTTTGCGCTGTTCCGCAAACAACCGGCCGAAATCTCCACGCTATTCCTGGCTTATATGTTCTTGATGCTGGCGCTGAATATCGTCCCGCTATTAGGGCAGGTGCTACCGCTGGTTCTGGTCCCGGTATTTGCCATGTCCTTCATGCAGGCTTGCGTGAATATTGAACAAGGCAAACGCGTCTATCCCAATCTGTTGCTGATCGGCTTTCGCTCGCCGGCCTTGAAGAACCTGCTGACATTGGGCGCCCTCTACCTGGTGGCGGCGGTCATTGCACTTGCCGCCTCGACCCTGATTGACGGCGGCGTGTTCTGGGCCGCGATAACCGGCCAGACCGCGCTCGACGCCAAAGAGATTCAACAGTCCAACATGTCGCTGGCGATGCTGTTTTCTGCCGCGGTCTACGTCCCGGCGGCAATGGCATTCTGGTATGCGGCGCCGCTCATCATGTGGCAAAAAATGGGGGTATCGAAAGCCATTTTCTACAGCTTCTTCGCGGTATCGCGCGAGATGAAAGCCTTTACCGTCTATGGCTTGGCGTGGGCCGCCATCGGCGTTGTGCTGCCGGCGATCATCAGCGTATTGATTGCGGTGCTGGTCGGCAATCAGGCTGTCACGCTCATGATCCTGTTGCCGCTATCGATTGCGCTGACAGTGGTGATGTATTGCTCTTTCTACCCGACGTACACCCACATCTTCGGCAAGCCGGAGGCCGATTCACCGCCGTCGCAGGAAGCTCCTGCGCAAGAGTAGGCGCAGGGTGGGCATAGCTGCCCACCTTCCTACGCGATCTTTTCCAGCTTCGCCACGCTCAGATCCAGCAACTTCATGCCGTGCTTGCCGAAATTGATATGGGCACGGGCGTTGCCGCCGCTGCCTTCGATATTGACGATCACGCCTTCACCGAATTTCAGGTGCTCCACATTTTCGCCTATGCGCCAGCCGATATCGCGCTTGCCGAAATTCTTGGCGATGCTGTTGGCCGCCTTCTCCGGCGCCTCGTCCCAAGCCGATTTCGAATGCGCGAACCAGCTATGCTGCTGCACTTTCGGCGACAGCCATTTCAAGGCGTCTTCCGGCAACTCGTCAAAAAAGCGTGAACGCATGTTGTAACGGGTCTGGCCATGCAGCATCCGGGTTTGCGAAAAACTCATGTAAAGACGCTTCTTGGCGCGCGTGATGGCGACGTACATCAGGCGCCGCTCTTCTTCTACGCCGGCATCTTCTTTCTGCGAATTCTCGTGCGGGAACAAGCCCTCTTCCAGACCGGTGATGAACACCGCGTCGAACTCCAGGCCTTTGGCTGAGTGCACTGTCATCAGTTGCAAGGCGTCCTCGCCGGCCTGGGCCTGATTGTTTCCAGCCTCCAGCGAAGCATGCGAGAGGAAGGCCGACAACGGCGACATCACCGCCGCCAGCGGCGCATCGGCATCGAAAATTTCAATGCCGTCGGCCGTCGTGATCGCGGCGCCTGCCACCGCTTGCGCCTTGGGTCCGAGCAAAGCCGGCGCATCGGCGCCAAATCCTTCCTCCGAGACAAACAAGGCGGCAGCATTGACTAGCTGCTCCAGATTCTCGATACGGTCTGCGCCTTCCCTTTCGTTACGGTAGTGCTGCATCAAGCCGCTCATGTCGAGCACGATCTGCACCATTTCCGGCAGCGGCAGATGCTGGGTTTCAAAGCGCCCGCCTTCGACCAGTTTCAGGAAGGAGCCCAAGGTGGCGCCGGCCTTGCCGGCCACGTACGGCACCGCTGCGTAGAGGGAAATGCCGTATTGTTTGGCGGCATCCTGCAGTTGTTCCAGGGAGCGCGCGCCTATCCCGCGTGCGGGGAAATTCACCACGCGCAAGAACGCCGAATCGTTGTGCGGATTATCCATCAGCTGCAAATAGGCGACCGCATGCTTGACTTCCGCACGTTCGAAATAACGCTGGCCGCCGTAGACGCGATAAGGAATGCCGGACGCCACCAACGCATGTTCAATCACCCGCGACTGCGCATTGGAGCGGTACAGCACGGCGATTTCGCTGCGTGTGGCGCCTTCATTGATCAGGCTCTTGGTTTCTTCGATAATCCACTGCGCTTCCTGCAAATCGCTGGTAGCTTCGTAGATTCTGACCTGTTCGCCATGACCGGCATCGGTGCGCAAATTCTTGCCGAGACGTTTGGTATTGTTGGCAATGAGGGTATTGGCGCTATCCAGGATATGGCCGTGCGAACGATAATTCTGCTCCAGCTTGATCACGTTTTCGACCCGGAATTCGCGCTCGAACGCGGCCATGTTGCCGACATTCGCGCCGCGGAAGGCGTAGATGCTCTGGTCGTCATCGCCGACAGCAAACACCGCGCCACGCTGGCCGGCCATCAGCTTGAGCCATTTGTATTGCAGATCGTTGGTATCCTGGAACTCGTCCACCAGGATGTGCTGGAACCGCGACTGATAGTGTTCACGCAAGGGTTGGTTGCGGCTCAGCAGTTCATAGGTGCGCAACAACAGCTCGGCAAAATCGACCACGCCCTCGCGCTGGCATTGCTGGTCGTACAAATCGTACAGTTCGACGAACTTGCGGTTGTAATCGTCGTTAGCTTCGACTTCGTTGGCGCGCAAACCTTGGTCCTTGGCGCCGTTGATGAAGTACATCAGATTGCGCGGCGGATATTTTTCATCATCGACATTCATCGCTTTCAGCAGGCGCTTGATCGCCGATAACTGGTCCTGCGAATCCAGGATCTGGAAAGTCTGCGGCAATCCGGCATCGCGATAGTGGGCGCGCAGCAGTCGATTGCACAAGCCGTGGAAAGTGCCGATCCACATACCGCGCGTGTTGATCGGCAACATCGCCGACAAGCGCGTCATCATTTCTTTCGAGGCTTTATTGGTAAACGTCACCGCCAGCACGCCGGCCGGCGATACCTGGCCGGTCTGGATCAGCCAGGCGATGCGGGTAGTCAGCACGCGCGTCTTGCCGGAGCCGGCGCCGGCCAGGATAAGCGCCGATTGCGCAGGCAAGGTAACCGCCGCGAGTTGTTCTGGATTGAGGTTATGAAGAAGATTTTGCATCCCCACATTATAAGCTGCGGGTGCACTTGCCTGACGACCAGATCATGATTGATCTTGGTTTAACCCGGCTGAACTCAGTACAAGCTTATGGCCGGAATGGCCGACGCCAGCAATCTCCGGGCTAGAAGCGTAAAATACCGCATTGCATCATTGTCCACACCTTCGCAACAATCAACCCCCACCTACCAAGTCGTCCATCATGTCAGAAGAAGTTCGTCTCGACCGCGCCGTCCAGCCGCCATCCGAGGCCGTCGAGATCACCGCAAGCGCCGAAACTGCAGTTACTTTCCATATTGTCTCCACTGCATTTTTTACTTTCATTTGCTATCTGGCCATCGGCATTCCGCTGGCAGTACTGCCCGGCTATGTCCACACCGACCTCGGCTACAGCTCGGTGCTGGCCGGCCTGGCGATCAGCATGCAATACCTGGCGACTTTGCTGAGCCGCCCGCTGGCTGGCCGCATGGCCGATTCGGTCGGCCCCAAAACCGCCGTATTACGCGGTTTGATCGCTTGCAGCATCAGCGGCGCCTTCCTGCTGGCCGCCGCAATGTTTACGCACATACCGGCGCTTAGCCTGGCTCTCCTGCTGACCGGCCGCCTGGTGCTTGGCTGCGGCGAGAGCATGGTGGGCACCGGTGCGATTACCTGGGGCATAGGCCGGGTTGGCGCCCGGCACACGGCGCGCATGATTTCCTGGAACGGCATCGCCACCTATGGCGCGCTGGCGATAGGCGCGCCGCTGGGTGTCGTGATCGCTCATCACTGGGGCCTGGCGGCAGTGGGCATTACAGTAACGGTATTGTCGCTAGGCGGCTTCTTCCTGGCGCGCCTGAAAGCCGCGACAGCCGTGGTGCGCGGCGAGCACTTGCCGTTTCAACACGTATTGCGCAAAGTATTTCCACACGGCATGGGCCTTGCATTGGGCTCGGTCGGTTTCGGTTCCATCGCCACTTTCATCACCTTGTTTTATGCCAGCCACCAGTGGCCGAATGCGGCATTTGCACTGACCATGTTCGGCACCTCTTTTGTCGGCGCGCGCCTGCTGTTTGCCCACACCATCTCGCGCTTTGGCGGCTTCCGGGTCGCGATCATCTGTTTTTCGGTGGAAGCGCTCGGCCTGCTATTGCTGTGGCAAGCCGGTTCGCCGTCGCTGGCGCTGGTTGGCGCGGCGCTCACCGGCTTCGGTTTTGCCTTGATCTTCCCTGCGCTCGGGGTGGAAGCGGTGAACCTGGTGCCGGCCAATAACCGCGGCAGCGCCTTGGGCGCCTACTCGGTGTTCCTCGATCTGGCCCTGGGCGTCACCGGTCCGCTGGCGGGATTGATCGTGAGCGAGTTCGGCTATGCCGAGGTATTCCTGTTTGCCGCACTCGCGTCGCTGGCGGCGGTGGCGTTGACAGTCAGCATGTATCGCCGCTCGCAGCTGGTGTAGTGCGCCAGGAACTGTGCCACAAACGCATATTGCTGCGATGCTCAAACACATGCATTCCTTTGCCTCTGGCAAATTGACATAGAATTGAACTGCAAGTCTTCAACCATCACTGTTAGAAGAAGGAGTAACGCAATGGTAAAGAAAAACGTGGCAGTCATCGATATCGGCATCAGCGACAAGGACCGCAAGAAGATCGCCGACGGACTCAGCAAGCTGCTGGCCGATACCTACACCCTGTATCTGAAAACCCATAATTTCCACTGGAACGTGACCGGGCCGATGTTCAATACATTGCACCTGATGTTCGAAACCCAGTACAACGAACTCTGGCTGGCGGTGGATTTGATTGCGGAACGGATACGCGCGCTCGGCTATCCCGCGCCGGCTACCTACAAGGCCTTTGCCAAGCTGACTTCGATTTCGGAGGAAGAAGGCGTACCGACCGCGACTGCCATGATCCAGCAACTGGTGCAGGGACAGGAATCGGTGACCCGCACCGCGCGTTCGATTTTCCCGGTGGTAGATGCTGCAGCGGATGAACCGACTGCAGACTTGCTGACGCAGCGCATGCAGCTGCATGAAAAAAATGCCTGGATGCTGCGTAGTTTGCTGGAAACCTGACTGGCTCCAAAAAACGATTGGTCGCGGTTACGACCAGCTTGTGACCGCGATCCTGAGCGACTATCTGTTTTCAAACAAGGCAACGAAGCTGCGCGCTGCGGCGGTCGGATCGTCAGCCAGGTAAACACTGCTGATGGCGGCCACCATATCAGCGCCGGCGGCAATCAAAGGCGCCGCATTCTCTTGCGTCATGCCGCCGATGACCACGTTCGGCACAGCGATTTCCGCCTTGGCCCGCGTGACGATATCGGGCGACGTGGTTACCGGATATTTCTTGACCCGCGATGGATAGAATCCGCCGAACGCCACATAGCTGGCGCCGGCACGATACGCGGCATGCGCCAGTTCCAGGTCGCCATAGCAGGAAGCGCCGACGATCTTGTCTGCGCCAAGCATAGCCCGCACCTCCGCCACGCTGGCATCGGTGCCGCCGACATGAATGCCATCCGCATCCAGCGCCAGGCACAGGTCGACATAATCGTTGATGATGAACGGCCGCTGGTAACGACGGCACAGGCTCAGCAACGCTGCTGCCTGTTGCTGCCGCAAGGCTGCGTCGGCGGTTTTGTGGCGATACTGCAGCAGCGCCGCCCCGCCTTGCAAGGCTTGCTCGGTTACGCGCAGCAGCTGCTCGGTGTCATCCCAATCGGGTGTGACGATGTATAGGCCCTTCATCGCTTTATCCTCGTAATTTTAGAAATGGCAGAGTCCGGCTCGGCATGCGCTGGCCGGCAGCAATCGCATAGGATGCGGCCAAAGTCTGCTGGCAATATATTTGCGCGGCATCGATCGCCTGTTCGATATCCCGGCCTTGCGCCAGCAGCGCTGCAAGTGCCGCCGCCAGCGTGCAGCCGCTGCCATGAAACTCGCCCGGCAAGCGCGGCCAGCTCCAGTTGCGCTGCTGCGTCCTGCTGATCCAGCGATTCAGCACTTCATGCCGTTCCGGACCATGGCCGCCCTTCAGCAGCACATGTCGGCAACCACGCTCAAGCAGCATCGCCGCTTGTCGCTCCGGACTTGCCTGGGCGCCGCACAGGCGATCAGCTTCGACCCGGTTCGGCGTAATCACCGTGGCAAGTTGAAACAGGGGTTCGAGCGCCACTATCGGATCTTCACTAGCCAGACTGTCGCCATGGCCAGTCGCCAGCACCGGATCAAACACCACCGGCAAATCCGGTTGCCGTGAACGCAGGTCGCGGATGATTGCGGCAATCGCTTCAGCATTGGCGCGATTGCCGACGATGCCCAGCTTGAGCGCGGAAATATCGATACGGTCGACCAGCACCTGCGCCTGCTGCCGCACCAGATCCGCAGCGACCGGGAAGACGCCGAACACCCGCTCGTTGTCCTGTACCGTCAGCACTGTCACTACCGACAGCGGATGCGCACCGAGCGCTGCAATCGCGGTGATGTCGGCTTGCATGCCGGCGCCGCCGCTCGGGTCCGAACCGGAAAACACCAGCACGCAGGCCGGCGCTGCTGCACCGGCCGTGTCGATGTTTACCGAACTGCTCACTTGACTCGTCCCGCCATGGGAGACGATGGCGAAGCCGCAAAGCGCTTCGGAATCCGGCCGGCGAGAAAGGCTTCGCGTCCGGCTTCGATCGCCAGCCGCATCGCCCGGGCCATGCGGATCGGATCCTGTGCGCCGGCAATCGCGGTATTCATCAATACACCGTCGCAGCCCAGCTCCATCGCAATCGCCGCATCGGACGCGGTACCGACGCCGGCATCGACCAGCACCGGCACTTTGGCCTGTTCGATGATCAGCGACAGATTCCATGGATTCAAAATGCCCATGCCGGAACCGATCAGCGACGCCAGCGGCATCACCGCCACGCAGCCGATCTCTTCCAGTATGCGCGCCTGGATCGGATCGTCGCTGCAGTACACCATGACGTCGAAACCATCCTTGACCAAGGCCTCCGCCGCTTTCAATGTCTCCGGCATATTGGGAAACAGCGTACGCTCATCGCCCAGTACTTCCAGCTTGGCCAGCTTGTGCCCGTTCAGCAATTCACGCCCGAGTTGCAGCGTATAAACCGCGTCGGCCGCGGTATAGCAGCCCGCCGTGTTGGGCAGTATGGTGTAACGCGATGGCGGCACCACGTCCAGCAAATTGGGCGCCTTCGGGTCCTGGCCGATGTTGACGCGCCGGATCGCCACCGTGATGATCTCGGCGCCGCTGGCTTCGGTGGCGGCGCGCGTTTGCTCCAGGTCACGATACTTGCCGCTGCCTACCAGCAGCCGCGAGCTGTATGTTTTGCCGGCGATAGTGAGGCCGGTATCCGGTTGCCCCGTCTCAGGGCTTGAGTTCAGATTCATGACAAATCCTTTAAAAGATTTTGTAGGGTGGGCACACTTGCCCACGCTACGATTTCAGCCACCGCCGATTGCACGCACCACATCGACCTTGTCCTCTGGCTGCAAAATGCGTTGCGGCCACAAGCTGGCCGGCACCACCTGCCGGTTGACCGCCACCGCAACAGCTTTCCCGGCCAGTTCCAGCGCCACGATCAGCTGTTGCAGGTTCGCGCCGTCGGCCAGCGGATGCGGCGCGCCATTGAGCACGATTTCCATCAGCGGCCTCACTGCTTGCTGTAGATTTCCGCGCCGTTCTTGACGAACTCGATGGCCTTCACTTCCATCCCCTGCTTGATCGCGGCGATTTCGGAAATGCCTTGCGCGGCGGCGTATTCGCGCACTTCCTGCGTGATCTTCATGGAACAGAAATGCGGGCCGCACATGGAGCAGAAATGCGCCACCTTGGCGGAGTCCTTGGGCAATGTTTCGTCATGGAATTCACGCGCCTTGTCCGGATCGAGGCCGATATTGAACTGGTCTTCCCAACGGAATTCGAAGCGTGCTTTGGACAAGGCGTTGTCGCGAATCTGCGCGCCCGGATGGCCTTTGGCCAGATCGGCTGCATGCGCTGCGATCTTGTAGGTAATGATGCCGTCCTTGACGTCGACCTTGTTCGGCAAGCCGAGATGTTCCTTCGGCGTGACGTAGCACAGCATTGCCGTACCGTACCAGCCGATAGTGGCGGCGCCGATGCCGGACGTGATGTGGTCGTAGCCCGGTGCGATGTCGGTAGTCAATGGTCCGAGCGTGTAGAACGGCGCTTCGTGGCATTGTTCCAGCTGCAGGTCCATGTTTTCCTTGATCAGGTGCATCGGCACATGGCCCGGACCTTCGATCATCACTTGCACATCGTGCTTCCAGGCGATCTGTGTCAGTTCGCCCAGGGTCTTCAGCTCACCCAATTGCGCTTCATCGTTGGCGTCATAGATCGAACCCGGACGCAAGCCATCGCCGAGACTGAAGCTGACGTCATAGGCTTTCATGATTTCGCAGATGTCTTCGAAGTGGTCGTACAAGAACGATTCGCGATGATGCGCCAAGCACCATTTGGCCATGATGGAACCGCCGCGGCTGACGATGCCGGTCAGGCGCTTGGCGGTCATCGGCACGTATTGCAGGCGTACGCCGGCATGGATGGTGAAATAATCGACGCCCTGCTCGGCTTGTTCGATCAGCGTGTCGCGGAAAATTTCCCAGGTCAGGTCTTCGGCTTTGCCGTTGACCTTTTCCAGCGCCTGGTAAATCGGTACGGTACCGATCGGCACTGGCGAATTGCGGATGATCCATTCGCGTGTTTCGTGAATGTGCTTGCCGGTCGACAGGTCCATGACGTTGTCGCCGCCCCAGCGGATCGCCCAGGTCATCTTTTCGACTTCTTCGCCGATCGAGGATGTCACTGCGGAGTTGCCGATGTTGGCGTTGATCTTGACCAGGAAATTACGGCCGATGATCATCGGTTCGATTTCCGGGTGATTGATGTTGGCCGGGATGATCGCACGGCCGCGGGCGATTTCGTCGCGCACGAATTCCGGCGTGATTTCTGCCGGCAGCGAGGCGCCGAATGATTGGCCGGGATGCTGGCGGCCCATCAGGTCGGCCAGCTTGTTGCCCATCGGCCCGGAAGCTTTCAGCTCTTCCAGGTATTCCTTGCGGCGCATGTTTTCGCGGATCGCGACGAATTCCATTTCCGGCGTGACGATGCCTTGGCGCGCATAGTGCATCTGTGAGACATTAGTGCCGGTTTTGGCGCGGCGCGGCTTGCGGTGCAGGTTGAAGCGCAATTCCGCCAGCTTCGGATCGTTCAGGCGTTCGATGCCGTATTGCGAACTAGGGCCTGGCAATTCTTCGGTATCGTCGCGTTCCATGATCCATGGCAGGCGCGGAGTCGCCAGGCCGGAACGGATATCGATCTTGACATCAGGATCGCTGTACGGTCCCGAGGTGTCATAGACATAGATCGGCGGATTCTTTTCGGCGCCGAACGAGGCCGGCGTATCCGACTGGCTGACCTGGCGCATTGGTACGCGGATGTCGGGACGCGAGCCGGTGATATAGATCTTGCGCGAATTCGGCAGAGGATGGATTGCAGCTTCATCCACCGTAGCAGTGGCGGACAGGAATTTTGGGTTGGCGTTCACTATGGCTCCTTTGCATTTATTTCATTTGGCTTGGAGCCAGCAAAGGAGTTTTCGAGTCTGGCGGCGCGGATTCACGAAACAGCACGGTGGAATCTTGTGAATCGGCCGACAATATGCTCGACAGCTTCCCTTCGCTGGCATTACCCAGATCAGGTTCGAGGGTATTTCTCACCCGATTGCATTGGTATTTCAGCAATCAGGACCCCTAGCGTTGTGCTGTCCCGACATGCAAAGCTCGAGGCAGCGAAAAGGATTTTACACCCGCAATCGGCTTGCGGTATATCGAAAATGCGGACTTCCTTATCTCAGGTCAAGTATAGAAGTCCCATTCGTGGCAAATCCGTCTACACGATTTGTCTTTACGTCAAAAAACACGGTGTCCTGACCAGCAATGTTAGGAGCCGGTCGGCTGCGTACTTTATAATCATCGTTTTAGATCGTTTTAGCAAAGAACCCCAATAAATCATGGAATTAGCCAAGTCTTTCGACCCTGCCGAGATTGAACAATTCTGGCGTACGGAATGGGAAAAGCGCGGGTATTACACCGCCACCACCGACGCCGACAAGCCGTCCTTCAGTATTCAGTTGCCGCCGCCCAACGTGACCGGCACGCTACACATGGGCCACGCCTTCAATCAAACCATCATGGATGGCTTGACCCGTTATCACCGCATGCGCGGCTTTAACACGGCCTGGATTCCTGGCACCGATCACGCCGGCATCGCCACGCAAATTGTGGTCGAACGGCAACTTGATGCACAAAAAATCTCGCGCCACGATCTGGGCCGCGAAAAATTCGTCGAAAAAGTCTGGGAATGGAAAGAACAGTCGGGCTCGACCATCACCGGCCAGATGCGCCGCTTGGGTGCTTCGACCGACTGGAGCCGTGAATACTTCACGATGGACGACAAACTGTCCGGCACCGTGGTGGAAGTTTTTGTACGGCTGTTCGAACAAGGCCTGATCTATCGCGGCAAGCGGCTGGTGAACTGGGATCCGGTGCTGGGTACCGCAATCTCGGAACTGGAAGTGGCGTCGGAGGAAGAAGACGGTTCGATGTGGCATATCCGTTATCCGTTCGCCGACGGCAGCGGTCATCTGACGGTCGCCACCACGCGCCCGGAAACCATGCTGGGCGACGTTGCCGTTGCAGTCGATCCGACTGACGAACGTTATATCCACCTGGTCGGCAAGATGCTCAAGCTGCCTCTGACCGATCGCGAAATCCCGGTCATCGCCGACAGCTATGTCGACAAGGAATTCGGTACTGGCTGCGTGAAGATTACGCCTGCCCATGATTTCAACGACTACGCAGTTGGCCAGCGCCATCAGCTGCCGCAGATTACGATCCTGACGCTGGACGCCAAGATCAATGAAAACGGCCCGGCCCGGTATCAGGGCATGGACCGCTTCGTGGCGCGCAAGCAGATCGTCGCCGACCTGGACGCGCAAGGTTTGCTGGAATCGGTCAAGCCGCACAAGCTGGTAGTGCCGCGCGGCGACCGTACCGGCGTGGTGATCGAACCGATGCTGACCGATCAATGGTTTGTCGCCATGAGCAAGCCGGCGCCGGAAGGCACGCACTTCCCTGGCAAATCGATTGCCGAGGTGGCGCTGGAAAAAGTCGCTAACGGCGAAATCCAGATGATCCCGGAAAACTGGAGCAATACGTACAACCAGTGGCTCAACAATATCCAGGACTGGTGCATTTCACGCCAACTGTGGTGGGGCCATCAGATCCCGGCCTGGTATGGCGACGACGGCAAGATCTATGTCGCCCGCGATGAAGCCGCAGCCCGTGCGCAAGCCGCAGCTGCCGGCTATACCGGCGCACTCAAGCGTGACGACGATGTGCTCGACACCTGGTTCTCGTCGGCGCTGGTGCCGTTCTCGACCCTGGGCTGGCCCGAAGAAACGCCCGACTACAAGATGTTCCTGCCATCGTCGGTGCTGGTCACCGGGTTTGACATCATCTTCTTCTGGGTCGCGCGGATGGTCATGATGACCACCCACTTTACCGGCAAGGTGCCGTTCAAGACCGTCTACGTGCACGGCCTGGTACGCGATGGCAATGGCCAGAAGATGTCGAAGTCGAAGGGTAATACGCTCGATCCGATTGACCTGATCGATGGCATCGACCTCGAAACGCTGGTGGCGAAACGCACGGTCGGCCTGATGAATCCCAAGCAGGCCGACAGCATTGCCAAGGCGACCCGCAAGGAATTTGCCGATGGCATTCCCGCCTTTGGCACCGATGCGTTGCGCTTTACCTTTGCCTCGCTGGCGACGCTGGGCCGCAATATCAATTTCGACCTCGGCCGCTGCGACGGCTACCGTAATTTCTGCAACAAGCTGTGGAACGCTACCCGCTTCGTGCTGATGAACACCGAGGGTAAAGACTGCGGTTTCGACGGCCATACGCCGGGTGTCTGCGACAAGGAGAAGCTGCAGTTCTCGCAGGCCGACCGCTGGATCGTGTCGCTCTTGCAGCGTACCGAAGCCGACGTCGCCAAGGGTTTCGCCGACTACCGCTTCGACAATATCGCCTCGGCCATCTACAAGTTTGTCTGGGATGAATATTGCGACTGGTATCTGGAAGTCGCCAAGGTACAGATCCAGCAAGGCAACGAAGCGCAGCAACGCGCTACCCGCCGCACCTTGCTGCGCGTGCTGGAAGTGGTGCTGCGCCTGGCGCATCCGATTATTCCGTTTGTCACTGAAGCTTTGTGGCAAAGCGTAGCGCCGTTGACCGGCCACGTACTCGATGCAGCGGGCGATTCGATCATGCGCCAGCCTTATCCAGAAGCGAATCTGGAAAAGATCGACGAAAGCGCTGAAACCTGGATGACGCAATTGAAGGCGCTGACGGATGCTTGCCGCAATTTGCGCGGCGAGATGCAATTGTCGCCGGCGCTGCGGGTGCCGCTGATCATCGCCGGTTCGGCAGAGCAGCAAAGCACGCTGCTGTCGTTCGCACCGTATCTGCAGGCACTGGCGAAATTATCAGAAGCGCAAGTAGTAGAGACTCTACCCGAATCGCCGGCACCGGTATCGATTGTCGGTGATGCTAAGCTGCTGCTCAAAGTAGAAATTGATGTAGCAGCTGAACGCGAACGGCTGGGCAAGGAAATCACCCGTATCGAGGGTGAAATAGTCAAAGCCCAGGCCAAGTTGGGCAATGAGAGCTTTGTGGCAAGAGCACCGGCACAGGTGGTTGCCCAGGAGCAGGAGCGTCTGGCTAATTTTTCGGGCACCCTTGAGAAATTGCGCGAACAGTTTGCAAAATTAAAAGTATCTTGATTCCTTAATAACAATGTTGCACCAGCCCGCAGTAATGTAGCTGGTGCGGCAAAAACAGGAGACAAAGCATGAATAAACTTTTTTTAGTGCGACTTTTGATGACGGCAATCGCCAGCAGCGCCTTGCTGGCCGGCGGCGCTTTTGCTCAGAGCACCAGTTCAGCGGTCGGGCTGTGGAAAAACATCGATGACCATACTGGCAAGCCTAAGGCTTTGATTCGTATTACCGAAGCCAATGGCGAACTGCGCGGCAAAATCGAGAAACTGTTGCGCGATCCCAGCCAGGATCAAAATCCGAAATGCGTCAAATGCGCAGGCGAGCTGAAAGACCAGCCTATCTTGGGCATGACCATCATCAACGGCATGAAAAAAGACGGTAACGAATACAATGGCGGCACCATTCTTGATCCGGATAACGGCAAGATCTACAAAAGCAAAATGGCGCTGGCCGATGATGGCAAGAAATTGAATGTGCGCGGTTATATCGGCGTGCCATTGCTGGGCCGTACCCAGACCTGGATACGCGAAGAATAATTCGTTTGCCTGGAAAGCAGCAGTTTCACAAAAAAATGCCGTTCAAGCTGTCAGCTGAACGGCATTTTTCTTGCTGACGCTAACAGATAGCGTGAACAGCTTAAACGAACGATACGGTTAGGCCCGGTAACGCAATCCCTGAAAAAGCCGTGACCCAGGTCTGCCCGGCCTGCACCGGATAGGCATCGGTCCAGGTACCTGTCGTGACAATCTCGCCGGCTTGCAAAGGCGCGAACTGCTGTTGTGCATTCAGCAGCTGGTGCAAATGCCACAAAGCGTGTACCGGGCTATCCAGCACATCGCTGCCGAAACCGGCGCCGCACAAGGTAACCGAGTCTTCGGTACAGCACGATAACGAGACGCTGGCATTGGCCAGCATGCTGGCAAGGTTGCGCCGGGTCGCGGCCGATAGCACGTGCGGCTCGCCGACAATCAGCGTGCCGTGCAGGCCGAACGCCGCGATGGCATCAACCGCTTCGAATTTCCAGTCCGGGAACGGGCACACGACAATTTCGAAAGCGTGCGCCATCCATTCGATGCATTCGGCGATTTCTTCCAGATCCGCATCCGGCGCCGGCGTTTTTCCCAGGCTGAACACCACTTCGGGTTCGATACGCGGCTGCACCGCACCCTCCAGGCTTTGAATCCCGCGGTTATCTTCGGCGTAGCGTACAGTGTTGTCGAAAACATGCGCCCAGATAGGGGCGTTGATAGAAGCGGTGATGCCGTATTTTGGCCAGATGGTGCGATTGCTGAATCCAACCTTGCGGCCGACCGGCGTGGCGCCTTGGCCGATACTTGCATCCAGAATGCGTTTGCTGATGTCGTATCCATCCATCGGCGTCAGGACGTCAGTCGCCGACAACAGCGGCATCAATTTGGCACACGCTCGCGCATCCAGAAGCTGGTTGGCGTAACGGTTAGCTTTGGTAGACATGAGCATGGTTGGCTTGCACACTATTAGTGAAGGCTATCGTATTGTCCGTGACGTTTAATTTTTACACAAGCATAGAAATATTGATATTCCGATACTTATATTGCGGGACGACACTGGGCCCGCGGTCCCTCGTTGATTAGAAACATTCATCGCTTTCGCGATTTTTGTAAAAACTGATCGAGCTGCGATGCGAACAAATGCCGGTCGCTCTGGCTAAATGCTGCCGGACCACCGGTTTCCACGCCGCTACCGCGTAACTCATCCATGAAACTACGCATCGTCAGATGCTGCTGGATGTTGTCTTTGGTATAAAACTCGCCACGCGGATTCAATGCCTTGCCGCCCTTTTCAAGTACATCGGCAGCCAAGGGGATATCAGCGGTGATCACCAGATCACCGGTTTGCAGCAATCGGACAATTTCACGGTCGGCAACATCAAAGCCGGACGGTACCTGGACTGCCTTGATGAAGCGCGACGGTGGCACTCGCAATAATTTATTAGCCACCAGAACTACGACGATTTGTAGTCGATCAGCGACCCGAAACAGAATTTCCTTGACGACGTTCGGACATGCATCGGCATCAACCCAGATTTGTATTGCTACAGGCTGCGGCGGCATCGGCTCAGCGCCGGCGACGGCACTTGCGGGCGGATTAATTTTGCCCCCATAACTCACCGTTCGGCCCGGTACGCGGCGCTGCTACGCCAAAATGCGCATAGGCAAGCGGGGTAGCAATACGGCCGCGCGGCGTGCGCTGCAAATATCCCTGCTGAATCAAATACGGCTCCAGTACGTCTTCGATGGTGTCTCGTTCTTCGCCGATAGCTGCAGCAAGATTGTCCAGGCCGACCGGGCCGCCGCCGAATTTGAACAGCACCGCTTCCAGCAGTTTTCTATCCATGACGTCGAAGCCGACCGGGTCGACATCTAGCATGACCAGCGCCGCATCTGCCATCGCCTTGGTGATTTCACCATTGCCTTTGACCTCGGCATAGTCGCGTACCCGGCGTAACAGCCGGTTGGCGATACGCGGCGTGCCGCGGCTGCGCTTGGCAATTTCAAAGGCGCCATCGTCCACGATCGGCGCTCCCAGCAAGGAAGCACTACGGGTCACGATCTTGCTCAGCTGTTGCGGCGTATAAAATTCGAGGCGGGCGACAATTCCGAAACGGTCGCGCAGCGGGTTGGTCAGCATCCCCGCCCTGGTCGTTGCACCTACCAGCGTGAACGGCTGCAGATCCAGGCGCACCGAGCGCGCTGCCGGGCCTTCGCCGATCATGATGTCGATCTGATAATCTTCCAGGGCCGGGTACAGGATTTCTTCCACCACCGGCGACAAACGATGGATTTCATCGATGAACAACACGTCATTGGCTTCAAGATTGGTCAGCAATGCAGCCAGATCGCCGGCGCGCTCCAGCACCGGCCCTGAAGTCTGGCGCAGATTGACGCCCATTTCGCGCGCAATGATATGTGCCAGCGTTGTCTTGCCCAAGCCAGGAGGACCGAACAGTAAAGTATGATCCAGCGCTTCGCGCCGTTGCCTGGCGGCGGTAATGAATATCTGCAGCTGATCGCGTATTTTTTCCTGCCCGACGTATTCGTCCAGTTGCTTGGGCCGCAAGGCGCGCTCTATCGCCTCTTCGTTCGGCGAAGCAGGCGTGGCAGCGATAATGCGCTGTTCGGTGAAGTCGTCGGTTTGGATACTCATGCTCGGATTGTAGCCAGACTATAGCGATTAGATATAAAAAAAGACAGCCGCCCCACCAATAAAGCAATAATGATCAGCTTTGCGCCGTCGTACTTCAACTTGCTGCTGCAATTTACTTACAGCTTGGACAACGCTTTCAATGCCAATTTGATCCCATCTGACACGGTAGCATCCGGCGGCAACTGTTTGAGCGCCAACATGGCCTCCTTGTCCGAATAGCCAAGCGCAATCAGGGCATTCAAGATATCGCCGCTGACATCGCTGGCATGGTGGCTGCCGACCGGTCCCAGGTCAGCGCCCAACTTGCCTTTCAATTCGAGCAACAGGCGCTCGGCTGTTTTCTTGCCGATACCGGGCACCTTGGTGAGCCGGCCGGCTTCCTGCATGGTGATCGCCTGCGCCAGATCTTGCACCGACATGCCGGACAAGATGGACAGCGCGGTACGAGCGCCAACGCCACTGATCTTGATCAGCTGCTTGAATACATTACGCTCTTCAGCAGTAGCAAAACCATACAAAACATGCGCATCTTCGCGTATCGCCAGATGCGTCAGCAAGGCCACCTTTTCACCCAGCCCCGGCAGATTATAGAAAGTGCTCATCGGCACACCGACTTCATAGCCGACGCCGTTGCAATCAATCAATAGTTGGGGAGGATTTTTTTCGAGCAGAATCCCGGAAAGACGACCTATCATCGCAGTTGGCCTTTATGTGAATCAATGAATCATACAGGACAACTGGTTAAAAACACAGTGGTTTTGCTGCCGTAAAGCTGAAATTACAGGAAATGATGCTATTGGGTGAATCGAATCTCCAAAGCAAAAACCCTCTGAACGTTGGTTCAGAGGGTTTTTTAATAAAAGCCTGACGATGACCTACTTTCACACTGGTTGCAGCACTATCATCGGCGCAAAGTCGTTTCACGGTCCTGTTCGGGATGGGAAGGGGTGGTACCAACTCGCTATGGTCATCAGGCATAACTTGTAACCGTTGTTCGTTCTCCAGGTGGAGCAACGCGCAACGCAATCTAGAAGAAGTAGTTTTTTATACCG
>NZ_FNOR01000051.1 GCF_900107095.1 Collimonas sp. OK242
CAGAATAAACCGCTCTCGTGACTTGGATGGCGGTCGTTGAACACGTTATTGATCGTGCCAACGAATTTCTATGTTTTTACACACTCTGGGCCGAAAACGGACGGTTGCCGTCACTCCTCAACGGCCCACCATCCAACGCCGCTTAAAACAATCAGATCGCTACACTGTGTTATGTCGAAGTATTTTTTCTTGCCAAAGGCGAATCAGCTCTCCCTCCTTATCTGGGAAAGTGTCGAACTTGGCGACGTCCTGTGGAATGGAAAACCACGGCAATTTACTTCGCATGAACACATGCGCGATCGGTTCGAATTCGCCTTGGTTCTCCAGCGTCCCCGGACGAAGAATTGCGAGAGTTGGTTTATCAAGTGGCTCAGCCCATAGGCGAGTATCACAGTGTGGGCAAAGCCTGCTGCGTCTCTGACCGCCATTGCCAAGGTCAAAAACTTGCAGCACGGGTTCTCCTTCAAGAATTCGCAGGTCGGATTTCCCGACCCACATCACAGGTAACGCGGCACCACCTGTCCGACGTTGGCAGACCGCACAATGACAGACATAGAATGTCAGCGGGTCGGCAATAAGTTGGAATTTGACGTGCCCGCAAAGGCACCTGCCGGGATATGGTGGAGTCATCGATTAGCTCACTTTTATATATGTCAGACTACGTTGTGCTCTTGCGACCCAGACTCTCAGCAAAACAGCGCGTTATTCTATAATTTCTTTGGCATCCATGAAATAATCGAAGGACTGATTTTGCCCACCAAACGTATTGATTGCCTTGACATTAATGCCTTTTTTTTCTGGCGTAATTACCACCTTTAGATCACACCAGTCATGAACACTTCCGCCCTGCACGTGAATTTCATCATTATTGTGAAGAACTAGCGCCGACTTATTTTTGATTTCCCCGCCCCATATCTCGCCGTCACTTATCAAATAACCTAGGCGCTCAGCCCATTTCACTTGAATTAGTATTTGCTGCCGTTCTTTTTGGACATTTATAAAATAAAGAAGAACATTTCCCTCTTCTGTTTTCAAGTATCTTTGAAATTCTATTTTTTCAATATAACAAGCTCCGGCAAAAGCTTGTGCTGAAATTAGTCCAGTGACTAATAGAGCAATTATTTTTTTCATGTTAATCAATAGTTTTTATGTGGACCAAGTTATTAGCCGGAGACTAAGGCATTCATCTTGTTATCGCAGCATTAAATTCAGATGTAACCTGTTTGTCTTCTTTTGGCCCAGAGTGTGTGAAAACGCGACGCCCCTTGGGGATTATATTTTCACCGTTTTTCAGCCATCAGTGTAAACGCAATTAATCCCAAGACGTT
>NZ_FNOR01000015.1 GCF_900107095.1 Collimonas sp. OK242
CGTGGCAACCATGTGGCGGCGGCAGTGGCAGCAGGTCATTCCGTTCTTTGCCTATCCACCCGAGGTGCGCACGATTATCTATACGACCAATGCCATAGAGAGCCTGCATATGCGCCTTCGAAAGATCGTCAAGAATCGCGGCCACTTCCCCAGCGATGACGCCGCAACAAAATTGCTGTTCCTCGCCTTGCGCAATATTGAAAAAGATTGGAAGATGCCGCAGCGGACATGGAAGCAAGCAGCCAACCAGTTCGCCATCATGTTCGGCGAACGTTTCACGAACGCGATTAACTAACTACGAAATTCTGGCCCCGCACACAGAATTTCTGACAGGTCCTATCCGGCTCACTCTCTGGACTCTGCCCGATGCTGACTTGATGCTCGAATTGAAACACGAAGGGCGGGCAGTACCTATTCGGCTTGTATTAACGCTTGCACCGGTTGAATAGTAGCGACAGAGAGTGAAGTCGCCCCTATCGCTAGCTTATATTTGAGCGTCTGCTTTGGAGAGAATTGACCGGCCGGAATGGGCCGTTTACTGCCTGTCGCAACACGCATCAGTCGGTTATTCTCGGACCGTAAGGCCAGCGCCATCAGGATAGATCGGCGCGGGCCAGCACAGCAGGTCAGCCAAAACCGGCGTAGCGCTCAATTTGCACCAGCGCCTGCCCATCGAATGCCATCGTACGCGCCCCATAGCCTATTTAACTACGTGACGTTGTTTTTGACGCTGCTCTTGACTCGAATTCCGCAGTAAGGCGTTGCCGCTAGCCGAGACAGACGGCTTCGACATTATTACCGTCCGGATCGATCAGGAATGCGCCATAGTAGGTCGGACTGTAGTCGGTACGCAGGCCCGGCTTGCCGTTGTCGCGCCCCCCGGCTTTCAAGCCGGCCGCATGAAAACCGTCGACCTGCTTGTGACCGGCGGCGCTAAAGGCAATGTGCGTGGTACCGGCCGGCGCATCGGTAGAGGAATATAGCCAAAGCGCCGGCTGGTCCGGCGGCCCGAAACCGGCGTAGCCGTCACCCTGCGACACCAGAACCTGCCCCAGGTCTTTCAGCACGGCCTGGTAGAAACGCACGCTGGCGTCCAGGTTCTTCACTTTCAATCCGATATGGTCGAACATGATGATCTCCTTGTCATTGCATCCACCCGGATGTGGATGCATCAGGCAGCCATCATTTCAGATCGAATCCAGTTTTTCTTGGAAAATCTTGCGCTGGCCGCGGGCGACGCGCTGGAAATATTTTGGTGAAACACCTGCGGCACGGTGGAAGGTGCGCACAAAGTTGGACAAATCATTGAAACCGACGTCGTACGCAGTGTCCGTGACGGAGCGGCCGTCAGCCAGCAAGCGGGCGGCATGGCGTAAGCGCGAACGCAACAGGTACTGGTGTGGCGTGACGCTGAGTGCGCGGCTGAACAGCCGCAGGAAATGAAAAGGGCTCATGCCGGCTTCGATGGCAATCCGTTCGAGGTCGATATCCTCATGCGCATGCGCAGTGATCCACATTGCGGCATTGACTGCGCGGCGGCGGTCTTGGGTCGTCGTCGGCACCCGCGTCGACGCCGCTTGCTTGCCGGAGGCAAGTGCTATGAAACGCGCTGCCAGCAGCAGTCCGATTTCGTCCAGTCCGACATCGCTGCGTCCTTCCGCGGCGGCTTGCCCCAGTTCGCCCAGCATGCCGAGACCCGCCAGCGGCGGCAAGGCGCCGGTGCGCCATGTCGATTCCCGGGCGCCGAACGATTCGACACATTGCGGCGTAAATTGAAAAGACAAGCATTCGTCACCGCAAACATGGTGCTCATGCGTGCAGCAGAATTCATCGCCGGCGTATCCGATCATTACCGATCCAGGCACCAGCTCATACTGCTTGCCGCGATAGCGCAAGCCAAAGCTGCCGCGTCGCACATAGGAAACCGAATGACTGCGGTGCAACTCGGCGACTGGCCTCTCGGCCGGGCTGGCGTTGCAGCGATAATCGATCACGCTGATCGACGTGCTTTGCGAAAGAATGATGGTATTCACCCGGTTCAGTGTATACCGATTCAAAATTTGGACAACTTATCGCCGGCGATGAATTTATTCTTCCCTCTTGACTTCAAGTTAAGTTGAAGTTTTACACTGGTGTCCGGTCATCTATACCTATTCCACAACAAAACTGGAGCGAACCGATGTCGACTACGCATGTCATTGAAAACAACAAACTTCTCATCCGCAGGCTGTATGAAGATTGCATCAACCAGGGCAAGCTGGGGTTATTGACGGAGCTGGTCGCTGACGATTTTGTTGGCAGCCCCGGTGAACAGGGCGCTGCTGAATTTGCAAGAGGTATCGCTGCGGTGCGCACCGGCTTTCCCGATGTGCAATTCGAGCTTGAGGATTTGATCGCCGAAGGCGACCGGGTCGCCGTCAGGTGGAGGTTTCAGGCAACCCATGGCGGGCCGTTTGCAGGGAGGGTGGCAAGCCATGCCCGGGTGACGCAGACTGCAAATGTGATTTTCCAAATCCGGGATGGCAAGATTGCCCGGGCCTGGGTGCAGGTTGACCGCCTGGGATTACTTCAGCAGATAGGTGCTCTGCCTGTCTCGGGATAGGCTAGCTGTGTCGCCGAAATTTCTCAGATAATTTTTGAACCGGCCTAAGCTTCAATAGCGGCTAGGTGTGCGGCTTTTTCTGGAAATTCATAAACGACTCAGGAGACCAAGGCCGAACTGCCAGAATCAGGCTGGTGCCAAATCGTTCAGAAAAAGGCAGACTCAAATCCTGATGATGCAGCGCTGAAAATTCCGCGCTCAAACGGCGCATGTGGTGTTGGACGATTGCGTTGCTGGCCCGCGAGAGCATGCCGCTGACCATCGTCATTTTTTCGCCGTCCCGGTCGAAACGCGAGTTGAAAAAATCATTCCTTAGTTGCGCTCGAAAATACTGCTGTATCGGCCCCCCAGGGAGCCAGGTAAAGTCTGGCGCAACGCGTACGCGTATCCTATTGTTGGGCATCAAATCGATGATGCCAAGCTTGTCCAGGCGCGCGAGTATCAGTACGCATTCGGCCTTGGAAAAATCAAAAACCTCCAGGATTTCTTCCAGCGACCAGTGATTGAGCGCATGCACCGCGATCAGCAATAATTTCGGGTCAGATACCAGCTTGTTTTCCTGCTCCAGCGACAATTGCGACGGCGTTGCCGCTTCATGCGAAATCATGCGTGCCAGGTCGCTGATTTGTATGTCCAACAGCGTGCATATCTGATCGAAACGTTCGAGCGTGAAGCTTTTCGTAGCAAATACGCGCTTGACGCTTGCCTCGCTCAATCCCAGGCTTTTTGCCAGCTGCGCATAGGTGATGCCACGTGCTTTCAGAACATTTTTCAGCGCCCCGATCAAGGCTTCTGCCTGCGCCATTTTTCCCTCGCTGATTTTGCTGTGTAAAATAGTATTGTATTTCAATACTTTGTAAAGCAATATACGATTCTATTTATTACTTATTTGGAATAATCGATACTTTTGTTAAAGTCTGGCTGTCGTTTAACGCAGCAATTCAATCCAAGATCGACCGGACACGACCGCATTTCAATCAACATCTCTTAAGGAAAAATAGTATGAAAAACTTGTCGCTACGTCGTATCGCTGCTGCGCTTTCTTTGTGCGGGGCGCTGGTCGCCAACCAGACATTTGCTCAATCCACCGCCAGTGATATGTCAGCTATCTCCGTCGTTGCTTCAGTTGTGGCTCCGGCATATTTCATTTCAGAAGGAGGCGAATATCTGATCAAGGGTGTGGAGGCCTCGGGCAACGGTACGCTCTACGTACTGGAGAAAGTCGGCACCGGTGTGCGCGGTTCGGTCACTGTCACGGCCAACGCCAGCGGCGCAGTATCGATCGGCGTAGGTGATGTCCTCAGCGCAACTGCGACCTCAGCCGGCATGCTGCTGGTCAGTGCTGGGCGAGTATTGGCGATTATCCCTACCGAACTTGGCAAGTCACTGATGAAAAGCAAGAAGATATCGTAACTCTTTGCGTTAGCTGCGGACATTCTCATCACATTTTCATGAAAGCGCACCATGTATAAGCGATATCTGCTTGCCGCTGCGGCCAGCCTGTGTTTATTAATGCCTGGTCTGGGCTATGCCGGCCAGGCTTGTGAACAAAAGCCGCCATCGGCGGCCATGGTGACGCAGGGGCTGGCGCTGGCTGTCAAAACCGTCGAGCAACTCAATGCCAGCGGCGCGGAGGTGGTGATCATTGGTCGTGTCGGCCAGGATCTCAGTAAATATGGGCAGCGCTATTCTCATATCGCTTTCGCGTACAAAGACGGAGCGACCTGGAATATCGTGCATAAATTGAATGAGTGCGGGACAGCGGTCAGTAATATTTTTGAACAGGGAATGGGACAATTCTTCCTCGATGATCCGTTCAAATTCGAGGATGCCATCGCGGTGCCTGCGCCAGAAGTGCAAAAGCGGATATTAGCGGTGCTCACGAATCGGGACAAAGTGTTAACCGAGTACATTCCGCAATACAGTATGCTGGCCTACGCGTGGGGAAACAAGTATCAGCAATCGAATCAATGGGTACTGGAAACGCTGGCGCTGGCGATGGAGCCACAAATAAAGAATCGCGAGCAGGCGCAGGCATGGCTAAAATTCAAGGGATATGAACCGGCTGCGCTCAATATCGGCCCGATGACGCGGCTTGGCGCCCGCATGTTCAAGGCGAACATTGCATTTGACGATCATCCCAACGAGAAACGCTTCAGCGACAGGATTGAGACCGTTACCGCTGATTCGGTTTTCGATTTCCTGAAGAAATCCGAGCTCGGAGTCAGCTATTTCACAGTAAGTCTTTAATCGTTGCCATTCGGTGCGGAGGGCGGGGATAGACACTTTGAAAATTTGCATCACCTAAGCCGCCCGACGGTCATTGCAGACGTGCGCGCAGTCATCAATTTTCTCCATGCGCGCCAGGATGTTTCCGAGCGCACCGGCTTTCCCGGGTTCAGCATGGGCGGGCACATTGCCTACCTGGCGCGACGCAATTCGACATCGCTGCATGCGCGTGTTTTTATGGCGGCTGGATCGTCAATACCGACATCGAGCTCAGCGGCCCGGAACCAACCGTACCGCTTACTTCGGCATCGCAAAACATGGCGGACGCCTGGCTTACTTCGTTGGCGAGCTGGATCACGCCGTAGCGCACGATACATTCCATAAAGCGTCTCGCGTTGATGGGTAACGGCCTCATCGCAATATCATCAGGCAGCAAATCCGCCATCGATAGTCAGGCTGGCGCCAGTGATGTAAGCCGCCTCGGGGCCGGCCAGGTAAGCGACAAAGCTTGCGATTTCCTCATCCGTGCCATAGCGGCCGACCGGCATCATCGCCTTTAACGTGGCCGCAAAATCGCTGCCGGCTGGATTCATATCTGTATCGACCGGACCCGGCTGCACATTATTGATGGTGATGCCGCGCGGACCCAGGTCACGTGCCAAGCCGCGCGTCAGGCCGACGATCGCCGACTTGCTCATCGCGTAGGGTCCGCCGCCGGCAAACGGCATGCGGTCGGCGTTGGTGCTGCCGATATTGATGATACGCCCGCCCTCTGTCATGTGCCGCGCCGCTGCTTGCGTCGCCACGAACACGCTGCGTACGTTAATTGCCAGCGTGCGGTCGAAGTCTTCCAGGCTGAATTCGGCTAGCGGCGCAATCGCCAGCACGCCGGCGTTATTGACCAGGATATCGAGTCGTCCGAAAGCGGTTACGGTTTGCTCGATCGCCGCTTTGATTGCGTTGGCGTCGGCGCTGTCGGCCTTGATTGCGATGGCGCGTCCACCGGCTGTTTCTATTTCCTTGACGACTTGCGCGGCGCGTTCTGTTGAGCTGATGTAGGTGAGAGCGACAGCGGCGCCGTTTTTGGCCAGCCGTTTGGCGATCGCTGCACCGATACCGCGTGAACCGCCTTGGATGAAGGCGACTTTATTGTCGAGTACTGCTTTTTGATTGATAGTCATGATATTTCTCCATTTGGTTAAGGCGCTTGTCGCAGTGACTGGCGCCGGATTGACAAGTGAAGTATCGGCCGATCATTATGTCGTTACTAGCCATGAATCTTGATATTCACTTGATACCAAAGGTTTAAAATAAGGTTTAGGATGAAGCCATGGAAACAATGATTGGCATGCAGTGTTTCGTGCGCAGCGCCGAGGCGGGCAGCTTTTCCGAGGCGGCCCGGCGGCTTGGCATGACTTCGGCTGCGGTCGGCAAGAACGTGGCGCGGCTGGAGACCGGATTGGGGGTGCGCCTGTTCCATCGCAGCACGCGCAGCCTGACTTTGACCGAGGCCGGTGAAAGTTTTTTGCATGAAGTCAGGGATGGATTAATGTCGATCCAGTCTGCCGTCGACAACCTGGCCAGCGCCGGAGGACAACCGACTGGCGTGCTCAAGGTCAGCATGGGTACCGGTTTCGGCCGTACCTACATGGTGCCGTTGCTGGCGCCGTTCCTGGCAAGGTACCCGGCAATCTCGCCGGACTGGCATTTCGATAATCGCCAGGTCGACCTGATCGCGCAAGGTTTCGATGCCGCCCTCGGTGGCGGCTTCGAACTGCCGCCCGGCGTCGTGGCGCGCGAACTTGCGCCGGCGCATCGTGTATTGGTAGCTGCGCCAGGTTACTTCAACGACCGTCCGGCGCCGGCATCGCCAGCAGATCTAGGGGCGTTCGACGGCATTTTCATCCGCTCGCCGCAAACCGGACGGGTACGCCCCTGGCCTTTGCGCAACCGGGCTAATCAGCAGGCGCCGGTGACGCTGCGCATGCGGATGACCATGAGCGATCCCGAAGCCGCTTGCGAAAGCGCACAAATGGGTCTCGGGATTGCCTTGGTCAGCTTGCCGAATGCTCTGCCGTTCCTGCAAAACAAAACCTTGATACGCGTCTTGCCGGATTGGTATGTCGATGGCGGCACCTTATCGCTATACTTCGCCGCCCAAAAACTGTTGTCGGCCAAGACCCGGGTATTTGTCGACTATGTGGTGGAGCATTTCCGGGCGCAGGAACTGGCTCGGCATTTTTCGGCGTTTTGAGGTATTTCAGCGATCCGCGTTAGCTGACAGATCTGTCAACACATCCGCCGCATTTGCAATCTGCGCCCCGCGCGCCACCATATCCACCAAAAATTCCCGATACTGCCGCTCGAATCCGCTCACCGGACTCATGCAATCCGTCACCAGCACCAGCTTCGCCATATGCTGCGGACCGAAATGATCGGCGATATGTTCCGTGGTGGCTTTCACGCAATGGCTGCCGGCTTCGCCGGTGATGTAGATGCGGTCGGCCGTTGCCAGGCTGTCTAGCAAGGCCTGGTTCGATTGTGTCAGCACATCGTCGGGGTCAGGCACTTCGGCCTGTACCGCGGAATAGTGCTCGGTCCACGGATTGCTGCCTTTGCTGATCTTGTTGACGCTGCGCAGGGTGTCTTCTTCCCAGCGGTTGTAGGCGCGCCGTACATCGGCGTGGACGTTGTGGCCCCATGCGCCGATCTCGCAATGGACCGGCCACACCATCAGCTGATAACGCCCCGCTGCTTCCAGTTGATCCAGGTAGCGCAGCACCCGCGGCAGTGCTGTGGGCATGCGTGGCAGATAACTGCCGGCGCGCACATCGGCTGCCGAAATCTGGGTAAACGGCGTGACCGCGCTACCCGCCGCGCTCATCCAGAACCCGGGATGGGCTATATCGAGCCGGTGGTGCGAATCGAGCGTGATGCTGATCTCGCTGATACCGGCGCCGCCGCGATTGATCAGGTCCGCCACGCGCAGCATGTCGCCGTGGGCGCCTGGCACCGGTAGCGCGGGTGCTGGTTTGCCGCCGTTGGCCGGATCGGCCGCAAGATAGTCGGCCGGCAGATCGCAAAAATCGTTTTGCGGATCGATGATCAACAGGTGCAGATTGCGGCGCATCCGGTTCCCCTTTGTTTTTCCATGCGGTCTGCCCGCTGTCGGTTTTTTGCCTAAAGCGCCGCCAGCATGGTTTTCAGTGCATCTTGCGTTGCCGGATCGCTCAAACCCAGATTGCCCTTGGTTTCCAGCAAATGGTTGCGGCAGGCTGCCGGCCAGCCGAAGGCGTCGTCGTCAAGCGCCAGCCAGCTGGTCGGCTTGCGGCGTTCGACATCGCGCCAGATCTGCATGCCGCGCGGCATGGTGTCGAATTCCGCCGGCGTCAGTTTGGGGTGATGGAAGGTGGAGCCGATCACGCGCTCGCGCAAGCTTTCGGTGAGCTCCTGCCTGGTGGCGTCGAAACCCAGCGCCCTGATCCAGCTGGTGGAAAGGACTATTTTGACGTCCGGATAGGGGGCCAGCAATTCTTCCAGGATCGGCATCCATTCAAAGAATGCGCGGTCGGGCGTGGCAATGTAAAGGCCGCGCTTGCGGTTGCGGATGACCTTGTCGTCGTGCAAGACGCCGTTGTAGTCCAGATAGAGAATTTTCATAAAGCGTCGAATAAAGTGTTGAATTAAGGGGCGGTTATCAAGGTTGAATCGAGAAATCGCTCTCGAATGGGGGCAAAAGCATGCAAATCAGGCAAGTGCGGGAGTGGCGCTATTAGACCACCAAGTTTACTCCAAGGGAATCGCCACGGCCGGCCGATCGGCAAAACGGCAGCCGTCCAGCAGGCTTAAACCACTGCAGATATACTCGAAAACCGCAAGCTGAACAAGGAAGCCGCTGTGATCCCAATTTCAATTCTGGACCTGGTCCGTATCCGCCAAGGCGGCGATGCGCGCAGCGCGCTCGACCATGCGCGCGATCTGGCCTTGCACGCCGAGGGCTGGAACTATCGCCGTTTCTGGATGGCAGAACATCACAACATGCGCGGCATCGCCAGCGCGGCCACAGCGGTAGCGATAGGCCATGTGGCGGCCGGTACCCGCACCATACGGGTGGGAGCCGGCGGCGTCATGTTGCCGAACCATGCGCCGCTGGTGATTGCCGAGCAGTTCGGTACGCTGGCCTCGCTGTTTCCCGGCCGTATCGATCTCGGCCTGGGGCGCGCGCCCGGCACCGACCAGATCACGACAAGGGCGTTGCGGCGCGATCCGGCCAGCGCCGAGTCGTTTCCGCAGGATGTGCTGGAACTGCAAGCCTTCCTGGCGCCGGCCGCGCCGGACCAGCGCATCGTCGCCGTGCCGGGCCACGGCACCAAGGTGCCGCTGTGGATACTGGGATCGAGTACTTTCGGCTCGCGCCTGGCCGCCGAGCTTGGCTTGCCGTATGCCTTCGCCTCGCATTTCGCGCCGGATTCGCTGGAAATGGCGCTGCAGCTGTATCGCGCCCAATTCAAACCATCCGCACAGCAGGCCAGGCCGCACGCGATGGTGGGCATCAACATCGTCGCCGCCGATACCGACGCCGAGGCGCGCCGCCTGGCGACCACCCAGCAAATGTCGTTTACCGACATGCACCGTGGAGTACGCGGCCTGAGCAAGCCGCCTATCGACGATATCGAGACCTATTGGTCGCCGCTGGAAAAGGCGCAGGCTTCGCACATGCTGGCGTGTTCGATCGTCGGCTCGCCGGAAACCGTGCGCGAAGGGCTGGAAAGATTCCTGCTGCGCACCGGCGCCGATGAATTGATGATTGTCTCGGATGTGTTCGAGCACAAGGCGCGGCTGCACTCCTATGAAATCATCGCCGACGTTGCGCGCAGCGTCGAACCGCTGCCGATGTCGATTTAACGTGCTGTTTTCCGATTTTCCTTCACCCTGCCAGCTCTTGGAAAGCACGTCTTTCCTGGGGCGCGCCGTCTGGGTGAAGCGCGACGACCTGCTGCATGCCGAGGTATCGGGGAATAAATTCCGCAAGCTCAAATATCCCTTGCTTGCGTTGCAAGAGCTGAGGCCGACCTTGGTCACCATGGGCGGCCCGTGGTCCAATCATTTGCATGCGTTGGCTCATGCCGGGGCTTTGGGCGGCTGGCCGACCATAGGATTGGTGCGCGGCGCAGCGGAGCAAGCCAGCGTCACGCTGGACGATTGCCGCCGTCTGGGCATGCAAATCCGGTTCGTGTCGCGCGACGGCTATCGCCAGTTGCGCGACGACCCGCAAGCCTGGCGCCGGCATATAGCCGCTGCCGACGACAGCCATGTCTGGCTGCCCGAAGGCGGCAGCGCGCCGGCAGCCTTGCGCGGCGTCGCCGAACTGGTCGGCGAGCTGCCCTTCATTCCGGAAGTGATCATGGCTGCATGCGGCACCGGCGCCACCCTGGCCGGCATCCTGGCGGGTTTGCAAGGACAGGGCCGCGTGATCGGCATCGCCGTTCTCAAGAACGCCGGCTATTTGCACCAGGAGATTGCGCGCTTGCTGCAAGAGGCGGGTTATCCAGCCTACCGAAATTACGAACTGATCACCGATGCGCATCATGGCGGTTACGGCAAAGCCCCGCCGGAGTTGCGCCAGTTCTGCCGCGGGTTTTCACGGGAATTCGGGGTTCCGATAGAACCGGTCTACACCGGCAAGCTATTCCATGCCCTCAGAAATCTGCAGCAGGCACGTGCTTTCCGCGCGGATGAGCGGGTGCTCGCCGTGCATACCGGAGGCATGCAAGGGGCACGCGGATTTGTCGATTGAAAACCGGCATGCCACCTTCGCCAATTTCATCGGCATTCAATAAATCGCATCGTGGCGAGCAGCTTCGCGCGGCGGCATGGCATCGAGATAGCCGATGTCGCGCAACAGATGGTCGTTCATTTCACGCACATTCGGCACATATCTTGGCTGCACCTCTGCTGCCTGGGTCACGGCCAGGCGTTGCTGCCACCAGCCGGCGGCGTTCCTGGCTACCTGTAAAACGCCGCCCAGCAAGCCTTGCGGACGTGGCAATGTTGTAACGATTTGGTCCAGTGTCGATACGCAGTTCATGGCAAGCTCTCAAGTTGGTTATCGGGAGTATTTGAAGTGCTTTCTTTAAAGCGCTTTCAATACTGGTCAGAATATCCAACCAAACGCACTTAGGGAAACGACTTGTTCTAACCATGTTGGTCAGTTATGCTTACCAGCATGAGCCGACTCCCACTTCATACCCTTCCCGTCTTTCGCAGCGCCGCGCGCCTGCAGAATTTGCGCGCCACGGCGGTAGAAATGCATTTGACCCATAGCGCCGTCAGCCAGCAGATAGGCGTGTTGGAGCAGCAGCTTGGTTTCGCCCTGTTTGAGCGGCGCGGCCGCCGTATTGTGCTCAATGAAGCGGGCCAGGCGCTGCTCTGCAGCGTCGAGTCGGCGCTGGCGCAGCTGGACGTCGGCGTGCTGGCCGCCGCCGCGACGTCCATCGGTACTGCGCAACGGCTGCGGTTGACGGTGATGCCGTCCTTTTTGCAGCGCTGGCTGCTGCCGCGCATGCAGCGCTGGCGCGAACGTCATCCCGACATTGCAATAGAGCTGCACTCGTCGCAGCAATTGATCGATTTGCAGCGCGACGGTTTTCACGCGGCGCTGCGGCAAGGGCGCGGCGGCTGGCCCGGCTTGAGCGACGAACGTCTGTTCGATAGCCCGTTGGTGGTGGTCGCTTCGCCGGCCACCGCGCGCCGCTTGCAGGGCGGCGGTGCCGCCGCCCTGGTGCACGAAGCGCTGCTGGGCGACGCCGATTTATGGGATCGCTGGTTCAGTGAAGCCGGCCTGAAGGTAAGGACCAATCCGGTGGCCAGCTTCAATGACGCCGGCCTGATGCTGCAAGCCGCCGAGCAAGGCCTGGGGGTAGCGATGGGGCGCGAGTTCCAGGTGGCCGATGCCTTGCGCGACGGCTTGCTGGTGCAACTCTCGGAACAGCGGCTGGCGCCGGACGCCGATTTCGCTTCCTACTTCCTGGTTTATCCGCCTGCTTTGCGCGACTGGGCGCCGCTGCAAGCTTTGCGCAGCTGGCTGCATGACGAAGTGCGCGCATTGCAGAGTCCGGTTACGCCAATCGTCGCAATCGGCGCTACGGTGGATGGCGTGGCGCCGAAGAAGGTATCGACGCGCAAGAAAACCTCGTAATGCAGCCAACCCCTGTCAAACGTCCTACTTGCCTCAGGTGCCTGCGCCCGCAGCGCAGCTGTATCTGCGGCTGGATTACGCCGATAGAACATGCGGCCGACCTGTTGATCTTGCAGCACCCTTTGGAAGTCGGCAATGCGAAAGGCAGCGTTCGTTTGCTGCAGCTGAGTTTGGCGCGTAGTGAAGTGCTTGTCGGCGAGGTCTTTGCGCAGCAGGCCATGCAGGCGCTGCTGCAGACGCCGGGAGCCAGGTACACCATCCTGCTCTACCCGGACAGCCCTGAAGACCAAGGCCTGAACCTGGCGCCGCCGCAGCAGCTGGAGCAGGCGCGTTTGCTCGATCCGTCGCAAGTGCGTTTGATCGTGCTGGACGGCACTTGGCGCAAGAGCCGGAAAATGCTGTACCTCAATCCATTGCTGCAGCAATTACCGCGCTTGTCGCTGCGCGATACGCCGGCATCGCGCTACCTGATTCGCAAAGCCCACAGCCCCGGACAGCTATCCACGCTGGAAGCAACTTGTTATGCTTTGATGCAGCTGGAGCAAAACGAGGAGAAATATCAGCCTCTGCTGACAGCGTTTAGCGGCTTTGTGGGGCAGCAGCTTGTCTATGAAAAGCGCTAAAAACCGTGGTTTTCCGGCGACTCCCGCCATCGACTTCTTGCCGCCACTCGTGTATCCTCCTCGGACCCTTCTTAAGCGTTTGTATCCGCTGAGCAATACTCAGCAATGCTCAGCAATAAGCGCTTACCCTGCAAGCATTCATTCCATCTGTAACCAGACGGCAATCGCCGACGCCAACGTGTGAGGACGCATGAAGGATTATTACGCCGTTCTCGGCATAGACAGTGATGCAACGGCTGGCGCGCTGAAAAACGCCTATCGCAAGAAAGCCTCAGAGTTTCACCCAGACAGAAATACCGCACCCGATGCGCCCGCGCGATTCCGGGACATCCAGGAAGCCTACGATCTTTTGTCGGATGTGGTGAAACGCCAGGAATACGATGAAAACCGGCGCCGCAGCTTGCTGGAAAACCCGCTTGAAACTGCCCGACAAATCTGGACCACTTATATGAACAAGGTTTTGCAATGATGCTTTCCGCTTTTTTCGAAGACATGACCAAGGCTTACCAGGCTGAACTGGAAGACTTGCAAAGCGATTCCGAAGGCAACGACATCCTGACCTCGCGCCTGAAAAGCAAGCGCTCGCAGTTTGCATTGATGATGCCGATGATCGAAACCGACCCGGAAATGGTGGCGGTGGCTTTTCACGGCGGTATCGACTTCACCAATCCGCAGACGCTGACCATGTTGTTATCCGATGAACCCGATGATTTCCCATCGTGGACCGACGTCGCCGATGCAGTGCAGTTCGAGTCATGGGCGCAAAAGCTGGCGGACATTGCGTTGCAGGAGCCGGGCGGCGAGCGTTTCCTGATCACCACGGTGTGCCTCGAATACCTGCATGAGAAGAGTAACGGCAGTTATCAGGGCGTCTATAACCAGTCGGCCCATGGCGAGTCGGACGATGCGGTGGACGGGGTCGAAAACGACGACGATGACGACGGCCGCGATCTCGAGGTGGAAGGCGCCGACTGGCTCTCCGAGCAAGGCTTCGAACGCCTGGGCTGATTTTAGATTTAGACATTTTTGATTTAGTGATTCCATGACAAACGCGCTAGTAGTAAAAGCAGCAAACCTGATCCGCAACGGCGATATCGCCGGCGCCGAATTCGCTTTGGTCAGCCTGGCGGAGACCGAGGGCGATTACGCCCTGGTGGCCGCGCTTGACACCTTGCCGCCGAAAGACCTGCTGGCCGTCATCCGCGAATACGACACATCGAAAGAGTCGGTGGTCAACTTGCTGGTGACGCCGGAGCAATTCGCGCGCGCGGTGGTCATGGAACGGCTGTATGGCGACCATAGCCATGTGCGCCTGCGCGGCATGGTGAATGCGGTGCTGTTCCGCGACGACAGCCACACCGGCGAATTCCTCGAAGCGATCGGCGATGTCGACGGCGGCTGCGAAGCGCTGATCGACTACCTGGCGGACCGCGACGAAGAGGTGGTGCATTTCGTCACCTACGATACCTTCAACGTCAACCGCACCGAAGAGGGCGACGCCGTCGACAAATCGGAAGTCAGCGATCGCGACTGGAAAGAACTGACCTGGCTGCTCAAGCACGAGCACGCCGATATGTTCGAACAGATCTGGCCGGTACTGAAAAAACGGCTGAAGGAACGCTTGCGGCGCGAAGCGGAGCTGGAATTGCAGGAGCAGAAAAACCTCGAACAACTGGACCGTCCGGCAACTCGCCCTGCCGCTGCTGTGCAACCGGCAATCGCCGTCGATCCCGGCGAAGAATCCGCGCTTTAACCGTCCCCGAAATCCACGCATCCCATGTCCGACAAACACCGGAATATCGAACTGGTCGACAAGCGCCCTTTCTTTGAAAAGGCGCTTGGTTTCGGCCTCAAGAGCCATATCCTGGATCAGGAAAAATGCCGCGCGATGATAGAGGACGCCGCCAAGGGCACGGTGCAGGTCGCGGCGTTCTTCGGCACCAGCCATCTGCACACCGATCTTGAAAACGCGCGGCAACGCATCGTCAACCTGATCAGCCTGTATCTGGAACAGACGTACGACGGCGATTTGCAAAAATCGGCGGAATCGCTGCGCGACAATACTTTTCTGTCGCATTCGCGCGGCGGCAACGACTTGCTCAAGGCGCTGCATGCACTGCCCGACTCTACCGTTTTCGGCGATGCCAAAGGCCAGGCGCTGAAGGAGTTCCAGGACGAGCGTACGCTGAACAAGCCGTTTTCCCTGAACGCCTACCGGAAAGAGTGCAAGGTGCGCGCGGAGTGCGCGGCCGTGCTTGCGGCGGCGCTCTGGTTTGCCGACGACCTGGGTTTGGAACACTCGGCGCTCGATTTCACAGGGGCTGAAACGGTCATCCGTAGCGCGCTGCTGGTGCGCCTCGGCGGCGGCGGAGAATTTCCCAACCGCCTTGGTTTTGCCAAATTGCTGGCGGCGATACGCAGCAATGCGGCTAACAGTAGCGCTGCCGGGAAACTGAAGATTCCCAAAAAATTGCTGGACGACGTGCCGCCGGAATATCGCGACGTTGCAGAAAAAATCCGGCGCGAGATCGAGAAGCATGACGCGCTGACAGATCCTGCGGTGACGCTCGACAGCTTGCTCAACCTGGTCGAGCTGCGTTACTTCGTGCAGGAAGGCAGCCTGGAAGACGTGGACGGGTTTGATGCCCTGGTGTCGCAGGAGTGGCACAAGGTTACCAAGGGCAAGGAAGATCCCTACTCGCGCCTGACGATTTTCATGTGCATCGCGGCCGCTGCGAAACCCAAGACGACCGTGTCGGAAACCGAGGCGCGGGCCATGATCCGGCAAGTCCGCCAGCATGGTTTCGACAGCGAAGCAGTGTCGACTTTCATCAGGAGCTCGGCGCCGTTCGAGATCAAGGACAATCTGCTGTCGTTGTGGGAAGACGAATTCTTGCCGGAAGCGCAGGAATATCTGATCGACGATGACGATCCCAAATACACGCGCGCCCTGAAGTTCTTGAAAGAGAATTGCAATATCAAAGTAAAAGCAGCCGGCAAGGCGCAAGGCTAGCCGACTGCCAGCCGACTAGCGGCCGCTTGCTTCACCGCTGCAGTCTCACAAGCTCGCAGCCAGTTCCGCACCTTCGCGTATCGCCCGCTTGGCATCCAGTTCACTGGCAAACGCAGCCCCGCCGATCAGGTGATAACGCAAACCGGCTTGCTGCGTTTTGGTTCTGAGCGGCTGGCCCGGCTTACCCGGCGCAATGGCGGCGGCCGGGATCAATTCGTGCAAGGACTCTTGTCCGGCACAGATCACCACGTTATCCACCGCCAGCACGCGGCTGGCGCCACCCACGCTGATATGCAAACCGCGGTCATCGATTCTTTGATAGTCGACACCTGCCAACATCTGCACGCCGCTACGCTGCATCACGCTTCGATGGACCCAGCCCGAAGTTTTGCCAAGCCCCGCGCCCACCTTGCTCGGCTTACGCTGCAGCAGGTGGATTTCCCGCACTGGCGCCGTCGTCACCGCTGACTTCAAACCGCCAGCCTGCGCGGCCAGCGGATCGACACCCCATTCATCCATCCAGTGCGCTATCGGCACCGGCAAAGGCACATGCGCATCGTGCAGCAGGAATTCGCACAGGTCGAAGCCGATGCCGCCGGCGCCGACCACCGCCACCCGCTTGCCGACCGGCGCCTTGCGTTGCAACACGTCGAGATAAGACAGCACCATGGGATGTTCGATGCCGGGAATGCGCAAATTGCGCGGCGTCACGCCGGTCGCCACGATCACGTCGTCGAAACCCAGCGCTTCCAGCTGCGCCCGGTCGACGCGCTGATTCAGCTGCAGCGCGACGCCGGTGCGCTTGAGCCGGTGCTGGAAGTAGCGGATGGTTTCGCTGAACTCTTCCTTGCCGGGAATCTGCATGGCGATATTGAACTGGCCGCCGATCTGCGCGGCAGCCTCGAACAGCGTCACCTGATGGCCGCGTTCGGCAGCCACGGTCGCCGCCGACAAGCCGGCGGGACCGGCGCCGATCACCGCTACCCGCCGCGCCTTCACGGTGCGGCGATAGACCAGTTCGGTTTCATGGCAGGCTTGCGGATTGACCAGGCAGCTGGCGCGCTGGTTCTTGAAGGTATGGTCGAGACAAGCCTGATTGCAGGCGATGCAGGTATTGATTTCAGCGGCGCGATCCTGCTGCGCCTTCAGCACGAAATCGGGATCGGCCAGGAACGGCCGCGCCATCGACACCATGTCGGCATCGCCCTCGGCCAGGATCTGTTCCGCCACCTCCGGCGTATTGATGCGATTGGAAGCAATCACCGGGATCTTGACGGCGCGCTTGAGCCTGGCCGTCGCTTCACGAAACGCGCCGCGCGGCACCGAGGTAACGATGGTCGGTATGCGCGCTTCATGCCAGCCGACGCCGGTATTGATCAAGGTCACGCCCGCCTGTTCCAGCGCCTGGGCCACGGCGACTGTCTCGGCGCCGGTATTGCCGCCTTCTACCAGGTCCAGCAATGACAGGCGGTACATGATGATAAAACGCTCGCCCACCGCGGCGCGCATGCGCTGCACGATTTCCAGCGCCAGCCGCATCCGGTTTTCAATGCTGCCGCCCCAGCGGTCCTGCCGACGATTGGTGCGCGGCGACAGGAACTGGTTGAGCAGATAGCCTTCGCTGCCCATGATTTCGACGCCGTCGTAGTTGGCGCGCTGCGCCAGCGTGGCGCTGCGTACATAAGCCGCGATGGTGGACTGGATGCCGCGCTCGCTCAATGCGCGCGGCTTGAACGGGGAAATCGGCGACTTGATGGCCGAGGCGGACACCACGAACGGCTGGTAGCCGTAGCGTCCGGCATGCAGGATCTGCATCACGATCTTGCCGTCTTCCTCGTGCACGGCGCTGGTCAAACGCTTGTGGTTGTGAATATCGCCGACGCTGTTCATGGTGCCGCCGAACGGCAGCAGCCAACCTTGCCTGCTGGGCGAAATGCCGCCCGTCACGATCAGCCCGACGCCGCCCTTGGCGCGCGCCCGGAAATATTCAGCCAGCTTGGCGTAGTGAAAGAAGCGATCTTCCAGGCCGGTGTGCATGGAACCCATCACCACGCGATTTTTCAAGGTGGTGAAACCGAGGTCGAGTGGTGCGAGCAGATGTGGGTAGACGGGATGGGACATGGTTTTTTCCAAGAGGCCGTAGTGCTGAAAAATCGGTTACAGGCCGGAATCTACCTGAAAAGCACCTACAGATCGCTGAAATGGCCTGGTTTTGGCGGCGATTAGAGCCACTAACCTATTTCACCCCGGTCCTTGCCGGTCGGCGCGAGCCGAGTAATGTGGCCAGGTCGATCGCGTCGGCCATGGCTTGGTAGCCGCGGTCGCCGGGATGCAGATGATCGCCGGAATCGTAGGCCGGCAGGAAGCGTAGCGGATGCCGGGGATCCCTCAGCGCGGCGTCGAAATCGATGACTGCATCGAATTCACCGCTGCCGCGTATCCATTGATTTACCGCTTGCCGAGTCTGCTCCTTGGTCTCGGAATAATAGCCTTTCAGGGCGGTGTCCTGCAATGCGCCCTCGAATGGGCTCAAAGTAGCGCCGACGATGCGCACATGACGCAAGTGCGCACGCGCTATCAATTGCCGATAGGCGGCGATCAAGCTATCCGCGGGCAAAGCCGGATCATGGGGCGTGAAGCTGCTGCTGGGCCAGCCGATGTCATTAATGCCCATCAGCAGGATTACCGTGTCGACATTGGGTTGATTCAGCACATCTCGATCGAAGCGGGCCATGGCATTGACGCCCATCTTGTCGCTCAGCACCCTGGCGCCGGAAATGCCGGCGTTGATCACGGCGATCTGTTGTTTGACCAGCCGTTGCGCCAGCAGATCGGGCCAGCGCTGATTGCTATTCGAAGTGGAGCCGGCGCCGTCGGTGATCGAATCGCCAAATGCGGCCACCACGCGCGCTGCGGGCGGCGCTTCGACCAGGATCGCGCTGAGGAACACGCGCGCTTCCACGGTCTGGTCGGTCTTGATCAAAGGAGCCGCTGTCAGATTGCCAGGTGCGATGTAAGCGGTTTGCTTGCCGTCCCAGTGGAACGTGGCGAGAGGCGTCGTCTGCGGCAAGAATATACTGACCGCGACCTGCGCCAGCGGCGGCAGCGCCAAATCGATCGGATCGCTGACGAGCGGCGCACCCGGGGCTATCGTCACCTCGCTGCGGCCGTCAAAGGTAAGAGTACGATCCGAGCCGCCGACGATTTCCGAGCCATCGCCTGACATTGCGGCTAGCGCAATGTGCGCCGCCCCTATCGTCAACGGCGTTGTGCCATATTCGTTGGATAGCACCACCCGGGCACGCTTGCCGCCGATGCTGAGCCGGGCGATCTGGCGCACGGTCTGGTTAGACAAGGTGGCCGGGATATTGGTCGACAAGGGAAAACCGTTCTCCCAGGCCGGTTGCGGGCTGGCCGTCCAGCTGGCGATCGCGTGCTGCGTAGCACGGTCGGCTGCTTGCGCCGTTGTGGCCGGTATATTGAAGAGCGTCAACAGCGACAGCAAGGTTAGCGTCGCGGCGATTTTCGGATAACTGGCAGGAAAGCGCATGAAGTGACTCCTTTGATTGATTAAGTATGCGATACAGGCAAATACAAGCAAGTACAAGCGAGGTAGCGATACAAACAAGGTATATTCTTCCCAACACGAATGGTAGTAGTCAAAATTGACTATGGCTTATTCCAAAATGGAATGATATGGATCAGATCAAAGCAATCCGCAGCTTTGTGCGGGCAGTGGAGCTAGGCAGTTTGTCGGCGGTAGCGCGCGAGCAGCACAGCACGCAACCGACCGTCAGCAAAACCATCGCTGCATTGGAGAAGGACATGGGAGTGCGTTTGCTGGAGCGCAGCACCACCAGCCTGACCGCCACCGAACAGGGCAAGCGGTTTTATGAGCGCGCCAAACGGGTGCTGGAAGAATTCAACGAAGCGGTGAGCGACGCGCGCGGCTTAACCGAGAAACCCGCCGGTCTGTTGCGCGTCAACGCGCCGCTCGGCCTCGGCCAATTGCGGCTCAACGGGCTGGTGCTGGAATTCCTGGCGTTGTATCCGGAGATCGAGGTAGAGCTGATATTGAATGATCGCTTTGTCGATCTGGTGGAAGACGGCGTCGACGTGGCGTTACGGCTGGCGGGCGAGCTGCCGCCCAATATGATCGCGCGCAAGATCGCCAGCGCCCAGCGCTATCTGGTGGCGGCGCCGGCTTATCTGGCGCGCTACCCGGAGATCCGGCGTCCCGAGGATCTGGCAAATCATCGCTATATTGGTTTCGCGCGGCCGGCCAATGGCGAGGTGAGTCAAATAAGCGGCCCGGCCGGCACGATCGAGATCGTCACCCGCTGCCGCTACCAAGTCAACAGTTCGCTAGCGATACGCGAGAGTTTCCTGATGGGCGCCGGTCTTGGCATATGTCCATCCTGGCTGGTCCACGACCTGCTCGAATCGGGCCAGTTGCAGCGCATTCTTCCGGAATGGAGTGCATCGGGGCAGGAAGCTTCGTTGCTGTACCCGTCGCGTCGCTATCAATCCTTGCGCGCCACGGTTTTCATGCAATTCATGGCGGAGCGGATTCCAAAATTGCCGGGGTTTTCGGCGCCGATATTCGGCCGCTAACTGGAAATCGGATCCGGGATCTTACTTGTTGGCGCTGCTTGCAACCGCGCGCTGGGCTTGCTTGAATACCGGACCCCACAACGGATGGCCTTGTTCGCCGGGCGCCAGGTCGAAGTTGGGATCGAGCTTCAGCGCCTTTTCAAATTGCTGCTTGCACAGCTTCTTCCTGGACGTCACGCAATAACTGAAAGCCATGGTTTTCAGGGCTTCAGTCTGGAACGAAATGTCTGCCGACCAGATTTCCGGGGCGTTGGCGAGGCGCTTGATGGCGGCGCTGTAACTGCCCTTGTTGTACAAGGCAATGCCATCGGACAACGCGGCCGCCGGCGCCGCCGGTTCAGGAGCAACCGTAGCCGCCGCCGGCGCCGAAGCGCTGGGTGCCGGGCTGCTTGCTTTCGGCTTGCTTGTTTTCGGCGTTTGTGCAGCATTGAGAATGTCGCAGCCGCCGAGCATAAAGGCCGCAGCCAGCATGGCGGCGCTACTGATACGGTAGAAAGAGTGAGTCATGACGGATTCTTGGCTAAACTGCATTTATTTGGACGAAAAATCGTAATCGATATTGCGTGACTTTTTCGGCGTGACATCGATGTCGAAAACGCGGTCCGGAAAATTCGGATTGATCACTTTGATCTGATGTTTGCCTTCCGGCAGAAGCAGTCTTTTCAGTGGCGGACTGACACCCTTCATGCTGCCGTCGACCAGCACCTTGCCCCAAGGCTTGATGGTCAGCATGACGACACCGGTCGGCTCGACCGCTTTTACCTCCGCGCCCTTGCCCGCGCCTTGCAGCTCCGCCAATCTGGCGCGCGCCAGTTCGGCATGCGGACTGTTCGGGTATTTCTGCAGGAAAGCGTTGATCTGTTGCGGCGCCGGATTCTTCAGCCGTTTCAAGGTTTCCCAGCCGACGGCTTCTTCATCAGGGATTTTCTCGTCCGAGGCGTTGGCCGGCTTCGGCGCTGCCGTCAACACGGCTGGCGCGACTTTAGCCGGCGTCGCAGGCACGCGTGCCGCAGCGACAGCCGCGGCGCTGGTCGGCAACTGCGGCGGCAAGCGCGCCGGCTTGAGCCACAGAAAGGCGCCCAGCCCAAGCACAGTTACCGCGGCGACCAGCGACCAGCCCGGCGCCCGCAGCGGTTTATCCAACAGCCTGGCCTGCGGGGCCGCAGACCTGTTGCGCCTGCGCTTGCCGCTGGCAACTACCGGCGCTTCGCCCGGTTTGCGGCCAGGCGCGCGGAAGGCGATCGGGCTGTCGGTGTCGTTGTCGGGCATAGGCATCGGCACCGACAGTTCCAGATCCAGCAATTTGCGAAATTCTTCTATCGATTGCGGCCGTTCGTCCGGCTTCACGGCCAGCCCCTTGTCGATGGCGGCCAGGAATTCTTTGCTGAATCCGCCGCCGTACTTACCTTCCTGGCCATCCTGCAAGGGTTCGATCGGGTCCTTGATCATACGCGCGACCGAAGTCGGCGGCGCAGTCTTGACGATCGCAAAATAGATGACCGCCGACAGCGAATAGATATCGGTCCACGGCCCCTGCTTCATCATGGCGTCGTCGGCATACTGCTCGATGGGTGCGTAACCCGGCTTCAGGATGACCGTCAGCGAATGGGTCATGTCGCCGATAATCTGGCGCGCCGCACCGAAATCGAGCAAGACCGCTTCGCCGTTCTTCTGGATCATGATGTTGTCAGGCGAGATATCGCGATGCAGTATCTGTACCCGGTACATGGCGTCGAGCGCTTCCAGCATCGGCTTCAGCATGCTTTTCAGCCAGGCTTCGGTCACCTGCGCCGGCGAGTTCTGGACCACGCTTTTGAGGGTCCGGCCTTCGTAATAACGCATCGCCATATAGGCGGTATTATTCTGCTCCCAGAACCGGTAAACCTTGGTCAGCGCCGGGTGATCGAATTGCGCCAGCAGGCGCGCTTCCTTGATGAAACTCTTGAGGCCGATGGTGAAAGTCTCGCGGTGCCGCTGCGAGCGCACCACGACCTTCTTGTCCGGTCCGCGCCCGGCAAGGGCGCCCGGCATGTATTCCTTGATGGCCACCATGCGGCGCAGCGATCTGTCGAAGGCGAAGTAGACGATGCCGAAACCGCCTTCGCCAATGACGCCGATGATTTCAAAATCGGCCAGGCGGGTGCCCTTGGGCAAGCAGTTCTCGACAGCTGTTGCTGATATTTCTTGCTGATCAATCGGCTTGGCGTTTGGCATAGGCAGTTGGGTCGACTTTAGTAATATTGTTCTGGACAGCGGTCAACACTCGAAGGTCGTTGACGGCGCTGCTGGTCGAGGATCGGCTATACGGATTGTAAACGCAGTACAGTTATCAAGTGGAACGTTGGACGCGCTGCCGTTCTTTTCTACCAGCGCGTGCATGTTGTCGAGCCAGTCTTGTGCAGAATCGGCCTGGGATGCCGCCTGCTCCATTTCTGCTTCGTTGATCCATTCCCAGAAACCGTCGGTGCAGATCAGGAACGCGTCATCGCCCTGCAATTCGGTCACGCTTTGGGTCACCGTGGCGGGCGCGCTACCCTCGACGCCGACTGCGGCCGACAAAATACTGCGCCGTGGATGCCGGCGCAATTGTTCGGCTGAACAATGGCCGGCATCGACGAATTGCTGGATCAGGCTGTGATCCCTGGTTGCGCTCAGCAGCTTGCCCTGGCGGAACAGATAGAGGCGAGTATCGCCCATATGGGCCCACAGTGCGCAACGGTTTTTTTGATCGATCAGCAACACTGCCACCGTCGAGCTCATGTCTTTCAAACGCGGAATCTGAGTTTGACGCCGCTTCAGTTGCTCCACCGCGTGCTCAATATACGACTGCAGCGCGCGCGGACCGAAAGAAGCTTCTTCCACGAACATTTCCATGATCGAATGCACGACGACATTCGAGGCGATCTCGCCGCCATACTCGCCGCCGACGCCGTCGGCGACAATCACGCAGGCCAGCTCGTCCTGCAGCACGCTGCCCCAGGAATCCTGATTGACCTGCCTTCCGCCCGCATGACTTAGTTGCGCCAAACCCAGGACAACCGGAACCGCCGTGTCGCTGAGTAAGGATGGTTCAGGCATGCTGCGTCTCTTTTTGCGGCATCTCTTTCTTCAGCTTCTCGACTTTTCTTTCGTAAGCCTGCAAAAACGCTTTGCCAAACAAAGTCTGGAAATCGTCCTGCGTGGCTTCCGCAATAATTCGTTGAAAGCGCTCGTTATAGGCATCCCATAACTTTGCTTTACGGGTCGCCGGCAGCAATGCCTCCAGCACGCCGCCCTTTTTCAAGCGTTTTTCCATCACTTCAGGATTGAAACGCTGCAGCATTTCGTTCATGGTCGCGCGCATGCCGGAAACCACGCCCACCTGGTGCGCTTGCAAATCCTGGTAAGCGTCCTGCATCGCTTCAGCGGCGCCCATGAAGCCGGGCATTTTCTTGCGCAGCATCTGGCTCAGCACCGTCTGGCTGTCGGCAAAGAATTTCAAGGGATTATTGTTGCGCACCACCACCTTGGTCACATCCGCGTGCGCTTCGCGTTTCACCAGCGCGCGCGTGGCGTTCAGGGCTATCGTGCCCTGCACGGCAGTGGCCAATAATTTGCCGACGGTTTCCATCAACTCTGGCGTCAATTCGTGCGTCAACGTCTCGGCCGGCAAACCTGCGCCTTTCATGAAGGCCTGAACCAGCGCTTCGCCGGATGCGGACGGCTCGGCGGCCGGACTGTCGGCGTCGCTGGTACTCACCGCAGCCGGAGCGGGCGCAGGCGCAGCAGCGGAACTTACGGCTGGGCGCTGCACCGTATGCACGGGGCGCAGTGGCGCAGCCGGTGATTGCGACGATGTCGACAGGGAGGCATTGGCGGTGGCCGCCAATTCCAGGTTCAACTGCGCCAGCGCCGCCAGGCGGGTCTCGGATACGCTCAGCAAAGGTTTGCCGCCGGGCTTACTGCTGTTTACCCGCTGCACAGGATTGGTCGACGGCTGGCCTGGCTGATTGTTCATGTCAGGGTTATCTTTCATTAAGTTGAGCTGCGTTTCGGCGCGCAATAAATACAGGCCGATCTGGATTTCATCGCCAATCTGCAAATCGTATTCACGCTCGGCATCGATCTCATGTCCATTCAACAAGATCGGATTGGCGCGGCTGAGATTGGTGATGGTTTGGCGGACGCCGTCGCTTTTGATCGCTGCCTGGGTCCGCGACACAAAATTCCTGGGATCGGCCAGGACGAAATAATTCTCTTCGCTGCGACCGAGAGTTTTTGGCTCACGGCCGAATACGGCTGACAAAGGCGCTTCGGGCGCTACATTATTGTATGAAACAACACTAATTTTTATCATCGGATGGGTTTCCAGCTACGCAAAAGCTTGCGCAAATTTCCTGAGGGAATCATTGTATGCTTGGCAGCAAGTTCCATGCCCAAGAAACTGCAGCTGAAAATCGGTCGGAGAAGCGCGAAAAACCTGGTAATTTTGCGAGGTACAAGCTGCAGAACTGCCCTCTCTTGTCATTCGTAGTGACATTTTCTGTCAGCTACAAAACAGAGCGACGCCCCGTGCGAGGGGCGTCGCTCTGTTGTCACTCAGGCCAGACGGCTGCCGCTCAGGATAGTCGCAGCATGGTCTTGATGCCGCGAATCGCCTGGCGGATCCGGGCTTCGTTTTCGATCAATGCGAACCGCACGTACTCATCGCCGTATTCACCGAAACCGATGCCCGGCGAGACGCACACCTTGGCCTTTTCCAGCAGCTGCTTGGAAAATTCCAGCGATCCCAGATGGCGGTACGGTTCCGGGATATGAGCCCAGATATACATCGACGCCTTCGGAATATCCACCATCCAGCCGGCCTCGTGCAAGCCTTTCACCAACACATCGCGCCGGCTCTGGTATTTCTTGCGGATATCCTCGACGCATTGCTGGTCGCCCTCCAGCGCCGCAATCGCCGCCACTTGCACCGGCGTGTAACTGCCATAGTCGTGGTAACTCTTGATACGCGCCAGCGCCGCCACCAGTTCCTGGTTGCCGACCATGAAGCCGATGCGCCAGCCGGCCATGTTATAGCTTTTCGACAGGGTAAAGAATTCCACCGCCACATCGCGCGCGCCCGGCACTTGCATGATCGATGGCGCCTGCCAGCCGTCGAATACGATATCGGCATAGGCCAGGTCGTGCACCACCAGAATGTTGTGTTCCTTCGCCAGCTTGACTACCCGCTCGAAAAATTCCAGTTCGACGCATTGCGCAGTCGGGTTGGACGGAAAGCCCAGCACCATCATTTTCGGTTTCGGATAACTTTCCCGTATCGCCCGTTCCAGCTCGGCAAAGAAATCCACCCCCGGGCTCATGCGCACCGAACGGATATCGGCGCCGGCAATCACTGCGCCATAGATGTGGATCGGATAACTGGGATTCGGCACCAGCACCGTATCGCCGCGATCCAGCGTCGCCAGCATCAGATGCGCCAGGCCTTCCTTGGAGCCGATGGTGACGATCGCTTCGGTATCCGGATTGAATTCAACGTCGTAGCGCTTCTTGTACCAATTCGTAATCGCCCGCCGCAGCCGGGGAATGCCTTTGGAGGCCGAATAGCCATGGGTGTCGGGACGCCGGGATACTTCGATCAGCTTGTCGACAATGTGCGGCGGCGTGGCGCCGTCGGGATTGCCCATCGACATGTCGATGATATCTTCGCCACGGCGGCGCGCCGCCATCTTCAGTTCGGCGGTGATATTGAAAACGTAGGGTGGAAGGCGATCGATGCGCGAAAATCTGCGCGGAGCTGGGGATTCAGACATGTTTTTCTTTCACGTTAGCGCCCGGAACCGTCCGAGCGACGTTGGAACGGTTTTGCCATTTGCGTGGCATGTTCCAGCAACGATTCTAGTGAACATTGGGCGCGTGCGCAATGGCGCCGTGCTACCCGCTGGACGCCATCGCGATACTTGCTTATGATCTTTGTTCTCCGACTCCCACAAGGAAACGCTTCCATGACAACCAGCCAACCCGCTGTGCAGCAAACCGACATCCCGCAATTGCTGGGCCTGTACCCGCCGCTGGAGCCCTATAAATCCGGCTTGCTGGACGTGGGCGACGGCCACCAGGTGTATTGGGAATTGTGCGGCAATCCGGACGGCAAGCCCGCGGTGTTCCTGCATGGCGGCCCGGGCGGCGGTTGCAATGCCGATCATCGGCGTCTGTTCAATCCGGAAAAATATTGCATCATGCTGTTCGATCAGCGCGGTTGCGGGCGTTCGACGCCGCACGCCAATCTGGACGCCAACACCACCTGGCACCTGGTGGCCGATATCGAGCGGCTGCGCGTAATGGCCGGCGTTGACAAATGGCTGGTGTTCGGCGGTTCCTGGGGCAGCACCCTGGCTCTGGCTTATGCCGAAAAACATCCGCAGCATGTCAGCGAACTGGTGCTGCGCGGTATATTCACCGGGACCCATGAAGAGGTGCAATGGTATTACCAGGACGGCGCCTCGCGCCAGTTTCCGGACAAATGGGAAGACTTCCTGGCGCCGATTCCGCCGGTGGAGCGGCACGATATGGTCGCAGCATATAGCCGTCGCCTGACCGGCGCCGACGATGTCGCCAAGCTGGCGGCGGCAAAGGCATGGAGCGTGTGGGAAGGCAGCACCGTCAAGCTGATACCGGATCCGGCCCTGGCGGAAGCGCACGACGAGCCGGAATTTGCGATCGCCTTTGCCCGCATCGAAAATCATTATTTCACCCACGGCTGTTTTTTTGAAGACGGCCAGTTGCTGCGCGATGTAAGCCGGCTGCGGAACATCCCTGGCGTCATCGTGCAAGGTCGCTACGATGTCTGCTGTACGCCGAAAACCGCATGGGCATTGCATAAGGCCTGGCCTGAAGCGGAACTGCATATGGTTGCCGATGCCGGGCACGCGTATAGCGAGCCGGGGATCTTGCATCAACTGATACGCGCCACGGACAAGTTCGCCGGCTGACGGCAAACCATGACCTGACCGGAGGCTCGGTATGTCACGACCGCTTTGCTTGCTGTCTGCATTCATTGCTCTGGCTGCATCTGGAGTGCTAACGCCGGCTGGCGGTGCAAGCTTGCAAAACTGGTTCAGCGATCCTTTCATCCAGGTGCGCAGCGCTGTGCGGGACTGTCCGGTGCCGCTGGGGCCGCTGGTGAGCGAAGAAGAAGCGCGCAAGGAATCGCATTGGCGCACCGAACGCGGCGCCAGCTGCTGGCTGGCCGGCCAGTGCGGCAAGCCTAACTCTTATCTTTACGATGCACCCATTGCCCGGTCGGTACAGGCGCATTTCGCTGCCGAACCGGGTTTCGCCCGCAACAGCAGCCTGTGGCTGACGTTTCAACGCCGCTTCGTCTGGGTTGAGGGCTGCAGCGCGGATCAGTCTGTCGATGCGGCGGCGCTGGAGGCCTTTGTCCGTGTCGAGCCGGACGTCGAACGGGTGATCGTTAACCTGCGCACGGCGCGCGATAGCAAGTCACCCTATCCGCTGGCGCCAGCTCCATGAATTTCTTAATTGCTGCGTGCGGCGCCGGATTTGGCCGAGTAGCCGTCATCCAGGGTTTTCAGGAAAGCGATCAGGTCTCCGATTTCCTCGTCATTCAGGGCGGGCGCAGCGCCTGCCTTGCGGTTCAAGGGAGCATCCAGGCTATCGATGTTGGCGCGGTAACGTGCCGGCAGATCGTCGAATTTGGCAAGCTTGCCTTTCACCTTCGGGTACCAGCTGGCGGGATTCGTATCGCGCGTGACATAAAAATGCATCATGTCGTCAAGCGTGTGGAAGCGGCCGTTATGAAAAAACACTTGGCGCGTCGCCACGTTGCGCAAGGTGGGTGATTTGAACATGCCGCAGAATTCCGCTTCCTGCGCCATATCCTTGCGGCCGGGGCCGCAAATACCGAGATCGGCATACTTCGGATCGCGATTCGCTGCGATCTCCGGATTGCGCGGCACGCCCAGCGCCTGGAAGCCAAAATCGGTGAACTGCGCCGGCCGCCCTCCCGGCCCGGGGGTATCGATGTGGCATTTGGCGCAATTGCCCTTGGCGGGATTATTGAATAAACCGTAACCGCGCAATTCGGCCGGTGCAAAATCGGCGTTGCCAGCCATGGCTGCATCGAATTTGCTGGTGTAGGGATGAAAGTTCGGGTCTTCAGTCTGGAATGCTTCCAGCGCCAGCGTCGCCTGTTCCAGCGCTGCTGCCGGATGATCGAAAATGTCGGCGCCATAGACGCGCCGGAAATGCTCGGCATAGCCGGCGTTTTGCAGTTTGGCGACCACCGCGGCCGGATTCGGATTGGCCATTTCGTTGACGTTAAGCAGCGGAATCAACGCTTGTTCATGCAGCGAATCGACCGCGCCGTCGCGCGTGAAGCCGCCGGTAGGGCCCTCGTCCTCGGTCTCATCCGGGCCCGGCACATAGTAGTGGCGCGTGAACTTGGGGGTGAAACCCAGATAGCGCAACGACGGCACGGCCCGCGTGCCCTGCCGCTGCATGTCGGCGCCGCCCGGTTGCACCGCCAGGCCGTTGGGCGGTCCGTAAGCATGATCGGGACTATGGCAGGTGGCGCAAGACATTTTGCCCGAAGCCGACAGCGACGGGTCGAAGAATATTTGCTTGCCCAGACTCGCCGCCGCACTCAGCGCAGCCGGCGGCTCGGGGTAGCGCACCCACATCTTCAAGGACGGCTTCGGCGCGGCCGGGGTTGCACCAGCCGACGGCGCCAGCGCAGCTGCGCGTGTAACCCGGGCCGGCGTTTCTGCGTCGTGACAGCCGCCCAGCAGCGCAACGGCCAACAGCGCCACACCGATATGCCAGTGCTTACAAACAAGCCAATAATGATTGCTACTCAAAACTTTCAATCCATTTCAATAATTTAATTGGGGTCAGAGTCAAATTTATTTGGACATATATTCGACTCTGACCCTAATTTATGCGGCTTAGAAACTGAACATGGCCATCAGGTCGCCGATGGCGGTGGTGTTCACCGGGCGGTACTGATCGGCGGCGAGGCTGACCGGGTTGGGCAGGTTGTCGCGGCTACGCGGCGAGAGCGGTGTCAGGCGCCAGTTGCGTTCGATGAATTTCAACACCGAGGAGTGATCGTAATAGGTGTGATCGATGAAGCCGGTGCGGGCGTAAGGCGATACCACCAGGAACGGGATGCGCGGGCCGTCGCCGAAGAAGTCGACGTTCTGGATGTAGCCGGTATCGAAATGGCCGCCGCCTTCATCGGTGGTGACCAGGATCGCGGTATGGGCCCACAAGGCCGGATTGGCTTTGACCTTGGCGATCAGGTCCTGCAGAAACGCTTCATAGCGGGCCGGCGCGGAATAGCCGGGATGACCGCTGTCAAGGTTCTTCGGCACCACAAACGATACCGATGGCAATGTGCCTTGGGCGACGTCGTTATAGAACGTCGTCAGGCCGGCCAGGTTGGATTTCAGGTTGCTGTTCATGACGTTGCTGGACGCCACCAGCGGGTCGCCGATAGCGTTGTATTGAACTATTTGCGCAATCGCTACTGGAAACCCCAAGGCGGCGGCATCGGCGCTCACATCCGCTATGTCGCGGCCGCCGGTGTACCACTTCCAGCCAACGTTTTTCTTCGCCAGTCCTTCGGCGATGGTCGGTACGGTTTGCGGCGGGTAGTTGTAATTGTTGGGGCCGATCGGCTGCACGTTGCCGTTCATGTCGTAGCCGGGATTGTAATTGTTGACCAGGTAGTATTTGCCGGCGTCGCAATTGCTCTTGACCTTCTTGCCGCTCAGGAAATTCAGGATGGCGCCGACGCCAGGCTGGCCCGCGTCGGAACAGTTGACGTAGGAACCGCCCTGGTAGCCGTCTTGCGTATAGAAATTCGCGGTTTGCGCCAGCGGATTCGGATTCTCGATCTGGTTCGCCGGCGGTGCGCCAACCGCGCCGCCAGTATTGAAGTACGGCAGGTCGCCGGTGGCGATGGTGAAGAAGTTGGCGCCGGTGCCGCCCATGATGCCCTGATGATAGTTATCGCTCAAGGCATATTGCTGCGCCAGCGATTTGAAGAAAGGCGCATCGCCGCTGGCCATGTTGAGGAAGCCCATCAGCTCGCCGCCTTGCCCCGGGTTGCTTGGCGTGATGCCTTTGGTGTCGCCGCCTTGGCCGACGCTGTCCGCGACCCAGGTAAACAGGTCGTGCTTGGCGTTGTCGCCGCCGGTTTGCTGCCACATCTGGAAGAAACGATGCACCGGATCGCCGGTCTGGGCGCTGGTCGCGGTACCGTAAGGCACATATTTGGTGAGCTGGAACGGCCCGCTCGGCAGATTCCCCGGGAAGCGGGTATCCGGCACGCCGCCCGGATCCTGGAAGGTCGGCGGCGCGAGTTCGCCTATCGCTGTCGGCTGCGGCAAGGTGGGGTAAGCGCTGCCGCGAGCCGGGTTAAGCGCATAGGCGGTCTGGGTCGTGCCCTGGTTTTGCAGCGCCAGGCTGAAATTCGGGCCGGGCGTGCCGTCGGCGTTGATGATGCCTTGCGATAACAGATTATTCACGGTTTGACCCTGAGGCGGCTGATACGCCCCGAATACCGCATCGAAGGTTTGGTTTTCGCCGACGATCACGATGACGTTCTGGATCGGCGTGGTAGTCGGCCCGTTGTTCAGCGCCACCACGGACTGGATCGCGGCGGCTGGCAATGCGCCGCTGACGTTGCCGGTGGCCGGAATCGTCAGGACCGCCCGATTGGCGTCGGCGCCGACTGCGATCTGGCCGGTATGCACAGTGAAGTGCGTCAGGTCGAACAAATTGTCGAGTGGATCGGCGGCGGAGGCTTGGTATACGGTGCTGCCTATCGGGTCGCTGGTTTCGCTGGCGGGAACGTTGAGCGCAGTGAACAAAGGCTGCAGCGGGAAGGAAACGTCGCTGACCGCCTGCGCTATGCTGATGGCGCTGATTTTGGCGGCACTGATTTGCGCCGCAGTCGGGCTGCCGTTCGGGATCTGGCCGAGCACGCGCTGGGTGATCAGCGAGGTCAGCGGATTCAGATTGGCGCGCACGGTACTGCCTAGACTTGCTTGTGTCGAAGCCGGATTGATGACGGCGGACAGGGTAGCGGCACTGCCGTCGGCATCGTTGAATGGCGCTGTCAAAATGAAGGGCGCAGTACCTTTGAGCGCCAGCGTGAACTTGCCATTGGCATCGGTGAGCGCCGTCTGGACGTTCTGGCCGCTGCTGTCGGTGATGGTGACGGTGACGCCAGCCAGTGCTTTACCGCTCGCCGCAACGCCGCTGACCGTGGCGCCGCCGGCGCCGGACGAACTACCGCCGCTGCAGCCGCTCAGATAGACTAGCGTTGCGCATGCCAGCGCAAGGGAACGAGGTTTCATGAAATTATCCTGTTATCGGAATGATGGTTATAGTCGGCTAGATGTGCATGGGCGCCAGGTGCGGACAGCATGCATTCAAATAGTATTCTATTGTCATCTGGAAATATGACTTCCTGATGTCAGAATTTTCCAGTTCTCTAAAAACAACAAATCGTTTAGAGTATGCCGTCCATTGCCTTGGATGAATTAGTGTGTTGCGTTCAGAAAAAAGGCAGCTTATGAAAATGTCGCCGATACTCCTGCTGCCTGGCGCCTTGCTGGTCTCGGATATGGCGCTGGCGCAAACAAACAATATTTCTCCGATAAGGTCTTTTCAAGCAACATGACTAATTCCAATAATCTGGCGGCGGCCTATGCCGCCTATCAAACTGAGGCGAATTTAGACGCCGCGCTGAGATTCATTCGTCTATTGCGCAGCGCCGGAAAAGTTGAAGACGCGATTGCCCTCGCCCATCAATGGTCGTCCAAAGCTGAAACGTTGATGGGTCGGGCGCAGCTTGGCATCGATATGAGTTATCTCGGCATGTTCGCAGCAGCGGAAATATTGTTGCAAGAGGTGTTGCCGCAACTCGCGTCCGATGCCGAAGCCTACTACCAGGTACAGACCGAACTGTCGGTAGTGAAATACTGTCAGGGTAATTTTCATGAAGCTCATGCGCTGCAGAAATCGCTGCACCAGCCACAGTGGTGCGAGGTGTGGACACGTCTGGCCTCGGCCAATCGGGACAACAGCTGGTTTTTACCGTTCAATGACAAGGTTCTTCACAATCAGCCGGTCGCCGGCAAGTGCATTCTGGTATCCGGTGAGGGCGGGGCCGGCGATCTGCTGCAACTGTGTCGTTACATGGAGAGACTGCGGCAAGAAGGAGCTGCGACTATCTATTGCAGCGCGCCGCCGTCTCTGCACGGCTTACTGAAAAATGGCGGTCTGGCTATCGAGGTGGTTGAAGCATCGCATGAGCTGATGCGTGAATGCGATTTCATCACCTGGCCTTTCGCCTTGTTTACCCGTTATCAGCAGAGTCCTTATTTTCCCAGTGCGGCTGATGCTTATCTGGCGCTGGCCGCCGATTACATACTGCCAGACTTGATTCAGGAAAAACTCCGGGGGCAAGCGGGCAATCGGAAAAGGATAGGGTTGAACTGGCGCAGCGGCACTACGGTACGTCATGAACCGTTCCGCTCGATGGAATTGCAAACCTTGCTGCCGCTGCTTGAAAATTCCTCCGCCGAGTTTTTCTCTCTGCAGGTGGGTGAGCTGAACGAGCAAGAAAAAATGCTGATGGAACGCCATCGGATAGTCGATCTGGGGGCGCACCTGCGCTCGTTCGAAGATACCGCCCACGTGATGGAGCAGCTGGACCTGCTGATTTCCGTCGATTCCGCGCCGGCGCATCTGGCCGGCGCACGCAACCGGCCGGTGTGGCTCATGTTGGCGCAAGCAAGCGATTACCGGTGGTACGACTGCCAGCGTTTCACGCCTTGGTATTCTTCCATGCGGCTGTACCGCCAGGCCAGGTTGGGCGACTGGCAGCCGGTGATCGCCGACATGGCTGAGGCATTGCGCGGCTAGAGTCCGCCAGTCGGGAAATGAGTACGGTGCATGCCAACGTCGCAGATGGTTTTTTCAGATTTCTTGAGTGCTGCTCTCAAACTGCATTTAAGAACACTACATTGTCCTTCAACGTGATCTGATGGACCGTTGGGTCGCTCATATGGACAGCAATGATGTTCAGCCCTGCGGGAAAGACGCGATAGCCGAGGCCGGTGACGAAATTCTCAATGGCGGCACGATCGGACTTGAGGACTTCGATGATCATGATCGGGCGATGCCTCGATAGCGCTGACTGAGCACCGCGCAATACATCCATTTCCATCCCTTCGACATCTAGCTTTACCAAGTCCAGACGTTCGAGATCGAGCGAATCCAAGCTGACCAGGGGAACCGTGTTGCAAGCCGAGGCATCATAGGAAATCCGCTGTCCGATGAATTCGTTGTTATCGTTCTGGCGCATCTCTAAACTACCGAAACTCGCGGGTGTGAAATAGTCCGGCGCCGGCACGGCTAACTCGCCGCACTGTTCGCCAAGAGCGGCAAGCCTCACACGGGCATTCAAGCAATTATTCAAAGCTACATTGCCGGCTAAAGCGTAATACACGGCTTCTTGCGCTTCAAAGCTCAATACCCGCCCCCAACCATACATGTGCCGAGCCCACTCGATCGTGTGTACGCCAATATTTGCGCCGCCGTCGATTGCAACGATACCGTCGCCGAAATGGCTGCGGCGACAGTTGAGCAATGCCAAGGCGAAACCAATCTCGCTTTCGTCGAAACTTGAATTGCTCAGTATCTGGTAGCCGACACCGTAACCCTCATTGCCGTTGACCATATGGTAATCATTGCGATTGACAATCATGCTGCCGTGATTGGAGGCTGCTAGCACGAAAGCGATGGGGCGGCGTGGAAATGACATTATTCAAAATCCTTTAGGATGGATTGCTGCCGGCAATTCAGCGCTCCGGATATAGCTGTGAATGAGATTCGGGAAAAAAAACCGATAGTCGAATGCCAGTTTCTCACAACTTGTCGCACCAGCAGTCATATCGATAGCAGCGCGCCAGATTGTGATTATTTATAAAATCTGTTATCTATGAGCAACGACATGAAAAATGTACAAAAGCATGGATCCGTTTGGAACCGGCTGGGATAATTGCTGTGTTTTAGAAAAGTGGCAATCCCGACACCTTTGGTAGATGTGATCAATTTGAATCCCGGAGAGAGCAGATGCAGATTAATTCCAAGACCCAGTTGCTGACCATGGCCGTTGCCTTAGCGCTGACCGCTACCGTGCAGGCGCAGGAACAAGTGGTCAAAATCGCCCACGTCGGCCCGATCACCGGCCCGGTCGCGCATGTCGGCAAGGACAATGAAAACGGTGCGCGCATGGCGATCGACGACCTGAACGCCAAACATCTGGTCATCGGCGGCAAGCAGATCCAGTTCGTTTTGCAGGCTGAAGACGACGGCAGCGATCCGAAGCAAGCTACCAGCATCGCCCAGAAGCTGGTTGACGCCAAAGTGGCGGCGGTTGTCGGGCATCTGCAATCCGGCACTTCGATCCCTGCTTCGAAAATCTATTTCGACGCCGGCATCCCGCAAATTTCACCTTCCGCGACCAGCGCCAAATATACCGAACAAGGTTTCAACACGACTTTCCGCGTGGTGGCCAACGACTCCCAGCTCGGCGCTGCGATGGGCCGTTATGCAGCAAGAACCTTGCATGCGAAACGCATCGCGGTGATCGACGACCGTACCGCCTACGGCCAGGGACTGGCCAACGAGTTCCTCAAAGACGCCAAAGCCAACGGCGTCGAGATTGTGTCCACGCAGTACACGAACGATAGAGCCACCGATTTCAGCGCCATCCTCACTGCCGTCAAGGCCAAGCAGCCAGACCTGATTTTCTTCGGCGGCATCGATGCCAGCGCCGGCACCATGTTGCGCCAGATGCGGCAACTTGGCATCAGCGCCAATTTCATGGGCGGCGATGCTATCTGCACCGGCGCCCTGCCGCGCCTGGCCGGCGAAGGTTTGATCGACGACAAGGTGTACTGCGCGATCGCAGGCGGGGTCGAAAATCCTGCGCCGCTTGACGCGTTCAAGGCGGCTTACAAGAAGAAATACGATGCCGACATCGTCCAGTACGCGCCGTACACCTACGACGCCGTGATGATCATTGCCAAAGCCATGCAACAGGCCAATTCGGTCGATCCTAAAAAATATCTGCCGGCGCTCAGCAAGATCCAGTACACCGGCGTGACAGGCAAGATCGCCTTTGACGAGAAAGGCGATATCAAGAACGGCACGCTGTCGATCTATACCTTCAGGAAAGGCCAGCAGACCTTGCTGACGCTGACGAAGTAAGCAGGATTTGCAGATCCACTCCTGAGGAGGGGCGTTGGCACAAGCAGCAAGCCGTACCGGGCGATTGTTCCTGCTGATGGACGCCTTGCGCAGCCATCGCCGGCCGGTGACGGCTGCCCGGCTGGCAGAGGATATGTCAGTCTCGGTGCGCACCATCTACCGCGACATGCAAACCTTGATCGAGTTGGGCGCGCCGATCGAGGGTGAGGCCGGTCTCGGCTATTTGCTGCGCTCCGGATTCTTCCTGCCGCCGCTGATGTTCAGTGAAGACGAGCTGGAAGCGCTGGTGCTGGGCGCGCGCTGGGTGCAGCGGCAAGGCGACGATGGCTTGACGCAAGCCGCTGCCAACGCGCTGAGCAAGATCGCCACCGCCTCGCCCGCCGACCTGCGCGACAGTATGGCGAACATGGGTTTGTGGCCGGCCAGCTATCAACCGGAGCCGGCCGGCCAGTCGCCAAGCCCGAACCGCACGCTCGGCCCGATTCGCGAAGCGATCCGGCGCCAGCACAAAATCAGCATCAGTTATCGCGACGAACACGGCAGCGCCACCGAAAGATTGATCTGGCCGATTGCGATCGCGTTCTTCGAAGGCAAACGCCTGGTCATCGGCTGGTGTGAGCTGCGCAGCGGATTCCGCCATTTTCGTAACGACAGGATCAGCGTATTGACGGTGACCAAGATACGCTATCCGCAGCAGCGCAGCATGTTGTTGCAGGCCTGGCGCCGCGAGAATTCCTTCGCGCAAGACCAGTAACATTTACTTGTCGAAATACTACTGACACAGACTGTCAGTGACCCGGGACTAAGATGCAGGCATCGCATCAACCACCTCGGGAGTTCATCATCATGCGCCTCTATCATCATCCGATTTCAAGCAATGCACGCCGTGCCGTCATGACCGCCCATCATCTCGGGCTGCCGCTCGAGCTGGTGCAGATCGACCTGTCCAGCGCCGACCAGCGCAAGCATTTGCTGGCGCTTAATCCGAACGAGAAAATCCCGGTGCTGGTGGATGGCGATTTCATCTTGTGGGAATCTTGCGCGATCATGCAATACCTGGCCGACAAGACGCCGGGACAGACGGTCTATCCGACCGAGTTGCGGGCCAGGGCCGATGTCAACCGCTGGATGTTCTGGTCGGCCCAGCATTTCGCGCCGGCGATAGCGATTTTTTACTGGGAAAATTTCATCAAGGGGCTGATCGGCGCCGGCCGGCCTGATACGATCGAGTTACAGCGCGGACTGATCGAGCTGGAAACCTTTGCCGGCGTACTGGATGGGCATTTGGCGCAGCGGCAATGGGTATCCGGAACCGGCCTGACCCTGGCCGACCTGGCGCTTGCGGCACCGCTGATGGCGGCCGCGCCGGGCCGCGTGCCGCTGGCGCAGTACCGCAACTTGCTGGCCTGGTTCAGTCGCGTGCAGGAGCTTGATGCGTGGCGCCAGACTGCGCTTGAGGAAGAGCTTGCGATGGCGTGATCACATTTAAGGGCGATTTTAAGGATGAAATCCGTCGTTCAACGTTTTCAGGAAGGCGATGACATCCCTGATTTCGCTATCCGTCAGTGCCGGCCGGTCGCCTGGTTTGCGATCGAACGGCGCTTCGACATTGACGTTGCCATGATATTCCTTGGGCAGGTCGTCATATTTGCGCACCGTTCCATCCCTGTCGCGCGGATACCATTTCTGCGGCTGGGTATCGCGCTGCACATAGAATTTCAACACCTGTTCCAGGCTGGTGAACGCGCCGTTATGGAAAAACACCTGGCGCGTGGCGACGTTGCGCAAGGACGGTGTCTTGAACCTGCCGCAATACTCGGTCTTGTCCTTGAGGTCGGTGCGATCCGGGCCGCATAAGCCCATATCGAAATATGTCGGGTCGGCGTTGGCGGGGATATGCGGGTTGCGCGGCACGCCGATGGCGATCAGGCCGTAATCGGTAAATTGCGGAAACGCTCCGCTAGCCGTGATTTCGCTGATATGGCATGAAGCGCAATTGCCTTTGGCGGTATCGTTGAACAGGCGCAAGCCATTCAACTCCTGTTTGCTGAGCTGGGTTTGGCGGCGCAAAAAGGCGTCGTACTTGCTGTTGTACGGATAAAACTCGGCCGGGCTTTCCTGGAATACTTCGAGCGCCATCAGCGCCCATTTGAAGGCTTGCTCCTGATTGTCGAAAATGTCCTCGCCGAAATTTGCCCGGAACTGCGCTGCATAACTGGCTTTTTTCAGCTTCGCCACCACCTCGGCCGCGTTCGCATTACCCATCTCGTGCATCGACAACAGCGGAATCCGCGCCTGATCGTGGGTGGAAGGCGCGCGGCCGTCCCAGTTGTGGCCACCGGTAGGGCCGGCGTCGATGCTGTCGTTGCCGTCGTCATCGAAGAAATGTTCGGTGAAGGCCGGCACATTCTGTATGTAACGCAATGAAGGCACAGCGCGCGTGCCCAGTGCTTTCATTTCCTTGCCGCCCAGTTGTACCGCCAGCTTATTCGGCGGCCCGAACGCATGCTCGGGGCTGTGGCAGGTAGCGCAAGACATCTTGCCCGAGGCTGAAAGTGAAGGATCGGAAAACATGGTGCGGCCCAGCGCAGTCATGGCGGCTACTGACGGCTGTTTTTTCAGCGTCGGCGCATAGGTCGCACCGAGGTAGGCCGGGCTTGCCGATTTTGCGGTCGCCGCCACCCCGGCTTCTGCCTGCCGCTGGCCGCAGCCGTTCAGGAGTAGCGCGGCTATGCCGCTGAGGAGTGCAATGACAGCAGGTTTCATAGAAATGGCCAGGTCCCGGGTGACGCGCGAGGCGCTGCGTCGAATGGGAGGCAAGACTAGCAGCGTTCTGTGACAGAACGATGACACATTCTCTTGCGAAAAAATAAATGATGATGGACGGCACATTTCATACCGCTGAAATATTCGAAGCATAGGATTGCGCTTTTTATCGCCCAGGAGGGTTTATGAAGCGGACCATGAAATGGCTGCCGGTAACGGTAGCGACGGTAACGTTGTCGGCAGGCTTGAGCGCATGCGGCGGCGGTGGCGGCGGCTCGGTTGGTGATTCGGGCACGGTGACCAACGGCCAGGTGACCGGCAGCTATTATGAAAACGCCCAAGTGTGTTTCGAAGACAAGATCAAGAAAGCGACATGCGATGTCGCCTCCCCGGTGGTCAAGACTGCGGCCGACGGTTCATATTCGCTCAAAGGCCAAGGCGCAGTGGTGGCCACTATCGACACCAGCGTTACGCGTCATGAGGCGCTGGGCGACAAAGGCAGCCCTGTGACGCAGAAACTGGTGTTCCGCGCACCTGCCGGACGCAGCGCATACGTCAGTGCGATCTCGACCGAGCTGGCCGCGGCGATGGACGCCAACGGCGGCGATTTCGCCGATGCCAGCAAGAAGCTGGCCGCCAAAATCGGTACCGCTGAAGCCAACCTGCTGGCAGATATCAACAAGCTCGGCGCCGATGACCTGGCCAAGCTGAAGGCTGAAGCGGCGGAAATCAATGACGCCATTGCAGATGCTGTGGCCCAGGGCGACAGCGATGATTTCGGTCGGGCCTTGAACGGCGCGCTGGCGAGGAAAAAAATCCAGAACGTGGTGGTGATCTTCGCGGAAAACCGCGGCTTCGACAATCTGTACGGCCTGTTCCCTGGCGCCAACGGCATTCCCGGCGTCAATCCGACTTCTGCTTCCAGCTACATTCCGCAAAAAGACTTCGATGGCAGCACCCTGCCCGTCTTGCCGCCGACCTGGGGCGGCATGACCGTGGCCGGCCAGAGCACGGTCATCACCCAGGCGCAATCTGCCAATCTGCCGAACAAGCCGTTCCAGATCGATGATGCCAACAGCCCGATCACCATGTCGTCGGCAGTGATTACCCGCGATCTGGTGCACCGTTTCTACAATAACCAGATGCAGATCAATGGCGGCAAGAACGATAAATTCACCGCTTACTCCGATGCCGGCGGCCTGAGCATGGGCTATTACGACGGCAGCAAGATGAAGCTGTGGAACATCGCCAAGCAATACACGCTGGCGGACAATTTTTTCATGGGCACCTTCGGCGGCTCGTTCCTCACCCATCAATACCTGATCTGCGCCTGCGCCCCGACATATCCGAACGCCGATGCCGCTACCTCGCCAGCCAAGAACAGTATCTCGGCCGTCACTCTGGACGCCAGCGGCAACCTGGTCGGCCTGACTCCAGGCACCGGCATGCCGACTTCGGTATTGAACGGTGCGCCGGTTTATCAAAAGGACAGTACCATCACGCCGAAAGATGCCGCCGGCATGTTCTATGCGGTCAACACCATGCAGCCGCCGTATCAGCCTAGCGGCAATAGCGCTGGCGCCGTGGCCGCGTATGCCGATCCAAGCAAGGCCACTACCCTGCCGACCCAGAGCCAGACCACCATCGGCGATCAGCTGACAATCAAGGGTATCGACTGGGCCTGGTATGCCGGCGCCTGGAATGCCGCGCTGGCTGATGCGCCGAATGCCAGCCGCAGCGTCATCTATAGTGGCAAGATTCAGTTCCAGCCGCATCACCAGCCGTTCAACTACTATAGCCGCTTCGACCCGGCAACTGCGACTGGCGCTGCCGAACGTGCCAGCCATCTGAAGGATTTCGACGCCTCGTTCCTGCAGGATGCTGCAGCCGGCAAGTTGCCGCCGGTGGCGTTCTACAAACCGCAGGGTAATTTGAACCAGCATCCCGGTTACGCCAGCGTGGCCGACGGCGATGCCCATATCGCCGATGTGATCGCCAAGCTGCAAGCCAGCCCGCAATGGAAGCATATGCTGATCGTGGTGACTTACGATGAAAACGGCGGCTTCTGGGATCATGTGGCGCCGCCGAAAGGCGATCGCTGGGGCCCGGGCACACGCTTGCCGACCCTCCTGGTGTCGCCATACGCGAAGAAAGGGTTCGTCGATCACACCCAGTACGATACCGCATCCATCCTGCGTTTCATCACGCATCGTTATTCGTTGCCGGTATTGGATGGCATCACCGCGCGCGACAAGGCGCTGGTGGCGAACGGCGGCAAGCCTATGGGTGATTTGACGGGGGCATTGACGCCGGTACCGCAAGAGTAATCCGAGTAGTTTGCGGCAGATCGCTGCTTGCGCGAGGAATCAGTGCTTTGCCGGGAAATCAGGAAAGCCGGCTGCTTTGGAAAAAGCAGCCGGCTTTTTACATGACTACCAGGAGCCCATCGGCGCCAGCGCCGGCGACGGCTCCGCTTCGCTCCAGCGCAGCGGCAAGGAGGCTTCAACCCGTATCGCCTGCTCCACATGGAAACGCAGCAAACGCTCGGCGCCTTTGAAGGCCGCGACTTCAGGGCCATCCCAGATCAGCTCGGCAGTGACCGCCAGATATAACAGATCGCCGCGGATGAAATCGATGAACAGCAGGCCCGCCCGCGGATGCTTGACCAGGTTGCCGATGGTGTTGAAGAAAAAATTGCCGACGAAATCAGGCACCGTCAGCGTCATGGCGTCATCGATGCGGACAAAGCCGGGTTTGCCGCCACGGTGCGAAACGTCAACGCCGTGTTGACGATCCGCGGACCCGGGGGCAGTCGCAGGTTCGTCCACAGAGTTACCCGAATACGCCGTAGCAATGAAGAAAGTATCTGCTGCAGCGATCAGTGCTTGCATCGCAGCGTCGAGTTGCTGCGTGCGATGAACCGCCGGCGCCGTTGCGTTGGCGTTCTCGATAAAGCCGGGCCGGCGCGCCTGGATATATTTCGGACAGTTGCCGAAGCTTTGATCTACCTTCACCGTCCATCCTGCCGGGTTCAGTTTCTCGACCTTGCCGTTCATGCGATTGCGGCGGCGCGTATGCGGTTCGATTCCCAGCAAGCCGATGGTCGCATTGTCGGCCAGGTTCAGCTGCAGCGGATCGGCCGGCAAAACCTGCGCATCTATCTCCAGATGCTCCGGGTCCGGCGACGTCACGAAACCGGGTGCGCCTATCACTATCGACGCCCACGGCTGCTGCTGTCCATCGATACTGCCGACGATCAGGAACGGCAACTGCTGAAAGAACTCGCGATGCTGGTCTGGCATGAAGCTGCGGATTACATGGCTGCGAGACGCCATCTTTTCCAGTACGCCGACGCGCTGCTGCACTGCGCGTTCGCCGCTGTGGAAAGCGCTATCTTCGGCTGCCATCATTTCAGGGCGGGACATGGTTCACCTCCTAGTGCATATCTTTGCGCGGTAGCGAGCCCTGATCCACGTGCGATTAGGGCACATGGTCTCAGGCTGCCAGCGGCGGCCGGCTAGCCTGCATGGCGACAAAGCCCGGCAGCGCTTCAATCCGGGCCAGCCATGCGCGGATATTGGGATAGCCATCCAGCGCCACGCCGCCTTCCGGAGCATGCGCTATATAGCTGTAAGCCGCGATATCGGCGATAGTCGCCTGTGTGCCGGCCAGGAACACATGGCTGGCTAGATGTTGTTCCAGAATCGCAAACAGCTGCCTGGCGGTGGCACAGGCCGCATCATGGTCGAGCGGCACTCCGAACAGGGCTATCAGGCGAGCGCTGGCCGGACCCCGGTAGATTTCGCCGGCGGCAAGCGAGAGAAAGCGTTGCACGGTTGCCGCTCCCAGGGGATCGCGCGGCAGCCAGCTGGCCTCGCCGTACTTGCTTGCCAAATAGACCAGGATGGCAGTCGAATCGGCGAGCTTGACCTCGCCATCTTCAATCACCGGGACCTGGCCGAACGGGTTTTTGGCCAGAAATTCAGGTTTTTTGTGTTCGCCTGCGCGCAGGTCGATATCGATCATTTCAAACGGCAAATCCAGTAAGGACAGAAACAGCTGCACCCTGTGGGCATGGCCGGACAATGCGGCACGATAAAGACGGATCGGCTGGGCTGGGCGGGCGACTGGCATGGTGGACTCCTGATTGGCTTGAATATACGGCTTGAATGAGATGCACCGCAAACGATGCATGAGGGAATTGCATGTTTCTGTACCGAACAATCGGTACAATACAAAGGCAAAACCAGCCTGTCAAGTAAAAACAGGAAATCCAGAAAAATTACTCGGCCGCCTGGGGACCAAGCAAGATGGCAGGGAAGTTTTCTATCATCCGCAAGAACGGGCCGTTGCTATCCAAAGCGCGCGAGACGATCAGCGATCCCTGGATCGCCACCACGGCATTCTCCGCCCTCACCGCCGCCTCGACCTTATCGACGCCGGCCTCTTCCGCCACCGCCGCCAGCAAGGCCATCAGCGCCCGCATGCGGCCGCCCAGGTGTTGCTGGAACAGCGAACCGGCTTCGCCGATAGTGAACACATCCATCAGGCAAGGCGCCATGCCGTTGGCGTAATATTCCGTCAACTTGCCGGCGAAACGCTGCAAGCGGATGGCAGATGCCTCATGGCTGTTCAGCGTCGACAGCACATGCTGGGTAAACCAGGTCCCGACCGCGCCCATCGCGGCGCTCGCCATGTCTTCCTTGCCGTTTGGGAAGTAATGATAGAGGCTGGAGCGGCCCAGGCCGGTGGCTGCCGACAGGCGCGACAAGCTGCTGCCCTCATAGCCGTAGCGGCGAAAGGCGGCCAGGATGCGTTCGACGACTTCGTCGCGGGTAAGGGTGGCTACAGGCATGATTTTGTACCGGATGGTTGTACCGAATGTTCGTTGTTATCAATGTAGTGGTGAAAAAGCAAAACAGCAAGGACCCCATGCGCAAATTCACCGGTTCATGTCTCGCTGCCGGCGCGTATGCAACGAGCGCCGGCCTTCTGCGGCAGACGGCAGTGAACGGAATATTTCCTCGACCGCGGCGGCGCTGGAGCTGGATGGGCCGCTCCAGCGCCGTCAGCGCCGCATTGGCCCAGCGCCTGCGCGAGCAGATCGGCGGCGACCACATAGCTAAATCGGGGGCACGCTCTGCGCGGGATCAGAGAAAGCATCGGCCAGCTGCGATGCAATCGGCCGGCAAGACGGGCATGGAACGGAATGTCTGCCTTGTCTTAGCTTCTATCCATTCAATCGCGGCAGAATGCGACCCGCAGCACATCAGGTATCGGGTTTGATGATACCCATCATGACCGCCTTGCTAATGGCATGGCGGGTGCTGTAGACGCCCAGTTTCATCGCCACGTTCTTCATGTGGAAATATACCGTACGTTGAGATATGCCCAGGATCAGCCCGATTTCGGAACTGGTCTTGCCGTCAGCGCTCCAGCGCAGGCATTCGAGCTCGCGCGCTGAAAGCATCGGCCCCTGGTCTGGCGCCGCCTTGCGCCACAATAATTCGGCAGCTTCCTGCAAATGGACGCCGAGCAGCAGGGCATCAGCCTGGGCGCTCGTCGGCAGCGCTTCCTGGCGCACCGCATTGCTATAGAAGTCGAGGCGACTTGCCGCGTGTTTGCTGTGAATTGCCAGACTCATGCCCTGTGTCACGCCCATGGTTTTCAACAAGGGGTAGACATGACCGCTATGCAGCAAGCACAACTGTTCGACCTGCCAGCTCAGCGGCAGGCGGGAGCGCGCAAGATGCTGGCGGACCGGATCCGTCTGGTCTTCTGCAGGCAGGCTGAATTGCTGCAACACGGCATTCGGCAAACTGCCGAACAACTCCATCTGCGAAGCGCCGTTGACATTGGCGATCTCCGTCTGCAGCATGAAATCGCAAATGCCGAGCGGCGCCAGCAGACGCTGCATGCATGAGCGCAATTGCTCCCAATCGGGTGCCTGCACTATTTGCAGCAGATCCGGAGCGGATATTCGAGGAGCGGTTTGATTTCGCAGCATGGATTTTTTTTGTGCTCTAGGATTTTATATGTCGGCGGATTGATCGCGCAAAAAATCCGCCAATGAGTAAAAAGATTCACGTAAATAATGCTTGGGAAAATCGAACAGCGCCCAGTAGTACTCTTGCGTGCCGAAACAAATCTGGGCCGGCAGACAGTATGATAGCCAATCGTGGCGTATGGCGTCCGTATACATGCCGTCGCTGTCGGAAAAGAACGGCACCAGACGCATTTCGCGCAAACCCGTCAGCAATTCCAGCGGCGCCCCGTAATCCTGTGCTACTTCCAGCTGCGACATCAGGCTGGCTTCGGTTTCCACCACCATCAGCGTCGCCTTGCCCTGCATATCAAAGAACAGGATGCCGGTCGGATTGGGAAACAGATAATATTCGACAAAGCCATGCCGTTTGCAGAACTGCTCAACCAGCGCCGCCATTGCCGGATCCGACAGGAAGGTATACGAATGGCGCGACAGCAGGTCTTTCAGGGTCAGTGACTGGGCGTGGAAGAATTCCTTCTGCAGGCTGCGAATTTCCAGCTCCAGATGATCGAGCGCGTCGTGGTCGCTTTTCTTGATGAAGCGGTCTATCAGGCCGCGATTGAAAGCGTCGATGGCGATCTTTTCGTCGGCCTGGCCGGTGAACAGGATTTTTTTGCAGGGCAGGTCGCGCACCGCCTCGCAAAATGCCAGCCCGTTCATTTGCGGCATCGCGTAGTCGATTACCAGCACTGAAGGCAACATGAACCGTTGGCGGTTCATGGATTGCCGGTAAATCTGATCGATATCGACCGCCACGGTGCGCCGGTCGAACGAAAATGACTGTTCGTCATAATTGACCCGGATCGACTGGCTCTTGCTGGGCGAATGCCGATAGGCGTCGCGCAGCCACTCCAGGGCGGCCTGTGTATCGTGAAACACTTTGCGCGCCATATGCGGCGGCAGCTGGAAAGCCAGGCTGTCGAGGAAACTCTGGCTATCGTCGATCAGGACGGTCAGTGTTGGATGTTGATAAACAGGTAATGAAATATTCATATTGAGACGTTGCAGGCGCAAGGAGCGATGTAATGCACCTGGATGCGCTTGATATGGAAAGACAGTTAATTTAACAGAGTGCGCATGTCTGCTGCTTTTTGTTGCACTATAGGCGGAAAATCCAGCACAAAAATGGTATAGCCGAGCGGCCGCGAAATCACGCGGATATGTGCCCCCCAGGCCTCCAGTACGTCTTTGCAAAACGCGAGTCCGATGCCGGTGCCGCTGGATTCCGGGTAGGCGTAAAAGCGCTCGAAAATCTGTGACGCGCGGCCTGCCTCGATGCCGCAGCCGGTATCTATAAACAACAACCTGGGCCGGGTCCGGGCGCCGTCCAGCACGATCCGCACACGGCCCTTGCCGACGCGCTGGATCGAGGTCAGCGCATTGCGCAGCAAATTAATCAGGACCATCGAGCACAACTCGCTTTGCCCCAGCAAACGAAAATCGGAGCGGACCGTGACGGCGACAAGATCGCGCTGCTCCTGATTGGCGAACGGATAGCGTTGCATCATCAGTTCCACTACCGACGCCATCGAGACGATGTCTTTCGGTATCAGGTTCTCCCTGCCGGTCGAGGCGCTCAACAGGAACAGGTCGATCACGTTGTTCATGTGCCGGACTTCAAGCTCGATACGCGCCAGCGCTTTTTCCATCGGGATCTGGTTGGGCGAGGTCCGGTCCGCATTTTCTTGCAGCAGGCGGTTCAAGCCGCGCGCATTGGCGTTGATGCTGCGTAAGGGGGTGCGCAGCTCGTGCGAAACCGTCGACAATGCGGTCGCCATGCCTGCCAATTTCTCTTGCGCCAGGACTTTTCTGCCGACCTTGGCCAGCGATACGGTAAAGACGGCAAACAGCTGGATCGGCAATTGCTCCACTACCTGATAGCTTAACGGCATGATCCTGCCGTGGACCGCAACATAAGCCAGATAAGCCAGGGTCGTTCCCATGATATAGGCCAGGATAGCCAGGGTCGTGTCGAAGTGAAACAGAAGGATCAGAGCGATCAGCAATGACTGTGCCCAGACCGATGAGCCATCGTTCATGAGGAACATGAAAGTGAAAAAAAACGGCAGCCCGAAAGTCAGGCAAACAAAAAAATAAGCCGCCAGCCACTTTCTGTGGGGCAGCTGGCGAGTAAAAATAATTGGCGCGCAGAGGACGGCGCAAAAAAGGCGCAGACTAAGGTTTTCATACGGCTGCGGAAACCAGTACGCCCAGACCACGTAAAACAAAGGCATGCCGACGACAGCAACCCACGCAAGGTAAGCCACGCGATTGGTCATGTCGTTGAATTGGGTATTGATACTCTGCCACCAGCGGTTAGCAGCGCGCTCCCAAGCGCGCCAAGGCGGGTTTTTCCAACTGCTGTTGTTTTCAGTCATGGGAATCAAACATTTGGCCTGACGGATTTTCATATAACCATATTATGAGGTGAAGACCAGCGGCTGATCCTCTACGCCTGATGCAAAAACTGATTCCACGTTCCAGACAGGGACATGGCGGCTCTGTTTGGTATTTCATCCGAAAGTATAGGGAGAAAACCATGCCATTAACAGCAAGCTACCACGAACCTTTGATCCTGGCTGCAGAACAGCGTTTACCAGCCTTTGTATCTTCCCGGCTGGATGAGTATTACATAGAGCGCATGGAAAAACTGTGGGGCGGCGAACATTTGCTTCAGTGGGGCTTACCCGGGCCGAATGCGATCTATTTATCCAGCAACGATTATCTGTGCATCGCTGCCGAACCGCAGTTGATCACGGCGCAGGCAGCGTGCCTCATGAGCGGCGAGGCAGACCTGCTGATGTCGACGGTATTCATACGGGAAGGCAGCGCGCAGCCCCGCCTGGAAAAAAAGCTGGCAGGTTTCATGGGGGCGGAAGACGGATTGATCACGCAATCCGGCTGGAGCGCCAACGTCGGCCTGTTGCAAACCATTGCCGGTCCAGGTGTGCCGGTCTACCTGGACATGCAGGCCCATGCTTCCTTGTGGGAGGGCGTGCATGCGGCGCAGGCGCGTCCGGTGCCATTCTTGCACAATGAGGTTGAGCATCTGCGGCGGCAAGTACGCAAGCACGGAGCCGGCATCATCGTGGTCGACTCGGTCTACAGCGTCAACGGCAGCGTATGTCCGCTGTCCGAGGTAGTGGCGGTCGCCGAGGACAGCGGCAGCATCCTGGTGGTGGACGAATCGCATTCGCTCGGCACGCATGGACCGCAAGGGGCCGGCCTGGTAATGCAGATGGGCTTGTCCGACCGCGTCCATTTTCGTACCGCATCGCTGGCCAAGGCGTTTGGCGGGCGCGCCGGATTCATTACCTGTTCGAGTAAATTCAAAGGTTATTTCTTGGCCACCTCTCGCCCCGCCATTTTCAGTTCCTGCATGCTGCGGCACGAACTTGCCTGGTTCGATGCTGCGCTGGAATTCATCCGGAATGCAGATGGCCGACGCCTTGCCCTGCAGCGCAACGCGCGGCGCATTCGCGATGGCTTGGGCGCATTGGGCTACAACGTCAGCGACGGTACGGAGCAAATCATTGCACTGGAAGCCGGAACGGAGCCGAAGACGCAGATCTTGCGCAAAGCGTTGGAGGAGGAGGGTATTTTCGGTGCGGTTTTTTGCGCTCCGGCGACTCCCAAAAACCGTTCAGTGGTCAGGCTGACGCTCAACTCCGGCCTGACCGAGGTAGAAATCCAGCAGATCTTGCGGGGATGCGCCGCCATCCGTGACAAAGTGGGTCTGGCCGACTGGTCGTCCAGCCGCCGCAGGGCTGCTGTGATCGCTTGATTTTGGCGGTTTTATTGGGGCTGGGATTTTGGAGGACAAGCGCCGCGTTGCCGGTCTTTCCCGGAGGTCTGCCGTCTTCGGGAAAGTTTCAGTTGGCACCAATATCGTATTGCCGGCGCGCACCGCGGATCAGCGCTTGATGGCTGCCGGCCCATTCGGCCAGCACCTTGAGCGGCAAACACAGCGAGCGCCCGGTTGCGGTCAGGGCATACTCAACCTGCGGCGGCGTGCTCGGAATCACGGTGCGCGACACCAGCCCGTCGCGTTCCAGATGGCGCAGAGTCACCGTCAGCATGCGTTGCGAAATACCTTCAACCTGGCGTCGCAACTGGTTGAAGCGGGCCGGACCGGGTTCCAGCGTGGTGATGACCAGCACGCTCCAGGCGTCGCCGATACGGTCCAGCACATCCCGGATCGGGCAGGGCAGGTCTTCGCGGGCGCTGGGACGCCCCTTGCCGCGGTTTACCCCGGAGATCGGCCGGATGGGGGTTACTTGCATGTTCCTATCGTTCATCAAAGTGCCTTCTTGCGCATAAGTTCGAAATAATTATACTGGTTACTTTAAATAACTACCAAGGTTGTTGCGTTCCAGCCATCACTGAAAGGATTGCATCATGAAGATTGCCATCATCGGCGTTACCGGCCGTGCCGGTTCCCGGATTGCCGCCGAAGCGCTGCGGCGCGGCCACAGCGTGACAGGTATCGCCCGCTCGACGTCTCAGGCGGCGCCAGCCGGCGTCGACCTGCATCAGGGCGACGCCACCCAGCCTGAGCAACTGGCAGCCCTGATTCGCGGTCACGATGCAGTGGTCAGTGCGGCGCAATTCCGGGTGTTGAAAGCGGCGCCTCTGCTGCAAGCGGTCAAGAGCGCCGGGGTCCAGCGTTTGCTGGTGGTCGGCGGCGCCGCCAGCCTGGAAGTGGCGCCCGGCGTCATTTTGCTGGATAGCCCGGATTTCCCGGCCGAGTACAAGGTGGAAGCCGTGCCGGGCAAACAATTTCTGGATGACCTGCGGGCGGAAACCGCAGTGGATTGGACGTTCCTGTCGCCGCCGGCCATGTTCGCTCCCGGTGAGCGCAGCGGCAAATTCCGGATTGGCCGGGATCAGTTGCTGGCGGATGAGAAAGGACAAAGCCAGATTTCTATGGAAGATTATGCGATTGCTTTACTGGACGAAATCGAACAGCCTAAGCATCTGCGCCAGCGTTTCACCGTGGCTTATTGACCCGGCGTCAGCCCTCGGTGTCAGCCCTCGGCATCAGCCGTGTTTCCGAACCAGGCGCAGCACGGTGTTCCAGCTTCTGGTGGTAGCCGGCAAACCCAGCAGTTTTTCCAGAAAAGCATTCGGACTACCCGGACTATTGCCGATCTTTTTGCTGACGCTCAGTGCTTCCGAGCTGGTGCAGCGGAATATTTCCAGGTCGCGCCGCTTCGACTCCAAAGGGAGCGAAGCCGGCGTGATGCTGCTGTCGGCATGCAGGAAAGAAACGCAGCATTCGTAGACCTGCTCACGGTCGACGACGGCAAACGGATCAAGCGCTACCAGCTCGGCGAGATAGTCGACGCTGCGAATATAGGCCGGTTCCGTGAGCCCGCATTCCGCTTGCAAAGTTTGGCGCGCCAGGGAGAGGATTTTCGCTGCTCGAGCGTTGCTCCCGGCGACAAAGACCACGGTGCCGTTGGTCAGGAATGAAGTAGCGGTATCTGCGCCGGCGCTGATGAACGCCGCTTCCAGTTGCGCCCTGTTCGGACAATTTGGCCGCCCCAGATTGAGATTGCGGAAAAAGGCAGCGTATTTCATGACAGTGCGTCTGTTCGGTTTAGTCATCTTCCTGTGGCCGGATAAAACGGTTATTCAGGTGATCATAGCGTATGTCGGGCATGGTATAAAACCAGATATGCTCAAACCATTCAGCAGCCAATATAAGCAACTAAGCTATGACCTATCTAAGTGACGCCTCGCGCGCAACGCTGATCATCGTCGATCTGCAGGAAAAACTGATGCCGGCGATTCTCGACGGCGCACAAGTCATGCAGCGCGCGGTGATATTGGCGCAGGCAGCGAGATTGTTAGGCATTCCCGTGATCGGCACTGCGCAGCAACCGTTGCGGCTGGGACCCACCGTTGCCCCGATTCATGCGCTGCTGGATCGAACCATAGAAAAATCCAGTTTCGATGCATGCGCCCAGGCCGAATTCATGGAAGCCTTGATATGCAGTGATGAAGGCGGCAGGGACGATTTGATCGTGCTTGGCTGTGAAGCCCATGTCTGCGTGTTGCAAACGGCGCTGGGTTTGCTGCATCGGCAACGGCGGGTAAAGCTGGTGAGCGATGCAATCGGTTCGCGCCGGAGCAGCGACAAGATCGCCGCGATGGACCGTGCCCGTGGCACCGGCGCTGAAATCGTCAGCAGCGAAATGCTGATGTTCGAATGGATGGGCAACAGCAACCATCCCAAATTTCGCGAAATACTGAAGCTGATCAAATAGTCCGGTGTTGTCCGCACCAGCAGGATTCAGTCATCCCTTATGTATTTTTTACTCGAAATGATCAAAAATAGCGTGAGCAGTTTGATAACCGTCATCAAAGCACGATATGGACCTTCGAGAAGAGCAGTGGCAAAAACTGAAACCGTTGTTGTTGGGGAGTGAAGCCGATCCTGGCGCTACCGGCCGCGACAATCGCCTGTTCCTGCAAGCGATACTCTGGATTGTGACCACCCGCTCCAAGTGGTCGGCCTTGCCGCCGGAATTCGGCCGATGGCAGAATTCCTATGTACGTTTCATGCGCTGGAACCAGGCCGACATCTGGCGGCAGCTGGCGAATCAGCTGAGCGACGACAGCGAATTGCAAAAAATACTGAACCCGATTGTCGCGTTTGGCGACGAACACACCCGGCGCGCGAAGCGACGGCTGGCAAACAAAAACAACAGGATTGCCTACCATGCGAAGCTGGGCGGCAAGGCGCAGCCCAACGCATCTTCTAAGAAGAGGAAAGTACGATAGCGAACGCCGGTTCTGATTGCTAACAGGCCCTGGCTGATTCAGCCGAGCGGGCTGACTTAAGCGCGTCAACCGCGATTGCGCGAGAACTTTGCCGTAAGCTGGTTGAGTTTTTCGGTATGCTGGCGCGCGGCTTTTTCGGCTGCTTCCTGCGCTGCCTCGGCGGCACGCTGGGCCTTGCGCTGTTCGGCGTTTTTCTTGAAACGTTCGCGCAGCGTTTCGGTAGCATGGGTACGGTGGACTGCCGTAACTTCGTCCGTGCTGTTGCCTTCAAGGTCGAACCTGTGGGTCGCCTTTTCCATCCCTTTGAGGTAGCGCAGCGAGTTGGTATGCATGCCCAATGCTATGCGCAAGGTCTTGCGGTTGACTTCGGGAGACAGCGCGATAAGTTGCTTGTCGATGCCGATGGCAAGCGGCAGATAGTCGCGAAATACCGTGTATTTTTCCTGGAGTTCCTTGAGCAGGACGCGTGCAGTTTGAACAGGGTTGGGAGTGGATGCAACAACAGGTGTATTCATTGACAACAAAAGCGGTGTGTTTTAGAACGCCTAGGATATCACGCGAATGCCCCCAAGCCCTTGCTATCAGCCATGTTTTCCGGCATGCAGCGATGTTTTCACTTCAGGTTGTTGTTCTGCGGAGAAGCTTGGTGCCGCCAACAGCCATCGCATGCACTCTACATCGCAGCAGCTGGCCAATATACTGTCATTGTTGACAGGCGCTATTTTTCTATTTGCGCCAACAATCTTTGCGCGCAGATCCTGAGCGCATCGCGCAGCTCGGGCGGATGGCGTATCTCAAATGCGAAAGGCATACGCGCCAACTCTCGGGCAAACCAGTCGAGCTCATCGGCTTGACTGTGGACCAGCACGCCGTCCTCCGTTTGCTCGAAGATACCGATAGCGTCGAACAACTGTTCACGCGCCGATTTGAGATCGGTTTTCAACAGCACTTCGATTGCAAACGCACGCGGTATGGTGGCTACCGAAAACGCCAGGTGGGCCAGGGCGTCGAACTCGGCGGGGCGCGTGAAGCTTGTTTCCAGCAATTGCACCTGGCCGATACGGTCCAGCCGGAATGAACGCAGATCCTTGCGCAAATGGCACATGCCGACCACATACCAGCGGCCGCCGCGATAGGCCAGGCCGTAGGCGTCGAAATCGCGCTCGCTGTCGTCGCCGCTGGCGCTGCGGTAGTGAAGATGCGCCCGCCGCCTGTTTTGCGCGGCCGCGCTGAGCGCCACCAAAGCAGCGTTGTCTGCCGGCGAGACTGCTTGCGACAGATCGAGCTTGATCGTCTCGTCGACGGCGCTGACACGACGTTTCAGATTGGCCGGCATGATCCGCTCCAGCTTGGCCTGGGCGCTGGCCACCGCCGGCGCTGCTTCAGCCAGGCCCAGGCTGCGTGCCGCCAGCAAGCCGATCGATAAAGCCAGCGCCTCGTCATCGGTAAACATCATCGGCGGCAGCTTGAAGCCGGCGATCAATGCGTAACCGCCATGGCGTCCGCGCTCGGTGGTGATCGGAATCCCCATTTCCTCCAGGGTCACGATATAGCGGCGCAGCGTGCGGCCGTCGATCTCCAGGCGCGACGCCATCTCGGCCCCGCTCATCCGGCCATGGGTTTGCAGCAGCTCCAGCACTGCCAGCACGCGTGTAGTTGGGTGGTACATGCTTCGCAGGATATTTTATATATAGGACTGATTATGTCCTAAATAGACTTTATCTTCGGTTCCAGCAACAAAAAAATGTAAGCCAACCGTGAGCAGGAGGACGACCATGCACCGTTTCATCGCCGGGATTTTCCTGCTTTTTGCAATGTACGCGGCGACATTTGCACAATGTCCCGCAACTCCCCCTGCTTCTCTAGCCAATGGGCGACACGCCATGCAAAACATCAGTCATCTCAACGATTTCCAGGTGATCGAATTGCGCCGATATCAGATCAAGGACGGCGCCCGGGCTAACTTCGCCGCCTATTTCGAAAGCTTTTTCCCGGAAGCCTTCCAGCAGCTCGGCGCGCTGGCCCTTGGCCAGTTCTTTGAACGCAAGAATCCCAATGCCTTTACCTGGCTGCGCGGCTTCAAGGACATGGACGCCCGCGCCATCGTCAACAGCGCTTTCTACTACGGACCGGTGTGGAAAGAGCATCGGACCACATTGAACGACCTGATCGTCGACAGCGATAACGTGATGCTGCTGCGGCCGTTGCACCAGAACAGTGGCGTCAGCACGTTACCGGCAGTGGATCCGGTGTGCGAAACACAGGGTGCGCAGGGCGTGGTGGTGGCGCAAATTTTTGCGCTCAAGGCCGACGACGTCAAGTTGTTTGCGCGCCAGGCAGCATCGATCTTCGCCGCCTACCAGGCTGCCGGCGTACGCCAAGCGGGGTTGTTGGTGACGCTCGATGCGAAAAATAATTTCCCGCAGCTGCCGGTCAGGACCGACGGTCTTTACCTGGTGTGGCTGGGGATTGCCAAGGACGACCAGCAGCTGGAAAGCAAATTTTATCCGCTGGCCGATCGCGCTGCCAGGGAACTGGCAGCCGACGGCTTGCTCAGATCGGCGCCGGAATTGGTGATCCTCGATCCAGCCAAGCGCTCGCGCCTGCGCTGGCTGGCGGAATAGCCGAGGCCGCTCCAAGGCGGTGCTTCAAATTTTTGTTCAAACCTCTTACCAATTCCATATCAGGAGAAATTAAAATGCATCAATCCGTCAATCTCTGGCTTTACTTCATGATTGTCTTCGGCGTCATCGTGTTGCCAGGGCTGGATATGGCCTTCGTCCTGGCGAGCGCCTTGGTCGGCGGGCGGCGCTCAGGCCTGGCGGCGGTGGCCGGGATCGTCGCCGGCGGCGTCTGTCACATGACCATGGGCGCGCTGGGCCTGGCGGTGGTGCTTAAGCTTTGGCCAAGCTTGTTCAATCTGGTGCTGCTGGCTGGCGCTGCTTACATCGCCTGGATCGGCTGCTCGCTGTTGCGCAGCGAGAGCGGCTTTCACTTTGCGCCGACCTCGGAGCAGGCGCTAGCCAAGGCGCCTGCAACCACCTTTTACCAAGGCATGCTGACCAGTTTGCTCAATCCGAAAGCCTACGTCTTCATGCTGGCGATCTTCCCGCAATTCCTGAAAATCGATGCCGGCCCGATCTGGAGCCAGGCACTGGTGCTGTGGATCATCACCGCGCTGACCCAGGTTGGCGTGTACGGAATCATTGCCATCCTGTCCAGCCGCACCCGCAGCTGGTTCGATACCAACCCGCGCGGCAGTCTCATCGCCGCCCGGGTGGTCGGCGGGCTACTGATTGCTGCCGGGATATTCACCGGAATCGAGGGTTGGCAGGCAATCTGATCTAGACGCAGTCGATGCCTGCACCGAAATAGATTGCAGCGCACCATTTTCACGCAAGAATCCCATGCAGCGCGCTGCAAAGGCGCGGCGGGTACCGTTTCTCTTTGTTAATAAAATAGATAAATCGTTCTAAATCAAGTACTTAGAATCATGGCACGGCGTTTGCATTAGATCAGGTCACAGGATCAACGAAGATCCTACCTTTTCTAACGCAGGTCCAACGATGGATCTGTTGGACAACGGCGTCCTCTTGGCTCGACCACTCTCTGGTTGGGTCGAGAGGACGCCTTTTTGTTTTTAAAGAGACAAAAAATGGCAAACAAAGCGACCAGTATCCAACTCTTCAGCCTGCGTACGCCGCAGATGCGCGCCTTTCATCTGACCTGGATGGCGTTCTTCGTCTGTTTCTTCGCGTGGTTCGCCTGCGCGCCGCTGATGCCGCTGATCAAGGGGCAGCTCGGATTGAGCATGGCGCAAATCGCCAATATCAATATCGCCGCGGTGGCGGTGACGATATTGGTGCGCCTGCTGGTCGGTCCGCTGTGCGACCGCTACGGCCCGCGCAAGACCTATACCGGGTTGTTGCTGATAGGCGCGTTGCCGGTGTTTGGCGTGGCCATGGTGCAGAGTTATGAGAGCTTCCTGTTCTTCCGCCTGTGCATCGGTGCGGTCGGCGCCAGTTTTGTCATTACGCAATATCACACCTCGGTCATGTTCGCCTCCAACGTGGTCGGCACCGCCAATGCCGCCTCGGCCGGCTGGGGCAATGCCGGCGGCGGCGCGGCGCAAGCCTTGATGCCGTTGCTGGTGGCAGCGTTGCTGATGCTGGGTGTCAGCGAGACCATGGGCTGGCGCCTGGCGTTGCTGGTGCCGGGCGTGCTCATGCTGATCATGGCGGCGCTGTACTGGCGCTATACGCAAGATTGCCCGCAAGGCAATTACGCAGATTTGCGCGCCCGCGGCGTGGCGATAGAGGGCGGAAAAAAAGGCGGCTGGGCCAGTTTTCGCGCCGCCAGCGCCAACTACCGGGTGTGGCTGCTGTTCGTAACTTACGGCGCCTGTTTCGGCGTCGAGATTTTTATTCACAACATCGCTGCCATTTATTACGTCGACCATTTCGGCTTGTCGCTGAAAGGCGCGGGCATGGCCGCCGCCAGTTTCGGCTTGCTGGCCCTGTTTGCGCGTGCATTGGGCGGCTGGCTGTCAGACAAGGCGGCATTGCGCGGCAACCTGGATAGCCGCGCAGCCCTGCTGTTCGTGCTGATGCTGGGCGAAGGATTGGGTTTGCTATGGTTTGCCCATGCCGGCAGCGTTGCGCTGGCGGTGGTGGCGATGCTGACGTTCGGCTTGTTCACCCACATGGCTTGCGGCGCGACTTATGCGCTGGTGCCGTTCATCGATCGCAAGGCGCTCGGCGGCGTGGCCGGCATCATCGGCGCCGGCGGCAATGTCGGTGCGGTGGCGGCCGGCTTCCTGATGAAGGGCCTGGGCGATACCCAGCAGACGCTGACCATGTTGGGCGTGCTGGTATCGGTCTCGGCGCTGTGCGCCATCGCGGTGCGCTTCAGCCCCGAGCACAAGGCGCAGGAACAAGAATTGCACAACAGTGCATTGGCCTCAAGAAGCCTGAGCGCATAAAGGAAGACGTCATGAAAATCATCGTTATCGGTCACGGCATGGTCGGTCATAAATTCCTGGAATGCCTGGCGGATGCCGGCACGCCAGGCATCGAAGTCACGGTACTGTGCGAAGAACCGCGTCCGGCCTACGATCGTGTTCATCTGTCGGAATTTTTTGCCGGCAAGTCGGCGCAAGACCTGTCGCTGGTGGCGCCCGGCTTTTTCGAAGGCAACCAACATATCGCACTGAAGCTGAACGCCAAGGCGCAGCTGATCGACAGCGCGACTAAAACCGTTACCTTCAATATCAACGGCGCGATTGAAACACTGCCATACGACAAACTGGTGATCGCTACCGGCTCCTATCCGTTTGTGCCGACCCTGGCCGGCAACCAGCGCAAGGATTGTTTCGTCTATCGCACCATCGAAGATCTGGAAGCGATGCTGGAGTGCGGCAAACGGTCCCGCAGCGGCGTGGTGATCGGCGGCGGCTTGCTTGGACTGGAATGCGCCAAGGCGCTGCGTGACATGCAGCTGGAAACGCATGTGGTCGAATTCGCGCCGCGCCTGATGGCGGTGCAAGTGGATGAAAGCGGCGGCCGTATTCTGCGCCAGAAAATCGAAGAGCTGGGCGTCACAGCGCATACCCAAAAAAACACATTGGAGATCGTCGACGGCAAAACCGGCACGCACCGCATGAATTTCGACGATGGCAGCCATCTCGATACCGACATGATCGTGTTCTCGGCCGGCATCCGTCCGCGCGATGAACTGGCGCGTGACAGCGGACTCAAGGTCGGCGACCGCGGCGGCATCGTGATCGACAACAGCTGCCGCAGCTCCGATCCGGACATTTATGCGATCGGCGAATGCGCCCTGTGGAACGGCAAGATATTCGGGCTGGTGGCGCCAGGCTATGACATGGCGCGCATCGCCGCTAAGCATATGCTGGCAGAGCCTGTTACCGATACCGGCGTGAGTGCGGCCACGCCGGAATTCACCGGCGCCGACATGAGCACCAAGCTCAAGCTGATGGGCGTCGACGTCGCCAGCATCGGCGACCCGCACGGCAAGGAAGCCGGCAGCCGTTCCTATCAGTTCACCGACGAGCGCAAGCAGATCTACAAGAAGATCGTGGTATCCGAATGCGGCAAATATCTGCTGGGCGGCGTGATGGTGGGCGACGCCAGCGAATACGGCACGCTGCTGCAGATGATGCTCAACCGCATCGAATTGCCGGCATCGCCGGAATTCCTGATCCTGCCGCAAGCCGATGGCCAGGCCAAGGTCGGGCTCGGGGTCGACGCCTTGCCGGAGACGGCCCAGATCTGTTCTTGCAATAATGTGTCGAAAGGCGATCTGTGCGCCGCAGTGAGCGGCGGCGCCACCAGCATAGGCGCCCTGAAAAGCTGCACCAAGGCGGGCACCTCCTGCGGCGGCTGCGTGGCGCTGGTGACGCAGATCATGAAGGCGGAGATGAAGAAGCAGGGCATGGCCGTCAACAACCACGTCTGCGAACATTTTCCTTACTCGCGCCAGGAGCTGTTCCACCTGGTGAAAGTCGGCCAGATCAAGACCTTCGGCGCTTTGCTGGAACAGCACGGCAAGGGCCTCGGCTGCGACATCTGCAAACCGGTGGCGGCCAGCATCCTGGCCTCTTGCTGGAACGATTTCGTGCTGAAGAAAGAACACGCCAGCCTGCAGGATTCCAACGATTATTTCCTCGGCAATATCCAGAAGGACGGCACTTATTCAGTGGTGCCGCGCATGGCCGGCGGCGAAGTCACGCCGGACGGTTTGATTGCGGTCGGCCAGGTTGCCAAGAAATACGGCCTGTATACCAAGATCACCGGCGGCCAGCGGGTCGACTTGTTTGGCGCTCGCGTCGAGCAGTTGCCGCTGATCTGGGAAGAGCTGATCGCGGCCGGGTTCGAGTCCGGCCACGCCTACGGCAAATCCCTGCGCACCGTCAAATCCTGCGTCGGTTCGACCTGGTGCCGTTATGGCGTCGACGACAGCGTCGGCCTGGCGATCGAACTGGAAAACCGCTACAAGGGTTTGCGGGCGCCGCACAAGATCAAGTTCGGCGTCTCCGGCTGCACCCGCGAATGCGCCGAAGCGCAGGGCAAGGACGTCGGCATCATCGCCACCGAAAAAGGCTGGAACCTGTACGTTTGCGGCAACGGCGGCATGAAGCCGCGCCACGCCGAACTGCTGGTGTCCGATCTCGATAAGGCGACCTTGATCAAGACCATCGACCGCTTCCTGATGTTCTACATCCGCACCGCCGACCGCCTGCAACGCACCAGCGTCTGGCGCGACAACCTGGAGGGCGGCCTCGACTACCTGAAACAGGTGGTGGTGGAAGACAAGCTGAACATCGCGGCAGAGCTGGAAGCCGACATGCAGCACGTGGTCGACACCTACGAATGCGAATGGAAGCACGCCGTCACCGATGCCGAAACGCGCAAGCGCTTCCAGCATTTCGTCAACAGCGACCAGGCCGACAGCAATGTGGTGTTCATGGAAGAGCGCGGCCAGATTCGGCCGGCCACGATAGTAGAACGCAAGCGCATCACTATTCCGATAGCTGTCGAAACCGCTTAACAGAACTAATTGCTACTAATGGAATTAAAGGAACTGCCATGCACCATGACCATCAAAGCAGTAACTGGATTGCAGTTTGTCCGCTGGACGACATCGTACCGAATACCGGCGTCTGTGCGCTGATCAACGGCGAACAGGTTGCCGTATTCCATGTGATCGATGGCGAGCATCGCGTGTTCGCCATCGGTAATTACGATCCGAACGCCGAGGCGGCGGTGCTGTCGCGCGGCCTGGTCGGCAGCCTTGGAGAACGTATCGTGGTCGCTTCGCCTATCTATAAGCAGCATTTCGATTTGCAAACCGGCGAATGCCTGGAAGCGCCGGAACATTCGGTGAGCGCCTATCCGGCCCGCATCAGCGACGGCAAGGTCTGGGTAGGTGCATGAACACGAAAGCAACGACCGCCGCGCCATCGCCCGCCAAAAAACCAACGCTGGCGGTGATCGGCAATGGCATGGCTGGCATGCGCACGGTGGAAGAGTTGCTCAAACTGGCGCCGGATCTGTACGACATCACCGTGTTCGGCGCCGAGCCGCACGGCAATTACAACCGCATCCTGCTGTCGCCGCTACTGGCGGGCGACAAGAGCATGGACGACATCATGCTCAATACGCCTGAGTGGTATCGGCAGCACGGCATCACGCTGCATGCCGGCGATCCGGTGGCGATCATAGACCGGCAGCGCCGCATCGTGCGTTCGCGCGCAGGTGTCGAATTGCGTTATGACCGCCTGCTGCTGGCGACCGGCTCCAAGCCGTTCATCATCCCGGTGCCGGGCCATCAACTGCCCGGCGTGATCGCTTTCCGCGATATCCAGGATGTGGAAACCATGCTGACGGCGGCACGCAATCATCGTCATGCAGTGGTCATCGGCGGCGGCCTGCTCGGCCTGGAAGCCGCCAACGGCTTGATGCGGCAAGGCATGGATGTCACCGTGGTGCATGTGATGGACAGCCTGATGGAAAGGCAGCTCGACAAGTCTGCGGCGATCTTGCTGAAGAAGGCTTTGGAACAAAAAGGCCTGCGTTTTTTACTGAACGCCCAGACTGCCGAAATCGCCGGCGCCGGACAAGTCACTGCGGTGCGCTTCAAGGACGGCACGGAAATCCCTGCCGACCTGGTCGTCATGACTGCCGGCGTCCGTCCCAATATCGAACTGGCGCAACAAGCCGGCCTGCATTGCGAACGTGCGATCGTGGTCGACGATACCTTGCAGACCTACGATCCGCGCATCTATGCAGTGGGAGAATGTGTGCAGCACCGCATGGCGACCTTCGGGCTGGTGGCGCCGATCTGGGAGCAGGCGCGCGTCTGCGGCGCCCATCTGGCCGGCGCCGGCCATCGGCGTTACGTGCAGCAAGCCACCGCCACCAAACTCAAGGTCACCGGGGTCGACCTGTATTCGGCCGGCGATTTCATCGGCGGCGAGGGCAGCGAAGACCTGGTGTTGCGCGACCCGCGCCGCGGCATCTATAAACGGCTGGTGATCAAGGGCGCGCATATCGTCGGCGCGGTATTGTATGGCGACGTCAAGGATGGTCCCTGGTATTTCGAGATGATACAGAACCGCACCGATATTTCTACGCTGCGTAGCCAATTGCTGTTCGGCCAGGCGCTGTGCGCCCAGGCTGCCTGAGCGGGAGCGTATATGAATCCAGTCCCGACCTTTCCTTTGCTTGCCGCGAGCCAGCTTGCCAGCCAGCAGGGCGGCACGCAGACTACCTGCCCTTACTGCGGCGTCGGCTGCGGTGTACGCGCCACGCTGCGCAGCGATGGCCAGGTTGATATCGCCGGCGATGAAACCCATGCATCGAACGCCGGCCGGCTGTGCGTCAAGGGTTCAGCATTGGGCGAAACCGTCGATCTGGATGGGCGCCTGCTGTATCCGCAGATGCGGATGGAGGACGATGAGCAACAGCCATTGCAACGTGTGTCCTGGGATGCGGCGCTGGATAAAGTCGCACAGGGTTTTCGCGCAATCATAGACCAGCACGGGCCGGACGCCGTTGCGCTATATGTCTCGGGCCAGCTGCTGACCGAAGACTATTACATCGCCAACAAGCTGATGAAGGGCTACATCGGCAGCGCCAATATCGATACCAATTCGCGCCTGTGCATGTCGTCCGCCGTCGCCGGCCACAAACGTGCGTTCGGCGCCGATCTGGTGCCGGTTTGCTACGAAGATCTGGAACTGGCGGATCTGGTGGTGCTGGTCGGTTCCAACACCGCGTGGTGCCATCCGATCCTGTTTCAGCGCATCGCCAAGATCAAGGAGACGCGGCCGCAGATGAAACTGGTGGTGATCGATCCACGCCGTACCGCGACTTGCGAACTGGCCGATCTGCACCTGCCGCTGAAGGCCGGCAGCGATGTCTGGCTGTTCAACGGCTTGCTCAGTTTCCTGGCGCGCCACGATGCCGCCGATGCCGGCTTTGTTGAAGCGCACACCAATGGCCTGGCTGCAGCGCTCGAAGCAGCCGAAGTCGAATGCGCCGACCCGGCCGCGGTGGCTAAAGCTTGCAAAATAGACCTGCAAGATTTGCAGACCTTCTACGAATGGTTTGCAGCGAATCAAAAGGTCGTGACTGCCTTCTCGCAAGGCGTCAATCAATCGTCGTCCGGTACCGACAAGGTCAACAGCATCATCAACTGCCATCTGCTGACAGGACGCATCGGCAAGCCGGGCATGGGGCCGTTTTCGATCACCGGCCAGCCGAACGCCATGGGCGGCCGCGAAGTGGGCGGCCTGGCGAATATGCTGGCGGCGCATATGGATCTGGATAATCCCCGTCATCGTGAAACGGTGCAGGATTTCTGGCAAGCGCCGCGCATGGCGGAGCGGCCTGGTTTGAAAGCGGTAGACCTGTTCCAGGCGATCGAAGCCGGCCGTGTCAAGGCGGTATGGATCATCGCCACCAATCCTGTGGTCAGCCTGCCGGACGCCGACCAGGTTCAGCGTGCGCTCGCCAAATGCGAGCTGGTGGTGGTGTCCGACATCATTGAAAAAACCGACACCAACGCCTTTGCGCACGTCTTGTTGCCTGCCATGGGCTGGGGCGAAAAAGACGGCACGGTCACCAGTTCGGAACGCCGCATCTCGCGCCAGCGTGCCTTTCTGCCCGCGCCGGGCGAGGCTCGCGCCGATTGGCAGATCCTGTGCCAGGTGGCGCAGCGCATGGGTTATGCGGGTTTCGATTTCAGCGCAGTACGCCAGGTGTTCGACGAACATACCCGCTTGAGCGCCTTCCGCAATGGCGACGCCTTCGGTCAACGCCGGGTGTTCAACCTGACTGGCTTGAGCGGCCTGGACCAAGCCGGGTTCGATGCTTTACAACCGGTGCAATGGCCTGTCGTCGCCACGCCGTCTGGAGAAAAACAGGGCACGGCGCGGCTGTTTGCCGATGGCCGCTTTGCCCATGCCGACGGCAAGGCGCGCTTTATCGCCACTACGCCGCGGGCGCCGCAGCACGCCCCCGACAGCGAATATCCGCTGAGTCTCAATACCGGCCGCGTGCGCGACCAGTGGCACACCATGACGCGCACCGGCAAGTCGCCCAAGCTGGCCGATCACGTGCCGGAATCCTTCGTCGACATGCATCCGCAAGACGCCCTGCTGTATGGCGTGCGCGCTGGCATGCTGGCGCGCGTGTCGACCCGCTGGGGGGCGATGGTGGCCCGGGTGCAGCATGGCGGCGGCATCGCCCGCGGCAGTATTTTTGTACCGATTCATTGGAATGGGCAGTCGGCCTCGGATGCGCGGGTGGGGGCCTTGGTCAATCCGGTAGTCGATCCGGTTTCGGGCGAGCCGGAGTTCAAGCACACGCCGGTGCGGGTCGAAGAATTCCGGGTGTCCTGGTATGGCTTTGTGCTGAGCCGCAGCCAGCCGGCGTTGGACGAAGTCACGCATTGGACGCGGATCCAGGGCCGGCGCTTTAATCGCTATGAACTGGCGGGCCGCAGTCCGATCGCCGATCATGGCGCCTGGGCCGCCAAACTGCTGGGGGTAGACGCTGCCGACGCCGACTGGCTGGAATATGAGGATGCCAGCGCCGGCATCTATCGCGCCGTGCATGTGGTCGATGACCGTATCGACGCTTGCGTGTTCCTGTCGCCGCGTCCTGATTTGCCTTCGCGTGCCTGGCTGGCGAGCTTGTTCATCAAGGAACAGCTGGAAGATGCCGACCGGGTCGGCCTGTTGATCGGCCAGCCGATTGAAAAGGGCGCCGACACCGGAGCCACGGTGTGTTCCTGTTTTTCGGTCGGTCGCAATACCATCTGCGATGCGGTGCGCAAGCAAGGCATGACGACCGTGGCTCAGGTGACTAGCTGTTTGAAGGCTGGCGGAAATTGCGGATCATGCGTTCCCGAGATTAAAAAATTATTGTCGGAAATTTTGCTGGAAGAAACCGCATGAGTTGTCGATAGGCGGTGGTTGCAGCTGATTCAGTCATGGCCGCGTTCCTGCATCAATTTTCCAAGCACGATGCCGAGCGCGAGATCGTCGATGTGGCCAAAATGATGCAAGCGCAGGCAGCCTTTCCGATCCAGCAATATCAGGCTTGGCGTTCCTCGCATCTGGTAGGCCCGCATCGTCAGCGGTATTCCGTCTTGTCCGTCCGGCGCATCAATGCCGATCGGGAAAGTCAGGCGATTTTCCCGGATGAAAACCGCCAGCGCTTCGGCCGTCATCACCGCGTGATTTTCAAATACCGTGTGCAAGCCGATGACGGCGACATCAGCCGGATCGACTTGTTGAAAAATACGCTGTGCCTGCGGCAGGGCTAGCTGGACGCAAGCAGGGCACAGCATCTGAAACGCATGCAGCAGGATGACCTTGCCTTTCAGGTGGGCCAGGTCGAGCGGCGCTGCGCGATTGAACCAGCGGGTGATTTTCCATGCAGGGGCGAGCTGTGCAGCCATGATGTTTTCCTTATGCCGATCGCAGACGGGACAGTAACCGGCATCCCGCAGGACGCCGGTTCGCCGCCTATTTATTTATCCCTTCACATCGGCCATCGAGGCACCGTAATTGACATGGAATACGGCCGCCCCCAGCACCAGCGCCGGCACCGACTTCACGCCGAATCGTTCGGCTTCGGCGATGCGATCCGCTTGCTCGCCAAAATGGACTATTTCGACGTCGAACTGGAGCGGGTCGAGTGCGGTCGTCAATTGATGTTCGGCTTCGACACAGACAGGGCAGCCGGCATGGTAAAAAATCGCTTTAGTTTTCATATGCAAATACTCCAAAGTTGCAGCTATTGAACAGCTAAGGGTTAGGGGCTGCGAGGCGTCCCTCTTTTCACAAGCCCCCGCTTTTATTCGGCTTTGTCCGGGTCGCACGAAGCGCCGGACGCCACACTGAATTCATTTCTGCACATCGGCAATACGCCATGCATCGGCCTTGCTTATAAAATATAGGACTCCTAAGTAATTGGAGCAATAAAAAATCAAGAGCCGATATAGGCCGCCCAGTTGCGCTGCATGGTCGTGCTGTCGGCGGCATCATGCTCGGCGCAGTCTAGCCGCAAATGGCGGTCTCCAAACGGCGCTTTGACGAAATGGCAGTAATGCGGCAACGTCGGGTTTTTATAGCGATGCGGGTCGAAGTACTTGCAGGTCACGCACATGCGCATCGTCGCTATATCGCCGCGCTCTTGCATCGCTCGTATGAGCTTGATCAACAGACGCAACAAACTGGCTTTGTCCGCCGCATCCAGGGTGCTGGCCGCTGCCGCCAGAAAGCCGCTCCAACTGGCGACATCGGTCGCCATCGCGGCGCCGGCCGGGGTCAGGCTGAGCGCCACTGCGCGTCCATCGTCAGCGGCCCGGGCTTTTTCCACCAGGCCTTTGCTGACCAATGTGCTGACCGCATCGCTAGTTGTCGCCGCGCTGATCGCTAACTGCTCGGCGATCAAGGACAGCCGCAATGCGCTGCCGCGCGCGCCCAGCAGGGCCAGGATATCAGCCTGCGTCGGCGTCACGCCTTGGGCGACAGAGCGTTCCCAGGCCTTGCCGCGCATGGCCGTGCCGATGCGCGCAAAGCCAATGGCGATGCGGCTTTCAATCGGTACGCTGATATCGTCAAAAGGGGACATGTTCAACTATCGTCTGGGTCGGTCCGGGACAAACCGGGATGAAAATTTAGTTCGGATTCCTAAATATACGCAAGCGCGCCATGCTTGTCAATCGGGACAATCAAACTAGCCCTAATTCGTTTTTCCGCTTGTTTTTCTGTGTTCCGCAAGCCACCAGACCAGCAGGCCGGCCGCACTTAATCCGGCGCCTGTCATCGACACGCCAAACCAGCCGGCGTAGCCGTACATCGAGGTCGACAGCACCGATCCGCAAGCGCCGCCGATGAAGTAGCAAGTCATGTAGCCGGCAGTCAGGCGGTTCCGGGATTCCGGGTGCAGATGATTGATGACGCTGAGATTGGTGACGTGTATCGCCTGCACCATCAGATCCAGCAGCAGGATGCCGATGATCAGGCCCGGCAACGAGCTCTTGGCAAACACCAGCGGCAGCCACGACAGCAACAGCAGGCCCAGGCCGACGGTGGTGGAACGCCCGGCATGGCCGCGGTCCGCCAGCCGCCCGGCATGCGAAGCAGCCAGGGCGCCGGCGGCGCCGACCAGGCCGAACAAGCCGATGGTGCCGTCCGAATAATTGAAAGGCGCAGCCGCCAGCAGGAATGAGATCGAAGTCCAGAGCACGCTGAATACGGCGAAGATGATCCCTCCCAGCAAGGCGCGGGTGCGCAAAACCGGTTCTTCCACGAACAAGGTCAGGATCGATGCCAGCAAGCGCGGATAGTTGAGATGCTGCGTCTGATGATGGCGCGGCAAAGCCCGCCCCAGCACAAGCGCCGTGACGATCATCAATGCGGCGCCGAACCAGTACACGGTCTGCCAGCCGCCCAGCGCCGACAAATAGCCGGCAACGGTACGCGCCAGCAAGATGCCCAGCAGCAGGCCGGTCATCACGTGGCCAACCACCTTGCCGCGCTCCTGCGGCGCCGCCAGCGTCGCGGCAAACGGCACCAGCACTTGCGATACCACCGAAAACAAACCGGTCAGCGCAGTCCCTATCAAAACGAACACCATGCTTTGCGCGGTAGCAGTGATCAGCAGTCCGCAGGCGGACAGCAAGGTCATCACGACGATCAGCCGCTTGCGTTCGACCATGTCTGCCAGCGGCACCAGAAGCATCAGGCCAAAGGCATAACCCAGCTGGGCAACGGTAACGATCAGGCCGGCGCTGCCGTTGGAGATGCCGAAACGCGCGGCGATGGTATGCAGCAGGGGTTGCGCGTAATAATTGCTGGCCACCGCGACGCCGGTGGCGATGGACATCATGATCACCAGGCCGGGGCTGAGTCTGGTGGATTGCGGTTCTGCCATGTTGAAGCGCCTTTAAAAATTCAAGCCGACACTTTATCCCTTATCTCAATGCGGCGCTTTGCCGGTCTTAAAATGGAAAAAAGACCGCCGGCAGGATTTGCATTTTATGGTTACCATTCCAACTCCGACCAAGGAGTCTTGCCATGAGCCAAACTAGCGAAGCCCGTCCGCCGTTCCCGCCCTTCACCCGGGAGACTGCGATACAGAAAGTCAGGATGGCGGAAGACGGCTGGAACACGCGCGATCCGCAACGCGTGTCGCTGGCTTACACGGTCGACACCATCTGGCGCAATCGTTCCGAGTTTCCGCAAGGGCGCGAGCAGATCGTGCAGTTCCTGGCACGCAAGTGGGAACGCGAACTGGAGTACCGGCTGATCAAGGAGTTATGGGCCTTCGACGGCAACCGGATCGCCGTGCGTTTCGCCTACGAGTGCCGCGATGCCGCCGGCAACTGGTTTCGGTCTTACGGCAACGAGAATTGGGAGTTCGCTGAAAACGGTTTGATGCACAGGCGCTACGCCAGCATCAACGATTTGCCGATCAAGGAATCGGAGCGTAAATATCACTGGCCTCTGGGACGGCGTCCGGACGATCATCCGGGATTGAGCGATCTGGGCTTGTAAGCTCGACTGTCTGAGCTTACGAGCTGCCTGTAGCAAGGGCGCATTAAAGATTTGCATACGGCGATACAATAGCGTTCTCTTCTTTAGCCAGGATGCTAGCCATGACAGATGCTCAAGCCGTCAACCCGCTGTTGCAAGACTGGAATACCCCTTACGGACTGCCGCCGTTCGATCAGGTAAGGGCTGAGCATTTCGTACCCGCATTTGAAATTGCGCTGCCCGCGCACCTGGCTGAAATCGATGCGATCGCCGGCCAGGCCGCGGCGCCCAATTTTGCCAATACGCTGGCCGCTTTCGACGCCGCGGGTCGCTTGAACAGCCGCATCAGCCTGCTGTTCGAGAACCTGACCGCAAGCGAAACCTCGCCGGCGCTGCAAGCTGTCGAGGTCGAACTGGCGCCGCGGCTGGCGGCGCACAAGAATGCGATCTACCTGCATGCCGGCTTGTTTGCGCGGATCGCCGCGCTGCATGCAAAACGCACCGAGCTGGACTTGGATCCGGAACAATTGCGTTTGCTGGAACGCATCCACCTGGATTTCGTGCGCGCCGGCGCCAACCTGCCGCAGCAATCGCGGGCGCGCTATAGCGCCTTGACCGAAAGATTGGCTGCCTTGAGCACCGAGTTCACGCAAAACGTGCTGGCCGACGAATCCAGTTTTGCCCTGGTGCTGGAAGACGAAGCCGCGCTGGCCGGCTTGCCCGATTTTCTGCGTGCCTCTGCCAAATCTGCCGCGCAGCAGCGCGGTTTGCCGGAACACAGCTATGTGATTACCTTGTCGCCATCGTTAGCCGAACCTTTCCTGACGTTCTCCGATCGGCGCGATCTGCGGCAAGCGGTGTGGCAGGGCAGGGTAGTGCGCGGCGCCCATGCCGGCGCTCATGACAATCGCCCGGTCGCCGCAGAAATCATGGCTCTGCGCCAGGAACAGGCGCAGTTGCATGGTTATCCGACGTACGCTGACTATCAGCTGATCGACCGCATGGCCGGCACGCCGGAGGCGGTGTCGGCCCTGCTCGGCAAGGTGTGGGAACCGGCCAAGGCCAAAGCTGCCGACGACCGCGCCGCGCTGACCGACATGGCGCGCAGCCTGGGCCAGCCGACGCCGATCGCAGCCTGGGACTGGCGTTATCTGGCTGAGAAAGTCCGGCAGGCGCGCTACGATCTCGACGATGCCGAGTTGAAGCCCTATTTTGCGCTGGAAAACATGATAGTCGCCATGTTCGATTGCGCCCAGCGTTTGTTTGGCATCAGCTTCGTCGAGCAGCGCGGCGCCGCGCTGCATCATGCCGATGCGCGGCTGTGGGAAGTACGCAATCGCGACAATGCGCTGATAGGCTTGTTCATCGGCGACAACTACGCCCGCGCCAGCAAGCGCAGCGGCGCCTGGATGCATATCTTCCGCAGCCAGTCCGGCCACAACGGCGGCACGCTGCCGGTGGTCATCAACAACAATAATTTCGCCAAGGCCGAAACGACATTGCTGAGTTTCGACGACGTCCGCACCCTGTTCCATGAGTTCGGCCACGGCTTGCACGGCTTGCTGTCGCAGGTGAAATACGAGCGTCTGGCCGGCACCCAGGTATTGCAGGATTACGTTGAATTGCCTTCGCAGATTTTCGAGAACTGGGCCGAAGAAGAAGTCGTGTTGCAGCGCCATGCCCGTCATTACCAGAGCGGCGAGGCGATGCCGCCAGCGTTGCTGGAAAAATTGAAACGCGCGCGCCAGTTCGACCAGGCCTGGGCCACCATCATGTATGCCGGTCCGGCCTTGATCGACATGGCCTTGCACTCGCTGCCGAACGGCAGCAAAGTCGATATCGCCGCCTTCGAAGCGCAGCAATGCCAGCTGCTGGGCGTGCCGCAGGACATCGGCCAGCGTCATCATCTGTCTCATTTCCAGCATTTGTTCAGCGGCGCAGATTATGCGGCCGGCTACTACGTATATATGTGGGCTGAAGTGCTGGACGCCGACGCCTACGATGCCTTCATCGAAGCCGGCGACCCGTTCGAGCAAAAGATTGCCGAACGCTTGCGGCGCTACATCTACAGCTCCGGCAACAAACAAGATCCGGCCCAGGCGTTCCGCGCCTTTCGCGGCCGCGATCCGAAGGTGGAGCCGATGCTGGCTAAACGCGGTTTGATTGCATAAGCAACAGTCGGAGAGGAAGGAAGTAGGGTGGGCACAGGCGCCCACCCTGCTTGAATTTTACTCATGCAAACTTGAAAGTTTGTCGCTTGACGCAACCGGCCTGAATCGGGACACTCGGTAACAAGCGCTGCCTCGTCTTGTCTGGCAGCCGCATTTTTTACCACGACCATGACCTCACGCCAGAAACCCGTCCTGCCGCACAAATCCAGCCAGCCCGCGCCAGCAGATCTGCTCGCCGGCATGGAAAAATCGCTAGCCGCATTCATGCAAACGCTCGCGCAAGATGATGAAGAGACAAGCCCGCCGCATTTAATGCATCTGCATCGCTCTTGTCCCTGCTGCACCGGACGCGGTGAATGAGGGTTCGTTCATGATCCGCTAAACCAGTTATATCCTTGATCTTCCCAATAGCCGCCTGGATTTTCGTTGGTGACGAAGATGGCGGCGATGTGCTTGGGATTCTTGAAACCCAGCTTGGTCGGGACTCGCAGTTTCAACGGATAGCCGTATTCGGTCGGCAACGGCGACTGTCCAAAGTCCAGCGCCAGCATCGTCTGTGGATGCAGGGCGGTTGCCATGTCGATGCTTGAATAATAGCGGTCGGCGCATTTGAAGCCGACATAGCGTGCCGTGGTATCGGCGCCGATATGGGCCAGGAAAGTACGGAACGGCACCCCGCTCCACTGGCCGATGGCGCTCCAGCCCTCGATGCAGATATGCCGCGTGATTTGCGATTCTTGCGGCAATGCGCGCAATTGCGCCAGGTTCCAGCTGCGCTTGTCGCGCACCAGGCCGGAGACTTCCAGCTTATAGCTGTCGCCGTCGATTTCCGGCGCCGAGTCGGCGTCATAGAAAGCGTTGAACGGGAACGGCGTGGTAATCATGCTGGCCGGATAAGTCGGCGCCAGATGATGGGGACGGAACAGCATGCCCTGCACCCGGTCGTTCCAGCGCGACATGGCCCACAGCACCTTGTCGACCGTATCGCCATCCTGCATGTTGCAGCCCGACAGCATCGATAAAGCGCCCAGCGACAGGCCGGAACGTAGGAACAGGCGGCGCTGCAGCTGCACCAGTTCCGGTTTCAGTTCGGTGTTGCTTGGCAAGTCTTGCTTATTGTTCTCCTGCTTCTTGTCCTTCATGCTTGCGACTCCCGATGCGATTTTTGCTGTGGCGCGCGCCCCGTCACCATCGGCAGCAAGGTGCTCGGCACGATCAGCACCAGCGCCAGATGCACCGCGACAAACGCCACGATGCCGGCCATCGCAATGAAGTGCACGCGGCGCGCGACGTCGTAACCGCCGAACAGATCGACCAGGCTATCCAGCTGCACCGGCTTCCAGATCGACAAGCCGGACGCAACCACCAGCACGCCGAGCAGCAGCACGATCACATACATCAGGCGCTGCACAGTGTTGTAGATGCCGGCCTGATGCGCCAGTCTGAAAGTCAGCGCATCTTTTAAATCGCGCAGCAAGTCGCGCGCATGCAAGGGCAGGAAGTGGCGGCGGAAATGACCGCTCATAAAACCGTAGCCAAGATAGATCAGGCCGTTGATCGCCAGCAGCCACATCGCTGCCAGATGCCAGGCGATCGCGCCGCCGAGCCAGCCGCCCAGAGTGGCCCATTTCGGAAAGGTGAAAGCGAACAGCGGCGACGCGTTATAGATCTGCCAGCCGCTCATGACCATGCAGACGATGGCGAAGGCGTTGATCCAGTGTGCGGCGCGCACCGGCAGCGGGTGGATGATGCGCCGTCGCAGGTGCTTAGGTTCGAGAGAATTTCCAGCTGTTGTCATGAGCATGCCTTGTAGAGAAAGTGCGCGAGCGGCCGGGCCGCTCGATGGCTTTACTGCATTACATCGGCGGTACTACGCCGTCCTTGCCGACCGAAGCACGTTTTACAACATCGCTGCCGTCAGCCGCTTTGCTGACAAAAAACACGCCATGAGCGCCGGGCGCCAGCAAGCTGCGGTCGCCCTTGTCCAGGCTGACGATAGGGACGTCGGCCGGCACCACGATTTTCTTTTCGCCATCAGGATATTTGACCGTGATCGTGCGGCCGCTGGTCACCACCACGTCGCCCACGGTGCCGTTGGTCATGCTGCTGTTCTTGCCGAGATCCCAGGCGTAATGGCCTTCGCCGACCTTCATGCCGGCCGGGAATACGTGCACTTCCAGCGCCTTCAAAGTGCCGTCCGGCAGCGGCACTGCCGCAGTGCCGATAAAACTGTCCGATTTGATATCGCCGATCGCTGCGTGGCTGACCGCGAAAAGCGTCAGGTCGGGCGCCAGTTTAAGCGTCATTTTCTTGCCGCCCTTGACGCTGACTTCGAGATTGTCAGCGTTCACTTTATCGATGGTGGCGCGGACCCGGACCACCGGTGCGGCTGTTTGGGCGACAGCCATGCTGCCATAGGCCAGGAACGCGGATGCTGCCAATGCAGGAACAAGCCGATGCAGGAGTTGTGTGATTTTCATGGAAACGGTCTCTGTGATTGCTGGGAGGTTCAGTCTAGGCCCGGGGCAATGTCTTATCGGTGACATGCGAATGACAATATTGTCATTCTTCTCGGCTATCGAATTGATAGAATGGGGTGGATTTCAACCACAGCAGCACTCACCAGGTCCAGCATGTCTATCCTCGTCATTGAAGACGATCCCAAGACCGGCGCCTACCTTAAAAAAGGTTTGCGCGAATCCGGTTATGCGGTCGATCTGGTTCGCAACGGTAGCGACGGCCTGCACATGGCGCTGGAGCATGCGTATGAGCTGGTGGTGCTGGATGTGATGCTGCCCGGCGCCGACGGCTGGAAAATCATGGCCGCCTTGCGTGCCAAGCGCGATCTGCCAGTGATTTTCCTGACTGCGCGCGATCACGTCAACGACCGCATCCGCGGACTGGAACTGGGCGCCGACGATTATCTGGTCAAGCCTTTTTCCTTTACCGAACTGCTGCTGCGTATCCGCACGCTGTTACGGCGCGGTGTCGTTCGCGAGACGCATGAACTGGATTTCTTCCAGGTGGCCGATCTGCAGCTCGATCTGCTGCGCCGCAGGGTCACCCGCCAAGGGACTGACATCGTCCTCACCAACAAGGAATTCCTGCTGCTGCATCTGCTGGTCAAGCGCAAAGGCGAAGCGTTGTCGCGCACCGTCATCGCCTCGGAAGTCTGGGATATGAATTTCGATAGCGACACCAATGTGGTCGATGTCGCCATCAAGCGCCTGCGCGCCAAGATCGACTATCCCTTCGAACCTAAACTGATACACACGGTGCGCAGCATCGGTTACATGTTCGCGGAAAATCCATGAATATCTGGCGCAGGCAATCGCTGACGGCACGCGTGACCGTCCTGTTCGCGCTGATTGCCTGTGCGATCGTGACCAGCCTCGGCATGTACTTGTATTCGTCAACCCGGCAGGCGCTGGAAACCCGCGCCGATTATTCCCTGATCGGCCGGGTCGAGCATTTTCGCCGCCTGTTGCACGATCTGTACAACGTCAAGCAGATGGAAGACCGGCCGGCCCTGTTCGAAACCATGCTGGGCAGCGAACAGGACGTGCTGATGTTCGCTTATCCGGGGCAGGCCCCTTTCGTGCGCGTCAATCCCGATAACATGACGCCGCCGCCAATGACGCCGCAAAACCTGAACCAGCCGCTGCAGCTCGGTGCGCTGACGCCGGGCGCAAGGGGCGATGGCGTGCGCGTGCGCTGGGTGTCAGCACTGGCCGAGGTCGGCAGCGACGGCACTACCGTGGTGATTACCGGCGCCCACGTGATGACCCAGGAGTCGCATATCCTGGCACGGTACTACTGGCAAGTGATGGCGGCTGCGGCGGTTTCCGTGCTGCTGACGGCGCTGCTCGGCTTCGTGGTGCTCAAGCGCGGCTTTCTGCCGCTGCAGGCGATGGCCGAGCGCGCCGCCGAAGTCAGTCCGACCAACATCGCGATACGCTTGCGGGAACAAGATGCGCCGCAAGAGTTGCGCCGGCTGGCGGTTTCGTTCAATGCGATGCTGGACCGGCTGGCTGACGGTTATGAGCATCTGTCGCAATTTTCAGCCGATCTGGCGCACGAGATCAGGACCCCGATCGGCGCCCTGATGGGGCAGACCCAGGTAACCTTGGGCAAGGTGCGCAACGCCGCCGAGTACCAGCAAGTGCTGGAATCGAATCTGGAAGAATTGCAGCGTCTGAGCCGGATTGTGGAAAACATCCTGTTCCTGGCGCATACCGATCATGCCGGGCTGACGGTGGAAAAAACGCCGCTGGTGCTGGCCGACGAGTTGCACAAGATTGCCGAATATTTCGAAGGTGTTGCCGAAGAACGCGGTATCCGCCTGGAAGTCGACGCCAGCGGCAAGGTGCAAGCCAGCCCGGTCATGTGGCGCCGCGCCGTGAGTAACCTGGTAGTCAACGCGGTGCGTTATGCGCTGCCCGGCAGTACGGTGCGGCTAAGCGCACGTGCGCAGGCGCAAGGGATTCAGGTTGACGTGGAAAACCAGGGCGATCCGATACCGCAAGAGCAGCTGGATCGGCTGTTCGACCGTTTTTACCGCGGCGACAAGTCGCGCAGCGAATACACCGAATCGAATGGCCTTGGCCTGGCCATCGTCCGCGCCATCATGCTGGTGCATGGAGGCAGTGCGGATGTTGCATGTTCGAATCAAGGGCTGATCCGTTTCAGCTTGTATTTCCCGGACGGCGCCGCGCGTATCTGAACATGCATCTGACGATCTACCCTTGCCGCGCCGCTATAGAGCGCGTTAGCGTATGCGCGCCATCTCCAAAGCCATGCTCAACTTGCCGAAACGAGCGGTAATGTCTTCGAAAGCCTTCTGTTTTTGCACTGTACTCAATTTGCTGTCGTACATATTGTTGCGCAACAGGCCGAACATGGTGAGATCGGCGATCGGCTTCAATTGGGCATCGGTGGAGTGCTGGAAGCCGGACAGGTCGAGGATATTTTGCAGCACGTCGGGCTGGCCGGCGGGATTCTTCGGCTTGCCATAGGTGACGAAGAAATCTTCGATCCTGGTCTTGGTCGCGGCCGGCAGGTCCTTGCGGTACAGCAGCGGATCGTTGGGAATCAAAGGCGACGTCCAGATGACCCGCAGCTTGCTGAGTTGCGCGGGCGATTCTTTTTTCAGCCGGTCCAGTTCTTCGGTATTGTTGGTCGCGACATCGACCTGGCCAGCGATCACCGCCTGCAGGTTCTTCTTGTGATTGCCGACCGTAATATTCTTGAACAGTCTTTCCGGTTCCACCTTGTTCTTGGCGAAGGCATAGTAGGCCGGCACCAGGTAGCCCGAGGTTGAACTCTTGTCGCCATCGTAGAAACTGTAGACGCCCTTGTTCGCCAAGATATCTTCGAACGATTTGATCGGGCTCGCGAATAACGTGATCAGCACTGAGTTGTAGCCGCGCGAACCGTCTTTCTTTACCATCTGCGCAAAAACCGTCGACTGGCCATCTTCCACCGCTTCCAGCGCAATCTTGCTGCTGAGCCAGGCGACCTGGATGGTGTTGGATTTCAATCCGGCTAGGATTTCGTTGTAGTTGGCGGATACCACCGTGCGCACTTCCATTTTTGTGTATCTGGCGAAATCGTCAATCACCGGCTGCCAGCGTTTCTGGGTATCTTCAGCGGTGGTGGTGGCGATCAGGCCGATGGTGATTTTTCTCGGGGCGTCGTCATCCTTGGCGAACGCGCAAGACGTGAGACAAGACATGATCATGGAACACAGCACAAGAACGGTTTTTAGTAATCTCTTCATAAATGCCTATCTGATTATTGCGAATGGTGATGGAAAACGGATGGCTCGACCGTGCCGAAGCGACGGGCGAGCAATGCAATGCGAGGAATGTTGGCAGCAGCCGGCTGCCTGCGGCCGGCCGGCGTGCGGAAAGCGTCAGCCGAGCAGCGTTTCGCCGGTTTTGCCGTATTTGATGCTGGCTTCCGACGGCATCCAGTTGCCGGTCAGTTCATTCCGGCCTTGCAGCAGGAAACGCGGCGACCTGGCCGCGATTTGATTCGCGGCCAGCTTGGACAGATCGCCGATCTTGCCCTGCTTCATGCGATTGACGATCATGCCTAGCTGGGTATCCGCAAAATCGCGCAGCATGTCGTAGTCGCCATCGCTGTCGCCGGCGACGAAGATCGGTCCGTAACCCTTGGCGGCGACCAGTTCCTGCTTGATGACTTCGGTTTTTCCCGGTCCCCAGTTGAGCGGCCAGCCAGTCTTGTACTTGTTGACGAACACGCCGTTGGCGGTCTCCAGGCGCAGGCCGAGTATATGTTCGCGCTTGACGTTGTAGCCGTACTTGGGCGTCGTCGCAAACACCGCCACTACTTCTTCCAGCGAGGCTGAACTGACATAAACGTCGATGCCGCTTTGCTCGAGCGCATCCATCAAGGTTGCAATCTCGGTGCACAGGCGAATCCCGTGAAAATGCGTCACGCTGACGATCCCTGCTTTACCGGGCAGCGCCGCGGGGCTGGTGTATTTGGTCTTGACCAGTCCCAGGCCCAGGTTGTGGTCGTTGGAGGCCTCGGCCAGCTGCTGTACTTCAGCCACCGACATGTTGCTGAAGAAATAGATCACCCACGGATAACCGACATTGACGCCGTAGGTCTCGTTGACGGCTTCGTACAGGTAATACAGCTTGGCGCGGAAATCCTGGAACTGGGTGGTTTCGCGTATCTCTTCCAGCTTCTTGCCGCCTTTTAATTTTTCGTAGTTGTCATACAGGTATTGATAGTCGCTATCGATGTCGCTGCAGATGGCTTCCAGCTCGACGGCGTTGCCGGCGGCGTTCTTGTAGCTGGCGGCAAACGGCCCGGCTGGAACATTCTGGCGGATGATGGCGCCCAGTTCCTGCGGGCTCAGCTTGAACGACAGGGTATTGATCTGGTACATCAGCAACGCCTCTTCGGTATCGTTCATGATGCTGGTGTTATCCCAGTCGAATACCGCGTAAGGGCGGCGTTTCGGGTTGTAGCCGGCGCTGTTCTTGCCGTTGCGGGCCAGCAGCGCTTGCAGTTGCTGGCGATTGCGCTCGCCCCACTTGGCGCGGTCCAATGTCAGGCCGGCGGCCTTGTTTTCCTTGGCCAGCAGTTCCGATGGCAACGCCGTGGCCGCCAGTCCAGCTATCAGCCCCCCGGTCAGGCCACCGGTTAACAACGTGCGTCGCTTTTGTTGCATGGTTTTTACTTCCAATTTTTTTTCGCTTGTCATGGATATGGCCTCCCTGTGCCTGTTGAAATGTTTTGTCATGTGCTGTTCCATACGCTTTTCATGTGCCGCCGAAGTTGCCGCCGAAGTTGCCCCGTAAACAGCCGAATACACTAACATGTTTCCAAATAGAAACGTATATAAAAGATAAAAGAAAAGCTCTATCCAGCGTTCGCAAAACATCAACCCGCCGCCACCGGGATCGCCGTTTTTTGCTATCCTGACGATTCAGCCGGGCAAGATGAATTGCCGTGGCCAGTGATTATTTGCGAGGCACTGCCGATGAAGTCGTCAGGAAGTCCAGCTGTGAATGATTGTGCCGGGTTCAGCGGGCCGTATGGTCTTGCGCGAGGTCGCCATGTCCGCTGACGGCGAGGGTACGACCGACGTGCTGATTGTCGGCGCCGGGCCGGCCGGCTCGCATCTGGCTTATCTGCTGGCAGAGCAGGGCTTGCAGGTAACTATCATCGACAAGCAGGCTTTTCCGCGCGCCAAAGTATGTGGCGGCGGCTTGTCGCGCAAAGCGATGGATTTACTCGGTTTCGACCTCGGCCCGGCGATGCATCAGGCAATCGGCGCCGCCATTCTCAATTACCGCAACCGCGACGCCATCATCAAGGAAATCGAACCGATGGCGGCCTGTACCGTGGTCCGCAGCGAATTCGATAAATTATTGCTCGACCGCGCCTGCGCCAAAGGCGCGCGCTTTCTCGCCGAAACCGCATTTATCGATGCGACGGAAAGCGCCGATGCCGTCAGCGTAACCACCAGCCAAGGCCGCCTGCGCTGCTGCTTGCTGCTGGCCGCCGACGGCGCCGCCAGCGCCGTGCGCAACAAGTTGTTCGGCAAGGATCTGGTGGCTTACGTGCCGGCATTGGAAGCCATGTTGTGGCCGGCCGAAGGGGCGCTGGAGCGCTTCGGTGCGCGTGCCCTGTTCGATTTCGACGGCATGCCGCGCGGTTACGGCTGGATCTTTCCCAAGCGCGATCATTTCAATGTAGGTGTGTACTCACCTTTCGGTGGCACCGCGTTGCGCCGGCATCTGGATCGCTTCACCGCGGCATACGCCAGCTTGCGGCAGCCGTTGCGGGCCGAATACCAGGGCTACATCATCCCCTTGAAGAATCGTCGCAATGTGTTCCAGCGCGGCCGGGTCTGGCTGCTGGGAGACGCGGCCGGCCTGGCGGAAGCCTTGTTTGGCGAAGGGATATATTTTGCGCTGAAGAGCGCCACCATCGCTGCCAGGGCGATTGCTGCCGATGGCGTTGCTGCATCGGCAGCCGGTTCGGGGCTCTATAGCCGGTTGCTGCAGCGCGAGCTGCTGCCCGAGTTGCGCGCCGCTGCGTGGATGGCGCGCTTGATCTACCGTTTTCCGAAACTGGCTTTCTCGCATCTGGTGCTGAATCAGCACATCAACCACGATTTCGCCGGCCTGATCAGCGGCCAGATGGGCTATCGCCATTGCCTGTTCAAAACCGCAGCCGGTTTTCCGCGCTGGCTGCTGCCGAGCAAGGCGCCGGACAACTGGGGCAACAATTCCTGTTAGGTGAACTTAGCCGGCAGCGCCAGGTCAACCGGTTCTAGAAACCGGGCAGGCGCAAGCTTTCCGGATCGCCGGCTTCGGCGCGCTCATGGCCTAGCAGCCAGGCCTTGCGTTCCAGTCCGCCGGCAAATCCGGTCAGCTTGCCGTTCGCGCCCACCACCCGGTGGCAAGGAACGATGATGGCGATCGGATTGGTGGCGTTGGCGCTGCCCACCGCGCGGGCGGCGCCGTTGTGTTCGCCCAGCTGCAAGGCGAGCTTGCCGTAAGTGGTCATCCGGGCCGGCGGAATCTGGCGCAATGCGGCCCATACGCGGTGCTGGAACTCGCTGCCGTTGGTGGCGACCCGGATATCTTTCAGCGCATCGAGTTCGCCTGCGAAATAGCGTTGCAGAGCCGGTTCCGCGCTGGACGGAGTGGTGGCCGCGCTCAGGGTGTAATGGCCGTAGTGGGTGGTCAGCAAACTTCGCATGCGTGGTTCATAATCGTCGAAATCCAGGGCGCGCACGCGATCCTGGGTATCGGTGACCAGCAGGATGACGCCGATGGGCGAGGCGATCCGGTGCAGGGATAAATTCATGTTTGTAATTTCGTCAGATAGTAGGGCGTAGTTTAAAGGTTGCTGTGGCTTCCCGCACTCCGCTGCTTGCTTTTAAATTCGATAAATATCAGTGTAAAGCTGGACTCGTCTTTGTTTTTTCATATTTGGCTGTCTATAGTAATGAAGCAGTCATATAGCTATATAACAACTAGTCCAGGAATCTAGCGTAAGAATTTAGCCGCAACTCTTTTGGAGAAATCGCAATGATTAGCCTTCAGGTGAACGGTCTTACTGTAGAAGTCGACGTCGCAGCGGATACCCCTTTATTGTGGGTGCTGCGCGAAAATCTCAAACTGACCGGCAGTAAATTCGGCTGCGGCATTGCCGCCTGCGGTGCGTGTACCGTGCATGTCGGCGGCAACGCGGTGCGCTCTTGTTCTTATCCCGTGTCTGCGGTCGGGCAACAGCCGGTGACAACTATCGAAGCTGTCGCCGCCGATCCGGTCGGCAAAGCGGTGCAAGCCGCCTGGATCAAGCATGACGTGCCGCAATGCGGTTATTGCCAGAGCGGGCAAGTGATGACGGCAGTGGATTTCCTCAAAAAGAAACGCCATCCGAGCGAGGCCGAAGTGGTCGTCGCGATGGGCGGCAACTTGTGCCGCTGCGGCGCCTACCAGCGCATCAAGGCCGCGGTGCTGGATGCGTCCAACTCTTTAGCATAAGGATGCCATCATGTCCTCCGAATTCATCGTGGCAAATCCAGATTCGGCGCCGCTGAAAAAATCGCGCCGCAAATTCCTGCAGGCGTCCGCCGTTAGCGGCGCCGGGCTGGTCCTCGGTTTCTTCATTCCAGGCTTGGGACGTGTGGCCGGCGCCCAGACCGCCGCCGCCAAAGTCTATCAGCCGAATGCCTTCTTGCGGGTCGGGCCGGACAATAGCGTGGTGGTGCAGGTATCCAAAGTCGATATCGGCCAAGGTACGCTGACCGCGCTGCCGATGCTGCTGGCAGAGGAACTGGATTGCGACTGGGCCAATGTGCGGGCTGAACTGGCCAAGGGCGAAGACGTATTTCGCGATCCCGCCTTCGGCATGCAGATGGTCGGCGGCTCCACCAGCATCGCCCACAGTTTCCAGCAATACCGCGAAGTCGGCGCGCGCGCCCGCAGCATGCTGGTGGCTGCCGCTGCCAGCCGGTGGAAGGTCGATCCGGCCAGCTGCAAAACCGCGAAAGGAGTCATCACCGGCCCGCGCGGCCAGCGCCTGAGCTATGGATCGGTAGCCAATGCGGCGATGTCCTTGCCGGTGCCGGACCAGGTGCAGCTGAAAGATCCAAGACAGTTCACCATTATCGGCAAGGCGACGCAGCGGCTGGATACGCTCGCCAAGTCTAGCGGCCAGCAGAAATTCGGCATCGATCTCGATCTGCCGGGCATGAAAGTGGCGATGCTGGCCCGGGCCGTGCCGTGGGGCGCCAAGATCGCCAAGTTCGACGACAGTGCGGCCAAGGCCATCCCCGGCGTGCGCAAGATATTCACGATTCCAGGGATACGCGGCGGCCAGAGCGTAGTGGTGGTGGCGGACGGCTACTGGATCGCCAAGAAAGCGCGCGACGCGCTGAACATAGAGTGGGACGTGGGCGGGGTGGAGGCGGTCAGTTCGGAGCAGTTGTTCGCGACCTACCGGGAAGCGGTGATGAAGCCCGGCACGCTGGCCAGCAAGGCGGCCGAGTTTAATGCATCAGCGTTAGCCGGCTCACCCAAGATCATCGACGCCATCTTCGAGTTTCCCTATCTGGCGCATACGCCGATGGAGCCGCTCAACATGACGCTGCATTTCACCGGCGACGCCTGCACGGTCTGGGCCGGTTCGCAGTTTCAATCGATGGACCGGCAGGCGATCGCCAAGGTGCTGGGCATCGCCGTCGGCAAGGTCGAATTCAACACCATGATGGCGGGCGGCGCGTTCGGCCGGCGCGCCATGCCGGAATCCGAGAATGCGGTGGAGGCGGCCTATATAGCCAAGGTCATGCGCGGCACGCCGGTCAAGATCATGTATTCGCGCGAAGACGATATCAAGAGCGGTTACTACCGGCCGATGCATGTACACCGGGTGCGCATCGCTTATGACGGGCGCGGCAAGATCGCGGCCTGGGAGCATGTGATTGCCGGCCAGTCGATATTGACCGGCAGCCCGTTTGAATCGTTTCTGGTGAAGGACGGCGTCGACGGCACCATGACCGAAGGCGTGCTGGAATCACACTACGCGATTCCTAACCTGGCGCTGTCGGTACACAATATGCAGGTCAACGTGCCGGTGCTATGGTATCGCTCGGTGGGCCATAGCCACAACGCGTTCGTCATGGAAACCCTGGTCGACGAGATCGCCCGCTCGGTCGGACGCGATCCGGTCGAGTACCGCGCCAGCCTGTTCGACAAATCGGCCAAGCGCAGCAAGCAGGCGCTGGAGTTGGCAGTGGCGCGCTCCGGCTACGGCAAGCGCAAGCTGCCTGCGGGCCAGGCTTGGGGCGTCGCCGTGCATCATGGCTTTAACACCTCGATTGCCTATGTGGTGGAAGTGTCGCTGCACGAAGGGCGGCCGCAAGTGCATCGCGTGACGGCCGGCGTGCATTGCAATATGGCGATCAACCCGCGCACCATCGAAGCGCAAATCCAGGGCGGTGTGGTGTTCGGCCTCTCCACCACCTTGCCTGGCAATCAGATCACGCTGAAAAACGGCGTGGTGCAGCAATCCAATTTTTCCGATTACACTCCGGCGTATATGGGCAGTTGTCCGATAATCGATGTCCATCTGGTGCCCAGCGCCGACACGCCGACCGGAGTCGGCGAACCGCCGGTGCCGCCGATTGCACCGGCCATCGCTAACGCTGTCGCTGCCTTGACTGGCAAGCGTCTGCGCAAGTTGCCGTTCGATGCCATCGTGACTTGACTTGAAATGTAAAAATGGCGCCCGAGGGCGCCATGATGAAGCAGGCAGCGTGGGCACAGCGTGCCCACGCGTTAGCGCTGCTTAGTGCTTGAAGCGCGCTTCAGCCAGCTTGTCCGCCACCACGCTGGTCGGCAAACCTTCAGCGTCGGCGCGTTTGAAGATCTCGCCCAGGGTCACGCCGATTTCACGTACATGGGCTTCGACATCGGCTTCGGGTTTGTCGTAGTACTCGTAGCACACCTTGATGATGCCGCCGGCGTTGATGACGAAGTCCGGCACGTACAACACTTCTTTGCGACGCAGCAATTCGCCTACTTCAGCGGTGGCCAGCTGGTTGTTGGCGGCGCCGGCGACAATCTTGGCTTTCAGGCGCGACAGGGTGGCCGGGTTGAGCGTGGCGCCCAGTGCGCACGGCGCGTAGATGTCGGCTTGCACGTCATAGATGGCGTCGGTTGCAACTACCTCGGCGCCGAACTCGGCGCGCGCGCGTTCCAGCGCAGCCTGGTCGATATCGGTGACGATCAGCCTGGCGCCGGCGGCATGCAGGCGGCGGGCGTAGTCGTAACCCACATTGCCCAGTCCTTGCACTGCAACCGTCAAGCCTTCCAGCGAATCGCGTCCCAGGTAATGCTTGACTGCCGCTTGCGCGCCGACAAAACAACCCAGTGCGGTGAACGGCGACGGGTCGCCGCTGGCGCCGAGGCCGGCGACGTATCTGGTCTTGGCGGCGATATGCGCCATGTCGGCCGGGCTGGTGCCGACGTCTTCCGCCGTGATGTAACGGCCGCCCAGGCGTTCCAGGGCTTCGCCCATGGCTTCGAACAAGGCGGGTGTCTTGGCGGTTTTGGGATTGCCGATAATCACGCTTTTGCCGCCGCCGATAGGCAGGCCGGCAACCGCATTCTTGTAGGTCATGCCGCGCGACAGGCGCAGCACATCGTTGACGGCGACGGCTTCGCTGGCGTAGTCCCACATGCGGCAACCGCCCATGGCCGGGCCGAGGTTGGTGTTGTGGACAGCGATGATGCCTCTGAGGCCGGATTTTTCTTCGGAAACGAAGACCACTTGTTCGTGGTTGTCGAAATTCAATTCATTAAAAATGAAGGTGCTCATGCTTTTGGCTCCGTGCGGATGGCATTCACTCGTCCGGGTAGGGCGGGCTGATGGTTTTCCGTTATATCTAGGGTTAAGGTCGGTGATACGGGTGTTTGCGGCAGGTTGGCGCCGGCAAACGGTTATAGCCGTGATTGTGTCACGCAGCCGAGAGTGTAATTTATCGCTATGTGAAACTCAATTGAGTTCAAGAGTTTGTTCCGGTATTGTTCCGGTATACCTTATAAAGATTGACTTAATTGCAATCAATGATCATTTAAACTGCCAATTAAAACCCGCATTCCAGATGATGTACAATCCTAGTTAGTAACGCCATACGTTATTAATGTTGCGCGTTACTGCCGCCATATGATCGTTACATTCCGTTGCCGCGATACCGAATCAATCTTCAACGGCCAGCGTGTCGCCCGGTTTGCGAACATTGCAGTGGTTGCAATACGCAAGTTGCAGATGCTGCATGCGGCGCACAATATAAATGACTTGCGTGTGCCGCCGAATAATCGGCTGGAAGCGTTGAAAGGCGAGCGTAAAGGACAGTACAGTATTCGCGTCAACGATCAGTGGCGTATCTGCTTTCGTTTTGCGAATGGCAGTGCAAGCCATGTTGAAATTGTCGACTATCATTGATGAGGCCCACCATGACCAGGCAAATTGCTCTTGCAACACCCGGCGAAATTCTCAATGAAGAATTTCTATTGCCGATGAATATCAGCCAATACGCCCTGGCAAAAGCGGTGCATGTACCGGCCCGGCGTATCAACGAGATCATCAAGCATGGGCGGGCCATCACGCCCGATACAGCGTTGCGTCTCGGGCAGTATTTTGGCATGTCAGCGGATTTCTGGACTAGCCTGCAATCACATTACGACCTGGAAACGCGCCGCGCACAAATGACAGACGAGCTGGCAGCCATCAAGCAACTGCAGGCGGCCTGATATGGTGCAGCTGTTTAGCAAATGTTGGTTGTTAACTAAAAACTAAACCAGTTTAGCCAGTCGAATCCCGCGCCGCCGCTTCACGCAATTTGTCTTTCTTGCTCTTGCGTTTGCCTTTGATGCCGCCGTTGAGATTGTCAGTGGGTGATTCAACGCCGGGAGCGCCAGTTGCAACGGTAGTAACGACAGGCTCAAACCCGGCAATCTGTTCGCGTTCGCATTTCAGATGATGGCGTTTCTCTATGAGGCGGAAATGCGCTTCCGTATCGGCGCTGATGAAGCTGATGGCGATGCCGCTCCTGCCAGCCCGGCCGGTGCGGCCGATGCGATGCGTGTAGTCCACCGCCGAGCGCGGCAAATCATAGTTCAGGACCACCGGCAATTGTGCAATGTCGATGCCGCGGGCGGCGACATCGGTGGCTACCAGCACTTGCACTTTGCTGGCTTTGAAGTCGGCCAATACCTCGTCGCGCGCGCCCTGGCTGAACTCGCCGTGAAAGGCGGCAGCCTTGATGCCTGCCCGCTGCAGTTTTTCTGCAATGTGTTCCGCTGCGTATTTGGTGGCGACGAAAACCAGTACCCGGCCCCAGTTGTTTTCGCGCAGCAGATGTCTTAGCAATTGAGTGCGGCGGCCGGCGTCGACTTGTATCGCGCGTTGCTGGATGGCCGGCTGGTTCTGTTCCAGCGCCGCAATGGCGATGCGGGCCGGCTGGTGCAGCATCCTGGCGGCGAGCGCGTGGACTGCGGGCGGGAATGTTGCTGAGAAAAACAGGTTCTGGCGTTGCTTGGGCAGCAGTGCCAGGATGAGTCCGATCTCGTCGGCGAATCCCATGTCAAGCAGGCGGTCAGCTTCGTCCAGCACCAGCGCAGCTACCGTGGCGATGCTGAGGGCCTTGTGCTCAATCAGGTCGAGCAGGCGGCCGGGTGTCGCGACCACGAGGTCGGCGCCGCCGCGCAGATCCATCATTTGCGGATTGATCGATACGCCGCCGAACAGGGCGGCGATTTTTAGCGATTGCGGGCTGGCTTGGGCCAGGGTGCGGATGGCTGCAGCGGTTTGCTGCGCCAGTTCGCGGGTGGGGACCAGGATCAGGGTGTGCAGCCGGCGCGGCTTCTGGCTGGGGCCGTCTTGCAATAATTGCAGCAACGGCAACGCGAATGCTGCGGTCTTGCCGGACCCGGTCTGGGCTGCCGCCAACACATCGTTGCCGCGCAGAATTTCTGGGATGGCCGCGGTTTGGATTGGGGTGGGGGCAGTGTAGCCGCGTTCGCTGATGGCTTGCAGGATGGCGGGGGACAGGCCCAGGTTGGAGAATGACATGACGGCGGGCCTTGACAGCTTGTGGGGCAGCTATCTTACCATTTGCGTTGCTTAATACGTTTTGTGTTCCGTGGATGCATGCCGGAGGTAGCCCTGCAGCTAGTCACATTTGGCAACGTCTCAATGCGGAATTCAAGTCAAGAACAACGTCAAAAACAAACCCATGCAGTTAATTAGGGTCAGAGTCAATTTTCGCAGGCTCTATCGCGAAATTTGACTCTGACCCTAATTAATGGACCACGGAGTACATGCACCAGCATCCGACAGACGTTTGACACCACTCAAACCAACGGCGCCAACAACAACTGCAAATCCTCACTACTAAACTTAGTCGCCAACGCCGCATCGCCGCCCAGCACGCCTTCCGCCAACGCCGCCTTGCGTGCCTGCAGTTCAATAATGCGTTCTTCAATGCTGCCCTCAACCACGATCTTGTAGACGAACACCGTCTGCTCCTGACCGATACGATGAGCGCGGGCGGTGGCTTGTTCCTGCACGGCCGGGTTCCACCAGGGGTCGACGTGGATCACGGTGTCGGCTGCCGTCAGGTTGAGGCCGACGCCGCCGGCTTTGAGGCTGACCAGCAGCAGCGGCACGGTTTTGCTTTGGAACTGCGCTACCAGCTCGCCGCGTTTTGCCGGCGGCGTCTTGCCGGTCAAGGCTAGCCAGGGCAGTTGCAAGGCATCGAGTTCGAGCGCGATCAAGTCCAGCATCTCAGTGAATTGAGAAAACACCAGGATGCGCCGGCCTTCGGCCACCAGTGCCGGCAGCATGTCGCGCAGCAGTTCCAGTTTGGCGCGTTCCATGCTCGCCGGGTGCTCCATGCCTTTCAGCAGAAACGGATCGCAACATACTTGCCGCAGCTTGAGCAGGGCATCGAGAATCGTGATTTGTCCGCCGGCAAAACCTTTGCGTTTGAGGACGCCGCGTACCTGTTCGTCGGCCGCTAAACGGACGCTTTCGTATAGATCGCGTTGCAACCCTTGCAATTGCACGCGCCTGACTGCCTCGCTGCGTGGCGGCAGTTCATTCGCCACTTCATCTTTGCGGCGGCGCAGGATGAACGGCCTGACACGTTGCGCCAGCAATTGCGCGCGCAGGGTTTGACCGCCATACTCGATCGGTTTGCGCCACAAGCGCGTGAAGCTTCGCATGTCGCCGAGGAAACCGGGCATCAGGAAATCGAATTGGGTCCACAATTCGCCCAGATGGTTTTCCAGCGGCGTGCCGGTGATGCACAGCCGATGCCGTGCGCGCAAACGCCGCACGGCGCCGGCGCTGCGGGCGGCGGCGTTTTTCACGGTCTGCGCTTCGTCCAGGATCAGCATGTGAAACGGCTGCGCCTCTAGCGCCGTGCGGTCGCGCCATAGCAAGGGGTAAGTAGTGAGTATCAGGTCGTGCTCTGCCATGCGAGAAAAATCGCGCTGCCGCTCCGGCCCCTGCAAGGCAAGCACACGCAAGCCGGGCGCCATGCGCCTGGCTTCGGCCTGCCAGTTGAATATCAGTGAAGTCGGCAGTACTGCCAGTGCGGGCAGGTCGAGACGGCCTGCCTGTTTCTCGATTAGCAGGTGAGCCAGCGCCTGCGCGGTTTTGCCGAGACCCATATCGTCGGCCAGGATGCCGGCGAGGCGATGCTCGCGCAGGTATTGCAGCCAGGCCACGCCGTGCAATTGATAGGGCCGCAAGGTGACGCCGAGGCCGCTCGGTGCGGCCACGGCTCGCGGCGTGCCGGCTCCCTGCAGCCGTTGCGCCAGCGCGCGCAGGCCGGCGTCGCCTTGCAATTGCCAGCTGCCATGGGCGCCGGCGCGTCCGCGCTGCGTATCCAGCAGGCTCAAACGCATTGTCTCGAGCCGATAGGCATCCCAGGATGACAGCAGCAGCGGGCCGTCTTTGCGCTGGGGGTCGGTCAGCAACTCAAGCATGCTGCCGACTATCGCCTTGAGCGGCGCCGCCCGCGCTTCAATCCGCTTGCCGCCGGGCGCTCGCAACATGATCAGGGCGTGATCGTCGATCAAGGCAATCTGTTTGGCGTCCAGCCAGCGCCCGTCGCGTTGCAGCAGATGGGCTAGCAGAGGCACCAGATCAAGCATTTCGCCGTCGACTTCGATGCCCAGTGTCAGTAGCCAGGAACCTTCGCCAGCAGGCAGGCCCAAGGCAGTCACGGCCTGCTCGCGACCGCGCATGCGCGACGCAACTTCCTTGCCCAATACCTGGCCGCTCTCGGGGCTGACGATCAGATGCCAGGCATCCACCGCCACGCTTTCATGCGCAAAACCGGGACGTACCACGATGGCCCAGCCCTTTGCCTGCAGAGCCGGCAATTGTTCGGCCCAGAAGTCGCCGAAAAAATCTTCCTGCACCAAGGTCCAAAGCGAGGCCAGCGTGTGCCCGGCTTCCTGTGCTGCGTCATCCGTGCGCCATTGCAGGGTATCGCTCGGCAGCGGATGCAAGCCGAGCTCCCACACCAGGTCCAGGGCGTCGGCTTCGGCGCCCAGGTCGCGCAGCAACAGCTGTCGGCCCTGGTTGTTTACAACCGTTTGCGAGGATGCGGGGCGCCGATTCAGCAGCGTGGTAGGCGCCGCGGTCTCCCACTGCAAACCGTCATCGGTGACATAGGTCCAGGTGACTTGCGCCACCGTCACGTTAGGGCCGCGCGGGCCGAACGGGCCGGAAGGACGCATTCCCAGCAGGCCGTCGCCGCGCCCCAGGGTTTGCAGCGTCAGGCGCGGCCGGAAGTGGCCGACGGTGTTTGCAAGGGCATTCATCTCGCTGAGAAGCGGACCGCCAGTTCGCCCAGATCACCGTATCGTATTGCGATGTCCTGCGCCACGGGCAAGCTGAAACTGCCGGCGTAGGAGCCGGTAATGACGGCTTGTCCGGCCTGCAATCCTTGCCCTCTAGCGCGCAGGAATTCTGCCAGCCAGTACAGCGGAGCGCGTGGATTGACGGCCGGATGGCGGCCGCTTAGCTGGCTGGTTTCCTGGCTTGCGATGCTGATCCGGATCGCCAGCTCAGCAGCAGCATGTGCAGCTTCGATATCCACCTGTGGCCCGAGGTACAGCCCCTGGTTGAGCAAGCCGTCAGCCAGGTTTTCAATAAAACCTGCTTCATCCGGCTCGCTGTAGCGGCTGTCTATCAGTTCGAGGGCAAGGTAGGTAGCGCCGATTGCGGCATCAATTTCCGCTGCAGAGTAGGGCGATGATCGTGCCGGCAAATTCTGAGCGAGGACGAAAGCCAGTTCCGGTTCAACCCGGACCTGGCCGCCGCGTACCCTGGCAGCACACGCGCCGCCGTGGTAGACGGTGCCGGCATAGATGGGAGCCACCACCGGCTGGCCGTCGACAGGCAAGCCGCATTTCCAGCCGGCGATCTTGTCGCCCAGTTGTTCACTCACGAGAGCCTGCACCGCCAGCGCGGCCGCGGCGTCCGGTGGCCGCAGGGACAGCGGCAGGCGCGCGCCTTGTGCGCCGGATCGGCGGCGTTGCGCGAGGATGGCTGCAGCGGCGGCCAGGGCGTCTTGGGTGTGAGAAGTCATGCTTTATGGACGTATGCGGTAATGATATTGATATTGTTCATCGAACCCGAGTTTTCGATACAGCGCAATTGCCGGCAGGTTATCAGCAAGAACCTGGAGATATGCGCGTGTTGCGCGTTGCGCCTGCCCCCATTCCAGCAAAGCTGCAACGAGCCTGGCCGCAACGCCACGCCGACGCGCATCCGGCGCGACGACAATGTCGAACAGGCCCACAGCGCCGTTCTCCGCCACCGCCAGACCATAGGCGACCGGCGTTTCATTCTCAATTAGCGTGGCGAACGCGGCCGGCATCGTGATGGCCGCGAGCGTACGGTCATGCGCCGCCCGCGCGGCGGATGGGATGCCGTTCGCTCGCGCAAAACCTGCACTCCACGCGTCGCCTGCCGTCGCTTCAAGCACGACATCATGCGCAGTCGATACTTGCGCCGAAGTCGCCAGCGGCGCAGTCATGACAAGTGTGCGGTCGATTTTACGATATCCCGCCTGGTCGAGTGCGCGGTCTGGCTCGGCGCCTGCCAGCGGCGATAAACGAAAGATCGCGGGCAAGCCATGTCGCGCATAGAAATGCTCTACGACCTGCAGCGTTTCGTCGAATGCCACTGCCGGCCGCAAGGCATTGGCTGAATTCGCGCGCTTGGTATAGCCCTCGGACAGACGCAACAACCAACCGCCGCACAGCGCAGATTTCTGCGCCGGCCATGCATTGAACGCACGTTCCTCAAGGGAACGGATGAGATCGAAATCCGCGGATGGTGTGCTCATCTTGTTTTGCTGCCGAGAGTGAGGGAAAGATATTCTAACCGGTATGCGCATGCGAATTTTTCATTCTATGTCGATGCGCCAGGCAATCATCAACAGCAAGCCGCGATCGCCGTGCATCATCCTGCATCTTGTATTTTTGTAAGATTGCCGGTAAATTGCAACAGAGTTGCATGTAAATGGCTGCGCGAAATCCATGCATGCCTATCCATACAAGGATCTGTACACTATGTCTTTCCTTCAGCAACGCGCTCATGCTTTGAGTGCATTTTTCCTGGCTCTGATGACTTCCACTTCTACTCTTGCCGCACCCTCTCCAACGCCGCCGGTAGCTGCCAAGCAGACATGGCAAGAAATCCGGCATGGAGAAACCGTCAGCGACGACTATCACTGGCTGCGTGAAAAAACCAATCCCAAGGTGATCGCCTACCTGAAAGCGGAGAATGCCTATACGCAGGCAATGACTAAGGATCTGGCGCCGCTGTCGAAAAAGCTCTACGGCGAAATGAAAGGGCGCATGAAGGAAACCGATCTGTCGGTACCGACCCGGCGCGGCAATTTCTACTATTACAGCCGCACCGAGGCCGGGCAGCAATATCCGATCATTTGCCGCCGGCTTGCCAAGGCTGAAGCAGACTTTGCTTATGATGCCGGCGCCAGGGAAGAAATCCTGCTGGATGAAAACCAGCTGGCAAAGGGCAAGAAGTTTTTTGAAGTAGAGAGTTTTTCAGTCAGCCCCGACGACCGTTACCTGGCGTACTCCACCGATACCACCGGCTATCGCCAGTATCAGTTGCACATCAAGGATCTGAACAGCGGGCAATTGCTGGACGATTCGGTGGAGCGCGTCACCAGTCTGGCATGGGCCGCCGACAGCCGGACCTTGTTCCTGGTGCAGGAAGACGCCACCACCAAGCGTTCCGACCTGCTGCTGCGTCTCGAACTTGGCAGCAAGCCGGCCGAGGTGTACCGCGAAGCGGTAGAGCAATTCAATCTCGACATCGGCAACAGCGGCGACCGCAAATTCATTGAACTCGAAGCCCAAAGCACCGACACCACCGAAGTCAGCCTGTTGCCGGCGGACCAGCCGGAAGGCGCTTTCCATTCGGTTCTGGGACGTGAAACGGGGCATCGCTACCATGTCGATCATCGCGATGGCGAGCTGTTCATCATGAGCAACAAGGACGCCAAGAATTTCCGCCTGGTGACGGCGCCGCTGGCGACTCCCGGTCAGGATCATTGGAAAGAACTGGTAGCGCACGATCCCAAGGTGTTGCTGGAATCCTTCGAACTGTTCCGCGATTTCCTGGTGGTCAGCGAAAAAACGGATGCGCAAGAACGTTCCCGCATCTATGATTTTGCCGATCGCAGCTGGAAGACCGTGCAGTTCGATGAAGCGGTGTACGCCTCGCACCCGGGCGGCACGCCGGAATTCACTTCACGCCAATATCGCCTGATGTACGAGTCGCCGGTAACGCCGCCGACCGTGTTCGATGTCGACATGGCGAGCGGCCAGCGCGTAGTGCTGAAACAGCAGGAAGTGCCGGGTTACGATCCAGCCTTGTATGAAACCAGCCGTTTGTGGGCCACCGCGCGCGATGGCGTCAAAGTGCCGCTGTGGACCATCGCCCGGAAGGGCGTCAAGCTGGACGGCGCGGCGCCGATGCTGTTGTATGCCTATGGTTCGTATGGCATCCCGGCCGACGCGGGCTTCTCCAACAGCCGCGTCAGCCTGCTGGATCGCGGCGTCATATTCGCCGAAGCGCATATCCGCGGCGGCAACGACATGGGCGAGCACTGGCATGACGACGGCATGCTGATGCACAAGAAGAATACCTTCAACGACTTCATCGACAGCGCCGAATATCTGATCAAGCAAGGCTGGACCAGTCCGCAACGTCTGATCATCGAAGGCGGCAGCGCCGGCGGCCTGCTGATGGGCGCGGTCGTCAATATGCGGCCTGACCTGTTCCATGCGGTGCACGCAGCGGTGCCGTTTGTCGACGTCATGAACACCATGATGGACGCCAGCCTGCCGCTGACCACCGGCGAATACCTGGAATGGGGCAATCCCAACGAAAAGCCTGCCTACGATTACATGCGCAGCTATTCGCCCTACGACAATATCGAGCGCAAAGCCTATCCGTCCATGCTGGTCACTACCGGCCTCAACGATAGCCAGGTAATGTATTGGGAGCCGGCCAAATATGTCGCCAGGCTGCGCGCCATGAAAACCGATCATCACAGCTTGCTGTTCAAAGTCAACATGGGAGCCGGCCACGGTGGCGCTTCCGGCCGCTACGACGCGATCAAGGAGCGCTCGTTCGAGATGGCGTGGATGCTGTCGCAATGGGGCATGCTGCAGCCTGGCAAACGCTAAGCGGATCCGGCCCCTGCTTGAGTCCGGCCGGCATGCCGCCAGCGGAGTGGCCGCTGATGGCCGCCTGGTGCGCCTGCCAGCGCATCCATCTGATTACCTGAGAGGTAATCGACCGTGCCCGGTCTGGCGTGGAGAATGCAACTGTCGACAACGACAAAGCACATCTCCCCGAACCCGACTATCCTTGAAGGAGCACGATCATGAGCAATGCCACCAACGCTACTATCGCCAAGAACATCGCAAATGAAGCTGCGTCCATCGCCAGCCGCTATATCGCCGCCTGGGACGAGCCGGATGCAAGCCGCCGCCGCGCGCTGATAGCGTCTGTGTTTACCCCGCAAGCAACCTATGTCGATCCGATGATGCGCAACGCCGGCCACGACGGGCTGGATGCCATGATCAGCGCAGTGCAACAGCAATTTGCCGGATTGCGCTTCAAACTGCACGGCAAGCAAGACGGCCATAACGACGTCGTCCGCTTTTCCTGGGCACTCGCGGCCGAAGGCGCCGAGCCGGTTGCTTACGGCACCGATATCGTCGTGGTGGCGGCAGACGGTCGTATCAGCAGCGTCACCGGCTTCCTGGATGCGATGAACTTGCCGGCTTGAAGCCATCTCAAGTGAACTGCCGGCGGCCCTTTCGATATCCAGATAAACTGCCCGGTAAATCTTTGGAGCCAAGTGATGGGCGCACAGCAAACCGTAGTGAAGGCGGCCGTAGCGGAACACGCCGTCACCAGGCAAGGCGCGGAACCTGCTGCACGGAACCGCTATTTCAACGACTTCGCGACAGCTTTGCGTTATTGGCGCGACAAGCGCGGCTACAGCCAGCTGCGCTTGTCTACCGAGAGCCATATCTCGCAGCGCCACATCAGCTTCCTGGAAAGCGGGCGATCGCAGCCGAGCCGGGAACTGATCCTGAAGCTGGGGACGGCGCTCGACATTCCGCTGCGGCAGCGCAATGTGATGCTGCTGGCAGCCGGTTTCGCGCCGGCCTACCAGGAGCGGAAATTGAGCGATCCTGAGTTAAGCGCGGTCAAGCAGGCGCTGGATTTCATGCTGGCCCAGCAAGCGCCCTATCCGGCGCTGGTGGTGGACCGCTTGTGGAACCTGGTGATGAGCAACGGCCCGGCGGCCATGATGATCAGGTGGCTGCTGGATATGCCGGAGAGCCAGCCGATTCCGCGCGAAGGCGTCAACGTCTTGAAACTGATGCTGGATCCGCAAGCCATCAGAAAATATTTGGTGAATTGGCAAGATGTCGGCGCCGATCTGTTGCATTGGATACAGCGCGAAGCCATGAGCGACGGTCCCGGCAGCGAGGCCACCAGCCTGCTGGAACAGCTGATCGCGCTGCCAGGCGTCAAGGCCGCCACGCAGACGCCGAATCTCGACGCCCGCGTCTTGCCCTTCCTGGCGATGGCGATCAGGAAGGATGATGTGGAGCTGAATCTGTTCACCTCGATCGCCACCATGGGCACGCCGCACGACGTCACTGTCCACGAGTTGCGGATAGAATCATTTTTTCCCGCCGATGCAGCTACGGCCGCATGGTTCAAGAGTCGTGCCTAGGCCAGCCATGGTTTTACAATAGGGACGCTGCAAAGGACCCAGCCCGATATATCTGTCTAACGCATCCATAGTGCCTTACAGAGCCCTATATCGTCCCTGTTCTGCCAAGTCATAGCTTGCCACGCGCTGCTGGCGACGGCATGGTTTGCCGGAAGCGTCTCGACGGACTGCCGCAACCGAACTGATGTAAGCAATTTGTAATATGCACCGCAAGCGGCGGAAGTGCTGATATATTGTCGCGGGGAAATTTGCTCCTTAACTTATTTTCCGGTCGCCCGCCATCATCATCACCATAGGCGGCGGCCGGCAGCGACTCATTGGAGCTTTCGTTATGCGTGGTGTGATCAAGCACGGTTTGACTTTGTTTTGTATTCTGGCGCCGCTGGCCGCAAGTGCGGGCGATACGCTCGGCAAGATTCGCGATAGCCAGACCATGACGTTTGCCTATCGGGAAACGGCGCCTTTTTCCTTCACCAACGACAGCAAGCAGATCGTTGGTTATTCAATTGACGTGTGCCTGAAAATCGCCGAGGCCGTCAAGCGCGAACTGAAATTGCCGAATCTGAAAATACAGTACCTGCCGGTTGATTCGACTACCCGCTTTTCCAGCATCATCGACGGCAAGGCCGACATGGAATGTGGTTCGACCACCAATAATGCAGAACGCCGCACCCGGGTCGGCTTCACCATCCCGCATTTCTTTTCCAGCGTACGCATGATCGTCAAGAGCGGCGGCGGCATCAAGAACTGGTCGGATCTGCGCGGTAAGACCATCGTGATCACCAAGAGCACCACTACCATCGACCTGGTCAACGATCGCAGCAATGTGCGCTCGCTCAATATCAAGGTGCTGGAAGCCAAGGACGATGCCGAATCGTTTTCCTTCGTCGAACAAGGCAAGGCTGATGCTTATGCGATGGACGACGTGCTGCTATACAGCCTGCGCTCGACGGCAAAGAATCCTGCCGCCTATACGATCCTCGGCGATCCCTTGTCGATCGAACCGTATTCGCTGATGTTCCGCAAAGACGATCCGGGGTTCAAGAAGGTGGTGGATCGCGAGATGGTGCGCTTGATCAGCGAGGGTGAAATGCAAAAAATCTATAGCTACTGGTTCACCCAGCCGAATGGTCCGAAGGGCAGCAATATGAACATGCCGATGGGGTATCTGCTGCGCGATTCCTTGCAATATCCGTCGGACAAGACTGCGCAATAAGAGCTGATAGCAAGCGATGCCGAGGTTGCCGGCCTGATGCTGAACGAGTCTGTCTTCGGCATCAAGACTTGGCGTGCAATTATCGCTTAGGTAGCGGCGGCGTCGGTTGATTCATCAGTTTGATCATCATTTTTTCGAAAGCCGGTACGTTGACTTCGCGCACCACCGTTGTCGGACTGGCTATCAGGCCGGGCGGCGCGTAAGCGGCGGGCCAAGAGAGGGTGTTGCCGTATCCCGCGCCGAAATCGGTGTCTATGCTGACAAACAGCTGGTCCGATTTGCTGATCAGCGTCGGGTCCAGCCAGACCGCCGTGGCCAGCTCATCCCACAAGGGAAAGCCGGTCTCGGTAACCTTTTTCACCATTTGCGTCAAAGGCGTATTGGCCTTGGTCATGTCGTTCAGCAGCTTGGCGCTGAGTTCGGTCGCCGTCGACGGATCGGCCGGCACCATGACGATGCGTTTCCATGGCGCGCGCAGGGCGATCTTGGCTGCTTCAGGATCCCAGCGGAAGTTGAATTCCAGGCGCGGCGAATTGATATATTCGCGCGCAAACTGCTCCGCCGATTTCGACGGCAGCACCTGGTGCGGATTCAGGCTGCCGCCCATGTAGACGATTTCCTTCGCCGTCTCGGCAAAGCTGGGATCGAGGCTGATCGCCAGCGCCACGTTGGTCATCGGCCCGGTGGCGAGGATGGTGACCTGGCCCGGGAATTCATGCACTTTCCTGATCATGAAATTGGCGGCGATTTCAGTCGACGACTTGGTATGCGGCATGCCTTCCGGCAGTTGCGGCACCACATCGTGCGCGTGATAATTCGGCTGGCTCTGGATGGTGCCGTCCGGCCATTTTTCATCCATCCAGGCGCCTTTGTAGAACAGTTTGCCGTACAAGGTTTCCCAGCGCCGCGTGGTTTCCTGCGTATTCAGCAGGGGAAAGGCCGAGCCGGGCACCACCGGGATATCGCTGCGTCCTATCACTTCCAGCGTGCGCAGGGCATGCGCGATATTCTCGTCGCGCCAGGTCGAGCCGCTGACAATCGTAATGCCCAGCACTTCCACCTCCGGCGACTGGATCGCCATCAGCTGCGCCGCCCGCGGGCCGCCGATGTCGTCGTCGATAATCACTTTGCGCTTGCCTTCGGCCTGGGCCTGCAGCGGCGCTGTCGCAGCGACCGCCAATCCAAGCATGAATACCGTCGATAACAAGCGGCGGCGCATTGAATTCGATTTCATAAAGTACTTTCAAATATAAAAAATACCCAGGGACGACTCTGGTAGTGCCGTCCCTGGAAATTGCCGGTTGCTGCAGTGATCAGGTAAATCAGAAATTCGACCGGAACTGCAAGCCGAACATGCGTGGTTCGTTGATGAATGCCGTCCGGTTGTCGAAGTCGATGCCGCCGACCGCCACTATCTTGTTGGTGATGTTGCGGGCGAATGCTGCAACTTCATACTTGTCGCCATCCCACTTGTAGCCCACGCGCAAGCCGCCTTCGAGCAAGGGCTTGCCGGTGAACTCGGTCGAGTTGTACAGGAAGAAGTTGATCTTGCTGCGGTAGGTCCAGTCGGTATAGAAGTACAGCTCGTCGTTGTTGCCCATCGGGATGCCGTAGCGCGCCGTCACGTTGGCAATCCACTTCGGTGCTTGCGGCAGGGAGTTGCCGTCGATCGAGAACAAGCCTGGCCGCACTTGGGTGTTGAGCATGGTGCAGGAGGCGCAGCCGGCTACCAGCAGGTTCGGGTCGCGAATCTGCGTGTAGTTGTAGCTGCCGCCAACGGTAACGCGCAGGCGCTCGCTCAGGTTGGCTTCCAGATCCAGCTCGGCGCCGCGGCCCACCGTCTTGGCTGCATTCACCAGCATGATCGAGTTGGAGGCGCCGCCGACTGCGGTCAGCTGCTGATTCTTGACGTCGAAACTGTAGACGCTGAAATTGGCGCGGGCGCGGCGGTTGAACAAGTCGGCCTTGATCCCGGCTTCATAGGAAGTGATGGTTTCAGCGTTGGCCACGGTGATCGGCACCGAGGACGACGGCGCCGCGATACTCGGTGCGCGGAAGCCGGTGGCGATCCGCGCATAGGTATTGACGTCGTTGGTCAAGGCGTAGTTGGCGCTGGCGTCCCAGCTCACGTTCGATTTGCTTTCGCTGATCGACCCGGGGCCGGTAAATTTGACGTTGTTGGCGATTTCGTTGGCGAAATCCTTCTTGTCTTGGGTATAACGCAGGCCGCCGCGCAATTTGAGCCTGTCGTTGACGTCATAGGTCAACGAGCCGAATGCAGCATAGGCGGTGTTCTTCTGGCGATTTTGCAGATAGCTGGTTTGCAATTGCGTATTGCTGTCGAAGTTGGCGCTGTCGCCTGCCACATCCTCGTAGAAGTAGTACAAACCGGTCTGCCAGTTGAGCGGTCCCTCGTTCTTCGACTCTACCCGGAATTCCTGCGAAAACTGCTTGTGATCGACCACGCCGCCACCGGTCTGTACCTGGAATGGAATGAAACCGGGACCGGTCGGCGTGCCGCCGTCGATATCGCCGCGGCTGAAATAGCTGGAGATGGTTTCATAACCGGTGATCGAGTACAGTTTGACCTGATCCAGGTTCCAGCTCAGCCGCGCGCTGCCGCCAGCGGTATGCAAGGACTGCGTGTTCAATCCATTGAAGGTGACCTGCGAAGGACTAAAGCCGGCCACGAAGCCGTCCGTGCCCTTCTCCAGAATATTGGCGCGGAACAGACGGGCGCTGCCCTCAGTAGCGCGCGAGTGGATATTGAACAGCGCATTGAAAGTGCCGTCCGGCTTGTACAGGAATTGCAGGCGGCCGGCACGTTCGTTGTAACCTTCCAGGTTGGGAGTTCCGCCGCCGTTGTTGGTGACCCAGTTGTCGCGATGTTCCACCAGCGTCGAGAAGCGCATCGCCCATTGATCGCTCAAGGGTACGTTGACTGCCGCCTCCAGATTGGCGGTATTGTGGGTGCCGTCGGAGACGCTGTAGTAGCCGGAGACCTTGTCCAGGCTTGGCTTGGCCGAATCAAACTTGACCACGCCGGCCGGTGTATTGCGGCCGAACAGCGTTCCCTGCGGACCGCGCAGCACCTCGACACCTGCCAGGTCGAACATCGGGAAGCCTTTGAGGGCGGCGTTTTCCTGCACCACATCGTCGAATATCAGGGATACCGGCTGCGAGGCGAAGGTGGAAAAATCGGTATTGCCGTAGCCGCGGATATAGAAGCGGGGGAAGGTGCGGCCATTCGACGATTCGATATTCAGGCTTGGCACCTTGGCCGCCAGCACGCGGATATCCTGGCCGCCGGAGTTGAGGACATCGAGGGTATCACCCTTGAGCAAGGTCACCGAAATCGGCACGTCCTTGATCTTTTCAATCTTGCGCTGCGCCGTCACCGTCACGGTCTCCAGTTGCAGTCCGCCGCCCTGTGCGGCTTCCGCAGTCTGCGCCATTGCCGCTCCGAACGGCAGCGCTGCTCCCAGCGTCAGAACCACTTTATGCGCGCACCGCATGCGGGCGCGCGCCCTCGCTTTTTTTCCCATTTCCCACTCCCATCTTATCGACATTGATAAACCGGACTTGCTTGTTTTTTGTTGTGCCAACATCACGCAAGCTGAGATCAGATCATCGAGAAGCTATCTCGACTATTGACCAGAACCGATTCAGTCAACGCAAAGACCATGCCAGAATTTCTTTCAAGCAGGAATAATGGGAGAGACATTGGAGAAATCGGATTACGATTTTTACCGTAAATATATTGTATACATATGAGAAATCGTTTTTGACGCCGCGCCGAGATGCGTCGACGGCAAGCAGAGAGGCTCAAGGAGGGATAATTCTTGGCGAAAAATAGCGCTATTTATTGGTGAGCCTTGCGCCAAATTAGGGATGGCGCGATCAGGAAAGAGCCGGATTAGTGCGTGCCGATGTCTCAAAATAGCGACAATTTTTAATAAGTTGTATACACTTTAAAGAGGCTGTAGCAATGTCCGGTGTGGGACGATGCAAGCTGGGGACGAGCGGCAAAGGAGGTTGGAAGCGAACGGGCTTTATTGCGCGCTATCTATGCGATATCGAGTATTTCAGCCAGGTCCACGTCATGTTCGTCGTCGCTCAGGCGCAGGGCGCGCTCGATATCGAGCAGATGCTGATTCATCATTTTGACGGCCTGTGCGGCGTCGCCGGCGGCAATCGCGTCTATCAGCTGTTCGTGTTCGTCGTTCGGGCATGCGGTCTTGCCGGGCGCCTGATACAGCGCGATGATCAAGGAGCAGCGCGATACCAGTTCGCGCAGGAAGCGGGTGAGCACCGGATTGCCGGCGCTCTCGGACAACAGGATATGGAACTCGCCGCCGAGGCGTATCCATTTGGCGTGATCGCCGCAATGAAAGGACGCATGTTCTTCTCTCACGATCTGACGCAGGCGGGTGATTTGCGCGCGGCTGGCGTTGCTTGCCGCCAGCGGTACGATCGCCGCTTCGATAGCGCGCCGCGCGGCGAAGATCTCGCGCGTTTCCTGCGGCGTCGGCTGGGCGATGATGGCGCCACGGTTGGGGCGCAATTCGAGAATATGGTCGTGCGCCAGGCGCTGGATCGCCTTGCGCACGATAGTCCGGCTGACGGCAAACAGCTCGCACAGGCTGGATTCGGTCAGCTTGGTTCCGGGCGGCAGGCGCTGGCTCATCACCGCTTTCAGGACGGAGTCGTAGATCTTTTGGTCGATAATGCCGCTGCCGCGTTTGGTGACGGCTTTGGCCGGCGCGGAAACCGTATCACCAGACTTACCAGACTTTTTTTTCATGGGTCTCATTTCTGTTCGGATTGCAAGCCTGCGTTCATGCTACCGCAAATTCCTGTCGTCAGTTACAGGCAAAATCGCAGGCACAAACCGCGCCAGATGCTTTTGGCCTGGTCTTCAGGCTTCTCTTTGGCCTCTGGCATGCCGTTTGCTTTTGCAAGGACTTTATGCCGGCAAACCATTGCATTTTAAGTCGGCGACAAGCATAGGAATTGATGTAGCATGTTGCTTGCATCGCATGCGCCCAAACGCGCACGCGGCACGGTAGGCAACAACGCTGGATTCATTTTGCAACAGTCTTTCACTGGTACAGGCAAAAGAAAGTGACTTCAACCATACCGCGTCTGGAAATCGCCCATATCCGCAAAGCCTATCCCGGCGTGCTGGCGAACGACGATATCAATCTGAGCGTTGCTCCCGGCGAAATCCATGCCGTCCTCGGCGAGAACGGCGCCGGCAAATCGACCTTGATGAAGATTATCTTCGGCACGGTGAAACCGGATGCCGGCGAGATTTCCTGGAACGGCGAACAGGTCCACATCGCCAATCCGCATGTGGCGCGCAAGCTCGGCATCGCCATGGTGTTCCAGCATTTCTCCCTGTTCGATACGCTGACCGTCGCAGAAAATATCGCCCTCGGCCTGGCGTCGAATGTCAGCATGCCGGAGCTGGTCGCGCAAATCCGCCAGACCGGCGAAAAATACGGCCTGGAGCTGGAGCCGCATCGTCATGTGCACACGCTGTCGGTCGGCCAACGGCAGCGGGTGGAAATCGTGCGCGCCCTGTTGACCAATCCGCAATTGCTGATCCTGGACGAGCCGACTTCGGTGCTGACGCCACAGGCAGTAGACAAGCTGTTCGTCACCTTGCGCAAGCTGGCCGCCGAAGGCTGCAGCATTCTGTACATCAGCCACAAGCTCGATGAAATCCGCGCCCTCTGCCATAGCGCCACGGTGATGCGCAATGGCAGGGTCACCGGCAACTGCGATCCGCGCAACGAAACCAGCGCCGGCTTGTCGCGCATGATGATCGGCGACGAACTGGTGCGCTTGCAGCGCGAACGCAATCCAGATTCGCAACGCAGCGAGCGCAAGCTGCATATCAACCGCCTGAGTTTGCCGAAAGCGCATCTGTTCGCCACTGAACTGCACAATATCGAATGCGAAGTGCGGGCCGGCGAGATCGTCGGCATCGCCGGCGTCTCCGGCAACGGCCAGCAGGAATTGCTGGCTGCGCTGTCCGGCGAAGATCAGCGCGCTGCGCCCGCTATGCTGATGCTGGCCGGCCGCGCCGCCGGTCATCTGGCGCCTAACCCGCGCCGCGCGCTCGGCCTCGGACTGGTGCCGGAAGAAAGACTGGGGCGCGGCGCGGTGCCGACCCTGTCGCTGGCCGCCAACATGCTGCTGTCGCATCAGAAGCCCCCGTATGTTAAACGCGGCATGATCGATTTTGCCTACACCCGCAGCGCCGCCGCCGCCATCATTGCGGGCTTCAAGGTCAAGGCGAGCGGTCCCGATGCGCTGGCCAAAAGCCTGTCGGGCGGCAATCTGCAGAAATTCATCGTCGGCCGCGAGCTGGATCGCAAGCCGAGCGTATTCATCGTGGCGCAGCCGACCTGGGGTGTGGATGTAGGCGCCGCGGCGCAAATTCACACGGAGATCCTGGCATTGAAAAAGGAAGGTTGCGCGGTGCTGATCATTTCCGAAGAACTCGATGAGCTGTTCGCGCTGTGCGACCGGCTGCATGTGATTGCCAAGGGCAAGCTGTCGCCGTCGATCCAGATCGAACAGGCTAGCCGCGAGCAAGTCGGCTTGTGGATGAGCGGCTTGTGGCAAGATGCGCAAGATGGCCAAGGGGCCGCCCATGCGTAATTTGTGGCCCTGGAAGTTGGAGCTGCGCGGCACGCCGTCGCGCTCGATGACGTATCTGTCGCCGCTGATTGCGGTTGTCATGACCATGTTGCTGGGCGCATTGCTGTTCATCGCGCTGGGCAAGGATCCGCTGGCCGGCCTGAAAGTATTCCTGGTCGATCCGTTCAACGGCAAGCGCGCCATCAGCGAGCTGCTGCTGAAATCGGTGCCGCTGATACTGTGTGCGCTGGGCCTGGCGGTGTGCTTTCGCGCCAATGTCTGGAACATCGGCGCCGAAGGACAATTCACTGTCGGCGCCTTGTTTGCCGGCGGCGCGCTGGTGCTGATAGACGTGCCGGGACATGCCATTGCCGGCGGCCTCGGCCTGTTCCTGATGATCGTCGCCGGGATTCTCGGCGGCGCTTTCTGGGCCAGCATCACGGCAGTGTTGCGCGACCGTTTCAACGCCAACGAAATCCTGGTCTCGCTGATGCTGACTTATGTCGCGCAATTGCTGCTGATGTATGCGGTGAACGGGCCCTTGAAAGATCCGAACGGCATGAACTTTCCGCAATCGAAAGTGTTCTCCAGCGAATTCATGCTGCCGGAACTGATCAGCGGGACACGCCTGCACATCGGCTTTGTCGTCACGCTGGTGCTGGCGGCCGTGATGACGGTGTTCGTGACGCGCAGCTTGCGCGGCTTTGCGCTGTTTGTCGGCGGCACTGCACCGCACGCGGCGCGTTATGCCGGCTTTTCCAGCCGTAGCGCATTGTGGACCTCGCTGCTGATTTCCGGCAGTTTCGCCGGTCTGGCGGGAGCGTTTGAAATTGCCGGTCCGATCGGCCAGTTGCTGCCGTCGGTATCGCCCGGTTACGGCTTCGCCGCCATCATCGTTGCCTTCATCGGCCGCCTGCATCCGGTCGGCGCGGTGCTGGGCGGACTGGTGATGTCGCTGCTCTATCTGGGCGGCGAACTGGCGCAATCGCGGCTCGGCCTGCCATCGGCGATCACCGGCGTGTTCCAGGGCATGCTGCTGTTCCTTCTGTTGGCCAGCGATACCCTGATCGATTATCGCCTGCGTCGGAAAGTCGAGGTTTAAGCATGGAACAATTCGCCTCTCTCATCGCGGCCTCGATCAACGCCGGCACGCCGTTGCTGCTGGCGGCGCTCGGCCTGCTGATCAACGAGCGTGCCGGAGTCCTCAATCTTGGGGCGGAAGGCATGATGCTGGTCGCCGCCATCGCCGGCTTCGCGGTCGGCTACACCACCCATAGCCCGATGCTCGGTTTCCTGGCCGGTGCGCTCAGCGGCGTCCTGATGGCGGCGCTGTTTTCCTGGCTGGCGCTGGTGCTGGCGACCAACCAGGTCGCCACCGGGCTGGCGTTGTCGATCTTCGGCGCCGGTTTGTCGGCCTTTATCGGCCAGCGCTTTGTCGGCCTGGCGTTGCCGTCGCAAACGCTGTCTATCCCGGTGCTCAAGGACATCCCGTTTCTTGGCCAGGCGCTGTTCCAGCAGCATTGGATGAGCTATCTGTCGCTGCTGTTGTGTGCGGCGATTGCCTGGTTCATCTACCGCACCCGTGCCGGATTGATTTTGCGCGCCGTCGGCGAATCGCCGGAATCGGCGCATGCGCTTGGTTACCCGGTGCGCTGGATCCGCTTTGCCGCGTTGCTGTTCGGCGGCGCTTGCTGCGGGCTGGCCGGCGCCTATCTGTCGCTGGTGTATACGCCGATGTGGGTCGAGGGCCTGGTTTCCGGCCGCGGCTGGATTGCACTCGCCTTGACGGCGTTCGCCACGTGGCGTCCGGTTCGCGTGCTGCTTGGCGCGTTGCTGTTCGGCGGCGTCACCATCCTCCAGTTTTACCTGCAAGGCATAGGAGTTACCCTGCCTTCGCAAATCTTGTCGATGCTGCCGTACGTGGCAACCATTGTGGTGCTGGCGCTGATCTCGCGTAATCCCGACTGGATTCGCCTGAACATGCCGGCTTCGCTCGGCAAACCTTTCAAGCCGGGTGCCAGTTAAGCAAGCAGCCGGCAAAATTGCAGTAAGCAGACTAACCATCCATACCAAGGGAGATACACATGAGGATTTCACGCAGGGCATCACTCGCAATGCTCACCGCGCTGGCAGCCGCCACGCTCATCGGCTGCGGCAAGAAAGAGGAGGCGGCAGCGCCGGCGGCTTCCGCTTCGGCGCCGGCGGCCGCACCCGTCAAGGCCGAACCGCTGAAAGTGGCTTTCGTCTACATCGGACCGGTGGGAGATGCCGGCTGGACCTTCGCCCACGACAAGGGACGCAAGGCGGTCGAAGAAAAATACGGCGACAAGGTGAAAACCACTTTCGTCGAGAACGTGCCTGAATCCGCTGCCGATGCCGAGCGCGTGATCCGCCAGCTGGCGGTCGACGGCAACAAGCTGATCTTCGGCACCACCTTCGGTTATATGGAAGCGATGCTGAAGGTCGCCAAGGAATTCCCGGACGTCAAGTTCGAACACGCGACCGGTTTCAAGACTGCCGACAACCTGGCGCAATACGATGTCCGCACCTATGAAGGCGCTTATCTGGCCGGCGTGGTGGCGGGCAAGATGAGTAAAACCGGCAAGCTCGGCGTGGTCGCTTCGGTGCCGATTCCTGAAGTCATCCGCAACATCGATTCCTTCACCCTGGGTGCGCGCTCGGTCAATCCGAAAGCCACTACCCGCGTTGTGTGGGTTAACAAATGGTTCGATCCGGGCAAGGAACGCGAAGCCGCCACCACGCTGATCGGCCAGGGCGTCGACGTGCTGATGCAAAATACCGATTCCGCCGCCGTGGTGCAAACCGCGCAGGAAAAGGGTGTATATGCCTTCGGCTGGGACAGCGACATGACCAGTTTCGGGCCGAAAGCGCATCTGGCGGCATCGATGATCAACTGGGGCGTGTACTACACCAGGCGCGTCGGCGAAGTGCTCGACGGCACCTGGAAAAGCAGCACCAGCTGGCTCGGCCTGAAAGACGACGGCATTGATCTCGGCGCCTTCAATGCCGAGCTGCCGGCAGACGTCAAAGCGCTGGTTGCCGAACATAAGAAAGCCATCATCGACGGCAGCGCGCCGATCTGGAAAGGCCCGGTGGTCGACAATACCGGCAAGGAAGTGGTGGCCAAGGACGTCGTGCCGGATGACGGTTTCCTGCATGGCATCAAGTTTTATGTGCAGGGTGTAGAGGGCAAAGTGCCGGGCTGATCGTGCAAGTTCCGGGTCGGCCTTCATCGCATGGTCGATCCGGAAATTTAAAAAAGGGAAAAAAATAAGCCATGAAAAAACAAATTTCGAGTATTTCCCCGTTTCAAACCGCCAAAGTCATGGCACTTCTTTATTTCGCTATTTCTTTGCCGATGATTGTTCTCATGAGTTTGTTTTACGCATTTATGCCAGGACCTAAAGCACCGATGGGCATGATGTTCATACTGCCGTTTCTTTATGCAGTCTTCGGTTTCATTTTCACGGCGATTGGCGCATGGATTTACAACCTTGTTGCAAAATGGGTTGGCGGGATTGAATTCACTATTTCGGAAATTGAAAATTCCTGATGCTGTGTTCAGGCGGGACTGCGCGGATACAATTTCGCGCGGCCCCGCATGACCGATCGAGTTCGAGTCGAACTATTCTTTTAGCGTTTGATGAAGTTTCCATCCACCAGTCGCGTCAATCCAAGGGGATTGCCGTCTTGCACGGCTGTCGGCAGTAAATCAGCCGGCAAGTCCTGATAGCACACCGGCCGCAGGAAACGGTCGATGGCGCTGGCGCCGACCGAGGTGCTGCGACTGTCCGAAGTTGCAGGGAACGGGCCGCCGTGCACCATCGCATACGATACTTCAACGCCGGTCGGATAACTGTTCACCAGGATGCGGCCGGCTTTGCGTTCCAGCGTCGGCAACAGTTTCCTGGCCAGCGCGTGATCGTCGTTATCGAGCTGCAGGGTGGCGCTCAGCTGGCCGGCCAGATGTTCGGCGACGGTGTGCATTTCTTCTTCGTTCTGGCAGGCGACAATCAATGAGCTGGGGCCGAAGATTTCATCTTCCAGCTGTTCGGCAGCCAGGAAGGTTGCGGCGTCGGTGGCAAACAATGTAGCCTGGGCGGCGCATGGTGCATCTGCCGCCAGACCCTGGCTGAGAGTGGTGACGCCGGCAATTGCGCCCATGCGTTCGACGCCGGCGATATAGGCGCTGTGGATGCCAGGTGTCAGCATGGTGCCGGCCGCCTTGGCTTGCAATGCACGCGACGCGGCTTCTTGAAACTGCGCCAGATGTTCGCCCGCCAATCCAATTACCAGACCAGGATTGGTGCAGAACTGTCCCACGCCCATCGTCAGCGAATCGACGAAAGCGCTGCCGATTTGAGACGCCCGTGCGGCCAATGCATGCGGCAACAGGAACATGGGGTTGATGCTGCTCATTTCGGCGTACACGGGAATCGGTTCACGTCTTTGCGCTGCCGCTCGCATCAGCGCCAGGCCACCCTGGCGCGAGCCGGTAAAGCCAACCGCCTTGATCGCAGGGTGGCTGACTAATGCCTGGCCGACCGCGTTGCCATTGCCAATGATCAGGGAAAACACGCCTTCCGGTAGTTGGCAGGCAGCGACCGCTTGCTGGATGACGCGCGCAACCAATTCCGAGGTGCCAGGATGGGCGCTATGCGCCTTGACTACTACCGGGCAGCCGGCGGCCAGCGCAGCGGCGGTATCGCCGCCGGCAACCGAGAACGCCAGCGGGAAATTGCTGGCGCCGAATACCGCGACCGGGCCGATGGCGATTTTGCGCAAGCGTAGATCGGGGCGTGGCGGGACTCGTTCCGGTAGCGCTGAATCGAGAGTGGCATGTAGATACTGACCGGCGCGCACAACGGTAGCGAATAGTCGTAGCTGGCCGACAGTGCGGCCGCGTTCGCCTTCCAGGCGTGCCGCCGGCAGGCCGGATTCTTGCGCTGCGCGTTCGATCAGCGCCGGTCCCAGCGCCAGGATGCCGTTGGCGATTTCTTCCAGGAACTCTGCGCGTCGTTGTGGCGTGGTTTCGCGATAGCTATCGAAAGCTTGTTGCGCCAAAGTGCAGGCGCGATCTACTTCAGCGCTTCCGCCGGCGCCAAAATCGGGGCCGATTTTTTCATTGGTGGCGGGATTGATTGCGCGTAACGTGCCTTCGGCGCCGCGCACGCTGGATTGGCCGATGAGCATTTCACCAGTGATGTTCATTTATTTTCCTCGATATGCAAGTTGCAAGTGTTCGATTTTTTGCGTCACCGCAAAAGCAGTTAAATGGGATCAGAGTTTTTTTTCGCGCCCTTTGCGAAAATTACTCTGACCCCTATTAACTGCCCACGGAGTACACGCCGTTGCCTGTCTCGCCAACTACTGCGCCCCTTGCGCCAAAATCAATGCCTTCAGCTGCTCGCATTCTTCCGCATTCAGATCAATCAACGGTGTGCGTACCGGGCCGCCGTCATGGCCGACGATGGTTGCGCCGGCTTTGACGATGCTGACGGCGTAGCCGGCTTTCTTGTTGCGGATTGCCAGGTAAGGCAGGAAGAAGCTGTCCAGCAGGCGGCCGGTGGTGGCGTGGTCGTCATTCTTGACGGCAGTGTAGAAATCCATCGCCATTTTCGGCAGGAAATTGAATACCGCCGACGAGTAAACCGGTACGCCGAGTGCTTTGTACGGCGCCGCAAACAATTCCGCAGTCGGCAGGCCGCCAAGGTAAGTCAGGCGATCGCCGAGCCGGCGGCGTATCGTTACCATCAGTTCGATGTCGCCGATGCCGTCCTTGAAGCCGATCAGGTTGGGGCAGCGTGCGGCCAGCAACTCCACCGAATCCGCATTCAGGCGGCAGATGCCGCGGTTGTACACGACGACGCCGAATTTGACCGAATTGCAGATGGCTTCGACGTGGGCCACCAAACCATCTTGCGATGCTTCGGTCAGGTAATGCGGCATCAGCAGGATGCCTTGCGCGCCCAGGCGTTCGGCTTCCTGTGCGAAAGCGATGGCGGTGCGGGTCGGGCCGCCGGCGCCGGCCAGGATCGGCACTTTGCCACGGCAGGTTTCTACCGCCAGCCGTACTACATCGGAATATTCGGAGCTCGTGAGCGAAAAGAACTCGCCTGTGCCGCCAGCTACAAACAAGGCGCTCGCGCCGTAGGGAGCCAGCCATTCAAGCCGGTCCGCGTAGGTGCTCGGGCGGAAATTGCCTTGCGCATCGAAATCGGTAATCGGGAAAGACAGCAAGCCGGAGGAAAGTGTCTGTTTGAGTTCTTGAGGATTCATGGTCAAGGTATCGTGTAGTGCTGCGGTTGATAATCGAGCGCCTGCGCCGCGCAGAAGGGCGTGCTGGCGTTCGGGGACTTAAGTTATCAGTCATCGTACAACAAAGATTTGCAGCATGCAAGCCGGGAAATGTTGTTTGTTTTATTTGGGAGAACGAAGCGGGGCGTTAGAAACGGCGAAAATCCGCGGCAAAACGGGCGGCAGGCAGTGTGTCGCTGAGGGAGTTTTTTTTTATGGGAGCAAGCTGCCGGGCGTGGCGGCAGCTTGCTTGCTCGATTGCAGCCGGTTCTTTGTCCGCCGCTTACGGCTGCAGCGCCATGCTGTCCTGCACCTTGCGCAAACGCTCGCGGCTGTTGCTCAGATGCGTGCGCATTGCTGCCCGCGCGGTCTCCGGATCCTGGCGCACGATGGCATTGTAGATATCTTCATGCTCGCGGTGCACGCGGTCCAGATAGGCCGCCGGATCGTCATGCGCCAGCTTGGCGGAATTGATCCGGGTGCGCGGAATGATGGTGGTGCCGAGGTGGGTCAGGATGTCCACAAAATAGCGGTTGCCGGTGGCTTGTGCGATGTGCAAATGGAACTGCACATCGGCGGCAACCGAGTCGCCATGCTCGTTGGCGCTCTTCTGGAATGCATCCAGCGCCATCCGCATTTGCGCCAGCTGCTCGTCGTTGCGCCGCGCCGCCGCCAGTCCGGCGGCTTCCGCTTCGAGGCTGATGCGCAGTTCCAGGATGGCCAGGATGTCGCGCATGGTGATCACGGTTTCCGGATCGATGTCGAAATGACTGGAGTTGCTTGCCGCCAATACGAAAGTGCCGATGCCGTGCCGCGTCTCCACCAGTCCCGAGGCTTGCAGATGTGAAATCGCCTCGCGTATCACGGTGCGGCTGACGCCCTGCGTGCGCATCAGTTCGGATTCGGTCGGCAGCTTGTCCCCGGGCTTGCTGACGCCGGTGCGGATACTGTCGGCAATATTGGCGACCACGCTCTGCGCCAGGTTGCGATGTTTTTTGGGTGGAGCGCTCGGGGTGGGTAAAGTATTGAGCGGTGTATTCATTGGGTGGGGCGCGAGAAAAGTAAATCTAGTTGCCAAATTATTTTTCGGTGATTATACTACGATTCAAGTTGTAGGATGACTGATAACATAAGTGTAGTCTAGTACAAGTAAATATCAATAACAATAAGAACGCCGCCCCGCAGCAAGCAATAACCGGTAAGCAACAGCAAAAAATCCGACCCGGATCCGCAACATATGCGATGACGGTTTCGGATGGCGGGAATCTGCAGTGTATCAAGCAGCTTCATTGCAAGCGCTGACTCTGGCAAAAAACAGGAGACGTAGGTGAATATCAACAAAACGACTGGGCCGGCACCGGCTCAACGTGGCAAGCTGCGCTACATGATCTTGTTCATGCTGTTCATGGTGACCACTTTCAACTACGCCGATCGCGCCATCCTTTCCATTGCAGGCACCGCAATGAAGAGCGAGCTGGGCTTCGACGCTGTCACCATGGGATTCATCTTTTCCGCCTTCAGCTGGGCTTACGTGCTGGGGCAATTGCCGGGCGGCTGGCTGCTCGACCGTTACGGCTCGAAGCGGGTGTACGCTGCCAGCATCTTTATCTGGTCGCTGTTCACCCTGCTGCAAGGGGGCGTGCATTTTCTGGGCGTGCTGTGGGCCGTGCCGGCGTTATTCATGTTGCGCTTCATGGTCGGTCTGGCCGAAGCGCCTTCCTTCCCCGCCAACGGCCGCATCGTCGCTGCCTGGTTTCCGACAACTGAACGCGGCACCGCTTCGGCGATTTTCAATTCGGCGCAATATTTTGCTACCGTGCTGTTCGCCCCTTTGATGGCCTGGATCACGCATGCCTACGGCTGGTCGCAAACGTTTGTGGTGATGGGCGCTGCCGGCCTGGTGCTGAGCATGATCTGGATGCGGGTGATGCATAGCCCGAAGGATCATCCGCGCATGAGTCCGGCGGAACTGGCGCATATCCGCGACGGCGGCGGCCTGGTCGACATGGATCAGGGGCTGGGGAGCAGCAGGAGTGCAGCCGAAAAGGGTAGCAAGGGCAGCCAGGCCAACCGCGGCGTCAAGCTGGGTTATCTCAAGCAGCTGCTCGGCAATCGCATGCTGGCCGGCGTGTATCTCGGCCAATACTGCATCAATACGATTACCTATTTTTTCCTGACCTGGTTCCCGATCTATCTGGTGCAGGAACGCGGCATGTCGATCCTGAAAGCGGGCATCGTGGCTTCCTTGCCGGCGATTTGCGGCTTTCTCGGCGGCGTATTGGGCGGCATGATTTCGGATCGCCTGATCAAACGCGGCTTTTCATTGACCTGGGCGCGCAAGATTCCTATCGTCGCCGGCCTGCTATTGTCGACCACCATGATCTTGTGCAATTACGTCGATACCCAATGGATGGTGGTCGGCATCATGGCGCTGGCTTTTTTCGGCAAGGGCGTCGGCGCGCTGGGCTGGGCCGTAGTCGCCGATACCTCGCCCAAAGAGATCATCGGTCTCACCGGCAGTCTGTTCAACATGTTCGGCAATATCGCCGGCATCACTGCACCGATCGTGATCGGCTATATCATCAAGGAAACCGGTTCCTTCGAATGGGCGCTGGTGTATGTCGGCGCGAATGCCTTGCTAGCCGTAATCAGCTACCTGGTGATTGTGAAAGATATCAGGCGCGTCGAGCTCAAGCCGCTTGACGATGCCGGGCAGCCATACAAGAAATTATCTGGAGTGGAATCATGATCAAGGCAGCACCGGTTGTCGATACGGACAACAACACACCGCTGTACATCCGCATGCAGGAGCAGGACAACGTTGCGATTGTCGCCAATGACGGCGGCCTGCCGGCAGGCGCCGTCTTCCCTTGCGGGCTGGTGCTGCGCGACAAAGTACCGCAGGGCCATAAGGTCGCCCTGCGCGATCTGGCGGAAGGCGAGTCCATTGTGCGTTACGGCGTGGTGATAGGCTATGCGCAACGGCCGATTGCACAAGGAAGCTGGATCGAAGAATCGCTGGTGCGGATGCCGCCGGCGCGCGAGCTGAGCAACCTGCCGATCGCCAACCGGGTTCCGGCAGCGGCAACGCCGTTGGAAGGCTACACCTTCGAAGGCTATCGCAATGCGGATGGCACGGTGGGTACGCGCAATATCCTGGCGATCAGCACCACGGTGCAATGTGTTTCCGGTGTGGTGGAGCATGCGGTCAGGCGCATCAAGGCTGAATTGTTGCAGCAATACCCGCACGTCGACGATGTCATCGGCCTCGAACACACCTACGGCTGCGGCGTGGCGATCGATGCGCCGGGCGCCGAGATTCCGATCCGCACCCTGCGCAACATCAGCATGAATCCCAACTTCGGCGGCCAGGCAATGGTGGTCAGCCTGGGCTGCGAAAAATTGCAACCGGGCCGGCTGTTCCCGCAAGGTTCGATTCCGATTCAAAGCACCGGCGGCAAGCAAGACGGCTTGCGCGTAGTGTGTTTGCAGGATGCGGAACACATCGGCTTCGAGTCGATGATTGCATCGATCATGGCCACCGCAAAAGAGCAATTGAGCGAATTGAATAAGCGCCGCCGTGTTTCTTGTCCGGCATCGGAACTGATCGTCGGGGTCCAGTGCGGCGGCAGCGACGCCTTCTCCGGCGTCACCGCCAATCCGGCAGTCGGCTTTGCCAGCGACTTGCTGGTGCGCGCCGGCGCCACCGTAATGTTTTCCGAGACCACCGAAGTGCGCGATGGCATCGACCAGCTGACTGCGCGTGCCGCCAATGCCGAGGTGGCGCAAGCCATGATCCGCGAGATGGCCTGGTATGACGATTACCTCACCCGCGGCGGCGTCGACCGCAGCGCCAACACCACGCCGGGCAATAAAAAGGGCGGCCTCGCCAACATTGTCGAAAAGGCCATGGGCTCGATCGTCAAATCCGGCAGCAGCGTCATTTCCGGCGTGCTCTCGCCTGGCGACAAGCTCAAGCAAAAAGGCCTGATCTACGCCGCCACGCCGGCCAGCGATTTTGTCTGTGGCACCTTGCAGCTGGCGGCCGGCATGAACCTGCACGTATTCACCACCGGCCGCGGCACTCCTTACGGCCTGGCCGCGGTACCGGTCATCAAAGTGGCTACGCGCAACGACCTGGCGCGGCGCTGGCACGACCTGATGGATGTCAACGCCGGCCGCATTGCCAGCGGCGAGGCCAGCATTGAAGACGTCGGCTGGGAACTGTTTCATCTCATGCTGGACGTCGCCAGCGGCCGCAAGAAGACTTGGGCGGAACATCACAAATTGCACAATGCGTTGACGCTATTCAATCCGGCGCCTATCACCTGACGGAACAACCATGCCTCCTGAATTCAACCGCCTATGCATTTCCCTGGCGCTCATGATGATCAGCGTATCGGCCTCTGCCAAAACCATGGTGTACGTGTCGAACGCCGACAGCCGCGATATCTATGTCATGGAACTCAATCAGACGGATGGCAGCGCCGCCATGGTGGAGAAAGTGGCAACCGGCGGCACCGTCATGCCGTTGGCGGTCAGCCCCGATCGCCGCTTCCTGTACGCCTCGTTGCGTTCCCTGCCGTACTCGGTCAGCAGCTTTTCCATCGACAGCCAAAGCGGCAGGCTGAACCTGCTGTCGACCGTGCCGCTGGCCGACAATATGGCTAACCTGGCGACGGACAAGAGCGGCCGTTTCTTGCTGGCGGCGTCCTACACCGGCAACAAGATTTCCATCAACCAGATCACCGCCAAGGGCGATGTCGAAACGCAGCCGGTGGCTGTCATTCCAACCCGCGAAAAAGCGCACGCGATAGCGACTGATCCTTCCAATGCGCACCTGTTTGCCAGCAACCTGGGCGGCGACATCATCCTGCAATATCGATTTGATGCGGCTAGCGGCCAGGTCACGCCAAACGTCCCGCCGTATGTAGAAACCAGGCACGGCGCCGGTCCGCGTCATTTCGTGTTCGACCGCCGTGCGCGTTTTGTCTATGGCACCAACGAGCTGGACGGCACGTTGAATACTTATCGCTATGATGCAGCAGCCGGCAGCATGACGCTGCAAACTTCCGTTTCGCTGCGGCCGAAAGATTTTCAAGGCGGCGCCCTGGCGCCGGCGGATTTGCATCTGACGCCGGATGGCCGTTTCCTGTATGCCTCGGAGCGAACCTCCAGCACGCTCGCCGGCTTTGCGGTTGACGCGGACAGCGGCGCACTGACATCGATCGGCAGCTTCCCGACGGAGACCCAACCGCGCGGCTTCAATATCGATCCCAGCGGGCGGTTCCTGCTGGCGGTCGGCCAGCAGTCCAATCGCATGAGCAGCTACGCCATCGACCAAAAGACCGGCGCGCTGCATCTGCTGCATCAGTATGAGATGGGAAAGAATCCGAACTGGGTCGAGATCATCGATCTTCAATAGTTGATATCCCTTATGGGAGGCGCTCCTGGCATGACTCCACTCGATAAAATCACTCGCCGCCAGCCGCCTGGGCGCGTCTCGCGGCGCTTTTTCATGGGCGGCAGCGCCGCTGTCTTGTGCACCGTGATAGTCGGCGGACCATTGCTGTCGCATGCCGCGGCCGCCGTCTCGAATGGTGTGCAGAACGCCCCGGCCAAAGATGCATTCCTGCAGATTTCCCTGTTGTTGAGCGGGCATGCCGAGTTGCCGCCGGCGCAGACCGAGCGCTTGTATCAGGCACTCGGCGCCGCCGACGCGAATTTCGCCGTGCAGGTCCAGGCCTTGCAGGCATTCATAGCGGAACGGAAATTGAACGCTGCCAGTTTGCAAGCCGCGCTGGATAGCGAGCAAGCTGCATTTACCGCTTTGCCGCGCCGCATCCTGCTCAGCTGGTATGTCGGCGTCGTTGGCAGCGGGGCGAAGGCCAAATGCGTAGCCTACGAAGATGCGTTGATGAACCTTGCCGTCAGCGATCAGCTGCGGCCACCCAGCTACGCCTATGGCGCATACGGAACATGGTCGGCGCAGCCTGTCGGAAAGGCGGGGGGGAGAGCATGAATGGCACAACATCCGCAGACGTCGTTGTCATCGGTTCCGGCATCGTCGGCGCCACAGTCGCCCAGCGCCTGGCAATACAGGGCGTTTCGGTATTGATACTGGAAGCCGGGCCGAGATCCGATCGCGGGACCATTGTCGCCAATTTCCGCAATTCGCCGCGCAAGGACGACTTCATGTCGCCTTATCCCTTTTCACCGTGGGCGCCGCATCCGCTCTATAAGCCAGACGATAACGGCTATCTGGTCCAGGCCGGCCCGTATCCGTATCCGGCTGAATATATCCGCATGGTCGGCGGCACCACCTGGCATTGGGCGGCGCAGGCCTGGCGCGTGCTGCCTAATGACATGCGCATGAAAACGCTGTATGGCGTCGGCCGCGACTGGCCGCTCTCGTATGAAGAACTGGAACCGTTCTACCATGAGGCTGAAGTCAAGATGGGCGTCAGCGGTTCGACCAAAAACGGCTCGCCGCGCGGCCAGCCTTTCCCGATGCCGCCGGTAGCCGAATCCTGGGCGCAACGGCGCTTTCGCGAACGCCTGGCGCCGGCCGGTTACGAGGTGATAGAAAATACGGTCGCGCGCAATAGCCGGAATTATGATGGCCGGCCGGCGTGTTGCGGCAATAATAATTGCATGCCGATCTGTCCTATCGACGCCCAGTACCACGGTGGCCTGGCAGCGGATAGCGCCGAGGCGGCCGGTGCGAAATTGATCGCGAACGCTGTCGTGTATCGCATCGAACACGACGCCAAGGGCCGTATCGCAGCTGTGCATTATTACGATCCGGATAAAAAATCCTATCGTGTCACCGGCAAGATCTTCATTCTTGCTGCGAATGGCATCGAAAGCCCGAAACTGTTGCTGCTGTCTGCCAGCGATAAATATCCCAAAGGCTTGGCCAACAGTTCCGACACCGTCGGCCGTCACCTGATGGATCACCCTAGCAACAAGCTGACCTTCGATACCGAGGAGGCCAACTGGCCGGGGCGCGGACCGATGAGCCCGGCTTCCATCAATCATCTGCGCGACGGCGCTTTCCGCAGCGATCATGCCGCATTCCGTATCGATATCAGCGATGCTTCGCAAGTGCTGGCGATCACCCGGGAGCTGATTGCCAAGGGCGTCTACGGCGTCGATCTGGAGCAACAGCTGCGCCATCGTGCGGCGCGCCAGGTCAGCCTGAAGAACGTGATGGAACAATTGTCCTTGCCGCAAAATCGCGTGGTGCTGAGTAATCGCAAGGACGCCTTGGGTATTCCGACGCCGCAAGTCCACTATGAAATGGATGACTATATCCATCGCGGCATGGCGCTGGCCCGCATCGAATACGGCAAGATCGCGGCGCTGATGGGCGGTAGTAACCTGCGTTACAGCGATGAGGGCAAGTACAGCAATAACCAGCACATCACCGGCACGTTGAGCATGGGCGGCAATCCGGCTGAATCCGTGGTCGACAGCTACGGCCGCAGCCATGACCATGAAAACCTGTTCATGGCCGGCACCGGCATCATGTCGACCTCGGCTACTGTCAATTCCACGCTGACGGCGGTAGCCCTGGCTTTGCGCAGCGCCGAATCGATCAGGGCCTCGCTTTGATGATGACGATGGCAAGGACTGCACCGATGAAAACAAGATGCATGGCCGTGCGCGGGTTCGGTGCGGCCGCAATGCTGGGCATGGCGCTATGGTCGCTTACCTCCGCGTGGGCAGCGAGCGACGACACAGTACAGCGTGGCAAATATCTCGCCACCGCGGCCGATTGCATCGCCTGCCATACCGCCGCCGGCGGCAAGCCGTTCGCTGGCGGCGTGGCAATCAGCACGCCGCTTGGTGCGATTATCTCCACCAATATCACGCCATCTGAAAATGCCGGCATCGGCGCCTACACGTTGGCGCAATTTACGGATGCGCTGCGCAAAGGCAAGCGTGCCGATGGCGCGTATCTGTATCCGGCGATGCCATATACCGCCTACGCCAGCATCACCGATGAAGATGTGGCTGCGCTGTATGCGTATTTCATGCAGGGCGTGGTTGCCGTTGACAGCAAACCAGCCGCAACCAGATTGCCGTTTCCTTTTAACGTGCGTTCATCGCTGGCGGCATGGAATGCCATGCATCTGGACGGCCGGCCGTTTGTCGCGGATCCCGGCAAGAGCGCCGAAATCAACCGCGGAGCCTATCTGGGTCAGGCGCTGGCGCATTGCAGTGCCTGCCATACGCCGCGCGGCGCGACCATGGGCGAGTTGAGTGAGCGCAGCCTGGGCGGCAACAGCCTGGGCAGCTGGTATGCACCCAACATCAGCTCGGATGTTAACAGCGGCGTCGGCAGCTGGAGCACGGAACAACTGACCGCCTACCTGAAAACCGGCCGTGCAGGCCTGAAAGCGCAGACAGCAGGGCCAATGGCGGAAGCCGTCGATCACAGCCTGCGCAACCTCACCGAGCCCGACTTGCGCGCACTGGCCCTATGGCTAAAACAGACACCGCCCATCCACGACGCCGCCGATACCAGACCGCCAGATCAATGGGGGACGGCCGCCGATTACACCGGATCGATTCGCGGCGTAGCGTTGCCTGCGGACCGACGTCAGATGACCGGCCCACAGGTCTATGACGCTTATTGCGCCACCTGCCATCAGGCCAGCGGCAAAGGCACGCCGGATGGCGGCTTGCCGCCCCTGTTCCACAACACGGCGCTAGGCCATGCCAACGGCGACAATCTGGTGATGGCGATATTGCAGGGGGTGCAACGGCAAGCGGATGTGCCGGGCGCCACCATGACTATGCCGGCATTTGCGCGGACGCTGTCGGATCAACAGATTGTTACGTTGAGCAATTTCCTGACGCAGCAGTTCGGTCATCCTGAGGCCAAGGTTACGGTGCAGCGTGTCGGCCAATTGCGCGCCGGCGGTACGCCGTCGCCATTGCTGAAGTGGGTCTGGCCCGGCACGGCAGGTGTCATAGTTTTATTTTCGTTGTTGCTGTTCCGGTATCGGCGGCGCCATCGTTAACTGAACCTTTCAGTTGAATCGCGAGAGCGAGGGACTGTTCATTCGCTCTCCAATGGCTGGCGGAAAGCGGCATGCTGACTTCCCGGGGCTAGTGCATCTGGAACACGCGGCCCGCCCGCCGCGCTGCCGCAGCCGGATACAGTGGCGACGGCGCACGCAGGTTTTCGCAATAACAGGTGTACACCATCTTGATCACATGGTCGTCGGCGGAAGCGATGGCCGTGGTGAACAGGTCTTGCCACGTGTCCGCATTGTCGGCCAGGATATCTTCTTCCGCCAGCGTGGCGTGTGGCGTGGCTAGAGGCGGCGCACCGATCGATACATAGGCGGCACAAACCGCTATCCACAAATCCGGCAGTAAACGTTGCGCCAGCGTTGCCGGCAAATGCGCCAGGACGCGGCGTGCGGCGTGCAGGCCGGTGACAATATGCAGCGCAGTGAAATTATTGGTTTGCCAATACAAGGAAATTGCCGCTTGCGCCATGTCGTCCAGCAGCTGCGGCTGCGTCGGTGCGGCCGGCAGCGTCGCGTAAAACGACGGATTGGCGCTCGCCGCCCGCAGGCGCGCTACAATCCAATCGCCAGTGAATGTCGTACCGTCCATCGCGTGCGACAATAGCGCCAAGCCTTGATTCACCGAAGCGGCCGGCACGCGCTGCTGCGCGCCCATGTCGATGTGCAGATTGCCGCTGACCAGTGCGGCCAGTCCGGCCGCGATTTCGCCGACATGCTCTGCCTCCAGGCCGTATCCGAGCCGGATCAAGGCATGAAAAGCACCGCTTGCAGGAGCAAACGGTATCCTGCTCAGCACCTGTTCGAGGACGGCATCCGCGCCGGCGCTCCAGATCCATTCTTCAAAATGTCCGCGCAGGGCGTTGAATGCGCTGGCATCGCCTACGGATAACGGCCACGATGCGCGATTGACGGACTTGACGACGGGTTTGGCAAGCAACGCGAAGCGGCCTTCCCATCTATCGAAAAATTCCTGCAGGCGCGCCGGCTGCGCACCCATGCCGGCTAATGCGCAAAGCGCCATCGGGCAGTGATTGCTCATGCCGTTGTTGTCAGCTGCGAAGCGGGCGTTGTCGTCGAGCAGCCGGTGCAGAGTTGGTTCGTGCAGTCGTTGATTCATGTCATTGGCTCAGGATCAGTGGTAGACCAACACAGTATGCAAGTTCAAGTTAGCTTGAAGTCAATCAGAATTTTTTAGATGAAAGATTGCAAATTGCTATGCGGCTCTCTTAAAGATGACGCTGGCTTTCAGCCCGCGCAGCCGCTGCGCCTGTCCCAGCTGTACTTCGGCCTGATGCAGTTCGGCTACGTGCTTGACGATGGCCAGGCCAAGGCCGCTGCCGGTCGCTTGCGGCACCAGGCAGCGGTAGAAGCGGTCAAAGACACGCTCCCTTTCCGCCGGCGGAATGCCGGGGCCGCTGTCTTCTATCTCCAGCAGGATGTCATCTTGCCGGGCCCGGATGGTGACGTCGACCTGGCCGCCGCTGGGTGTGTAGCGCACCGCATTGTCGATCAGATTGCGTAGCAGGATGTGCAAATGATGCTCCGATCCTATGACGGCGCCCGCGTCCAGTTGTTCCACGCCGAGGTTGATCTTGCGCATGTTGGCATAGGGTATGAGATCAATCGTCACCTCGCGCGCAATCTGGTGCAGTTGCAGCGGCACGTGCTGATCCTGGATAGCGGCGGATTCGAGGCGCGACACCATCAGAAGTTGTTCGAGCAGATGACTGGTTCTTTTCACGCCAGCCTTCAGATCGGCCAGTGCATGCGCTTCGCGCCCGCTCCCCAGCGATTGCTCCACCAGCTGGGTTTGGATTTGCAAGGTTGCCAACGGCGTGCGCAGTTCATGCGAAGCATCGGCGATGAATTTTTTCTGGCCTTCCAGCGCGATGCTGAGACGCTGCAGCAAGGTGTCCAGTGCCTGCGTCAACGGCTTGATTTCGGCGGGCTGGTCTTGCGAGGCCAGGCGTCCCAGCTTGTCGGGCGTGCGCTTTTCCAGTTCTTGCGACAGGCGGGTCAATGATTGCAATCCGGTGCCGACACTCCAATGTATCAGCAAGCCCATGATCAGCAAGAAAATCAGCAGCGGTATCAGGGAGCGCAGCGCATGTTCGACGGCGATGTTGCGCCTGCCGCTCAACGATTGCGCCACCTGGATCAGGTTGCTGTCAGTCTTGCGGATAAACAGCTTCCACTCGCTGCCACGCCATCGCACCTCGCTGAATCCGGGCGTTGCGAAGCGCGGCAGGAGGATGTCGGGATGGGAGCTATAGCTTAATTTTTCGTTTCGATCCCAAATCTGCAAGATGCTGTCGTCGCCATCGTATTTCAGCGGAGGCGCGCTTCTTTCCAGGTCGCTGTTGCTGAAATGGGGCGGAATGGCAAATGCAATCTGGCTCATCTGGTCGTCATAGATATCGGCCAGCAAAGCGCGGTCGATCAGATAATCCGCCAGTACAAAACATGCTCCCAGGATGGTTAATCCGGACAGCAGCCAAAACAGCAGGCGGTTCCTAATTGACACACGAGTTCTCGCTGGCAGCCAGCATATAACCCAGGCCGCGGATATTGCGGATAACGCCGGGAGATAATTTTTTCCGCAATGCATGGACATGTACTTCGATGGTGTTGCTCTCAACCTCATCGTTCCAGCCATAGACCTTGTCGACCAGTTGCGCGCGCGACAGCACCGCGCCGGGCTTTTCGATCAGGGCCGCCAGCACCATCAGCTCACGGCTGCTCAGGGAAATATTCTTACCCTTGTAGGCGACGGTATTGCTGGCCGGGTCGAAATGGATATCGCCATGCGTCAGCAACGGGCTGGTGCGGCCGCCGCTACGTCGCAGCAATGCGCGCACGCGTGCCGCCAGTTCATCCAGATCAAAGGGTTTGCTCAGGTAATCGTCAGCGCCGGCGTCGAGTCCTTCAATCCGGTTCAACACGCGGTCGCTGGCTGACAGAATGATCACCGGCGTGCTGTTGCTGTCGGCGCGCATTTTCTTCAGCACTTCCAGTCCCGATTTGCGCGGCAATCCCAAATCCAGCAATACGGCCGAATAGGACTCCGCAGCCAGAGCGGCTTCGGCGGCAATCCCGTCCTGGGTCCAGTCAACGGTAAAACCATAGGGATAGAACCCTTTACGGATGCTATTGCCCAGCATGTAGTCGTCTTCTATCAGAAGTAAGCGCATCGGAGGTCTTGGCCTGGTCGACCTTACAACATAGCAGCCGATTATGACGAGCGCATGAAATGCGCGGGCGATTGACGTAAATCAGACAGATTCGGGCAGATTCGGGCGAATTTTTCGCAGATCATTTTCGCTTAATTTTCAAAGCTTATGCTTCGCCCCGAACTACGGCCAGCACGCTCCGTTCCCTGGCTGCAAGCCATTCACTGAACATCTTCTTTCGATTTTTACGACACGATTTGAATTCAAAAAAAGGAAACCTAGAAATGAAGCGCCCTAGTTTGAAGCCGAGTTTAAAACCGACTACCCAGCAAGTCCTGCATGCATTGGCTGTCATGTGCATGGCCGCACCGATTATCGCCAGCGCGCAGCAAGCAACCGATCTCGGCGCGGTCAGCGCCAACGGCGGTTCCGGCACCGTTGAAGTGACCGGCAAAGCCGTCACCGCCACTACGACTGCACCGTCGCAGGGTTCGCTGACGGCGCGTTCGGCGCAATCGATAGTGAGCGATGAGTTCATCCGCAATCTCACTTCGCCGGTAGCCGATTTCAGCCAGGTGCTGCAGATGACGCCGGGCATGTACAGCTACAGCCCGAACGGCGTCGGCCTGGGCGATACCAAGACCTATTTCCGCGGCTTCTCCGACGGCGACTACACGGTCAGCTTCGACGGCATTCCATTCCAGGATACGAATAGCCCGTCGCATCACACATGGGCATTTTTCCCTAGCCAGTTCCTGGGCGGCGCGGTAGTCGACCGCAGCCCGGGTTCGGCGGCGACCATCGGTCCGGCCAACTTCGGCGGCTCGGTCAATCTGCTGTCGCGTAACCTGGAACCGGAACAACGCAGCAGCGTGTTCGGCTCATACGGTTCATTCAATACCAAGATCTACGGCGCCGAGTTTGAAAGCGGCCAGTTCGGTCCGGACGGTTCCTCCAACCTGTTGGTGAACGCCCATCAGATGACGTCGGATGGCTATCAAACCTACAACAAGCAAACACGCGACGCAGTGTCGCTCAAATATCAATATGCGATTACCGACAATACGGCGCTGACCCTGTTCGGTTCCTATATCGACCTGAAATCCAATACCCCCAATACCAAGGGTGCGACCCGCGCCCAGATCGCGCAGTTCGGCGACGATTATTTGCTGAGCAATAATCCCAAGCAAGCTAACTACTGGGGCTACAATTTCTACCATGTCACCTCAGACTTCGAATATGCCGGCCTGAGCTCGAATCTCGGCGGCGGCTGGAAGCTGGACGACAAGCTCTACACCTACGCTTATCATAATCAGCAGAATTACAACGGCACCACCATCACGGCCACCAGCGGCACCGACAAGCTCAACAGCTACCGCACCTACGGTAACCTGCTGCGCTTGAGCCAGGAATCCGGTTTCGGCATCCTGCGCACCGGCCTGTGGGCGGAAAACGCCGATACCAATCGTTATCAGATTCCATCCGATCCACGGACCTGGGTCGACGCGGTGCTGCCGAATTTCCACGAGCGCTTCAAGACCACTACCTTGCAGCCTTTCGTCGAATATGAATTCCAGCCTGCCAAGGATCTGAAAATCACGCCGGGCGTCAAATATTCGTCGTATCGCCAGGATCTGACCCAGTATGCCGATAACGGCAAGACTGTCGGCAAGCTGGGCGGACTGCCTAGCGTCGAGCATGCGGTGACTTATAGCACGGTGTTGCCGTCGTTCGACGTCCATTACCTGCTGCAGCCGAACTGGTCGGTCTACGGCCAGTACGTGGTTGGCGATGAAATTCCGCCGAGCAGCGTATTCGATGTCAAGAACGCCAACGTCACTGCCTTGCCGTCGTCGATCAAGAGCAAGACCTTCCAGATCGGCTCGGTCTGGAAATCCGACCGCTTTACCTTCGATATCGATGCTTACCATATCAAGTTCGATAACGCCTATTCGTCCTTTACCGACAACGCCGGCAACACCACCTTCTTCGCCAACGGCAGTTCGACCACCCAAGGCGTCGAGGCGGAAGGCAACGTTGTCCTGGGCGCCGGTTTCAGCCTGTACGCCAATGCCACCTACGGTACCGCCAAGTACGCCAGCGGCCAATGGATAGCCAGCGCGCCTAGCGATACCGAGACACTGGGCTTGAACTACAACCAGGGCGGCTGGGATATCGGCTGGCTCAACAAGCGTGTCGGCACCATGTACAACGATAACGGCAGCGTGCACCAGGCAGTCAAGATCGCGCCGTTCACGATCTCCAACCTGTTCGTCAACTACACGATCAAGCATCCGGCGCAATTTATCAAACAGGCAAAGATCCAGTTCGGCGTCAACAACCTGTTCGACAAGCACAGCATCGTCGGTGTCAACCCAGCTTCCACTGCGACCTCGGCGCCGGCGCCGGGCGATGTGCTGACGCTGTTGCCGGCACGGAGTTTGTCGTTGGCTTTGAATCTGGATTTCTAAAGTCCCAGCGCATTCGATCCATCGGGAGAGCTTTGCTCTCCCACTTACCTGAATCCACATCATGAATATTTCACACCTGCTTGAACTGGCCAACGAATCCGGCGGCACGCTGTACCTGATGCTGGTGCTGTTGCTGGTCGCCTTGACCGTCATCATCGAACGCGCACGCTACTTGTCCAACATGCAGCACGGCGGCGAACAGATCATCGCCATGCTCAAGCGCGAAGATGGCGGACTGCTGCCGCAAAAACTGGCGCGCCTGCCGCATGGCCGCCTGTTCGATGTGCTGCAGCATGCGCCGGCCAGCATTGACCGCGCCACTTTCGACGGCCATCTGGAAGAAGCCATCATGCATGAAGTGCCGGCGCTCGACCGCTCGCTGTGGCTGCTCGATACAGTTGTCACGCTGGCGCCGCTGCTCGGTTTGTTCGGCACGATCATCGGCATGTTCAACGCTTTCCACATACTGGGCGATACGCAGAACGGCGCGGCCCAGGTGACCGGCGGGATTGCCGAGGCCTTGATCGCGACTGCGTCCGGCTTGTTTATCGCCATGATCGGCCTGGCTTTCTTCAACGCCCTGCATACGCGTGTGCGCATCGTGCTGCATCAGCTGGAAACGATCAAGGTCATGCTGCTTAATCGCCATGACCGGCTGCAACCGCGGGTCGCCTCCGGGGTATCCAATGTGAAGTCGATCGCCCAGCCGTCGATTTCCCATCCGGCGGCGAGGGCTTGAGATGCGTTATCTGGAAACCAAGAAGGCCAGGATAGAAATCATCCCGATGATCGATATCATGCTGTTCCTGCTCGTCTTCTTTGCGATGCTGACGCTGCGCATGATCCCGGCTTCCGGCCACCTGACCAAGCTGCCGACCAGTTCCACGGCTGTCAGCATTCCTGCGCCCAAGCTGCTGGTCGAGATCCGGCAAGACGGCAGCCTGCTGGTTGAGGGGCAACAGCTGACGCCGACGCAATTGACCGACAAGCTACGCCGGCAGGACAACAGCAAGACCGCGGTCACCATCGCCGGCAATCAAACCGCATCGCTGCAGCAGGTGATGGCGGCTATCGATGCCATCAAAAAGGGCGGCGTCACCGAACTCGGCCTTGCGACCCGCAACGGCGATAGTCAATAAAGGCGGCAATGTTGATAAATTTCCGCCACTTCCCGAGCCGCGCTTTTGCGCTGGCGATCCTGGCCGAGCTAGGCATCGTCGCCGTGGTGGCGCTGATGCTGGCAGGCGCGGCATCGTCCAGGCCGGCCCTGTCGGAACCGGTGCCGATCACGCTGGTCAGCGAGGAACCGGCGCCGCCGCAACCAGCTCCGTCAACGCCACCAGCGCCGCCGCCACCGAAGCCGGTACCGCCGGTAGTCACGCCAAAGTTGCAGGTCCAGCCCAAAACCAGGGTGGCGCCGCAGAAACCCGCAGCGCCGGCGGCAGTCCCGACTCCTGAGCCAGCGCCTAGCGCACCGGCGCCGGTAACCGAAGCGCCGACCGCTTTCTCCGAGCCGGTACGGACACCGCCTGCGCCACCGCCAGCTGGCGACAAGGGCGCGCCTGACGCCGAGTACGCGGCCAAGGTCAAGGCTGCGGTGCAAGCTGCCGTGGTATATCCGCCGGCAGCGCTGACCCTGCATTTTGCCGGGCGAGTGCGTGTCGAGTTCCATCTGCGCGACAGCGTCGCCGGCCAGGCCCGGATTGTCAGCGCCAGCGGCGTCGGCATGATCGACCGCGCTGCTTTGCAGTCGGTGCAAAGCGCCAGCTATCCGGCGCCGCCAGCCGACATGCAGGGCAAGGACCATGTGTATCAGGTTTGGGTCGAATTTAAATCCTGATGTCTTGATATCGACTTGATTTTATCGATTCGCTTTTTTATCAATCCGTTTTTTATTTGAAAGTACCGTCATGCGTAAATTCATTGCTTCCGTACTGCTCATGTCCTTCGTCGCCTGCAGCGCAGCGGTGCAGGCGCGCGAGGAAACCCCATTCATCACGTCGAAGGAAATCGACCTGATCAAATTGCTGCCGCCGCCACCGGCCAACGATTCGCTCCAGACCAAGGCCGAGCTGAGCGAAATTCTCGCCTTGCAAGCCGCCCGCACGCCGGAAATGGTGGCGCGTTCGCAAGCTGACGCCACAGAAAATATCTGGCGCTTCGCCGATGTGATGGGTGTCAAATTCAAACGCGATCAACTGCCGCTGTTCGCCAAATTCTTCGAGCGCGTGGTCGCTTCGGAAGGTGCTGTGGTCGATACTTACAAGGATGTCTGGAAGCGCCCGCGTCCATTCATGTATAGCGAACAGGTCAAGCCGGTGGTCAAATTATCCCGCTCCGGCGCTTACCCGTCGGGCCACGCAACAGCCGGAACGCTGATGGGCATCGTATTGGCCAACATGGTGCCGGAAAAACGTGCCGAGATCATGGCCCGTGCCGCCGAATACGCCAACAACCGCATCATAGGCGGCGTCCATTACCGTTCCGACATCGAAACCGGCCGCATCACCGGCACCGTGATCGCCGCCAGGTTGCAGACCAGCGACGATTTTAAAACCGGGTTCGACGCCGCGAAGAAAGAGTTGCGCGGCGTGCTGGAACTGGGGCCGGAGCCGGCCGAGAGCATGTAAGCCTGGGCGCTGTCTCATGCTGCGAGAAAGCCAATCTTCGGGTTGGCTTTTTTTTAGCTGCCGTTTATAGGAGCCGCCGGCGGCAAGGCAATGATTACCGTGCGCGGCATCGAGAACTTGCAATCGGAGCTGCAAAATCCGGCATCCTGCTACCGCAGCCATTACCCGGACACGATTATCGATGCCGATGGCGGCGATGTCCGCAATACCGACGCAGCGCTGGTCGCCGCTGATGTATTGGTGATTCCGATCGATTCCAGCTAGCAGACGTTTTAAATAACGATGAAACTCGTTGCATGCAGTGGCGCGTACTCCGTAGTCCGTTAAAGGGGGCAGAGTAATTGTCGCAAAGGGCGCGGAAAAAACTCTGACCCCATTCAACTACACTGGCTCCATGTCGAAATGTCCGAGATAATCGATCTTGCCGACGGCGACTCCTTTGTGCCGCAAGATGTCATGCGCCGTGGTCACATGAAAGAAAAAATTCGGCAAGGTAAATGTCAGCAAGTAAGCATCCCCCCGCAAAGTAGTTTTGAATTTGCCAAAACTCAGCGTCACCGAACGCGTCTCGCTCCCCTGCAAATCCTCCAGCCGTACACTCTCCAAAAAAGCAATCGTGTTCGCCACCCGCGCCTGCAACTCCGCAAACGTCACTTCATTATCCTCAAAACGCGGCGCTTCGATCGCCGACAAACGCCCAATCGCATTCTTCGAAGTATCGCTGGCCCGCTGTACCTGCCCCGCCAGTGACAGCATGTCCGGCGCCAGTTTCGCGTTGACCATCTCGGCAGGATCGATATCGTTGGCCTTGGCGTACGCCTCCGCCTTCTCCAGGTAGCCAGCCAGCACACCCAGCCCACGCACGAACACCGGAACGGAAATTTGATACATCGACAAGGATTGCATGTTGAACTCCAAAAAGGAAGGATATACCCGGACCATCATCCTATCCGTTTTGACGCAACGTCGCATGCCATGAAAAATCAACGCCCGGATTCATTTCGGCAACGGCCGGGCTGATATAAAAAAAGAGACAGGCCAGCGCCTGTCTCTTAAATCATGAAACCGTCGAATGCATCAGGCTGTAGCGAGTATCAAGCGCTCGTCCAGTTCCATCGACTGCTACGTAATTGTCTAGCTGGAAAGATCATTTATCCTTAGCGCTGACAGGCTGCTGCACCGCGAATTTGACATTGGATTTGAGCAGATCCGATTCATCGCCAAGTATCTGTGCGGCTTCGTTCAGCAATACGTCTTTCGCATTCTTCTGCGCTTTTTCCGCCGCGATGTCGGCACTCAGGCTGCGTTCGTTGGCTTGCAAACCGTCGTCTTGGCGGTTCAAATCTACGTCGCCAGCGTCATCTTTGTCATTCGCGTCGCCAGCGGTGGACTTGCCGCGCGCCTTGAGACGGGCTTCCTGCTGTGCCATCTCAGCACGCCTGTCAGTTTCGTTGAGAGAGATGACGCGCTTCTTGCGTTGCACATTCAATTCAGTCACGTCTTCCAGGAAGCGCTGGAAATCCTTGTTCTTCTCGACGCGCGCATCATGCCGGCTCTGGATCTGCGGCAGCAGATTTCTCAAATCGCCGTAAGGCACATAATCCGCCGCCTTGACCTGTGACCACGGCAGCGCGTTATCGTAGCTCGATTCGCCAAAAGCCTCGGTATCCGAGAAGCCGGGCAAGCTGATGTCCGGCGTTACGCCGCGCAACTGGGTGGTGCCGCCGTTGATCCGGAAAAATTGCGCGATGGTCATCTTCAATTCACCGAACTTCGGCTTGTCGTTATGCGTGAGTTCGTCAAGATTGACCATGGTCTGCACGGTGCCTTTGCCAAAACTGGCTTCGCCGATAATGATGCCGCGGCCATAGTCCTGGATCGCCGCCGCAAAAATTTCCGATGCGGAGGCCGAACCGCGATTGATCAGTACTGCCAGCGGGCCGGTCCAGGCGGGAGTCTGGCGATCGTCGGCTTCGACGTTGACGTCGCCGCGCGCATTGCGCTGCTGCACGATCGGACCCTTGCCGACAAACAGGCCGGTCAGGTCGACTGCTTCCGTCAGAGAACCGCCGCCGTTATTGCGCAAGTCGATCAGGACGCTGTCGACCTTTTCCTTTTTCAGGTCGGCCAGAAGTGCCGCCACATCGCGGCTGGCGCTCCTGTAATTCTTGTCGCCTTTGCGCCGCGCATCAAAATCTTCATAGAAGGCGGGCAGGGTAATCACACCCACTTTGCGGGTGAGGTCGCCGTTCTTGGTGGTGATGATGGACTTCTTTGCCGCCTGTTGTTCCAGGCTGATCTTGTTACGCACCAGGCTGATCAGTTTGTGCTTGCCATCCGGGCCGGCATCGGCCGGCAATATGTCCAGGCGCACCACCGTGTCCTTGGCGCCGCGAATCTGTTTGACGACGTCGTCAATCCGCGTGCCGACCACATCTGTCATGGCACCCTTTTCGCCTTGCGCCACGCCGACAATCCGGTCGCCGACCGCAAGCTTGCCGGACAATTGCGCCGGACCGCCTGTCACCAGTTCGCGTATGGTCGTGTATTCATCCCGCTCCTGGAGCACCGCGCCGATGCCGACCAGGGAAAGCTTCATGGAGATATCGAAATCCGCCGCCGCAGTCGTGCCCAGATAATCGGTATGCGGCTCAATCGATGTCGCATAAGCGTTCATGAAAATCTGGAACACATCGTCGCTCTTATACTTGTAGGCGCGCGTCAGGGAGTTTTCGTAGCGCTTGCCGAGCGTATCGCGAATCGCCTGGTCCTTCTTGCCCGCCAGTTTCAGGCGCAGCCAGTCGTTCTTGACACGCTTGCGCCATAGCTCGCGGCTTTCGGCTATGGATTTCGGCCAAGGCTCCTTATCGCGTACAAAGGAATAATCTTCCTTCTGGCTAAAATCGAAGCCTTGCTTGAGCAATTCGCGCGCATAGGTCAGGCGTTCGACTATGCGCTGTTCATACAGGTTGAAAATGGCGAAAGGAATGTGCAGGTCTTCGCGATAAATTGCGTCGTCGAGTTTATTTTGTTCGGCGGTAAATTGATCGATATCCGCTTGTATGAAAAAGAATTTTTCCGGGTCGAGCAACTTGATATAACGATTGATGACCTTCGCGGACAGAGCGTCGTCCAGCGGCACCGGTTTGTAGTGGAAACGGCTCAGGAATTGCGCGCTCAGGTGGGCCGCTTGCGCTTGCTGCTGCAATGGCGCCAGAACTGGGGGTGGCCCGGCCTCCAACGCATGGGCGGCGGTGGAAATTGCCAACAGTACACATAACAGACTATTTCTTAGGCGCATATAACCTTCAATTCGATGTTCGGTGATGATTTGAGCAGCAAGTGCATTAATTTCCCCCCGCTTATCAAGAGTATTCGCAGGCATGTCCGCCGGGAGGTCGAGCGCAGTGCAATTCGACCGGCGCGCAGGACAAGCGTTCAATTTGACTAATTCTACTTGGCTTTACTTAAGGTTTGCTTAAACCGGCTTTTCCGGACGGACTTGCCATGAGAGCCATCAAGCGCCATCAGTATAGTATTTATTTGGCAATTTCGAGGGCTGTCTCTGGGAGGAATCTTGGGGGCTGCGCGGCGGCGACAGTACTGAGGCATCCACTGCAAAATATTTCTAAATGGAAATGAACTGTCTCTCCATGGGCAGGTCTGACATTGGTCCCGCATCGTATGCTGCTGCTATCGCCGGAAGATGAATTGCAGTGTCGTCAGCGCTGGCGCGGCAGTGGCTCCCCCGTAGTTCTTCGCTGTATCTGTTTCAGACACGGAGTATCAAGACCATGGCAAAAATTTCCAAAGTTCCAAAAGTACCTCTGTCCGGCAGCGAACGCAGCGTCGTTTCCGGAGCACTATGCATAGGCGCAGCAGCGCCCTCCGAACAAATTGAAGTGACGATAGTCATGCGCTGCAATGCGGAACAAGAATTGTGCGATATCGTCGATCAGCAAAGTACAAGCGAGAGCGCAGGCGCGCCTGCAGCAACACATGCAGCACATCTTTCACGTGAAGAATTCGCCCGTAGATTTTCCGCCACGCCACAGAACATTGCCAGGGTCGCCACCTTTGCAGGCGATCACGGGTTGCAGGTAGTGCGCGAGAATCCGGCCTGCAGCACCGTCACCCTGTCCGGCTCAGTGGCGCAGTTCAATCAGGCATTCGATGTCGATCTGCAGCGTTATGAATCGCATCTTGGCAGCTATCGCGGACGTACCGGCGCCGTCAACATTCCTGCCGAGCTGCAAGATATCGTGATAGCTGTGATCGGCCTCGACGATCGGCCGCAGGCCAACGCGCATTTTCGTCTGCAGCCGCCTTTCCGTTTTGCTGCGCACAAGGTTGCTACCTCCCTGGTGCCGACGCAGCTGGCATCCTTGTATGACTTTCCCGACAACCTCGGCAAAGGCCAATGCATAGGCATCATCGAGCTGGGCGGTGGCTACCGGGCGGCCGATCTGCAAACTTATTTTTCAAAACTCGGCGTTACGCTTCCCAGCGTCACCTCGGTCATGGTGAACGGCCCGGGCAACCAGCCCAGCGGCGATCCTAACGGCGCCGACGGCGAAGTGGTGCTGGACATCGAGATCATCGGCGCGCTGGCGCCGGAAGCGCATATCGCGGTGTATTTTTCGACGAATACAGATGCCGGTTTTCTCAATGCACTCAACAGTGCGGTACACGACAGCATCAACCAGCCATCCGTCATTTCGATCAGCTGGGGCAGTGCCGAACCGCGCTGGACGCAGCAAGCCATGCAAGCTTTCAACGCGGCGTTGCAAGCGGCAGCTGCGATGGGGGTTACGGTGTGCGTCGCCTCCGGCGACAACGGCTCGGGGGATGGCGTGGCAGGCGGCAACCATGTCGATTTTCCGGCGTCCAGTCCGTATGCGCTGGCTTGCGGCGGCACGCGCCTGCTCGCTGCCGGCAATGCGATCGAGAGCGAAGTGGTATGGAATGACGGCACGCAAGGCGGCGCCGGCGGCGGTGGCGTCAGCGCGGTTTTCGCGCTGCCGGCCTGGCAACAGAATCTGGCCCTGGTCGGCAGCAATGGCAAGAGCCAGCCGCTATTGAAGCGCGGCGTGCCTGACGTCGCCGGCAATGCCGACCCGGCCACCGGTTACCAGGTCTATATCGATGGCAGCGACGCGGTGGTGGGCGGGACCAGTGCGGTGGCGCCGCTGTGGGCAGCATTGTTCGCACGTATCAATACCGCGAACGGCAGCGCGGCCGGTTTCGTCAATCCGAAACTGTATCAGCAGCAGGCCGCCTTTCATGATGTCACACAGGGTAACAACGGCTACTATGCCGCTGCGCCGGGATGGGATGCCTGTACCGGACTGGGCAGCCCCGACGGCAAGAAACTGGCAAGCGTGCTTTGATGTGCGGTGGCGGCTGATCGGCCAGCCGCCGATATCTCTGAAACGTCTCGGAAAGGAAGTGATCATGAGCTTCAATTTTGCATCGATCCGCGCCAAAGGCTCGCCGTTAGACCAGCCTTATTTCGATCCTGCCGCCTACGGCAACGGGCCGGGCGATTCAGTTGCCGATTCGAGCGAGAATGCAGCCATCACGCATCACAGCATGCAGATCGGCAAGCGGGCCTATCCGTACCAGGCGACTGCGGGGCATCTGGTGGCGGTCGACGCCGATAATTCACAGCCTGCCGCAAAAATATTCTATGTAGCGTTTACTGCCGACGTCAGCGACCGCAACACCCGCCCAGTCACTTTTTTCTATAACGGCGGACCGGGCTCATCCTCGGTGTTTGTCATGCTGGGGTCGTTTGCACCCAAGCGCATCAAGACCTCCATGCCGGGGTTCACGCCGCCGCCGCCCTATACCCTGGAAGACAATCCGGACAGCCTGCTCGATAAGACCGACCTGGTATTCATCAATCCGGTCGGCACCGGTTACTCTGCCGCCATTGCACCCTACAAAAACCAGGATTTCTGGGGCGTGGACCAGGACGCCAGATCGATCAGGCAATTCATCAAGCGCTACCTCACCGCGAACGACCGCTGGAATTCGCCGAAATTCCTGTTTGGCGAATCGTATGGCACGCCACGCAGCGCCGTGCTGTCATATCTGCTGCATGAGGATGGCGTCGATCTGAACGGCATCACCTTGCAATCGTCGATTCTCGATTACGCGCAAGCGGGCAATCCGGTGGGCGCGTTGCCGACGGCGGTAGCGGACGCCTGGTATCACAAGAAAACCCATCTGACGCCGCCGCCGGCCAGCCTGCCGGCGCTGATGGCGAGCGCGGCGCTGTTTGCGCGCGGCGACTACGCTACGGCTTTGGAAAAATCCCCAAAATCCGATCCGGCGACCTTGCAGAAATTGAGCGACTTCACCGGCATCGACCCAGGCACGCTAACCGCCTGGGGGCTCGATATAAGCGCCGGCGATAGCAACGGCAGAACGCTGTTCCTGCACAGCCTGCTGCAAGACCGGGGGCTGGCGCTCGGCTCTTATGACGGCCGCGTCACCGGCGTCGATACGGGGATCGCCGCCGATATATCGCCAAACTCAGGCGGCAACGATCCGAGCATGACTGCGGTGTCGGGCGTGTATACGGCGATGTGGAACTACTACCTGAACGACGGTTTGAAGTTCACATCGAATTCAGCCTTCACCGATCTGAATGACAAGGCATTCCAGAATTGGGATTTCAGCCATATCGATCCGACCGGCGCGCAAAAGGGCATCGATGCCAAGGGCGGCATCATCTTGTACACGGCCGGCGACCTGGCCGCGACGATGAGCTTGAACGTCGATTTGAAAGTGCTGTCTGCCAACGGCTATTACGATTTCGTCACACCGTTCTACCAGACCGTCATGGATCTGCAGAAAATGCCGCTGGCAGATCCCGTAGTACGAAAAAACCTGAGTGCCAGGTTCTACCCTTCGGGCCACATGGTTTATCTGGAGTCCGGATCGCGCACCGCCTTGAAAGCCGACGTGGCGGCGATGATGGACGCTGCGACTTCCGATCATCAGGCGATGGCCAGGATCCGGACGTTGCAGACGCTGAAAACGGAGAAACGCCGCAACTAGCTTGCGGCTGATTCATCGTCGCGCATCGCAGCCAGCGATGCCCGCTGCTGTCCTTGCACATCGAAGTTCTCCGGCGCCAGCCATCTCTCAAACGCTGCGCGCAGCGCAGGCCATTCGCTGTCTACGATGGAGAACCACGCGGTATCGCGGTTGCGTCCCTTGTAGACGACGGCTTGGCGAAATATCCCCTCAAACTGGAAACCAAGACGCTGGGCCGCCTGGCGCGAAGGCGCGTTCAAGCTATCGCATTTCCATTCGTAGCGCCGGTAGCCCAGCTGTTCGAAGATGTGCTTCATCAACAGGTACTGGACCTCGGTGGAAACCGGGGTGCGCTTCAGAAGCGGCGAGAACGTCACGAATCCGACTTCGATGACGCCGTTCGCCGGGTCGATCCGCATCAGGGCCAGGGTGCCGACTGCGCGGCCGGTCTTGCGCTCGATCACTGCGTAGTGCAAGGGATCGGGGCTGGCTGCGGCGCGCTCGGCATAGCCGCGGTAGCTCGCTGCATCGGCAAACGGGCCGACCGACAAATAGGTCCAGTCGCGCTCATCCGGGGCTGTGCTGTAGGCCGCATAGAGGTCGGCGGCGTGGCGCTGCGGATCCAGCGGTTCCAGACGGCAGTAGCGGCCTTCGATCAAGTTGCGCGGCGGCTTCGCGCGTGCGCTCCAGCCGGGTACAGGTGCGCCGATCGGCTGCTGGTATGAATTCAAAATGTCGGACATAAATTGCTCCTAGGTTCCAAGCTGCATGAAGTTAGACGTGTGTCGGTCATGTGCTAAAGTAAGCGCTTCGTGGATCCTTTAAAAGTTCCACGGTATATATGTTTAATGGTGCCACGGGTGACACTCAAACATTCCTGATTGCACGCTTGCACTTTCTCGATTTTTCCATGACGACGATTATCCCGGCTCTGGCGCCACATGTCTTGCTCGAAGCTCCGCTGAACAAGAACCACGATGCGGCGCCCATGCAACGTCAGCTGCATCATCGCATCAAGGAAGCTATCCTGGATGCCCGCCTTGCGCCCGGCAGCCGTTTGCCGGGCTCGCGGGCCCTGGCCGAGGCGCTGTCGATATCGCGCAATACGGTGACTGCAGCATACGACCTGCTTGCCGCGGAGGGGTATGTGCAAGCCGATCGTCAAGGCACCAGGGTGGCGGCGTTATCGCGCCCGGCGCGGCCGCGCACGATACGAGATATACCTGTTGCCCCCGTGATTGCGCTACGTCTGGCGCGTATCAAGCCAACTACGAAGCCGACTACGCAGCCGACTCAGCAGCCGGCCGCGCCGCGCGCCGATGCCGGCGCGGCATTGCGTCCCGGCATCCCGGCCTTGTCTCATTTTCCGCTGGCTGCCTGGCGGCGCGGGGTAGACCGCGCTATCCGCCGCGCCGGACCATCGGCCCTGGGCTATGGCGATCCGCTGGGCGAGCCGGCGTTGCGCGCCTCTATCGCGCGCCACCTGGGCGTCGCCCGCGGCGTGCGTTGCGAGCCAGCCCAGGTCATCATTACCGAGGGCGCGCAAGAAGCCCTCGCGTTATGCGTGCGTCTGTTCAGCAACCCGGGCGACACGGCCTGGGTCGAGGATCCCGGCTATCGCGGCGCCAAGGCCGCGATGCATGCGGGCGACCTGCGCCTAACGCCGATGCGCATCGACGCCGACGGCCTGATCGCAAGCGATGCCGATTGGCGGTCGCAGCCGCCGCGTCTGATCTACACCACCCCTTCACATCAGTATCCGACAGGCGCCGTGTTGACCGCGGCGCGCCGTCTGGAGCTGATCGCGCAGGCGCAGCGCCACGGCGCGTGGATCATCGAAGACGATTACGACAGCGAATTCCGCCACGCGGGCGAGTCCATCGGCGCCATGCAAGGGCTGGTGACGCAGGCGCCTGTGCTGTACGTAGGCACGTTCAGCAAGACCATGTTTCCCTCGTTGCGCCTGGGGTTTCTGGTACTGCCGGAAGCGCTGGTCGAAGCGATGCAGACAGCGCTGGAAGAAATGCTGCGTGGCGGCCACCGCTACGAACAGCTGGCGCTGGCCGAGTTCATTGAAAGCGGCCAGTTCAGCCGCCACCTGGGCCGCATGCGCCGCCTGTATCGCGATCGCCAGCAAGCGCTGCGCGAAGCACTGAGCCGGCACCTGCATCTGCCGCATGCCATCGAAGGCGGCTACTGCGGGCTGCATCTGACCGTGCGGCTGCCGGCGCGTTATCCGGACTGCAAGATCGCCGAGGCAGCCCGGCGTTACGGCATCGCGCCGTCCCCGTTATCGGGTTTCGCGCTGCGCCCTATGGCCGATGACAACGGCCTGGTGCTGGGATACGGCAATACCCCGGCTGAATTGTTCGCGCCTCTGGTGCGGCGGCTGTCGCAATTGATCCTGGCTGCGGAGCTATCCTAGGTTGCCGTGCTTGTCCCAGTGGCCCAGGCCTCAAACAAAGCCGGCCATGCGGGCGCTCCGACTCGCCGCTCTGGCATCTGGTAGCATGTCATTCGGGCATTGACTGGTACTTATGCGTAGCTTCGCCTCAGGTACGGATAAATGCAGATAATTTCGGCTGTTGCATGCCTGGCCTTCCCACAGCACACCAACTTTTATTTCTCGCATAGAGAGGAACCATCATGAGCGTTACCACCAAATGGATAGACATCGAGGCCGCCGACGGCACCTTCGGTGCTTACCTGGCCATCCCGCATACCGGTAAAGGTCCCGGTATCGTACTGATCCAGGAAATTTTCGGCGTCAACGAACACATTCGCTCGGTCGCCGAGCAATACGCCGCCGATGGCTACATGGTACTGGTGCCGGATGTGTTCTGGCGCAGCGGCCACCGCATCGAATTGACTTATGACGAAGCCGCCTGGAAACGCGCCTTCGAGCTGAGGCAAGCCACCGACGTCGCCAAGGCGGAATCGGATATCGCACTGACCGTTGCGGCCTTGAAGGCTCAGCCCGGCCTGGACGGCAAGCTGGCCGCCATCGGTTATTGTTTCGGCGGCATGCTTGCGTATCTCGCTGCGGCCGACGGCCTGGTCGACGCAGCGATCGCGTATTACGGCGGCGGTATCCAGAATCAATTGCAACGCGCCGACGACGTCAGGGTGCCGCTGCTGATGCATTTCGGCGGCGCTGACAGCCATATTCCGCTGGACGCCGTGCAGCGCATTGCCGAGCGCTTCGAACACAATGAGGATGTCGAGGTCCACATCTATCCGGGCGCCGAACATGGCTTCAATTGTTCGCACCGGTCCAGCTATCACCAGCGCGCAGCGGCAGAAGCGCATGGCAATTCCCTGACTTTCCTGAGCGACAATCTGTAAAAGCCGAGTCCGCTTCAGCCGCGGCCTAAGGTTGCACGCTGGCCTTGTAGAACGCCGTCACTGCATCGGCCAGCAACTTGTGCGTATGCGTGGTGGGATGCAAGGTGTCCCAGAACACGAAACTATCCGGATTGCTGCACTGTGAGCGCGCGCTTTGTTTGCTCAGGTAGTTCGTGCTGGAATCGGTATTGATGTTGAGGCAGGACTGGGTGGTGTTGCTGACCTGGTATTTGACCGGATTGGCCAGCAGGTCGTTGAACAAGGCATAGGTATCATACAACTGGATATGCAAGGTGCTGCCGTATTGCGCCTGCAGCGAGCTGACCAGCGCAGCCAGGCGGTTGTTGAGGTCGATCACCTGCGCCGCCACCGTCGGACCGGTGGTCTTGATGCCGAACACCGGCGCCTTGGACACGTCCGGCAGCTTCAGCAGCAGGATATTGCGGGCGCCCGACTGGATCAGGCTTTGCAAGGCCTGGGTTTCGCCGCTGATCACCTGGTCTACCGTGCTGTTGTAATTGACCAGGTCGTTGCCGCCGATTAGCAAGGTAAACAAGGTGTTCTGCGGCTGGTAATTCTGCGCCATCTGCATGTAGCTGACATACGACTGCACCTGCTGGATCACGCCCGGAATCACCAGCTGCTGCGTGTCTACGCCGGCGCCGCCGATGGCCCAGTTATACAAGGGCAGCTGCAGGTTGTTGGCGAAATACTCCACCCAGTTGTTGCCGTTGCTGAAACGCCCGAGGAACCAGCTGCTTGAATTCGGCAAGGTCCATTCCGAGGCGTTGAAGATGTTCTGGGTGTCGGACAGGCTGTCGCCGAAGGCGACGATCTTGTTGATGCCGCTCTGCGCCACGCTGTCGTTGGTCCAGACGGTGTAGTTGAACGACAGCGCATTGTCGGCGGCAGCGACCATCGCCACCGGCTGGCTGATGCCCTTGGCGCTCAGCGTGCTTTTGCATACCGATTGCAAGGTGGCTTGATCGGTATCGCTGTAGAACATGTTTTCCCAGTCCAGCAAGCCGCCTGCCCACCAGTAGCCGTTGATGCGGTAGTAATCGCCGCTGGACGGATCCAGGCCCCAGGCATAGGTCGTGGTAGGCCTGCTTGCATCGTTGCCGGTGCGGTACCAGCAGCGCAGATAAGTGTAGGTGCTGGTGCTGGCGGCATTGGCGCCGGCGGTCTGGATGCGCGCGGCCGGCTTGCGGGCCGGCTTCTGCTTCAGCAGCTGTTCCTTGGAAAGCGGTCCGGAGGAGGACAGATGGTGGGTGTAGGCGGGATCGGGTTTTACATCGGCGGCAACTTGCGCCATCGCCATATTCGAACACAAAGCACAAAATACAAACAGAGTTTTCATTGCTGGATTCCTTGTTTTGTCTTGCTTTCTTTGGATCACTGGGGAGGTCCGGCGCAATTGCTGTGCTGGCGCCGGCAACGGAACGGGCCGCTGCCGTCCTGCGGGCGCAAGGCGGCAGTAGAGGCATGCCCGGACGAATATTGACACGTGGCAACAATTAAAAATTGACAATATCGGCCATTAGATTCTTGTTTCTAATTTCCAATTGCAATTCCACTTGCCCACAGAAAATGTGGTAATGCGCTTGTCAAGCCATCCGGCAGCGGCCTGGCTTGCCTAATATCGGCTTCCTCGCCGCTGGTGAGCAGCCGGTGCACCGGGTTACCGAGCGCATCGACAACAGCGTGAATCTTGCCTGTCCATCCGCTACGCGAACGGCCTATCACTTGCTGCCTTGGCATCGGCAGCGTGCTGGTGTGCACGCACAGCCGTCTGTCGATCATCGGCATTTCCAAATCGCTGTCGCCACTGATCTAAGGATTTTTTGTTGTTTGCATTGTTTTTTCATCGACTGCATTCGAGGAGCTGGCGCTGATGGCCGCAAGTGCATTGGCCCGAACGATATCCACAGGACCAATACCGTCTATCTGTCGATATTTTGCAGCCCCGGGCTGTCCGGATTGAGACCACTGATTGTAATAAGCAATGAGAATTTCCGTTTGATCGTGATAGACCTTTAAGCGTTTTTTAACAATCTCTTCCCTATCGTCGTCGCGCAGAATCAAATCCTCGCCGGTCACATCGTCTGTTCCCTCGACCTTTGGCGGATTGAATTTCACGTGGTAGGTACGACCAGACGACGGATGAATTCGGCGTCCGCTCATGCGTTCCAGAATGAGCTCGTCTGGCACATCGATCTCCAGCACGTAGTCAATTGCGACACCGGCTTTCTTCATCATTTCTGCCTGTGGAAGCGTGCGCGGGAAACCGTCGAACAAATAGCCGTTGGCGCAATCGGCTTGCTTCAAGCGATCTTTGACAAGACGGATAATGATTTCGTCTGATGCCAGGCCGCCCGCGTCCATCACCTTTTTTACTTCCGCACCCAGAGGCGTCTGGTCTTTTACCGCAGCTCGCAACATATCACCGGTGGAGATATGTGGGATATTGAAATTTTCCTTAATAAAATTGGCTTGTGTGCCTTTTCCCGCACCAGGCGGTCCTAAGAGTATGAGGCGCATAATATTTCCGTAAAGTGGGATTCAGTTCTCGTGCCAATGAAAATTCCTTGCTGCTTCAATGTAGGACATGTTTTCATTTCATTGATTAAACCGGCTGCTTGAGCTGCTCCAGGATGGCTGGATTTTCCAGCGTGGAGACGTCCTGGGTAATTTCCTCGCCCTTGGCCAGCACTCGCAGCAGGCGGCGCATGATCTTGCCGGAGCGGGTTTTCGGCAGGTTGTCGCCGAAACGGATTTCCCGCGGTTTGGCGATCGGACCGATTTCCTTGGCGACCCAGTCGCGCAATTCCTTGGCGATCTGCCTGGCTTCATCGCCGCTCGGGCGGCTGCGCTTGAGGACCACGAAAGCGCAGATGGCTTCGCCGGTGGTCTCGTCCGGCTTGCCGACCACGGCGGCTTCGGCAACCATGGGATTGGCTACCAGCGCCGATTCGATTTCCATGGTGCCCATGCGATGGCCGGAGACGTTCAGCACATCGTCGATGCGGCCGGTGATGGTGAAATATCCTGTGTCCTTGTTGCGTATCGCGCCGTCGCCGGCCAGGTACAGCTTGCCGCCGAACTCGGGCGGGAAGTAGGCGTTCTTGTATCGTTCCGGATTATTCCAGATGGCGCGGATCATCGATGGCCATGGACGCTTGACGACCAGGATGCCGCCATGGCCGTCCGGCAGTTCTTGCCCGGCTTCGTCGACGATCACGGCCTGGATGCCCGGCAACGGCAAGGTGCATGAACCCGGCACCAGCGGCGTGGCGCCCGGCAGCGGCGAGATCATGTGGCCGCCGGTTTCGGTTTGCCAGAAGGTGTCGACAATCGGGCAACGCTCGCCGCCGATATGCTTGTGATACCACATCCAGGCTTCCGGATTGATCGGTTCGCCCACCGTGCCCAGCAAACGCAGAGACGACAAATCATATTGCGAGGGATGGATATGCTGGTCGGCGTCGGCAGCTTTGATCAGAGAACGGATCGCCGTCGGCGCGGTGTAGAAGATAGTGGCTTTATGCCGTTGCACCATATCCCAGAAACGGCCGGCGTTAGGATAGGTCGGCACGCCTTCGAAAATGATCTGGGTGGCGCCGACGGCAGTCGGGCCGTAGGCAATATAGGTATGGCCGGTAATCCAGCCGATATCGGCGGTGCACCAGTAGACATCGTCCGGCTTGATGTCGAATACCCATTTCATGGTCAGCGCCGCCCACAGCAGATAGCCGCCGGACGAGTGCTGCACGCCTTTCGGGGTGCCGGTGGAACCGGAGGTATACAAGATGAACAGCGGATGTTCGGCATCGACCCATTCCGGCTCGCAGGTTTCAGCCTGCGACGCCACCAGTTCATGCAGCCAGAGATCGCGGCCGGCGACGACGTTGATGTCGCCGCCGGTGCGCTTGTAGACCACGACGTTCCTGATGGTGTCGCAACCGCCCAGCGCCAGCGCTTCGTCGACGATGGCTTTCAGCGGCAGGCGCTTGC
>NZ_FNOR01000005.1 GCF_900107095.1 Collimonas sp. OK242
GGCCGTTGATTCATCATTCGGACCGAGGTATCCAATACTGCTCCAATTACTACCAGGACATCCATCGCCGCCACGGGCTGACCTGCTCAATGACGGACGGCTACGACTGCTATCAGAATGCCTTGGCTGAACGAGTCAACGGCATCCTCAAGGGAGAGCTCTTGCTAAGCCGGTCGGCCGATCTGAAGCAAGCTCGTAAAATGGTGGCCCAATCCGTTCAAATTTATAATCAAGAACGGCCGCACACCGCCTTGAAATACAAAACGCCCGATGCAGTGCATCAAGCGTTTCTATGGCAATAAATATTGTCAACCTATTTTAGGACTGGACAGAGGCCGGGAATGATCGGCTATCGGTTAATTTACCATTCCCGCTGCGCCGTCAACATATCGGTTTATTGCCAGCCATAACGCCGGGCATACCAGCCCTTCATTGCCTGTGTCAGTACTGCATAGGCAACCAGGATCAGCAGCAGCCACGGGAAGTATGTCAGCGGCAAAGCCTGCAGCTTGAAGTAATGCGCCAGCGGCGACATCGGCAACAGGATACCGACCATCATGATGATGATGGTCATGCTCATCAAGGCCCATGACGCACGGCTCTGGAAGAACGGAATCTTGCGGGTGCGGATCATGTGCACGATCAAGGTCTGCGACAGCAAGCCTTCGATGAACCAGCCAGACTGGAACAGGGTTTGATGCTCCGGTGTATTAGCGCCGAAGATGTACCACATCAAGGCAAAAGTGGTGATGTCGAAAATCGAACTGATCGGACCGAAGAACACCATGAAGCGGCCGATTTCACCGGCATTCCAGCGCTGCGGCTTTTCCAGGAATTCCTTGTCGACGTTATCGAAAGGAATCGTGATTTGCGAGATATCGTACAGCAGGTTTTGCACCAGCAGATGCAAAGGCAGCATCGGCAGGAATGGCAGGAACGCGCTGGCAACCAGTACCGAGAATACATTGCCGAAGTTGGAGCTGGCGGTCATCTTGATGTATTTCAGCATGTTGGCGAAGGTCTTGCGGCCTTCCAGCACACCTTCTTCCAGCACCATCAGGCTCTTTTCCAGCAAGATGATATCGGCGGCTTCCTTGGCGATATCGACTGCGGTATCGACCGAGATTCCGATGTCGGCGGCACGCAGCGCCGGCGCGTCGTTGATGCCGTCGCCCATGAAACCGACTACATGGCCTTTGTCATGCAAGACCCGTACGATGCGTTCCTTGTGGGTCGGGCTGAGTTTGGCGAACACAGTAGTAGTGTCGACCGCGACCGCGAGATCGGCGTCGCTCATTTTTTCGACGTCGGAACCGAGCAGCATGCCGTCCACTGCCAGGCCGACCTGGCGGCAGATCTTGGCGGTTACCAGTTCATTGTCGCCGGTCAGGATCTTGACGGTGATGCCGTGCGCCTTGAGCGCATCCAGCGCCGGCTTGGTCGATTCTTTCGGCGGATCGAGGAAGGCGATGTAACCGATCAGCACCAGGTTACATTCATCGGCCACGCCATACACTTCCTTGGTCGGCGGCAGATCCTTGGCCGCTACCGCTACCACGCGCAAACCTTCAGCATTCAGGCTGGAGGTTGTGTCGTAGATTTCTTGCAGCAGTTGCTTGGTGAACGGCACCACTTCGCCATTGTGGCGGGCATGGGTGCAGACCGAGACGATTTCTTCTACCGCACCCTTGCAGATCAGCTCATGATGGTCTTCGCGTTCGCTGACCACCACCGACATGCGGCGGCGCTGGAAATCGAACGGGATTTCATCAACCTTGCGGTAGGCCGAGGCCAGCGCCATTTCACGCTGCAGCTCGGCATGTTCGAGCACGGCCACATCCAGCAGGTTCTTGAGTCCGGTTTGATAGTGGCTGTTGAGGTAGGCGTATTCCAGCACCAGGTCATCTTGTTCGCCGAGGATGTCGGTATGGCGCTCCAGGAAAATCTTGTCCTGGGTCAGGGTTCCGGTCTTGTCGGTACACAGCACATCCATGGCGCCGAAGTTCTGGATCGCATCGAGCCGCTTGACGATCACTTTTTTACGCGACAGGGCGACCGCGCCCTTGGCCAGCGTCGAGGTGACGATCATCGGCAGCATTTCCGGCGTCAGGCCGACCGCGATCGACATCGCAAACAGGAACGCCTCGACCCAGTCGCCTTTGGTGTAGCCGTTCAGCAGGAACACCACCGGCGTCATCACCATCATGAAGCGAATCAACAGCCAACTGACCTTGTTGACGCCCGACTGGAACGCGGTTGGCGTACGGTCGGAGGCAGTAACGCGCTCTGCCAGGGCGCCGAAATAGGTACGGTTACCAGTAGTCACGACGATCGCGGTGGCCGAACCGCTGACCACGTTGGTGCCCATGAAGCACAGGTTATCCAGTTCCAGCGGATTGCTGGTGCCGGCGCCGCGGTGGGTAACGAATTTCTCCACCGGCAACGATTCGCCGGTCATAGCCGCCTGGCTGATAAACAGGTCCTTGGCAGTTAGCAAGCGCAAATCGGCAGGAATCATGTCGCCGGCGGACAGCTGAACGATGTCGCCCGGCACCAGTTTCTTGATCGGCAATTCGATGCGGCGCGCGCCCTTCGGATGCAAGGTGACGTCGAAGTAACGCAGGGCCTCTTCGGCAATGTCTTCGGCCAAGTCGTGCCGCAGCACGGTGGCGGTATTACTGACCATTGCCTTTAGCTTGTCGGCAGCAGTGTTGGAGCGCGATTCCTGAATGAAGCGCATCAATGTCGACAACACCACCATCGAACCGATGACGATGGTGGCTTTCATGTCTTCGGTGAGGAAGGACACGGCGGCCAGCACGGTCAGCAGCAGGTTGAACGGATTCTTATAGCATTGCCACAGATGCACCCATTTTGAGATCGGCTTTTCATGTTCGACTTCATTCGGGCCGGCGCTGACGCGGATATCGTCCGCCTCGGCTTCTGTCAGGCCGTCGGCACGGCTGTGCAGTGTCTGGAACAGCTCGCCGATATCGACGCGAGCAGCGTTGGACAAGATTTCCGCCAGCGAAGGCGGCACTTCCTTGGTGACCGGCGTGCTGCGAAACATGTCCGCGCCAAGACGGCGGAAGTGGCGATCCATGCCGTGCGTGCGGACAAAGCTGACGAATGTTTCTTTAAGAATATTCAGATTCATGGAGTTCTTCTTTTTTTCATGCAATACGGTCGGCTGTCGTCGATCAGTGTGCTGCTTCCTGCTTGCTTTTTAACTTTGTCGATTTAACTTTATCGATTTAACTTTATGTTAACGACTGGCAATCCAGCCGGATGACAGCCAGTCGGCGAAAAAAGTAAAAGCTTTAGGACGGCACCAGACTGTAAATTCGATCGGTGACATCTTGATGACAATCTCGGGTCAATTTCAAGAGCTGGTATACAGGTGTTCGATAACTCCGAAGGCCGGCAAAAGCCATGGTCGGAGCCAGATTCAGCCTAGCGCGCTACCGGCACGGCAGCACAGCTTTGCATAAAACAAGATCAGGTGGTGGGATGCTGCATGGCCGGAAACGGATTCCGGACACTGAGATACCATCATCCGCCGGTGGCGAGATGACGGCAGGGGAAATCCTGCGTTATCTTGCCGAGGCGGTGCCAGAACAGGTCTGGCTACAACTGTCACTCGAACAAGTGCCCATTAAAGGGACTCCATAAAATTTAGACTGGTGGATAGTAGCCGCGCCGCTGATGGCGGTCAAGAAAATTGTGCGGGACAGCACAAGCTTTTTGGACTTTGATTCTTCATTGATTTTTTAATATCCATACTGTTGTCATTTCATTATTCCGCCTTGTCTTTGAGAATGAGAAACCTATACTGAAATTACAAGTAAGCCGAGGAGATGATGATGGTCAACCTGATAACGCACAATCTGATTTTCTTTGTGCCGGCAGCCTTGGCCGGGTTGATATTGTGCGGCGAAATACCGGTAGCATCCAAGTTTGCCAGAGGCAGCTTGCGCGCCATCGGCGCTATTTGTGGCGCTTTGCTGGCATTGTTTATTTTGGAAGCCATACCGGCTTTGCTCTGAAGCCGCAGTCCGGAGAAATGCATCGGGATCGCTGACAGCATTCCGCGGCCACTTCGTTTGCTGCGCATTTGATCGCCTTATTTCAAAGTCGGCGACAACCTCATCCTTTGCATCGTGTGAACGCGTGGGATAATCCCACGCAAATTCTCTTTTTCACCGGTGCCACTTGAATAAAATCCACGCGATCAGTCTCCTTATTTTGTCTTCCGCCTTGCTGAGCGGTGTTCAGGCACAAGAGTCTTCCGCTGCGTTGCCGGCGCCGTTCAGCAAAGCCTTGCAGCTTGCCGGGATTCCGGCCCAAAGCGTCGGCGTGTATGTGCAAGAGGTCGACGGCACGGGAACGGTGCTGGCATCGGCCAACGCCGGCGTGCCGTTCAATCCGGCGTCGACCATGAAACTGGTGACCACCGACGCCGCGCTGGAACTGCTGGGGCCGACCTATCGCTGGAAAACCCAGGCGTACAGCAACGGCAGCCAGGCCGGTAACGTATTGCAAGGCGATCTGATCTTCAAGGGCAACGGCGACCCCAAGCTGGTGCTGGAAAATTTCTGGCTGTTCCTGCGTCAGATCCGCGCCAAGGGCATTCGCGACATCCGCGGCAATATCGTCCTGGACCGCAGCACGTTTGACGAGAATGCCTACGATCCCGCCGAATTCGACGGCGATCCGACGAAGCCGTATAACGTCGGCCCCGACGCCTTGCTGCTGAACTACAAGACGCTGACTTTTCAGTTTGTACCGAACCTGGAAACACGCCAGGTCAATGTGCTGACCGATCCGCCGATGAGCGGCTACCCGGTTACGCCGCCGCGCCTGGGCAGCGGCAATTGCGATGACTGGCAAGGCAAACTGCAAGCGACGGTGGATGCCGACGGCGCCAGTTTCAACGGCGCGCTGCCGGCCTCGTGCGGGGAGAAGACCTGGTACCTCAATCCCTACAAGATGAGCTCCACCCAATACTTTGGCGCGGTATTCCGGCAAATGTGGGCCGACCTCGGCGGTACTTTCAGCGGCGTGGTGAAAAGCGGGGCGATGCCGGCCGGCAGCAGCCTGATCAGCGAATGGAGTTCGGTGACTTTGCCGGAAGTCATACGCGACATCAACAAATACAGCAACAACGTGATGGCGCGGCAAGTATTGCTGACCATTGCTTCCGATATTTTGAAAGTCCCGGCCACTCCGGAACGTGGCGCGCGCGCCATCCAAAGCTGGTTGACCAGCAAGGGCATAGATGCCAGCGGCCTGGTGATTGAAAATGGCTCCGGACTGTCACGCAACGAAAGGATTTCAGCCAAGACCATGGGCCGCATGATGGCCTCGGCATTCCAGTCGCCGACCATGCCCGAGTTCGTCTCCTCCATGCCGCTGGTAGGCTACGACGGCACCATGCGCAAGCGTCTGAAAAACCAAACCGTAGCAGGCCAGGCCCACGTCAAGACCGGCACCCTGAACGATGTAAGAGCGATCGCCGGTTACGTCCTGGCCGCCTCCGGCAAATACTACGCCGTGGTATGCCTGATCAACCACCCCAACGCCCCTAGAGGGCAAGCCGCACAAGACGGCTTGCTGCAATGGGTATACGAGAACGGCTGAGATAAGCGGTCAGTTAAATCGACTCTGACCCCAATTAATTAATTGGGGTCAGAGTCGATTTAATCGGGCGATCACAAGACCAGCGGTTTGTCCGACAGCTCGTTCTTTTCCCGGCCCTGATCCGGGAAGTGCTGCGTCAGCAGGGCGTTCATTTGTTCCAGCGCTGCCAGCGTGCTGTCGTGGAATGCGCCGTTGGCGAATTCCCTGGTCATGGTTTTGCACACGGCTTGCCATTCTGCAGGCTTGGTGGCGCGGCCGATGGCGCGGTCGACAATGATCTCGACCTTGTGATCGGCCAGGTTCACGTAGAGCAATACGCCCACGTTTTCTTCCGTGTCCCAGATCCGGTAATGCGCGAACAGCTCATGGGCGCGATTGCGCGAGGTCACGCCATTGAGTACTGCCGGCAAGCTCAGCGATCCTTCCACAATCATTTTGACTTCGGCCCGATGCGTGACTTCGCCTTCAGCAATTTTTTGCTGGATAGCCTTGAGCGTGGCCGCCGTAAATGCGCGCTGTGCGCCGCGGCGCGTGGTCAGCAAATGGCGCCAGATGCGTTGTAAAGTTTTTCCCATTACCAGTCTCCCGACGCGCCGCCGCCATCGAATCCACCGCCGCCGCCGGAAAAGCCGCCACCGCCGCCCAAACCTCCGCCACCTCCAAAACCGCCGCCGCCGCGTCCGCCCTGGCTCAAGATGCTGCCGATGATGACGCCGGCGGCGTTGCCCCAGACATTGCTGTTAAGCGCGCGGCCAGAACCGCCGCCGCGCGCACGCGAAATGATGGTGATCAAGACGAAGAAAGCAAAGAACAGCAGCGGCGCCAAAGCGCCGAGCCAGTCGGAAGAGGGCTCTTGCGCTGGCCCGGACTTACGGCTGGGCGGCGCGAAATTCTCCTGGTCCAGCAATGGCATGATGGCCGAGATGCCGGCAGTCAGGCCGCCGTAATAGTCGTTCTTGGAAAAATACGGAGCGATGATTTCCTGCAATACGCGCTTGGACTGAGCATCGGTCAACGTGCCCTGGACGCCGCGCCCGGTCAAGATCATCATGCGCCGCAAGGCTTTCGGATTGTCTTTCGCTACTAGCAGAATGACGCCGTCGTCTATGCCTTTGCGGCCCAGTTTCCAGGCATCAGCCACCCGTACGGCATAGTCTTCGATGCCTTCAGGCTCGGTCTTGCTGAGCAGCAGGATCGCAATCTGGCTGCCGGTGCGCGCCTCATACTCGCTCAGGGTATGGTCGAGCGCATCGCGCTGCGCCGGCTGCAACATGCCGACCAGATCGGTGACATGGGCTTGCAGGGGCGGCACCGCCACCTGGGCCGCCATGGTCTGCGCGATGACGGGCGGCGTCAATATGCCCAGCAGCGCCAGGCAGCAGGCCAGCGCCGGCGCCAATAGCAGCGCGCGGATTGCCGTGATTGCAGGAATTGCCTTAAGCGACATTATTTTTTGCCGCCGAAATCAACGTCGGGCGAAGTCGAGATAGCTTTTTCATTATCCACCGTGAACGAAGGCTTGACCTTGTATCCCATCGCCATGGCAGTCAGGTTGGTCGGGAAGCTGCGCGCCAGCACATTGTAATCCTGGACTGCGACGATGTAGCGGTTACGCGCTACCTTGATGCGGTTTTCTATGCCTTCCAGCTGCGACTGGGCATCGCGATACAGACCGTCGGCTTTCAGTTGGGGGTAATTCTCGGACACTGCCATCAAGCGCGACAAGGCCGACGACAGTTGCCCCTGCACTTGCTGGAATTTCTCGAAAGCGGCGGGATCGTTCAGCACTTCCGGGGTGATCTGGAAGCTGGTCGCCGCGGAGCGGGCTTTGGTCACGGCTTCAAACGTAGCTTCTTCATGGACGGCATAGGCTTTCACGATCTGGGCGATTTTCGGCACCAGGTCGGCGCGTCCCTGATATTGATTGACGACTTCGCCCCAGGCGGCTTTCACAGCCTCATCCTTGGTTTGGAAATCGTTGTAGCCGCAAGCGCTGAGCAAGGAAGCGAAGGCAGCGATAGCCAGCCATTTGAAGAAAGTTTTCATGGATATCCCTGATAAAAGAAGCAATGTAATGCACGTTAGCAAACTATGGATGGCTGCTCAAGTGTTAAATAGCCGCTACTCCGGTTATTCCCGGCTAAATTGGACTTACAATGCGGGGTTCGTATTATTGAGGCTTGATCGTGACTTTTATCGAAAAACTATCCGCCGCCTGGAGCGCCAACAATTCCTTGCTGTGCGTCGGGCTGGACCCGGATATTGCCAAATTCCCAGCGCATTTGCAGCAGCAGCCGGACGCCATCTTTACTTTCTGCAAGGAAATTATAGACGCTACCGCCGCCACCGCATGCGCTTTCAAGCCGCAGATTGCCTATTTTTCCGCCATACGGGCAGAAGACCAGCTGGAAGCGATTTGCGGTTATCTGCGCACAAACTACCCGCAGATACCGATTGTGATGGACGCCAAGCGCGGCGACATTGGCGCTACCGCCGAGCAATATGCACGCGAAGCATTCGAGCGCTACGGCGCCGACGCCGTGACCGTGAGTCCGTACATGGGCTTCGATTCGGTCGCGCCTTACCTGGAATGGAAGGATCGCGGCGCCATCGTGTTATGCCGCACCTCCAATGCCGGTGGTTCCGATCTGCAATTCCTGAAGGTGGACGGCGTACCGCTGTACCTGCATGTGGCGCGCCTGGTGGCTGAAAAATGGAATACCAACGGCCAGTGCGGCCTGGTGGTAGGAGCGACTTTTCCGCAGGAATTGGCGCAAGTACGCAGCATCATCGGCGACATGCCGTTGCTGGTGCCGGGCGTGGGTGCGCAAGGCGGCGACATCCAGGCGACCGTGAATGCCGGCAAAACGGCAAACGGCATGGGCATGATGATCAATTCGTCACGCGCCATCTTGTACGCCAAGCCCGATCAGGCTAACGGTGAAGACTTCGCCCAGGCCGCGCGCCGCGTGGCCGAGGAAACCCGCGATGCGATCAATCGTTTTCGGGGCTGAGATTATTCGGCCTGATTGTCTGGCCTGATGATCGGGCCCGAATACCGGCCCTGAAATTATTTCAAGAAGCGCAACAAGCCTTGCAGCGCATGAATCACGGTTTGTTCGCGCACAGCGCGCCGATCGCCCGAGAACACCAGGCGCTCGGTATGCGTGTGATGGCCGACGGACCAGCCGAAACATACCGTGCCGACCGGCTTGCCCGGCACCGCACCGCCCGGGCCGGCAATGCCGGTGGTGGAGACGGTGACGTCGGCATTGCTGTTAGCCAGCGCACCTTCCGCCATGGCGCCAGCGATTTCTTCGCTGACCGTTCCGTATTGGGCAATCTCGGCTTCCGGGATATCCAGCATTTCGGTCTTGGAAGCGTTGGAATAGGTGACGAAACCGCAGTCGAACCATTCCGAGGAGCCGGCGATTTCGGTGATCGCTTGCGACACGCCGCCGCCGGTGCAGGACTCGGCAGTAGACAGGAACCAGTTCTTGGTCTGCAGGGCGCGCCCGACTTGTGCGGCCAGATCAGTGATTTGTTCAGTGGTATCGTCAAGCACGGTGTTCATGTCGAAGCTCCTGTTTTCTGCCTTGTCGGTGCTTACATACTGCCACTTGTTGCGGCCAGATGCAATCCGGCTAGGGCCTGCAGGCCACTTAAAACAGGCGCCACAGGGCCAACGCCAACAAGGTATAAAACGCTGCCACAATGTCATCCCACATGACGCCGAAACCACCCTTCAAATGACGGTCGAAATAAGCAATCGGCGGCGGTTTAACCATGTCGAAAAAACGGAACACGACAAAGGCGCCGAACTGCGCCGGCAAGCTGGCCGGCGTGACCAGCACCAGCACCAGCCAGAACGCGATGATTTCATCCCACACCATGCTGCCGTGATCCGGTGCGCCAAGATGGCGGCCGGTGCTCTGGCAAGTCCAGATGCCGACCACAAAACCGGCGGCGATAATGACCAGCCAGTTCAGCGGCGTGAAAATTTGCGGCCAGCGGGTAGTCATCACCAGATACGATAACCAGCCGAACAAGGTGCCGAAGGTGCCCGGCATGATGGGCGAGAGTCCGCTGCCGAAACCTTGTGCAATGAAGTGCGCCGGGTGCGACAGCATGAAGCGGGCGCTGGCTTTGATCGGTTGCGGAGTGGGGTTGGCTTGAGTCATGTAGCGTGAGTCAGGTTGCTGGAATCAGGTTGAGAGGAAGTGATCGAAAGAAGCAAGTTGCAGCTCAAGCGGGGCATTGCCGGCGTCGCGCAGGCGCAGGCCGTGGCTGGCGTCAATGCTGCCGATGCGGGTCACGGCCGTAGCGGCCGCCTGGCCTGCCGCCAACACCGCAGCGCGCCGGTCGGCGGGGGCGGTGAAGCACAATTCATAATCGTCGCCGCCGGCCAGGGTGAATTGGCGGCGGATCGCCTGGGTTTGTTGCGACAGGACCGGGCCGGCCGGCAGGCTATCGACCGCCAGCGTAGCGCCGACGCCGGAGCGCTCCAGGATATGGCCGAGATCGCCAACCAGGCCATCCGAAATGTCGATCGCCGCACGCGCGATGCCGCGCAAGGCCAGGCCCAGGGCTACGCGCGGGGTTGGCTGGTGCATGCGCGCCGCTGCCTGAGCATGATGTGCGGCATCCATTGCCAGCTGATCGGCCAGTTCATGCCGATAGCCCGCCAGCGCCAGCCGCGCGTCGCCGAGTGTGCCGGAGACCCAGATGTCATCGCCCGCTTGCGCCGTATCGCGGCGCAGCGCTTGCCCCGGCGGGGTTTCGCCGAACACGGTGATGCAGATATTCAACGGACCCTTGGTCGTATCGCCGCCGATCAGCTCGCAATGATGCTCATCGGCCAACGCCAGCAAGCCGGCTGAAAACGGCGCCAGCCATTCTTCACGCGCAGCAGGAAGCGCCAATGCCAGCGTAAACGCCAGCGGACGCGCACCCATCGCCGCCAGGTCGGACAGGTTGACCGCCAGGCATTTATGGCCCAGCGCGAAGGGATCTGCATCGGGGAAAAAATGCCGCCCCTCCACCAGCATGTCGGTGGAGATGGCCATTTGCATACCGGCCGTGGGCGTCAGCAATGCGCAGTCGTCGCCGACGCCGAGGGCAATATGATCAATATTGCTGCGCGCCGTGCGAGTGAAATAGCGGGAGATTAGGTCGAATTCGGACAACATGCGTAGATTGTACCGAATGGCGGCCAACTACAGCGGTTTTGCTTAGTTTTTGAATTAAATGATTGCGCAGAGGCAAACATACTCAAAACGGCGCTCCGCAACTGGTAGTGCGCGACACGGCGCCTTTCTGGATGATGTCTTCGCCCTTGGTATTGCCGACCGAAATCTGCGTCACGCAATATGTACCGTTCGGCCCGGTCACCTTGGTCACCCGCTGGCCATCCGGCCGGGTAATCTCTTCCATGGTGGTTGCACCTGGCTTGGGCGTCTCTTTCGGCGCGACCGGCCCTGCAAGGGCTTTTTCCAGTATTTGCTGCCTGCTTGGCGCCGCTGCCGCTGCCGGCGCCGGTTGGCTTGCCGCAGGCGCATCTTTGCGCAGATCCCGGTCTATCTTGCCGATATTGCGTTTCGCCGCATCGACCATGTCCTCGGCGGACGGGTGGCGGGAAGCCGCGGGCAATTGTGGCGCCGTACTGCCGGGAGCGACCGGCTGATAATGCGTATCCTCGACCGTGATCGCTCCAGGTGGCAGCGGAGCTACGTGCTCTCCCGCCTGCGCGAGCGGAAGTTGAGACAAGGCAAGCAGCGACACCGCGGCAGCCAATCCGGCCATCCGTTTATCGATACGGGAAAAAAATTGGATCATCAACATGCCGCAGACTTCCTATGACAATGGCATTTGCCTGGCGCCGCGCTTGATGCGGCGCTAACGGTCAGCTCAAACGCGTGCATCAAACTTGTGCATCAAACCCGTGTAAACACCAGATCCCAGACTCCATGCCCGAGACGCAAGCCGCGATTCTCGAACTTGGTCACCGGACGATAATCCGGCCGCTCCGCGTAAGTCTCCGCGGTATTCTTCAGCAGCGGCTCAGCGCTCAACACTTCCAGCATCTGTTCAGCATACTCCTGCCAGTCGGTCGCGCAATGCAGATAACCGCCCGGCGCAATACGCGATGCCAGCAAACCGACCAGCGGCCCCTGGATCAGGCGGCGCTTGTTGTGCCGCGCCTTGTGCCACGGATCAGGAAAGAATACATGAGCGCCGGCTAGTGAGCCGGGTGCAATCATATTCGTCAGCACTTCCACTGCATCATGCTGTATCAAGCGCAAATTGCTCAACTGCTGCTCGCCGATCAATTTCAGCAAGCTGCCGACGCCAGGCGTATGGACCTCGACGCCAAGGAAATTCTTTTCCGGCATGCCGGCGGCAATTTTCGCAGACGTTTCACCCATGCCGAAACCGATTTCCAGGATGGTCGGCGCACGGCGCCCGAAAACCTGGTCGAGATCGGCGACAGCCTTGTCATAAGGAACGCAAAAACGCGGCCCCAATTCCTCGATGGCGCGCGCCTGCGCCGTCGACAAGCGCCCGGCGCGCGTGACGAAGCTGCGGATCCTGTGCTCGGTAGGATCGTAAAAAAGGGGTTTGCCGGATTTGTTTTCTGACATGCTTAATAGGAGATGAGAGTGAAAGTGCCGTGCTGGATTGCCGGAAGCGCCAGCGTCATTGTAACGCCAGAGAATTGATCGCCTCAAAAATACAAATGGCACCTAAGTAACAGGTGCCAGCGCTGATCTGGAGCGGGTAGAGGGGATCGAACCCTCGTCTAAAGCTTGGGAAGCTTTCGTTCTACCATTGAACTACACCCGCGATACCCGCATTTTACGCGGGATTTGACGGGGTTTGCAAACTTGAAAGATGTTTGAGGGGATGGGGAATGTGATGGCCGGTTTATCCGGAGTGTGCCGGTTTGAGTGCTATCACGTCAATAGTAAATGATTAATTCTTAATGTAACTTCATGTATTATTGTATTTTGGAAATATTTCATTTATTAATTGGGAGCGAAGATGTCGAGAATGCGTCTGAGGGGGATCAACGTAATATCGTTAGCACTGCTAAATTTAGTTTTGTTGGCTGGTTGTGGCGGAGGAGGTGATTCATCTGCTGCTCCGCCTCAAGCGCCTTCGTCAGTTGCAGCAATAACTTTATCGTCGGGTCAAAGTTACAAAATGAAGGCTGGAGTCGATGTATTAGTGCCACCTGGGACAGTGATTTTAGGTGACACCGTAGACATATCGGTGACAGGGACATCGAACACCTTCTATACCACGGAGGGCACAACCATATCCGTGCCGACAGCTAATACGGGTTTAGCGAATAATCGCATCAGCACTTCCCCGGCACCGGCCGGCGCTATTACTACAACCGTACCACTCCCAACGATTACTCTTATTGCCGGAGATCCTAATTCACATTATTTAGTAGACCCTCAAAAAGATGGATCAGGAACTGCGGCTGTTATTTCGTCACCTGGACATATAAAAATTGACCCCAATGGCAACCTCATATTTTCTGACAACGGTGTCCTTAGAAAAGTCACGCAAGCCGGCGTTGTAACGACGTTATACAAAGATCCAACTTGGGCAGTAGATGGAATTGCAGTCGACGGCACAGGAAATATTTTTGAATCCTTCCTTACGGCAAAATCGGTACCTGATCCACAAGGAAATCCCTTGGTGCAAATCACGACCTATGGTGGAACAATTCGGATGACAAATACGTCCGGCACAAGCTACGATTTTGCAAGCAACTGGATAAGCGGTTCAAGCTATGCCTTCACGGCCAGTGGTGACCTTGTTGTCGATAGTCACGGAAATATATTTTTAGCCAATACATGGAATAACAAGATCGTCAAATTTACTCCAAATGGTGTGATGTCAGTATTTGCCGGGAGCGGTACAAAGGGTGTGGCTGATGGCCAGGGTATTATGGCGTCGCTCACCACTCCTACGAACCTGGCCATTGACGCTAACGACAACCTTTTCTTCTGCGACACAATCAATAAAACAGTAAGGAAGGTTTCGCCAGATGGTACTGTGACTACCATCGCGGTAGCTGCGCAAGCCGATGGGCAAAGAGTGGGAGTGGTTCCTTCTAATATTTATCCTACTGGACCGATAGCGGTTAATTCAGCTGGAAATATTTACTTCCAGGATGATTACGGCAATTTTTCTCGTATTGATAGCCGAGGCTTCATCATTACTTACAAAATCAAAACATTTACCGACAATTTTATTCAAATCAGTTCAATGACTACCGACACTAAAGGAAATCTTTTTGTTACTGGTAGCGGTTACGCATCTCAAATTTGGAAACTTTCGTTTTAACTTTAATCATCTCTTGGAATCCACGTCCTATGGACGTGGTCATCGCCTAATCACGACACATTACCGCAAAACCTGGTTCACAGACATATTAACGGCGACTGGGGCGGATGCGGAGTGGAAAACGGCGAATGCAGAAGTTGAGCGAATCGCTGACGAAATTCGAACGGGAACCCAAGCGACTATAACTTCAGCATCGTGCCATAGCGATCCCAAAAAAAATGGGGTCAGAAGCACAGGTAAGAGCACGGTTTTCCCCGATTTCGGGATATCTATTTTTAACGTGCCAGTATTTTTCTCGATACCTAATAGTTGATCCGATATGGCATCTGCCTGCTCTCTGGAAATCAACTTTTACTCCTGTCTGTCGCGAGTGATTATGAGTTTAGCAAACATTGTAATGCGTAAAAGCAATTAATTGTTCGGCCAGATATCTTCTGTGTGGTGGCAATTCCTGTATCTTCACCGCGAGATTGATCAGCTCCGGCGGTAGCTTCGTCGCTGGCGCTGACCCGTAAGTGTTCGTTTGCGCGCTGAATTGACCCACTTCGTTTGACCCTCTCTCCATTGCCTGGCGAACGCAGCGACCCTGTCGTAAGACCCCTTGAATCCCAAATCGATGAGCTCTTCGTGGAGCTGCTTGAGGCTACGCCGCTGCTTGCGGGATTTTGCTGCCTCGGTCTTGAGCCAGCCTGAAAGCTGGAAGGCGTATGGGTCGATGGCACTGGCAGATTGGCGCTCCGCATAGGCAGGCTCGGTGATTTCCGAGCGCAGATAGCGCCTGACGGTGTTGCGGGAGATGCCTAGTCTCTTGGCTATCTCCCTCAGCGGGACCTGGTCCCGAAGGTGCCAGCGTCTGATTATTCCTAGTAATGCCACGTCAATCACTCCGATCCCCTACTCATTCTGATAAGTAGGATTGTGTGCTAAACGTGGGTCAATTTTCGATGCAAATTATGTGGCCAAGTGGGTCAATTTTCGGTGCAAATTATGTGGCCAAGTGGGTCAATTTTCGGTGCAAATCAACAAAACGTTATCTGTCGTAAGAATATCGATTCATCCCAATCTGCGCTTGATAGTGATTTTGGCGATTCAGATTAAGAAATCAGAGCAGCCATCACACAAACACATCAGCAGCTTTTGCTTACACAGGTGGGGTAGAAAATGTGATGGCTGCTAACTCGTTGATTAGCGTGGAGCTTTAAATCCATGTCATAACAACGCGGCGGAGAACCGCATGAACAGTGGGGTTTTGACACGCGGCAGGGCTTGGGAAGCTTTCGTTCTACCATTGAACTACACCCGCGATACCCGCATTTTACGCGGGATTTGACGGGGTTTGCAAACTTGAAAGATGTTTGAGGGGATGGGGAATGTGATAGCCGATCTATCCGAAGTGTGATCGCATGGAGTCCTACGCCTCAAGTATTTTTTTAATCAACTTAAAAAATGGATCAAAACCGGCGAAGGCAGCCGGTGGCAGCGTAGGGACTATCCGTTCCGAAAAAATATCCTTACCAGCGTCAATTGTGCGGTGCTCAACGAAGCCATACTGGCTAGCCTGGAACCGACTGCGCGCCAGGATGGGCGGTAAATTCCATGCCGTCTTCGACGCCGTGGCGCTGGCCATGGCGCAGACACCACGCTCAAGCGCGCTGGTCGAGAATCCGAACTCGCGGCTTCGGAACTACTTCACGTTGCGCCAACAGTTCGGTGGCTCGTACCTGGACCTACTACAATTTTTCCTGAACCATCGGCGCTTCCTGCGCAGCCGGCTTCAGGAGCGAGTCGGTAAAAGTCCGACCCAACTGATGACCGGCCAAGACCATCCTCACCGCCTCACGCTCCTCGGCCTAGGGCCGCTTCAGCCGCAGCGAGCCTGAGTTGCGGGTGGCCGCAAGCGTCCCGTAGCATCTCTGGGCGTCGCTGGCTTGAGCCGATTCCGGCCGCATGCATTGCACATCTGCATATTGCCGCAGCCGGCCTCCGGCGTCGGTACGCCGCCTACTACTCTCCTTGGTTGTTACCTCGCTGTTACGGTAACGACACTTAACTAGCTTCCCCGCGACGTATAACTTTGACCTGTCGGAACTTTATATCGGCCTGGCTTGAGAGCTTCAGCTATCGGGACTGCCGCCGGATGTGGAGTGTGAAGCCGACTTCCCCCGTTTTGCCGTCCAGGCTAAAAGCAAACCGTCACATTTCTAGGAGTATTAAATGAGCAGCATTACTTTACGCAATAACACCAATTCCGTCGCTCAATACGTTGTCAGGAAGGGGCAACAGATCATTGCCCGCATTCCGGGCATCGAGCCGAACGCCCAGATGACGATTCCGACAAATGAAACCTTTGAAGTTGTTGCCACTGCTGTTATCGATGGCAATACCTACACTTCGGCGCCGCAAGACGTTCAGGGCAGCATGGGTTTTCTCGCCCAGGTGCTGCAGGTTCCGGCACAAGGCACCTACGAATTTGACGTGCAGGAAGTGGCAAGCAAAACGCCCAATGCACTGGAATTCCAAAAGACTTGCCTGAGCGCCGTCACGTTCACCATCACCAAAGATGGCAAGGCGTTGCAAAACGTTGTGGTAAAGGATGGATTCATGGTCCAGACCCTTGATATCAGCGACACCTTCTACGTCTATGCCGTGGTCAACGGCGTGACGACTGCCGTGACGACGTTCACCAACGCGTCGGCAGTCGTCACAGCAGTGACCGACACTTCCGATCTCGAAAGCGGTTACGTCACGCTGCAAGTCAACTAAGTGGTCATGAGAAAGCCTGGCGCGCCCGCGCAGGCCGGGCTTTCTTGAAAAATCGAGTCAATATGATGATGATACCAAGGCCGACGGGCCCGCTACGTATACTCAACCAGACCGCCTTGCACGCCAGGCTGAGGTTTCGCTGCGACGGCTTCCCTATCTGGGACACATGGATCGAAGCAGGGAGCAACCTGGCCGTGCCTAATCCCAATGCCGGCGACATCATGGTGAGTACGGCACTGGTTGATCCGGTGACAAACGTCGCTTATACCGTGCCGTCGAGAATATCGAGGAAATCCGTGCGCCTGGTTGCGAAGATGTTTTTCGCTGCAGGCGCGGGAAGTTTCAGCGTCGATCAGGAACCGTTTGATCAAGCCGGACAAGTCGGATTGTTAAACCTGACTTCGACCGATCTTCGTTTCCTGTTTCGATTCCCGGATTCACCCTTCAGCCTGAGTACCGTCGTAGCACCGCAAGCTGAGCAAATACTTGGTTTCACTACCCTGGATGTGTCCGCTACGGTCGACGGCATTACGTCGGCCGCCACTCCGATCAAGTCGTGGTCGAGTGACGTGGTGATCGGGATCGACTATCAGAACGGTCAGAAATTTCCGCAGATGAAGATATCGGCGCACGAGTCAAACGGCCTCTAGGCATTTTCGTCAGGTTACCCAAAGGATATATACAATGAGCGACTCTACTTATATGACGTTCGACAATCCGATCCCGGCAGGCTTCGGTTTATTGACTTACACCATCACGGATGGATTTCAGACACAAGTCGGGCTCACGGTGCCAGCCAGCGGATCGGTGCAGCATCCGACCGATCCGGCCGGCGCGCCCTGGAATATCATCGCGACATTGAATGGCACGGGTGTCACCGGCCCCAGTCTGACCGGCCCGGCGGTGCAATTCACTGACCCGAGCGCAGTGATCACCTCGGCGCTGAGTCCAGTCTTGGTTCAGCCTCCGGTTGATCCAACGCCGGCACCAGCGCCAACGCCGGCACCGGCACCAGCACCAGCACCAGCACCAGCACCAGCACCAGCACCAGCACCAGCACCAGCACCGGCATCGGGTTCAGGTTTAACAGGATTCGCGCCGTCATCAAACACCTCATTGCTTGATTCCGCCAACTGGCAAGCAGTTGCGACTCCGCCAGTGACGCCGGTAGCAGCGGCGGCGCCGCCAAAATGCCTGAAGCTCACATTCGAAATGCAATTCCAGGAGCAAAGCCAATGGTGCTGGGCGGCGCTGACTGCGAGCGTATGGATTTACTATGCGCCGACCAAGGTGGTGACACAATGCTCATTGGCTAATCTGTTTTTTAAACAGGTAAATTGCTGCACTGTCGACGGCGCGTCATCTGCTGCCTGTAACCAGCCTTACTTCGTGGACACCGCGCTCGCTTATGCGCAATGCCTGAATGCGCCTGTGCTTAGCGAGAGACTGATTTTCAGCGACGTGGTCGGCCAGATTGTTGCAGCCAGGCCGGTGGGGATCCGGATTACCTGGCAAGGAGGCGGTAATGTCGGGCATGCGCTTTGCATCGTCGGCTACGACTGCACTGATCCTGATCCCGACCATGCGACGATCGATCTGAAGGATCCGACCTACGGCGAGTCGGTGGTGACGTACAAGGGTTTCCCTGCCAATTATCACAGCGGCTCGCTCTGGACCCACACCTATCGTACCCAAGCTTGCAAGCCAACATAAGGAATTCATCATGTCGAATCTTCATTCCACACCGGAACCGCACAACGCTGACGTCATGCTGGCCAAAGCGCTGACACGGCTTTACCGCCCCGCTGAAACACTTTCAAGCTTGCGGCAATTCAAGCCTGACGAGACTAGATACGCCGCCCACCATGCGGTCTATGACCTGGCCGCTGATGCCGTGGCCGCCGGCGGCCGGCTCGATCAGGTGCAGCGCACGGGGTCCCGCTACCTTCTCATGGTCAAAGGCAAACCGAGCGCGACCATCGAAATAGAGACAGATCCGCACGGTACCACTGCCGGCGAGTTCAAGTTGATCAACCACGGTCCCTTCGTCCAGGGAACCGAAAAAGCCATTATTCTGGCGGAATCCGAAGCCGACGACGAACACTACGATTTCTCTCTGCTAAGGCTGGCGCCGCTGAAGCTCTTGATACTTTGGCTCAAGTCAGTCGACGCATCGCAGGCAGCGCGGTTCTACGTTATCGAACCCGCACCAACTGCCTTCCGTACGGATATTCCGTACACCGAAGACGCTTTGTTCGCGCTCATGCGGCCCTTGGCGCAAGCGCTGTTCATCCGGCATCCGGGAGCCGGGCAAGGCCCCTCCGGCCTGGTCGGTTAAACAGCGGCATTTCCATGCGGCGGTTCGCATGGAAATGCGCTCGTATCCCGGCAACCGCGCCTTATACGCACCCGATCCCGAGGTGGAGAAATCATGCAATCGTCAGCCAGCACAACAGTATCAAGCCCCGCAGCCAAAGTTCGCTACGATGATGATTGGTCGAAGACGGCACGCGGCGGTTTCAAGGTATACATCGCCTGGAATCGCCTGAATGGCGGCGCAGCGGTAAGTGGTATGGTTTGCGACACGCGCGGCGGTGAATCGCAATTCTTCTCGCTCGATCTCGATGTCTCTCAACAGCCAGGCATTACGTTGGCGCTGGTGCATGTCGATGACGCAGGACGAACCACCTTTATCGATGTAACCCTGACATTGGTTCGCGATGACGATCTGATTTCCTTGAAATGTAATCTGCCGATTGCTGTCAATGAATTTTTTTATGATGCAATCGGTGAATGGTCGACGGCGCCGGGGCCAGGACCATCGCCCCATCCCGGTCCTGACGATGGCGGGGAGATCGTCATCGAAGCGCCCGGCGATGCGACTGACCTGATTCCCTTCATCTGGCTGCGTCCGCTAAGCGACGCGGAAACCGCCGATGCTGCGTTGCGCTTTGTCAGGTGCAAGATCCCGGCGTTGCTGACGCTCTATGCAAGCCTCGATGCTGCACAAAAAGTCAGCACCGCAACGACTTATCTCAATGGCAGCGATTTCGTCAAAGACATCGCCGGGCTAGGGGTGACCATCGCGCTGTTTCCCGCCGCGCGCCTGAAATTCATGGCCGCGCCGGGAGCAGTGCCGGTCGCGGACCTGGTCAGCGCTGCCGAAGCGGCATTGTCGATACCATCGCTGGCGGATTTTCTCCAGGATGCGGCATGGCCGGCTGCCTTGCAGCGGGTCTGGCAGAGCATTTTTGCGCTGGCATTGGCCGGGCAAGCCGTCGACGCGGCGCTGAGCAATCAGCTGCTCGACATCTTGCGCGTGGGGCAATACCTGACCTTGCTGACGCTGACGGACGACGCGCTCACGCACGACCTTTGCCGGCAGATCGCACTATCCGCCATCGTAGCCATTCCAGACAATGTCGCCATCCTGCCGCCGGTCCCGGCAATATCGGGCGCCGACACGGCGACGCCGCCGAACACCTGGGAAGTGCTCGGGGTCGGTAAGCTGAAGATGGCGCGCCAGCATTTGGCAGGCTACGCGCCAGGCGAACTGGCGGACGTGGTCAATGTCATGCCGCGCGAACGTCAGGAAATGCTGGAACGCACCGTCAGCACCACCACCGAACGCAGCAGCCACGTCGACGAACAGGCTCAGCAAAGCGATACTTCGCGCGAGACGTCGGCCTCCAGCGAACTGGCCGACACCATCCACGAAGTGATGGCGGCAGACGGCATGGCAGTCGACATGAGCGGCGTTACGCCCCAGTACAGCAACCTGAATCTGTTACTCAACGGCAGCGGTTCCAGCAGCCAGGGCCGCAGTGCCTGGTCTGCCGCTGACACCTCACGCATGTTCCAGCGCTTGACGGAGCAAGCCGCGAGGCGGCTGGGAGACCGGGTTAGCAGCCAGCGAGGTAAGGAATGGCAGGAACTGCGCGAGCGGCGCCAATCCCAATTGATCGACAATACCGGTAACGAACGCCTGGTGGGAGTTTATCGCTGGGTTGACCGGGTGGTGCGGGTCCACGTCGAGGAGTTGGGCTCACGGCTGGTACTGGCGTTCGTCCTTGAGCAACCGGCGCAAAACTGGGTGGCTGCGGTGGCGGCGCAAGGTGCGGTGCCGTTGAAAAAACCTGCTGCATTGCCCGCCAGTTACGCCGCCATACAGCCGGGCAACTACCAGGACATCGGCGCCGATTATGGCTTGCTGGAGCTTGAGGCGCCGCCGCCAAGCCAGGTGGTCTTGAGCGCGACGATCAGCCGTGTGACGCTAGGCGACCTGTCGCTGCTGTGCGTGCCCGATGGCTACTCGGTGGCGAGCGCTGCGGTGACAGTGGCGTTGAGCGACAACACCTTTAACCTCGCTTGCTCGATCTGCGGCCATGATTTGCCAGTTTCCAGCGCCCCGCCGACTGCTGCTCCGACTGCGGCGCCGGCCCTTGCGTCGGCTTCGACGCCGGCACCGTCCGGTACCTTGCCGCCGCAACTCGCGTCGTCGCCGCTGTCCGTGGCTGTGCCTGCATGCTCTACCACCGGCACAGGGCCGGCGTTAGTCAATCCGCCGAACCAGCCTACCTCCGTGATCAGCACGGTCACGCTCACCGGGCTGCCGATTACCACGGGTCGTATTCCCGTCACGGTCATGTCGGCTGCGCCGTTATTTTGCGTGACGGTGACGCTGACCTGTACGCTAATCGTGCCCGCGGCCGGAACGGCTAATTCTTTGCTGATCGCGTGGCAAATGCGCATCTATAACCGTCTGCAAAGCGCATGGAAAAGCGCATGGAAAACCTATGATGCCGCCTTGCATGCGCGGATCGACCAAGCCAGTGCAGGGCACACTGGAAAAGTCCAGCGCGACACGCTCAAACAAGCCTGCATGAGCTTGCTTTTGCAGGTATCCGGCGCACCTGGAGTCAGTGAGCGTTTGCTGGAGCCCCAGTTCGATTGGGCGCACATGACCTGGCAATACCAGTCGCCGACGTCGGCTAGCGGCAATAACTGGCCGCAGAGCCATACTTCGGAAGCTACACGTCCTTCGTCCGATCGCCTGTTCCAGCATTTCCTCGCGGCGCAGGCGGCGCGAGTGTTGTTACCAGTGAATTCGGGTTGGGAAAGCTGGCTGTTGTTTTATCTCCAGTTTAAGCGTCCGTGGATCGGCGGCCCGGCGAGAACGCTCTTGACGGAAAGTACGTTGCCGATCATGGAGGAACTGCTGCGCCAGGATGTCGAGGCCGGCGATCACTGTCTGGATTCGTCCGCTCAAATTCCGCTGGAAAAATCGCGCATTCCTACAGAAAATTGGACGGTACGGGTACCGACGTCGATGATCTATCTACAGCAGGGTGCAGAGTTGCCGCAGATGTATCGGCATCGACATATCGACCCAGAACCAGAGGTATAAACACCGTGCTACGACACCAATTCTTTCCCGTCGGCGTCGTATTGCCGTATGCCGGAGCGCTGGCCAATTCGGAGAACAAGACGACCGGACCTGCCCCGGTCAATGTCGCGCAAATCAGGGCGAATCTTGCTTCTGCCGGCTGGTTGTTCTGCGATGGCGCGACCTTGAGCATTGCCGCCTATAGTCTGTTGCATGGGGTTATCGGGACCGCCTTCGGCGGCGACGCCAGCAATTTCTGCCTGCCGGATTTGCGGGGGCGATTCATTCGCGGTGTCAGCGGTACTTTCGATAATGGCGAAGTACGGGATCCTGATATTTCGTCCCGCACAGCATCTGCAGCTGGAGGTAATGCGGGGAATCTGGTCGGATCGCTGCAAACCGATGCCTTCCAGGGCCATGAGCACGACTATAACGGCATCAGCGCCGCAGCCCCTCCTACGCTTGGTCCGGGCGATGCTCCTACTGACGGGGTGATTACACAAGTGACGAGTAGCGAAGTCACGCAGTCGCCCGACGGCGATCCACGCGTTTCCTCAGAAACCCGGCCGCTGAACCTGAGTCTCAACTACATTATTCGTTACTGCTGATACGCCGCACACCCAGGTGCGCGGAGAACATCGATCTTTTAAGCCTGTGACGTTCTGCCGCAGCGGAAGGCTAGAAAACAAAAAACCCAGCCATGCCGGCTGGGCCAGGATCATCTCAAAACCATCAAAGCACTTCTGTACCTTAAAGGCCTTGCGGCTCGTTCTGTATCTGAGGGTCAAATGCAATATTCCGTCCATCCCCGTCAACGACATGCAACATGACACTCAAGGATTCTACGCGCGTATACACATCGCTTAACGTGAGCATTCTGCCGTCAGTGCTGACGGTTGGAAGGCTTAACTGATGTGTATCGGACGGATGTTTATTGATTTCGGGGGTGAAAGCGATACCCAGCGGTGTCGGCGGAACCAGCTGGAAATTAATAATGGTAGGGGACAAGATCGAAATTGGGTCAGGCTTGCAAGTGATGGTGTATTCGCCTGCGACCGGTCCCGGCAGTGCCGTGACTTGAACATTGACAAAAGCCGGAGGGGCAATGGAAGCATCATTTCGATTCATTGAGATCATTCCTTAAGTTGCGGGTTGAAATGTAGTGCATGTAAGTACGTTCGCGGTAATGCATTTTTTCAAGCAGATTTCTTTCAACTATCACTTTGACATCCTCGCCCAGGCAAAGGTGGGAGCGAATCCACGGCACTAATAAATGAAAATCGGTGCTGCCGGCAACTGGCGCTTCAAGCAAGACCTGCACTTTACGGCAGCTATCGCGGGCAGCCTGGGTGTCATGCTGTACTGATTTGATGTCGGCCTGAAGCAGCAAGGCATCTGTCAAAGCGTCACGAATGACTTGATCGGCAGGTGCGTATTCATGCAGCTTCTCGAGTTTCCCAACGACATCTATTATGTCTTGGTCTGCGGTACTTGGATTGGCATATTTAAACTTTATATACGCCTGTCGTTGTTGTATCTTCGCCAAGACCAGCTGCAAATTGATTTTTTTCGGTTCCAGCTTGCTTAATACGGAAACGTCATCATTCAGCGCAGCAAGCTTGGCAAGCGCCGGAATTTCTCCCAGGTTGTTTGCTTCGATATCAAATATTTCGAGCCGGGCGATGGATAAATTCCTTTGCCATGTACGATTGCTCGGATCCTGCTTAACTATCGATTTCAGTAACGCCTCGGCCCGCGCGAAATAGCCATATGCCGCGGCATCGTCGCCGCTTATCCGTTTCAGCTCGGCCTGGTGCGACAAGGCGGATGACAAGTGATTGGTCCATAGCGCATTGTCGGGAATCGTCTCGTGGAGAGCCCAGATAAGGTCGAATTCCCGTTCATATAATTTGGCAGCATCCGCAAATTTTCCCTGCCGTTTCTGGGTGTCTGCCAGCCACGACAGACTGTCCGCCAGATCGACCGCCAGGCGCTGATCATTGGGGGTTTGGGCGAAAGCGCGCGATTTCATTTTCACCGACTGGGCGAACTCGTCTGCGCCGCGCTGGATATCGCCGCGCTGCAATGCCAGGCTGCCCAAGCTATTATGCGCATAGGATTGCTCGATCCAGCCATCGACATCCGCGGGAGCCGCAGCCACCAGGCGATTACTCAACTCACGGTATTCGACGAAGTATTTTTCAGCATTGGGCCAATCCTTCTGGTCAAAGTTAATTTGTCCAAGCCAAAATGCGTTTTCTCCGGCGCTTTTCAATATTGTTTTATCGGTAGGGGCTTCCTTCAGCTGACGTAGCAATATATCGCGTGCAATGTGCAACGCGCGACTGGCCTCGCCGGTATCGCCGCGTGCAATCTTGACTTCAGAGATCACTTGCAATGCTTTGGCGCGTTGCGTCAGAGCGATAGTGTTCGCCTCCGCATTCTGTGCGCCGGACAGATAGGAGAGCGCGCGGGCGCTGACGCTGTCTAGCAAGTCGAGACGGCCCAGAGGGCGCAGCTTATCGATGAATTCACCCAACATAAATGTCATCAAGCCCTCGGCTTCGTTGCGATGTTCCTCAGCCTGCTTTTCGGCTGAGCGTGCGACGAGGCCGAGCCCGCTTGCCAAGACCGCTAGTCCGATCAGGACGAAGAACGCCGTCAGGCGCATGTATTCGCCTCGTTTGACCCGTTGCAGGGATGCGCGGATGAATGCCTGCTCTTGTTCGCTGAAAGTAAATTCGGCCATCTGCAGCAGACTCTTGGCCTGATTTGCCTGTGTGCCGCGGGGCAGCAGCATGTCGCGGCTATAGTCGCTGGCGCGCCAGCGCAAGGCTTGCGCACGAATGCGGGAGCGCATTTGCAAAGTCCGGCGATGGGTCTCTATCCAGGCAACCACGCGCGGCCAGCGCCGTAGCAAAGCCTCGTGCGCAATACCGAAAGCGGCAACGCCGCCATGCAGATCGCTGACAAACAGGCGCGCATCTATTAATGTTTTAACCAGATCATTCTCGGCCGGGCCATCTAGAGTGGACCACGGCAACCGGAGCGATGTGACTGCCAGCTCATCTTCGGAAACGATCACCAGTTGCGACAGCAAGCGCGGCAAAGCCGCGGCCTGCGCAGACGTCAAAGAAGAGAATACCTGTTCGGCTCGTTCGCCAATGGCACCCTCGATGCCACCCAGGTTTTTAAATACGGCATAACTGAGCTCGCCGGATGCGTTGCGCTGGCGATACAGTTCCTGCAAACAGTATTGCAGCAGCGGCAAGGTGTCCGGGCTGCCTTTGGCCGCGTCGCACAATGCGTCGTCGAGGCGCTCTCCAGTGATCTCGTCGATCGAGAACCGTAGTTGAGCGGCGCGCGCCGACTGCAGGATGATTTGGGCAATTTCATTGCCTTTGGGAGGACTCAGGTCGAAATGACCGCCGCGTCTCTTCAGCTCCACCAGTGTCGGATAGGTTGCCAAATGCGGATAAAAATCATTGCGGCACGCCAAAACTAGCAATACGCAACCGGATCGCGCCAGTTGTTCAAGCGCAGTCACAAAACGATGACGCATTGCTTCATCAACGTGAGGCAGGCGAAAAATTGCTTCGAAGCGGTCGATAAACAATACCAGGCGGATCACCGGCAGCTGCCGCTGTAATCCGGAAACTACCGCATCCATGTCCTCCGCCATTCGCTGCCCCAGCGATTCAGCGCTGTCCTGCTTAAAAAGCAGGCAGCCATCGACTTCGCTGTCGAGCAGGACGCTACCGAGCGCCTGGAACAAGTCCGTGTTACCCAGATCGGCGCAGTCGAGATACAGGTTGCAGGTAATTGCCAGCATGGCATCTGGTGTAACAGAGGCCGTCATCAGTTGTGGTATGAAGCCGGCTCGGATCAGAGAAGTCTTGCCTGATCCGGACGGACCCAATATCAGCACCATGGCGCAGGCGGCATGCACCTGGGCCAGCGCAGTTTGCATTAATTGCTTTAATGCAAATTTTCGTCCAAAGAAAATGGCAGCGTGTTTTTCTTCAAACGCCTCCAATCCGCGAAACGGCGAACCATGCGTCCAGCTTCCGGTAGTTACCTCGTCGTCATAGACCAGCTCAGCCAAGATGCGATAGCCGCGCTTCCTGATTGTTTCGATATAGCGCGGCTGGCCACTCGGGTCATCCAGCGCGCGGCGTAATTGCGTAATGATTTTGTGTACGGCATTGTCGCCTTGGAAGGTTCCTGCCCAGCATTCCGTAAGCAACTGCTCGGTAGAAACAACAGCACCTGATTGTTGTATCAAGAACAATAATACATTCATGGCGCGAGGCTCAAGCTGCCTTCGCAGGGCACCAAATGATAGGGAATTTGTGTTCGGATCGACTTGCCAGTCGCCAAGTCGAAAATTTTTATATTCTGTTTTCCGGGCGCCTACCATGATTTTTCTTTTAAAACAATGACTTAGAAATCAGAAGATTTTCTGAAGGTGATTTTGGAGGCGGGCAGCGCAGTATCCTCAGTGCAATTACTTTCTAAATACTAACATTCATTACCAGGAAAAAAATGATCATCGCTCCAACCCAGTTCATGGTCTCCGCTGCCAATCAATTCACCATGGATAAACATGCCACATCGCCCTTGACGGCTGGCGAAGTGCAGGCGGAGTTACAGCGCATCTTGTCGAGCACGCTATTTTCCAAGGCACCCCGATCTTGTGCACTGCTGCGCTTTGTCGTCATGCAAATGCTGGAGGGCGGAGCCGGCAGCACGAATGAATATGCGATAGGGATTGAGGTATTCGGACGCAAGGCGGTGAACTACTGCACCGGCGACGATCCCATCGTACGGGTCCAGGCAGGTCGTTTGCGCAGCAAACTGGCTGCCTATTATGCGATCGAGGGCAAGAACAACTCTTTGCGTATCAATATTCCGTTAGGCGGCTATATGCCGAGTATAGAGCTGGCCGACGTCATGACGCCGACAGCATGCCTGGCCTTCCAGCCGCTGACCTGCCTCAGCCAGGAATGGCTGGCGCAGTCATTTACGCTGGGGCTCAACGAGGAACTGAGCTACCGGCTGCATCGGGAATTTGGCGAGCAACTGCAGGGCACAGCAATGTACTCGCGTTGCCAGGAGCCATTTCAACGGCGAGAGACTAGTTATCTACTTGAAGGCAGTGTGCGGCAAGACGATCAACGTATCCGTACCTCCCTCCGGCTGACTGACCGGATAAAGAGCGCCATCGCCTGGAGCGAACAGCTCGATCATGGATTCGATTTGCCGATACTGCGCCAGGAGCGGCTCGCTGAAGCCTGCTGCGATATCTTGCGCAAGTACCTTGGCATGAATTGACAATTTTATCTTCTCCCTTTTCTGCAGCATGGCGCTGCAGGATTTTTTCATTGTTTTCACTACCTGCGCAAAGGAATACGCATGCTAACCACCAACGGCCTGGATGCCAGCTTTGAACTTACAAAACACGCAATTTCCCTGAAGGCCCAGGGCATCGATTTCGTGATGCGTTACTACAGCTACAACGCGTCAAAGAACTTGTCCTTGGCAGAAGCCCGCGCTTTGTCCGACGCTGGCCTGAAAATCGGCGTCGTATGGGAAACGGCCGGTACCTATAGCGGATTTTTCAATCGACTTCAAGGCCTCGCCGATGGTAGCGCTGCATATCAGATGGCATCCAATAGTATCGGCCAGCCGGTAGGCTCGACCATTTACTTCGCTGTTGACTATGATCCCAGCGCTACCGACATCGCCACTTCAATCAGCGATTATTTCTTCGGCATAGGCGATGCATTTGACGCCGCCTCAAAGGGCGCGGCCGGATACCGGATTGGCGTCTATGGCTCAGGATTGTGCTGTAAGACGTTGTTGACAAACAACCTGGCGGAAATGAGCTGGCTATCGCAGTCAATCGGCTTTGCCGGGTCGAAGGATTATGCAAGCAGTCAAAGCTATAACCTGATCCAGTATTTGCCTACGAAAATCACGGTCGATGACGACAATGCGTTGAGCGTCGATCCCGACGCCACCAACAGCGCCCGTCCAGCGGGGCTGTTCACCATTTTGTAGGCGCAACAGCAGGGCTGAATCTGGGGGGATTACGTACGGACGGTAGACGGCAATTGTCATGCCAGGATCGGCACTTGAATGCCATCTACTCCTGCCATCCAATAGTCCGTCCGGGAAAATCCATCGCTTTGAACGGCCACGCCTCCAGTAACCACAAGAGGCATTTGACGACCTCGAGCGAGGATTAATGGCGGACTAATTTTTTTCTAAAGCAATATTGTATTGTTCGACTCAACAGTTGCAATTGATCAACATCATGCATTTTATCTAATTAACGATAAGACGAAAATATAAAATGAGCGATCAAAATTCCGGCATTCCTTTCAGATTTCGTAGAAATGACACCGTAGGCACCGCTGATGCCGAATCGGACGATAATTATTTGTCAGATTGCTTCGTTGAGACGGGAGATCTCGAAGTTTTGAGAGACTGCGGAAATCCGAAGAGAATAATAGTTGGACGGACTGGCGCAGGGAAAAGTGCATTGATCCGCAAGCTTAAAGAAGTTGAAGAACACGTAATTGAGCTTCCTCCCCAGAATCTATCGCTCGGCTATATTGCAAACTCGGATATTCGATTAGGCACGAATTTCGTGCACGCGTGCGTCAATCTCAAATGGAGAATTTTCGTAGCCATAATCCGCAATTTCATGGAGATAGGCATGCAAGAACACGGCTATTGATCCAGCTTGCTCGTATTGATAAACGTGGCGACATTCGTGGGATAACAAGCGAATGGATGCATGTGGTCGACAAATATAAATACCATGACCAAGAGTAATGCCCGCCATGTGTGGCCCGAATAGACCGGTAGTCACACATGCATGTTGAAGCTCTGGGTCAGATGGCAAGGGAAGCTGATCGTCGACTAAAACAACGCGAACTCTTTCTGGTCGAGCAATACCTACACGCTTTGCGATGGTGAAATCATATTCGTTAAGTGGAATTCCAGTACGTAGGATTTCTGCCTCTCGTTCTTCGGCCCAGGCAATAGCCTTTGGTAAAAGGTACGGCAACGCAGCTCGCAAATCGAATGTCATAAAGGCTCTCACTATTAATTTGATTGTTCACTGGCGGCCAAATGCAATTGATCGGCTGAACGTATTAGAATTTTTTTTGACACGGACGGCAGTACGTCTCTCCTTTAAAGCGCCGGAAATTGTTCAGGCAGAATTTTGCGACTACCTCGGCAATCACAGCATTGCATTTAGCAACAAATGCTTACCCGTGATCGAGATCCTCATTTTCGGAATGGGTAACGCCTGGGCCACTTATGAAAACAATGTCTTCAATATTAGCAGGCTCTTTTGGATATGTTCCCGCACCTCTTGGTAAATCGTTTCGCATCAAGTAGATGGTGAGCGTGGTACCAAGAATTGGAATTAGCCAGATAAAAGCAATTTGTCCGGCTCGCTGCATACGAGAGGATAGATCATCACGGGGCACTCGGACAGTCGCTACTATGTTGATAGTAACAATAGCGCAGAGAAATGCGTTCGCCACTACGATAATTGCCATGATGCGGGCTCCCTGTTCATGATAGTGATTTCGCGTTTAGACGATAATTCGAACGGGCTACCTGGTACTCCAACAGAAATGTCGCTCGCCGGAGTCAATAATTGTTCCTAGTTTGTTGTGTAGCGACAGGCAGGAAATTTCGCACATCCCTTGAACTGCGATCCGGCATTCACGCCGGATTTGACCGTCCGTAAGATCAACTCGCTTCCACATTTCGGACATGCATTGTTGTTGGCTTTTTCTGCCACAATCGATTTCACATGCTTTACGTGCTCACGGCTTGTGTTAAACGATGCGGGTTTTCTGCCGGTCTGAATACGTTCGATAGCGTTTGCCACCTGACTGGTATCGAGAACCTGCTGATTCATCGATTTGATGTACCTGATATAGCCACCGGCCTGAGTAACATTCTCCGGCATCGGTGTTTTGAAAGTACTATCCCCAACAAAAACGACGACCGAGTGAATCACCGAGTTGTCAAGATCCAGAAGCGCTTCGAGTGCTTTTGTATGTTTGTAATTTTGGAACAAGGGATTTTGAAATTTCGTTGTGTGCTTGTAGATTTTTTGCGTCCACATTTTTTGCTTGGCATCGCCGAAAATCCAACCCTTCATGTTCTTCGTCTCAATCACAATGATGCCAAACTTCGAAACGATGATGTGATCAATCTGGGTAGTGCCATCGTCAACGGGCAATGTCACATTTTTGATGAGATGGTAGGTCTCTCGATCCAAGAAAAATTTTGCGGATATGTTGACGATTGCTTCGCCCATCACGCCCTTGAACCAAGGAGATTTGACTACTGCGGCGACAAGCAGCAGTGGGATCAAATACCAAAGACTGTGAAAAACTTGGCCGAATATAGGAGTGAAGTCCATTTTTTTATATGAGGCTCAAATTTTTACGCACGAAACGGAGTGGTGGAGGCAATAACTCTGTTGGATAATTCGCTTTTTTTGACTGTCTCAAGCATTCGTTTTACTGAACTCACTGCCAGCGGATTCGAAATGGATGGACCAAGAATTATTTGATGCACTACTTTTTCCAACGAGAGATCGTTAGTCGTTGCACCCTCAATTGGCAAAATTTTATATTTAAGCTTTGGCTCAATACCATTCTTTCCTACGGCGTAATGCAGCATGCCAGATAAATGTTTTTGATGGTCTCGTTCACGTAAATACACCATCCGCCATTCCTGCTCCTCAGAAAAGCCGTGGTGCTTTGTGAATATGGAAAATATTTTGATTCGTTCAAACAGTGCGCCAACTGCTATGTGCAATTTATCATCAGGGATATCTTGCTCAACAAGGAGATTCGCGAATTCTGTCAGCTTTCCATCAATCCAACTGCATCGATCATTTCCGGAGGCATAGGTAACGTTCGCAATAATAAGCGGAGACCCTGACAGGTAGTTGAGCTTTGCTGTGTCAAATATAATCGCAGCGCCGTTACCATTGCTGCCGTAACCTCGCCACATCGACAGACGCCCGTCAGAATTTTTCGCTGCATCATGCTCAGATAGGCAGAAGACATAGATATCAAATGCTTGTTCTTCGCTGAATTGTTTCAATTTGGCTTCAAACGCATCCAGAGTTAGATTGTATCTATTCGAATTGCCGCAAGCGGTTTTGATCGCCTCATTTTGCCTAAAAGCACGCGCACCCTCCAATATACCGAATCGTAGCTCCTCCATATCATTCATATAGAGAGGGTTCGACAGCCATATTTCATCATTCGCCATGATGCATTCAAGAGTGGATATGGATGTGTAATGCGCCAATAATGGTCTTTTTGCAGGAAATGAATCGGAATTTTGTATATCGGCCCAAAGTGGATCAAATGAGCGAAAAATTTCATCATTAGTTTTCATGTCTTTGGCCGCCTGATTGATTGTGATTTTAGGGCTCGGTCTTGAGTTATGACGCCACAGGCCAGTCGAAGATTAAACGTATCAAACTTCCTGCTGTAACTGCTCGACCAGTTCTTCGACCAAATATCTGCGATGCGGTGGCAATTCCTGAATCTTCGCTGCGAGATTGATCAATTCTGGCGGTAGTTTCTTCGCGCCTTTTGCAGCCACGTCTTTTGCCTCAGATGCTGGCTTTGCTGGCGCAGGACCGTAGTGCAACCAATGCTGATCCACATTTAACCATTTTGCGATTGTCGCCAACTTGTCGTTGGTTGGAATTGCCCGTCCAGTCAGCCACTTGTGGGCAGTCTGCGGCGAGATCGCATTGCCCTGGTGCCGAAGATTAAATCTCAGCGCGAGTTCAGTCGCTCCCTGAACCGATTCGGGGCTACGTCGCAATGCAAATTCCAGGCGTTTCGTGAACGCCGCTTTCTCAGTGGTGGTAGGTATGATCGCATTCTGCGATAACTCCAATCACACCACTTACTTATCGCATTCTTTTTTTACTGGGTGGAGTTCATCGATTTTTTCTTTTAGAATTTTTCCGTCGACTTCGGATAAATTATTAACCTGCACGTTGCACACTCCCAATCTCGCAGTAAAGCGCATCTCATACTGTTTGTCTTTTTTTGGCGTAAATGCAGCCTCTACAAAGCAGCTTGTTTGCAAAAGGCCAGCGGCACCTTGATTCGCTACAAAAAAATTGGTTTCTTTGTCTGCCTCGACGATACGTTCTATTACATCGCTGTTGTTTTCGTATCCTTGGCTTCCATACATACCTGCTCTGCTTGTGTCTGTACTAAGAAATTTGCTGAATCCGGCGATGGCTCTGGCCGACGAACGTTCACATTTCGAGGTGGCATGAATAAAAGTGGTGCCGTTACTGTCGTTAATGATTCTAATTTTTGCTGTATCGCCTGACGTAGGTGATATATAAGGATTTCGCACCGCACATCCCGTTATAAAACTAGTAGCGATCAATGCGGAAAGCAGCAATAACGTATTTTTTTTCATTTTTTAGTAATGTATATAGGTTCGTGAATTACGGCACAGTCGAATTCAAGTTTACCAAATATATTGTTGCAATTGTGCAATTAATTTTTTGACCAGATACCTACTGTGTGATGGCAATTCCTAAATCTTTGCCGCGAGATTGATCAACTCTGGTGGCAGCTTCTTCATACCTTTCGCGGCCACATCTTTTGCCGTTAATGCTGGCTTCGCTGGCGCTGGCCCGTATCTCACCAGCTACTTAATCCATATTCGATCAGTTCTGTCGCCAATTCCAGCCGAGAGGCCGCGCTCGATGAGTGCGCAAACCATAGCGTCGCGCAGTGCGTTATGTGCTGCATCCCAATCAGGCCCAGGCTGTTCCAGCGAACGAGTACCGTAATTCGAAGAAAAATACTCGCGCAATTGCTGAATGTTCGAACCTGAGATTCTGGATCTAGCCGCTGTGGCGTCCGTTTCGGAGTAGGTAAACGCAATATTTGCCAGTGCCTTCTGGTTTTTAAAGCGATACACATGATCTTTGTTTGAAAGTATCAGGTCTTTAATTTTTCTCGATCCCTCGGAGTCATATTCAATTTTGTACTCGATTTGAATTGCACCTTTTAGGAAATTCGTGCCATTACAACCGGTGCGTGCCTGACCAGTGGCATCGTCAATAAGCGTGAACATTGCGTAGGCCGGCGCCGTGGATTCGTTTTCAACCGCTGCTTTAAAACTGGACTCGGATTGACCTGATGTCGATTGTGCGTATCCGGGGAGTGCTACGAATAAGAAGAGCAATACGATGAATTTCATGAGCATCCCAGTATAAATTCCGGATAACTATCTATATGTTTTATTTAATTAATAGACAGCGACAGTTGTCCGGATGCGGCGGTCATTACAGATTCTGTTGTAATTGCTCGACTAATTCTTCGACCAGATATCTACGATGCGGCGGCAATTCCTGAATCTTCACAGCGAGACTGATTAGTTCTGGCGGTAGCTTCTTCACACCTTTCGCGGCCACATCTTTTGCTTCAGATGCCAGCTTCGCTGGCGCGGGACCGTAGTGCAGCCAATGCTGATCCACGTTCAGCCATTTTGCGATTGTCACCAGCTTGTCGTTGGTTGGAATCGCTCGTCCAGTCAGCCACTTGTGAGCCGTCTGCGGCGAGATCGCATTACCCTGGTGCCGAAGATTGAATCTCAGCGCAAGTTCAGTCGCACCCTGAACCGATTCAGGACTGCGTCGCAATGCAAATTCCAGGCGTTTCGTGAACGCTGCTTTCTCAGTGGTGGTAGGCATGATCGCATTCTGCGATATCTCTTAGTGCCTCATATCAACCAATTGGGATAATATTATCCTAATAAGTTTAAAAATATCTTGAATTCAGATGGGGTTACTTGTCAGAATATTTTTAACGGGTTTGCTCAAGGGGGAAATATGAAGATGATTTATGCGCAGGAACACAGGCGCCGCAAGCATGTCACTCCAGTTCCCGGGGCCAACGACGCCAATGCCAAGCTGACGCTGGCGCATATCCAAGCCGCGCCACGCAGAGTAAGGAAAACAAAATGAGCCAGCTTTCAACCTACTTCCCCCTCAAAAACAAAGTCGCGCTAGTCACCGGCGCAGCGCGCGGCATGGCGCTGCAGATCGCCTGTGCGCTCTCCGCCGCCGGTGCGCGGCTGGCAATTCTGGATGTGCTGGAAAGAGAAGGGCGGGTCATCGCCAAGCTGCTCGACAACGGGCGAGCGCAAGCAAAATTCTGGCGGCTCGATGTCAGCGATGACGGCGCGGTACGGCGAGTGGTCGATGCTGTCGAGCTGCATTTCGGCCGCATCGATATTCTGGTCAACAGCGCCGGTGTCGATGCCGACAATCCGACCGCTCGGGGACTGCCGTTAAGGCATTGGGAGAGGGCGATGCAGCTCAATGTCCACGGCAGCATCCTGTGCAGCAAACATGTGCTTGCCGCCATGGAGCGGGCCGGCGGCGGCTCTATCGTCAATGTGCTGTCCTTGTGCAATATGGACGATGAGCGGCAGGAGGCCGCCGATCATGTCGCCAAAGCCGCACTGCGCATGGCCAACTTGAATGCGATGAAGTACGCCGCACGCAACGTGCGCGTCAATTTCATCCATCCAAGTCTGGTGCGTCCGCCGGTACTGGCGGCAGCCATGCGTGAGCGCGGCGATCTGCCCCAGGTATTGAGCGACAGGGCAGAGCTGGAAATGCTGGGCGGCAGCGGTTCGGCCACCGATGTCGCGGCGGCGATCTTGTATCTGGTATCGGACGCCAGCCGTTTTGTCAGTGGAAATGAGTTGGTGATTGATGCAGGGTATGGCAGGCATTGAGCTGAAGGTGAATGCCGTTGAAAATATCGAGAGCGGGTGGTTCTATTTGTGTATTTTGAAATTATTGCCTTGTGGTTATCTAAACAGCCACCAAGGAGAATGCGCAATGGCCATGAAAATATGGTTACGAGCGCGGACGGCGTGGCAGCAATACGGCAAAGGGAAGCCGTGGCATTGAGATGCCATGACGGCCAAGCCAACAACTGTACCCATGGCGTATGCATCCTAATCAGGCAGGATGACAAGCGCTAGAAAAACACTATCGTCTGGTCCAGATCGGCTCGCGACCACTACAATTCAAGATAGCGGCATTCCCATTCCTTTAAGTTCATTGGCCCAAAGCTGAACTTCCTTGATGATCCAATTTCGGAATTCCTGAACTTCGCTACGTGGCGATGGTGATTCATCAATCAGCCAGTAAGCATAACCTCCCGATCACAGCCATCTTCGTGGTGAACCCACTTGGTTGTTGACAACAGGAACAGCCCAATTGGATCGAATCGGAAACCGGGCCACTTCGTGGAAAGGCGACTGCTGAGATATTTGAAAGGGGGATTGAAATGCCAAGGAAGCCCTATGTGGTGCTTTACGTTCTGGTGTTAATAGCAGTTGTCGTCAGTGTAGATTTACTGTTCTTTAAGAATCGATTCTGGGAACGGCTGATGGTGAACATCGGTATTGTCTTGGTGTTCGCAGCCTTCTATTTGAGATTCCTAAAGTGAACCCGTAGGCACGCTCCCGGCGCAGCGGTCAATTCGCACGAGCACCCGCAGAGTAGTGATTGTTCGCGTCAATTTTTACGTATAGCAGACTTGCTGTATTTGTATAGTGATAACCGGCCCGATCAAGGCGTTGTTACATCCCCGCCAAATTCTTTTAGTGCCTCGTCCAGGTCCTTTAATTGATTTCCGATTATTTGCATGGTGATTAGCCTGCGCGACAGGATACGCGCAGCCTCTTGCATGTCGACCTTGCCGGTTTTGACGGCCAGGCGCAGGTCTGCGGCGTCGCGCAATAGCTTATCGGTCACCAGGGCGGGAGCGAAGCTTTCGACATGTCGCATCCCCGCGTATGCGACAGAATAGCGATTCAAGTCTGCCTGGTCCATATAAGCCAAGGCTTGATTGGCAATCGCCGTATCCCATGCGCTGGTACGATTGAGCGCCGTGTCGATTGAAAAATGCGCGGCTTCCTGAGCGAGTTTGTTCAGCTGTTCGGCATCGATGCTGCGGCCCTTGCTCATGTGAGCGGTCAGAGTATCCACGATGGCCTGCAGTTTTACTTCATTCTCCGCATGGGCTTTGCGCAAGTTTGCAACATACCTCCAATTTTCCCTCAGTTCGGCTCGAATATTTGCCGAGGCCATGCTCGCTGCCGCCTTGTGGTGAATCGTCACCACAACCTGCTCCAGCGCCAGCGCCGTCAGGATGGAGACGACGATCATCACGTAATGAGACGCAAATTCCTTGACGGAACTGGCCACTTTTTCTGGTAGTTCAAAATGCATGCTTAGCCCTTGACGAAGAAAATAAAGTGCTTTTCATGAAAGCCGATCGCTTTCACTGCGGCAACTTCAGCCGAGAAATATAATGCAAAACGCACAGTCACGTAGAACTACTTCCCGCTTGGCAAGCATATCGCCTATCGAATCGGCGCACCGACGGGTGTCAACCTAATTCAGGACGGGTCACTGCCACTGCTTAGGCATTGGTTGGACGAAGCCGCCAGAGAGTTGACGTGCGTTGCCGTATGGTATTTATAAATTTTGCTAAAGCCGATCTGAACCATGGACAAATTTCACCCCGATTACTAAGATGAATTATTGTCATTTTTTCTACGGTTTCGGTTTTGGGAGTTCACCATGGACATGCATATCGAAGAAGAATTGATTAACGAGTACATCAATAAAATTCAAGCATTGGCAGTCCTAGCCCTGTACGGGCAAAATGTTGACTCACCCATTAGATCCGTCATCAGCGAAGCATGTTATTTCCTCCTTCGTCAGAGATCCGATGCGACGGCGAATCTCTTGGCATTCAAAAGCCGGTTAACAAAAATGGCCAATGAAGCTCATTACAGCCTGCCGGAATACAAAAAGCCTTTGGAATATGCCGCTTCACTGGTTGCCATTCATTAACTTTAGCGAAATAAAACATCGGCTATACGCCCAGGAATTCAATATCTACCTATATGGCGTAACAAAACATCACGAATCAATACCTGATCCGTAGAGTTGAAGCCGAGCAAGGGACGGGCCGGATAGTGATATTCCGGTCTTTTTTTTTTGCGACCTTGTCGGTCAATCCCTCTTGATGTACGCGAGCGACCTGGTCGGCCGCCACTCTTCTTTCCGGCTTGTTCTCAACCCCCGCTGTGGTTCCGCATTTTCCCCGCAGTTTGTCGCAAGCTGATTGTGTCGCTGATTATATTTAATTTCCATTTTGCAAGTTCATTTCTGCCATTTCGGTTATATTTACGTGGCAAAAAAATAATTAACCAGGGGGAATATATGTTTAAAAGCATCATTATCATGATGGCGCTAGCCATTGGTTTAGCCGGTTGCGCCGCGCCGCAGTACATTCCGTTAAGCCAGGAAAACGCAAAGAAAATCCAAACCGTCAACGTACGCAGCCTGGTGGTCCAGGACGAGGTGATTGCCAAGGCCGACCCGTCGATGGTTTCCGCCGGTCTTGGTGGCGGATTGATTCCGGCATTGATCGATGCAGCTGTTACAAATGCAAGGCAGGCGCGTTTGCAGGCGGCGATGGACGCAATGTACGAATCTCTGGAGGATTACGACTTTCGTACGATTTATTGGCCGGAGCTGACGCGGCAACTGCATGAACAGTATCCGTTCAAGGTAACCAATGTCGTTACGACGGCGCGCGCAATACCCGCCAAAGATGTTCTGCAGCAGGTCCAGAATCTGAGGGATGGCGAAGCCGAGCTGTTCATTTCCACCGATTATTATCTGTCGACGGATCTGCGCTCATTGAACATCGTTACGGCTTCCAGTTTGTGGGTAAAGGGTGCGCAGCAGCCGGTCTATAAAAATTTCTTGAAGTATCAGTCGGCCGCGCTGGGAAGCGGCGGAGAGCAATCCGCGAAAGCCTGGGCTGCCGACGGCGGCAAGCCTTTTTTTGACAAATTGAAAGAGGGCATAGACGAAACGCTGGCCATGCTGTCGATCGATGTCAAGGAAAATGCTCCCGCTTCGGCCAAGACCGACAAGATGGATGTCAAATTCAATTTTGGCGAGAATGCATCGGCCAATCAGAAAGCCGTCAAGGGCACGCTCGTGGACAAACGAGGCGAACGCGTCATCATCCGCGGCGCCAGCGGCAGCCTGTATTCACTTTTGCCTTGATTAGGAGACTACCTGATGAAAAAGATCACTTGCATCGCGCTCATGTTCGCGGCCCTGGCGGCCCGGCCCGCCCTGGCTACCGAAGGTGAACGGCAGCCTTTGAGCATGACTTATGATCCTGTCGCTACCGATGTACCCCCTGTTCCGGTAGCACATGCCTGCATGCTCAAAGTGCTTCCTGTTGCTGATGAACGCTTAAACAAGGACACCTTGGGAGTCAATTTCACCAATCCCCTGATCAGCGGCGATGCTACCGGCTGGGCGACTGCCGGCCTGCAGCATCTGAGCGACTTCGGTTTTCGGATCGAGAAAACCGGCGCCACAGACGGGCAGGCCCGCATTACGCTGTCGCCGAAGATTATCCGTGCCTATACCTGGCAAATCGGCTTGAAGCTGTTCGGTACGGTTGTGATTAAAATGGATTACACGCGGCCCGACGGCAAGCTTGAAAGCAAGACATACCGTGCTTCAGGCGACAAGACCAATATGTGGGGAGCGGATGCCGAATACCTTACTACCCTCAACTATGCACTGAATAATTTGTTGAGGAAGGTTGCCGTCGATCTGGATAAGCAATGCGGCCTGACAGCTTGACTTGACAGGTTTTCTTCCGTGTCAAAGAACCCGTTAACTTGTGTTGACGGGTTTTTTTATAGACCGAGTAGTTGCTGGGCCTTCGTCAAAGCAGCTCCATCACGATGAAATGGTCCAACCGTGTTACGGGCGAGAGCTGTTGCGTTTTGTGACAGCGTAGCTTGAAACCATGGTTCGACATCGTGCTTGTCCTTTTTAATTGCTCAACCGAATAACAGTTGATCTGATGAGATGACGGGGGGTATTTTCAGAATATACAGCCGTCAAAGTGAACATCATCTTTTTAGTGGCTTGATATTTGAAAGAAATTGCCGAGGACACCTACAAATTTTAGATAATACGCGAATGTCGATTCTCTTCCGCGATGCGAACGCTACTCTGAAAACTCTTCGTATGCTTTCAATGCATGGGTGGCATACATCATGGAGGGACCGCCCCCCATATACACGGCAGTTCCCAACACTTCTTCTATCTCGGCTCGCGTTGCCCCTAATTTGACAAGAGTTTGCATGTGAAAGCCGATGCAGTCATCGCAACGGCAGGCTACCGCAATGCCTAAGGCCACCAGTTCCCGCGTCTTCTTGCTCAGCGCTCCCTCTTGAGTGCCAGCTGCAGCCAGCTGGCTAAATGCCGCCATCAAGTCTGGCTGTGATTGCCGCAAGCCGCGCATCTTGGCTGCGACCTCTTTGATCAGCTCTTTGTAGCCTGGAATACCGCTCATGCCAGCTCCTTTGGTTGGTAAGTCAAAATCAGTGAACCATGCGCTGCAACCGCCGGCTCCTCCTGGAATGCAGTTGGCGCCTACATAGCGGCCATCACCCGCGCCAGCCGCTGCCGCACCTCACTTGCGAGCTCGGCGACTTCCGGCCTATCGACCAACTGCAGCACCGCATCGGTATTCATGAACTCGACCTGTATGTGGCCGGCCTCATCTTGACGCACCACTACGTTGCAAGGAAGCAGCAATCCAATGGATGGCTCCATCGCGATGGCGCGGTCCGCCAACGCAGGATTGCATGCGCCAAGGATGCGGTAGGGAGGAATGTCTTTGTTGAGTTTTTTCTTTAACGCCGCGGCAACGTCGATATCACTCAAAATACCAAAACCCTCCTGCTGCAGCGCATGCGTAACGCAGTCGATTGCATCTGGGAAGGAAACATTGACGGTTTTCCCGAAACCATATTTGATAGTCATGGCAGGTTCTCCATAATGAAGCGTGTTGAGCAGTGAAATTCAGGACGCCGCTTACAGCTTGTGATTTGCTGTTTGCCGCATCGTTCTTCAATACTTTGAAAGAGATCGTGATTCTATTTCCCCATATCCGTAACGATTCTGGAGCAGCAATGCAACGCCTTTCAGCATAGGCAGTTCGGGCAGTTCGACCGAGCAGCTTTTCACGTGGATTCCGAGAGTCAGATGCCGGTGTTGTACAGGCTTGCCAATCAGAGCGAGTTATTCTTCGGCGGCAGCAATCATTTTTTTGTTTTCGAGCAGTCAGGCAGCGCCTCAATTGATTTAACCCACTCGCTCCAGACCGCAATCGCGATGGCTAAAATCACTGGTCCTAGAAACAACCCCACTAATCCAAAAGCCGCTAGTCCGCCGAGAACGCCGAACATGACGAATAAGATCGGAATTTTTGTTGCGTTGCTGATCAGCAGAGGACGAATCAGATTGTCGGCCGGATGGATCAGCAGGATACCCCATGCGATTAACCCGAGTCCTGGCCAAAGGTGGCCATTCAACAATAATCCAATACTGAGTGGTATCCAGATCAAGGCCGTTCCAAAGATTGGGATAATGGAAGCAAGCGCCGTCGCAATACCGAGCAAGGCAGCCGCCTCAATACCAAACAGCCAATATCCGATCGCGGCAATGACACCTTGTATCAGTGCTGCGACGATCACACTTAGGAGAATGGCGCTAGACATATGACCTGCAGCACTCAGGTAAGTATCGACTCGTTCGCCCACCAAGCTACGCAAAACAGCTCGGATCTGACGCAAGACAGTTTCGCCATCACGATAGAAAAAAAACAGCGTCATCATGGCAAATGCAAGCTTCGCAATGTTTCGTCCAATCCCTCCAAACAGAATAAGCATTTGGTGCGCCCCTTGTGCCAGCCACTGCGCCAGGTACTGCTCCAATCCCACCGGATCGGCAAGATGTTTTTCCAACCAATTCTGCAGGTATTCTCCAATCCATGGGAAATAGGTAATGGCGCCTGGAATGGGATGCTCGCTTTGCTTTAAATAGGCCTGGAAAGTGTTGTACTCGACAGCCAGATCCTTTTCAACCATCACGATCAGCCATAGCAGCGGTAATACCAGCGCAATCCCCATGCACACCGTCGCCAGTAGCGCGCTGAAGGAGCGTCGCCCGCCCATCCAGGCGTGAATCCGCAGATATATAGGCCAGGTGATGTACGCCAGCACTCCCGCCCACGCGACGGAAGCCAGAAATGGTGCTAGCACCAGATAAACAAGCGCAAACAGGCCTCCAAGCAATACGGCCGGCAGTATGTGTTGTAGCCATGGAGTGAACGATCTAGAGTCCATGTTGTTCACAATAATGGGCGATTGGCGAACGGCTTTGATTTAGCGCAATAAAAAGCAAATAAACAGGACAAAATTGTATTGCGGCATGAATACGCTGGAATAGTCCATCTAAAATATAAATGTCTCTAGCCAGGCATTTTTGGATCATTCATCTCTCCGAAGACTTGAACGACGAGCCCTCCAAGTTCATGCGACCGCTCAACTTTCAGCTCTAGCCGATGCACAGTTGCGATACGCTGTACGATCGACCAGCCGAGTCCACTACCGCTTTCAATACTGCCCGGCACTCTGAAGAATCGCTCGCCAAGTCGAGCGATGTCGGTCTCGGACAGGCCGGGGCCGCTATCGTCCACGCTTAGCACGACACGACCATTCTCTCGCTTTATTCTCACTTTCACCCGGCCCGACGGCGGACTGTATCTCACCGCATTGTCCACCAGATTGCGTACCAGAACTGCCAATAATGTCTCTTCACCTTGAATCGAATACGACCCTGGTGCTTCAAATTCCAGCACTTGCTTTTTTCCGACAGCCTTCGGCGCCAGCTCAGCCAACACCTTTTTGGTCAGAGCCACCAAATCGACGTCAGTCATGGCAGGGGCTGCGACGGCCTCCAGTCTGGATAGGGTTAATAATTGTTCCACAAGGCGTGTAGCGCGATCACAGCCTGCCAGTGTGTTTTCTAGCGCGCGCTTTCGTAATGCGTCGTCGGCTTCGCCGAGCGCCACTTGGGCCTGGGCGCGAATTGCGGCAATCGGGGTACGTAATTCATGGGCCGCATCTGCAGTAAAGCGACGTTCTGCCTCCAATAGCATGCCTATGCGTTCGAATAGGCCGTTCAATGCATTGATCATGGGCTCCATTTCCGAGCTTGTATCTTGCATTTCCACCGGATGCAATGCTTGCGGCCGGCGCGCAGCGAGAGCCCATCCGAGTCTACGCATAGGGGCGACGCCCCAGTACACTGCCCACCAGATCACCAATGCCAATAAAGGCAATGCGGCGACCGTCGGCCATAACGTGGTGCGTAGCATCGCCCACATGATCGAAGCTCTTGAATCTGTTTGCTCGCCTACATAGACTTGCACGTCTTTCTCGGCGCCATTGGCAGTGAAAACACGCCACATGATGCCGTTGATCTGCGCGGTCTCGAAACCATTTTTATGACGCCGACCAGATTCGGCCATCGGCTGGAGTGGGGCATTGGCCGAGCGTAGCGTCAAGCGGCCATCGTGGAAGACTTGGAAAGCAACTTTTGGGGCATAGCGATGCAATATAGGCGCGTCAATGCTGCGGTCGTCGGCGTCGGCCTCTTGCCCTTGCTGCACCACTAACAACGCTGCTGCTTGCGCCAGATGGCTATCCAGGAGTTCATCCAGCTCGCGGCGTGCGTCGAACCAGATCAGCGTCGCGGAGATCAACCAAACACCCGTTACCATCGCCAATACCAATAGGAGCAGCCGCCCTTGCAATGAACGGGGTAGTCTGATCATGGCTTCTGTGATTCTCGCAACAAAATATAGCCAACGCCGCGTACTGTATGGATCAATGCGTTTCCCAGCTTGCGGCGCAGATTGTGGATATGCACTTCGATGGCGTTGCTTTCCACCTCTTGCCCCCAACTGTAGAGGTGCTGTTCAAGCTGCTCACGTGAAAGTACGCGATCAACGTTAAGCATGAACGCGTGGAGCAGATCGAATTCTCGGGTCGAGAGAATGACGTTTTCCCCTTTTTGTAACACCGAATGTGCAGCCGGATCAAGTATGACGTCTTGCGCGGCGAGGCATTCCTGTGGCTGACCGTGCGCGCGCCGGACAAGCGCGCGCAACCGTGCGGCCAATTCATGCAGGTCGACCGGCTTGACTACATAATCATCAGCGCCAACGTCGAGCCCCTTGATACGGTCTGGCACAGCGTCACGCGCAGTCAATACCAGCACTGGCACCGAGACGCCTGCACGACGAATAGCCGTCAGCACATCAATGCCATCTTTCAGCGGCAGGCCGAGATCGAGTACCGCAGCCGCATAAGACTGCGTGCGCAACTCATTTTCCGCCGCCTGACCATCCCGCACCCAGTCAACCTGAAAACCAAGCTGCCGCAATCCGGCTCTCAAGCCGTCGCCTAGTAGGAGGTCGTCTTCAACAAGCAGGATGTGCATAGGGTGGATTGTCGCACGAAGGCGCCCTCAGTCGCCATCACGATCAGGATCGCCGGCCTTGGTTGATGCAATGGGTCGGTCGGCCAGATGAGCTGACTTTGGCGCACTTTGCCATTGCGTCCACCAAATCGCCAGGACCGCCGCCAGCAACAGTGCCGCTACGCTGCGCCATGCGCTCCGAATACCGTCTTCCGGTCTGCCCAACTTACGTCCGGTGAACATCGCGCCGACCAGGTTCTCGCGGTGCAGCCAGCTGGCTAACAGTACGCCCGCAATATGGATGCCGGCGATGGCCAGCATTACGTTGGCTGCCGCTTCGTGAATATCCTGGACCCAATCACCCGCGATATCGTTATATGTGGCCCAACCTGATGCGCTGACTGCTAACGCCAGCGTCAGCAGAGCCACAATAGCTAACGCGCCTGCCGGGTTATGTCCGGTATGGTGTTCCGGACGCCCGCGCAGCAATGCGCCGAGATAGCGTGCGACGGCCTTGGGGCCGCGTACAAACGTCGAGAAACGCGCATATCGCGTACCAATCAATCCCCACATGATGCGAAAGCCTACCAGGGAGGCCATCGTGTAACCGAGCGTCACATGCAGTAGCCGCCAGCTTTCGCTTTCGGCGGTGAGATAAGCGCCGCCAAAACTCAGAACCAACAGCCAGTGAAAGACCCGAGTGGGAATATCCCAGACAAGGATTTTCCGCGTGTCCGTATGGGACGCTGGCGACTTAACGGGGGATTCGGATATGGCGTTCATTGAAATCTCCTTTGTCGGATTGGGTGTGGCAGGCAATGCAGTTGGCTGCACTCTTAACTGCAGGCAATTTCCAGGTGGCCGCAGATACTTCATCGTGCTGGCGTATGAACCATGCAGAACGGGTGATGCGATCTTCCGGCGGAGAATCATTACCTCGCGTATAGGTGCCGGCGTAGCTCGCGAGCCAGGCCGCGAGCTGCTTCACCGTGGCCGGATCAAGCGAGGCATCTGTGCCGTAATGGTGCGGCAGATTGTTCAGGAGCCGCTGCCAGGAGGCAGCCGGAAGCATGCCGGGAGGATAGGCGACGTGACAGGCGGCACATTCCTGCTGGTACTTAGGCAGCATTGGGACCTGCTGAAAGCGCCTGTCATTGTCGGCCATGACTGGAGCAGCCATTCCGATCGCAGCGAGCAAACTGAATATGCATCGATAGACGTTAGGATAAAAGAGAGGTGTCATGTTTTATTCTCATCAAGCGTTAAGGGAGTGTCGCGATCAAGGCTTCAGTGTCAGTAGCCAGCTCAATACGTCTGCCTTCTCAGCGGCGCTACATTCACGGCCTACGACGTCATTGCAGTTGCGACGAAACCACTTCTCGCTCTTGGCTGCATCAGTGAAACGCTCAGGATTGAAGGCAGGCGCCATCGCATTGATAGGTTTGCCTGTTGACGCATGCTTACCGGTCTGAGTGGGTACGGCGCCATGACAAGAGGCGCAACTCCATTCGCGGCCGTGGCGCGTGATAAAGAGTTGTTGCCCACGGGCAGGTACGGCAAGCGATCCTGCTTGTGCGGAATAATTCGAGAGGAGTTCTGCCGGAGTGGCTGCGTGGACGGCAACGGACGTAAGCGCAACAGCAGCCACTATGAGCAAGAACACAGCGGATTGAATCAAGGACTTCGCTAACGGCGATAGCTTCATGGCAATACCTTCCGGATTGATGGTTATTTCCTGGAATTCATGATGCGGCTGTTTTCTTAAGGTTTTCTTAGGGCTTGTTAACAGGCGCTAGCATGCCTTTGCCTTAAGCATTCCTTAAGGTGTAGCGGCTAGCATGCAGCATCAGTCATTTCAATAAAGGAAATCTGTCATGCATCCCGCCCTTCAGTCATTCATCCGTCAGTATCTCGGTGTCATATTTGCCGCACTGTTGCCTGTCATTGCGGTGACTTTCCTTTCCATACCGCTTAATTTGGCCGGACATCCCGGGGAAGCCCGCGACATTACGGCGACAACGAATTTCCATTTGACCTGAATTCGGATACGACAATACGTCGTATTTTTCATGCGCCCTACGCGCAGATCTCACTCACATGCTAGGGAAGGGCCGTTCCTCAACGAGGGTGCCGGGACGGGTCTGCACTTGGCAATAAACTATCGACGAATTTGATTTGAATCAATTCAGCTATGCGTTTAGTCAATGATCATCATCGTGTAGCAGCTTCAATGTTATCCACTACGCTGTTTACACAGCACAGGACCGCCTTTTGATGAATTTCAATGAAATTGCTGATGATCCGGAAGACACGCGACACAGTCCGGTCGAGCGTGCGGCAGCTGCCTCTCGTAGCACTTGGGTAAGCGTCGGCGTCAATCTCCTGCTGACCGTTACCCAGGTGGTTGTGGGCGTAATCTCCAAATCTCAAGGCCTCGTCGCAGATGGCATCCATTCCCTGTCGGATCTGGTGGCCGATTTTGTTGTGCTGTTCGCCAGCCACCACGAAAAAAAAGATGCGGACGAAGACCATCCCTATGGTCACCAACGTTTCGAGACTGCAGCTTCGCTGGTTTTAGGCTTGCTTCTGTTAGCCGTCGGCATCGGTATGCTGTGGTCTGCCTTCCGTAAACTTGAAGATCCCGATACGGTGCAAAAGGTCCACGTTATCGCCCTCTGGGTGGCAGGAGCTGCCCTCATTGCAAAAGAAGCGCTGTTTCGCTACATGCTTTCGGCAGCCAAACGCGTCAAATCCAGTATGTTGGTAGCGAATGCCTGGCATGCGCGCTCCGATGCGGCATCTTCGTTGGTTGTGGGTATAGGTATCATCGGCAATCTGGCTGGTTATCCTATCCTGGATCCGATTGCAGCGCTGATCGTGGGATTCATGGTCGCCAAGATGGGTTGGGGTTTTAGCTGGGACGCACTACATGACCTGATGGACCGCTCGGTTAATGAACAAGAAGTTGAGGCCATCCGCCGCACGCTAATTGAAACACCCGGCGTCAGCGGTGTCCACGACGTACGCACGCGCAAGATGGGCGACATGATAGTTGTCGATGCCCATATTGAAGTTGATGCCGCAATTACCGTGGAGGCTGGTCATGACATAGCGGTAGCAGCACGGCAGCGGGTGCTGCAGCGTCATCGCGTGCTAAATCTGATGACGCACGTGGATCCTTGGCGGCGTCCCGATCTGGACCACAGAACTGTCGAAACATAAGCGATATCGCTGGAGGAATCATCAATGTCAGCAGCCTTCACCCATGATGATGAATTGAGCGAAAAAGAAGCGCGCGAACGCCTCATCCAAGACGGTCCAAACCAGCTTCCGGCTTCTAGTCAACGGGGAGTGTTGCGCTTGCTACGCGACGTCGTATCTGAGCCGATGTTCCTACTGCTGGTAGCTTGCGGCGCCATCTACATGTTCCTTGGCGATCGAAACGAGGCGCTGATGCTGCTTGGCTTTGTCTTCGTCGTCATGGGAATAACATTTTTCCAGCAGCGTCGTACAGAACGTTCACTGGAGGCGTTGCGCGACTTCTCCAGCCCGCAAACACTAGTCGTACGCGACGGACTGACACGCAAGATAGCGGGCAGCGAACTCGTGCGCGGCGACATCGTATTGTTGGCCGAAGGCGACCGCGTTCCCGCTGATATATATATCGTAGATTCATCAAACCTTACAGTCGACGAATCCATGCTGACGGGAGAGTCTGTTCCGGTAGCTAAGGAAACCGGTTTTATTTCAAACCACGCGGCCATCGTATCGGATGTGGGCGATGCCGCGCAACTGTTCTCCGGAACTCTCGTCACGCAAGGCACGGCACGTGGTCGTGTCATTGCTACCGGCGAACGCAGCGCACTTGGCCGCATCGGCAAATCGCTGGCGGGACTAGGCGGGCAGAGCACGCCGATCCAACTTGAAACGCGTCGCATCGTGAAACGTGTAGCAAGCGTCGGTTTGCTCTTGGCGGCCGGACTTGCAGTTACCTACTGGTTGACACGTGGAGATTGGCTCAACGGCCTGCTTGCAGGGTTGACGCTGGCGATGGCGATATTGCCCGAAGAATTGCCGGTCGTGCTGACGCTCTTTTTGGGCCTTGGCGCATGGCGGTTGGCGCGTGAGAAAGTGCTAGCGAGAAGCATTCCCGCCATCGAGCTATTGGGGGCGACTACCGTGCTGTGTGTCGATAAAACCGGGACATTGACAACTAATCGCATGGCGGTCAGACGGCTATGGATTGATGCGGTCATTTACGATACGGTGGCGGCTGGATCCGCTGCGCTTCCGGAGGAATTGCATGGCATTTTGGAATTCGCGGTATTAGCTAGCCATCGCCGTGCTTTTGATCCGATGGAGTCAGCTATCGGTGACGCGGGGAAACGCTTGCTAGCCGATACGGAGCACCTTCATGGCGACTGGACCTTAATAGAAGACTACCCTTTGTCACGCGAGATGCTGGCCATGTCGCGTGTCTGGGAATCACCCAATCAGCGCGAGCGGGTGATTGCCGCTAAAGGCGCGCCGGAAGCCATCGTTGATCTATGCCACCTCGACAATGCGCGTTGCGCCATGGTTGCCGGGCAGGTGCAGCGCATGGCGGCTGACGGACTGCGGGTGTTGGGCATTGCACGCGCCACCTTCGCTGCGGAAGCACTGCCCGGCAACCAGCATGATTTCGAGTTCGAATTCCTCGGATTGATAGGGCTGGAGGACCCGGTACGGCCCGACGTACCGCAAGCGATTGCCGAGTGTCATGCAGCAGGAATTCGGGTAGTAATGATCACCGGCGATCATTCCGCAACCGCAGTTTCAATTGCCCGGCAGGCAGGGATTCCCACCGATGGCGCGGTCATCACCGGAGCCGAACTGGCTATATTGAGCGACGACGAGCTGCGCATGCGACTCGCCAATACCCACATTTTCAGCCGCATTCGACCGGAACAGAAATTGCGCCTCGTACAGGCCTTCCGTGCTCGGGGGGATATCGTGGCGATGACCGGAGACGGTGTCAATGATGCGCCTGCTCTGAAAGCAGCCAGCATCGGCGTAGCCATGGGAGCGCGGGGTACCGATGTCGCTCGCGAAGCCGCCGCACTGGTACTGCTAAATGACGATTTTTCGTCACTCGTCGTTGCGGTGCGTTATGGCCGTCGCGTGTTTGCCAACCTGCGCAAGGCAATCGTCTTTGTGGTAGCGGTTCACGTACCGATCGTGGGTCTATCGATCATGCCCGTCCTGTTGGGTTGGCCAATGCTGCTGCTACCGGTCCATATCTTGTTTCTGCAACTGATCATCGACCCCGCTTGTTCCGTCGTGTTTGAGGCCGAACCGCTTGAGGCCGACGCCATGTTGGCCAAGCCACGTCGCCCGGAAGCGCGTCTGTTCGATGCGCAGATTCTCATGCGCGGCTTATGGCAGGGAGGTGGGTTGCTTGTAACGTTACTGGCGGTATATGCAGGCGCCCGATTCATGACGGGTTCCGACGATATGGCGCGCGCCATGACCTTCACCGTGCTGGTGATATCGAATCTCGGATTAATCCATGCGAATCGCTCGTGGGGGCAGGCCTCCTGGCGCCGTGCCGGGAGCTCCAATCGTTACTTCGGATGGATTGCCCTGATTACACTTGTCTTGCTGGGCGCCGCACTGGGGATTCCTGCTATCAGCCGCTTATTCGCGTTCGTCCTGCCGACGCCTTCTATGCTATTGGGTGGTGTCGGTGTGGCCGCAATGAATTTGTTATGGTTCGAAGCCGTGAAACACCCATTTGGCCGGCGCGGATCCCTGGCCCGTTGATGAATATCGAATCACCGGAGCGATCATCTCCAACTGATAGTCACATTTGCAATTTTTTATTGGAGGGACACCATGTCTTTGTACAAGAACATTCTACTCGGCCTTGACGGTAGCCCAACTTCCGGCAGAGCATTGATGGAAGTTGCCAGTTTTTCTGCGCCGGGTTCCACGATACGCATCGTCCACGTCATCGAAGACTTGCTCACAAACTATCCGTCGATTGACGGAGATTTTTCCTCCGTTGAGTCATTGCGCGAGGCGATTCTTGCCGACAGCAAAAAAATGCTGTTTAAAGCAGAGACCGATTTACGGTCGCAAGGTTTTGAGGTACAGACAAGTCTGCTGGAATTGCGTGATCTTGGAGGCGACGTCGCGGGAGCAATCAAAGCCGAAGGCGACAAGCACGACATCGACCTGACAGTGCTAGGGACACACGGGCGAGGCGGGGTGCGACGCTTGATGTTGGGAAGTGTGGCAGAACATTTTGTACGCATTTCAGAGCGTCCGGTACTACTGGTGCATTTCGAGCCGCCCCAAATACAGATCCATAATCGGGTTTCTGGGCTATCTCAGGAGGAGGACCATATTGCGGTAAAACGCATCCTGGTTGCGATAGATGGCAGTGAACTCGCCAATAGTGCCTTGCGCCAAGCGATAGTGCTGGCCAAAGAAAAAAGCTGCGAAATTCGTGCTTTGTATGTGAGTGCGGATCCATTTCTCGATTTACTTATGCTGAGCGCCAAGTATTTCCACCATGACCAAATACTCAAAGCGACCGCCAAACAGACCGCGAACATCAGGCAAGCCGCGACTCATATTTTTAACGCCGCTGGTGTCCCGTGTGATATGCAAATAATTGAACTCAACGAACGAGGAACAAGAATCGCGGATACCATCAAGAACGCCGCTGCGCAATGGGGTGCAGGTTTGGTGGTAATGGGTTCGCACGGACTGCATGGTGCGCTGAGATTCGCACTGGGTAGCGTCGCAGAACAGTATCTGCGCATCTCGGATCGCCCTGTTCTGATCGTGAAATCCTGATTCAATGCTTAATTCGTAGCGCGATAATTGTATAAATTGCGCATGGCGTCTATTCACGTAGGTGTCGGACGGACAGCCGCCGCCGTGGCTAACTCGGACTCGGCTCGATCCGCTTCTGCTTCAGGAGGGGGGACTGCTAGATGATTGTCAGCGTTCGGCGCAAGTCAACATTTTCTACCCGCCTGGTAGAACCAGTACAACTTGACGAAATAGCCCGTTCTGCGTGTTCGGGAGCACTGCAGTTCGCATGTCTACCTGCAGCAGATGTGGAATTAGCGATGCGTCCGGCAAATTGGCCGTGCTGCCCAGTGTAAAAAGATGCCACGGCCGCTGCAATTTTTCCTGATACAGCGCGCCATACCAGATTGGGATGCGGTCCTGATGGACGGAGTCCTCCAGCAGATAATCGGACTGCCACAACCTCAGTATCATCCGCGTCAGTGGCCGCACCGGGTCGAGAGCAACGAACGCCAACTCGGAGCTTTTGCCCTGATCGTATTTCGGCAGCACCGGCAGATTTTTCACTTCTGTGCCGGGCGCGAGCCATAGCAGTGCCGCTGGCATCGACCAGGTTGCAGCCGGCTGCCAACCGGCAAGGGTCAGGCGCCTTTGCAGCGTTGTCGCACTGTCCGCCCATTGCAGAGGGAAAAATTCCTCATTGTCACCACTGATCTCCGTTCGCTGCTGAGGTAACTGGCGCCATTCAGTACGGGTCCATTGATCCAGCGTGACAGCCTTTATCTTTGCCGTTGGGGCGTAGCCAGTCAGATCGGCTGAGAATTGCTCGTGCATGGTCCATGTCGAACCGAGCAGCAATGCCACTGCAGTTAACGCCGCTAGGATTCTTGGGTGCAGGTCTTCCTTCACCTGTTGATGGGTATAGACGATGGCCATCCACGTAATCCACGCAAGTCCAATGCTCCATCCGGCCAACACGTCGGACAGCCAATGTGCGCCCAGATACAGGCGAGAGAAACCGATGAGTACGATGCCAACCACGGCGATCACGGCGGTAGACATCCGAATCAACGGTGGTTGACGTCGAGCGATTAAAAACGCCAGGAAACCGTAGATGACCATACTGGACGTCGCATGGCCGCTCGGAAAGGCATATTGTTCGACGCCGTTGTACAGGCTCAAGGGCCGCGGGCGGCCTATCGTCCATTTAAGTAGTTTGACGAGGATTTGAGCGAAAGCGGTCGTGATCACCCAATAGCCGGCCGTGCGCCAACAACGCCATGCGACGAACCAACCCAGTACCGTGAGAGCAACTACCCAGAGAACGCCGGCACCGCCAAGCTCGGTGATAGCGACCATCAGATGATCGACCGGCGAAGTCCGCAGTCCTTGCAGCCAATGGAAGATGGCCGCATCCGCCCCCACCAATGGATCGCTAGTGATGACGTCCTCCATGATGCCCAGGAAGAGCCAGCTGCTGCCAACCAGCAGCAGCGTCAAAACGAGCAAGATCTGCGACTCCGGACGACGAGGGGCAAGGAAATAAGACATCCAGCCCTCGAGGCGCGTAAATCGTCCGGAAGCTTGTCGATTGGCCCATTGCAAAAGGCGGTCGCGCGAGCTCTTGATAATAGGCAGACCAGTCCTGATACCTACGCGCATCACCCAGGTTGTAAGCCACACGAAGCCAGCCATCATGATCAAGATCAGCGCCAATCTGCCACTCACCGCCTCGGCGAGTTGGATCGAGGCGCCGAAGATGACGCCCGGCAGGATGTGCGCGGGCGACCATGCCAGCGCGGAACCGACATTCACCGCATAGAATCTGGCGCGCGGCATATGTGCGATGCCGGCAATGACGGGGACGACCGCCCGTACCGGTGCGAAGAATCGTGCGAACAAGATACTCTTGCCACCGTGCCGCTGAAAAAACTGTTCTCCGCGATCGATTATGGCGGTACGCCGTTTAACAAATTGCCAGGTTCTGAGACGTTCGTAATACTTACGTCCCACTTCGTAACTCAGGCCGTCACCAGCCACCGCGCCGATTGCCGCAATACTCAGAGTTAGCCAAACATTCAATGCTCCGGCACCAATCAAGGCACCCGCGGTGAACATCACTAGCCCGGCTGGGACGAGCGTGCCAATGAGTACAAGCGATTCAACAAACGCGGCGAGAAAGACGGCAAGCAGTACCCAATGAGGGTGAATGGCAATATCGTTTAGCAGTGCATGCATTCGCAATTCCTTACCCGTTCGACAGATTGTCTTCCTGATACCGCCGTGTGTCACTACCAAATTGCCCGAAGCATAGCGCGAGTGGCGGCAGCCCGATCATCTTGATGACTGATCGGCGTAATCGAATTGCGCAGGGTTGACGGAATCCGAGCGACTGGGCCAGAAATGGATGCGTATATGGATGTTCTCAAATAAATAGAACTGGATTTTGATACAGATCAATAGATATCAGCTAACAAACAACTATTTTGTCGTCATGAACTCCTGATTTTCATTTGGAACCTCAATAGGCGTTACTGGGATCGACGGAGAACGCACATGGACAATAATCATCAGTTGCACGACGGCCATAGGACAAACCTGATATTCAACTGGATCTGGATAGGCTTTTTGCCGGTGGCTGGTTATGCAGGGGCAAGATCAGGTGAATTTCCGCCCAGCTTATAGGCATGGTTTGCGGTAGCTGCGTTAGCAACGTCAAGTAGAACAAACCTGGAGAATGGCTATGAAAAAATCCCTGTTAATTGCAGTCGTCGCTGGACTTGTTTGGGTATTGCCAGCAAGCGCCGTTGATGAACACAATTTAAAGCAGCAGGCGCCCGGCGCGTCGAAACCATCGTCAACGGCCACGGAAACCGGAGCGCCGGCAGGGATGATGGGAAATATGGAAAAGATGCAGCGGCAGATGGATCAAATTCACGCGACCACCGACTCGAAGGAACGCCAAAAGCTGATGCAGGAACATATGCGAACCATGCAGGAAAACATGAAAGCAATGCGTGGCATGGATGCCCCGATGATGAGTAACCGTAACAACATGGCAGGCGGCGACATGATGAAGCGCTACAAAATGATGAGCGCGCGCATGGATATGATGCAGATGATGATGGAGCAGATGATGCAACATCAGAATGCACAGGAGTCGCCGCCCAAGTGAACTATTAATCGATAACGCGATGTTCAGTTCCTACTTGCTAGACGAAATGACGTTTGACCGGGGCGGCATCGGGCGACGGATCGCGGATGGCAAGCGCGAATGCGATTTTGTCTGGGAATTACGCGTGCAGCCTGAGCCGCCCGTGTAAGGATGCCATGTACGACGGGGCCGTGAAGTATTTCAACGCTATCTGGGTAACCATGAACTACTCGCACCACAATGTTGTCGTACCAGCCGCCCCAAAAACTGCAGGGGCAAGCGGCATCCGTTACAGCTGCCCGATGCACGCCGAGATCGTGCGCGACGCGCCGGGCAGCTGTCCGAAGTGCGGTATGACACTGGTGCCTATAGCAGAGGCTGTCCCGCGCGCTGCCGAATATACCTGCCCCATGCATCCGGAGATTCGCAGCCCGCATCCCGACAGTTGCCCCAAATGCGGGATGACGCTGGTGCTGGTCGCAGGAGAAACTAACAACGTTGAATTGCGCGGCCTCGCCCGTCGACTGTGGACTGGTGTCGCATTTTCTATTCCGCTTGTTGTTCTCGCAATGTCGCCGATGATCGGCATTCACGATCTGTTCGGTATTCAACCACGGCTACGCGGCTGGATTGAGTTTGTGCTGGGTACGCCGGTTGTATTGTGGGTCGGCTGGCCGATATTGCACAAATTCTGGCAGTCGATTACGCAGCGTGCGCTCAATATGTATACGTTAATCGGACTCGGAGTGGGGCTGGCCTACTTATTCAGCCTCGCTGCGGTTCTAGTCCCAGGTCTATTCCCGCAGGAATTTCGCGAACACGATGGCGCAGTGGGCACTTATTTCGAGGCGGCGGCAGTGATCGTGACGCTGGTGATCCTTGGCGACTTCCTGCAGTTGCGAGCGATGGGGCAGACCAGCCAGGCAATCCGGCAATTGCTGAAACTTGCTCCTAACCTTGCCTGGCGCTTGCGTGACGACGGCAGTGAGGAGCAGGTGCCGCTGGATGCGGTTATTGTTGGCAATCGTTTGCGCGTGAAACCAGGTGAAAAGGTGCCAGTGGATGGCACGGTCATGGATGGTACGAGCAGAGTGGACGAGTCCATGATTACCGGTGAGCCTGTGCCGGTCGCCAAAGTTGTGGGGAGCAAGGTAACCGGCGCAACGGTTAACGGCAACGGCTCACTGCTTATCCGGGCCGAACGGATTGGCGCAGACACGCTGCTGGCACGCATCGTTCACATGGTGGGAGAAGCGCAACGCACGCGTGCGCCGATCCAGCGGCTCGCCGACATCATCGCCGCATATTTCGTCCAGATTGTGGTGGGTATCGCCATTGCGACAGCGCTTGTATGGTGGTTCTTCGGGCCGGAACCGAAATTCGGATACGCGTTCCTGAACGCTATCGCCGTGCTGATCATTGCTTGCCCCTGCGCAGTTGGTCTCGCCACACCCATCTCGATGACCGTCGCCATGGGGCAAGGTGCGCGCGTGGGCATCCTGTTTCGTAATGCCGAGGCGATCGAGCGCATGCGCGACATCGACACGGTGGTGATAGACAAGACCGGTACGCTGACGCTTGGCCATCCCGCACTAATTGATTTCGTTGCCCACGGCATCCCGGAAAATGAAGCACTTGCGCTTGTCGCCGGGGTGGAACAGCTTTCCGAGCATCCGATCGGGATCGCGATTGTCGAGGGGGCAAAGGCGAGAGGTGTAACGCCGCGCTCGGTTGAGGCATTCGAAGCAAATAACGGCCTGGGGGTGCAGGCAGATATAGATGGAAAGCGGGTGCTTGTCGGCAGTCGCAGTTTTCTTGCGCAGCGCGGTATCGAGACCAAACATTGGGAAGAACGTGCCGCAACCTGGGGCGCGGAAGCGAAGACGGTGGTGTTCTTTTCTGTGGACGGGACCGCTGCTGGCATCGCTGCAGTGGCGGATCCAATTAAGGACAGCACCAAGGGTGCGCTGGCGGCGCTCAAGCGGTCGGGCGTGCGCATAGTGATGTTGACCGGCGATTCGCGCAGCACAGCTGAAGCCGTCGCCCGGCAACTTGGCATCGACGAAACGCTCGCCGAAGTATTGCCCGAGGATAAGGCTGGTCATGTGAAGCGCTTGCAGGCAGAGGGACGCAAGGTGGCGATGGCAGGTGATGGCATCAACGATGCACCGGCGCTGGCGCAGGCTGATGTTGGCATTGCCATGGGCACCGGCACCGACGTGGCGATGGAAAGCGCCGGAGTAACGTTGGTAAAGGGCGATCTGCGCGGCATCGCGAGCGCCGCCGTTTTATCGCGCGCCACGATGCGCAACATTCGCCAAAACCTTATTTTCGCGTTCGGTTACAACGCGCTCGGTATTCCGATTGCCGCAGGTGTGCTTTATCCTGCTTTCGGCTTATTGCTGTCACCGGTATTTGCCGGTGCGGCCATGGCGCTCAGTTCAGTCTCGGTAGTCACCAACGCGTTGCGTCTTAATCGCGTCAAACCTTGATCTCGGCATGTATAAGTATCTGGTGCGCAACGGAAAGTTTTTTAGGTGCTTAATTAAAAACAAGCAAAAGTTCTTGAACCGGATGCGCCGCATTCGTGGTCAGGCCGATGCCGGAGACCCGGTGCGAGGAAGTGGCGCCGCACGACGTGCGCGTGATCACCATCGCGCCGGGCGCGGTCGGGACCGAACTGCTCAGCCACACCGCCAGCGACACCATCAAGAGCGGCTGCCAGGAGCGTGGAATATACGAATTTCGACGTAGACCACACATCCACAATTGAGGGCAAGTGGCGGTTGCTGCTGCGAAATGACCATTGCGCCGATTCTAGCCGATCGATTGCGCTGCTCCACGTTGACCGCACGGCGCGTCATGATCAACTGATACGTGTTGCGACAGGCAACAAACGACACAGAGCCGCCAAAGCCGTTTCCGAAAAGCGGCCACTCGTAGCGCAAGTTGTGGACACTTAGGCCCGGTAGCGAAGAGCGTCAGCTAATAGGGCGAAGGCCGGGGAAGATTCCTAGCCTTGCCATTACACAAACTGCACATGAATGCCTGGATAAGTAAAAAAAACAGACCGCAAAGATTGTTTTTGTCGGCATTCCGAGCTATCGTCACGGGTTTGACGGCTACCCATCCCGCAGCGGGGACAGAGAATGGACAATACCACTCGATCGGAACGATCACGCAACGCCATCATCCAGGCAGCGCTCGCCATCATTGCGCGCGACGGTCCGCGCCGGCTGACGCTGGATGCGATTGCGCGCGAAAGCGGCATCAGCAAGGGCGGGCTGATGCATCAGTTCCGCTCGAAGGAGGCCGTGCTGAAGGCATTGCTGGAATACCAGACCGAATATTTCGAGAAATTTTCCCAGGACTACATGGCGCAAGTCAGCGCGGCATCGCCCGAAGCCCATCTGGCGACACAAATTGCGGTAGCCCGCGAAGCCGTCACTACGCAGCAATCGGTCGCCTTTGCCATCCTCGGCGCCATCAGCGAAGAGCCTGGGCTGTTGTCCGCCTTTAAAGAGATCGACGCCAAGAAGATCGCAGCGATCAAGGCCGAGGCTGCTGATCCTGAGCTGGCGATGTTGCGCTGGTATGCGGCCAAAGGCTTGCTCCTGAATGCCCTGTTCGGCTTATGTCCGCTGTCGGACGAAGAACGCCAGCGCCTGTTTGAGCGCCTGCTCGACAGCAAGCAGTGGCTGATTCCTCGCAAGGACTAGGGCCTGTTAACATTCAATTTGGTTTGAACCCTCCGGGAACGGCTGCAGGCGTCGCATGTCGTTGTTGCAGGGGGCGGCCATCCGCATTCTTGCCGTAGCACCGCTACGTCGCGTCGCTGCGCCTAGGCACGCAACGCCTGCCGCGCGCTCGCACTCCCAAATTGAATGTTAACAAGCCCTGGAAGAACGTCCCGCTTTCGCGCCTTCTCGAAGGAGGACACACGAGTAATGATGCGCCTTGGCCAACTTCTGCCAGGGTCAGATTTCCGACGCAGCCCTGATGGCCGTCGTGCGGCGCATGTTGCAATATAAACATTCCGCACCAAAAGGGCCTTGCCCCATCCCTCCCCCAGAAAGCCTAGTACGACGCCTCCTCTTGCATGGCACAGGCATCGGAGAGGGTTTTGTATTTTTCTCATAAAAACCGACCAGACGGTTTGTAAATATCGAATTCGGTGCTATATTCGCTCCCTGAGTTAGCGCGAAAGGGCGGCTGGAGAGCTGATTTCGGTATCGGTTGAGCGTTGGATTTCACCCGCCCAATAGCGCCAGGCAGCGATCTCCGTCACGGTCGTGCCCGACTCGTCCACCAAGCTGTACCAGGGAATGGCAGTCATTCCTTGGAAAAACCTGAAGACTGAAGAGGAATTGAAATGCACATATCTATCAAGACCGGCCGGCTGGGCATGATCGCAGCGTTCTGCCTGGCGCTTGCGGCATGCGGGACCACGCAGCCGGTGGCGTACTCGGGAATCTCGTCGTCGTCAAAGCTGATGCCTAACCAGAAAGACGATACCGGACGTGTTCCGTACAGTTATTCGGCCCCCGTGGAATGGCAGAAATACAACGCGCTCATCATCGATCCGGTCGCAATCTACAACGGGCCAGATCATCAGTTAGGGGATTTGTCAGAGGCGGACAAGCAGGAACTCGCTCGCTACATGGATACAACGTTCAGGAAAGTATTAAGTCAGCGCTTTAGCGTAGTCACCAGTCCCGGATCGAATACTCTCAAGCTCAGATTGACTTTGACCGGCGTGGCTACAAACACTGCCGTGGCATCGACGGTGACACGCTTCGACTTGGCTGGAATGCCTTACAACGTTGTCCAATCCATACGTGGGAAAGAAGGGGTTTTCATGGGATCAGTCAGCTATTCAGTCGAAATCTATGATTCGACGAGTAAGCAACTCCTGAAGGCGTTTGTGACAAAGCAGTATCCCAATGCAATGAATATTGTGGCGACCTTCGGTTCGCTCCATGCTGCTAAAACTGGCATCGAAAAAGGCGCAGATGCGCTGGTTGCCTCCCTGAAATAAGCGGCTCGATAAGCGGCTAAATCCGCAGATAAACATGCCATGACAAACCATGACATTACGCGCAATGCGCCGGCTTCAGGTGCTGACCGCCAGCACCTGATCGCCTGCGAGTACTGCGACGCTGTCTACCAGCGCACCGGCCTTGCCGAAGGCGAACGCGCGCAGTGCCGGCGCTGCGGCGGAACGCTGTACCGCGAGAGCACGCGCGCCTATCAACGGCTGCTGCCTTTGGTGGTGACCGCGCTCATCCTGTTTTTGGTGTCCAACATCTTTCCGATTGTCGAGATGGACCTCAAGGGCATCCGCACGCAAACCACCTTATGGGGCGCGGTGCAGGCGCTGTATGCTGATCGCGACATGGCGCTGGTAGCTCCGCTGGTGTTCGCGACCACTATCCTGTTGCCGCTGGCAGAGATGCTGATGATGCTCCATTTGCTGGTGCCGATGGCACGGCGCCGTTTGCCGGCAGGCTTCGAGTACGTCGTGCGCTACATCCGGCGCACACGGCCATGGGGAATGATCGAGGTCTACCTGCTCGGCGTAGTAGTAACGCTGGTCAAGCTCTCCAGCATTGCCGATATCCTGCCAGGCCAGGCGCTCTGGTCATTCAGCGCGCTGGTCATCGTGCTGGCGGTCATGCTGTCGTTCGATCCGCGCGACCTGTGGCAATACAGGGAGCCACTGCGATGAGCATGCCGCTGTCCGCGCCGCCGACAACCACGTCGATGGGACTGGTGCCCTGCCACACCTGCAACCTGCTCAGCTCACATGCGCTCGAAGGCTGGCCCTGCTCGCGCTGCGGCGCCGCCGTGCACCGCCGCAAACCAGATTCCCTGGCGCGCACCTGGTCTTTCCTGATAGCTGCCGCGATCCTCTACATCCCCGCCAACCTTTTGCCGATGATAGTCACGCAATCTGTTTTCGAGACTTCGCGTGACACCATCCTCTCCAGCATTGTCTATTTCTGGATTTCGGATGCGAAGGCGCTGGCCATCCTGGTGCTGGCCGCCAGCGTGGTGGTGCCGCTGCTAAAGATGATGGCTTTGACGCTGCTGCTGCTTTCGGTGCATTTCCGCTCCAGCTGGCGCATCCGGCAGCAGACCGAGCTGTACCGCCTGCTGGAAACAGTCGGCCGCTGGTCGATGCTCGACATCTTCGTCGTCGCCATGCTGGCCTCGCTGGTACGCGCGGGCAAACTGGCCACCATTGTCCCAGGCCCCGGGGCCCTGGCGTTCGCCGCCGTCGTGGTACTCACCATGCTCGCTTCGCTGAGCTTCGATCCCCGCCTGCTGTGGGATGCGCTGGATGCACGCAATGACTGAATCCGATTCCTCCAATCCGCCGATGCCGCCCGCGCCGCCGCGACCCGAACTGCGCCGGCGCGCACGCTGGCTGCCTTCGTTGGTATGGCTGATCCCGATCGTCGCCGCCATCGTCGGATTGTCGCTCTTGATCCACACCCTGTCCGAACGCGGCCCCGAAATCACGGTGACTTTCCGCACCGCGGACGGACTCGCACCCGGCAAGACGCCGGTACGCTACAAGGCAGTCGATATCGGCGTGGTCAAGTCGCTGCGCCTGGCGCGCGATCGTTCCCATGTGATCGCCACCATCGCCCTGAGCAACGATGCCAGCAGCTTTTTAGCCAAGGACACCCGTTTCTGGGTGGTGCGCCCGCGCTTTGCCGTCTCCGGCATTTCGGGCCTGGAGACGCTGCTGTCCGGCGCCTATATCGGCGTGGACGCCGGCAAGGCGGATGCGCGCAGCGACAGTTTCGCCGGGCTGGAGGTGCCGCCGGCAGTATCCACGGACGCCTCTGGCAAGCAATTCGTATTGCGCGCCGCCGACCTTGGCTCGCTCGACATCGGTTCCCCTGTCTATTACCGACGCGTGCGGGTGGGCCAGGTAGTGGCTTACCAGCTCGAACCCAACGGCCAGAATCTTTCGTTGCGGGTGTTCGTCGACAAGCCTTACGACAAGCTGGTCACCGCCAACACCCGTTTCTGGCATGCCAGCGGCATTGACATCAAGCTCGACGCCGGCGGCCTCAAGGTGAATACGCAGGCGCTCGCCACCATGTTGCTTGGCGGCGTGGCCTTCCAGGATCCCGACAATTCCAAGGCCGCTGCCGCGGCCGGCGAGAACGCGCGGTTCACCCTGGCCAGCGACCAGGCGGAAGCCATGAAGCCCCTTGACGAACTGAGACCGGCGCTTGCCGTCCTCAATTTCGACCAGTCTGTGCGTGGCTTGTCGCCAGGGGCCGCGCTGGATTTTCGCGGCATCGTGGTGGGCCAGGTACGCTCGATCGGGATCGAATACCAGCGCAGCAAAAAAACCTTCCGCTTCCCCGTGGTTGTGGAACTCTATCCATCCCGCATGGGCTTCAGCTCGCGCGATCTGGAAGACAAGCAGAAAGCATACGATATCGCCGAAACCATGAACAAGCGCGGCATGCGTGCGCAACTGCGCAACGGCAACCTGTTGACCGGGCAGCTCTACGTGGCGTTTGATTTCTTCCCCAAGGCGCCGCCGGTCAAAATCAGCGTCGACGGCGCCATGCCCGAACTGGCCACAACCCCCGGCACATTTGACGAGTTGCAGGCCAAGCTGGGGTCCATCGCAAGTAAGATTGACAACGTACCGTTCGAACAGATCGGCCGCGACCTGCGTACTTCGATGGCGGCGCTGGACAAGATGCTGAACAACGCCGACAAGCTGATGGCCCAGGTCGACGGCAACCTCGTGCCGCAATTCGCCGCCGCATTGCAAGACGCACGCCAAACCCTGCAGGCGGCCAACGAAACGCTAGCCCCGAATGCTCCCTTGCAGCAGGACACGCGCCGCATGATGCAGGAACTGACGCGCAGCGCCGCTTCCCTGCGCAGCCTGACCGATTACCTGGAACGCCATCCCGAAGCGCTGCTGCGCGGGAAAGCGGATACGGAGAAGCCATGATCCCATCCGCCAATCTCGCCGTGCTCTGTGCGGACCTGCTGCTCGCCACCGCAGTGCTGGCCGGCTGCGCCTCGCCCGAACCGCGCTATTACACGCTGGCGCCGGGGCTGGCCATCGATGCCGCCGCAGGCTCCTCCAGCGCCCAGGACAAAGAACCGCTAATGATTGAGGTGCCTCCCGTCCGCGTCCCCGAGCGGCTCAACCGGGCCAACCTGCTACTCGACGATGGCAAGGGCGCGCTCAGGATGATGGAACAGGACCGCTGGTCGGCGCCGCTTCCCGACGAGCTGCGCGACGCGCTTTCGCAGCGGCTGCAAGCCAGCCTGGGCGCTATCGACACCTATTACCATCGCGACGCATCCGGCGTGGCGCCCCTGTATCGCGTTACTGTCGAAGTGGTGCGCATGGATGCCGAACCCGGTAGAAGCGCCGGCGCCACCATCAACTGGGCGGTGCAGCGATTCCCGGACGGCAAGGTGGCAGCGGGCCGCACGCAGGCGGAGTTGTTGGCGCCGGGCGGGGTGGATAGCGTGGTAGCCGCCTACCAGCGGATTGTCGCCAACACCGCCGCCGATATCGCGACGGCAATACGGTCGCTGCAGAAAATAGCATTGGCTCCCTCAGAAACTGGGAATTCCCTGGCGCGCTACGGCCAATATCACATCGCTCCCGAGAAGCAGGAAATTCCCTGATGCGAAAACGAGGCCCGAACTTATTACTTACATGGCGCGGCTGCGCCACACACCAACCCATCCAACTGCCAAGGAGCATTCAATGAACTTCCCCGCTACCTTCCGTCTCGCCTACCTCGCCGCAACCGCCGGTTTCACACTGCACGCGCATGCCGAAAGTTTCACATCCTCGGTCGTCAGCACTGGTTCGGCCTCTAGCGGCAGCGTCTCGGCATCGTTACACGGTTCAAGCAACAGTTCGACCGGCGATAACAAGACTGCCGACGGTAACTATCGCATCATCGATGTCGCCATGGCGCCCGGCCGCGCCGGCATCACGCGCGTCACGATGCAAATCGACGATACGCAGCAGCGCATCGTGCTCGACCTGCCGCAGGCGATTGCCGAGAAACAGAATCTTGGCCGGGGCGATCTTGTGCACGCGCAGCACCGCGTGTACGGTTTCGAGTTCGCGCGCAACGACACGCGGGAGGCGTTCTACCTGGTGCTCGCCGACGAGTGGTACAACGAACTTGCCGCGCGACCGGTGACCCTTTGAGGATCTGCCGCGCATTCGTTCTTGCCGCTGCAATCGCTGCGGGTGCGGCCCAGGCGCAACCCGGTTCGCCTGGCTACTCGACATCTTCAGCCTTTTGCGACCGAGCGCAGCAGCTTACCGCCGGCCAGCAGGATCGGCTGCTGCGCTTTGCCGCCGTGGTCCGCAACGAACTCGATGCCATGGGCGGCGACACTGCGCTGATCAGTCGGTCAGGACTCGATCTCTCGCGCTTTCATATCCGTTACTCGCATGCCGCGGTCGCCTGGCGCGGAAAAACCAGCGCATGGTCAGCACGCCAACTCTATTACGCCTGTGACGAAGGCCGACCACGGATCTACGACCAAGGCCTCGCCGGTTTTGTGATCGGCACTGACGATCCTGCGCTCGGCTACGTGTCGATCGTACGGATACCGGCCAACGCAGCCCAAGCGCTGCAGCACGCATCGCTCGATATGCCTCGCGTCCAGCACCTGCTGGCTGCGAGCTACAGTGCCAACGCCTACCCGTTCAGCACTCGCCACCAGAATTGCAATCAGTGGGTGATGGAAATACTCGCGGTGGCCTGGGGAGATTTGGCCGACGGCGACGACTTGCGCAGGCGTGCCCAGCATTGGCTCAAGGAGGCGAACTATGCGCCCAAGCCAGTGGATGTCGGCTCACACGCACTGATGTTCGCGGCAACATTTGTGCCGTTGCTGCATCTCGACGATCATCCGGAAGACGACCTCTTCGCAATGAAGCTGAAGATCAGCCTGCCATCAACGGTAGAGGCCTTCGTCCGGGAACGCTTGCCCGGCAGTGACCGCATCGAGGTGTGTCATGACGATCAGCAGATCGTCGTACACCGTGGCTGGACACCGATTGCAGACGGCTGTCGACCCGACGAGGGGGATCGCGTCTTCCTGCTCGATCCAAACCCTGCCTTCGGGAAATCCTTCCAGCAGGGTTCCATTACGCACGATATCGTTCCTCCCATTTTCAGAGCGAGCTGAGCAATTCTCTACCAGTGCTGCGTGCTTCGGTGAGCTTTGAGGCGTCTGGACGCACCTTGCCGGGGGTAGCGCCCGACCACGCTCTGACCGCCGGAGCATGGCCCTCGAGCGGCGTCTCGCGCATCAGCCCGGACGGCAGCGAGCCGGGCGCAAGATCTTCCCGGCGGAATGGTAGATGAGGCGGGAATCGACCCCGCGTCTGGAAAGCTGAGTTCTTTATTATCCGGTCTCGAGCAAGCGAAAATAGCTCGATTTGAACTTTGAGCAGGCAATAACGTCACTTGGCAAGTTGCTTCGTTCTCCAGCGCACTAAATCGACTTCGCACGAATTGAAAAGATCTCCAGAGCCGGAACCTCCCATCACTGAGTCGCCGACCCACAGGCACTGCGCATCCTTGAAGCTCTCGAAAGCTTTCTGAGAAGTGTGCAACGAGGCCAGGGCTTTGACAGTCGCACTCGAATCGATTTCCTTTGTCTGCGCCTCCAATTTTTTGTAGGCGCTATTCATTTGCGACCTGGCTTCGCGAAGTTTACCCTCAAGGCAAGACTGCAACGCCGTCCGGGGTTGATCGCCAATAGCGTTGTAGCACTCGTTCAAGGCCCCAAGCGGAGCGTTGCTGCTCACCGTAGCTTTTGCAGCGGTGGTAGCTGAAGTAGTTGCAATACCGACCGCGCCATTTGTTATTGTATTCATGCCAGGTTTAGCGGGCACTTGAGCATTTGCCAGGCCGATGGCGAACGCAGTTGCGACAACGACCGCAGAAACGAGTTTGCGCATATATATCTATCCTTTGGAAAAACGTGTAACGAAGCGATACCTAGGACTATCCGCAAGCAGGGAGCTGCCATGCAGAAAACAGTGAGAACAAATCAGACCGTCGATAGGTTCAATCGTTCACCAGCTATTCCCGGCAGTTGAGCTATTCAGGTGGTCCTCGCCTTCAATGCGAATCAGACTGGCACCTATCGGTCCGATCGTATTGAGGAGCGATCAATCCATCGCCCGCTTCATTGTGATCACGGCGCGTGATCGCTGCTATCAGACTGTGAAACCTGAAAAAAATTACCAAGGACACCTACATATTTGAGATGCCGTCCGCCCAGATTCGAGTCGTAGGTGCTGAACAGGACATAATTATTTCTCACGGTGCTGCTAGCTATCAGACTGCTAGCCACCCCTCCAAATAACGTACCCAGTGTCCGAGCTAAGTCATCCCGCTTATTGGCTTCCTGAGTGATTGCTTGATGAATGTACTGCTCATAGCTGTCTAATTTAGGATTTGTGAATGCCAGCAACCCTACGATCGATATCATTACAATGGTTGATGAAGGTTTCATTATTAGCGCCTATATGTCCGATAGTTCGATGATAAATCCAATTTGAACTTCGACAGTCCCAAACGCAGCATTATTCCTGTGGATTTTCGTCGCCAGGTGTGGAGAATGCTCATGCCAACAACTACCAGCGGGCAGCATTGCTAGCCTGACATGCAATAGCAAGAGGCCGGGGTCACGGTATCGTCAACATGCAGATGCGCGCAACCAGAATCAACGCGAAACTGGACATGGAGAGCGCACAAAACGCTACAAAAATCACGTTGCCCCTGCCACTTTTGTAAGTGCCGCGTAACGCTCAGGCAAGCGGATCAGCAGCTTCTACTTGCACAGGCGGGTGGAAAATGTGATGGCCGATGTATCCGAAGCGTGATCGCGAAGAAATGTTTCCACTTGGCTATTTCTGCGTGAGCTTATTGATCGTTTCCCAAAATCAAGAAAGTCTTTTTTCTAAATATCTTCGCGCCTTGGCCGTTAACTCCGAATGTAATAATCATGCATCAATTGGAGCCAGGTATGAAGTCGATGAATACAGAATTAAACCCATTGCCATTTGAAAAGGTATCCATCATTGAGGCCAAGTTGGTGCTAGATGGAGTCGATATGATGCCGAAAACGGAAGTGAAGCGCTGGGAGTTTTTTCGACGCCAGGAAGATCGGAAAGATCATGATTTGTGCGAACTGACTTACCAGTGGTTTGCAAAATTGCCTGCCAATGAAAAGCCCTGGGATCTGGCCAGATATTTTCCGCGGATTACCAACGAACTGGCCCGGAGCTGGGACAGGCCGGCGGCATGCATGAGATATCTGGAGCAGCTCTTGCTGGATAACAGGGGAAGTCGCCAGGGCTTCCCGATGAGCGTCGCGCGAGAGATCATGACGCTGCAGCACTATTTCAATCAGGCCGTGTTTTCCAGCGCATCGCGTCCGCAAGGCAGCTCGCATCATTGACGCAACTGGTCGCTGCAAGATCGCAGATCAGATTCAATGACATGAACAGTTCTTTTGCCGGTACAGGTTCGGCTGGAAATGTCATGACTTCATATTCGCTCCGATGTGCATGGCGGACGCTCCTGGATTGCCTATATCTTTTCCCACAGCCAGTTCCAGAACCCGGGCAGGCGCGCAGCTTGTGCGCTGTCACGTATGCTTCTTGCCAGGGCCGCACGTTCCAGCGCGGCCTTGTCGTCGTAAAACGGTTTGCTTGCGGTCGGCAGTTGGACCGCACGCGCGCAATCCATCAATATTTGCAAATATTCCGCCATGTGATCGGCGGTGTAACTATTTATATCGTGAAAAGTCACCACCACCGGGATACTTCCATCGACCGCCGGCAACTCGCCTGCGGCAATCCGCCCGCGCACGTCAGTCAACAGATGCAACATGTTGGAGCGTCTTCTCAAGCTGGCCTTGAAGCCATATATCTTGCCGTCGTTCGCACTCAAATCCGTCAGCAAGATATGCATGCCATGCTGTTGGTAAGCGGCGAAAGTCTGTTTGTCGTAGTTCCAGAACGGTGGGCGGACCAGTTTCGGCGCGCTGCCCTGAATCGTAGCAATGTCGGCAATGCCATCGTTTAACGATTGCTCGAATATGTCGGGGCTGAGGAAGCGATGGTTTGCATGATGCGGCGTGGCGGTATGAAAGCCCAGCAAATGCCCTTCATCAGTTTCACGCCGCAGTATGTTGCGCCCAAAGTCCGTCTCGCCAGCACCAGACGAACGGGTTTGCACAAAAAAGAGGGCTTTGATGCCGGGTTGTAGCGGATTGTGCGCGAGCGTGTTCAGTATGGATAGCGTCGGATTGTCAGTCCTTGGCCTGGCCGGGCCATCGTCGAAAGTCAGCAGGAAGCGGATCGGCGCCTGAGATTTCAATTGCTCGGCGGTTTGCGGCGACATAGGAACCGGCTCAATGGCGCAAGCTGTAACAGCGATCGCCGCGAACATCACGGCCAAGCCGGAAATGATTTTTTTGATATGTCGCGATGAGGTAGAAATAAGGTTGCGCAATGGCACTAATGAGACAGGGAGCGAAGACATACGGTTACAGGCAGCAGGATAGCGGTTGATTTTGGGGGCGACGCAGCGCTAATGCTACGCCATCCGCATAGGATGTTCGTTAGCTGTTACAAACAACTACAGTTGCGGTGACCGGCCAGTCATCAAGGACTGTGCATGCATTTTAGGCAAAGACGTGAAATTCAATCGGGTTGAAGTAAAGTATGCGCCAGGCGCGCCGCCACTTTTGCGGTGAGTCCGTCGCGATCATAGGTTGGATTGCATTCAGCAATGTCGGCGGCGATCAGCTTGCCGGAATCCTTGGCGATGCGTATCAGATATTCCACTTTTTCGAGTTGCATGCCCAGGGCCGCAGGCGCGGAAACACCTGGCGCCTTCTCGGCAGGTAGTACATCCAGGTCTATCGTCAGGTACACCAGAGTCGCAGCTGCGAGTTGCTCCTGCAGTTCTCGTCCGAAATCGGCGAGCTTGCCGCAAGCGATTTCGCTATCTGATTTGAAATGCACCCCCAGTTCCCGGGCGCGGGCAAACAGGGCGGGCGTGTTGCCTAAGCGGCTAATTCCATAGCAGAGATAGTTGAATTCAACGCCGGCCTGATGACACCATTCAGCGATCTGTTTAAATGGCGTCCCCGAACTGGCCTGATCGGATTCTCGCAAGTCGAAATGTGCATCAAAATTAATGATGAGCAGCTGTTCGGTGCGCAACGCTTGATCCAGATGGCCCGCGATGCCAAGGAAGGTGCCGTACGCGACCTCGTGCCCGCCACCCAATATCACAGGGAATACCTGCTGTGAGAGTGCTTGCTTCACGCGATCAGCCAACTGCAGTTGTGCTTGCTCCAGTTCTCTGTCAACGCAATAGATGTTGCCGGCATCGAACAAATGCTCAATGCCATGCGCAGGAAGATTAGCCAGCATGCGCCTGATCGCATCCGGGCCTTGCGCCGCGCCGATGCGCCCATGATTGCGGCGCACTCCTTCGTCGCAGGAAAAACCGATCAGTGCAGCGCCGTGTTCGGATGCGTCGTTGAATGGCTTGACGACCTGATGCAGGCGACGCGTGTCGCCTGCGCTGTCGGTATCGCGCCGGCCGGCCCAAATGGTTGGATCTATCATGCGGCGTTGCTTTGCTGATTGCGGGACAATACCGCCTGCAGGAAGCTGCGGGTGCGGTCTTCACGCGGGTTGACGAAAATCTGCTCGGGCGGTCCCGATTCTACGATGCGGCCGTGATCCATCACTACGACAATATCCGCAACCTCTCTCGCAAATCCCATTTCATGGGTGACGACCAGCATTGTCATGCCTTCATTGGCGAGGGCTTTCATCACTTGCAGCACTTCGCCGACTAGTTCCGGGTCCAGCGCGGAAGTCGGCTCGTCGAACAGCATGACTTGCGGTTTCATCGCTAATGCACGGGCGATGGCGACCCGCTGTTTTTGTCCGCCGGACAGGGTGGCCGGCATCGCGTCCGCCTTGTGCGCCAGCCCGACTTTAGCCAACAGTTCACGGGCCAGGGTTTCAGCGCTTTGCTTATCCATGCCCTGGATCTTGCGCGGTCCGACGGTGACGTTCCCCAATACCGATAAATGCGGGAACAGATTAAACGATTGAAACACCATGCCGACTTGTTCTCTAAGATGGTTCAAGTCATGATCGGACAGCATGCGGCCATCGGTCAGCAGTTTCTTTTCACATATTTCGATATCGCCTTCTTCAGCCACTTCCAAACCGTTACAGCAACGTAGCAGCGTGCTTTTTCCCGAGCCGCTGGGGCCGATGATGACGATCACTTGGGACGGATGGACTTCTAGGTCGATACCGTGCAGGATGCGGTTGCCCGAAAACGATTTGCCCAGCCCAGTTAGTTTGATGATGGATTTCATTGCACTGCTCCTCCTGCTCTCAAGTGACGCTCGACTCTTTGCAACGCCATGCTGGTAAGGCTGGTTAATACCAGGTACACCAGAGCGACAGCTAGATACACTTCGAGCGACCGATACGAAACACTGATGATTTTTTGGCCTTCGTGCATCAGGTCGGCAATGGTCAACAGGGAAACCAATGCGGAATTCTTGATTAATGCGATGAATTCATTACCCAAAGGAGGAATCATCCGCACCACCGCCTGCGGCAGGATGATGGTGCGCATGGCTGTTCCAGCGGACATGCCGAGCGACCGCGCAGCTTCCATCTGCCCCTTCTCAATCGATTGAATCGCGCCCCGGACAATTTCCGAGACGTAGGCTCCGGAATAAATTCCCAGTCCTAAAATGCCGCATACGAAAGCCGGCAGCAGGATGTTCAGTTCGGGCAGGCCAAAAAACAGAAGGAACAATTGCACCAGCAGCGGCGTTCCCCGAATAAAGGTAACGTAGGTGGTGCAAAGCCCGTAGCGTATCCGTTTGCTCGGGTCAAGTCGTCCCATCCCAACCAGCAGCCCGAGCACGCACCCCATCAGCAGCGACGCCGAAGTAATTTCTATCGTGACCAAAGCGCCATGCGCCAAATCAGTCCAGCCGCCAAGGACCGGTAAAAAATCAAGGCTCAATTGCATTTCTCCTCGTTCAACATCGATATTGTGGTGGTCGGCCGCGATTATTTCGCAGACGAATCAAGCCATTTTTTGACTAGTTTGTCGTAGCTGCCATCGAGTTTTGATTTTTTGAGAGCCGCATTCAACGCCTGGGTCAGTTCGGGCAAATCCTTCCTGACCGCGAAACCGTACAGTTCGACGCTGACCGGCTTATCGATTACTTTCAAGCCGGGCCGCGCTTTTACATATTCCAACGCGGCCGGTTTTCCGGTGACCGCTGCATCGGCCCGTCCAATTTCGACCAGATTAAACATTTCCTGGTTTTTTTCGACTTCTACGCGCTCGACCTGCGGGAAATATTCTTTGAGATAGTTCACGGATTTGGTGCCCACCTGAACCGCGACATGCTTGCCATTCAGATCGGCTGATTTAAGTATGGTGTTGTTGCCGTTCTTGACGACGATAACCAGGCCGCCGGGGTAATACGGATCGGTAAAATCGACCACCTTGCGCCGTTCTTCGGTGACATAGATTGCCGAGGCGGCGACGTCGAACCGTTTCGAAATCAATCCCGGAATCAGGCCTTTGAAGTCGATGTCGGTCCATTCGATTTTCTTACCCATCGTTTTGGCTAGCGTCTCCATCAATTCGATATCGAATCCGGTTCTTTTCCCATCTTTAAAAAATTCGAAGGGCGGGAAAGTCGAATCGGTTACGACCCGGATGACCCCTGCAGACTGGGCGCTAGCCAGTGCCGGCACGATGAAGCTGACTGCGACGGCCAGCGCAATGAGAAAGCGGCGATGATTCATTTTTGTCTCCTGAAAAAATACTTGTTAATATAGTTTTAAGCACTCACTGATGACGAGTGCGGTCTTGACCGTCAATCCAATCAATTCTTGTTGCCTGTCTTCAGCTCGGATAGCCGGCGACATCAAGGTAATGACGCCCACCATGTGATCTGACTTGCTAAAAATGGGAGCACTGATACCCCAGACACCCATGTCTACTTCTCCCTCGCTCACCGCATATCCCTGAGCACGTATCTTCGACAATTCGTCGCGCAGGAGATGCTGTTCTTTTGCTTGCCCGGGCAGCGATGCCGCAATTACCTTATCAGCCATTGGGGTAGATAAATGCGCCAGCAACGCTTTGGCGGAAGCGCCGCGCAGCAATGGCTGCGAACGTCCCTTCGAAAACGAGCAACGCAGGGAATGCTGGCTTTCCACCATGTCGAGACACATCACTTGATTGTTGACGGCGACCATCAGTCCGACGCTTTCCCCGCATTGCATCATCAATTTTTCCATTTCCGGGCGAGCATGGGCGACCAGATATGAGGTGTGATCAAAGCCCCAGGCGAGTTGCACGCTGAATGGACCTGGTGCGTAGAGATTATCTTGTTCTTGTATCAATCCCCATTTCTTGAGGGGAAGCAAATGCCTGTATAAAGTGCTTTGGGGCAACTTGGTTACGTCCTTAAGCTGCTTCACCGTGATCGGCTTGCCATGCCTGGCGATCACGGAAAGCACCATGAGTGACCGTTCGCTGGTAGGAGTAGCTGAAAGAGGGCTCTCCAAATCGGATGAATTGATCTCGTTCATGAACTTATCATCGGCCACAATTCCCATAATTACAAATAAAATTCCCAAATTATGGGATTGTTATTTTTGGGCTGATCGGGCTCTTCCGGAAAGGGAAGACAGGGCTCTTTAAACCAGCGGCCGTGCTCGCACTAGCTTAAATCTTGAACGCTCATGCCATTGACGGCAAGCGAGGGGTTTGCTGAGGGAATTACGTGAAGATCGGGAAAAGCAGAGGGAAGCGCAGCTGCAGGAGCGCATGAGCATCGCGCTTTCGTGTTATCGGAGCGGTGACGCTTGGCGCGGACAACATTGACAGGACAGCCGCGCACTCATGGCGGGTCCAGCGAGAAGCGTTAGCGGCGACGCAATATGGTTTTCAGCCGGTGGATCGCGCGCCAGGATCGGCTTTGCTTGAAAGCGTCGAGTTGCGCTTCGGCCCGGTCGGCACGTTCCTTTTCCATCAATAACGCGCGCTCGAACTCTGCCACGGGATGGCTGAATTTATGGCCATAGCAAAACTGAAATTCATCTAGATTGCAGGGTGGAATTTCAAAAGCGGCTAAAAAATTCAGATGTTCTTCTGCCAGGTAGAAGGTGTTCAGGCCATCAAACAGAACCGGGCGGTAAGATGCGTCGGTGACGATTTTTTCCCACGGTTGATCCCTGTCCCAAGGGGTCTCTATCAGAATGATCCAGGGCCGCCATTTGGTGAAATCCATGCCGCGCAACACGGACTCTTCATGGCCTTCAACGTCTATCTTCAGGAAATGTATGGGGCCTTTTACGTGTTCTTCGCAAATCGATGTCAGGGTGCGGGAGTTGACGGTTTGATTCTGTAACGGCATGCCGGAATCTTTATATCGCTTGGCTGTATCGGCGTCCGCAGTCGAGAGCCCGGTGCCGGCAACCGCGTAAAAAGTGCGGACTTCATTGGCGTCGCCAGCGACGCATTGCAGGTTTATATCCTTGGGTCTTTGCTGACAAAGAGGGTCATAGAATTCCTGCAGCGGCTCAATGTTAATGCCGCTCCAGCCGCGCTCGTAAAATGCCCGTGTTACCGAGTCGATCGACGGGTGATTAGCGCCAACGTCGATATAAAACCCGTTCGGGAAATATCTGAGCACGCGCCACAACCGGATATCTTCGAAATTCTGTGCATAGGAAATGAATGTCACTGGCTCTTCCCGTCAATCAAAATGGTTTGTCTGCAATGGGTGCATATACCTGATGTTCTTATGTTCTTATGTTCATATGGCACGCTCTTGATTTACCCATGGCCGTCACGTGTCGGCTTCGCCGAATTACAGCGATTTATGGAAGCGCACACGATGCTGTCCTTCGCCGGCATAATTAAGAACAACCGGAATGCCATTGATTTCGCCTGATCCAGGAAGAAGCGTAAATCCCAGTTTGCGATGAAATTCGATAGAACCGGTATTGACCACAGATGTGATGCTTTGCACCTCTGTACAGCCCTTGGCACCGACCACGTTGAAGAAGTGTTCGTAGAGCGTGCGGGCGAGCCCGCCGGCACGTGCGGCAGGGCTTACGCCCACGAAGTGGATGTAGGCGACCTTGGGATCGGATTGCGAGACAAAGCCGATCAGAAATGCCTGAATAGCGTCCGACGGGCCTATGGCGAAACTGGTTGCGTTCAAATGCTCGAAAAATATGCGATGAACCAATGCGCGGACAGGACGGCCGCCCCACCAGTCATCGACTACAGAGGCGACGAATTCATAATCCGGCGATTCAAGAGTGCGGATAAGGCGTGCATTTAACGCGTGAGAGTTTCTCTTGATGTCTAATTGCTGATCCGATATGGCATCTGCCTGTTCTCTGGAAATCAACTTTCACTCCTGTCTGTTTACCGCGGGTGATGACGAGTTTAGCAAACATTGTGTTGTATAAGTGCAATTGACTATTCGGCCGGATATCGACCAATCGGTCGACCTGCTGATCTCCGTGGCGCCCTAAATAAAAGCATCACTTTTGCCGTTAACGAGGACGTGGACGATGTTGTTCAGCGCATCGCCGCACGCTGATCCTGATTGGCTTCGACGGCGTGATAGCCGACACGGAAGCGGATTGAATGCAACGCTCGCAATTTGCAAAAGAGGCTTCTTTGAGGTTTTTCTTTGAAATTTTGCTTTGACATCTGCTTTGACATCTATGAATCGCACTCTTACAGAAGAAATAGAAATGAAAATCGCTAATCTTAAAGTCGGCACGCGGATGGGGATCGGGTTCGCCATTATTCTTGCTCTTTCGGTCGTTTCGACCGTCATCGGAATATCTAACCTGCGCCAGGTTGCAATGGCGACGCAACAAATGATGGAAAAGCCTTTGGTAAAAGAACGGCTGGTATCTGACTGGGGCGTTCTCACTACCTCCGCTATCGTACGTACTTCGTTAATTGTTAAAAGTACGGATGGGTCGCTGGCGACGACGTTTGCGGAAGATATCGATGCCAGTGTCAAAAAGGGGGGCGAACTCCAGAAAACGCTTGAGCCGCTATTGATTTCCGACGCAGAAAAAGAATTATTCAAGTCGATCATGGGTCTCCGCGAAAAATACCAACAGGCCAAAGTATTGGCGATGAAAGCAAAGCAAGACGGTAACAGTGAAGAGTCATCACGGATTTACAATGATATGTTTTTACCAAATGCGAAAAACTACAAAGGTCTGCTTGATGAACTTCTTTCCTTGCAAAGAAAGAGCATCGACCAGACCGGACGCGAGGTTGCGCAGTTATATAGCCGCAGCTTCAATCTGATGGTGTTGCTAGGCGTGTTGATAGTTGCATTGGGGGCGGTGTGCGCATTCCTGATCTCACGCTCCGTCACGCGGCCCTTGGGTGAGGCAATCAAGGTTGCGCAAACCGTCGCTTCCGGCAATCTGAGCAGCCGCATCGAAGTGAAAACCACTGAAGAGACCGGGCAGTTGATGCAGGCCTTGAAGGACATGAACGACAGCTTGTTGAAGGTGGTCGGTGACGTGCGCATCGGTACCGATACTATCGCTACCGCATCGGGCCAGATCGCATCCGGCAACCAGGATCTATCGTCGCGTACCGAGCAACAGGCCAGCTCGCTGGAAGAAACCGCCGCGTCCATGGAGCAATTGACCGGCACGGTGAAACAGAATGCCGATAATGCGCGGCAAGCCAATCAACTGGCGGTATCCGCGTCCGGTGTCGCAGTCAAGGGCGGCGGCGTCGTGTCGCAAGTGGTCGAGACTATGGGGTCGATCAATACATCGGCCAGGAAGATCGTCGACATTATCGGCGTCATTGACAGCATCGCGTTCCAGACCAATATCCTGGCGCTGAATGCGGCGGTGGAAGCGGCGCGCGCCGGAGAGCAGGGGCGTGGTTTCGCGGTCGTTGCCAGCGAGGTGCGCAACCTGGCGCATCGCTCCGCCGCGGCGGCGAAAGAGATCAAAGCCTTGATCGACGACTCGGTGGAAAAAGTCGATATCGGGGTCAAGCTGGTCGACCAGGCTGGCACCACCATGGGCGAGATCGTCGACAGCGTCAAACGCGTGACCGATATCATGAGCGAGATTACCGCGGCAAGCGAGGAACAGACTGCCGGGATTGAACAGGTTAACCAGGCGATCATGCAGATGGATCAGGTCACGCAGCAGAATGCCGCGTTGGTCGAGGAGGCCGCCGCCGCCGCCGCGTCTCTGCAGGACCAGGCCGCGCACCTGGTGCAGGTGGTCAGCGTGTTCAATACCGGCGGAATGGCAGAGTCTGGCGGCGCGTCTTCGAAGACGACAAATCGGCTGTCTCCGCACGCGGCGACATCTGGCCGCATCGCCGCCGTACCTCGCAGCGCCAGGCAAGCGGCGGTGACGAACCTGAAGCCGTTGAAACGTGTGGCGAATGTAACCGCCGCGACCACCGCTGACGATGAATGGGCGACATTTTAAACGAAAGAGGTTTGCCGCCAGTTTTGAGGATGTCCGGCTTAAAGGAAACGATACTTTACGATTCAGCGTTTTTCAGCAACGGGATATCCTCGAACAGCCACGCCAGCGTGAACGCCAGCGCGATCAGGCATCCGGCGACGATATAGACTGTGCTCAGTGCTCCTCCAAACGCTTGCAGATAGTCGTCACGCAGTGCGGCGGGCAGCTGATGCACCGTTGCGGGGCCGAATGCTTGCGGTAGTTCTGTGCCGGCTGGAACGAGCGTAGCAAGCCGCGTCTGCAATCCTTGGGTGAACAGCGCACCGAACGTGGCGACACCGATTGAGCCGCCAATCGAACGGAACATCATCGCACCGGATGTCGCGACGCCCATGTGTTTGAAGGGCACGCTATTTTGCACCGCAAGTACAAGCACCTGCATCACCATGCCGAGCCCGGCGCCGAGCAGGCCCATGTATAAATACATCACGCGAATCGGCGTCGCGTTATCCAGCGAGGCGAGCAGGAACATCCCGATACAAGCCAGAAATGTGCCTATGATCGGAAAGTAGCGGTATTTGCCGATCCTGCTGATGATCTGCCCACCGATGATCGATGTGATTAGCAAGCCGCCCATCAGCGGCAGCAATTGCATGCCAGCTTCCGAGGGAGTCGAATTCTTGACGACCTGAAGATAGAGCGGGAGGAATGTCACCGATCCGAACAGCGACATCCCCACGATGAACCCGACCAGGCTGCTTAACACGAAAGTGCGATGGCGGAAAAGTTCGAGCGGTATGATTGGCTCAGCTGCGAGGCGTTCCTCATAGATGAAGCCGCCGATCGACAGGAGACCGAGCGCCAGCGTGAACCAAAGTTGCGGTGACGACCATGGCAGGACTGTACCGCCTTGGCTGGTAAACAGGATGATGCAAGTCAGTGCGGATGCAAGGAATGCGGCCCCCATATAGTCGATCTCATGCTTCACGCGCACGATGTGCGGCTTGAATGCGGTACCGATAACCAGCAGTGCGGCGATGCCGAGCGGCAGGTTGATGTAGAAGATCCAGTGCCAGGACAAGTGCTCGACCAGAAAGCCGCCGATGAGAGGGCCGATCACGGTTGCCAGTCCGAACACGCCGCCAAACATGCCTTGGTAGCGGCCGCGTTCGGCAGGCGGAACAATGTCGCCGATTGCGGCCATCGTCACCACCATCAGGCCGCCACCGCCAAGTCCTTGTATTGCTCGCAGTACCACCAGTTGCGTCATGTTCTGCGCGACCCCGCACAAGACCGATCCAAGCAGGAATAGCACGATTGCCGCCTGCAAGACGATCTTGCGGCCGAACAGGTCGCCGAATTTGCCATAGAGCGGTACGACGATGGTCGACGCCAGCAGATAGGAGGTAACCACCCATGACAGGCTTTCAAGGCCACCCAGGTCACTGACAATCGTCGGCAAGGCGGTCGATACGATTGTCTGGTCGAGTGCCGCGAGCAGCATCACGAGCAGCAGCGCCGAAAAGATGAGACGAATCGGCGGATGATTTTGCGCCTGACCGTCTATAGCGCCGGCGTCTTCAATACGCGCAGGGATGTTGGCATTCATAGAGGGAAAATGAGTGAATTTCAGGCTGAAATTAATTAAATGATCGTTTAATATATGTGAAATGCCTTGCGTAGTCAAATGATCGAATGGTCAAATAGTTAAATAGTCAAATGATCGAATCGAAGATGGTAAAAAGAAAATCCGCTGAGCATGCAACGGCTGAGTCGGACGTAACGGCGAAACCAGGCGCCACGGCCAAGCGGCCAGGGCGGCCGACGGGCAGCGCGCGCGGGCCTGAGCAACGCAACCGCCTGCTCGACACGGCGCTGGTTTTGTTTGCGCGGCAGGGAATCGTCGATACCACGCTCGCCTCTATTGCGCGCGAAGCTATGGTGACGCCGGCGATGGTGAATTACTACTTCACCAGCCGCGATCAGTTGATCGACGTGTTAGTCGAAGAGCGTTTTCTGCCGGTGAAAGCAGCATTGGCTGGCGTGTTCCAGGCCCATCCAAACGATCCCGTGGCAGCCATCACCGAACTGACGCGACGGTTCGTCGATGTCGCGACAACCTATCCGTGGTTTGCGCCGCTATGGCTGCGTGGAATAATCACGCATGACGGCCTGATCAAGCAGCGGATGCACGAACGTGTCGGCGATGAGGACCAGAAGGCGGCGCTTCGATGCATCAAGCGATGGCAACGCGAAGGGTTGCTCAATGCCGGTCTGGAACCGTCGTTGATATTTTTGTCGCTGATGGGCCTGACGATTCTGCCGCTCGCAACAATCATGACGCGGCAGGTCGGTCCGGAGCACAGTCCAATTGATGCCGCGGCAATCGCACGGCATGCGATTGCTTTACTGGTGCATGGGGTGGGGCCGCATTAGCTACGAGAGTTGGTGCTTCAGGGGATGCTCTCCATGAATGCTACGGCGGGCCGTCTGCGGTGTAAAATCCGCAACGCGTTCGATATCAACATCGAATGCCCCCTTTCGCTTCTAACGCTTCTGTACGTGCCAGACATGGCACGCCAACGTATCCATCATCAGGACTCAACATGGCAATGTGGCCGATTCAGCTTTGCATCATCATTCTTGCAACGATGCTATGTGGCGCCCTGGCCAAGCGCATCGGGCAAAGCCGCGTAGTCGGGGAAATCGCTGCCGGCCTGATATTGGGGCCTGCGGTTCTTGGCGCGATCAACACGGATCTTTATAACATGCTGTTCTCCAATGCGGTCATGCCGGTGATCTCGCAGTTCGGGGAACTCGGCCTGGTTTTGCTGATGTTCCAACTTGGACTGCACCTGGACCTGAAAAGTCTCCAGGGACGCGTGCCGATGCGCATGCCGGTTACTGTCGCGCTATCTGGAATCGTCTTCCCATTCGCAATCGGCTGCGCGCTTGCTGCCGTATCCCGGTCGGCGCTCGCGCCGGAAGTTCCCGCTCTCGGCTATGTGCTGTTTTGCGGCGTTGCATTGTCTATTTCCGCAATGCCGGTGATGGTGCGCATCGTGCTGGATTTGCAGATGGAAGGCACATTCACTGCCACAGTCGCATTGACGGCCGCATCCCTGACGGATCTGCTTGGATGGTTGCTGCTGGCAGTGATCACGGCGATTTCTACAGGCGGTTTTACATGGGAACATATTGCGCGCAATGTGGCGCTCCTGCTTATTTTTGTCGCAGTCTCGATGTTGATCGTGCGACCGCTTTGGACCTGGGTAATTGCCGGCAGGGCGGCATCCCGCGTCACGTCGCGCGTGCTGCCTGCCGTGATTTGCTATGTGTTGATATCGTCCTGGATCACGGCTGAAATCGGTTTTCACAGTGCATTCGGTGCGCTGATGGCCGGGTTGGTGCTGCGTGATCTGCCCGGGTTGAAGATTGAATGGCGCGACAAGGTTGAGGGATTTGTAGCGTTGATACTCATGCCGGTATTTTTTGCGCTTGCAGGTATCCAGGCCGCAAGCGGAAATGTGTCTTTGCCGAATTTCTGGCTGTGGTTCAGTTTGTTCCTTATCGGCGGAATCGCCGGCAAGTTCGGCGGCAGTTATCTGGGAGCGCGTATGGCGGGCGTCGGGCATCGTGACGCCAGCGTGATCGGTGCGTTAATGAATACGCGCGGACTAATGGAGCTTATCGTCCTGACGATCGGTTTGAAGCTAGGCATTCTGCCGCCTTCCGTGTACACGATGCTTTTTGTCATGGCGCTGGCAACCACTGCAATGACGGTTCCGGTATTGCGGCTTTTCGGGTATGGCAGCCAGCGTGACGAACGAGGCACAGACGGAATTCCGGTGAAACGCCGTGACGCGTGATCTGCCGCGCCTTTTTTCAATAGATTAACAAGAAGGCTTATCGATAGGAGACATGTTTCCTCGCCCAAGCCAAATCATCTTGTCTGACACGAATAGCCTGTTCGCGCATGGGCAATATCGCGGCCGACTGCACCGCGTCCAGCTTGAACACGCTGATCACCGAGGTCAGGTTTCCGGCTTGTTCCTTCAGCGATTCAGCCGCAGCGGCGGCTTCCTCGACCAGCGCGGCATTTTGCTGGGTAACCTGATCCATCTGCCCGATCGCCTGATTAACCTGTTCGATACCGCTGCTCTGCGCTTCACCGGCGGCAGTAATCTCCGCCATGATATCGCTCACGCGCTTGACGCTATCGACTATCTGCTCCATGGTGTTTCCGGCCTCATTGACCAGTTTGCTGCCGGCGTCAACCGTTTCCATCGAATCGCCGATCAAGGCCTTGATTTCTTTTGCCGCAGATGCGGAGCGCTGCGCCAGATTCCGCACTTCACTGGCGACTACCGCGAAGCCACGCCCCTGTTCACCGGCGCGCGCGGCTTCGACCGCGGCGTTCAACGCCAGGATATTAGTCTGAAACGCAATGCCGTCGATCACCGCGATGATGTCGACAATTTTCCTGGCTGAATCGTGGATGGAGCCCATCGTTATCACCACCCGGGAGACCACGGCGCCGCCCTCGAGTGCGACACCGGAAGCAGTTGCGGCCAGTTGATTGGCTTGGCGTGCATTGTCGGCATTCAGTTTTACCGTCGACGTCAATTCTTCCATCGATGCAGCAGTCTCTTCGAGCGACGCAGCTTGCTGCTCGGTGCGTGCCGACAGATCCTGGTTGCCGGATGCGATCTGGCCCGACGCCGCGGCAATCGTCTCGATGCCGCTGCGGCAGCGGCCGACGATGCCCTGCAAGCTTTCGTTCATTTGATGCAGGGCGCCCAGCAATTCGCCAATTTCATCTTTGCGTCCGGTTTCAATCCGGCTGGTGAGGTCGCCGTCGGCAACGGTGCGAGCAACCTTGACTGCCGAGCGCAACGGTCCGGTAATGCCGTTGATGATCCAGTAGGTCAAGCCACTGCCGATTAGCGTGCCGATCGCTACCACCGAAAGTAAAAAACGCAGCGCCAGGGCATTTCTCTGCGTGGCCTCGCTTTCGCTTTGCTGCATCAGATCTTTTGACTCTTGTGCAACCAAGGCGACGATGTCGTCGATTTTTTTTGTCGGCTCGCGATCCATCCCAGCGACCGATTTGTCGACAATGTGGGCGCTGTCCGCTTTTGCCGGATCGAACCGGGCCAGGGCGGACAGATATTTTTGCGCCAGCTCGGCATTGGTCCGGCTTGCTTCTGCAATAAGCGGCGTGTCGAGGCCTAACTGGCTGAGCGTCTTCCCCAACTGATTAAGCCCGTCCCTGGATTCTTCGCCCTTTTTTACAAAGGCATTTTTGTGTTTCTCAAACGCAGCGCTGTCGCTGCCTCTTAGCAGAAGGTCTTTCCATTCTTGTATTTCTATTTTGAAATCGACCTGCGCTTTTCTGGCAAGATTCACGGCCAGTTGAAAGTTAGCCGCGTTTTTCATCATGTCGGCGGTCCGTACATTGCTCTCGTAAAGCGAGCGCCAGCCAATCAGGCCCATCAAGATGGAGGTCAGTATCAGCAATGTCGATAATGCGGTGAGCCTGGCGGATATTTTTAAATTAGAGATATTCATTGTTTTTTGGAATAGGAAAAAATCTTGTTGGACAATAAATAACATTGCACGGAATACGCCTGTCGACTCGCGACACAACAACGTCAGCGCGCCTGGGAAGGCCGGATCATGAACACTGCGCTGTTGTTGGGGTTTACGGCAGGTGAAAGAGAAACTTGAAAATTCATTTGTAAGCAAACATAAATGAATATCGAATATGTTGGATTTTTAAAAATACTTCTCGCGGGAATTTTCTGAATTCGCGCTACCTGCGGTCGCCATCCATGCCGACATGGCCCTTTTAACAGGTCGAGCATACGTGGACAGGATCAAGGCGGCTCTTGGACTGCGCCTGATAAAAGAGCTGCCTCTTCTGTTCGGGGTGCCATGCGCGTTGTACACAAAAACGCTGCAGAAAAAACGCTGTAGAAAAAAATATCAGGCTTTGACCCGGCGAAGCCGTGAGCGGCCGTTCACGGAGCGTCAATCAAAGCTCCCGCTCCTCGCTGTGCTGAAGCGATGGGCGGAGCTGCCTGGATGGCATATCAACTTCATTGATGTCCTAATTGTGCGCTAACTATTCTTCATTAGGCTGAGTCCGGCTTGTATGTAAAAAAATCAGCGCCGTCACAGGACATTCATTTAACCATTGATTGAGCACATGAAAAACTTCACCCTCAGCAGGCCGACTATCGTTGCCGCCGGTGCCCTCATCTTATTGCAGGCCGCGCTTGTCCCGGCGGTTCAGGCCGCGACACCGGATAACTACAAGGTCGTGGCGCGTTTTCCCGTCACAGGAACAGAAGGGTGGGATTACATCTCTGTCGACAGCAAACGGAATCACTTGTTTGTCAGCCGTTCTGATCATGTTCAGGTGCTCGATACCACATCAGGGAAAGTGATTGCCAACATAGCCGATACCGCGGGCGTTCACGGCGTGGCGATCGCGCAGGATCTGAATCTTGGATTTACCAGTAATGGCCGGTCAGACACGATAACTGTTTTTGAACTCGACAGCCTGAATACAATCGATACCGTGAAGACGACCGGCGCCGGTCCGGATTCGATACTTTATTACCCTCCGTTAAAGCGAATCTACAGCTTCAACAGACGAGGCCAAAGCGTGACGATAATCGATGCCGTTGCACGCAAGGTCATCGATACGCTGCCCATTTCCGGTCATCCGGAATTCGCGGTCAGCGACAGCCAGGGTCATATTTTTTTCAATGTGGAAGACAGGAACGAGATTGCCGTCATTGACGCGCAATCTTCGAAAATCGTGAAGCATTGGAGGATGGCGCCATGCGATGAACCGAGCGGGCTGGCGATCGATGACCGGCATCACAGATTGTTTTCGGTATGCAGCAACAAGAAAATGATGGTGCTTGATTCCTTGTCGGGAAAAATCGTCACCACAGTGGCGATCGGGCAGGGGCCGGACGCGGCCGCTTTCGATCCTGATTCAGGATTCGTATTTGTTTCCAACGGCGACGGTTCGTTGACGGTGGTGCACGAGGATGCAGCGGATAGATATACGATAAAGGCCAACCTTGCCACGCAAAAAGGAGCGAGGACATTGGCGCTCAACCCGGAAAGCCATCTGGTTTACCTGGTGAGCGGGAATTTCGGTGCGGCGCCGGCGCCCACTGCAACGACTCCTCACCCACGTCCTCCGCTACTGCCGAATACCGTCAATGTTTTGGTTGCCGCACCAAATTAAGCAGCTGGACAGCAGGCATCAGCAACGCCGAGCTCTTCGCCGCATTTAGCGAAGAACTCGGCATTGTCCGAAATCGCAGCGCATGGCAATTGAATCGCCGTTGTCGCAAGAGACCGTGTATGACTCGAATCCCGGGCCTTTGGCGCTGAGGACGGCGTGCGGCGCCGTCGCGCATGCTTGTGTCCTGGCGATGTGTTCACTTTGATACGAATACTGACCGATTTGCTCTGCCGGTAATTCGGACGCTGAGGCACCATGAAGCGCTGGCGCTACATTTGCAGCTGGCAAAGATACAGAAGGCTTGTTGCCGGTAAATTCCGTTGCGGCGGGTGCAGCATTCTCATGTGAGGCGGATGGCGTGGCAGCTGTCTGGGCAGCGAAGGCATTATTCTCACCCGTGTATTGAGGTTTTATATAGGTAAAGAAGTATTTGTCGGTGGTCGATCTCATTGCGAACATGTCGGCGCCAACCTGGTACAAGCGATAACAGTCCTGCATTACTCTCCAGTTGCTTCCGCCATAAATCCCGATACAAATCTTGTTCTCCGCTTCCTTGATTTCATACGAGCCCATCGTGCCGCCTCCCTTATCGAGATTGCGGGCCTCCAGGCCACCGTTCTGATCGATTTCGTAAAGCATTTTTGCGCCAGACGGGTTGTGACCTGATACGGAGCCCAAAGTCATAAAGTGGGTGCGCATTTCTTCACCCGTCAGCTGGCGCTCGACATAGCTGCCAGGAGTGGCCTGGATATTTGCGGCAGGCGGAGCAATCGGGTTAGCCGGGGAGGTGGTGTGCGCCGTTGTCGGCATCCGGTTTGCGCCATTCTCCCCCATCAGGACCATGATGACAGCCGGATAGTCAAACGCTGCACCGGAACTTTGATCGACGACGGCGCCAACCACGCCGCCGAGTAAAATATTACCGAACGTCATGCCCTTAACACTCGATTTGATCTGCGCTAATCCGGGTTTGATATTTTCTTTTTCGCATTGCACGATCAGGTCATCGCGCGATCTATGGACACTCACCGTACCCGGCGAAGTCACGTAAAAAATGCCTTTGGTGTTCTGCAGTTTGCAAGTGGCGCCGTTGACCAGTTGCCCCTGGCTGCGGGCTTCGACCGTCACCACCTGGGTAGTTCCGCTGACAATGGATGCGCAGCCGCTAAGCAGTGAAGATGCAATGATTGCTATCGCTGCGGCTGCCCTGACCAAGAAACACTTATTCATCTGCTTCCCTGTTTTTTTGAATTTTATATGAGTGAATTACGATGCTACCGGTCGGCGCATGCCGCCTTGCCGCCGAATTTAGTCGCCGTATCGTAGCAGATAAGATTTCCATATTGGAATATTGTCAGGCTAATATTTTGGCTTGTGTTTAAATTCATACAGAAGAGTTTGGCGGCGCGTGGCGAATAAGAATGTTTCTTGTTTGTCGATTGAGGTCATGCAGTATCAAGAATTTCCAGACTATGAAAAATCAAGAAAAAATCCTTCCTCACCGGGGTATCGATACTGACCTGATGTTCAATCGCGTCGCTGGCGATGTGACTCGAAATGATCAGTACATGGTAGTGCGGACACCCGATTCGCCGGATTACTATTTCGGGAACCTGCTGGTACTGAATCGCGCGCCGCAGGATGGCGAGCGTGAACTACTGGAGTCGGACTTCGCCCGGTTTGTTGGCACGCCGCCGGGCATCAAACATCGTACTTTCCTGTGGCCGGTTAGCGGGAACGAACGGTTTGAATTGAATTCATTTATCAATGCCGGATATGAGTTCAGCGAAAATACCGTTCTGATTGCCACTTCGGCAGATCTGCTGCGACCAGCGCGAGAAAATCAAGCTGTCACCATCCGCCGCTTTAGAGATAGCGCCGACTGGTCTGGCTGGAAGGAGATGCAGCTTGCCGACAATGCAGGAAAATTTCCCGAACCGGAATTTCTCAATTATCTAGCTGGCAAACAAGCGACGTACCAACGAATGATTGCCGACAATCTGGGCGATTGGTGGGGTGCGTTCATTGAAGGCAAACAAGTGGCCAACCTCGGATTATTCTTCGATGGTGAAACCGCGCGTTTTCAAGCTGTGCATACCGCACCGTCTCATCGCAATCAAGGCATCTGTCGTACGCTGGTGCATCATGTTGCCCTGGCCGGCTTCCAGCGCGCCGTGCGCTTGGTGATGGTTGCCGATGAAAATTATCATGCCGCGCGTGTCTACGAGTCGCTGGGATTTCGACGCAGCGAGCGCATGGCTAGTCTTTGCTGGTGGCCGCAAGAGAATCGATAGCCAAAAAAAGCAGCGCCCGCAGGCGCTGCCATAAATCGACAATTCAAGGAGACCCAAACAGTCGAAGTTACCCGGTAAGTTGTCAGTTCCTAGATCGCCCAGCCGCCAGCGTAGAAGGCTGCCAGCGCGATAGCAATGGCGACGGTGCCCACGTTCAATTTGCGGAACTCGCCGGATACGATACGACCGATTACCAGCGTGCAGAAACCAAGCATGATGCCGGTGACGATATTGCATGTCAGCACAATGAACACCGCGCACAGCAGACCAGACATGGCATCGACCGTATCATCCATATGCATGCGGCTCACGCTGCCCAGCATCAGCAAACCGACATACATCAGCGCAGGCGCTGTCGCATAGGAAGGCACCAGGCCAGCCAGCGGCGAAAAGAAAATGACCGCGAGAAACAGCAGGCCGACTACGACTGCCGTCAGGCCGGTACGGGCGCCAGCGGCGGTGCCTACCGTCGATTCAATGTAAGCCGCAGCAGGTGCGCCACCGACCAGGCCGGCAAAAATGGAGCTGAGCGAATCGGCTGTCAGCGCTTTGCCGCCGTTGTGGATATAGCCTTTTTCATTGACCTGGCCAGCCTGACCGGCGACCGCGCGAATCGTGCCGGTGGCATCGAACACCGCCGTCATCACCAGCGCCAGCACACTTGGCAACACCGCCATGTTCAGCGCGCCCTTGATATCCATTGAGCCGATCAATGAGGCGTGGCCGGGAGAACTCAGCGCCGGCATTGAAAACACGCCGGTAAATTTGACGGCAGGATCGAAGATCAAACCGATGACGGACAGGGCGACGACGACCAGCAGGATGCCGCCCGGTACGCGGCGCCGCTCAAGACCGAAGATGGCCGCCAGGCCGAGGATGCTCATCACCACTGGGAATGCGGTAATGTGACCGAGTGCTACCGGCAATCCGGGACCGGCATTCTTTACCACCATCCCGACTTCACTGGAGGCGATCAGCAGCAGGAACAAACCGATGCCGACGCCGGTGCCGTGCGCAACGCCGGACGGCAGGTTTTGCAGAATCCAGGAACGGATGCCGGTCACGGAAATGGCGGTGAACACCAGGCCCATCAGGAATACCGCACCGAGGGCGACGGAGGGCGACAAACCTTTGCCGAGCACCAGGCCGAAGGCAGTGAACGCGGTCAGCGAAATCGCGCATCCGACGGCGATCGGCAAACGTGCCCACAAGCCCATCAGCAGCGAGCCGAAAGCGGTCGTCAGGCAAACCGCCACGAACACGGCGCTGACATCGAAGCCGGCCCTGCCCAGCATGCCTGGCACGACGAAAACGGAATAGACCATCGCCAGGAAAGTGGTGATACCGGCCACAACCTCGCGGCGCGTGGTGCTGCCGCGGGCGGTAATCTGAAAGTATTGATCGAGTTTACCTTCGCCGACGGCGATAGGATCTCCCAGGCCCACAACAGGCTGGGACTGGAGTTGTTGTTCCATCATGATCGAGCTGCTCCTTATATGTCCTTGAAGCGGCCGTCACTCGACCGTCATCAGGGTGTCTCATGTTATGTTTTGAATAGCCAGCCCGAACCCTGGTAGCTGGACTGCTCGTCATTTGAAAAGATGATGAGTTCGGTGAATACAGCTTAGGGTATTGATGTAGCCAACCCATCATGAGGGCTTAATAGCCGCCATTTGCATTTCCATATGCGGAGCGCAGTCTTCCTTATGACGGGTACGGGCTTCCAGCCGGCCGTTCCAGGCCGGATGCGGCTGTCTGGCTGGGACGGCAAAAACGTGAAAAGCTGTTGAAAAATCACATTTGAGGAATTCATTTCCATGGGGGATTTAATGTACTTTTATTTCTTGCTGGCAACTTGTGGGTGATATATAAAAATAGGCGAGCACACCTTTTGCATGGGAACTGGGGAGAATAAAAATGTGGCTGAAATCAATTTTCAACAAACCTGCAAGCAATAATCAAGATGAGGGGGCGCACGAAGTTGTTAAAAGCTCAGCCAGCCCCCAGCCGCCGGCCAGGCGAGTAGCCTCGATAGAGGAGCGGGCAGAACTGCAGCCGGCGAAAAGCGTCGGCCACCAGATTCACTACGACGAAAAATTGATTCCCCAGCTCAAGGGCGATCATGCGGCCTTGCTGTTGATGTATTCCTCGGTGGCGAACAAGATGAGCGCCGGCGCATGGGATGCCGTGCCAGCCTCATTGCGCGAGATGCGCATGGCGATGTATGGCCACCTGCTGACCGAGGGCGTCAAGCTGTATTCGTATATGCGGCGCAGCCTGGCGGAGGAGCCGAATCTGCTTGAGGTCTACCGTTCTTATAAAAAGGAAATGGATGGCATAGGCCGGTTCGCCTTTGATTTTTTCGACAAATATCAAGGCAAGGATTGGCTGGCATCGGCGGATTCTCGCTCCTCGTTCAAGGCTGAATTCGATCACCTCGGCAAGGTGCTGGCAGACCGCATCACGCGCGAAGAAAATATTCTCTATCCTTTGTACATGCCGTCTTAGGCAGTGGGTTTGCCAGACAGCCGGGCCTGGTCTTGGTTCAGATTTGCCAGGCGCCGTTTCGATAGACCAGCTCGTCATCAAGGTAGACCGCTTCGGTTACCGCAAAAACATCGATGTGATATCTGGCGCTCGCGCGCTTGATATGGGTCTTGTTGTAGACGCCGTGTTTGGCGCCTAGCGACAGGTGGATGCCGCACATGCGCTCGTAGGTGCCGATATCGCTGACCATCCGGTCCCGCGAAAACGCGCGATTCATGCCGAAACCCAGCTCCCGCAGCCAGACCTCGCCTTCGTCGGCGCGGATATTGGCCAGTACCTGGTCGAAATCGGGAGTGGAGTCCAGCACTTCGGTGACCCGGCCTTTGCTGATGACCAGGGTGATGGGATGTGCCGGCCGGTTGACCCGGAACGAGGTGTCGCCAAACACGAAGATGCGTACGCGTCCGTTCACGGCTTCCAGGTCTTGCGCTTCGGTGAACACTTCGCCGATGGGGAACTGGCCGCCGACGTTGTTCATCTCGCTGTAGTCGCCAATATTCAGCTTGGCCGGCTCGAACGGCGATGCAAACACCAGGCGTGCGCCGCCGCTGTCGACGACGCCGGTGCGGGCGCGGTCAATCCGCGCTTTCAGCGCATAGCCGACGCCGCGGTAGTAGCCGGAGTCATACGCCAGCGATTCGATGTAATAGAGCGCTTGCGCCCCGGGCATGCGCGACAGATGCGGATGTTCTATCACCTTGAGCGCACGCTTGAACAGTTCGACCCGGATGCGGAACGCCTCCAGGCGGAAGTTGGTCGATTGAATCAGGACCACCAGGTCGTTCGCCTCAAGTCCCGCAAAGGCGGCGAGTACCGCATCCGGCGTGACCGCATCGAAGTCGATGAATGTCGCATCCGGCAGGCAGCGCCGGTAGGCTTCGGTAAGCGCGACGGTGAGTTCGCAGCGCGCATCCGATACCACTACGGCAGCGCGCGGCGGCGCATCCGATACCACTACGGCAGCGCGCGGCGGCGCATGCCGGATTGCCATGGAAAGGATATCGCGCAGATGCTTTTCCGCCACGGCTATTGCTTCCCCTGCTATCGCTTCCTCGTCTATCGTGCCGACGCCTTCGTCGTTTGTTGTTGGAGTGATCATCAATTTACCGTATCGGGAAGCAGGAGAAATACCGTGCCATAAGACCAAGTCTTGGTGGTCAGACAATTCCCGCTGGACCGGTATTATAACGAAGGGTGGGAAAGCAGCCATCATTCCGGTTCGCGCTCAACCACAGCCGTGATGCGCCCCCTGTGCGCATCTGTCTTCTTCGCTGTTCACGGTTAGCCGGCGAGGCCCTTGGCCAGCAGCTCGGCCACCAGCTGATTGAGGTCCAGTTCGCGCTCTTTCGCCAGGGTTTGCAGCTGTTGCACCAGGACGCCGTTCAGTTTGACCGCAAACGGCACCAGCCCCAGCGCCTGATCGCGCTTGCGCTGTTCGCGCCGGTCGATCACAGCGGTGTCGCTGTTGCCAAAACCGCCTGCGCCTGGCGCAGTCATTTTTCCCATGAGCTTCTTGGCATCGCTCTTCGCCATTCCTGTCTTTTTCATTTTGCATGTCCTTGTTGATAAACGATATTGTTGGACGCAGTATAGGCTTACTCCAGGCAAAGTAATCGGGATTGGGCGGATCGGCCACATCAGGAAACGACTGGCGTCGATCGAAATCGCCAAGGCCAAGCAGGAAATACGGTTTCGAGATTATCATCATGGGCATTGCGCCTCCGGCGCAGATTGACTCAACGATTGATTCGACTTTTCTTGCGCCCACGACCAATGCTTCCTACTCTCCTGATTCTCAATCCTATGTCCGATCAAAGTCTGCAATGCATCGCGCAAGACTTCCGGATCGTGTATGCCCCCACAGCCGAACAGCGCAACGCCGCTATCGCCAGCCACGCCGACGCGATACGGACGGTATTGACGATCGGCTCGATCGGACTGCGCGCCGAGGAAATCGCGGCCTTGCCGAAGCTGGAACTGATTTGCGCGCTGGGCGCCGGTTTCGAGAACATCGATGTTGCGGCTGCACGTGAGCGTGGCATTAAGGTATCCAATGGCGCCGGCGCCAACGACGCTTGTGTCGCCGATCACGCCATGGGTCTGCTGCTGGCGACGGTACGCGGCATTCCGCAACTGGGCGTCGCGCTACGTCAAGGCATCTGGCGCGACGCCTTGCCTTTGCCGCCCAGTGTATCCGGCAAGCGTCTCGGGATTATCGGACTCGGCACGATCGGCAAGCAGATTGCGCGCCGCGCCGCAGGTTTCGACATGACGATCGGCTATCACAACCGTTCGGCGCGCGACGATGTGCCGTTCGCGTATTTCGCTGCGCCGCTGGAGTTGGCGCAATGGGCTGATTTCCTGGTCATCGCCACGCCTGGCGGTGCAACTACCCGCCACATGATCAATCGCCAGGTGCTGGACGCTTTAGGGCCGCAGGGCTTTATCGTCAATATTGCGCGCGGCAGCGTGATTGATACTGCGGCGCTGGCGCAAGCCTTGCGGGATGGGCGGATTGCCGGCGCCGGCCTCGATGTTTACGAAAGCGAACCCTTGCCGCCGGCTGAATTACTGGATTTGCCGAATGCGGTTCTGACGCCGCATGTGGCCGGATGGTCGCCGGAGTCGGTGGCGGAGACGGTCCGCCTGTTTCTGCAGAATGCCAAGCTGCATTTTTCCGGGCAGGCGGTACTGACGCCGATTTGAGGCGTCAGTTCAAGAATTTCTTGTCCTTGGTGATCATGGTCATCTCGACAAACTTCGAGCCGCTGTGATTGCTGCCAGTGAAGGTGACATCGAAGCCGCCGCCGTTATAATTTTTCACATTGATCGTTTCCAGCGCCTTGACCAGTTTTGCGCGCGTCAGATCCTTGCCGGCGCGTTTCAAGCCTTCGACGAATACCTTGGCCGCAATGAAACCCTCCAGGCTGGAAAAGTTAGCTTCCTTGACACCGGCTTTTTCCATCAGCTTGTTATATTCGGCAACCACCGGGATTGACGAGCTCCAGGGGAACGGCACCACCTGGGAAATGACGACGCCTTCGCCATCCTTGCCGAGCGCATCGGACAATGCCAGGCTGCCGACAAACGATACGTTGTAGAACTGGCCGGTATAACCGGCTTTGCGCATTTCTTTAATGTAAGCGGCGCACGAGGTGTAGGCGCTGATCTGAATGATCGCGGCAGGGCGTTTCGGCAGGATCTTGCTGACGGCCAGCTTGACGTCGGTGCTGTTACGCTCCACCGTGGCGGCCTCGACCAGTTCCACATTCATCTTCTTCAAGGCACGCTGCACGCCTTCCAGTCCGGCGCGGCCATAGGCGTCGTTCTGGTAGAACACGGCAATATTCTTGATGCCGACGTTAACCAGTTTTTCCACCAGGTGCTCGGTTTCATCGAAGTAGCCGGCGCGGATATTGAAGACCTGGCGATTCAGCGGCTCACGCAGCGATTGGGCGCCGGTCACGGGTGCAAAGAACGGTACGCCGGCCTGTGTGAAAATCGGCAATGCGGCATTGCTGGTCGGCGTGCCGACATAGCCGAACAAGGCAAACACATCGTCCTTTTCAATCAGGCGCTTGGTATTGGCTGCAGCCAGGTCGGCTTCGTATTTGTCGTCGGCCGTGATGATCTCAATCCGCCGCCCATAGACGCCGCCTTGTTCATTGACAGAGTCGAAATAGGCTTTGGCGCCGGCATTCATCTGAATCCCCAGTTGTGCGGCGGGGCCGGAGAATGCGGCCGATTGTCCCAGCACGATTTTCTGGTCGGTGACGCCGGATTCCGCAAAACTGGCGGATAGCGGGCTGCAGACGCCGATTATCAGCGGGAGCACGAAGGAAAATACGGAAGATAAAAGATGACGTTGAGGTCGCATGTGCCACTTTCTTATGTTGATCAGACGCTGCAATACCGGGCTGAGCATCAAATGAGCGTTACAGCACTGCAACCATGCACATTATAGATTTATTGCTGCAGGAAGACAAAAGAAGAAGTGGTTTTGACGGTAGTTGGCGTTTTTGCCAGTGTTTTTACTTGTTCAACTATTCGCGCAACAGCATCTGACTGTGAGCGCCAGTCGGAGTTCGCGGCTGAATCTGGCATAAAATCAAACATAGGCATGCATCGTCAAATTGACATGAGGAACTGGAATGCTGGATATCTCAATGCACATCAGCGAAAAATCGAACTCATGCTGAATTCTTCAGATGAGCAGGCGAAGGGCGCGCAAGATCATCGCCATATCAGTTTTGAGGCGATCAAGAATATGCGCGACCTGGGTGGTTACCTGGCGGCCGGAGGGCGTCGGATCATGCCGGGAAGATTGCTGCGCGGCGCCAATCCCGGGATGGCGTCTGCCGCGGATATCAGCAAACTCAAGGGTTACCGGCTGGATGTCGTGCTCGATTTTCGCACGGAGGCAGAGAAGCATGCTGCAGAGACGGCATTTGCCTCTTCTTTCAACTGGATTGCCGAGCCGGTCATGGTCGGCAATTTGTCGCAAGAGCTAATGCTGTCTTTACTGCAGAGCGGCAATCCGGAACGCAGCCGGCAGTTCATGATTGATTTCTATCGCGCCTTCCCGGTGCGCTATCAAGCGCAGTTCAGGCGCTTCCTGAAACTCGCGGAACAGAACAACACCATGCTGTATCACTGCACCGCCGGCAAGGATCGTACCGGTTTTGCCAGCGCTTTGCTGTTGGCCGCGCTGGGTGTCGATCGCGCAACCATCATCGCCAACTATCTGGAGTCGAATCGCTACAATGCGGCGGCCAATGCGCAGGTGTTAGCCAAGCTCTTCAAAGCTGAGCTGGCGCCGGAACTGATAGCGCCGCTGCTGACAGTTGAGGCTGCTTACATGGAAGCGTCGCTGGCGTTGATCGAAGAAGAGTATGAGGGCATGGATTGCTACCTGCGCCAGGTGCTCGATATCGATGTCGAACGAATTCGGAGAAATTATCTGGTGTAGCGTGGGCAATACAAGCTGCCCACGCTATGGTCAGCGTTGAAAAAAAAGCCACCGACATAGTCGCTGGCTTTTTGCTCATAACGATTACTGCGGTTACCACATAAGGACGCGTTGCTCCGGCGGCAGATACATCTTGTCGCCCGGCTTGACGTCAAATGCACTGTAGAAGCCAGGCTGGTTGCCCAGCGTGCCGTTGCCGCGGAAGCGCGGCGGCGAGTGCGGATCGGTCTTTACATAAACGATAGCCTGCGCATCGCGCACCTTGCCGCGCCATACCTGAGCCCAGCCAAGGTACAAGCGCTGGTCGCCGGTGAGGCCGTCGATTACCGCCGGTGTCTTGCCATCCAGAGACAGGCGATAGGCCTTGTAGGCGATGGTCAGGCCGGAATTGTCCGCAATGTTTTCGCCCAAGGTCAGTTCACCGTTAACCTTGTAGCCGGGAACCGGGCTGTAAGCGCCGTATTGCGCTACCAGAGCCTTGGTCTTGACCGCGAACTTCTCGTGATCTTCCTTGGTCCACCAGTCGCGCAAATTGCCGATCTCATCGTACTGGCTGCCTTGGTCGTCGAAGCCATGGCTGATTTCATGGCCGATCACTGCACCGATGCCGCCGTAATTGACCGCGTCGTCAGCATTGGCGTTGAAGAACGGCGGTTGCAGAATCGCCGCCGGGAACACGATTTCGTTGAACTCAGGGTTGTAGTAAGCGTTCACTGTCTGCGGCGTCATGCCCCATTCGGTGCGGTCGACCGGCTTGCCGAGCTTATCGATATTGCGCTTGAATTCAAACTGGTTGGCGCGCATCACATTGCCGACCAGATCGTCGCGTTTGATGACCAGGCTGGAGTAGTCGCGCCATTTGTCCGGATAACCGATCTTCAGCATCAGCGTCGACAATTTCTTTTGCGCCTGCTTCTTAGTGTCGGCGCCCATCCAGTCCAGACCGTCTATGCTTTGGTGGTAGGCGGCGATCAGGTTGGCCACCAGTTTTTCCATGCGGGCTTTGTTCTCAGGCGGGAAAAACTGCTCCACATAAAGCTGGCCCAAACCTTCGCCGACGCTGGCTTCGACCACATTGATGCCACGTTTCCAGCGCGGTTCATTTTGCGGTACGCCACGCAGCACCGTGCCTTTGAAGCCGAAATTCTGATCGACGTATTCCTTTGACAGGTCGGAGGCATAGCTGCTCAGCACATGCCATTTGAAATACGCTTTCCAGACCGGCAGCGGGGTCTTTCCCAGAATCTTGTCGAGACCCTTGATGTAACTAGGCTGGCTGATCACCAGATACGACACCTTGTCTTTCAAGCCGGCGTCGGTCAGATAGCCGTCCCATTCGACATGCGGAGCCAGCGTGTGCAACTGCGCCAGCTCGACCCGATTATAGGTCTTGACCGGATCGCGATTTTCAACCTTGGTCCATTGCACCTTGGCCAGTGCGGTTTCCAGGGCGACGATGCTGGCGGCGTTTTTGCGGGCAGCCTTGTCGCCGGACAACGTCAGCATGGCTTCCACATGCGCCTGATATTTGGCCAGCGTGTCTTTCAGCTTGGCGTCGTCGGCTTTCAGGTAATAATCGCGGTCCGGCAGGCCGAGGCCGCTTTGGCCGAGATCGGCGATTACCTTGCTGGAGTCTTTAGCGTCCTGGTGAATACCCAGATCATAAGGGGCGCTGACGCCGATGCTGTTCAGATGGGCGATCAGGGCCGGGATCTGTTTCTTGTCTTTCAAGGCATCGACCCGGGCGAATTCTGCGCTCAGCGGCTTGACGCCCAGTGCTTCCAACGCTGGCTCATCCATGTAGCTCGCGTACAGATCGGCGATTTTTTGCTGGTTGGAGCCGGGCGTGACGTTCTTTTCGGCGCTGACGGCGTCGACGATCGTATGCAATTGGTTCAGGGAATTTTCACGCAGCTCATAGAACGCGCCCCATGACGATTTGTCGGCGGGGATTTCGGTTTTCTTGAGCCAGCTGCCGTTGACGTAGCTATAGAAGTCATCCTGAGGGCGTACCGTCAGGTCGGCATTCTGCATGTCGATACCGCTGACCTGCTTCGGGGCGGCGACAGCAGCGGCAACGGTGCGGGGAGTTTGAGCGTAGCTGGCGCTGGAGACGGTGTAGCCGGCAACCAGGGTCAGCACTGCTGCACAAATTAGAGAGCGTTTCACGAGTAAATAATCCTTATGAGAAGTCATCGGAAAAAAACAGCCTTGTAAGGCATTCTATAAAACTACTTGAATTTGAAATTATTTGAAACTACTCGAAGCTGATTAAGCCCGGTTATACGCCAAGACTTAACATAGCTCCATTGTTCCAGTGTTCTGCCATCAGCGCAGAATGGCCTCCGGATTTTGCTTGTCGCGCAATGCGGTGCATAGCAAAGTCTGTTCGCGGGTTTGCGCCAGGCCGCGTTCGGCGCCAGGCAGATGTTCGAGCAAAGGCTGGAAAAAAGTTGTCAAGCGCTCCGCCTCGCCTTGCGAGCAGCTGTCGCCGGCAACCAGCCCGGGCAATCTGCTGCCGGACATTTCACCGCTGCGCTTGATCAGCTGCACATGGTTGGCGGTAAACCATTTCCACATGGCCTCGCGGCCTTCGCCATCTTCTCGGCTGGCGCGCAACAAGGTACTCATCTCGCCGATTTTGACGCGTGGATCCAGCGCCAGGTTGCGGGCGCGTTCAGCGTTACCGGCAGCAGTGGCGGAGCCCAGGCCGGCCAGCATCGCCATGCGTTGCGCCGGTTCGCTGGTGGCGCCGAGCGCCTTGATTAAAACGTCGATGGCGTTGCCGCCGCGATCTTGCGTGCTGACTGCCAGTACCGAACGCAACAGGTCGGGGTTGGCTGCCTCCAGATTGAGCCGGCCATCGGCATTCGGCTGCAACGCCTGTTTACCTTGCGCCAGCAGAGCTTGCCGCACTTCGGGCAATTTGATGTCGAGCGCCAGGAAATCTGCCAGCGCAGCGCGTAACAAGGCATCGTCCTGGCTTTCATTGGCGCGCCGCTGATAGCCAAGTTGTTGCAGCCGCGGCAGATACAGCTTGCGCGCCAGCTCAGTCAGGCGGGTGCGCTGAGCATCGCTGCGTGCTTCGTACTTGGATAGCCACTTGAGTGTCGGAATCAGCGCTGTCACAACTTCGCGCGTGCCGGATCTGGCCAGGCGCGGCGCCGCTGCCAGCACCGCCGCTGCATCCAGATCGCCGCGGCCGAAGCCGGCGTTGATGGCGTCTGCGTATGCCAGCTGCTCGGTGTCGGGCAGCTGTTCGAGGTTGCCGGTCAGGCGCGCCAGATCGTCATGCGCCATGTTGAAGCGATAGTAGCCGGCGGCGTCGGCATTCGGCATATACCAGCTGCTGGCAGACGCGCCTTGCAGCACCATCTGCCCTTGTTCCTGATCCAGCAATTCGCATTGCGTCTTTGCATCGCCATTGGCGATGCTATAGCGTACGCACACCGGAATGCCCCACAGGCGCTTGGCGTCACCGGTCGAACCCAGCGGCAGGTAACGCTGTTGTTTCAGATGCAGTACCGCCTTGCCGTTTTCCCAGCTGAGCGCGGTATCCACCAGCGGCACTCCGGCTTGATCGAGGAAACTTTGCATCGCTTTGGCAAGGCGCTGATCTTTGCCGGAAGCCTTGGTGAGCGCAGCGATCAGGTCATCGGCGGTGGCGCTGGAAAACTGATGTTGCTTGATATACGCTCGCACGCCCTTGCGGAAAGTATCCGCACCCAGGTAACGCTCGAACATATTCAGTACGGCCGCGCCCTTTTGGTAGGTGATGCCGTCGAACGCTGTTTCGATATCGCCGTTGCCGGTGATCGGCTGGCGGATGCGGCGCACGCTGACCAGGCTATCGTTTTGCATGGCGTAGTTGGCGCCGCCGATCAGTTCCAGGTCGGCACGGTATTCCGGATGCAGCTGTTGCGTGATCTTGCTCTGCATCCAGGTGGCAAAGGCTTCGTTCAGCCACAGGTCGTCCCACCATGGCATGGTGACCGTATCGCCGAACCATTGATGCGCCAGTTCGTGGGCATTGACATTGAACGAGCTGCGCACATTGTGTGCCGGCGAATTGGCGTCGAGCAGCATCAGGTAATCGCGGAAAGTCACCAGCCCCGGATTCTCCATGGCGCCGGCGGCAAAGTCAGGCGCAGCCAGCAAATCCAATTTGTCGAACGGGTAGCCGAAGCCGAAATAATCTTCCAGTGCCGTGATGATGGCTGGCGTCTGCGCCAGCGCCGGCTCGATGCGCGGACCTTCACCCTTGGGTGCGATGCCGCGCAACGGTGTGGCTTGAGGGCGCCATTGCGTCGCCGCAATTTCAGGGCCGTTCACCACATCCCATGGGCCGACGGCAAACGCGACCAGATAAGTCGGCAGTGGCTTGGTGCTGGCAAAGCTGAGCTTGCGCCAGCCGTTTTCCAGTTTCTGTTCCGCCACTTGCCGGGTGTTGGCGACGGCAACCTGGTTTTCAGGTACGGTCAGGCTGAGCGTGAAAGGAGTCTTGAATGCCGGTTCGTCGAAACCCGGAAAAGCATAGCGCGCGCTGATCGCTTCCATCTGCGTGATGACATACGGCGCACCTTGGCTGTTGACCTTGTACACGCCTTCCAGCTGCTCATTGAACGGCGCGCTGTACTCCAGCATCACGCTATAACGTCCGGCCGGCAGCGTCTGGCCAAACTCGAGCGTTGCGACGCCTTCCTTTTTCGCCGCTACCTTGTATTGGGCTGCGTGAATTTTCTTGCCGCTATCGGTGAGCGTGACTTTGCTGACGCTCAAATCGTGACCGTGCAGCCACAGATGATCGGCAGCTTGTTTCAGTTCGATGTCTATGGTGGCGTTGCCGCTGTATCCAGGCTGATGCGGATCGACGCGAAAGTCGAGCCGATAAGCCAGCGGTTGAACCCAGCGCGGTAATTTTCCCAGCGGTGCCGTATCATCCGGGGTCGCCGCTGCGGCGTTGAATGATGCGATGCTGATAGCGAGAGCGGCTAATGTGAAACGACGAGTAGTACACATCACAGATGAAATCCTCCCAAATTTGGTCTTGGGATTCTAGCGCGCGCTACGCCGATTCGCTAGGAAATAGTATGAATATAAAAAGCAAAAATGATTTGTGCGATGCGCGCAGCGTGATTGCATTGGTTTAGTGCACGCCAATGCCGGCGCGGCTGTCAGCTTGTCTTATCTGGAATAAGTAAAGGTGATAGATGGAAAACAAAAAACCGCCTCGAAAATTGAGGCGGCTTTTATGTAGACTACTATGCAGTCTGATTCACGCGGATTTTTAAATTTATTCAGGCGCGCTTAATAAGCCGCAGAACGAATAGCAAGATCACAGCGCCCACGGTGGCGGTCACAATCGATGCAATCCAGCCGCCGCCAACATGGATGCCCAGGACGCCGGCCAGCCAGCCGCCGATGAAGGCGCCGACGATACCAACGATGATGTCAACCAACACGCCGAAGCCGCCGCCTTTGACCAGCACACCGGCTAGCCATCCAGCAATCGCGCCAATTATCAACCAAGCGATAAAGCCCATGATATTTCCTTTCAGAGTTGATTATCTTTAGACTACCAGGCAAGAGTAGCGTAAACATCCTTAATGCAGCATCAAAGATAATGGACCAATTGTTAAAGATAGATAAAACTGGAATGTGAGCCGGAATGCGACTCTATCGGTGCCGCATTGCCGGTCGTTCGCGATCGCTAGCCGGAAACGACAACGGAGCCCAGGATCGCTGGTGATCCTGGGCTCCGTCGCCGTCAGCTATCGTGGTTCAGCTATCAGCTGCAAGCTTTGCCATGGTCGGCATGTGCGCCTGCTGCTTTGGCCGCGGCTTCTGTCATATAGGAGCCGGCCTTGGTTTTGCCATAGTATTTGCTGCCTTGGCAGTGGTATACCTTGCTGCTGGTGTTGACCCAGACTTGGCCAGGGCCGCCGCCGGCTGCAGGAGCGCTTGCTGCAGCTGCCGGTTTGGCTGGCGCTGCCGGGGTTGCAGCCGGAGTGGTTTTAGCCATGGCTGCAGGAGCCGCGGCCGGTGCTGCTGCTGGGGCGGCAGCAGGGGTTGCCGGAGCGGCCGCAGCAGCTGGTGCAGCGGCGGCAGTGGCATACCAGTCTTTTACGCCCTTGTGACCGGCGCAAGCGCCTTTCTTGGTAGCGTTGGAGGAGTAGCTGCCGTCCTTGCACAGGCCGGTGGTGCCGGCTGGCGCTGCAGCAGGCGCCTGGGCATAGCTGGCGACGGAAGTCAGTAAGGCTGCTGCAACTGCTGCTGAAATAAACAATGCTTTCATTTTTTTCTCCATGGAGTAAGTGATGCCTGTGTGGCCGTCGAGCTGGCGCACTCTCTGTTTCGATATGCCTGCTTCAATCTGTCTACCTGCGGCACCAATCAACAAATAAGCAATATGTTGTGCACCGCACCTGGCAATATGACCGAGGTAGGTAATCAACGCGGTCAGATTGATTATGGCTGACACAACTTTCCATACAATTGAAAACAATTGTGATATTTCTACCGTACGCCCTTGAGCGATGATTTTTTGATGTATTTCAGGAAATATTTGGCTTGCGGGATAACTGTCAGCCAATATTGTTGAAAAATTATTTATTTTCAAGAAAAATGGCGCAAGCCGACGCTAAGTCAACTCGCGCCGTCTTGCGCATGCGTGGCTAGAACGCGTAGCGCGCGCCTAAAGTGCCGTGGTGCGTGGTGAGCTGCACCCCGTCGACTTTTGGTAGACCGGCTTGGCCGCAGCTGGAACCTGATTTAATTGGCCTTGACCGCTTCGACCTGGATTGCCAGTTTTACTTCTGGAGCAAATTTCGGCACGCCATAACTGATGCCGAAATCGGCGCGATTGAATTCTGCGGACGCATCGGCGCCGCAGACTTCGCGTTTGAGCATCGGATGCTGGATGCATTTGAAGGAATTGATGGTCAGCTTGACTGGCTTGGTAACACCGTGCAAGGTCAGTTCGCCATCCACCGAAACCGGTTTGTCGCCGTCGAATTTTATCGAAGTGCTTTTGTAGGTAACGTCAGGGAATTTCTTGACGTCGAACATGTCCGGGCCGGCGGCGTGTTCGTTCATTTTTGGCATGCCGAAGTCGATGGTGCTTGGATCGATATGGATATCGATGGAACCGGTCTTGGCAGCGCGATCCAGAGTTACCGTGCCGCTGGTTTTTTCGAATTTTCCGCGCCAGACGGAAATCCCCATATGGTCGGCCGCAAAGCTTGGATAGGTATGGGCCGGGTCGACGGTGTAAGTGTCTACCGCTGCGAATGCGCTGACTGCGCTGGCAGCCAGCAGTGAAGCGATGATGAGCTTTAGTTTCATTGTTGTCAATCCTTTCGGTTGGGGTGGTGTTCTTACTTAATTCGCTACAAGGTGAAACTTGATGATGATTTCGTCCGCCACCATGCTGGTGTCTTTCCACTCGCCTTCACCGATATTGTAGGTAAGACGCTTGATCGGCAAACTGCCGTTGAAGACCTGGGCGCCGGCTTCTTTGTTGACGCTCAGGGGGAAGCTCACATCAGTGGTTTTGCCTTTGATGGTCAGCTTGCCGGCAACGTCGTATTTGCTGCCAGCGGGTGCGCCTGCGCTGGCCTTGATCGAGCTGGTGACAAAAGTGGCCTTGGGAAATTGCTGGGCGTTGAACCATTCTTTCTTCAGCACTTCCTTATTGTATTCAGGGTCGCCCAGGTCGAAACTCGGGATGGCGATGTCGACGCTGGCTTTTGAAGTTTCCGGCTGCGCACTGTTGAAATCGATGAGCGTTGTGACTTGCTTGAACTTGGCTTCCACCGGCACGTTCATCTGCTTGAACACGATGGTGACATTGCTCTTTGCCAGATCCGGTTTCAGGGGAGCTGCGACGGCCGACCAGCTGGCGCCGAGGGCGATCAGGCCGAATGCGGTAGTACGTGACAGGAAACGCATAGGTGTCATGAAATGTTCCTTTTGATAGACAGTGTATTTAAGGCAGCATGCGTTTCAGCACGCCGTCGCGATTGATGAAGTGATGCTTGAGTGCGGCCAGTACATGCACCGAAACCGCGCCCAGCATGATCATGTTGAGTGTGTAGTGAAGCAGTTTCAATATGGGTTTCAAGTCCGGATTCGGTGCTATCAGCACCGGTAAGGGAATGATGCCGAGATAGCTTACCGGTACGCCCGCCGCCAGGCTGTAAAAATAGCCGGAGATCGGCACCGCAAAAATCAGGATATACAAAAGGATGTGCAAGGCGTGCGCGGCGCGCTGCTGCCATGGCTGCATGCTGTCCGGGTAAGGCGGTGCGCCCTGCGTTTTACGCCAGATCAAACGCAGGCAGGCCAAACCAAGCACCGTTACGCCGAGCCACTTATGCCATGAAAAATATTTCAGCTTGGTTGGCGTCAGGCCCGGGATGTCGACCATGGTCAGGCCGAGGGCAAAAGTCGCGACGATAAGAATGGCGACCAGCCAGTGCAGCACAATGGCTGGGGTTGTATAGCGTTGCATAAATAAAGGTGTGAAAGATGGACGTAAAGTTGAACGTAAGTGAGTTGGTCAGAGGGGGCTGAGACTCATAAAACTTCTACGAGTTTCATACATTCGATATTTTTTTGCTAACTTATCGGCTGGTACGCTATGGTATCGGAAATTCTTAAACACTGTTTGCGGCGGGCAGCAAGTGCCCGCACCGGCATGCCATGCCCCAGCGTTCAGTCGGGCGCCACCAGTGCCGGCATTACCGGGGTTTCTACAGTTGATGCCGCCACAACAGGTGCAGCTTGTGAAGCGGCTGACGAGCTTGCTCCGGGATTCACGCCTAGCAAGACCGGCAGTAATTCCGTGGCGGTTTGCCTTGACATGGGAATCTGCAGCTGAGGCGTATCGAGGACACTTTGGACGTGCGAGGTACTGACCGCCTTGCCGTTGACGATCAGCGTCAGATCCTGCCCCAGCGCGGCGCCGCTGGCCGCCGCCATGCGTTGCTGGGCATCTTGGCTCAGCGTCACCTCCAGTGTGACAAAATCCGGATTGGCGCTATAAGCATCTTTGATATTCAGGCTGATTTCGGTGAAGTCGCCCGGGGAGGAAAAGGCTATCTCTGCCGCATTCACTGCAGTGATTGTCATTGTGGCGCATAGTGCGGCGGCCAATATTTTCCAACATGTACGCATGATTATTCTCCGGTTCGGGTTACGATAGCTTGGTCTGCTGGCCTGCCTGCGCCAATGCCAGATGCACTGCTTCCGCTACGCTCAGTGCGCTCAGCGACTCCGCCGGAAAACAGGGAGCAACCGCACTTTTCATGATGTCGTATACGGGATCTTTGAGGCGCGCCAGTAACAGGCGCAAGCCGCGGGCGGCGGCAAATTCGAAAAAATCGTGCAAGCCTTCAAGGCTGGAGCTGTCCAGGTCCGGCGACTCTTCCAGGCTGAGAATGACGGTGTGTACCGGCGGTGCTGCAGCGTTGATGTTATGGCGTGCCTGGCCCAGTATCCGTTCGGCATTGGCAAAAAACAGCGGCTCGTTGGGGCGCAGGATCATGATGCCGGGTATCGCCTGTGCTTCCGGATGAGTACGTATGTTGACGAAGTCATGGCCTTGTCCGAGCCGGCCCAACACCGAGATGGTCGATTGCGAGAACTGTCGCAGCATCATCAGCAGGCTGATGGCAATTGAGGCTAGCAAGCCGTCCAGCACGCCAAGCAACAGCACCGCAATGACCGAGGCGATGACCACCAGGCGGTCGCGGCGCCAGCGGAAATAAGGGCGGAAGATGGCGGGATTGAGGGTATGGCCGACGGCGTGAATCACGATCGCGGCCAGCACCGGCTCCGGCGTCAGGGCGATGGCGGGCAACAGCGTCAAGACGATCGCCAGCATCACCAGCGCCGCCACCCAGCCTGACAGGCGCGAAGTAGCGCCGGCGGCTTCATTGGCGGAGGTAGCGGAGTAGCCGGCGCCGACCGGCATCCCGTGAAACAGGCCGGACAGAAAATTGGATGCGCCTAGCGCCAGCAAATCGCGGTTAGGCGCCACCGGATCGCCGTGCTTGATGGCAAAGCTGCGAATCGAACCATACGATTCGGCATACAGGATCATGGCCATGGCAAAGCCCAGTTCACCCAGGCGCAGCCAGTCTGCGCGCGCGAGCATGGGCAAGGTCGGCGTCGCCAGTTGCAGATGGATGCTGCCCACCAGGCCAATCCCGTACTGGGTCAAATGCAGCCACTGGCCGGCGGCGACGCCGATGACGATCACCAGCAATGCGCCCGGTACGCGGGGCAGGCGCGCAAACAGATACAGCAACACCAACGCTACTGCCATTACGGCGCCGCTGATCCAGTTCCAATGGCCGATCTGCGCCAGCATTTCCGGAATGAAGCGAGTCATGTCGCTGTGTTCGGGATGGGCGCCGACTACACCGGCAAACTGCTTGAGAATGATGACAATCGCCAGGCCGAAAGCAAAGCCGCGCAACACCGGCTTGGCGATGAAATCGGTAACGCTGCCCATGCGGGCCAGCCCGGCCAGCAGGAAAAACAGCCCGGTAATCATTACTAGCCCGGTCGCCAGCATCATTCTCAGACCCACGTCGCCATTCGCCATGGATGCCGTGGCTGCCGCCAGCACTGCTGCCGAGGAGGAGGTGGCGGAGACGATTGCAAACCGGCTGCTGCCGAACAAGCCGTAGCAGAGCAGCCCGGCAAACAGCGCAATCACACCGGTTTGCGGCGGCAGATTGGCGACGCTGGAATAGGCGACCGCTTCGGGAAGTAGTAGTCCGGCAATCGACAGGCCGGCGATCACGTCCGCCAGGGACAGCCGTTTGGCGGGTGGCGGCGGATTGAGGTCGGCGTGTTGTGATGATGCAGCGCTCATGCGCCTCCTTGGCGATGGATGTCAATGTCGATTTTATGGTGTTTTGGCAAGTATGCGAAGCCGGAGTGAAGCAGCATGCGTCAATCAGCTGGCCAATTGGTGCAGCTGATTCTATGTCAAATATCGTTCGTCGGGATGGCGCAACTACATACAATAGTTAAATGGGGTCGGAGTTTTTTTCGCGCTGTTTGCGAAAATTACTCTGACCCCACACACGGACCACGGAGTACATGCCATAGCATGCAGCGGGCAACGCTTATTTTTTGTCGTTCCGCGGCCCAGGTTTAACAATCACGGTACAAGTCATGCCGGCAGCCAGCGTTATGCCGTCCGGCAGCTTGTCGATATGGATACGCACCGGTACCCGCTGTGCCAGCCGGACCCAGTTGAAGCTTGGATTCACATTGGCCAGGCCGTAGCTGCCCAGCGCATTGTCGCGGTCGGTGATGCCGCGCGAGATGCTGTCGATATGGCCGTTGATGATTTGCTCGCTGCCGAGCAGGCGCATGTCGACGGCGTCGCCGACTTTCATCAGGGGTAGTTTGTTTTCTTCAAAATAGCCGTACACCCAGAACGAATTGGCGTCGATCACTGCCAGTTTGGGCGTGCCGGCCTGCGCGAAGTCGCCGGCATGCACGTTGAGGTTGGTGATCCAGCCGTCCACCGTGGCTCTGATTTCGGTGCGGTCCAGGTTCAGCTTGGCGCTGTCGCGTGCCGTCAGGGCCGCCTGATACAAGGCTTGGGCGGCAGAGGCGTCGGCGCTGGAGTTTTCGCGGTTTTCGCTGGAGATCACATCGCCGTCCAGCTTGGCGCGGCGTGCGGCATCGCGCTGTTTGGTGCTCAGGCCGATCCGGCGTTCGGCTACCGCCGCGTCAGCTTGGGCCAACGCCAGCGCGTAGCGCGCCGGGTCGATCTTCATCAGCAAATCGCCCTTGTGTACATAGCTGTTGTCGGCTACCGGCACCGCGACCACGATGCCGGAGACGTCGGCGGCGACGCTGATGACGTCGGCGCGCACGCGGCCATCGCGGGTCCAGGGCGTATTCATGTAGCGGTCCCACAGCGCGCGCGCCAGCAAGCAGGCGATCAGCACCACAATCAGCGTGATCGCTACCTGCAACAGGGTTTTTAAAATAGTGGATGATTTCATGTCAGCCTTAGAACAAATTTTTACGGCAAGTTAAGCGGTGTGCAACAGCAATCCGGCGGCGCCGAAAATACAAAAGAACAGGGCGATCCGGAACAGATTGGGATGCCAGACATAACGAAACAGGCCCAGGCGGGTGAACACCCAATCGATTGCCATCTGTAACAACAGGCAGCCGATAAATACCAACAGCAAGGTTGGAATGAGCGCATCGAAGAGAGCGATTTCACGCGGCATGGTCAAGTCTCGGAAGCGATAGGTGAAGTTTCGGCCGGCGTCAGCACCGTGACGCGCTCCAGCATGGCGCCGCGCATCAGATGCAGGTTGGCCAGCACTGCCGGCAGGTCGCCGCACACGGCAATCGCGGCCAACACGGCATCCAGCGCAGCGCGCAGGCGGGTTTGACTAGGGCGCGCAAAAAGATGGGCGATGCTGCGTATGCTGTGTTCGATTTTTTCGTGCACCGCAGGATCGGCGACGCTCAGGGTTTCCTGCCGCAGCTGCAGCACGGCGCGGCCGATTTCCAGTACCGATAATAACCAGGTCATGATATCGCGGTCATCCGGGTTATCCAGCGAGTGGGTCACCGCAAAGCGCGACAGCAGATCGCGGGTGCCGCTCTCGAAGCGGGCCGGCAATCCGGGTAGCGGCCGGCTGCATGCCTCTACCACTTGACGTCGCAACGCCCGCGCCAGGCGGCGTTTGATCCAGCTGCTGTCGGATGGATCGATGATCTGATACATGACCAAGGCAATGGCAACCCCGATCAGGCCGCCGGCCATGCCGTTGAGCAGCGCCGGCATGTCGAATTGATAATTGCTGCCGATGCTGGCGTAGGATAAGAAGAAAAGCAAGATGCCGGTGCCGATGCCGGAATGTTTTTTGGTGGTGCTAAGCCAGGCGCCGATCAGGATGAATGGCGCCAGCGAGAGGCACAGCATGGTGAAGTTTTCGGCTTGCGATTGCAGGTAATAAGCGGATAAGAAACCGAAAAATCCTCCCAGTGCAGCGCCGATCATGAACTGTTTTACTACCTTGGCAGGGGAGGGAGCTGCTGCAAACAGGGCGCTGACGACGGTTGCCATGACGACGGCGTCGGTGCCGGAAACCCAGCCTGACCGTATCCAGAATAACGACGACACGCCGAAACCGATCGCCGCGCGCAAGGCCGATGTCACGACCAGCGTCGGGTCGGTGCGCGCTACATAATGCGAGATCAGCTGGACGTCGTCCGGCCTGTGCAATTCGGTTTGGATCACGACTGCGTGGATCCTTGCATAGATCTGCAATTCATCGGCAAATCTTGTCAGCAATTCGGTGGCTGAGTCGAAATCGAGCAGGTTGCTGCTGTCGCTGTCGCTGCTGCTGGCAGCCAGGCCGCGGCGCAAGGCGGTCAGGCGTTGCGGCAGCGCGCTGCGCACTTGCGCCAGCAGCGTGCGATCCTTGCCGCAGAGCGCGTGCACGATCGCTTTGTATTCCATCAATAGTGCATTGAGCGTGCTTAGCTTGCCATTGGTTTGCAGGCGGCCGAACAGCTGGTCGAGCGAGTGAAAGGTAGTGGAGGCGGTCATGAAGGCATTATTTAACTGCCTTAGCCGAAGGCTTTGCAGATGCCCGGCAGCGCTTTCAAATACCGATGAGGTGCGCAGGGCTTCAAGCGAAACGACTTCGCCGATAAAGCGCAGCACCATCCGCTCGCGCACCGGCCGCGAGTCGGCGGCAACGTCATCGAGTGCGATGAAGCCCTTGAAATCGGCGAATCGCTTGCGCGCAATTTGCAGCAGGACGTCGGATAAGTGTTTAGGGAAGAGCACATCGCTGACTACTCCGGCGCAGAGCAAGCCCAGCATCACTTCGCTCAGACGCGTCATGGCGATATCGAAGGCTTGGTCCGGCTGCAGCGCCGCCGGCAAGCCGACAATGACCAGGGTATACCCGGCCAGCACGAAGGCATACGATTGAAAATTGCGGAATATGGTCGAGCCGGCGGTGCAAAAAGCCAGCCAGCAGGCGCCGGCAGCCAGGAACAAAACCGGTTGCTGCGAAAACGAGGCGGCCAGGATGATCGACATGATGACCCCGACCGCGGTGCCGATGAAACGATAAAAACCTTTGGCCAGCACCAGGCCGCTGCGCGGCTGCAGCACGATGACGACGGTGACCATTGCGGTGCCCGGCTTGGACAGGTTGAACAACAGCGACAGGCCCAGCGCCAGCAAAGTCGCCAGCAGGATTTTGCTGATATGCAGCAGATCCTGGCCATGGCCTTCTACCCAGCTGACGGCAGCATGCTTCAGATGGTCCAGCCAGTTTTGCCGCCTGCCTGCAATCTCGCTCGCGATGGTCATGATTGGCGCCGCTTATTTTTCTGCAGCGACGGTGCTCGCCGGCTGCGGCAAATCGTCGCCCAGGCCGCCGCCTAGCGCCTGCATCAGTTGCGCCCAGCTATCCAGGTAAGCGGCGCGGATTTGCGCCACGTGCTGCTGCTGTTGCAACAGGGTCAACTGAGTTTGTATGACATTGATATTGGCGGTCAGGCCGGCCTGGTAAGCGCGCTTGGCCAGATCGTAGGATTGCTGCGAGAGCGCCAATGCCTGTTCCGACTGTCCGCGCTGCTGTTGCTGCGACTTCAGTTTGATGATCTGGTCGGCGACGTTTTGCAGGGCTTGCACCAAGGTGTTGTTGTAACTTTCGATAGCGGCGTCGAGCGCCGCGGTTTGCGCGCCGAGATTGGCGCGCAGGCGGCCGCCTTCAAAAATCGGCAGCGAAATCGCCGGTCCGGCGCCGCGTACTGCGGCAGACGAACTCAGGAAATTGGTGAAGCCGAGCGCTTGCAAGCCGATGAAGGCGGAGATATTGATATCCGGATAGAACGCCGCCTTGGCGACATCGATATTCTTGTCCATCGCCTCGACCCGCCAGCGTTGCGCAATCACATCCGGGCGGCGGCCGATCAGGTGTGCCGGCACATTGTCGGGCAAGCCGATCGCCAGCGGCGCCTGGTTGTCGGCGCCGACCAGGCGGGCAGCCAGTTGCGGCCGCTGAATCGCTGCGCCGCTGCCAGGGCCTTTGCCGCTTAAGGCGGCAATCTGGTTACGCAGCAAGGCGATGTTTTCGTCGATTTTTTCAATGTTGGCGCGGGCGTCAGGCAATGCCGTTTCGGCCTGGCTGACTTCCAGCCGGGTGCCGAGACCCGCCGCCAGTTTTCGTCGCGCGATGCTGGCGATGGAAGTTTGCTGTGCCAGCGTCGCGCTGGAGATGTCGCGCAGTGCGAATTGCGTGGCCAGCTGCAGATAGCCGCGCACCACGGCGACTTCCAGATTCAACTGGGCGCTCTGGGCTTCGGCGGCGCTCACATGGACTGTATCGAGTGCCGATTCGAGCGCGCTGCGATCCTTGTCCCACAGGTCAAGATCGTAGCTGGCCTTGACGGTAATTTCATTGTCCCAGTTCCAGCTGCCGCCGAGCGGCGGCGGGAAGATATATTCGGATGAGTACAAGCCGCGCGTACTGCTTGCTTCGGCGCCCGCCTTGGGCAGTGTGGCGGCGCGCGCTACGCCGGCCAATGACGAAGCCTGGCGGATGCGCGCCTGGGCGATCTTCAGGTTGGGGCTGTCGGCGATGGCTTGTCGCACCAGGGCGTCAAGTTGCGGGTCGCGATAACTTTCCCACCAGGAGCTGGTTGGCCATGCGGTGTTGGCGATGTTCGTCAGCGCCGCGCCTGCGGAGAGCGAATTACCGTCCGTCAATTTGGATTGCGGAATGATGCCCGAAAAATCGGCACAGGCACTTAGCAGGAGCGTCAGGGAACAGGCCAGCAGCAGATTGACCGGAGGGTAACGCTTGGGGAAGGAAAATAACCGCATGTGTACCCAAAATATGATGACTGGTTTGAACGCTTCTACCTGCTAAATAAACCGGGTTTCGCGGCGCACAAGGATATGCGTGAATAATAGCAAAACGCCAGCATTGCTGGCGTTTTTGCGCAACGCTGAAACTTGCTGGGTCAGCGTCGCATCAGCTGCTTTTTTTAACTTGGTTCAGCTTAGTTGCCGTTGTAGACCGATGGCTCTGCTTTGTCGATCTGGCTTGCGACTTCAGCGCGGCTAACCGACTTGCCTGCGGCTGCAACGACAGGGTACTGGTTACGCGCTACAGTCAGCGAACCGTCTTTCTGGGCTTGCAACAGTTCAGCCTGGACATCGGCACGCGACTTGGTCGAGACGAACGGTGTTTCGGGTGGATATGGGGTGACGGCCAGGGCGCTGCCAGCGGCGGCTAAGATTGCGAGACCTGCGATAAGTTGTTTGGCATTCATGTTTTTCTCCAGTAAGTTGATGGCACCGGGCTCGGCGGAACAGGCGTTGTGCAGCCCGTCGGGTCCTGCCTCGGTGAGCGGCGCACTTGCGTTGTTGAGATTGCTTGTGTGTTGCGCCCATCGATGAAGCTCAGTGTAGAGATTCCACGATCAACAATAAATAGCCTTATTGGAAATTAACTATTTCTGAAATAGAAATAATTATCGGAAACTTTTTGCTGCGGACGCACAACAAAGCATAGTTCGGGAAGGCTGGTCGGTAAGGTAGGTAAGAACGAGCGGGCCAGAACGGCCGGTCGGAAGCGCGCTGGTTTTGCATTGTCAAGATGCAAAACCAGCGCCAGATCGTGGTCAGGCAGTGTTGCCGGATGATTCGATAATGCCGCCGCCGAGACAGATATCGCCGTCATACAGCACGGCGGATTGGCCGGGAGTGACCGCCCATTGCGGATCGGTAAATTTGAGGGCGAAGTTTTCCACCCCCGTTTTCACTCCCGTTTCGGTTTCCGTTCCCGGCAACAGCAGGCCGTCAAACGCGCATGCCATGTCAGCCTGCCGATAACGCGTCTTGGCCGACAAATGCCCGCTATCCGGCGCTTCACCCGACACCCAGCTGAGTTGTCCGGCTTGCAGCGTCGACGACAGCAGCCAAGGGTGATCATGTCCCTGGACGATGTACAGCGTGTTGTTTGCTACATCTTTCCTGGCGACATACCAGGGATCGCTATCGCCGCCCGCATTCTTGTGCGTCTTCATGCCACCCAGGCCTATGCCCTTGCGCTGGCCCAGCGTGTAAAAACTCAGACCCACATGTTCGCCCACCACATCGCCGTCCGGGGTTTTCATCGGCCCCGGCTGATAGGACAGGTAACGGTTCAGGAATTCACGGAATGGCCGTTCGCCGATAAAGCAGATGCCGGTTGAGTCCTTTTTCTTGGCATTCGGCAACTGAATCTGTTCGGCGATCTTGCGTACTTCGGTTTTCTGGATTTCACCCAGCGGGAACAAGGTTCGCGATAACTGCGACTGGTTCAGGCGGTGCAGGAAATAGCTTTGATCCTTGCTGGCGTCGACCGCCTTCAACAACTCGAAACGACCCGAATCGGCTTGCCGCACCCGGGCGTAATGGCCGGTAGCGATCAGGTCGGCGCCCAGTTTCATGGCGTGATCGAGAAAGGCCTTGAACTTGATTTCGGCATTGCACAGGACGTCCGGATTGGGAGTGCGTCCGGCCTGATACTCGCGCAGGAATTCGGCGAATACCCGATCTTTGTACTCGGCGGCAAAATTCACCGCTTCGATGTCGACCCCGATGACGTCGGCCACGCTGACCGCATCGATCCAATCCTGGCGCGTCGAGCAGTATTCGGAATCGTCGTCGTCCTCCCAGTTTTTCATGAACAGGCCGATGACTTCATAACCTTGCTGTTTCAGCATCCAGGCCGAAACCGAGGAGTCGACCCCGCCCGACATGCCGATGACTACGCGTTTTTTACTAGACATTAGCCGCTCCGTAAGCACTTGGATGAGTGTTCAGCATGCTTAACGGTGCGCGTTGACCGCGCAGGTAATCGTCGATGCAAAGCAACACCTGCGAACTACGATGACGCTCCTGGCAGGCTGCCAGTTCGTCGCGCGACATCCACAGGGTACGCAAGATGCCGTGATCGAGCGCCTGATCGTGCTGTGCGCCGAGATCGCCGCAAAAGGCAAAGCGCAAGTAAGTGACCGCTTTGCCGGTGCGCGCCGATACATAACGCGCCATATACATGCCGACCAGCGCGGTAGGGGTGAAATCATGCGCGGTTTCTTCCAGCGTTTCGCGCACGACAGCCTGCAGCAGCGACTCGTTGGGATCGAGATGGCCGGCTGGCTGGTTGATGCGGATGCCGTCACTGGTCGCTTCTTCAATCAGCAAGAAGCGGCCGTCGCGCTCTATGATCGCGGCGACTGTGACAGAGGGTTTCCAAACGTCAGTCATAAATTCCTCGGTTAATCCGATATTTTAACTTGCCTGCCGGTTTTCGATGAAAAGCGGGCAAGGAGGGTATCCGCAGCGTCCTAGCATAGAGCGAAGAAGCGATTGTAGTCATACGCGCAACTAATGATTAATTTTAGGATAAATAACCTACATCAAGACGTCTGGTTGTTGAGCCGCAATTTTTCCGTGTAAGATTCCATACAACTAATTGCGGGACAGAGCTGCCCGGGTAGGGTTTAAGAACCACCGTAGCGTGGTGAATTACTCTGTCCTCAACAAATCTAAAAAATTTCTAACATCGTGGGAGAAGTACATGAAAATCGGCATTCCCGCCGAGACGCGGCTTGGCGAGACACGGGTTGCAGCGACTCCGGAGACGGTAAAAAAGCTGGTGGCGGCCAAACACCAGGTTTTGGTGCAGTCCGGCGCCGGCATTTTATCCAGTATTACCGATGAAGCCTACGCGGCTGCAGGCGCCGAGATGGTGACTGCGGCGGCGGCATTCGGCGTGGAAACCGTGCTCAAGGTGCGTGCCCCCGGCGCTGACGAACTGGCCCTGCTGAAGAGCGGTACGGTCGTGGTCGGTATGCTGAATCCTTTTGATGCCGACAATATTGCTGTTATGGCAAGCCATGGCTTGACCGCGTTTGCGCTGGAAGCGGCGCCGCGCACTTCGCGTGCGCAAGCTATGGATGTGTTGTCGTCGCAAGCCAATATCGCCGGCTACAAAGCGGTGCTGATGGCCGCCAATACCTATCAGCGCTTCATGCCGATGCTGATGACCGCAGCCGGCACCGTCAAGGCGGCGCGCATGCTGATCATGGGCGCGGGCGTAGCCGGTTTGCAGGCGATCGCCACCGCCAAGCGTCTCGGCGCGGTGATCGAGGCCTCCGATGTGCGGCCGGCGGTGAAGGAACAGATCGAATCGCTGGGCGCGAAATTCCTGGATGTGCCTTTCATCACGGATGAAGAACGGGAAATCGCCCAAGGCGTAGGCGGCTATGCGCGGGCTATGCCGGCCGACTGGATGCGGCGCCAGGCCGAACTGGTGCACGAGCGCGCCAAGCAAGCCGATATCATTATCACCACCGCCCTGATTCCCGGCCGCAAAGCACCTGTGCTGATCAGCGAAGACACCGTCAAGGCGATGAAGCCGGGTTCGGTGATTCTCGACATGGCGGTGGACCAGGGCGGCAACTGTCCTTTGTCGGAAAGCGGCAAAACCGTCATCAGGCACGGCGTCCACATCATCGGCGAAGGCAATCTGGCGACGCTGGTGGCGGCTGACGCCTCGGCGCTGTATGCGCGCAACGTGCTCGATTTCCTCAAGCTGATCATCAATGCCGAAGGCGGCCTGGTGATCAACCGCGAGGACGATATCGTTGCCGGCACCTTGTTGTGCAGCGGCGGCGAGGTGCTGCGCAAGTAAGTTACATAAGTAAATTACTAAGCGGCGCAAAAAAATACCGATATAAATACCGATTTAATTAATAGCTGTAAAGAGGCGTCCGGCTGAGGTCGGAGGCTTCGTAAACTGGAGAAACAAGATATGCAACGCATCATGCTGCGCGCAAAAATTCATCGCGCAACCGTTACTCAGGCTGACCTGCATTACGAGGGCTCTTGCGGGATAGATGAGGATCTGCTGGAAGCGGCCGACATCCGCGAGTTTGAAAAGATCGAACTGTACAACGTCAACAACGGCCAGCGCTTTTCGACCTACGCGATCCGCGGCAAACGCGGCAGCGGCGAGATTTCGCTGAACGGCGCCGCTGCACGTTGCGCGCATCTGGGCGACCTGCTGATCATTTGCACTTATGCTCCGCTTTCGAATGAAGAGGCCCGCAGCTATGTGCCGAAAGTGGTGTTTGTCGATGACAACAACCGTATCACCGGCCTGAAGAAAATCTAAGGCCAGCGGCGCGTTTCAACAGCGCTGTCCTTCTATCAAGGGGAAATCATGGAAGTCACGCACACCATCACCAACCTGATCATTTTCGTACTGGCGATCTACGTCGGCTACCACGTGGTCTGGACCGTTACACCTGCCTTGCATACACCGCTGATGGCGGTCACCAATGCCATTTCGGCCATCATCATCATCGGCGCCATGCTGGCCGCCGGCCTGACCGAAGGCATCGTCGGCCAGGTCGCCGGCACGCTGGCGGTGGCGCTGGCGGCTGTCAACGTATTCGGCGGTTTTCTGGTGACCCAGCGCATGCTGGAAATGTTCAAGAAAAAAGAGCCCAAGGCCAAGCCTGCAGCTAAAGAGGGAGCGCAGCAATGAGCATGAACCTGGTGACCTTGTTGTACCTGATCGCCTCGGTTTGCTTCATCCAGGCGCTCAAGGGTTTGTCGCACCCGTCTTCGGCGCGGCGCGGTAATGTCTTTGGCATGAGCGGCATGGCGATAGCAGTCGTCACTACGATTGCCCTGATCGTCAAGCTGAAAGCGGAATCGCAAGGAGCCGGCCTCGGTTTCTGGCTGGTGGCCGGCGGCGTGGTGGCGGGCGGCGGCATCGGCGCCTTCCTGGCCAAGCGGGTAGAGATGACCAAGATGCCGGAACTGGTGGCGGCGATGCACTCGCTGATCGGTCTGGCGGCGGTATGTATCGCGGTTGCCGCGGTGTCGGAGCCATGGGCTTTCGGTATTGCCGCACATGGCGAATTGCTGCCGACCGGTAACCGCATCGAACTGTTTATCGGCACCTTTGTCGGCGCGATTACCTTCTCCGGTTCGGTGATCGCTTTCGGCAAGCTGTCGGGCAAGTACAAATTCCGCCTGTTCCAGGGTGCGCCGGTCAGTTTCCGCGGCCAGCACTTCTTCAACCTGTTGCTGGCCGTGGCGATGCTGGGGCTGGGGATCATCTTTGTGCTGACCCAGTCCTGGCTGCCTTTCATCTTGATGACCATCATCGCGTTTGCGCTGGGTGTGTTGATCATTATCCCGATCGGCGGCGCCGACATGCCGGTGGTGGTGTCTATGCTCAACAGCTATTCAGGCTGGGCGGCAGCCGGCATCGGCTTTTCGCTGAATAACTCGATGCTGATCATCGCCGGTTCGCTGGTCGGTTCCAGCGGCGCGATCCTGTCCTACATCATGTGCAAGGCGATGAATCGTTCGTTCTTCAACGTGATCCTGGGCGGCTTTGGCGGCGACGCCGCGGCGGCGACATCGGCTGGCGCACAGGCCCAGCGTCCGGTGAAGTCCGGTTCCGCCGACGATGCCTCGTTCCTGCTGGGGAATGCCGAAACCGTCATCATCGTTCCCGGCTACGGGCTGGCGGTGGCGCGTGCGCAGCATGCCTTGATGGAGCTGGCTGAAAAGCTGTCGCACAAGGGCGTTACCGTCAAGTTTGCGATTCACCCGGTGGCGGGGCGCATGCCAGGCCACATGAACGTGTTGCTGGCGGAGGCTGAAGTGCCGTACGACCAGGTGTTCGAGATGGAAGACATCAACAGCGAATTCGCCCAGGCCGATGTGGTGCTGGTGCTGGGCGCCAACGACGTCGTCAATCCGGCCGCCAAGGATCCGAAGTCGTCGATTGCCGGCATGCCTATCCTGGAAGCCTACAAAGCCAAGACCGTCATCGTCAACAAGCGTTCCATGGCTTCCGGCTATGCCGGGCTGGACAACGAGTTGTTCTACATGGATAAAACCATGATGGTGTTCGGCGATGCCAAGAAGGTGATTGAAGATATGGCGAAGGCGATTGAGTAAGCGCTGGCCATTCCCATAAAAAAAACCGCGCCGGCTAAAACCGCCGCGGTTTTTTTTATTGTGACAGTGGAGCGAAAATTAGCGTCGTCCGAACATCATTTGTCGGGCCAGCAAGCGCCTGGCGGGCTTCACAACATCTACCAGTCCCAGCGACAGACCAAGCAGGGTTTGCGATACGGCGCCGTCCGGCGCGCTGGCAAAAATCCGCGCCATGACATCGGTCAGGTGGATCGTCAAGCTGCGGTCTGCCTGTCTGGCGGCGGCAAACCGTTGCAGGGTATCCGGTGTCATGTCGCTGGCCAGCAAACGTGCCAGCACCGCTGCATCGCGCAAGCCCAGGTTCAAGCCCTGGCCGGCAACCGGGTGCAAGGTTTGCGCGGCGTTGCCAATGGCTACAGTCCTGAGCGTAGCTGCGGGGCGAGCGTTCAAGCCCAGCGGAAAGCTGTTGCGCTTCGATGTCTTCAGAAAACCTCCAAGCCGGCCGCCGAAGGCTTGCGCCAATGCCTGCAGGAATGCGGCGTCGTCCAGCGCCAGCAGCTGGCTTGCAGTGGCAGGGCGCACGCACCATACCAAGGCATAGTTGTGGCCGTGCTCGTCGTCCTGCGGCAGCAGCGCCAGCGGCCCCTGATCGGTGAAGCGTTCAAATGCGCGGTGTGGAATCGGTGCGCTGCTCTGGACGTTGGCGACGATGCCGATTTGCTGGTAATCGCGTTGCAGGGATTTGTCATCCTGGGCGCCGAATATACCGCCTTCAGCTTGCACCAGCAATTGACTCCGCAGCGAACTGCCATCTGACAATTGCAATACCACACCGTCGTCTTGCTCGGTGCTGGCGCTGACTTGCAGCGGCCGCAGCAAGTGGATGCCGGCCAGCGCCGGCAGCGCCGCTAAAGCCGTTATCAGGTTGCCATAACGCGTGACATAGCCGAGCGCCGGCAGCTGGAATTCCTCGCGCTGGATCAGGGTGCGGCCGAAATGCGCGCGGCGCGAGACATGGATCTGATGGATGGCGGTGGCGGCAATCGGCCAGGCGCCGATTTCTTGCAGGATCTGGCGGCTGCCGTAGGAAAGCGCCAGGGAACGCGGATCTTGCCGTGCCAGTTCAACCGTCTTGGCGTCGATCAGCGCAATCCGCGCAGCTGCCACGCCGCGTTTAACCAGTAATGCAGCCAGGCTCAGGCCGACCGGACCGGCGCCGCAGATGGCGATGTCGACTTCGGTCTGCAGCTGCGGATGGGTGGTGGTGTTCATGCCGGCAACCCCCAGTTGCGCAGCTGGGCGGCGGTGGCGGCAGGGTCGGTATGATGAATGGCGCGCCAGCCGAGCGCATGCGCCGCATCGACGTTTCTGCGGACATCGTCGATGAACACCAGTTGTTCCGGCTGCGCATCGGGATAGTGTTGGCGAATGCGTTCCAGCATGCGTTGGTAAATACGCGCATCCGGCTTGATCAGTTTTTCATCGCCCGACACCAGCACGTCCTTGAAGCGGCGCAGGAACGGATAGTTGTCGCGGGCGTAGGGGAAGGTTTCGCCCGACCAGTTGGTCAAGGCGTACAGCGGCACGCCAGCCGTTTCCAGTGCCTCGAAAATCGCCATGCCTTCTGCCAGCGTACCTCCCAGCATTTCAGTCCAGCGCGCATAGAAAGCGTGGATCAGGCGAGCGTGAGCCGGATGGCGGGCGCTGAGGACGGCGGTTGCCTCGCTGAGCGGGCGGCCGGCATCTTGCTGCAGATTCCACTCGCTGTTACAGACGTTGGCGAGGAACCACTTGCGCTCGCTGTCGTCGGCGATCAGCTTGCGGTACAGATAGTCGGGGTTCCAGTCGAAAAGAACGCCGCCGAGGTCGAAGACGACGATGGTGGGAGTCGCGTTTGTCATGGACATCATGATACTCGTGTCTGTACTACGTCGTGTTCCAGGGGCCGCGCTTGCTTCATGTGCGCATCAATGCTTCGATCTCGGCCAGCGAGGTAGGGACGTCGCTGGTCAGGTTGTGGTTGCCGTCTGCAGTAACCAGGATGTCGTCTTCGATGCGGATGCCGATATTCCAGTATTGTTCCGGCACGCCCTCGGCCGGACGCACGTAGATGCCCGGTTCGACCGTGGTGACCATGCCGGGCTGCAGCTTGCGCCACGGCTTTTGCTGGCCTTCCGGGGCGGCTGCACCGGGTTCGCGGTAGGCGCCGACGTCATGCACGTCAAGACCGATCCAGTGACCGGTGCTGTGCATGTAGAACTGGCGATAGTCGCCATTGGCGATCACGTCGTCGAGCGTGCCGGTTTTGTTCTTGTTGAGCAGGCCGGTATCCAGCATGCCTTGCGCCAGCACCCGCAGCGCTGCGTTGTGGCCGTCGATGAAGCACTGTCCCGGGCGGGTTGCCGCTATCGCGGCCTGCTGCGCCGCCAGCACGATTTCATACAGCGTTTTTTGCGGACCGGAGAATACGCCATTGGCTGGAAATGTGCGGGTGATGTCGGAGGCGTAGCTTTCGAATTCACAGCCGGCATCGATCAGCACCAGGTCGCCGTCTTTCAGTTCGGTGTTGCCGGCGCGGTAATGCAGCACGCAAGCGTTAGCGCCGGTGGCGACGATCGAGGTATAGGCCGGGGACTCCGCGCCTTGGGTGCGGAATTCATGCAGCAATTCAGCTTCCAGATGATATTCGCGCAAGCCGGGACGGGCCAGGCGCATCGCGCGGCAATGGGCGCCGGCGGCAATCTGCCCGGAGCGTTGCATGATCGCGTGCTCACCTGCGTCTTTAAACAGGCGCATTTCAGCCAGCAGCGGATCCAGGCTATGGATAGTGGCCGGTGCGCTGACGCCGATACGGGCCTGGCCGCTCAATTTGTTGAGCCAGCCTTGCAATTGAATATCGCGATTAGCTTGTTTGCCCAGCGAGTAAAAAATCGCCGGCGCATCGGCCAGCAGTTTCGGCATTTCGGTATCGATGGCGCCGATCGCAAACGCGGCGTCGAAACCGAGCTGCTCGCGGGCGGCGTCAGGGCCGAAACGATAGCCGTCCCAGATTTCCCGTTCCAGATTTTTTTCCCGGCAAAACAGGATCGCCTTTGCATCTTTGCCGGCGATCAGGACGATCACGGCGTCCGGCTCGGTGAAACCGGAAAGATAATAGAAGCTGCTGTCATGGCGATACGGAAAATCGGAGTCGGCGTTGCGAGCGGCCTCGGGCGCCGTCGAGATGACGGCGACGCCGCCGCCCATGGCCTGCATCTGCGCAATCAGTTTGCTGCGGCGTGTGCTGTAAGGAGTCATGCGGGCGTCTTTCTGGGATAGGTTAATGTGTTGCGGCTATGTGTTGTCAACTACAGCGGCGCGTTCAGTTGATTCAGGCGTTCGATGGTGCCGACATCAGTCCATTCGCCGCGATACACGTCGCCGCCGATCTGGCCGCGCGCTGCATTTTCGCGCAGCAAGGTCACCAGCTTTGCCGATTGGCCGGCGCCGACGCCATCGAACATCGATGGCCGGTAAACGCCGATGCCGGAGAAGGTATAGGTATGGCCGGGCTCACCCTCGTTGCTGACCGAAAAACTGTGCAGCGCGAAATCGCCCTGCGGGTGGTGGGCAGGATTTTTCACCAGGAACAGCCAGGCATTGTCGCGCTTGTCCAGCGCATACGGCTGGCCCCAGATGTCATTGTCTTCCAGCGTATTCTTGACTTGCTCGAAGTCGAAATGCGGGCAGTAGACATCGCCTGCAATCGCCACGAACGGCGCCGCGCCGAGCAGATGGCGAGCGTTGGCGATGCCGCCCGCGGTTTCCAGCGCCACGGCTTCCGGCGAGTAGGTAATCGTCGCGCCGAATTTGCTGCCGTCGCCCAGCGCATCTTCAATCATTTGCCCCAGGTGAGCGTGATTGATGACGATGTCGGTGATGCCGGCACGCACCAGGTTGACGATGTGCCAGACGATCAGCGGCCGGCCGCGGACCGTCAGCAAGGGTTTGGGGATGGTGTCGGTCAGCGGGCGCATGCGCTCGCCGCGGCCGGCGGCGAAAATCATTGCTTTCATGGAGGCTCTATTCGATGTGCAATTAGAACGGATCAGAACGTATAGCCGACCTGCACCGCTTTATCTTCCAGCTTGTCCAGCAAGCGTACCAGCGGGATCAGTTCGCGGTAGCGCAGCGCCGTCTTGCGGGTGTACTCCATGACCAGCGGGATGTCTTTCAGGTAGGCTTCCTTACCGTCGCGGTGATACAGGCGCGCGAACAGGCCGAGTATCTTCAGGTGGCGTTGCAAGCCCATGTACTCGAAATCGCGATAGAAAATGTCGATATCCGGATTGACCGGCAGGCCGGCGCGTTTGGCGCGTTCCCAGTAGCGGATTGCCCAGTCGAGCACCTGCGCCTCATCCCACTGGATATAGACATCGCGCAGCAGCGACACGATGTCATAGGTAATCGGGCCGAACAGTGCGCCCTGGAAATCCAGCACGCCAGGATTGCCGTTTGGCAGCACCATCAGGTTGCGTGAATGATAGTCGCGATGGACAAATACTTGCGGCTGCGCCAGGTTGTTGGCGAGGATGGCGTCGAAAACCTTGTTCAGCTCGCTGGTTTGCTGGTCGCTCAGGCTCGCATTCAGGTGCTTGCCGAGATACCATTCTGGAAATATTTGCAATTCTCGTAACAGGAAGGCACGGTCGTACTCGGGCAGCACGCCGGGCTGACTCTTGGTTTGCAGCAACACCAAGGCGTCGATCGCGTCCATATACAGTTTCGGCGCGGTATCGTCATTCAATTGTTGCAGGTAAGTGGTAGAACCCAGGTCGGACAGCAGCAAAAAACCGCGTTCAACGTCTTGCGCCAGAATTTCCGGCACCGAAAGACCGATGCCGGCAAACAGCCCGGCAATGTCGATGAAGGGTTTTACGTCTTCTTGCGGCGGCGGCGCGTCCATCACGATCAGGGTTTTGCCATCCGCGGCGTCGAGTCTGAAATAGCGCCGGAAACTGGCGTCGGCAGAGGCTGGGCGTAGCGTTGCAGGCAAGGTGGGAATAGCGCTAAGCGTAGTTAGCCATTCGACAATTTGGGTCTGGCGCAGATCGGGCAGGGCAGGGGCAGACTGTAATAAAGACATTGAGCATTCCAGTAATAAGCAAGCGTAATGCGTTGCCGGTAGTGAGTTCCCATATAATAAGGGATTAATTTCAAAAAATCGCCTGCTATGGTGTTTGCCAAATTCATTTCATGACCCGGTCCTCCTCAGCGCTACCTAAGCAATCCCAGTCACATTCAGGTCGGACCGCGCCAGGTCGGACCGCGCCAGATCGGGCGACGTCCCAATTGCCCGCGCTGCGGCGCATGACCGTCATGGTGGCTTCGGTCGTCGCGGCGATATCCATGCCGATGTGGGTTTGGGCGCAATCGATCGATCCGGCCGCGCCAGTCGTCCCTACCACGCAAAACAACGTCAGGCCGCCGCGCGTCAACGATTCTGATGCGCCGACCACGGTAGAGGCTGAACAGATGACCGGCCGCCCGGACCGCCTGATCAACCTGGATAACGATGTCGACATGACGCGCGGTCAAACCGAGATCAAGTCCAACAAGGCGACCTACCGGATCGTCGAGAACGAGGCAGAAGCCCACGGTTGCGTACGGATGAATCGCTATGGCGACAAATACACCGGCGACGATCTCAAGCTGAATATGGATTCCGGGCAAGGTTTCCTGACCAATCCGACTTACTGGTTTAAAGCGAATGACGGTCACGGCAGCGCCGAGCGCATCGATTTTATCGATGAGGACAAGTCGAAAATCATCACCGGCACCTACACCACTTGCCCCGGCACCAAGCCGGACTGGTACATCAAGTCGAGTACGCTGGATGTCGATAGCGGCCTGGGCGAGGGAGTGGCCCATAACGGCATTCTTTACTTCAAGAGCGTGCCTATCCTTGGTTCGCCGGTGTTGTCCTTCCCTTTGTCGAGCGAGCGCCAGTCCGGCGTGCTGCCGCCGATCATCGGCAGCACCAACAACGGCGGTTTTGAGTTCAATCTTCCCTATTATTTCAATATCGCCCCTAACCGCGATTTGACGCTGTACCCCAACATCATCACCCAGCGCGGTTTGCAAATGGGGGCTGACGCCCGTTACATAGGGGATGGCTACAGCGGGCAAACCAGGGTCGAATTCTTGCCGGACGACAAGCTGACCAAGAGCAATCGCTATGCCTTGCAATCGATCCATGCGCAGACGCTGGCGCCTGGTTTGACCATGGGCTGGAACGTTAATTTTGCTTCGGACAATAATTATCCGGACGATTTCACGCGTTCGATTACCCAAAGTTCAACCCGGATATTGAACCGGGAGTTCGACTTGAACTACGCCGGCTCGTTCTGGAACGTGGCGGCGCTGGCTTCGCGCTATCAGGTATTGCAGGATTTCAATTCAAACGGACAACCGACGCTGAGCCGCCCGTATGACCGTCTGCCGCAAATTACCCTGAATGCCGGTAAGCAGGATATTTACGGTTTTGACTGGAGCGTGAACGCGCAATACACCCGGTTCCGAAACACGCAGTACGATTTTCCGCAGGGTAGCGGTATGCCCACGACCAGCAGCATTTTGCTGCCGTTGGGCGGCGACCGCATCTACATCAACCCGCAGCTTTCTTATCCGATTATTCGTCCGGGTTATTTCATCACGCCGAAAATCCAGCTGGATGCGACTTCCTATAACATCTCGCCGAACAAGTTTGGCATACCGAATCCAATTCCAACGGATGCAACGCCGCTGGGTAACAGCTATAACCGGGTGCTGCCGACTTTCTCGCTCGATGCCGGCTTGATTTTCGAGCGCGAGGCAAAGTTTTTTGGCAATCCGATGACGCAGACGCTGGAGCCGCGCTTGTTCTACGTGCGTACGCCTTACCGTGATCAGAGCCAGTTCCCGCTGTTCGACAGCGGTGTGGCAGATTTCAATTTTGCCCAGATTTTCACGGAAAACCGATATAGCGGCCATGACCGTATTGGCGACGCCAATCAACTTACGGCGGCAGTGATCTCACGTTTTATCGAGGAATCCGGGATAGAACGTTTGCGCCTGGGTATCGGCCAGCGTTTTTACTTTACCGAGCCGCGCGTGTCGCTCGGGGGCGCTACCGACACGATCACCAGCAGCCGTTCAGATTTGCTGTTGACGGCGGGCGGGCAGGTGACGCAGGCACTGGGCGTCGACAATACAATCCAATACAGCCAGAGCAATAATCAATGGGTACGCGCCAGCTCCACCATCAAGTGGCAGCCAGGCCCGAAAAAGGTAATCAATTTTTCTTATCAGCTGGATCACAACAACGTTGATCCGCTGCTGCTGGACAGTAAATACCTGAAGCAGTTTGACGTATCCGCTCAGTGGCCTATCAGCCGCCGTTGGTATGGCGTCGGCCGGGTCAGTTACTCCTTGCAGGAAAAAACAGTCGGACAAAGCTTGCTTGGACTTGAATACAAAGCCGATTGCTGGGTCTTCCGCGTGGTGGGACAACGTACGCCGACGTCGTCAACCCGCTCGACTACGGGTATATTCGTGCAACTTGAGTTGAATGGTTTATCAAGCTTCGGATCGAATCCGATGCAAGCCCTGCGTAGCGGTGTTCCAGGTTATCAGAATGTTAATCAACCCGACTCTTTCATCAGCCGTTGAATCCGTCATTTTCACTTATGAACGTTTTTCCAATTATGCGTAAAACCAATCAAACCCAACTCGCTGCAATCGCATTCTCGTTGTTGTCAGCCACTGCCGGCGGCGCCTGGGCTCAAACCGCGTCGAATCAGCCGGCGCCGCCGGCTGTCGCGCCAGTCACTGCCCCGGCCGCCAAACCGGCAGCAGCTAAAGCCGCACCGCAGACCGTCGATGCCATCATCGCTGTGGTGAACACGGATGTGATTACCCAGCAGGAATTGAATAAGCGCATGAGCGACGTGGTGCAACGTATGCAGGCTCAAAAAATTGCGTTGCCGCCTGCCGCTGAACTGCAAAAACAGTTGCTGGAACGCATGATTCTTGAACGCGCCGAAGTCCAGTTGGCGAAAGAGAATGGTTTGTCGGTAGACGACGTCATGCTGGATCGCGCAATCAGCCGGATTGCCGATCAGAACAAGATGTCGATGGCGGATTTTCAAAAGCAGCTGGCGCAGGAAAAAATTCCTTACGCATCTTTCCGCGAGGAAATTCGACAAGAAATGTTATTGCAGCGTTTGCGTGAGCGTGAAGTCGACAACAAGATCCAGATTTCGGAATCGGAAGTTGATAATTACATTGCCGCTGACAAGAATAATAAGCAGGCCGCGCAGGAACTGGATTTAGCGCAGATTCTGGTCCGGGTGCCGGAAAATGCTTCAGCCGAGCAGATTGCACAGCGCGCCAAACGTGCTGAAGAAGCCATGCAGCAAATCAAGTCTGGCGGCAATTTCGCCGCCATCGCAGCCGCTTTTTCCGATGCCAGCGACGCCTTGACCGGCGGCGACATGGGATGGCGCACGCAAGATCGCCTGCCGGCGCTGTTTGTAGAAGCAGTCGCAAATTTGAGCGCGGGCCAGGTGTCGAGCATTCTGAAAAGCGCCAATGGTTTTCATATCATCAAACTGGTTGGCAAGCGTGCTGCTCCCGCAGCTGCAACCGACACCGCGGCAGCGCCAGTCCAGCAAACCCATGTGCGGCATATCCTGATCAAGGTGACGCCGACCGTCACCGCGGCTGATGCACGCCGCCGTCTGGCTGACCTGAAGGAACGTATCGACAATAAGGCGGCAACGTTTGAAGATCTGGCCAAGTTGTATTCGAACGATTTGTCGGCCTCCAAGGGCGGCGATCTGGGCTGGGTTTACCCGGGCGATACAGTACCCGAATTCGAACGTGCGATGGATGCCCTGAAACCGGGCCAGATCAGCGATCCGGTCGAGTCGCCGTTCGGTTATCACCTGATCGAGGTGGTGGAGCGCAAGTCTAACGACGTATCCAATGAACGCCAGCGCCTGACCGCGCGGCTGGCGATTCGTGAACGTAAAACGGAAGAAGCTACTAACGAGTGGCTGCGCCAATTGCGCGACCGGACTTACGTGGAATACCGTAACGACGACCGTTGATTGCGTGCTAAGCCAGAATTTAAGCCAGTACACCAGCCAGTATCGAGAGTAGTGCATGCCTGATCAATCTGCTGTGCAATCAGCTGCGCAATTAGCCACAGCGCCGCTGAAACCGCCAGGGCGGCCGAGGCCGGTATTGGCCGTCACTTGCGGCGAGCCGGCCGGCATAGGTCCTGAAGTCGCGATCAAAGCGGCCTGGCAGCTGCGCGCCGACATCAATAGCGTGCTGATTGGCGATGCTGCTTTCCTGGCGATGATCGCGGCTGAGATCGATCCGCAAATCCGCCTCGTGGCATTGTCGCAGCAAGCCTTGCGCAACAACGGCTTGCCGAATTTTCCGCATGATCAGATCGCGGTGATCGATTGTCCGCTCGATGCGCATGTGCAACCGGGCCACCTGGACGCACGCAACGGCCGCGCCGTATTGCGCACGCTGGATATCGCCATCAACGGTGCGCAGCAAGGTATTTTCGACGGCATGGTGACGGCGCCCCTGCAAAAAAGCACGATCAACGATGCCGGCGTGCCGTTTACCGGCCATACCGAATACCTTGCCGAAAAAAGCGCAACTGCGCAGGTCGTCATGATGCTGGCTACGGACCGGACCACGCCGCCCTTGCGGGTAGCGCTGGCGACCACGCATCTGGCGTTGAAAGATGTGGCGGCGGCACTGACCTTTGACAGCCTCAGCCGGACCATCGCCATCCTGCATGCCGATCTGCAGAAGAAATTCGGCCTGGCGCAGCCGCGCATCCTGGTGACGGGTTTGAATCCGCATGCAGGCGAAGGCGGTTACCTGGGACGTGAAGAAATCGACATCATCAGCCCGGCCCTGCAAGCGGCCAAAGCCGTCGGCATCGACGTGCGCGGTCCTTATCCGGCCGATACCTTGTTCCAGCAAAAATATCTGGCAGACGCCGACTGCGTATTGGCGATGTACCATGACCAGGGTTTGCCGGTATTGAAATATGCCAGTTTTGGACACGGCATCAACATCACGCTGGGTTTGCCGTTTATTCGCACCTCAGTGGATCATGGCACCGCACTGGATCTCGCCGCAGCCGGTTTGGGCCGGGCCGATCATGGCAGCATGCTGGCGGCGTTGAACGTCGCGGCGCAAATGGTGCGGCAGAGCAAATTGGCGGCTGCATAGGCTGCCACGCCGAGCTGATTGCCCAAGCTCTCGCAATTGTTTTAGCTTGTCCGTCCCGCAAATAAAGAAAAAAATGAAGAACCACATCCCCCGCAAGCGCTTCGGCCAGAATTTCCTGACGGACGACACCGTGTTGTACAACATCATCGCTGCGATAGACCCGCAAGCCGACGATAATATGGTCGAGATCGGCCCCGGCCTGGCCGCCATGACGCGTTTACTGCTGGAGTCGTTGAAGCAATTGCACGTAGTCGAACTCGATCGCGATCTGGTGGCGCGCCTGCAAAAGAATTTCGATCCGGCGCGTTTGCACGTGCATTCCGCCGACGCGTTGAAATTCGATTTCAGCAGTATTCCTCTGACCGGCAATGGCAAATTGCGTGTGGTCGGGAATCTGCCTTACAACATTTCCAGTCCCTTGCTGTTTCACCTGGCGCAGATCGCGCCGCAGGTGCAAGACCAGCATTTCATGCTGCAAAAGGAAGTGGTAGAGCGCATGGTCGCCGCACCCGGCAGCAAAGCGTTTGGCCGCCTGTCAGTCATGCTGCAATGGCGTTACACCATGCAGTTGATGTTCATCGTGCCGCCGACCGCGTTCGATCCGCCGCCTAAAGTTGAATCAGCCATCGTGCGGATGATTCCGATTGCCCAGCCCTTGGCTTGCGACCAGAAAAAACTGGAAGACGTCGTGCTGAAAGCGTTTACGCAGAGACGCAAGGTGATCAGGAACTGCCTGGCGGGCATGTTTACGGAAAATGACTTGATTGACGTCGGTATCAATCCACAGGCGCGGCCAGAAACCATCTCGATGGAATTGTTTGTGGCGTTGGCAAATCGTTTGCCGTGACGATCTGATCAAGCATGGCCGGCGCCGGCCGCAATGGCTTATAAATCAGCTTATAAAGCGTGACTTATAAAGCGGCGTCGGCGCCATGTCCCGCTTTGCGTTCTATCAATTCCACCTTGTAGCCGTCGGGATCCTGCACAAAGGCGATTACGGTGCTGCCTCCCTTTACCGGGCCCGCTTCCCGCGTCACGTTGCCGCCTTGCGCCTTGACGGCCTCGCAGGCTTTGTAGGCATCTTCGACGGCGACTGCGAGGTGGCCGAACGCCGTGCCCTGGTCGTAGCTGTCGACGCCGTAGTTATAAGTCAATTCGAGTTCCGCATGATCCGGATTGCTGCCGTAGCCGACAAAAGCCAGCGTGTATTTGTATTCAGGATTGTCATTGGTGCGCAGCAGTTTCATGCCGAGCACCTTGGTGTAAAAATCGATGGAACGTTGCAGATTGCCGACGCGCAGCATGGTGTGGAGGATACGCATGGTTTTTCTCAATGGTTAGGGAGAGAGACTAGAATACCGGCAAGGTTTCATGGGCGCTGTCGCGCAGGGTTTTCCTGGCCGTTTCGAATTCGGGGAAAATCGATTGCACCGTGGCCCAGAAACGCGGGCTGTGGTTCATCTCACGCAAATGCGACAACTCGTGCGCAATCACATAATCGATCAGCGGCAATGCAAAATGCATCAGCCGCCAGTTCAGCCGGATCTTGCCTTCCGACGTGCAAGAACCCCATTGGGTAGTCGCCGACGACAGCGCAAACGAGCGGTAGCTGACGCCGAGTTTTTCGGCATATATCGGTAGCCGTTCAGCGAACACCCGCTTGGCTTCCAGCTGCAGCCAGCCCAATACGCGATCCTTCAGCTGCTGCTCGCCGGCGTCGGCCGGCAGGCACACGATCAGTTGCTCGCTGGTCTCGTCAAAATGAATTCCCGCCCTCTGGGTAGCGTGAATCCGCAGCGTTATGTTGCGGCCCATATAGGGCAGTGCCGCACCGTCGCGCCATACCATTTGCGGTTGCATGCGGCGGGTCGAACGATCGCGGTATTCGCTCAGCTTGGTAAAAATCCAACGTTTCTTTTCACGGATGGCGATTTCGATATCACCCAGTGTGACCCACTTGGGTGCGGTGACGCGCAAGCCGTCGTCGCTGATCAGAAAACCGATGGAGCGCCGTTTCGAGCGCAGCAGGGTGTAGTCGAGTACATGTTCGTCAAAGTGCAAGCGGCGCTTGCCGGGCGCCAGTGCTGTCGAATCGCCCGGCGGTAGAGCCGGGGGCTTAGCTCTTGATTGCGGACCCGCTGGCGCTGCTCCGACAGGCGGGATACTGGCAGTCAAATCGTCGGCAAACAGGTCCAGCTGCAACGCTTGCTGTTGCAATAGCTTGCCCTGGGGCCGGCTATGCGGTCCCAGACGCGGCTTTACTGGCTTTTGATGCAATAGTTTCAATGGCGACCAAATGAGGGAATTATTGCTTCTTGGAATAAACATGCGGTGAAATCACGCGCATTTCAGATTCTATCCAATTTTCGACTTTAGCCATCAGCTGGCTGCTATCCAGGTTTTCCGGATAAATCGGCTTGCCGATGGAAACGGTGATCAGCCCGGGTTTCTTGATGAAAGAATTCTTCGGCCAGCATTCACCCGCGTTGTGCGCGATCGGCACCACCGGTGTATTGGTTTCTACCGCCAGCCGTGTGCCGCCGTTCTTGTATTTACCGGTTTGACCGACCGGAATCCGCGTGCCTTCCGGGAACATGATGATCCATTGGCCGTCGGCCAGTCGCTTGCGTCCTTGCACCACCACCTGCGCGAAGGCGTCGCGGCCTTTGCTGCGGTCGATCGGAATCATGCGCAGCAGGGCGATACCCCAGCCGAAGAACGGGATATAGGTCAGCGATTTCTTGAACACGAACACCAAGGGACGCGGCGTCAGCTGCAGCAAGAAAATCGTTTCCCAGGCCGACTGATGTTTGCTCAGCACAACCGCTGGCGCATCAGGGAAATTTTCAAAGCCCTTGACCTCATAGCGAATGCCGCAAATGACCTTGGCCATCCAGACCACCATGACATTCCAGCGCGCCGTCAGGTAATAACGCCGGGCGTAAGGGAAAGGCGCAAACAACATGCAAGCGAAGGACCAGACTATCGTCAAGACGGTCATCAGCAAGAAGAACAACAGGGAACGCAAAAACAGGGAAAAACGCAACATGCAGACTCCAGGGTTTTTTCTAAACAAACTATCTTTTTTATCTGTTACAGGGTGGAGCGCCCGTCGATCAAACTGACAGCTCCACCGGTTTTTTCAACAGGAATTCAACCACCGCCGCCAGGTCTGGAAAAATCAATGTGCCGGGTGGCAGCCCGCCCTTGTCGCGGGTTTTTTCGCCTTTGCCGGTGAGCACCAGATAGGGGGCGCAACCGGCGATAAAACCTGCCTGCAAGTCACGCAGCGAGTCGCCTACCGTCGGGATCCCGCTACGCAGGCTGATTTCAAAGCGCTTGCCGATGTCTTGGAGCATGCCGGGCTTGGGCTTGCGGCAATCGCAGTGGTCGTCGGCCGAATGCGGGCAAAAGAAGATGGCATCGATTTCGGCGCCGACCAGTTGCGCCGCCTCATGCATTTTCTGATGAATCGCCATCAGCGCCTGCATATCGAACAAGCCGCGCGCAATGCCCGACTGGTTGGTCGCCACAACTACCCGGTAACCGGCCTGGTTCAGGCGCGCTATCGCCTCAAGAGAGCCCTTGATCGGCACCCATTCATCTGGCGATTTGATGAAGGCATCAGAGTCGTGATTGATGACGCCGTCGCGGTCGAGAATGATTAGTTTCATATAGCATTGTATTCAGTTGCGGGACAGAGGCGCACGGCGAGTGTTTAAGAGCCACCGTAGCGTGGCGAATTACCCGTTTCTGGGCGACCCTTTTCTGGGCGACTCTGTCCCCAACTGATTAGATAGCGCGGTTAAATTGCAAAGAAAAATAACACTTAAGCGGCCAGCTTGGAAATGTCGGCGACCTGGTTCAGCATCACATGCAGGTTCGCCAGCAGCGCCAGACGGTTGTTACGCAATTGCTCGTCTTCTGCCATCACCATCACATCGTTGAAGAAGCCGTCGACGTTTTCCCGCAGCCGCGCCAATGCTTTTAACGCGGTGCTGAAATCGCCTTGGGCGAAGGCCGCGTCAACCTCGGGTTTAAGCGTATTCATCGCCGCGAACAATTGTTGTTCGGCGCTGTCGCGCAGCAAATCCTGTTGTACCGTGCTGCCAACGCCTTCGGTCTTTTTCAGGATGTTGGTGATGCGCTTGTTCGCCGCAGCCAGCGCTTCTGCTTGCGGCAACGCGGCAAACGCTTGTACCGCATCCAGGCGCTCGATGATGTTGTCGAGCCGGTCGGGCTGCTGCGCCACCACCGCTTCAATTTCGTTCGGTGAATAACCGCGTTCGCGCAGCAGGCCGCGCAAGCGTTCATACAGGAACGGCAGCAGGTCGCTGCTCGGATCCTTGAAGTTGGCGTTGCCGGCGAACTGTTGCGCAGCGTTGTTCAGCAATTGCGCCAGTGATATCGGCAGGCGCTTTTCCAGCAGCATGCGCAGGATGCCTAGCGCATGGCGGCGCAGGGCAAACGGATCCTTGTCGCCGGTGGGCTGCAGGCCGATGCCCCAGATACCGATCAGGGTTTCCAGCTTGTCCGCCAGCGCGACCGCGACGCTGGTATCGGTAGTCGGCAAGGCGTCGCCGGCAAAGCGCGGCTGATAGTGTTCCGAGATTGCCAGCGCGACGTGTTCCGCTTCGCCGTCATGGCGTGCGTAATAGTTGCCCATGATGCCTTGCAGCTCAGGGAATTCGCCCACCATGTCGGTCAGCAGGTCGGCCTTGGCCAGCAGTGCCGCGCGTTCGGCCAGGGTGGACAATGCGGCATCGCCGCCCAGCAGTGTGGCGATCGCCGCCGCCAGCGCCTTGACCCGGTCGGTGCGTTGCAGCTGATTGCCGAGCTTGTTGTGATAGACCACATTGGCCAGCAAAGGCACGCGCTCGGCCAGTTTCTTTTTCTGGTCTTGCTCGAAGAAGAACTTGGCGTCGGACAGGCGCGGCCGGACCACGCGTTCATTGCCTCCGATGATGTAATGCGGCTCGTTGGTCTGCAGATTCGAGACAATCAGGAAACGCGAACGCAATTTGCCGGCGCTATCGGTCAAGGCAAAATACTTCTGGTTGGTTTGCATCGTCAGAATCAGGCATTCCTGAGGAACGCTGAGGAATTCATCTTCGAATTTGCAGGCATACACTACCGGCCATTCGACCAGCGCCGTGACTTCATCCAGCAGCGCCTCCGGCATCAGTACCTGATCATCCGCAGCGCTTGCCGACAGGGCGGCGCGAATCTTCTCCTTGCGCTCACTGAAACCGGCGATGACTTTGCCTTGTTCTGCCAGCGTAGCCGCATAGCAGTCGGCGTCGGCCAGCCTGATGCGGCCTTGCGACAGGAAGCGATGGCCTTCGGTCTGGCGGCCGGCATCCAGTCCGAGCAAGGTCAGCGGCAATACCTGGTCGCCGTGCAGCGCCACCAGGCTATGCGCTGGCCGCACAAAGCGTACGGTGTGGCCGGCGGCATGGCCATGTTGCAGCTGATAGCTCATCACTTTCGGGATCGGCAGCTTGACTACCGTATCTTCCAGCACCACTTGCAAACCGACAGGCAAGGCCACGCCTTTGGCGGTGTAGTTGTAGAAAAAGCTTTCAGCCTTGCCATCGGGGGCGCGTTCCAGTTCGGCCGGGGTGATCGTCACCTTGCCGCACTGCGCAGCCATGGCCGCCAGTTTCTTCACCAGCGGCGCGGTTGCCCGGCCATCCGCATCCAGCGCTACCGAGACCGGCAGCACCTTTTCGCGCATGGTTTTATCGAGCGAAGTGGCGCGCACATTGCTGATGGAAACCGCCAGGCGGCGCGGTGTAGCGAAGGCGGTGGCGACGGCGCCGTCGTCCAGGAAATCGCGCGATTTCAGGCCGTTGAAAATACCGCTGGCAAAGGCATCGCCGAGTTTTGCCAGTGCTTTCGGCGGCAGTTCTTCCGTAAAAATTTCGATCAGCAGGGTGCGGCTCATGAGTGTGTCCTTCATGCCTTTTCCCCTGCGCGCTGCGCTACTGCCGCCATGTATTCATCTCCAAATTCTTGCAACAACAGATCGCCGTTTTCCTTGGTGATCTCCCACATCGGGAAGCCCAGTTTGGCCCGTGAATCGTAATATGCTTGCGCCACCGCACGCGACAGGTTGCGGATCCGGCCCATATAGGCGGCGCGCTCGGTGACTGAGATCGCTCCGCGCGCATCCAGCAGATTGAAGGTGTGCGCCGCTTTCAATACCATTTCATAAGCCGGCAGCGCCAGCGGCACGTCCAGCAGGCGCTTGGCTTCAGCTTCATAGTTGCCGAACAGCGGGAACAGGAATTCGGTGTTGGCGTGTTCAAAATTGTAGGTCGATTGCTCGACCTCGTTTTGATGGAACACATCGCCATAGCTGAGCTTTTTGGCGACGCCGTTTTCAACCCGCTCGGTCCATACCAGGTCGTAGACATTTTCCACGCCCTGCAGGTACATCGCCAGCCGTTCGATACCGTAAGTGATCTCGCCCAGCACCGGCTTGCAGTCGAGGCCGCCGACTTGCTGGAAATACGTGAACTGCGTCACTTCCATGCCGTTCAGCCAGACTTCCCAGCCCAGGCCCCAGGCGCCCAAGGTCGGATTTTCCCAGTCGTCTTCGACGAAGCGCACATCGTTGCGCCTGAGATCCAGGCCGAGCGCGGCCAGCGAACCAAGGTAAAGGTCCAGGATGTTTTCCGGCGCAGGCTTGAGCACGACCTGGTATTGATAGTAGTGCTGCAAGCGATTCGGGTTTTCGCCATAGCGCCCGTCTTTGGGACGGCGCGACGGCTGCACGTAGGCGGCGCGCCAGGGTTCGGGGCCGATTGCGCGCAGGAAGGTCGCCGTATGCGAGGTGCCGGCGCCGACTTCCATGTCGTAGGGCTGCAGCAGGGCGCAGCCCTGAGCGTCCCAGTAATCTTGTAATTTAAGAATGATTTGTTGAAATGTAAGCATCGTTTTGTTGCTTTTCCATACGGCTAAGTGCCGGTTAATCGATTAAGTATGGCGAATCAAACGCAGTGGCCCGACAAAAGCCAATTAAAGCAGATGATGCAGAGCGCTAAGACCAGCGATTTTAGCGGGTTTTGACTGGTTTAGGGCTGCTTGCGCGCTTTACGGCGGTAGTTGTACCAACTGCCCGCCAGCATCAGCAAGGCCAGGATCACCATCATCCGGTTGCCCAGCAGGATGTACGGCGTGCTGCCGCTGTAGCCTTGCACGGAGCTTGCCAAGGTCGCGCGCTCATACGAGGCCAGCTGAACGCTGACAACGCCGTGCGGATCGATCACGGCGGTGGCGCCGGTGTTGGTTGCGCGCAGCATAGGACGGCCGGTTTCCAGGCTGCGCATTTGCGAGATCTGCAAATGTTGCTGTAATGCAATTGTGTTTCCGAACCAGGCGATATTCGACATGTTCAGCAACAAGGTGGCTGCCGGTTTGCCGGCGGCGTTGGCGGCGGCTAGCTGGCCGGCAATTTCTTCGCCAAACAAATCTTCGTAGCAGATATTGGGCAATACCCATTGGTCTTTCACCGCGAACGGTGCTTGTACCGCTGCGCCGCCGGTGAAATCGCCGAGCGGGATATTCATCATGTCGACAAACCAGCGGAAACCGAACGGCACGAATTCGCCGAACGGCACCAGGTGCTGCTTATCGTAGCGAAAGTAAGGGGAGGCGGGATCCTTAGCCTGGGGTGTGATGCCGATCACGCTGTTCGAGTAGCGGTAGGGGCCATCGATATAGGGAATCCCCAGCGCGATATGGCTGCCGGTTTGCTGCGAGAAATCTGCCAAGGCCGGCAAATAATCCGGCGGCAGCTCGGTTTGCAGGATCGGTACCGCAGTCTCCGGCGTGGCAATCAGGTCTGCCGGCGCGGCGCGTATCATATCGATATACAGCCGCAGGGAATGCACAATCTGCGCGGTATTGAATTTTTCTTCCTGCGGCACGTTGCCCTGCAGCAGGCGCACGGAGATCGGCTTGCCTTGCGGCGCAGTCCAGTTAATCTGGTGCAAGCCGAAGCCCGCGACCAGTATCAGCAGGGCCGCCGCGGCCGGCAGCTTGTAGCGCGGCAGCAAAGCCAGGCAGCCGGCGATCAATGCCGCGATGCCGCCTATGCCGTACACGCCGATCAGCGGCGCAAAACCTGCCAGCGGGCTGCCGGTGTGGGCATAACCCGAAATCAGCCACGGGAAGCCGGTAAACAACCAGCCGCGCACCCATTCCGTCAGCGCCCATAGGGCGGGGAAGATCGCCAGCGCAAACAGCAGCGGCGAACTCGACCAGCGTTGCCGCAACCAGAGCGCGGCGGCGGCGCACATGGCCGTGTACAGTCCCATGGCAGCTGCCAGCAACGCTACCGCCACCACCGCTAGCCCAGCCGGCAAGCCGCCAAAATCGTGCAGCGAAATATAAATCCAGTAGACGCCATGCGCCATCCAGCCGAAGCCATAGGCCCAGCCCAGCAGCGCGCCCTGCTTGACGGTAGGAACGCGGAGCAGGCAGAACACCAACAGCGCCAGCGTCAGCAATTGAATCGGCCACAGTCCGAATGGCGCGAAGGCGAACACGTTGATGGCGCCGATTAATGCAGCCGATAAAGCGGCCAAAGGCAGCGGAAGTTTAAAAATCGAGGTGAGGCGAAAACTCATAGGCAGCGGCGATTTTGCTCTTTTTTGCTCTTGGGTGGGCAGGACGGAACAGCACGGAGCCGCGCTGTTCCGAGCCACTCTTTTTTTAGGCTTTTTCCTGAACCGGTCCCGACAATTTTTCGACCAGCAAGACATGCACCTGGCGGGCATCGGCGCGCAGCACTTCAAAGCGCACATTGTCTATCGTGAACTCGTCGCCTTTACGCGGTACTCTTCCCAGATGATTGGCGACCAGGCCGCCAATGGTATCGACATCTTCATCGACCAGCGCCGTCTCCAGCGTTTGGTTGAACTGTTCGATCTCGGTCAGCGCCTTGACCCGCCAGCGGCTGCCATGGTCGCCGTCGCGGATGGCGAGGATGTTATCTTCTTCCTCATCAAAGTCGTACTCGTCTTCGATATCGCCGACGATCTGTTCCAGCACGTCTTCAATCGTGATCAGGCCGGCGACGCCGCCGTATTCGTCGACCACGATCGCCATATGATTGCGATTGGCGCGGAAATCGCGCAGCAAGACGTTGAGGCGTTTCGATTCCGGGATGAAAACCGCCGGCCGCAGCATGTCGCGCACGTCGAAAGAATCTTCGGCGTAGTAGCGCAGCAAGTCTTTTGCCAGCAGGATGCCGATCACCTTGTCGCGCTCGCCATCGACGGCCGGGAAGCGCGAGTGAGCGGTCGACAGGACTTCCGGCATCCAGTCTTCTATCGGCTTGGTGACGTCGATCATGTCCATTTGCGAACGCGGGATCATGATGTCGCGGGCGGAGAGATCGGAGACCTGGAATACGCCTTCGATCATCGACAGCGCGTCGGCGTCGATCAGGTTGCGTTCGTGCGCATCTTGCAGCACATCGAGCAGTTCGGCGCGATTTTCAGGTTCGGGAGAAATCAGTGCGGTCAGGCGTTCAAATAATGACCGGTGGGGTTTAGCGTCAAATGATTTGACGCTACTAGGGTGCTCTGGCATATGGCGTTAGCCTTGGTTTCACATTGTTTTGGAAGCAATAGCATACAACAAATATGTGACAGGACGACGAAACGCATGGGTCAGAAAGCTTATATCGTGATTCCGGAAGGCGATTTTCTTGCGTAAAAAAGGCGAATAATGCCAAATGGCAATATTCGCCGTATTGAGGAAATGGTAATTATTTCTTCATTTCATCTTTTCCCATGTCGTCTTTCTTCATTTCATCTTTGGCCATGCCGTCTTTTTTCATAGGCATTTTCTTGTGTGTTTTCTTCTTCGCCATTTCGTCATGTCCCATGGCGTCCTTGCCCATCGCATCTTTTTCCATCGCCGGTTTGGTCATTGCATCTTTCGACATGGCGCCTTTGGACATGTCATCCTTCTTCATTGCATCTTGCGCATAAACGCCGCCAGCAGTCATCATCAGGCAGGTAACCAACAGGGTAGTGAGGCTTTTTTTCATTTCAATCTCCAGGTAAAAGTGGCAAAAACGCCAAAAAAATCAATAAATCAATAAATACGGTTCGGCTGGTTCTGCAACCGTAGCGAGCGGCTCAAGGTCGGGGGTGAGAAGCGCAGCCGTACGTTAGTACGGTGAGCATCGCAACCCCCGAGATTGGGTCGCGCAGTAGGTTGCAGAGCCAGCATTCACGATCCGCCGAACCAGTTGTAACCCTGGTCTTCCCAGTAACCGCCAGGGTATTTGTTCGTTACTTCGATAGACATGATGTGTTTCGGATTTTTGTAGCCGAGTTTGGTCGGCATCCGCAATTTCATCGGGAAGCCGTATTTCGGCGGCAGGATCTGGCCGTCGTAAGTCAAGGTCAGCTGGGTTTGCGGATGCAATGCAGTCGGCATGTCGATGCTGGTGTGATAATCGTCGCCGCATTGAAAATCGACATATTTGGCGCTCAGGTCGGCGCCGATCTGTTGCAGAAAGTAAGAGAACGGGATGCCGCCCCAACGGCCGATGGCGCTCCAGCCTTCGACGCAGATATGGCGGGTTATCTGCTCGTTCTGCGGCATCTTGTGCAATTGCTCCAGCGTCCAGGGCCGTTTGTTGCTCACCAGGCCGACCACTTCCAGCTGATAATCGCTGCCGTCGATTTCCGGTACTTCCTCAATGCTGTAAAACGCGTTGAACGGGAAGGGCCGGGTCATTTCGGCCCGGGTGTAAGTCGGCGCCAGGCGTTTCGGATCGAACAGCCATCCTTGCACGCCATCGTTCATGCGCGAGATGCGCTCCAGCATGCGATTGACGGACGGTTCGTCGGTGATATTGCAGCCGGTCAGCAGCGACAGGCCGCCTAGGGTAAGTGCCCGCTTTGCAAACAGGCGGCGCGATGGCAGCGCCAGTTCACTGCGAGCGTCTTTCAGTATCAATTCGGTGTCTAGCGTCGAGTTAAGCGCTTTCTTGAACATGACCATCTCCTCAGCGGCCGCGCAGCATGGCTAGCAGCGTGCGTGGAACCAGTGCCACCATGATGATGTGCACTACAATAAATGCGACCAGAAAGCTCATCGCGCAGAAGTGCACGATCCTGGCGTTGTCGTAGCCGCCCATCAGCTCGCGCAAGAGCGGCAACTGCACCGATTTCCAGATCGCCAGGCCAGAGATCACCAGCAATATCAAATCCAGGATGACCGAGACATACGCCAGCTTTTGTACCGCGTTGTAGTGGTCGAGCGCATCGTGCTGGAGCTTGCCGCGCAGCGCCTTGAACAGGTCCTGGATCACCTCGCTCGGACGCAGCGGAAAAAATTTCTTCCACAGGCGGCCGCTGGCAGTATTGAACAGCAGATAAACCAGGCCGTTCAAGAGCAGCAGCCACATCGCCGCGAAATGCCACTGTAAAGCGCCGCCCAGCCAACCGCCCAAGGTCCATTCGCTGGGAATGCGAAACGGGAAAATCGGCGACGCGTTATAGATGCGCCATCCGCTCAGGATCATGATGATCACGGCAAACGCATTGAGCCAGTGGGTGATGCGTAGCCAGATCGGGTGAATGACCGGTTTCTTGAGTGCAGAGGATGACATTTAGGCCGCCTGTACAGGAGAGAGGACGATCAACGGCAACAACATGATTTGGTTCACGTTTGTCTCCGGGAGCTGTGTAATGATGGTTTTCATGTGGCTTAGTCGCAGGCCGGACCGGTTCATTACATGAATTCATCATAATCTTATTAATTAAAAAGATAAGAAGAGATATTGAATGTCTTAGTTGCAATATTTTTTACTGCAAGTCATTGATTTTAAGTAATAAAACGAAGATTTATAAACAAAGACTTATTTGTGGAAATGAATTTCGGAAATAAAAAAACGCCGCAGTAGCGGCGTTTTTGTCGAGGAATGGAGAAAACTATCGATCAGCGTAGGGATTGGGCCAGCCCAGTTTGCCCAATATGTCAATTTCCAGGTCTTCCATTTCGGCCGCGTCTTCATCGTCTTCATGGTCATAACCCTGGGCATGCAGGACGCCATGCACCACCAGATGCGCGGCATGTTCCACCACCGTCTTGCCTTGCTCTTTCGCTTCACGCTCCAGTACATCGGTGCAAAGAATGATATCGGCCTGGGTGACGCCGTTATCTTCTGCCGGACCTTCTTCCTGATCTTCGGAGTAAGCGAAAGTCAGCACATTGGTGGCGTAATCCTTGCCGCGATAGTCGCGGTTCAGGGTGCGGCCTTCTTCGGCGTCGACAAAGCGAATCGTCAGTTCCGCTGGCGCCAATAACGCCGCCTGCACCCAGCGCCGCAATTGCGGGCGCGGCACGCTATCTTGCAGGCGCGGGTCGGGATATTGCACCGACAATGAGAGTTTATTTTTTGACGGCATGGCGGCTGCGGGCGGTTTTGGTAATACCGGTTGGCACCGGTTGGGCGGGTCTGACTGCTTGCGGCGCGGCCGCTTCGATGACACCGTGGGTGGATGCTACCGGCGCGGCCTGCGCTGCGGTTTCATAGGCATCGACAATCCGCGCCACCAAAGGATGGCGCACCACGTCGCTGCTATTGAAGCGGGTAAAGGCGATGCCGCGCACATCTTTCAGGATATTCATGGCGTCGATCAAGCCGCTCTTCTGGCCGCGCTGCAGGTCGATCTGGGTGACGTCGCCGGTGACCACGGCCTTGCTGCCGAAGCCGATACGGGTCAGGAACATTTTCATCTGTTCCGGCGTGGTGTTTTGCGCTTCGTCCAGGATGATGAAAGCATGGTTCAGCGTGCGGCCGCGCATGTATGCCAGCGGCGCGATCTCGATCGCCTGCTTTTCAAACATTTTCTGGGTGCGGTCAAAGCCCAGCAAATCGTACAGCGCGTCATACAAAGGACGCAGATAAGGATCGACCTTTTGCGCCAGGTCGCCGGGCAGGAAGCCCAGGCGCTCGCCGGCCTCGACCGCCGGCCGGGTCAGTACGATGCGCTTGACGGCATCGCGCTCCAGCGCATCGACCGCACAGGCCACCGCCAGATAGGTTTTGCCGGTGCCGGCAGGACCAATGCCCAGCGTTACATCGTGTTCCAGGATCGAGCGGATATATTGGCTTTGATGCGGAGTGCGCCCACGCAGATCGCTGCGCCGGGTTTTCAGGACCGGGCTTTCGATATCGCTCTCGGTCAGCTCGGCATCGGCTGGATCAACCCCTGCCTCGTCGCCTGGCTCGCCGTTGGCCTTACCGTTGCTCTTGGCGGCTTTCGGCTTCTTCCCCATGCCCAGCTTGGCCCGTTGTTCCACCAGCGCCAGCTGGATTTCATCCACCGAAATCACTTTATTGGCAATCGCGTAAAACTGATCGAGAATTTCCACTGCGCGTTCGGCATTGCTGCCGGCGGCGATAAACTTGTCGCCGCGCCGGAAAATCGATACATCCAGCGCCGCGGAAATCTGCCGCAGATTTTCATCGAGCGGTCCGCACAGATGCGCCAGCCGCGTATTGTCTAGCGGCTGCGGGATGAAGTAATGCGGCTGGGTAGGGGTTTTAGTTTTCAAACTGTGGTTTGCTTGTCTGGTGTGCGTGGTGGGTGGGTGCCGCGATTATTCCGCCAAGACGATTTCGCCGCGCAATGTGTAGACATAAGTTTCTGTAATCTTCACATCGATCAGCTGGCCGATCAGGCGCGCGCCGTCGGGGCCGGCATCAAAGTTGACTACGCGGTTGTTCTCGCTCCGGCCCTGGAATTCGGCTGGATTTTTCTTGGACGGGCCTTCGACCAGGATACGCTGCACAGTACCGACCATCGCCGCACTGATCTTGCCGATATTTTCTTCTATCACTGCCTGCAACTGCTGCAGCCGCTTCAGCTTGACCTCATGCGGCGTGTCATCCTGCAGATTGGCCGCCGGCGTTCCCGGCCGCGGGCTGAAAATGAAACTGAAGCTGTTGTCGTAGCCGATATCGGTAATCAGTTTCATCAGCGCGTCGAAATCGGCATCGGTCTCGCCTGGAAAACCGACGATGAAATCGCTCGAAATAGTGATGTTAGGGCGCACCTGGCGCAAGCGCCGGATCACCGATTTGTATTCCAGCACGGTATAGCCGCGCTTCATGGCCGACAAAATGCGGTCCGAACCGTGCTGCGCCGGCAGGTATAAATGGTCGACCAGCTTCGGCACCTTGGCGTAGGTATCGATCAGGCGTTGCGTGAATTCTTTCGGATGGCTGGTCACAAAGCGGATCCGCTCGATGCCCGGAATCTCGGCAATGTACTCGATCAGCAGCGCGAAATCGGCAATCTCGCCATCCGCCATGGCGCCGCGGAAAGCATTGACGTTCTGGCCCAGCAAAGTGATTTCCTTGACGCCTTGCTCCGCCAGCCCCGCCACTTCAGTCAGCACATCTTCAAACCGGCGCGAGACTTCTTCGCCGCGAGTGTAAGGCACCACGCAGTAGCTGCAATATTTGCTGCAGCCTTCCATGATCGAGACGAACGCAGTCGCCCCCTCGACCTTGGCCGGCGGCATGTGATCGAATTTCTCGATTTCGGGAAAGCTGATGTCGACTTGCGCATTGCCTGTGGCGCGCCGCTGGCTGATCATCTCAGGCAGGCGGTGCAAGGTCTGCGGGCCAAATACCATGTCGACATACGGCGCACGCTTGACGATAGCCGCACCTTCCTGCGAAGCGACGCAGCCGCCGACGCCGATCAACAGATCGGGATTGTTGCGCTTCAGCTCGCGCAGGCGGCCCAGATCGGAAAACACTTTCTCCTGCGCCTTCTCGCGCACCGAACAGGTATTCAACAGGATCACGTCGGCATCTTCCGGGCGATCGGTCTTGATCAAGCCGTCGGAGGCGTTCAAGACATCGGCCATCTTGTCCGAGTCGTACTCGTTCATCTGACAACCGAAGGTCTTGATGAATACTTTCTTTTGCATCGTTTTTTCCATGACCACTCTTTAATTACAACTTGTTGCCGTTGCGCTGCGTCTCGATTTTCTGGCTGGCCTCGTCTGGCGTCAGGATCCAGACCCGGTCGATATCACCTTGCGGATTCAGGGTGTAATTCACCAGGTAGGTATCGGTGCCGAGCGAATTGGGGATCTGGGTCAGCTGCTGGGTATTCCAGATGCGCGAGCCGGGCGACAGCCGGAGCACGTTGCCATTCATTGCGACATTCGGATAGTCGGTGATGGTCAGCTTGCCACGCAGGGTGGAGGCGGGGAAGTCGCGCTCTGCAGCCATCGCGGAAAAGGCGAGCGTCGCCAGCAGGAAAATCATCAGCAGGCGGATGGGCCGGATTGTTGTCCACATAGCAAACTCCATTCAATGAATACCATGCCGTATCCGTGCATGGCGTTAAAAAAACACCGTTTAAGGATGGCCAAAGCGGCCAGCATTGCGGAACTGCGTAAGTGCAAGTCGCCTGTGACTGCAGTGCCGGGCCTCGTTCCCGGGGGCTGTCGGTCCGTTTGCGGGAAGCGCGGATTATAGCATTTGGCGGCTATTGCATCGAGACGCCAACTATCCCATAGAGCCGAGGCCCCTGAAAATAACTGTACGAATGAAATTGTGTTTTTTTTATTTTTTCTTGACAGCCGGTACTTGGGTGTCGATGGACGGAAGGTTAAATGATTTCCTTCTGGAAACGTAAAATCTATAATGATGCATCTGTAGAACTTTCACAGCTTTCATTCAAGCCTATGCAGCGCAGGCCTGGGGCGCTAGGTAAGCCGATAAATTTATCGAATTATCCCAGCTGAAAACGGTGTTCGATTAGTAACACGTAAGCAAATTTAAGAAAGAGAAGACACTTTCATGTACCCGAATTCATTTCACCGTTACGCGCGCGTGCAAGCTGGTTTTACGTTAATCGAGGTAATGATCGTAGTGGCGATCGTTGCGATTCTGGCGGCGATTGCCTTGCCGAGTTACAGTGACTACGTGCTGCGCGGGAAGCTTGTCGAGGCGACAAATATGTTGTCGGCGACGCGAGCCAACATGGAACAGTACTATCAGGACAATCGCACATATCAAACCTCCGGCACTATCCTGTCGCCGTGCGATGCCGCGAGTTTAACTACGCTTAACGGCAGTCTCAAAAATTTTACGCTTACTTGCCCCACTCTTACCCCAACAACCTACACTCTCACTGCCACTGGCTCCACTACGGCTACCACGGGTTTTATCTTTAACGTAACCGATGCCAATGTACAGACGTCAACAGTAGGAGCCGCCTGGGGCGCGGGGAGCTACGCTTGTTGGGCCATGAAGAGAGGTACGACGTGCTAAAGCGATCCCTTGTTGGGGAAGCGCGTGGCTTCACGCTGATCGAGCTAGCGATCACATTGACGGTAATGACGATATTGCTGCTGATGGTGGTTCCCTCATTTATCGGCTGGATGAATAATTCAAAAGTCAGGAGCGTTGCCGAGGCTCTGCAAAACGGCTTGCGTGCTGCGCAGGCTGAAGCCGTCCGGCGTAGTCATCAGACGGCCTTTGTACTGACAAATGCGGCGCCGGCACCGAACACGGCTGCCAGTACCTCTGGTAGCGGCAGCAATTGGTACATTCAAGTCCTGCCTGTATATACCGGCGAAACGCTCGGCACTGATGCTTTCGTGCAGGGCGGCGCGTTCGGTAATCTGGCTCCAGGCGTCAAGGTTACGGCTACTGCTTCCCTGGTTTGTTTTAACTCGATGGGGCGGCTGGTTGCCAATAGTGACGCCACCACAAGTGCGAATTTTGGAACAACCTGCACTGCTCCCCCAGGGAATATCACCTATGACGTCACCCTCACTGGTGCGACGCATCCGCTTCGGGTGTTAGTTGGTCTTGGAGGGCAGGTGCGCATGTGCGACACCACAAGAACTTTATCTCCAACAGCTCCGGATGGGTGCCCATGAAGACCCCACAACGCAATCGTCTCGACCAGGCGGGCATGTCGCTCATCGAGGTGCTGATCTCCATGCTTATTTTTTCGTTCGCTATTCTTGGACTGGTCAGCTTGCAGGTGAATGCAGTCAAGGTTTCATACGGCGCAGAAGATCGTACGCGCGCAGCGCTGATGGCAAACGAGATCATTGCGGCGATGTGGACGAAAAAAACGCTCAGCCCATCCTTGACGTCGTGGCAAACACGGTTGGCTGATCCAACGGTTTCCGGCCTTCCTGGAAGCGCAACCGGAACGGTCAGTGCGGCAGACGCGAACGGTGTGGTGACGATCACCATTACCTGGCAAGAGCCATCGACTAAAACCGCGGACAACTATATTACCCAGGTTGCGATGCCATGAATCAGCCACTTCTTACTCATAAACGCCAGGGCGGATTTAGCCTGATCGAATTGATGGTGGTGATCGCCATCGTGCTAGTGATGTCGCTGGCTATTTTTGGCGTGATGTCGACCAGCGAAGGTAAAAAACGCACCTTGACCTCGGTGAACGATATCAACCAGTCAGGAAATTTTGCGCTGTTCCAGCTCGAAAAGGCTCTACGCAATGCCGGCTCCGGGTTTTCCCAAAGTTATACGCAGTCGTTTGGATGTCGGTTATTCGCGTATCAGAAGCAGGCTACACCTGGCAATACTGGCGTGGTTCTTCCTTTTCCTGGCGCAACCATGGCAAACCCTTTCAATACGCTGAACGCTACGGTGAGCGGGTCATACGTGTTGGCACCAATGATCATCGCGAGTGGGGCAACTACGCCCGGCATGAGCGGGAAGACATCCGATGCGCTCATCGTCATGGCCGGGGCGGCCGGATATGGCGAGGTGCCAACGGCGTTCGCCAATACAGCCACTTCGACACAGCTTAATTTGCAAAGCACCTTGTCCTTCAATCCAAATGATTTTGTCCTTGTAGCAGATGAGGCTGGCAGCGCCGGGTCATTGCCTTGCATGATTCAACAGGTTGACTCGGGCTTTACGGCCAGCGGCAACGCCACGGCATTGCCGCTGGCGGGCGCCTATTACGCCAGCTCGATTAAGGCTAAAGACGGCACGGTTAGAAACCTGGTGGATTTTTCGAATGACGCCCTAGCCATGGGCATTGGCAATCCCGCTGGTAACCCGCCATCGTTCCAGCTGTTTGGCGTGGGAGACAACGATGTCTTGTTGCAATACGATTTGCTGCAAGGGGGCACGTACGACACGCCGATACCGATCGCAGACGGCGTGTTTGAGATGCATGCGTTGTACGGCGTAGATACCAATAACGACGGCTTGGTTGATACCTGGGTTGATCCATCGACGACCGGTTACGACTACGCCACGCTTGAAAGCGGAACCATCGCTGCGAACCAAACACTCTTGACAATCAAAGCGATTCGCCTCGGCCTGATCATGCGGACTTCGCTGCCGGAGAAAGCGCCGGCGACCACAGGACCGTTAGTCTTATTCTCAGATCTGGGGACAACACTCACGTTCAAGCGAGCCTTGAGCGCCGCAGAACAAAATTATCGATATCGGATTATTGAGTCGACTATCCCGCTTCGCAATTCACTGCTGTTAAATTGAGCCATGAAATCTGCGCCTAACTACACTCTCCGCCGTGCCCCGCAACGTTCAGCGATGCGCCGCCACGGGCAGCGCGGGATCATCCTGGTCGTGACCATGTTCGCCTTGATCATACTGATGATTTCCGGCATCGCCCTGGTGCGTTCTTTCGATTCTTCACTTGTATTGGCCGGCAATATGGCATTCAAGCGGGATCTGGTTAATCAGGGAGAGCGCGGGATGTCGGCAGCGATTCTCTCCATGAAAGGCTCGGGCGCGCTGGTGTCGGAAATTACACGGGAAAGCGATCTGGTAACTAGCAATTATTCGGCTTCGCTCTTGGCTACGGATGCGCATGGCATCCCGGTAATCCTGCTCAAAGACAGTGCATGGACCACCGCCGGGATGACTGCTGCCGATGATATTACTGACGGGTTAAGCGGTGTAAAGATCCGCTATGTAATTGACCGCCTGTGCTCGGCGTCAGGTGCTGCCAGCGCGGCAAACTGCATTGTCAGTACTTACGGCGACAAGGGCGGCACAGCTAACCCGAAAAGAGCTACGGCAATCACTCCGCCGGTATATCGGATCAGCGTGCGCGTCACCGGTCCCCGCAGTACCCAAACATACTTGCAAACGACGTTCTCACTCTGAACGCACGTCAAAAAAAACGCAAAAACATAACTGGAGTTTCAACATGGCTACCATATCTCTTTTTCGGCGAACTGCTGTTTTTTTTCGATTTCTTGCCGTCACCGGTATGGCGCTGCTATCTTTTCCGAGTCACGCGGCAATTACGCTTTCCGATCAGCCTATTTTCTCTTCCATCACGGTTCCCGGGAATCTGTTGTTGCCGCTGTCGGTGGAATATCCGACGGCCTTGAGTCAAGCCTATCCGTACACATCCAATCCGTATACGCCGGCTAGCACTTATCTTGGCTATTTCGACGGAGCCAAGTGTTACAGCTATCAAGCCGATACGACAACGCCGGCAAACGGCTATTTCAAGCCATACGGCGCTGCCACCAGCCATGCATGTACTAGCACTGCGACTAATCCCCTATGGAGCGGTAACTGGCTCAATTGGGCGAGTATGCAGACGATCGATTCGTTTCGCTGGGCGCTGACGGGCGGCTACCGCTCGGTGGACACGGCAACTTCGACGATTCTTGAAAAGGCTTATGCGTCGGGACAAGGCGGCAATGGTGAGACGCCGAACAAAACCATTCCTTCATCGTCGGGTTCTGCGACGGATGTGACCGGCGCAACACCTTTTACCTGGTCGGCAGTCACCTCACGCATTTGGGGTGTCGGAAATCAGATCTGGGTTTCCGGTATCAGTTCCGGTAGCCTGGATAGCACATCTACAAGCAGTACAGTAAACTACACGGGGCAATACGGGGACGGGAGTTTGTCCAGCACGCCAGTGCAAACCTGTGTCGCTACACGGAAGAAAACCTCCAATAGTTTTGGGACCCCAACGTGTACATCGACCGCGACCACCGCTTACAACTCCAGTCCGATCACGTCTACGCAAGGCCCTACCTGCACGAATAGCAATAATGGCCTTACCCAGACTTGTGTAACGATTAGTCCCACCAATGTGAGAGGAACCTCAGATCCGTCGCAAGTATATGCCCTCAATGCCAGAGTCCAGGTATGCAACAGTGCCGTGGGCCTGGAATCCAATTGTGTTGCGTATGGTTCCAATTACAAGCCGCAAGGCTTGATGCAGCAGTACGCGATGAAAATTCGATTTGGTGCCTTTGGGTATTTGAATGACTCGTCAATTAAGCGGGACGGCGGGGTGTTGCGTGCGAACATAAAATACATAGGCCCGCGACAGCCAGTGCCAGGGGCGCCGGATGTTGCCAATTCCTTGGCTGAGTGGAGTTCCACGGACGGTACTTTCGTTGTCAACCCAAACCCGCTGGATGCTACGGCTTCAGGTGTGACTAACAGCGGCGTAATGAATTATTTGAATAAATTCGGGGAAGCCGCTCAGACGTATAAGACTTATGATCCGGTCAGTGAACTGTATTACGCAGGAATTCGCTATTACAAACATCTGGGAGATTGGTCGACATACTCGTCGATCCCCACGGGCTCTTCGGCCATGCTGGACGGCTTTCCGGTCATTACCGGGACAAGCACGGATCAAACCAAGGCTTCGGGTTGGGTTGACCCAATTCTGTACAGCTGTCAAAAGAACTTCATCCTGGGGATCGGCGACGTAAATACCCATGCAGATGCAAACCTGCCAGGAAGTACCATCGGTAATAGCACCTACGAAACAACCACCAGGCCAACGGATACCTCCGTTGATGTGACGACTGCAACCAGCATGGTTGGTACATTGGAAGGATTGGGTACTACTGCCACTCCGCTTGGAAAAAAGTATGTCGGTGACTATGCGACTTATTTCATTGCCGGCCTTGCCTACGATTCGCATGTTAAGGACATACGGCCAAACGATTTTAAGAATTCGGATGGGACCAAGAACGGAATACAGACAATTTCGACCTATTGGCTGGACGTTCAGGAATACCAAACATATACAAACAACAATCAATTTTACCTGGCGACGAAATACGGTGGATTCACGGTACCGAAGGATTTCGATCCATATGCGTCGACCAATGCATTGAATACTTTGACCATCACGGGTACTCCGGCCTCTACAACTGCCTTGACCGACTCGATGTGGCATACCACGACTGACACGGTCGGCACCAACAAGCGCCCTGACAACTATTTCAGCGCCGGACAGGCAGACAAAATGGTCAGCGGCTTGCAATCGGCATTTGCCAATATTGCCAATGCAATCACGGGATCCGGAACCGCCTTTTCTAATACCTCGGCAAATGTCCCCTCAGGTAGCCTAAGCTATGCCACGCAATACTCAGACTCCTGGACCGGAGATGTGATTGCCACGAAGGTAACCTACGACGCAGACGGGAATCCGGCATTCAGCGCACCTATCTGGAATGCAAAGTCTGTGCTGCAAGCGCAAACCGGCAGACAAATTGTCACCTGCTGCACCACTACAGGTGCGGGTTTGCCTTTTCAGGACGCCAGCTTGAAAGATGCATCGCAACTGAATAGCCGTACCAACTATGCAACATTTTCCAACATAGCCGGAGTAGGAGCTACCTCCCAGTCGGCCGCGAATTATCTCGCCTATTTACGCGGCGACCAGAGTCTTGAGGTCAGCAAGGCAGGCGGCATTTATCGGACGCGTTCATTTTTGCTGGGCGATATTGTCAACTCCAAGGCAAATCCTGTGGCTGCCCCTGCAAGTCTGTTCTCTGAGAGTGCTAATCCAGGTTATAGCAATTTCAAGAGCACATATAAAAATCGCTCTACCGTTGTATACGTGGGCGCCAATGACGGCATGATGCATGCGTTCGACGGGTCAAGTACCGGTGGCAAAGAATTGTTTGCATACGTTCCAAGTTTTGTATATGGAAGCACAACCACAGCACCGCTGAGCGGATTGGCATCCTTGGGCCGCCTGGATTTCACGCATCACTTCCTGGTGGATGGCACGCCGCAGGTTTTTGATATCGACACCCAATTGACCGGAAGCCCGGTAACGGCTTCCACCGCCTCCACTGCTGCGTGGAAATCGATCTTGATCGGCGGCCTTGGCAAAGGCGGTCAGGGCTATTATGCGATAGACGTCACAGATCCGACTACCTGGACCAGCGAAACCGCATTGGCCAGCAATGTATTATGGGAGTTCACGAATGCCCATATGGGGTATTCATATGGCGATCCGGTGGTGGTTAAAACCAAAAAATACGGGTGGGTGGCAATTTTAACCTCCGGTTATAACAACGATGACGGGGTCGGTTATTTCTTTATCGTGAATCCGAAAACCGGCGCATTGCTTGAGACGGTGTCGACTGGCGCGGGGTCGGTTGCCAGTCCTGCCGGACTGGCGCGTGCTTCGGCTTATGTTCCGGATTTTACGGATGGCACAGCAGACTCGGTATATGCCGGCGATCTTTTAGGGAATGTCTGGCGGCTGGATCTGACAGCTTCAGCCGGCACCTCGTATGCCGTTACCAACATTGCCACGTTGACAGATAAAGACACGTCTGGCGCTGCGCAACCGGTGACGACGGCGCCGCTTATCGAGGTGCAGCCCAACACATCCAAGCGCTATGTCCTGGTTGGCACTGGCCGCCTGCTCGCATTTACCGATGTCCCAACCACCCAGACCCAGACATTTTATGCGATCCTGGATGGTAAATCGGCCTTGGGTTCCTTTTACACATCGGCTACCTTGCCTAAAGGCATATCCTTTCCGATCGGTCGCACCAGCATGATTGCGAATACCGATGTCACAAAAGCGATCGTTGCGGATACGACTAAACCGATGGGGTGGTATCACGATCTGGCTGCAGGTGAGCTGGTAAATATTCCGCTTTCGGCCAATTCAGGTTTCGTCACCTTTGCAGCCAATCTGCCGAGCGGCGACGTCTGCAGCAATACAGGTTCCAATGAAATCTATGTGATCAATTTCGGCTCAGGCCAGTCGGTAGTGACCGACAGTGCCGGGAACATCATTGCCTCTTCTACCGCTCTTGGCGGCTTGATCACCGATGTGGCGATTCTTAATGTCGGTGGCAAACTTCGCGTGCAGGCTGGCAATAATCAGGGGAAAGTTGTCAACATACCTGGAGCATTGGGTGGCGCAAATTCCTTGAAACGTCTGAATTGGCGTGAAATTCCCACCTCTGACTGACCGTGAGAAGCAGGGGTAGTTGGTGATGTTTTGAATAAATGGCTGGACAATTGTAATTCCAAGCGATGGGCGGCCGGACGCTGCCGTCTTTCGCTGTTATCTTTGTGTGTGTCAGTGGGCATGCATATTTTGCTGGTGTTCATTGCAACCAGACCGGTTATGTCTGGCCAACACTTGCGCGAGAACGCACAGTTGTTGCAAATGACCTTATATGTCGGGGTAGGCGAAGCAAAGGCAACTGCCTCTGTGCCAAGCCCAATTCTAGCTGAGCCCCCAGTCCGATCGGTGCGTCCGATACCCATAGATGCTGGCAAAACCAAACCGGGAAGTGGGAGCATAGGCGAAGTGACCCCTAAAGCTGGTCTAGCCGAGCGGGGGGGCGACTTACAGGATGAGTTACCTTCGACCTTCCTGCCTTCCAGCGAGATGGACCTTGGCGCCGTGCCGGTCTCCGAACCCGATAGCCAATTCCTTGTCGGTGTGAAGAGTAGCGGTTCGCCCATCAGACTACGCCTCTATGTCGATAAATATGGAGTTGTCAAAGACATTCGAGTCCTGCAAGCCGATGATGCGGACGGGTTGGCGGTTGAGCGTCTGGTCGCCATGTTTTATGCCACCGCATTTATTCCAGCGCGGCGCGAGGGGATGGATATGTCTTCGTATATGGATATTGAACTGCATATCACCGATTTCGCCGGTGTTTCTTCGGCACCGGTAGCGTCGCCGCAACAGCCTTGAGACGATAACGCGATACAACAAAAAAGAGTTGGGTGCGGTCAGGATTTAGGAATTAACAGCCAAAAAAAACAAAAAACCCGCATCAGCACTAGGCTAGAGGCGGGTTTCTGTACGTTGCTGGACTTCTTCAAACGTGTTCTTGGTGGTGATAGGTGGACTTGAACCACCGACCCCAGCATTATGAGTGCAAGAATATGCTTCCACCCATGTTTCCTGCTGTTTTAAAAGTCTAATAAAATCAGCTACTTAGGTGATAGTTGTCCACTGTTGGCCATGCTGGTACACTGCCGAATAAGTCCACAAAAAGGCCACGGCGATCACATGAAAGCCTATATCACCCGAGACCTCCTGCGCGATACTAAGCCGGGCGGCAAAGTCATGGATATTGCCGACACCGTCGTCAAAGGCTTTATTGTCCGGGTGACACTCGGCGGCGCCATGGTATATGGCATTCGGTATACTACCGGATCGGGAGTACAAGTCCGCTATTCCCTGAATAAATCCTTTCCGACAACAAGCGTCAGCGACGCCCGCGAAGAAGCGCGTATTCTGTTAGGCAAGGTCGCCGCCGGTGAAAACCCCGCCCAAGAAAAGAAAGCCAAAGCGGTCGGCAGGCTCACCCTAGGGGCATTTATTGACGGTGATTACGGCAACCATCTGCAAAGCAAGACGAAAACCGCCGACGCGACCATTCTTCGCCTGAAAAAGTGCTTTGCCAAATTCCTCGGCACGGCGCTGCAAGACATAGATTCCCTTGCTATTGAGCGATGGCGTGCGGCCAGGATCAAAGCCGGCATCAGCGCCTCCACGGTCAACCGCGACATCGGCGCGCTCAAACCGCTGTTTTCGCGTGCGGTCGAATGGAAAAAACTACAAGAAAATCCACTAAAGCGGTTTAAGCCGCTCGGCAGCGATACGGACCCGATTGTCCGGTTTTTGTCGGCGGAAGAAGAGACTCGGCTTCGCGTCGCGTTGGACAAGCGCGAAATGCGGGATCGGGCGGGCCGCGCTCGGGCAAACTTGTGGCGGTCGGCCAGGCGCTATGATCTGCTGCCGGAACTGGCACCGTCGCATTTTGTTGATTATCTGCAACCAGCCATCCTACTCTCTATTAATACGGGCATTCGACAAGGAGAGCTGATCAATTTGTTGTGGAAAGATATTGATCTGGGGCAGGATGCCAGCTTGTTTATCCCTGGGAAGATCGCCAAAAGCGGTAAGGGCCGGCATGTTCCGCTGAACGACGAAGCCAAGGCTGTGTTACTTCGCTGGAAAGCGCAACGGGGCGCAAATGAAATCGTATTTCCGGGCCGGGATGGCAATCGCATCGCCGAAGTCAAAACCGCCTGGCGCAAATTGTTGCGCGACGCCGCGATTGAAAACTTTCGCTGGCACGACATGCGCCATCACTTTGCAAGCCATCTGGTGATGCTCGGGATTGATCTGAACACCGTGCGTGAACTGCTGGGCCACGCCGACTTGAAAATGACCTTACGGTATGCGCATCTTGCACCGGCACACAAAATGAGCGCGGTGCAAAAACTAATGGGTAGGATGTCGTCGACTGAGAAAATCACGCCTACCCAGGGGATGACGGATCACGAAACCATGGCGCCAATGTCAAATTTGACGTCATTGAAGGCTGCTGAAAAATAAACAGTTTGATGCACGATTTCGTCGACAGTGCGACATGCTGCCTGCTTTTCCCTACTAGTACCAACTTGGATAAATACGCCTAAGGAGCGCGAATGAGATTGATTTTACCTAGCAATCGTAAGTATCTTTCCGTGCTGGAAACCATTGACTTGTTGGCAGAACAAACTGCTATTTTTGCTTTCAAGCAAAGTGATGATTCTTATATTTCGGCCAGTATGAGGGAGGATGGTTGGGTGCAAGATATTAAAGGAACCTGGTCGCACCGACCCGATGTGCCGCGCGCTGCCAGGGAAAAGCACCATCTAGACATTCTGCGCGAAAAACAAAAAAAACACTGGACGAGTGCCATCCGCAGCGCCGTGGTAGTGGGGAGGTTGGTTGTACGTGATGCTGCGGGGCTTGAGAGTGAGGCAGAGGACGATATATTGAATTTGTTCATTAAAACAAAAGAAATTTCTGCCTGGCTGTCGGGTCCCGATTCCCGCTATTTCATCGTGTTTGACAAAAAACCGGTCGTGACGGAAGCCGAGTCCCCCGTGCAACGCGTGCAGGAACTGGAACGGGTTGAACCCGATGATGATCCGGCGACCGAACCGAAGTCTGCGCCGCAGGTCGGCCGCACAACAACGCACAAGCTCAACGAAAAAGAACGCCGAGTACTCGACGCCGAAATCGAGATAGCCAAGTCACGAGCATTAAACCCTAGCGACTACCATAGCGTCTGGGCTGAAATTGTAAAAATGGCGTCCGCAAAAGAAGGGTGTTTTATTGAATATAGCCATTCGTTGAATGCGGCAAAATACAGGAGCGGAAACGGGGTGGGCACCTTTACTAAAGCCAACCTGAAAGACCGCATGAAACGTGAGGCCGCACGGCGCCAAAGGGCGAAATAGGGCGAAGTAGGGCGCAATCGAGCGGCAAAGGGCGGCAGCGGGCGCGCCCATAGGGTTATCTAAAAAAAATACATATTGTGTTTCCGGGACCACTGAAGCAGCAGTGGATTTACAACACCGGATAAGGACACACAATGAAAAAGGCAGCTTCGACGGTCGACGAGTTTTGTTTTGCTAACGGCCGCCTCTCCAAATCATTTTTCTACAAACTCGTTAAAAGTGGCCAAGGCCCGAAAATTCTCAAGGTCGGTAACCGCACGCTGATTACAGATGAAGCAGGTGCCGAATGGCGCGCAGAAATGCAAATGCGTACTGATATGGCGACCCTGGAATTTATCAAAGCCAATGAGTCCAAGCTGATCCATACGTTGGTGTTCGGCAAACCGGACCTGGTGGACCGCGAATGCCTGTCGCCGACCGACCGGGAGTTGCTGGAAAAAGTAGAAGCCAAAAACGCGCTCTTGATCGCCAGGGATTCCACCTGCCAAGAGCGCATAACAGCGCTGATCGAGTATAAACGCCTGCTGACCGGGGGCGTGTAATGAAAAACCATCAACTCCCCCTGATTGACGCGTTGTGCGTTGATAGCGTCAAGGATTCTGGCCCGTCACGTCCCGCACATAAATTTGTTGGCACGGTCAACCCGACGCACTGGACAGCATTGCTTGCGTTGCTGCGCAACGCGTTGCCTTCCGATCAATTTTCCCGCATCGGTCATCCCACCAGCGGAACAGATTTTGCCGAAGAATTGCGCCAGCTCGGGCTTGAACTGCCAACCGTTCAAGTACCTATCGTCAGCGGTAATGACGATGTTGTTCATGGCGAAGTGTACGCGCTGACAGTTGCTGACGTGCGTCGCATCAACCGCTGGTTTGCAAAGACCGGAGGCGTATATGCCTAGCCCTACTTATCCAATGCCGAACACGCTGGCTGCGCGGCTCTTGACGGCAATGCTAAATAACGACATGCACCGTCATCCTGAGTTCGTTCAATCAGTCGGCCCCACGAAACTGGCCGCCGCTGTCAAAGAACTCAGGAGCCTTGGCTGGTCAGTTGAAATGTTCGAGGTGCATGCGCCAATTGAAGAAGACCCGCATCGACATGTCGCGTTCTATTACCTCGCGGATGCCGAACATACGCTGCGCGCAGCATTCGGTTCCGAGGAGGGCTTGTAATGGTCAAGCGTACTCAAACCACAAGCGCATCTTCCGCTGACGAAGCCAAGTCGGGACCGCTTTATCGTGCTGGCACGTTAAAGCGCGACCGCCGCACCAACGAACAGCTAGAGCAGCTTGATCAGCAAATTATTGACGTGTTGAAAGATGATCACCCGCAGTCTGTACGACACGTTTTTTACCGCATGACCGATCCGCGCTTACCCGAGCCGGTCGAGAAGTCCGACCGTGGCTATCGTCACGTTCAGGACCGCTGCGTCAAGCTGCGGCGCTCGGGTCGCGTGCGGTATGACTGGATTGCGGATATGTCTCGGCGCGGTTACTTCGTCACTACTTTTTCAGGAAAAGGAGATTTTCTGTCCCGTATGGCCGGGTTGTATCGTTCTGACTTGTGGGCGCTGTCGGATTATCGCTGTGAGGTGTGGTGTGAAAGCCGGAGCATTGCCAGCGTTATACAAAAGGACTGCACTGAACTGGCAGTTGATTTGTACCCATGTGGCGGCTTCTCTAGCCTGTCATTCGTCCATGAAGCGGCAGAAGCGCACAACTATTCCGACGATGGTCGCCCACTGATTATTTTCTATATTGGTGACTATGACCCGGCAGGCGTAATTATCGACGTTGCGCTTGAGCGCGAATTGCGTTTACACCTGAAGCCATCGATTAAATTACATTTTCAACGCATCGGCATCAACGAGGATCAGATTGCGTTATATGACCTACCGACCAAACCCCGAAAGGAGTCCGACACGCGCTCGCTCCAAGTTGCCTCCACTGTCGAAGCCGAAGCGATGCCAGCACGTATTCTTCGTGCCTTGCTGCGCCAACAAATAGAGGAACTGTTGCCCGAGGGCGCATTGGCATCGGCGAAGGTCGCAGAGGAATCCGAGCGCGCTGGCCTGCGCATGTTGGCGGGTACTTTCGGTGAGTAAAGCTATTTATCGTGCCCAGCACGTTAAACCTTCGACCTTGCCCATTCTGCGGCGGATCGGCCACGCTCGCTCCAATGCGGAATGCACAGGAATGGTGGCGTGTACGCTGCAACAATTACCACTGCGGCGTCACCCCCTGGGCGATGCCGGATGCAGAACAAGCCGTCAACGCCTGGAATCGGAGGCCAGATGACGAAGCATAACCATGTAAAGGGAGCGCTTCCTTTTCATTTTGTGGCGATCCCGATGGATGTTATCCGCTCCGCTGCGTGGCAGTCGTTACCACCTAATGCGGTAGTGCTGGCCATCGCTCTGATGGGCCAATATACCGGCAAGAATAACGGCCGGCTTTGTCCTGCGTTTGTCGTTATGGAACGTTGCGGATGGACCTCGAAGAGAACGCTTATCAATGCTAAACGCGCACTGCTTGAATGCCCGTTCGTTGTACTCACGCGAAAAGGCCATCCCCCCCCGGACCGCTGAGTGGCTGGCGTTTACGTGGTGGCCGCTACATTACGAGAAGTCGATGGATATTGACCCAAAGACATTCCCGTACTTGAATTTCTCCGAACTAAAGAGAATCGATCCCAACGACGGACGCGGAAACCCGCCGGATAAATTAATTCCTGTGGTGCAGAAACGGAACCAATACCCTGAAAAAAAGGTGCCAGGAGGTGCAGAAAATGCACCACAAGACGCCACAGCATAGCGCCTATCGGTACAGAAACTGCACCACTGTTCATAGTGCAGTGCCATTTTGTTCATCGGTACAGTTTCTGCACCAGTTATAGAGTTTGCCATCTGTGGACTTGTTTATCGTTCGCATCTGACCACATGGTTCAGGAAACGTGGCTGATGATTTCGGCACTATCCTGGATCGGGAACACGTTTTTACTCATCGGCGTCGCACACCCGGCGCCTTTCCCATAGAAAGTAAGAACACCCGGATTCTGCGCCACCAAAAATGATAAATTGTTGGGCGCGACCGGAACCAGCATGCGACCGCTTGTTGCAGGCACCACCGCGTAGACGACCGCCATCCACCTTAGCTAGAAAGAGAGTTCACAGCAATGTTCAACATCCTCATCGACACCAGCGTGTGGCTCGACCTTGCCGAGGACCCGAAGCAGACGCCGTTACTCAATTTGCTCGTAGAGCTGCTGTCGGGTGGGTTCATGAACATCCTTGTGCCTCGCATCGTGATCAACGAGTTTCAGAAGAACCGCAACCGGGTCGCGAAATCGAGCGCAAAGAGCCTTTCAACGCACTTCAACCTCGTCAAGGACGCCATACGCAAAGCTGATGGCGACAAGAGGCAGAAAGACAAGGTATTGGGCTACCTGTCCGAAGTGGATCACCGCATCCCAATCCTGGGTGGTGCAGCCGAGGGCACATTAGCTCGGATCGACAATATCCTCGCTGCCGCAACGGTCATCGAAGCGAGCGACGAGATCAAGGTTCGAGCCGCTGACCGTGCGCTGCATCGGAAGGCACCTTGCCACCATGAGAACAAAAACTCAATGGCTGATGCGGTGCTGATCGAGACCTACTTCGAGTGCGTCAGGACGATGGGGGGCGCGGGCCAAAGGTTTGCGTTTGTCACGCACAACAAGCACGACTTCAGCCTCATCAACGGCAACCAGAAGCTGCCGCACGCTGACTTTGCTAGTTCGTTCTCGAAGATCAAGTCGATGTATTTTATCAACCTTGCCGAGTGCCTACGACGTATCGACCCGATGCGTGTCACTTACGCAATGTGGGAACAGGAATGGGAGCAAGAGCCTAGGAGCCTCTCCGAGATGCTCAATGCAATGGATCGGTTGGCAACACAGGTTTGGTACAACCGACACAAGTACCTCGCTTGGCAGGTTGAAAAGGGCAAGCACAAGATCGTCAGCCGCGAGGAATGGGACAAGGGAAAGCTGAGCGGTCAAACCCACACCGTCGAGGATATTTGGGAGGGTGCGCTCAGGGGAGCCAAGAAGGCGGAGAGGACGCTTGGCAAAGGCAACTACGGCCCTTGGACTGATTTCGAGTGGGGAATGATCAACGGGAAGCTGTCTGCCCTCCGCTGGATGCTTGGTGAAGACTGGGACGAACTGTACACGTAGAGTGTGTCCACAGTACGATAGCGGCCATCACCAACTTGTGACCATTGGCCCGATAACGTCATATGGTCGCAGCGAATATGCCGACGAGTCGCCTCGAAACAATTGCGAAAATTTACGTATTTAGTCAATCATATGCCGTCGAAAAACTATTTTTTTACGGACTACAGTTAGGTATTGAGTTCTTATGTATCTCGTCGTAAAGTAGCAAGCGTGGGGTGACCCACGTCACACAGACTCTTGCTCTATCCAAGTAGCCCTACCGTTTCGGCGGGTGAATCGGACGTCAAAGACAAAGTGTTTTTATCTGGCCCAGCCAGGTACAAATCTTTTTCGGAAACGTCATGACTCAGCCCTCAAAACCGATTGCATCAACACCATCAAACCTGGCCTTATCGCCGGGTTTTTTGCGTTTACGACCCGCCCCCATCAGCTCGATGCCGGCGGTTTTTTTTCGAGAAAACAGAATGCCAATGCGGACCTATCTTGCGATTTCGAGCGAGACAGGTGTGGCCGCACGCACGACCAAACGCGTGATCGACCGGTATGCAGTCTGGCATCGCGGCTCCACGCAGATGGATGTGCGGCGTGGAGCGTAACTGCTGTCAAGGTGGAGCGGACGACACCTCAAAAAAATGTGCATGGGCCTGCATCGGCCCCCACCGCAAAAAGACTGGCCCTGTCTAACCTTACAGGCGAGCCAACGCAGCGTAGCTGAAGCGACTGCAAGGAAGGCACGGGTCCAAATGGTGAGACAAGCCCGTGTCGACTGAATTCAGCCTCCTAGAGGGCGTGGCAGCCAGAGGGTATTTCTGGATGTGGCGCAGTTGAGAGCCTGGACCTACATCAAAGGCCCACACCTCTCACCTTTGGAGAGCTGTGGGTGGCTGTTTTTTTCAGTACCGGAAAACGGTTCACCAAAAGCTATGCAGTAAAAGCAGCACGAAATTTTAAGGAGTGCATTATGAAAAATAACCTAAACCATGGCGAACTCAATAGCCGGCAGCTTCGATTCATCGACGAGTACCTGATTGATCTCAACGCGACGCAAGCCGCAATTCGGGCCGGATACTCCAAGAAAACAGCGGCAGAGCAAGGCTTTGCGTTGTTAAGAAAACCTCAGATACAGCAGGCGATCCAGGTCCGGCAGAAGGAACTGGCGAACAAAGCCGGCGTCACACGCGAACGCATCGTCAGTGAGTTGGCCAAGATAGCCTTTTGCGACATGCGTAAACTGTTCAATGGCGATGGCAGCATGAAGCTGGTGGCCGACCTTGACGACGACACTGCTGGTGCGTTGGCGAGCGTGGAGACGGCTGAAATCAAAGCCACAGGCGAACCTGGACAGCCGCAAAACTTCACCAAAAAAATTCGATTGTGGGACAAGCTGGGCGCACTGGAAAAACTGATCAAGCACCTGGGACTGGAAGATGTCGCCAAGCCTGAGCTGGAAGCAACGACCGAAGCTCTGGACGATAGCTTCGACAAACTGCGCGAAGCATTCAGGAAGCGGCTGGCACAAGTTGACTAAAGTGACGAAGGCCATGTTGACGCTGGTTGACGACGTGCGTCATGGGCAGGGTGCCGGCGATCCTCGGGGGCGCGTCAGGTCAGCTCCCGCCGCTGTTACCAAACCGTTAAGAACCGTTACCGTAAGCGAATCGGCAGCCAAGAATGACCCTGCCACGCCCCATCACGACGATCTTCACCTTGCCCACGTAAGCAGCCGCCGAAGCCATCAGGACGTGGCAAGACGCAGGCGACGGCGGATACAGCGCTGCTCGGTGCGGCATTCAGGCACCACCAACACGCCAGGACCGCGTACTTGTAGCACCTTTAATCCTCATTGCCGTTGCCTCGTCACAGATGATGGCTATGTACAGCGATGACGTTGGCGACCACTCAGCCAGATCGATGTCGACGAAGTATGGGGATATTTGCCGCAACGTTAGCAAACGGCTGCGGGTAAGAAACTAAAAACAGCGCCGGCACTTGGGGTCGGAATCACAGACAAAACTTGGAGTGTTGAAAATATTGCGGCGTTACTGGATTAAATGTCAAACTCGGCTCTCAGCAATGAAAGCCGAATTGACGCTCCACAAATTTATGATGGCGCCGAAGTAGAAAATCAAATTTCTTATTTCGATCCGCGCAGACTTTGCGCGTACGCATCGGTCGTTTTGACAGTTACGCTTACTCGTGGATCGCCGAAGACATGTGAAAGGTCAGATGGGCGATATGTTCCTGTCTGCGCAAAATGGCTCTGCATGTCTTTAACTGTCTCTTGAACGGTAGACCCACTCTTATCAGTTTTCTCATTAATCATTATATTCTCCATCGGTAATTGCAGCATCCCACGGTTTATGTCGAACCCAGCGGAATTTACGATCAGTTGTTATTACAGCTATTTCAATAGGGCCACCACAAACTTGCGCCATGCTAGAAAATTTCATTGCCTTAATCGTGCAGTGTATGCATGAGTACACATAATCGATAGCGTCTCGAATCGGTAATGTAGCATGTGAAAACTGCTGTTGCTGCACCACATCCTCTAAATCGGCTTGTGTTCCATTCCATTTTCCCGACGATAAGATTGCCTGTTTTAAATTGGCATCTGCGCCAAAAATAAGTCTACTTATGATGTTAGGGACGCCCCACCATTGCGACCCCTCCATCTTATTCAATGTCGGCACTGGCTTAGGCGCAAGAGGGTCAAAGGTTATGCTAGCAGCCTCCGGTGTTCGACTCGGCAAAAGATACCCAGCAATACAAAAACCGACTACTAAGCTTGTTCTTAAATTCGTGAACTCATCTTCTTCGAGTTTAGTCCGGGCCACTGGGTTTTGCGGATTCGCTGCTGGATCATATGGCCCTTTCGCACTCAAAGCAATCACTCTCTGAGTAAGATCAAATGCGCAATACTCCGCCCAAAACATATCCGTAAAGCGTTGAGCCACCTCGGCTACGGATATCGGCTTGTTGGCGGCCAAATCGTCGCCTAGCCGCGCTAAAATAGTCCGGTAGCTAACAGGCCCGAGTCCTCCAAGGCCCCAAGTTATCAATGCTAGGGTACTGCCCTCACCAATTTCAAAAACTTTCTGAGTGAAATCAAAGTAATGCATTCCTGTGCCGCATGGCACAGAAGATGTGCTATCTGCGCCGAGCACGATTCCCTCTGGTGAGAGGTAGCATACTGCAATTGTCAACTGAGTCCCCGGTAAGTAACTTGGCAATAAGCTAAGAGCGAAGTCTTATGAATCATGCTCCAGCTTCATGTTTTCTGCCACTAATTATTTAAGGAAATCAACTATTAAACCGTGATTACAACGAAATTTTACCAAAACTCGATTAAATTCAATCATGATCAAAGATCATCGCAGTTTCGGAGTTGGTCATGTAGTAACGGCGCATAGGCAGGCATCCTATGAGTGTAGCTAAATCGGATGGGAAAAAGCTGGCAGCACCGCACGGCCATGTCAGTTTGATAGTGGCCAGTTTAGGGTCGGCGTCCCAAGTAATTGTATAGGCTGTTTCGGCTGATCCCAAGGTCCCTGGCGATCTGCGCTTTCTGGTCGCCACGCTCTACGCGGGCTTTTAATTCAGCGGCTTCTTGCTCGCTTAGTTGCTGTCTGCGGCCTTTGTACACTCCCTTGGCCTTGGCGAGGGCGATGCCTTCACGCTGGCGTTCGTGAATCATCGAGCGCTCGAACTCGGCCACTGCGCCCAGCAGCGTGAGCAGCAGATTGTTCATCGGACTATCGTCACCGCTAAACCTCAGGCCCTCTTTGACGAAACGCACCGCGATACCGTCGGCGGTCAGGGTTTTGACGATGTGGCGCAGGTCATCTACGTTGCGCGCCAGCCTGTCCATGCTGTGGACTACCAGCGTGTCGCCCTCACGCAGGAAGTCGAGTGCCAGGGCCAGTTGTGGACGCTTGGTGTCCTTGCCACTGCATTTGTCGGTGAACACCTTGTCCAGGGCGATGCCGTCAAGCTGACGGGCGACGTTCTGGTCCAGACCCGAAACCCTGATATAGCCTACCTGTTTGCTTTTCATGACCGTCTCCCTAACTAAGTACAATGTGTACAGTTAGAGTCTAGACGTTGAAGGATGGATGTCAAGAAATAATAAAACAACCCTATTTGTACATCATCAGGGGCCATAAAGTGTCAACCTAATGTGTCATGCTGGCGTATACCCTACTTATACCTGTATGACGGCTATCTTGGCATTTGCCAAGATAGCCAGATATCCCCGCCGACGTCATCGAGGCATACGTCGCCGAAAGCAAGCATGAGCGGTAAGCTAGTATCGGCCAAGGCGATCCTGTCGCCGTTCACTCCGCAAGGTGGCGCGTGGCGCTATCCTTGCATGGGGTATGTCGGAAAATCAACTTGATGCGATACTGCGTCATACAGGAGGAAGTCTCGATGAACCAAGACCCCAGGTACCCGGACCTGATGCAGGAGATCAAAGAGCGGCTATATGCGATTGAAGACGTTTTAAGTGGGCGTACCGCACTTCAAGGACCGCTGGCACATGAGTTCTGTTTTCTTCAGCTTCGGGTCATCTGTGAATGCACCTCTTTTGCATGCGTTATCGCGCACGCATACATCAAGGAACTGCAGGCCCCAAAGTTTCAAAAGGAGTGGTCGGCGGATACCCTGATGAAGGCACTCGACGGGCTGCACCAAGACTTCTACCCAAAGCCACGGACGATGACCGTTACGGACGACAGAGTCCAATTGGATGAGATCGACGCCCCGTACCTGACAAAGGCCGACCTAAAGAAGTTGAACGGTATCTGTGGCGACAAACTCCACCGTGGGTCACCCGAGAAATACGCCTTCAACCCGACACCGGAGCGCCTAGCAGAAGATCGCCAAACGATCATTGAGTTTGGCAACAAGGTTTTCCGGCTGATGGAGTCGCACTTGATGACGCACCGGCACGACGCACGGTACATTCTGTGTCGCTTTCAAGAGCGCGGTGTGCCGGTAGAAGTGTGGTTCGCCGCCGCAGGCGATAATGTCGCAGCGGCCAATAGGTCATGACTCAGGTGACGAGGTATTTCGAGTCGCTACCACCCTTGGCATGACAACAAGTGACCGATTTCGGCGCACAAACTCGAAGTGCCGTTCTGGGGCGATCCCGATCTTTCATGTACGCTCAGATTCCGTGCGCATCTGACACGGCATTAGCCAGCAACTTAACATTCATGCTGCTTGCGCCCATCAGCTAATAAAACATGAACGCCAACATTGCAGCATCATCTTCAAGCATCGCCAGCAAGGTCAACAGGTGCTGATGGCCGAACACCGAATAGGCACACGCACTATGCTTCTCCTTCGTCATGAAGCTTTTTGGCGCGGCATATCGGACCCTTCAGTTGATAAGGTCCTGCCTTTCCGAGAAAAGCCCCTTTGATGTCCAGCCAAGCGGTGTCGTGTTCGCGACAAGGCGCGGCCCAGAGTTTGTCATGATCCAGCAGAATTCTTGGTCCGACAACACCCGTAGGCAACCTCTCTATTCCGCCACCGAGCTTTATACGCCGGGTGCAGAACCAAACCTTTGCCAGGTTCGGCGTGAGAGAGTCGATCAAAAAGTGTTTCGGAATCTGTGCCTCGCCCTCATCCTCGAAATTTTCATTCAGCTCCCGACCAAAGACAACATCCAGAAGTTTCGCATTGAGGCGAAGGCGCAGCGCTATGATGATCCGTTTCTCAAATTCCAAGCCAAATTTATAGTCCCCTCGAAAATGTGCGCGATACCCGGTTCTCGCATTGAAGAACCAATCGAATAGCCCGACGCCTACGCTGAATTGGACGACCGCCCGGCAGTCGTCTGGTTGAGACCCTGCGTGTTCGCGACCGAAACGCACGTCACTGCGACAGAGTGCGTCATCCAGCGCCCTCACGGTCGCCTTCAGCAACGCACGCGGCGGTCCTGCAATTTCTAGTGCTGATGCTCGATCAAGGTCGGAGCAAGCTATCTGGTTGAAGCACCAGCTCGACTTGTCAGGAAGGCGTGAGAGCGAATGATCCGACATTGTGTGCGCCTCCAGGTGTCCAAAAAATACTGGCAAACGCCGATTACTGTCGCGAGGCAAGCGCCTTCTCCGCCAAGAGTGCCGCCACTGTATGCTGCGAACGTGCGAATGCCTGCTTCTTGTAGCAACGCATAGCTATGCATTGCGATCCATTCCGGCCTTTCGCCCCGCTCAAAAGCGGCCGTTCAACTCAGAAGTAACCTGCCGGACGGCTTATTGCGCAAGTCCTGTTGACCGCCGGATTGGGCGTCATTTCAGGCAAGCTGCTGCACTGCCTGCCAAGTTGTAGTTACCACTGAATCCGTGAGTCCAAGTTTGGATAGCTCAACATAGATACCTCGAACGTACTCGCGGCAGCTTCCGCTCGAACCTGAAGCGAGCGCGATAAGATTAGCGAGTTCGGTGGTAGAGTCGACTTTGATTTTGTTAGGGCCTTCATAGAACGCTATGAAGGCTTTGGCGAATTTGCCGTCTCGAAGCGTGATTGACATTTGCTTGAGGTTGAAACCGTTGCCCTCACGTTGACGAAGGTAAGCAAGGACGCTGTCGGCTTTCTCGTCCGGGAACTCAAAGGCTATGCCACAGCAAACCGCCTGTTCTGCTTGCTCAATGTTGAGCGTGGGGCCGGGACTTGCCTTGCTTCCCCAGTTCTTGATCGATGCTTTGTTGAACGCACGGCGGTAACCAGGTAATTCACCGACAACGCGTTGCAGACAACAGTGGTTTTGTTCCCACCCATCCCACATAAGTGAGCCATAGCCGAATATCCACATAACACCTCCTGTAAGAACGCAATGATTTCCCAGCCATCGCAAGCGCTGCCAACGGTTGCCGAAGAGCGACATAGCTGCTGATTCAGCCACGGATAAGTTAATAATCCCAACTTTCATGCGCCAGCAATCCAGAATTTAGCTCATCCCGATGTAGCCGCCAACTCGGCATATTGGCATCCATCAAGCCCGTAAAACGATCATTGTGGTGTCGCTCCAGCAAGTGCGTCAGTTCATGAACGACGATGTACTCCAGGCACTGTACCGGCTTCTTGGCAAGTTCAAGGTTCAACCAGATGCGTTGGGCATTCGTGTTGCAACTACCCCACTTGGTCTTCATCTTCTTGATGCCCCAGGCCGCCGCCTGCACACCAATAATCGGTTGCCATTTCTCCAGCAGCGGTGGAATTATGTTTTTTAACTGCTCGCGATACCAACGCAACAAAACCTCTTCGCGTTGCTCCGCGCTGGCGTCGAGGCGCACTTGGAGGTCGATAATCGCTTTGTTACGCATGACGACCTTGCCTGCGCCTTGGTGATCAGTGATGCGAAGGCGATAGCGTTGCCCGAGAAAATAGTGGCTCTCGCCGCTGACCATTTCGCGTTGGGACTGACGCGGCTGGGCATCAAACTTTGCCCGTTGACGTTTGATCCACCCCAGCTTGCCGATCACCGCCAGCCGTACCGCATCGTTGCTAACTGCCAATGGTGCAGCCACTCGGACCCGCCCTTGGGGTGGATAGACACCCAAGTGCAGGTTCTTGATGTCCTTGCGCACCACCTCCACGGCCAAGCCGTTGATCGTGATCTGGTGCTTTTCTGTTCCTTTAATAATCATGCTGATTTTTCACCAACTCCAGAATGTCATTGGTAAGTTGTTCGTCGTCTTTTAGCACCGCCCTAATTGCAAATTTAACCGTTTTGATCTTGTTCGCGTTGCTGCGCCAATCATCCTGCGCTTTCAGCCGCACCGCATGGTCAACCGCCAGCGCCAGCGCTTCATCCTTGCCGAGGTTGTCATACAGCGCCCGCTTGGCAGCGTTATCCAAGGTCGCGGGGTAAGTCGCGCCCGTCGCCGGATTTTTCACCTGCTTGGCCAATGCCACAATCTCCGCCAGATACTGCTCGTAATCGAGCGCGTTCTGCTTGCGCTTCTCGATCAACGCATCCAGCAGTTCCGACATTTTCTCGTAGTACATCGGATTGATCGGCTGCTCGTCGATGATCAACTTGCGCACGTTGTTCTCGATGGTTTCCGCTACCGCCTCTTTGTTCTCGCGAATGCCCTTGGGCAGCGCACCTACCGCATCGGCGCCGCGCTCAACGATGAGCTGGATCAGCGACATATCATCAAAGGCCGAAATCTTCTCACTCTCCTCGGCCCGAATGTAGGTGTCGATCAGGTGACGCATGGCCGGCTCATACATCTTCAGGTCGATGTAGTCGCCGCTGGCCAGTTTCACCTCATTGCGGGCCTTCTCGAAATGATCGGCTTCCGCCTTGATGGCGTCGATCTCCGCTAACGTATAGCCTGCCTGTTCCATTTCATTGGCCAGATTGGCAAAGGCACGGATGAATCCGGCGGTGAACTTGTACAAGGCCAGTCGCTTCGGCTCGTTTTCCTTGAGCTGTGCCGCGTTGCCCGAGTCAATGGCGCAAAAGTAACGCAGATAGGCCGCCGTATCCTGAGGCGCATCGACCGGCTCGCACAGCGCCTTGATCGCTTCCCGTGCTTCCTCCAGATGCTCGCGTGCCTTGCCCAGCCGGTCTTGTAGCAGGCCCGCCACGTCGCTCTTGTCATAGCCATCGAGTGCGCCAGCGGTGTAATCGTGGATCGACGTCGCCAGGCTCTTGAACAAGTCCTTGTAGTCGATGATGTAGCCGTATTCCTTGTCCTCTCCATCTAGCCGGTTGACCCGGCAGATGGCCTGGAACAAACCGTGATCGCGCATCTGCTTGTCGATGTAGAGATAGGTGGCCGAGGGCGCATCGAAGCCGGTCAGCAGCTTGTCCACCACGATCAGCAGCTTCATCTGTCCCGGTTCGTCGATGAATTTTTTCTTGACCGCTTTCTCGAACGCTTCCGGCTCCTGGCCACCCAGCATCTTGTTGTAAATGCCGTATTGCCGCAGTTTCTCGGTCAGCCCCTCGCCGGATTCCTCGCCCTTGATGTCGGCTGCTGATGGCCTGTAGCTGGTCACGATGGCGCATTTGCCCGCCAGATCAGTCTTGTCGAACAGTTCATAGAATTTGCATGCCTGGTAAATGCTGCCCGACACCAGCATCGCATTGCCGTAGCCGCTCTTGAGCCTGTCGCGAGTTTCCATGTCCATCAGGATATCGGCCACGATCTTCTCCAGGCGCGACTGGGAGGACAGCACCCGCTGCATGGTTCCCCATTTCTGCTTGAGCTGCGCACGCGCCAGATCGGTCAGGCCCTTGGTCTTGGCCTCGAACCACTGGTCGATTTTCTTTTGCGAGGTAATATTCTGGTCAATATCACGTGCCTCATAGCGCAAATCCAGCACCACGCCATCGCGCACCGCCTCATCGAACTTGTAAGTGTGGATGTAGTCGCCAAATATTTCGATACTTTTCTGCTTATCAACCTTGAGCAGTGGCGTGCCGGTGAATCCGATGAACAGCGCACTGGGCAGGATCGCCATCATCGCCTTGTGTAACTCGCCGGACTGGGTGCGATGGCACTCATCCACAAACACGGTCAGGTCGCCCTTGGCCAGAAAGCCGGTCGGCAGTGCCTTTTTCATGTCAGCGATGTACTTGGCAATATCGGCAGCGCTGCCGCCCGCGTCTTCGTCTTCCTTGCCGCCGAATTTGTGGATCAGCGAACACATTAGCCAGGGCTTGCTGGTATTCAGCGTGGCGATCAGGTCGGCGCCGCTGCTGGTGCGGTAAATATCTTCGTTAACGCCCTTGAATACTTTTTCGATCTGCTCATCGAGTTCGGTGCGGTCGGTGATGATCAGCACTCGGGCATCCGGTCGGTTCTCGCGTAGCCACTTGGCCAGCCACACCATCGTCAGGCTTTTGCCCGATCCCTGCGTATGCCAGATGATGCCGCCCTCGCGCCGCTGCACATGCTGCTGTGCGGCGCGCACGCCGAAATACTGGTTCTGGCGGCACAGCTTCTTGGTACCGGCGTCGAATACGATGAAATCGTGGATCAGCTCCAGCAAACGCGGCTTGCAGCACACCTGCGTCAGGTGTCGGTCAAGCAGGTTCTCGATGGGACTTTCTTCCTTCCATGTCAGGTAATACTTCTCTGGCGTCTGGATACTGCCGTAACGCATGCCCTCGGTATCATTGCCGGCCATTACCAACTGCATCGTGGAGAAAAAGTGCTGAATGAAGACGGGCTTCTGGTTATCCAGATTCTGGCGTATCCCCTCGGCCACCGACACGGTTGAGCGCTTGAGTTCCAGGACGGCCAGCGCGATGCCGTTCACATACAGCACCACGTCCGGGCGCTTGTCATATCCCTTGATATTGGCCGAGGCGTCCGCTGCCTTGATGGCAACTTCTTCCGCGATGCCAAAATGATTATTGAGTGGATGTTTCCAGTCGATCAGCCAGACGGTCTGAGTGTTTTCACCTACTTCTGGTTTCACCTTTACGCCATAGCGTAGCAGCTCATAGACTGCCTTGTTGCGGTCGTAGATGGTTTTGCTGGTATCACCGGCAGCCTTGTCGAGAATATGCCGTGCCCGGCTGATTAGCGCAGCATCAACGCCTTGCTTTTCCAAAAAGGTATCCAGCAAGTCCGTGTCGATATTGCGGTTGTCGACGCGGTCGATCCAGCTGCCTAGATAGTCGTAGCCCAGCGTGTCGCGGAACAGTTTGATCACCCGTTCCTGGGTTTTTTTCTCAATTTGGCCGACCATACTCATATCAAACGAATCCTTCCAGTTAGGAGATTCTGCATCATGCCCTGCTTGAGGGCGCGGGTCTTATCGTGGCGGTTTTCGAGAGCGGCAAGTTCAGCGTCCATGTCGGAGATCACCGTGGCGATGGCAATTTGTTCAGGCAGCGGTGGAAGAGTTAATTCAATCGCAGAAAGTACACCCTTGCTAAGCGAAGGTAATGCCGTTGTACTCACTAAATTCCCCAGGTTCGTGTTAAGTAGCACGTAATGAATGAAGCGACTATAGGCACGACCGGCATCCAATACGAACGCCGCCATGTTGTTATCCAAGCAGCTTGCTTTAATAAGAATTTTCTTTCGTTCCAAAAATACAGCGGCACCGACTTTGGCAAATACGATACTTTCAGCGGGAAAGGCTGTTGCACCAAGCTGCTTTCGCAATGCTTCGCTGATGTAATTATTTGCAGTGTCCATGAAAATTTCGTTACCCACATGGTTCATGTCAGAAACCTTGAAGAGTGGATATGTCCCTACCGTCGCCCCTTGGACCTTGGTTGGGAACCCGCTGCCACCGCGGAACTGGCCGATGTCGCCGGCTTTAACCCGCTTCCACTCCCCGCTAAACCCCGGCAGACGGGTCTGGCCGGTGAGAAGTTGTTGCATGGCGGCTTGTTTGAGGTCGCGCTTCTTGGCGATGAGTTGGTCCAGCCCGCTGATCAGGGCATCCACATCGGACAAGGCGGCTGCGATTGCCTGTTGCTCGGGGAGAGAAGGAAGCGGGACCTGATATGCTTTCAACCAAGGGTATTCAATACTCTCTACAGTCGTACCTGACTTCAAACAAGTTGCCAATATTCGCTGCCCACTACCGACAAGAACGTGAAGCAAGTAATCCGAGTCAACCTTTACGCCAGGAATCACTGCCTTGATATCCTGATTGATGGCAATCGGCTTGGTGTTCTTTGATACAGGCAGATACCTTCTTAGGATTCCGCTCCGGGTTACGATCAAGACACTGTTTGGAGGTAGAAGTGTAGTACTTGATTGTTTCACAGCAGCTTCAGTGATTTTCATTGGAGTATCTGAAATCAACACGGACTTGATATCACCAGATGATGCCCATGGCACGTTTCCGTTAGACCAGAACATCGGATTTTGCATAGAAGGGGTAGCACCTCCTTTCCAAGTACCAAGTTCATCTAGTCGCTTAGCATCCCAATCCACCGGAATCATCCCCGCTCCGGTATGCTTGTATCCCGCCTTCATCTCCATGCCGCACCCATCTTCTTCAGATGCGCATTCACACGGGCCGTCAAGACTTGTACTTCGTCGACGAGTTGAGGTAATGGCGTTGCGTAGCGGTCCGCTAATTCTTTGACCCGTCCAGTGAGCGCCTGCGAGACGCGATCCAGTTCGGTCTGTACGTCAAAGGCGAGTGTGGCCAGCCATTTGTCCTCCACCACTAACGTCTTGATATCGGTCTCGGACAGCTTGGCGTACTGCGCGAATACCTTGGCGTCCAGCGCCTTCTGCGCGTCTTTGAGTTTTCTATTGCCGATGGCTTCCTGTTCGATCAGCTCAAGATAGTCGTTCAGCAGCTTGCGTTCGTCAACAGCGTCACGGTCGTTCTTAATCTCGCCCAGTCGTACCTTGGCGCTGGCCTTGGTTAACCTGCCCTTGTCGTTCCTGGCCTCTGCCAATAGACCGTCTTCGCCACTGTGTTCCTCGTCCAGTTCTTCCATTTGACGGCTGACGGCGTCGCGCTCGGCCTCATACTGATCAATGGCCTTTGCCTCGGTTGAAAAATAGCGGCGAATGATAAATCGCTGCGGGATGAGATCGGTGTTGGGTTTTCCATCCACGACTGCATTCCAGCCATCGTGTGCCACCATATAGATATCGTCCTGCATCGATTCTGCCCAATAACTCATGATGTGCTGATACACATCGTAGGCGTCCAGCAGCTTTGCTTGCTTGAAGGTGTCGAGCAGGCTTTCAGACAGCGTCTCGATCAGCGCCTTTGGGTGGCCACCGAGGGTGATGCCCATCAGTTCCGGCGTGTTAGCCGCCTTCCACTGCGCAAAAAGGACGCTGATCGACTGGTTGAATCTGGAGAATTCGGCATGGCCGAAGATGGACATCTTGATGTCGCTGGCCGCTACCTTACGCTGGCTATAACCTGGTCGATCTGCCGGAGAAAACAACGTTGCGCGCACGCCAGGGAACACTTCCCAGTAGCGGGACAGGTCGTCAATGTCGCGGTTCGGTATGCCGCCTTGCAGATGGGCCGCGATGTCTTGCAGGTCTTCGGAGTCAGTGCTGTCGATGTAACGCGGGATGTTGAGGTTGTAGTCGTTGGTCTCGATCTCTGCCACAGGCACCAGGCGCGCATACTTGGGCGTTGCCACCTGCTTGTTGAAGGTATCCACGATCTTATGTATGTCCTGCGCGCGCAGGCGGTTCTTGTTGCCGTCCTTGATGTAGCCTTTGCTGGCGTCAATCATAAAGATGCCCTTGCGAGCGGCGGCGTTTTCCTTGTCCAGCACGATGATGCAGGCGGGGATGCTGGTGCCATAGAACAGGTTGGCCGGCAAGCCGATGATTCCTTTGATGTAACCGCGCTGGATAATGCGCTTGCGAATGCCACCTTCGGCACCGCCCCGGAACAGCACGCCGTGCGGCAGGATCACTGCGCCCTTGCCGGTTGTTTTTAGCGAGGCCAAGATGTGTAGCAGAAACGCATAATCGCCGTTCTTGTCGGGCGGAATACCATGTGCAAAGCGGTGGAATTCGTCTTCTGACGGATTGAACCCATTGCTCCAGGCTTTGGTGGAGAACGGGGGATTGGCGACCACGAAGTCGAACGTCTTGAGACTACCGTCGGCCTGTTTAAAATGCGGATTGGACAGCGTATTGTCTTTCCAGATTTCCGCCGTAGGGCAATCGTGCAGGATCATGTTCATTTTCGCCAGCGCAGCGGTTGCGTTGTCCATTTCCTGTCCATAGATGGTGATGTCCAGCCCAGTGGTACTGCGAGCTTCATCATGGGCTTTTAGCAGCAGCGATGCCGAGCCGCACGTAGGGTCATGCAGGGTTTGGTTGGCACTGGTAGCACTGCCGATACCGATTACCTTGGCCATAACGCGCGAGACTTCCGCCGGGGTGTAGAACTGCCCTTTGCTCTTACCCGATTCAGTGGCGAAGTGGCGCATCAGGTATTCATAGGCGTCGCCGAGAATATCGTCGCCCTCGGCGCGATTACCCTTGAAATCCAGTCCGGGTGTATTGAAGATGGACACCAGATTGGACAGGCGGTCAACCATCTCTTTGCCCTTGCCCAGTTTCTCGGCATCGTTGAAGTCGGCAACGTCGATCACGCCCTTTAGATCGTTGGCCTCGGCCAGCTTACCGATGATCTTGTTGATCTTGTCGCCGATTTCCTTGTCACCCTTGAGCGCGACCATATCGGCGAAGCTGCCACCGGTGGGTACATCGATCAGTGCATCCTTTTGACCGGCGTATTTGTCGGAAATGTATTTGACGAACAGCAGGACCAGAACGTAATCCTTATACTGGGAAGCATCCATGCCGCCGCGCAGTTCGTCGCAGCTTTTCCAGAGGGAGTTATAGAGTTCGGATTTCTTAATTGCCATGAATGAGGTTACTTTATTGTGAATACGTACTAGGGGTGCGCGGGCCAATGCATGGGCTAGTGCGTCGAGCAGATGTGTGACCGTGTTCGTGCGACAGTCGTCGCCATGAATTTACCAGAACGCTGGCCACCACTGTCCGCGTATCGGCGCACCGCTTATGTGCTGTCGGTTGAATGGTTTGCTTGAGGTCTTCGATCATGCAGGAGGTGATTACAGTCGGGATTTGATGAGATGTCATCTTATCTTATGCGTCGCACTGCCGAGATGGAATGTTGTAGTGCGGCCTGGACAAGGGCGGCGATGGGTGGATGTGCAAGTGCGCTCGCACGCAGTCAGGAAGGAGTGCCGGAAATCGACGGCCCGCTTGCCAAAAAAGTCCACAGGAAGGCCACAAACGAAAAAACCGACTGATTAGAGTCGGCCTTTTTTATCGTAAGTGATTGATTAATATCACTAAATTCTGGTGGTGATAGGTGGACTTGAACCACCGACCCCAGCATTATGAGTGCTGTGCTCTAACCAACTGAGCTATATCACCAATGAAGCCCTAAATTATGACGCATTCCGCCAAATCCTGTCAAGAAAAACAGCTTCCGGATGCTTTTCAAGGGCAATTTCGTGGTGTTATCGCTGTTTGAGGGCTGTAATCACTGCCTCCAGCACCGTATCGGCAACATGATCGCCAATACAGTCAATCACAAGCCGCTCCGGCATGGAGCGCAACCAGGTAAGCTGGCGTTTGGCTAGCTGGCGGGTGGCGGCGATGCCTTTTTCCCGTAGTTCCTGGTAGCCGTACTGGCCGTCCAGATATTCCCAGGTTTGGCGATAGCCGACGCAGCGCATCGACGGCAGGCCGAGGTGCAGGTCGCCGCGGGCGCGTAGTGTTTCGACTTCCGCTATAAGGCCGCCGCTTTGTATATCCAGCATCAGATCGAAGCGCCGGGCGATCCGCTCATGCAGCACGCTGCGGTCTGACGGCTCCAGGGCTATCGGCAATATGTCGAACGGCAGTTCCGGCGCTGGCCGGTCGGTCAGCAGCGAGGACATGGTCTGGCCGCTCAGTTCGATGATTTCGAGGGCGCGCTGGATGCGCTGGCTATCGTTGGGTTTGAGGCGGGCGGCGGTGACCGGGTCGAGCTGCGCCAGCTTGGCGTGCATGCCGGGCACGCCGATCAGGGCGGCTTCGGCATCCAGCCGGGCGCGCAGTTGCGGATCGGCTTGCGGCAGGGCGTCGAGGCCGTCGCGCAGGGCTTTGAAATACAGCATGGTGCCGCCGACCATCAATACCAGCTTGCCGCGCGCATGGATTTCATTGAACAGGCGCAGCGCATCGTCGCGGAATTGCATGGCCGAGTAGGATTGCGTCGGCTCCATGATGTCGATCAGGTGGTGCGGCGCCGTGGCAAGTTCGTCGCGGCTGGGCTTGGCGGTGCCGATATCCATGCCGCGATATACCAGGGCCGAATCGACCGAGATGATTTCGGACGGGATGTGTTTCGCGATTTCCAGTGCGGCGGCGGTTTTGCCGGATGCGGTGGGGCCCATGATGGCGACTACCAGCGGCTTGGCTGTGGCCGAGGTTGGTGTTGCAGGCTGTGATGACATACCGCTTATTGACCGCGCAAGAATAATTTGTCCAGGTCCGACAGCGCCAGCTGGCTCCAGGTGGGGCGGCCGTGATTGCATTGGTCGGCGCGTTCGGTGGCTTCCATTTGCCGCAGCAGGGCGTTCATTTCCGGCGCCGTCAGGCTGCGGTTGGCGCGCACCGCGGTATGGCAGGCCAGGGTGCCGAGCAGTTCATTGCGACGTTCGACCAGGACGCGCGAGCCGCCGAATTCACGCACATCGCGCAACACGTCGCGTGCCAGCGTCTGGGCGTCGGCGTTCTTCAACAATGCCGGGACCGAGCGCACTGCCAGCGTGGCGGGCGAGATGGCGGCGATATCGAAACCCAGCGCATGCAGGGTTTCCTGGTTTTCTTCGGCGGTGCCGACTTCAACCGCATCGGCAAAGAAGGTCACCGGGATCAGCAGCGGCTGCACCTGCATCGCATCGTCATCCAGGGCGCCTTTCAATTGTTCGTACAGAATGCGCTCGTGTGCCGCGTGCATGTCGACCAGCACCAGGCCTTTGGTGTTTTGCGCAAGGATGTAAATACCGTGCAGCTGGGCCAGCGCAAAGCCTAGCGGGAAATCGTCGCTGGGCAGCGTTTGGCTGGCAGGCTGCAGTGCGGCCGGATAGTTTGCGGCGACGCTGCCGGCAGCGCGGTCACTATCCGTAAACAATGCGCCGTAATTAGCCATGGTTTGCGCCACGCCGTTGATGGCGGGCGCAAATTGCGGGCCGAATGAGGTTTGCTGCTGGGGCATTTGTGCAGCGGGCTGCAGAATCGCCTGCAGATGCTCTTGCGAACCGCGAATCCACGGCATCGCGCCGCTGGGCGAGGGCAATGGCGCCGGCGTTGCGCCAAACGAGGTGGCGGAAGTTTGCGCCAGCGCGCGGCTGACCGCATGGAACACGAACTGGTGAACCGCGCGGCTGTCGCGGAAGCGTACTTCGATTTTCGACGGGTGCACGTTGACGTCTACCAGTGCCGGGTCGAGGTCCAGTCCCAAGACGTACGAGGGATAGCGGTCGCCGTGCAGCACGTCTTGATAGGCGGCGCGCACCGCGTGCACCAGCAATTTGTCACGCACGAAGCGGCCGTTGACGTAGAAGTACTGGGCGTCGGCGCGCGCCTTGGAGGCGGTCGGCAAACCGACGAAGCCATGCAGGCGCAGCGGTCCGGCGCCTTCATCCAGCGCCAGGCGGGCATTGGCGAATTCGTTGCCGAGGATGCTGGCGCTGCGCTTGGCGATTTCGGTGATGTTCCAGTGGTCGACAGTCTTGCCGTTGTGCGTCAGCGAAAAAGACACATCCGGCCGCGCCAGCGCGATGCGCCGTACCACTTCAGCGGAGTGGCCGAATTCGGTCTGGTCCGATTTCAGGAATTTACGCCTGGCTGGCGTATTGAAATACAGGTCCTGGACGTCGACCGTGGTGCCCTGCGCGCCGGATGACGGCGTCACGGCCAGCGTGCTGCCGTCGATTTCCGAGGCGTGGCTGGCGTCGGCGGTGCGCGAGGTCAGGGTCAGCAGCGATACCGAAGCAATGGATGCCAGCGCTTCGCCGCGGAATCCTAGCGTGGCGACATTTTCCAGATCGTGCAGCGAACTGATTTTTGATGTCGCATGACGCGCCAGCGCCAATGGCAGTTGTTCCGGCGCGATACCGCGGCCGTTGTCGGTAATGGCGATGCGTTTGACGCCGCCTTGTTCCAGCCGCACCGTGATTTGGGTGGCGCCTGCGTCCAGCGCATTTTCCAGGAGTTCCTTGACCACGGCGGAGGGTCGTTCGACCACTTCACCTGCCGCAATTTGCGAAATCAGGTTGTCTGGGAGTTGCTGGATAGCGCGGATGGGAGAGAGCGGTGCATTCATGTGGCGATTATACCGAAGCGCGCCGCCGCCGCAGCGAGTTGCCTCCCGGAAGCCTTGTCATTGTCAGCACAAACAATTGCCGGACCTAATTGTTTGCTGTCTTTCGTAGTGTATTATTCCGGCGCTAACTAAGGAAAAAATATGGACTTTATGCAATTCATGGACGTCATTCTGCACGTCGATAAATCCCTTGGCTTTTTGATCAAGGAATACGGCACCCTGGTCTATATGGTTCTGTTCCTGATCGTTTTTTGCGAAACCGGCCTGGTGGTATTGCCGTTTTTGCCTGGCGATACCTTGTTATTTATCGGTGGTGCGTTTTGCGCAACAGGTGAAATGAATATCTGGCTGCTGATGGGTATGCTGATTATTGCGGCAACTACCGGCAACACGCTGAATTACTGGATAGGCAGCGTGATCGGGCATAAGGTCTACACCCACGATTATCGATGGCTGGACAAAAAGGCATTGCAAAGGACCCATGCGTTTTACGAGCATCACGGCGGCAAGACCATCATCCTGTCGCGTTTCGTGCCTATCGTGCGGACTTTCGCACCGTTTGTGGCCGGGGTGTCCGAGATGACTTTCTCCAAGTTCCAGTTCTTTAATATTACCGGCGCCTTGATGTGGGTGGTCGGCCTGGTTTCGGCCGGCTATTTCTTCGGCAATATCCCGATTATCCGCGATCACCTGAACACGATTGTGCTGGTCGGGGTTGGCGCCGCAGTGGTGCCGGTGGCGCTGGGCGGCCTGTGGAAGTTCTACCGGAAAATGCGCGGCGTATAAGTAAAGTCGAAGCACAGCCGAAGCACAATGAAATAAGGGCGCGCTGCAAGATTTGCAGTGCGCCCTTATTACTTTAAAATCTGGATCGGCGGCTTAGGTCAAACGGTTCCGTGCCAGCGGCGGATTATGGGCAAAATACTTCTTGATCCCTTTCAGGACCGCATCCGCCATCTGATCCTGATAAGCGTTGTCAGTCAGTCTCGCTTCTTCTTCCGGATTGGAAATAAAAGCGGTTTCAATCAGGATGCTAGGAATATCCGGCGCTTTCAACACCGCAAAACCGGCTTGCTCGACCGCGCCCTTGTGCAATTTGTTGATGCCGCCGATTTCATTCAATACCGCGCTGGCGAGTTTCATGCTGTCGTTGATCTGTGCCGTGGTCGACAAGTCCAGCAGCACGCTCGCCAGTTGACGGTCATGGCTCTGGATATTGATGCCGCCGATCAGGTCGGCCGAGTTTTCCTTGTTGGCCAGCCAGCGTGCAGCGGTTGAACTGGCGCCTTTTTCCGACAGGGCAAATACCGAGGAGCCGCGTGCGGTCGGCGTCACGAAGGCGTCGGCATGGATGGAAACGAACAGGTCGGCTTGCACCTTCCTGGCCTTCTGCACGCGTACGCCGAGCGGTACAAAATAATCGGCGTCGCGCGTCAGCATCACCCGCATGTTCGGCTGTTGCTCGATCTTGGCCTTGAGCCGCTTGGCAATCGACAGCACGACGTCTTTTTCACGGTTGCCGCCGCGCCCGGTGGCGCCCGGGTCTTCACCGCCATGTCCCGGATCGAGGGCGATGGTGATCATGCGCGTTAAGGTCGGGGTCGGGGTTTTGTCGGGTTTGGGATCGACGCGGGCGATCTGCGGCGGTGGCGGCTCGGGTTGCGCTTGCAGCGGCGGTTTTGGCTCCGGCGGTTTGGTTTGCGCTACTGGCGGCGCGACTTCGCCCGGGTTGGCGGATGGCCATTCACCCTTTTCGATCATGGCGGCGATCGGGTCGGGCGGGTTGGCCGGATACAAATCGAATACCAGCCGATGCTGGTAGCCGCCCACCGGATCCAGGGTAAACACCTGCGGTTTGACTTCTTCCTTCAGGTCGAACACCAGCCGCACGACGTTGGGGCGGTTCTGTCCGACCCGGACCTGTTTGATATAGGGATCGTTAGGCTGAATCTTGGCGACCAGTTCCTTCAAGGTAGGATTGAGTTCGATGCCTTCGATATCGACCACCATGCGGTCCGGATTTTGCACCAGGAAATGGGTGGTTTTCAGTTCCGAGTCGTTTTCCAGGGTGACGCGGGTGTAGTCCTCTGCCGGCCAGACCCGTACTGCGACAATTTGCGCGGCGCGCGCCGACAGCGGCGCCAGTACTGAAATGAGCAAGGTGCCGCCGGCCTTGAGTATGGTGCGGCGAACCTTTGATTTTAAAGGTTTGGTGCAAATTTCAATCGAGCGAGACATTGACTACCCTTATCAGATAACGCCTGCAATTCTACATCACGTCCCCTGTCGGAAACATGGGAAACACTGAGTAATACATTGATGTCGGGCGGCGGCAACGCGGCAGCGGCTTTTTCCGGCCATTCGACGATACAGATGGTGCTTTGGTTGAAATATTCGCGGAAACCGGCCTCCAGGAATTCATCCGGACTGGCCATCCGATACAAATCGAAGTGCATCACTTCGACCGCCTGTTGGGCTATCTGGATGGTATAAGGTTCCACCAAAGTGTAAGTAGGGCTTTTGACGTGGCCCTCATAACCGGCAGCGTGCAGCAAGGCGCGGGTCAGCGCGGTTTTGCCCGCCCCCAGGTCGCCATGCAAATGGAACGCCAGCCCGGGCAGCAAGGCTCTCGCCAATGCGGCTCCCAGAGCGCTGGTTCCGGCTTCATCGTGCAGGTGGGTAGTAAAATGGGGCATCTCGTTACATAGTCCTTCGTATCAGGTCTTTTAAATCAAATCTTTTAAATCGAGTCTTTTAAATCGAATCTTTAGCATCAAGTCTTTTAAGTCGCCCAGCCATGGTAGTCACCGAACAAAACTTAGCAGCGCTAGCCACCACCATCAAAGCGTGGGGGCGGGAGCTTGGCTTTGCCGATATCCGCATCAGCGATGTCGATCTGGCGCAGCAAGAGGCTGGCTTCGAGGCATGGCTGGCGCTTGGCTATCACGGTGAGATGGATTATATGGCAGCGCACGGAATGAAGCGCGCCCGGCCTGCGGAACTGGTGCCCGGTGCGATCCGGGCGATTGCGGTGCGCATGGATTATCTGCCGCGCGCCTATAAAGATGATCAGGATAGTCAGGATGGTCAGCGCAACTGGCGCTCGCGCGAACAGGCGCGGCTGGCGCCGGCCGCCGCCGGCACTGCCACAGTGTCGCTGTATGCGCGCGGACGCGATTATCACAAGGTGCTGCGTTCGCGCATGCAGCAGCTGGCGGACCGCATCAAGGGCGAGATCGGCGATTTCGGCTATCGCGTGTTTACCGATTCGGCGCCGGTGATGGAGGTGGCCCTGGCGCAGAAGGCCGGCCTGGGCTGGCGCGGCAAGCACACCTTATTGCTGAATCGCGAAGCCGGATCGTTTTTCTTTCTCGGTGAAATCCTGACCGATCTGCCGTTGCCGGTTGACGAGTCCGTCAGCTCGCATTGCGGGCAGTGCAGCGCGTGTATCGATGTCTGTCCAACCAAGGCGATCGTCGGCCCGTACCGGCTCGACGCCCGCCGTTGCATCTCTTATCTGACGATCGAATTGAAAGGCAGCATCCCGGTGGAACTGCGGCCGCTGATCGGTAACCGCGTCTACGGCTGCGACGATTGCCAGCTGTTCTGTCCATGGAACAAGTTTGCGCAACCGTCCACGCTGGGAGATTTCGATGTACGCAACGGCCTCGATCGAGCCACTCTGGTGGAATTATTCGGCTGGAGCGAGGAGCAGTTTAATAGCCGCATGGAAGGCAGTCCGATTCGCCGCATCGGCTATCAGCGCTGGCTGCGCAATATGGCGGTGGGCCTTGGCAATACCGCGGCGGCCGGCGCCGGCACGCCGGAGATCGTCGCCGCCCTGCAACAGCGCAGCGACGATCCGTCCGAGCTGGTGCGCGAGCACGTAGCATGGGCCCTGCAGCAGCATGGCGCCTGATTGTTTATTGCTGCAAAACCCACAGCCAGAAAGGCAAGGTCAGCGCCGACAGCATGGTGCCGCTGGAAATCATGAACGCTACCAGAGGGCCGTTGCCGCCCATCCTGGCGGCCAGAATGTAGGCGCTGGAGGCGGTCGGCAGGGCGCAAAACAGGACGACTATCTGCAGTTGCGACGGCGCCAGTCCCAGCCACTGACCCAGCAGCCAGGCCATGGCCGGCAGCGCCAGCAGCTTGACCGCCAGGAAGTACCCGGTCAGCGCTTTGGCCCTATGCGCGCCGCTTAAGCGCAGGCCAGCCCCCACCAGCAACAGGCCCAGCGCTAGCGCGGAGTTGCCGAGGCGCGACAAGACCGCTCCCGCCACTTCCGGCATCGGCAAGCCGGACAGGCTATACAAGAGCCCGCAAGCGGTGGCGATCAGCAAGGGATTGCGCGCCAGCTCCTTGAGCAAGCCGCCGCTTTTATGCGCCAGGGCATGGACCGCCGCCAGATTGCATAAAGGTACGCCAAAGCCGATCAGCATCGCCATCATGCCGGTGGCTTGCTCGCCGCCCAGCCTGGCCGCCAGGGCCAGCGCCATATACGAATTGAAGCGGTAGCCGGTTTGCATGCCGGATTCATAATCCATAGGCGCTGCCTTGATCCACGGTTTGCCCAGCCAGGTAAGAAAGATGGCGCCAAGCAGCGCGCACATGCCGATCATCAGCATCTTGCCGCTGGTGTCGAAGCTGAGAGGGGTGCGCGCAGTGGAATAAAAGAGCAAGGCGGGGAAGAGCAGGAAATACACCAGTTTCTCCGCCCCGGTCCAGAACCCAGTCCCCCAGTTGCTGATACGGTACAAGATCGCTCCCAGCAGTATCAGCGAGAAATCCGGAAACAACAGGTTGACGATATACATGGAGTGGCGAATATTGTTAGAAAGCAAGCTCGATTGTAGACACACCGGGCCGTCTTGCGTAATTTAAGGGAAAAGCGCCGACATTTATTTCTGTGTGGAAAATTTGTGGTCGTCAGAGAGTATCATTTTAATAATGGTTTAGTGAAAACCTATTTTGTTTAGTTAAAATGATTCATATAAATTATTTGTTCAATCTGCGTAACTCCTGTTACAGTGCGACCACACCAGATATTGCAGATTGTAAAAAAATCAGCAAATTGAACCGGATTTCGGTTTCCGGGAAAACAGTAGTCATGTGGCACAGAATTCAGAATTTTTAAGCGTCTGGCGAAGCGATTAAGCGATTGCCAAGCAGGTTGAATCAACAGGATTGTAGGTGGTGGTGCATAAGAACGGTATTGATACCGGGGATACTGAGGAGACCTTGCATTCCGAATGAAGCCGTCTAAACGGCCGGGAATGCATACGAAGTAATTTGAGGCGCATCGACAGATGCGCCTTTTTTATTTTATGCTACGCGGTATGAACATAATCTCAGATAGTCCGCTCAAGCGCGCCGCCGGCGGCCAGCTCCCCGCGCAGCATTTCACCGCCGTGGTCGCCGCGCCATTCGGTGCGATGGGCATACGCACCGAAGCCGGCTTGCTGCAGGAATTGGTCTATCTACCCCCGTCATTTCACGAAAAAGACGCCACCGATGCGTTGGCCGCACGCGCGGTCAAGCAGATCGGCCGTTATCTGGAACAACCGGATTTCCGCTTCGACCTGCCCTTGGCGCCGCTAGGCACCGCTTTCCAGCACAGAGTGTGGAAGGCGATTGCCGCAATACCGCGTGGAGAAGTGCTTACTTATGGCCAGGTCGCCAAGCTGATAGAGTCGGCGCCGCGCGCGGTTGGGCAGGCATGCGGGGCCAACTGGTTCCCGCTGGTGATTCCCTGCCACCGGGTAACCGCGGCAGGCGGCATAGGCGGCTTTTCTCATCACGACGACGTCGATGGTTTCCATTTGCGCGTCAAACGCTGGTTGCTGGAGCATGAAGGCGTGGTTGGCCTGTGAGAAGGTCCAGCGCTGAGACACTAACGAAACCGGCACTAAACGCCGAACATCAAACCGCGATCGACGAGTTCTGCGACAGCTTGTGGCTGGAAGACGGCCTTGCCAAGAACTCGCTTGAAGCCTATCGGCGCGACATGACGCTGTTCGCCTTGTGGTTACAGGCGCAACCGGACGGCAAATCCTTGTTTACTACCCATGCCGGCGATCTGAACGCTTATTTCCTGGCAAGGCATGAAAGCAGCAAGGCGACCTCCTCGAACCGTCGCCTGGCGGTGCTGAAGCGTTTTTACCTGCTGGCCTTGCGGCAAAACCGCATCAGCGTCGATCCTTGCCTGCATTTGCGCTCTGCCAAGCAAGCGCCGCGTTTCCCCAAGATCTTGTCCGAAGCCCAGGTTGAAGCCTTGTTGGCCGCGCCCGATGTTGCGACGCCGCTCGGCCTGCGCGACCGCACCATGCTGGAGCTGATGTATGCCAGCGGTTTGCGGGTATCGGAGCTGGTGTTGCTGAAAACGCTGGAAGTCGGCATGAACGAGGGTGTGTTGCGGATTACCGGCAAGGGCAATAAAACGCGTCTGCTGCCGTTTGGCGAAGAAGCGCGCAACTGGATCGTGCGCTACCTGAAAGATGCGCGCGGCCAGATCATGAACGGCCAGATGGACGATGCGTTGTTCGTGACGGCCCGCGGCGGCGCCATGACGCGCCAGATGTTCTGGACCTTGATCAAGAAATACGCAGCCAAGGCTGCCATCAATGCGCCGCTGTCGCCGCATACCTTGCGCCACGCATTTGCCACCCACCTGCTGAATCACGGCGCGGATTTGCGCGTAGTGCAACTGCTGTTGGGGCATGCCGACATATCTACTACCCAGATTTACACGCATGTGGCGCGTGAACGCTTGAAGGCGCTGCATGCGGCGCATCATCCGCGCGGCTGAAATTTTGGAGACCGGATGCGGGCAGCATTGATGAAGTCGAATGGATTGGTTGGTGTTTTGATAATCCTCCATTAAATTGAATTCTGCATCCTCCCAATTATTCTCCTGTATCCTGTAATACATCTATTCAAGAGTCTATTTAGGGGGCGCAATTGGCAAAAACGAATTTTCAGTATGAAAAACGGCAAAAAGAGTTAGAGAAGAAAAAAAAGAAGGAAGAAAAGCTGAAACGTAAGGCGGAGAAAGGTTCTTCCACCGAAGTTGAAGCAGAAGATGCGGCAGAGTCCGAACTGCCGGCGACCGGTGAGCCGGCTTCCGACGAGCCAAAACAGCCTTAAACGTCAAGCGCGGCGGTCAGCCCGATCAGCGTGGATCAGCGGCAGGGTTGTCGCTGCGTCAAGTTTTACGAACGAAAACATGATTTGCCAGCAGACGCTCAGGCACAGGGCGCTGCGTTCAAATACCCGGTATGACAAAACATATTTCAGAGACCCCGGCGACGCAATTCTTGCGCAAGCACGGCGCGGTCTTTTCCGAGCACCCCTATGCATATGAAGAACATGGCGGCACCACGGTATCGGCGCGCGCATTAGGCGTGGACGAACATCATGTGGTGAAGACGCTGGTGATGCAGGATGAGGCGGCCAAGCCCCTGATCATCCTGATGCACGGCGATCGCAAGGTGTCGACCAAGAACCTGGCGCGGCAAATCGGCTGCAAGTCGGTCGAGCCATGCAAGCCGGAGGTGGCGCACCGCCATTCCGGTTATCTGATCGGCGGCACTTCGCCGTTCGCTACCCGCAAGGCGCTGCCCGTCTATATAGAAGAAAGCATCCTGGCCTTGCAGAAGATATATATTAACGGTGGCCGGCGTGGCTATTTGATCGGCATGGCGCCGCACAGCGCGGCCGATCTGTTGCAAGCAAAAGCGGTCCGGTGTGCGCTGGACGAGTAAGCAGAATAAATGCCAGACCTGAATCAACCAAATACAAAAGAAAGAGACACGCATGTACACATTGTTATTCGCGCTTGCCGCCTACCTGATCGGTTCGGTATCGTTCGGCATCATCACCAGCAAGGTATTCGGGCTGGGAGATCCGCGTACCTACGGCTCGAATAATCCGGGCGCCACCAATGTCCTGCGCAGCGGGAATAAAACCGCGGCAGCCCTGACTTTGCTCGGCGATGGTTTCAAGGGTTGGCTGGCGGTGTGGCTGACACAGAAATACGGGCCGCAATTCGGCCTGGGCGACGGCGCCGTGGCGCTGGCCGCCGTGGCGGTGTTTTTGGGGCATCTGTGGCCAGTGTTTTTCCGTTTTGCCGGCGGCAAAGGTGTGGCGACATTGCTCGGTATCCTGATTGGCATCAGCCTCTGGCTGGGCCTGGCGACCATCGCGACCTGGATGATCGTGGCCTATGCATTTCGCTATTCCTCGCTGGCGGCCTTGATTGCCAGCGTATTCGCCCCATTCTTCTATGCCTTGATGGAAGGGCCGGACATGATTTTGCTGGCAATTGTCGTCATGAGCGCCTTGCTGATCTATCGCCATGCCAAAAACATCGGCAATTTACTGGCCGGCAAGGAAAGCCGTATCGGCGCCAAGAAGAAGGGCGGCAAGACGGCGTAGGGCGGGCGCCTGCGCCCACGCGTGACTTCAAATCCGCCATCATGCTTAGCCGGCAACGCGGGCAAAAAACTTGCCCATCCTGCCGATGATAAAAAAAGCGCTGCTCCCTTCCGGGTCAGCGCTTTTTTACTTGGATTTACCGTAGTCGTTATATCGAATTAGCTATAAGTCAGATTTTGTTGATGTCAATATAAAACTATTGCTGCGATGCAGTATGGTATTTCAAGCTGAAATTCAGTTTTCCATACAATGAAAAAACTAATCAACCGCAATTTCCCATAGTATTTCGCCTTGCTATGCAGCATATTTTCATATTATGAAATCAAATATCGCTATTTGGAAATGGAAAAAACTCCTGTTAGAATTTGGCGTCCGTCTACAAAGTGACGTAGACGCTTGCGACCCAACCCGCTAATCCGATGTTAAATTGGACAGGCGCACAAATTCAGGAGACTCAGCATGTCAGCCCAGCTCGACCAGGTTTTGGCCCAGGCCGCCAACGATCCAGACGTCATAGAAACCCAAGAATGGCTTGATGCGCTAGAAGCTGTTATTGAAACCGAAGGCCCTGAACGCGCCCACTATCTGATGGAAAGAATGGTCGACCTGGCCCGCCGCCGCGGCGCCCAGATCCCGTTTTCCAGCAACACCGCTTACGTCAACACCATCCCGGCCCACATGGGCGAGCCTTGCCCCGGCGATCTGGAAATCGAAGAGCGCCTGCGCTCGTGGATGCGCTGGAACGCGATGGCCATGGTGGTCAAGGCCAACCGCCTCGACGGCGACCTCGGCGGCCATCTGTCCAGCTTTGCATCGCTGGCCAACATGCTGGGCATCGGCTTCAATCACTTCTGGCATGCTCCTTCCGAGAACCATGGTGGCGACCTGTTGTACATCCAGGGCCACTCGTCGCCAGGCATCTACGCCCGCGCTTTCCTTGAAGGCCGCCTGACTGAAGAGCAACTGCTGCATTTCCGTCGCGAAGTCGACGGCAACGGCCTGTCTTCCTACCCGCATCCGAAGCTGATGCCGGATTTCTGGCAATTCCCTACCGTATCGATGGGCCTGGGCCCGCTGATGGCGATTTACCAGGCGCGTTTCCTGAAATACCTGCATGCACGCAGCATCGCCGATACCGCCAACCGCAAGGTTTGGGCCTTCTGCGGCGACGGCGAAATGGACGAGCCGGAATCGATGGGCGCCATCGGCATGGCCGGCCGCGAGCGTCTGGACAACCTGGTGATCGTGGTCAACTGCAACCTGCAGCGCCTGGACGGCCCGGTGCGCGGTAACGGCAAGATCATCCAGGAACTGGAAAGCGATTTCCGCGGCGCCGGCTGGAACGTGGTCAAGGTGATCTGGGGCGCAGGCTGGGACGATCTGCTGGCGCGCGACAAGGAAGGCATCCTGCAACGCGTGATGATGGAAACCGTCGACGGCGAATACCAGAACTACAAGGCCAAGGACGGCGCTTTCGTACGCAAGCATTTCTTCGGCAAGCATCCGAAGCTGCTGGAACTGGTCAGCAAGATGTCGGACGACGATATCTGGCACCTGACCCGCGGCGGCCACGATCCGCACAAGATTTACGCTGCTTTCAAAGTGGCGCAAGAACACAAGGGCCAGCCGACCGTCTTGCTGGTCAAGAGTATCAAGGGCTACGGCTTCGGCAAATCGGGCGAAGCGCGCAATACTGCGCACAACACCAAGAAGCTGGACGACGAAGCCATCAAGGCCATGCGCGACCGCTTCCAGTTGCCGATTGCCGACGAGCAGCTGCCTGAAGTGCCGTTCTTCAAGCCATCCGACGACACCCCGGAAATGCAATACCTGCACGCCCGCCGCAAAGCGCTGGGCGGTTACCTGCCGCAACGCCGGCAGAAAGCCGACGAAGTATTGGTGGTGCCGGAATTGTCCACATTCAAGGGCGCCTTGGAGCCGACTGCCGAAGGCCGTGAAATTTCCACGACCCAGGCTTACGTGCGTATCCTCAACATCCTGCTGCGCGACCCGAGCCTGGGCCAGCGCGTGGTGCCGATCATGGTCGACGAATCGCGTACTTTCGGTATGGAAGGCCTGTTCCGCCAGATCGGTATTTTCAGCCAGGTCGGCCAATTGTACGAGCCGGTCGATAAAGACCAGGTGATGTACTACCGTGAAGACAAGGCTGGCCAGATCCTGCAAGAGGGGATCAACGAAGCCGGCGGCATGAGTTCATGGATTGCTGCGGCAACTTCCTACTCGACCAATAACCGGGTCATGATTCCGTTCTACACCTACTACTCGATGTTCGGCCTGCAGCGTATCGGCGACCTGGCCTGGGCGGCGGGCGACATGCGCGCCCGCGGCTTCCTGCTGGGCGGCACCGCTGGCCGTACCACATTGAACGGCGAAGGCTTGCAACATGAAGACGGCCACAGCCACGTGCTGGCTTCGACCATCCCGAACTGCGTTCCTTACGATCCAACCTTCTCGCACGAAGTCGCAGTCATCATGCATGATGGCCTGCGCCGCATGGTCACCAATCAGGAAGACGTGTTCTACTACCTGACGCTGATGAACGAGAACTACAGTCATCCAGGTCTCAAGGAAGGCCAGGAAGAGGGCATCATCAAGGGCCTCTACCTGCTGCAGGAAGGCGGCAAGAAGAGCAAGCAACGCGTGCAGCTGATGGGTTCCGGCACGATCCTGCGCGAAGTCATCGAAGGCGCGGCATTGCTCGCCAGCGACTGGGGCGTCGATGCCGATGTCTGGTCGGCGCCGTCGTTCACCTTGCTGGCCCGCGACGGCCAGGATGTCGAACGCTGGAACATGCTGCATCCGACCGCAACACCGCGTCTGGCGCACATCACCCAATGCCTGCAAGACACCGCCGGTCCGATCATCGTCTCCACCGACTACATGCGCACTTTCGCTGAGCAGGCGCGTGCTTTTGTTCCTGCGGGCCGTACTTATAAAGTGCTGGGCACGGACGGCTTCGGTCGCTCGGATACCCGCGCCAAGCTGCGTGAATTCTTCGAAGTCAATCGCTACTATGTGGCAGTGGCGGCATTGAAGGCCCTGGCGGACGAAGGCAAGATCAAAGCCTCGGTTGTCGCCGATGCGATTACCAAGTATGGTATCAATCCGGAGAAGCCGAATCCGGTCACGCAATAAGGTACTGGTCTTGATAACTGGATAATAAGTTAACAAGCAATAGCAGGTAAGGGTAAGCAAGCCAGTATTAAAATTTCCACGGCTATATATGCGGGTCTGGCGGACCTGAATTTTCTGAAAAGAAACTCAGGCCCGCCAGATTCGCATATGCAGCGGGCAGAATGAATGGAGCTAAGCGATGAGTATGGTGGAAGTCAAAGTCCCGGATATCGGCGACGTCAGTGAAGTTGAAGTCATTGAATTGATGGTCAAGGTCGGCGACACGGTAAAGGTGGATCAATCGCTGATCACGGTCGAATCCGACAAGGCCAGCATGGAAATCCCGTCCAGTCATGCGGGCGTGATCAAGGAATTGAAAGTCAAGCTGGGCGACAAGGTCAAGGAAGGCACTTTGGTGCTGGTACTGGAAGCCGATGCGGTTGCAGCTGCACCGGCGCCAGCCAGTGCTCCGGCTGCCGCGCCAGCAGCTCCGGCCCCGGCCGCGGCGGAAAACAAACCGGCTCCGGTCGCTGCAGCAGCTCCGGCAGTATCGGCAGCGCCGGTTCACGCCAGCGGCAGCATCCCGCATGCGTCGCCATCGGTGCGCAAATTTGCGCGTGAGCTGGGCGTTGACCTGAGCCGCGTTGCCGGCACCGGCATCAAGGCTCGCATCACCCATGAAGATGTACAGAATTACGTCAAGGGTGTGATGTCGGGTGCGGCCAGCGCTAGCCCCGCCGCTTCAGCCGGCAAGGGCGGCAGCGGTGTCGGCCTGGACCTGCTGGCATGGCCGTCGCTGGATTTCAGCAAGCAAGGCCCAACCGAGTTGCTGCCCTTGTCGCGCATCAAAAAGCTCAGCGGTCCGAACTTGCATCGCAACTGGGTCATGATCCCGCACGTCACGCAATTCGACGAAGCCGATATCACCGAGCTGGAAGAATTCCGCAAGCAAGCCAATGACAGTTTCGCCAAGGCCAAGTCGCCGGTCAAGCTGACCATGCTGGCCTTCGTGATCAAGGCCAGCGTCGCTGCGCTGAAGAAATTCCCGGCGTTCAACTCCTCGCTCGACGGCAAGGGTGAAAACCTGATCCTCAAGCAGTACTACAACATCGGCTTTGCCGCCGACACGCCGAACGGCCTGGTAGTACCGGTGATCAAGGATGCCGACAAAAAGGGCATCAGCCAGATCGCCCTGGAAATGGGCGAATTGTCTGCCCAGGCCCGCGACGGCAAGCTGAAGCCGGCCGACATGCAAGGCGCAACCTTCACGATTTCTTCGCTGGGCGGTATCGGCGGTACGGCATTCACGCCGATCATCAATGCCCCTGAAGTGGCGATCCTGGGCTTGTCGAAAGCGTCGATGAAACCGGTCTGGGACGGCAAGCAATTCGTGCCGCGCCTGATGATGCCTACCTCCTTGTCTTACGATCATCGCGTGGTCGACGGCGCCATGGGTGCGCGCTTTAGCGTCTATCTGGCTGAAGTGCTGGCCGACATGCGCAAGACATTGTTGTGATGCCGGGCGGCGCACAATGAAAGCCGGTTCTTTCATTTTGCGTCGCTTGCGGTCATTTGGCATACCGATGGAGAGCAACTATGACTACCTGTGTTGTCGTCAAAAAAAATGGGCAAATCGCGATTGCGTCTGATTCGCTGGTGACATTCGGCGATACCCGTTTGTCGCATGCTTATGAGGTCAACAACAAGATATTCCAGGTTGGCGAATCGTATATCACCTTGGCCGGCACCGCGGCTCATTTCCCGGTGATGCGCAAGCTGCTGACTGGCATGGGAGAGGACTGCAAGCTGAATACGCGCGATGAGGTATTTGAAACCTTTTCCAAGGTGCACACCATCCTCAAGGATCAGTATTTCCTGAATACCAAAGAGGATGAAGACGATCCCTACGAGTCATCGCAGATTACCGCCTTGATTGCCAATCCTTGCGGCATTTTCGGGGTGTACTCCTATCGCGAAGTGTTCAGTTTCGATCGTTTCTGGGGCATAGGCAGCGGCCGCAATTTTGCCTTGGGCGCGATGTATGCAGTCTACGATCAGGATGTCAGCGCACAGCGTATCGCCGAAGTCGGGATTCATGCCGGCGTTGAATTCGATAAGAGCTCTGCCACCCCGATGCGCATTCACAGTTTTGCAATGAAATCCTAGGCGGCGCACAGCACGCAGCATCACACTACATCACACATTTTTTCTCCTGACGGAGGAACGAGCATGGAGCAAACGCTATGAGTATGGTTGAAGTCAAGGTCCCCGATATCGGCGACGTCAAAGAAGTAGAAGTCATTGAACTGCTGGTCAAGGTGGGCGATGCCGTCAAGGTCGATCAATCGCTGATCACGGTGGAATCGGACAAGGCCAGCATGGAGATTCCTTCGAGCCAGGCCGGCGTCATCAAGGAAATCAAGGTCAAGGTCGGCGACAAGGTGAGCGAAGGCTCGCTGGTTCTGGTGCTGGAGGCCGCCGGCGCTGCCGCTGCGCCCGCTGCTGCACCGGCCGCGGCGCCAGCTGCCGCCGCTCCGGCTGCAGCAATCGCACCTGCTGCGCCTGCCGCGGCGACCGGCGCCGTCAGCACGATCGAAATCAAAGTGCCGGATATCGGCGATGTCAAGGAAGTCGACGTCATCGAGTTGATGGTCAAGGTGGGCGACAGCGTCAAGGTCGACCAGTCGCTGATTACCGTCGAATCGGACAAGGCCAGCATGGAAATTCCATCGAGCCAGGCCGGTACGATCAAGGAAATCAAGGTCAAGGTCGGCGACAAGGTTAGCGAAGGGTCGCTGATCGTGTTACTGGAGACCGCAGCTGCAGCGACTGCCGCAGCTCCTGTTACTTCCGCCGCAGCTGCTCCGGCAGCAGCGCCTGCTGTCGCCGCTCCCGCCGCCGTCAGTTTCGCCGGCAAGGTCGATATCGAGTGCGACACCATGGTGCTCGGTGCCGGTCCTGGCGGTTATACCGCAGCATTCCGCGCCGCCGATCTGGGGCAAAGCGTGGTGATGATCGAGCGCTATCCTAGCCTCGGCGGGGTTTGCCTGAACGTCGGATGTATTCCGTCCAAGGCGCTCTTGCATGCGGCCAAGGTGATTACCGAAGCGGAAGAAATGGCGCATTTCGGCGTCAAGATGTCGGCGCCGGAAATCGATATCGACGCCTTGCGCGGCTGGAAGGAAAGCGTCATCAAGAAATTGACCGGCGGCCTGAGCGGCTTGTCCAAGGCGCGCAAAGTGCAAGTGCTGACCGGCAAGGGTGAATTCAGCTCAGCCAACACGATCACGGTAGCAACCGCTGACGGCCCGAAAGTAGTCGGCTTCAAGAATGCGATTATCGCCGCCGGTTCTTCGGTTGCCCAAATCCCCGGTTTCCCTTACGGCGATGCGCGTCTGATCGACTCCACCGGCGCGCTCGAACTGCGCCAGATTCCGAAGAAACTGCTGGTCATCGGCGGCGGCATCATCGGCCTGGAAATGGCTTGCGTGTATGACGCGCTCGGTTCCAAGGTCACGGTGGTCGAATTTGCCGACGGCTTGATTCCGGCGGCCGACCGCGACGTCGTCAAGCCGCTGCAAAAACGTATCGAAAAACGCTACGAAGCGATTTACCTGAAAACCAAGGTCACCAAGCTGGAAGCCTTGAAAGAAGGTTTGCGCGCAACGTTTGAAGGCGCCGACAGCAGCTCGCCGGCAGCACCGGAACCGCAACTGTACGATATGGTGCTGGTGGCCGTAGGCCGCCGTCCTAACGGCAAGGAAATCGCAGCTGAGAAAGCCGGCGTGATCGTCAACGAGCGCGGCTTCATTCCTGCCGACAAACAGCAGCGCACCAACGTCTCGCACATCTTTGCCATCGGCGACATCTGCGGCGACCCTATGCTGGCGCACAAAGCCACCAACGAAGCCAAGGTTGCAGCCGAAGTGATCGCCGGGCACAAGGTTGAGTTCGATGCCATGACGATTCCTTCGGTGGCCTACACCGATCCGGAAATCGCCTGGATGGGCTTGACCGAAACCGAAGCCAAAGCCAAGGGCATTCCTTTCGAAAAAGCCAATTTCCCGTGGGCGGCAAGCGGCCGTGCACTGGCAATGGGCCGCGACGACGGCATGACCAAGCTGTTATGGGATCCGACGACAAAACGCATCATCGGCGCCGGCATCGTCGGCGTGAATGCCGGCGAGCTGTTGGCGGAAACCGTGCTGGCGATGGAAATGGGTGCGGACCTGGAAGACCTGGCGCTGACCATCCATGCACATCCGACGCTGTCGGAGACGCCGATGTTTGCGGCTGAAATGGGCCTGGGTACGATCACCGACCTGTTCATCCCAAAGAAAAAATAGAGGAGTAGGGTGGGCACGCAGTGCCCACGCAGCATAAAAAACGCCGTTCCAGCATCAGCCGGAACGGCGTTTTTATTTAAATCAGCCAACAACAATCAATCGAAATACCTGCGCACGGCCTCAAAGCGCGTCGCGTAATACTGATTGTCAAGACGGTCTATACGCACCTTGCCGTTGGTCGACGGCGCATTGATGAAACGGCCGTCGCCAATGTAAATCCCGACATGGGAAAAAGCGCGGTGCATGGTATTGAAAAAAACCAGGTCGCCAGGACGCAGCTCGGCCCTGGAAACGCTTTTCCCCTGGCGCGCAATGTCTGCCGCGCTACCGGTGACATTGAGACCCGCAGCCTGTCTATACACATAACTGACCATGCCGCTGCAATCGAGCCCGGCTTCCGGGTTCTTGCCGCCGAAGCGGTAGTTGGTGTCAATCAGGCCCAGCGAGTAGATGACGACGTCGTTGCCCTTTTCGCTGACGGGCGTGTCGTCGGCGGAACCGGGGCGGACCGAACCGGTTCCGCCGCAAGCTGCCAGTAACAAGACCAGGCAACAGATAAAGAGATTTCTAACCGTCATCGAGTACTCGCCTTTAGTCAGTCTTACTTCTTGAGCCGGCTGATCACGTCCGACAGCATGGCGATCATCTGGTCGATTTCGGCAATCGTCACGTTCAGCGACGGCATGAAGCGCAGCAGGTTTGGCCGCGGCGAGTTCAGCAGCAGGCCGACCGGATTCAGGTCGCGCGCGATATCGACAATTTGCGGACCGATGTCGCTGCCCAGTTTCAGCGCGCGCAACAAACCTTCGCCACGTTCGCCTTCGAGCCCGTGTTTCTCGGCAAGTTTCAACAACTCGCTGCTCAGGTAGGCGCCCTTGTCTTTTACCGATTGCAGGAAGCCAGGCGCCAGCAAGGTATTGATCACCGCCACGCCGACTGCTGTCATCAAGGGATTGCCGTTGTAAGTACCGCCCTGGTCGCCAGCCTCGAAGCAGGCGATCTCTTCGCGCGCCAGCAATGCCGCCAGCGGCACGCCGCCGCCGATGCCTTTACCAAGCGTCATGATATCCGGTGTGATGCCGGACAACTGATAAGCGAACAGTTCACCGCTGCGGCCCATGCCGGATTGCACCTCGTCGACGATCAGCAAGATGCCGCGTTTCTTGGTCAGTTCGCGCAAGCCTTGCATGAATTCGCGTGTCGCCGGAATCACACCGCTTTCGCCCTGAACCGGCTCCAGCATGACCGCTACGGTCTTGTCGCTGATCAGTTTTTCGACGCTGGCCAGATCGTTCAGTTCGGCTTTCGGGAAGCCAGGCACTTGCGGTGCAAAAATGGTATCCCAGCCCGGTTTGCCGCTGGCTGACATGGTGGCCAGCGTACGGCCGTGAAAACTGTGATGGAAGGTGATGATTTCAAACCGGTTCTGGCCGGCCTGGTTCGGATTTTTCTTGCCCCATTTGCGCGCCAGCTTGATCGCGCCTTCATTGGCCTCGGCGCCGCTGTTGGTGAAAAACACGCGGTCGAAGCAGGAATTGGCGGTCAGCAGGCGGGCCAGTTCAATCGAGGGCGCATTGTAAAAGGCTGGCGAAGGATTGATGATCTTCCTGGATTGTTCCAGCAGCGCATCCTGGATGCATTGTGGCGAGTGCCCCAGCGAATTGACTGCCCAGCCCTGCAGGTAGTCCAGGTAGCGCTTGCCGGTATGATCCGTCATCCACATGCCGTCGCCTTCGGTAAACACCAGAGGAGGGCGGTTGGTGATGTACATCAGGTCGTTGACCGGATAATCGCTGAATTTCACGCTGTGTTCCATATGGCTACTCCAAAATAAGGGCAAAAAAAAACCACAGGCATCGCCTGTGGCTTCGTGATCAATCGACGGTCACGCGCACGGCTTACCAGGCTGAGGTAATGGGCTACGGCGTCGCAACAATGTCTTGATCATGTTCATGACGCAAATATTAGGACCTTTTGTGTGGTGCGTCAAAAAATATTTGCGCCGTTGTTGTCGGCTGTTCCCACAAATATCGCGCTAAGGCGCCAGATCGGCTTCCGAAGTAAACGAATCCGCATAAAACTCTTCGGCCGGCAATTTGCACAGGGCGACAAAGTCGCGTTGCGCCGATTCCACCACGATCGGCGCGCCGCAGGCATACACCTGGTAAGCGGACAGATCCGGCAAGTCCTCAATCACCGCCTGATGGACGAAGCCGCTACGGCCCTGCCACTGATCTTCCGGCTGTGCATTCGAAATCACCGGCACGAACTTGAAGTTCGGCAGCGTGCGGGCCCATTCCTCGCACAGCGCCATCATGTACAGGTCTTGCGGGCGGCGTCCGCCCCAGTACAAGGTGATCGGCCGCAGCGATCCGGTGTGAGCGGATTGTTCGATCATGGCCTTGATCGGGGCGAAACCGGTACCCGAGGCCAGCAGTACCATCGGCTTGTCCGAATCCTCGCGCAGGAAAAACGTGCCGAGCGGGCCTTCCAGGCGCAAGATGTCACGCTCTTTCATGCTGGAAAATACCTGATCGGTAAATAAGCCGCCCGGCATGTGGCGGATATGCAAGGTCAGATATTCGTCCTTGTAAGGCGCGTTGGCCATGCTGTAGCTGCGCCGTTTGCCATCGCGCAACATGAATTCGACGTATTGGCCGGCCAGATACTGCAGGCGTTCATTGGCCGGCAACTGCAGCGACAATACGATGACGTCGTCGGCAACCTGGTCGAGCTTGACCACGCGGGTCGGCATTTTACGTACCGGGAATTCGCCGATGCCGGCCACTTCGCGCGCTTCGATGGTAAGGTCGGAATGCGGGGTGGCGCAGCAGAACAGGGCAAAGCCCAATTGCTCTTCCTTGACCGGCAGGGCTTTTTCCTGATGGGCGCCGTGGGTGATGTCGCCGTCCAGCAACTTGCCCTTGCACGAACTGCACGCGCCGTTTTTGCAGCCGTAAGGCAGACCGACGCCGGCGCGGATGGCGGCGTTGAGTATGGTCTCGCCCTCGTCGCAGCTGAATTGGCGACCGCTAGGCTGAACAGTTATCTGAAAACTCATACAATCCTGTAATGAAAAATATAAAACAAAACCATGACCATGACGGCAAGCTAGGCAAGCCGCGTCTGTTGATTCTCGGCTGCGGCGACGTGGGATTGCGCTTGGTGGGGCTGCTGAAACACCGCTTTCGCCTATTCGCGGTAACCAGCCAGGCAGCCCGTTGCGCCGAATTGCGCGCTGCCGGTGCGATTCCGCTGGTGGCTGATCTTGATCAACCGGCAACATTGGGGCGCTTGACGCGTCTGGCGCAGATTGTCGTCCATCTGGCGCCGCCGCACTCCGCAGGAGAAAAAGACCAGCGCACCCGTAACCTGGCCGCTATTTTACCCGAGCGGGCGACTCTTGTTTACATCAGTACTACCGGCGTCTATGGCGATTGCGGCGGCGCGCTGGTAGACGAAACCCGCGCGGTGAGCCCGCACAATGGCCGCGCCAGGCGCCGCGTCGATGCCGAACAAGTGTTGCGGGCCTGGGCACGGCGCCGCGGCGGACGCCTGGCCATTCTGCGCGTGCCCGGAATTTACGCTGCAAACCGGCTGCCGCTGGCCCGTTTGCAAAAGGCGACCCCGGCCCTGATCGCCGCCGACGATGTGTATACCAACCATATTCACGCCGACGACCTGGCGCGTATTATCGTGGCGGCAGTCTTCAAGGCGTCGCCCCTGCGCATCTATCATGCGAGCGACAATTCCCAATTGAAAATGGCGGAATACTTCGATCTGGTGGCCCGGGCTTTCGGCTTGCCGTTGTCGCCGCGGCTGCCGCGTGCCGAGCTGGAACAAGTGGTGTCGCCGATGTTGCTGTCCTTTATGTCGGAATCGCGTCGTTTGCAAAACCAGCGTATCAAGCAGGAGTTGGGAGTGCGCTTGCGCTATCCAGATGTGCCGACGGCTTTGCCGGAGTTGGTGGCGGCCGGCAAGCCGGAGGTCGGGCAATAGTGCTATGACGGGCTGCCATATCTGTTTTTCGCATAATGGGCCGACAATCGAAAAAATGATCAATAACGTCGCTTTCGAGGTCCACTTGGACCAGAACGTACCCGATTGCCATCGACCAGCGCCGACCCGGCCCGCGCGTCGCCTACCTTCAATTTGTTTCCTTTGCAGCCGGGTAGCAACTAAAATCCGAGCTGAATCGAGTCATTTTGCCATCGAATCTACGGAGAAGCCGCCCCATAAAAGAATTTAATGTGGCGGCGTCCCTGCTAGGATTCGATCTGCAAGAGACGTCCTTGACACCCACCCCTGACGATGGGTGTCATTATTAAAAAAACACTATTATTAAAGACAGACGAAAGGATACGCCATGTACGCACGGACCAAACTGATGATGGTTATGTTGGCTGCATTCCCAGCGCTCGCGATGGCGCAGGAGACACAAGAAGTAAAAATCGGCTTCAGCAGCCCGCTGACCGGTCCCCAGGCATCTGCCGGCCGCGATAACCAAGGCGGCCTGACGATGGCGATCGACAAGCTGAATAGCCAGGGCATGGTTATCGGCGGCAAGAAAATCAAGTTCGTCGCCCAGATGGAAGATGACCAGGCCGATCCGCGCGCCGGCGTCAGCGTAGCGCAAAAGCTGGTTGACATGGGCGTCAAGGCGGTGGTCGGCCCTTACAACTCGGGTGTCACGATTCCCGCTTCGCGCGTCTATAACGACGCCGGCATCGTGATGGGCACTGTCGCCTCCAATCCAAAAGTGACTTTGCAAGGCTTTCACTCGGTATTCCGGGTAGCGGCCAGCGATAGCCAGCTGGGTGGCAAGATGGCGCTGTATGCGGCCAAGGAACTGAAGGTCAAGACAGTGGCGATCATCGATGACCGCACTGCATACGGCCAGGGCCTGGCGGAAGAGTTTTCGAAAGTCGCCAAAGCCAACGGCATCAAGGTGCTCGGCAATGACTTCACCAATGACAAGGCGACCGATTTCACCGCTATCCTGACCAGCATCAAGGCGAAGAAACCGGACGCGATTTTCTACGGCGGCTATGCGCCACAGGGCGGTCCGATGACACGCCAGATGAAACAGCTGGGCGTGAGCGCCATGTTCCTGGGCGGTGACGGCATCTGCTCGCCGGAAATGGGTCGTCTGGGCGGCGATGCGATTACCGATCAAGTGTATTGCACACAGGGCGGCGCCATGCTGGACAAGCTCGCTTCAGGCAAAATTTTCGCAGCAGACTACCAGAAGCAATACAACCGTCCTGCAGAAACCTATGCGGCATCGTTCTACGACGGCATGATGCTGATCGCGCAGGCGATGAAGGCAGCCAATTCGGTGGAGCCTAAGCAATACGTATCGGCGCTGGAAAAAATTCACTACAAGGGTGTAGCCGGCTCTTATGAATTCGACGCCAACCACGATCTGAAGCAATCGCCGGTAACGGTTTATCGCTTCAAGGCCGGCGTGCCGGAAGCGCTGACCAGCTACTAACAGGTTCACGCGCGGGCATCAGTGCCCACGCTACCTGACTGGTTGAACGCAGGGCGGGCAAGATTTTTTTGCCCGCCCTGCACAATATTCGCAGTCCTCTTCAAACAAAATCCCCCATGCTAAGTTACACACGCACCATACACACGGTAGATGCGCACACCGGCGGTGAGCCGTTGCGCATCGTGATTTCCGGTTTGCCGCCGGTGCCGGGCAAGACGATTCTCGAACGCCGCAGCTGGCTCAAGGCACAGCGCGACGACGTTCGCCAGTTCCTGATGAACGAGCCGCGCGGCCATGCCGACATGTACGGTGCGTATCTGTTGCCGCCGGTGACGCCGGCCGCCGATTTCGGCGTGATCTTCATCCATAACGAAGGTTATAGCGACATGTGCGGCCACGGCATCATCGCACTCGGCAAGGTGCTGGTGGAACTCAATCATGTGGAACGTACGATACCGTTGACGCGCATCGGCTTCGACACCCCCGCCGGCTTCATCGAAGCCCAGGTCGAGTGGGATGGCAAGCGCGCCGGCGCCGTCACGTTCCGCAATGTGCCGGCATTTATCTATCAGCGCGATGTCGAGGTCGAGACGCCGAGCTTTGGCAAAGTCACCGGCGACATCGTTTTCGGCGGTGCTTTCTACTACTATATGAATGCCGATCAGGCCGGGCTCAAGATCAAGCCGGAGCAGGTGCGCAAGCTGATCCAGCTGGGCGCGGAAACCAAGCAGGCGGTCAAAGACCAAGTGAAAATCCAGCATCCGCTGGAGCCCGGCCTGGATACCTTGTACGGCACCATCATCGACGGCGCGCCGAATGATACGCAGGCGGATCAAGCCAATGTCTGCATCTTTGCCGACCGTGAAGTAGACCGTTCGCCGACCGGCACCGGCACCTCGGGCCGCGCCGCGCAATTGTTCCTGCGGCAGAAACTGGCCTTGAATCAGACATTGGTGAATGAAAGCATAGTCGGCAGTTGTTTCCAGGTTCGGGTGACAGGCGCCACCAAGGTCGGCGCGTTCGATGCGGCGCATACCGAAGTGACCGGCAACGCCCACATCATGGGTTTCAATCAGTGGGTGCTGGAAGACAGCGATCCGTTCCCGCAAGGGTTTTTCTTGCGCTGATTCATTTTTTTCATCAAAACAATATGCACATTCTCGACGCCGAAAGCACTGCCGCCGCTCTGCCATATTCCGAACTGGTGCCTGCGCTGGTAACGGTTGCGCAGCAACTGCGTGAAGGCAAGATCAACGCGCCCGAACGCATGGTGGTGGAAATCGACAAGGCTAGCGTGCTGTTATGCATGCCGGCTATCGCTGCCGATATCGGCATGACCAAGCTGATTACCGTGCATGCCAATAACGCGCAGTATCAGCTGCCGGCGATTCAGGGTGAAGTGGTGGTGTTCGATACCGCCAGCGGCCGCCGCCTGGCGTTGTTGCACGGTCCTACCGTTACTGCGCGCCGGACTGCCGCGGTAAGTTTGCTCGGCATTGAAGCCTTGCTGCCATTCAAGCCGAAATCCGCGCTGTTGATCGGCACCGGAGTGCAAGCCATCGCGCATGCCGACGGCCTGGTCGAATATTTTGGCGTCAATGAATTTTGGATCGCCGCCCGCGATATGCAAAAGACCCAGGCATTTTGCGATGCCTTGCTGCTGCGCCATCCGCACATTGCAATCAAGGCGGTGGCCGCTGCTACGCTGGCCACCGATTTGCCGCACACAGACGTTCTGATAGCCTTGACCACGTCGCGCAGCGCCGTGATTCCTGTCCATATCGCCGCGACCACATTAGCGATAGGCGTCGGCGCTTTCAAACCGGATATGGTGGAGTTCCCGGCTGAACTTCTGCACAGCCGCACCGTGGTGGTCGACTGCCTGGCCGGCGCCAAGCATGAAGCCGGCGATTTGCTGCAAGCGCAAGTCGACTGGAGCAAAGTGCGTGAATTGCCCGAGGTGCTGGCCCATGGTTTTGCCCGGCAAGCGCTGCTGCCGGTATATAAAACCGTCGGCCAGGCAGCCTGGGACCTGGCCGCGGCGCGCGTCGCGATCGCATCGCTTGCGCAAGCATGATCGTCGATGAATATCGCGGGCGAATATGATTCGTAACGCAGCAGAAGCCGATTGCATGAGCCTGACCGCGCTGTCGATCCAGGTCTGGCTGCATACCTATGCCACCGAAGGCGTCAGCGATGACCTGGCGCGCGAGGTACTGTCGACCTTTACCCCGGAGTATTTCCGCAAGATCATCGCCGATCCCGGTTACCGGCTGTTTGTGAAAGCGGATGGTGAAAATCTGCTTGGGTATATCCTGCTCGATCTGGATTCCCGCTGCAGGGAAGAAAACTTCGACGGAGTCGAAGTCGACACGCTATACGTGCAAGAGCATTTTCATGGGCGCGGCATCGGCCGCGCGCTGCTGGGGCACGCGATCGATAGCGTCGGCGCCAGGCTCTGGCTGACGGCCTGGGTCGGCAATGCACGGGCACTGGCCTTCTACCGCGCCTATGGTTTCATCGACATCGGTACCGCCTGGCACGTATTCGAAGACCAGAAATATGAGAACCGGATACTTGCCTATCAAAAAGCAAGAGTCACAACCTGAATCCGCTGCGGTTCTGACGGAACCGCTTTCTCAGCCTGAACAAATCTCCTCAAGCGCCTGACCAAGGCAACCCGGCCTTGCACCAGCCGTTGACGTTCTTGCGGTGGCCATCGTGGTCCTTATCGCCTTCGAAGCCTTCCAGGATATTGAAGCAATTGCTGTAACCGTGTTCGGTGGCCAGCTTGGCCGCGTGTTGCGAGCGCACGCCGGAGCGGCACAGGAACAATAACGGTGTTCCTTTTTCCGCAACCTGGGCCAGTTGCGCCAGGAAATCGGGATTCTGCACACCGCCTGGATAGTGCGACCATTGCACCGCGGCGTGCTGCGCCTCGCGAATCGCTACCCGTCCGACCCAGTCGCGCTCAGCATTGGTGCGGACATCCACCAGGATCGTGGCGCCGTCGGCCTCCAATAAAGAGAAGGCCTCGCTTGGCGTGACGGCGCCGGCATAGGGGAGACGATCATTTTGACCGCGTTGTTTGGCGGTGGCCAGGATTTCATTACTGTTTGGCATGGTATTTCTCCTGGAAGTTTGGTTTCCGTAATGTTGCTTTATTTAAATCTTAAACGCACCAAATCGGTGCTAATTCATGGTTTACTCAATTGTTTGCACAAACATGGTGCCCTCATTTTTCATCGCACCCGATTGGTGATCCGATATTGCTGCAATGCTAAGGCTAGCAGTGTGAAAAGCTCAGTAAAGCCTTCTAAATAAGCTAATTACCGAATCAAATAAGCACTATTTCGCAAACGGATGGTGGCATGGATTCTGCTATCATCCTGCACTGAGTTCTGGTCGTACTGAAGTGCTGTCCGGTCTGAGGATGCTCACTACCTGTCCATGATGTTACTGCGACGCTGAGATCCGCGTGCAACAGATCCTGAGCAGGTCACACAATTTAAAATGCAGTACTTTCATATTTTAGGAGATTCACATGGCAATGACGGCCGCAGAAGTCTTGAAAATGGCAAAAGACAACGAAGTCAAATTCGTTGATTTTCGCTTCGCTGACACCAAAGGCAAGGAGCAGCATGTAACTGTTCCGGTCTCTCATTTCGATATCGATAAATTTGAGTCGGGTCATGCATTTGACGGTTCTTCTATTGCTGGTTGGAAGGGTATTGAAGCTTCCGACATGTTGTTGATGCCGGACCCGAACACCGCGAACATCGACCCGTTCATGGAAGAAACCACATTGTTCATGCAATGCGACGTGATCGAGCCGTCCGACGGCAAGGGCTACGACCGCGACCCGCGTTCGATCGCCAAGCGCGCTGAAGCCTATCTGAAATCTTCCGGCCTGGGCGATACCGCTTACTTCGGTCCGGAACCAGAATTCTTTATTTTCGACGACGTCCGTTGGGGCGCCGACATGTCAGGCTGCTTCGTCAAGATCGGTTCCGAAGAAGCTTCCTGGAGCACTGGCGCCAAGCTCGAAGGCGGCAACACCGGCCATCGTCCAACCGTCAAGGGCGGCTATTTCCCAGTGCCGCCAGTCGACAGCTTCCAAGACATGCGTTCGGAAATGTGCCTGATCCTGGAATCGCTGGGCATCCCGGTTGAAGTGCATCACCACGAAGTGGCTGGCGCTGGCCAAAATGAAATCGGCACCAAGTTCTCGACTCTGGTTGAACGCGCCGACTGGACCCAGAACCTGAAATACGTCGTCTGGAATGTTGCCCACACCTACGGCAAGACCGCCACTTTCATGCCTAAGCCTATCGTTGGCGACAACGGTTCCGGCATGCACGTGCATCAATCGGTCTGGAAAGACGGCAAGAACCTGTTCGCTGGCGACGGCTATGCCGGCCTGTCCGAATTCGCGCTGTTCTACATCGGCGGCATCATCAAGCACGCCAAGGCACTGAACGCGATCACCAACCCAGGCACCAACTCGTACAAGCGCCTGGTCCCAGGTTACGAAGCGCCGGTCAAGCTGGCTTACTCGGCACGTAACCGTTCGGCTTCGATCCGTATCCCGCATGTGGCGAATCCAAAGGGTCGTCGTATCGAAACCCGTTTCCCGGATCCTCTGGCAAATCCTTACCTGTGCTTTGCAGCGTTGCTGATGGCCGGTCTGGACGGCGTGCAGAACAAGATCCATCCGGGCGAAGCGGCATCGAAAGATCTGTACCATCTGCCGCCAGAAGAAGACAAGCTGATCCCTACCGTTTGCGCTTCGCTGGAAGAAGCGCTGGAAGCGCTGGACAAGGATCGCGAGTTCCTGACCCGTGGCGGCGTATTCAGCGACAGCATGATCGATGCTTACCTGGACTTGAAAATGCAAGAAGTTCAACGCTACCGCATGACGACGCACCCGATCGAATTCGATATGTACTATTCGGTATAAGTCATAAGTTAATTCGTGAGTTTTGAAGGCCAGCCCTGCCTTGCGCAAGGCAGGCCGGCAAGATAAAAAGGACAGGAGATTCTTCCTGTCCTTTTGTTTTTTTTGCATGCTTGTTTTTCTTGTCAACGTGTCGTAATTTATATTGTGCAGGATGGTTTGTCATTGGAAGTTTCTTGACATAAACTAGCGTCTCGATTGACGATTGAATTGCGAAGAAAGTCTATGAAGCAGCCTATGAAGCGTCCAATGTTGCATTTTTCCCGGGGATTCCTGTTGTTGGCAGCGGTCAGCATGTTCGGCGCCGTGTTCAGCAGTACTGTGCGCGCCCAAAGCGAAGTCTTTCTGTGCGTTGACCAGAACGGCGTCAAGGAATACAAGAATACCGGCGATACCAAAGGCTGCAAACGCGTCAGTTTGCCGCCGTTGATCGTGACTTCGTCCAGCAAGCCGAGCGGGGGCGGAGGCGCGGCTTCCAGCAAGCCCGCAGCATCAACGCCGTCCGATTTCCCAAAGGTGGATAACGGCACGCAAAAGGCGCGCGACAACGATCGCCGCCAGATCCTGCAGGATGAGATGAAGAATGAGCAGGAGCGCCTGGCCAATCTCAAGAAAGACTACAACGATGGCACGCCGGATCGACAAGGCAACGAACGCAATTACGCCAAGTACCAGGAACGGGTGGCATCCATGAAAGAAGATATTGCCCGCAGCGAGAAAAATATCGATGCCCTCAACCGGGAATTGTCGAATCTCAAGTAATACCGCGCATGGTATCAACCTTGCTTAATCCATAAGGCCGCTATTGCGGCCTTTATTTTTGCCCATCCGGTTTAAGATAGAGTCAGGCCGGACGCACCATAATGTGGCGATCTTGCATATTACCCACCGACATTGCTTACAAAGCTTCTTATGCTCGGAAAATGCACCATTTCAATCGCGACGACAGTTTCAATGACGCCGTGGCGTCGTGGATTGTTTTGCTTGCCGGCTTATGCTGGCGGCGCCGCTGTCTGCCTGGACCAGGCTTTTTAATAAGGATGCCAGGATGTCAATAAAAACCACCGAACGGAACGCACTTGCCAGCCTTGATCTGCTGGCGTCTGCGGTACTGGTGCTGGATCAGCACGGGCGCCTGGTGTTTGCCAATGCCGCTGCGGAAAATCTGCTGGAAAGCTCCTGCCGCTTGCTGGTGCAGCAGACCCTGTCAGACCTGTTCCTGAATCCGGAGCAGCTGATTGCGATTTACCAGCAAGCGCTGCAACATCAATTCGACGACTCGCGCCAGGACCTGATCCTGGAACGCATGGGGCGCGAACCATTGTGGGTCGACACCATCGTCACCGCCCTCGATAGCCCCGACATGCCGGTGTTGATCGAGTTGCGTGAAAATGTGCAGCAGCTCAAGCTGGAGCGCGAGGAACGCCTGATCGACCAGAGCCAGGTTAACAAAGAGCTGATCCGCAATCTGGCGCACGAAATCAAGAATCCTCTGGGCGGCATTCGCGGCGCCGCCCAGTTGCTGGAGCTGGAGCTGCCGGAGCGTCACCTCAAGGAATTGCGCGAGTACACGCAAGTCATCATCAAGGAAGCCGATCGCCTGCAGACCCTGGTGGACCGCCTGCTGGCGCCGCACCGGCTGGCGCAGATCGTCGGCGACGTCAATATCCATGAGGTGTGCGAGCGGGTACGCAGCCTGATCGTGGCTGAATTCCCGAGCGGCCTGAGCATCAAGCGTGATTACGACCTGTCGATTCCGCAGTTCCGTGGCGACAAGGAGCAACTGATACAGGCGATTTTGAACATTGCCCACAACGCAGCGCAAGCACTGAGCGAGCGTATCAAAGCGGGCGATGCCGAGCTGATATTCCAGAGCCGGATAGTGCGGCAAGTGACCTTGGCCAAGGTGCGTTACCGGCTGGCACTAGACTTGCATATCATCGACAATGGACCTGGCATCCCGGTCGAGATTGCCGAACGCATTTTTTATCCGCTGGTATCGGGACGCGACGGCGGCAGCGGTTTGGGTTTGACGCTGGCGCAAACCTTCGTGCAACAGCACATGGGTGTCATCGAATGCGAAAGCCGGCCGGGATATACAGATTTCAGAATTCTGATACCGCTACCTTGATGCTTGCCTGCAAGCTTGGCAAGTTGGCTTAACAAGTTGACTTGATACGTTGAGATAGCGGCTTCATCGCGATGACAAACAGTTTAAAGGACTGCGTTCTTGACGCAGCAGAAACCACATGAAACCAATCTGGATTGTTGACGACGACGAATCGATTCGGTGGGTGCTTGAAAAAGCGCTGGCCCGCGAAAACCTGAGCACCAAGAGTTTCTCCAATGCGCGCGATGCAATCGAAGCGCTGCAATCGAGCACGCCGCAGGTGCTGGTTTCCGATATCCGCATGCCGGGCGCATCCGGCCTGGAGTTGCTGCAGACTGTCAAAGCCAAGTTTCCCGGCGTGCCGGTCATCATCATCACCGCTTTTTCCGATCTTGATTCCGCTGTTGCCGCATTTCAGGGCGGCGCCTTCGAATACCTGGCCAAGCCGTTCGATGTCGACAAGGCAGTCGAACTGATCCGGCGCGCGCTGGAAGAAAGCTTGCGCGAAGCCAATGTCGAGCAGGCGTCTGCCGAAACCCCGGAAATCCTGGGGCAGGCGCCGGCGATGCAAGACGTATTTCGCGCCATCGGCCGCTTGTCGCAATCGAATGTGACTGTGCTGATCACCGGAGAATCGGGTACCGGTAAAGAGCTGGTGGCGCGCGCCCTGCACAAGCATAGCCCGCGCGCGGCGCAGCCGTTCATCGCCCTCAACACCGCGGCGATTCCGAAGGATTTGCTGGAGTCGGAACTGTTCGGCCATGAGCGCGGCGCATTTACCGGCGCCCAGGCGTCGCGCCGCGGCCGCTTTGAGCAAGCCGAAGGCGGCACCTTGTTCCTGGATGAAATCGGCGACATGCCGTTTGATTTGCAGACGCGTCTGCTGCGTGTGTTATCTGACGGCCATTTCTACCGGGTCGGCGGACATCAGTCGTTGAAAGCCAATGTCCGCGTGATCGCCGCGACCCACCAGAACCTGGAGACCCGGGTGCGGGAAGGCCTGTTCCGGGAAGACCTGTATCACCGTTTGAATGTGATCAGGCTGCGCCTGCCGAGCTTGCGCGAACGGCGCGAGGACATCCCGATCCTGACGCGCTACTTCCTTAGCCAGAGCGCCAAGCAGCTCGGTGTCGAAAGCAAGCGGGTATCCGATAACGCCATGCGTTTCATGAGCGGTCTGGACTTGCCGGGCAACGTCCGCCAGCTGGAAAACCTGTGCAACTGGATTACCGTGATGGCGCCGGGCCAGACCGTCGAAATCAAGGATTTGCCGCAAGATCTGGTCGGCGGCCGCGACCAAAGCCTGCAGTTGGAAAGCCCGGCCAACCGGCCGGTAGCGTTCGACCCGCATCTTGCAGCGCCAGCCGCCGCCACGCATTATCCAGAAGTATCGGCGCCTCCTGGGCAAGTCGCCGTCAGCGGCGAGATGCAAAACGAAAAGCAGAGCTGGATCGCTTTGCTCGAGATTGAAGCTGCGCAAATGCTCAGCAATGGCGACGCCGACGTGATGGATGTGCTGGGCCGGCAATTTGAATCGGCCTTGATCAAAATGGCGTTGCGTCATACCCACGGGCGCAAGAACGATGCTGCGGTACGTCTCGGCATCGGACGCAATACCATCACGCGCAAGATTCAGGAATTAGGCATAGCCGGCGCCAAGGACGACTGAGGCCGGAGCAGGCAAAGCAAGGCCGCGCTCAGCGGTCTTGCTGTTTCCGTAATTTACGCCGCAGATGGCGCGGTTGATTATAAGCTCCATCCCCAGCTTCATCAGATTGCGCAGTTCGCGCACATAATCACACATAAACGACCAACAGACGGACAATAAGATTATTCGTCAGTCGGTGAATTATGTCGGCCAAGAAGATTTAAAATTTGTCTCGATTGGCAAATGTAAATAGCGTCTGTATGCAAAATGGCAATGCCGGCGTTTGTGCGAGCCAAGGGATTCCCTCGTCGTGATCAACAACGGGGGCTATGCTTACTTATAGCCTCAGGGCCGGGACAACATGATTGTTTTTAACGTAATGAATTCTTACCGTATTGCTTCCGCTTTAACTCTTGCCGCCTTGCTGGCCGCTTGCGGCTCCAGCGTGCCGCTGGCTGACACCAAGCCGGCAGCGACCGCGCCGAATCTTTTGAAGCTTGAGCCGGCGCCGGCAGCGAGTTTGGTTGCCGGTAATTTTTATTGCGAATTGGGTAACCGGGTCGATCTCGCCAGCGCCGCCAGCGGCGAAGTCAAATTGACCTGGAAAGGGCGCGGCTATCCGATGACTAGGGTCGGCACCACCACCGGCGCGGTACGGCTGGAAGATAAAGCAAGCGGCCTGGTGTGGATCCAGATCCCAGCCAAGTCGATGCTGCTCAATTCCAAGCAGGGGCTGCAGCTGGCGAACGAATGCAAGCTGCGCTGATCCCTTGATTTTGCGGAGCTGGGGTTTGTGATAAGAGTGTTGCCGGCATCATTGTCAGCATTACTTATTGGAGTGCTTAGATTGGCGTAACAGATGCATTTCTGGCTTCAATTCTCATCTGACAAGGAACACAATGTCCGCCCACATCTCCAACGTCCGTCCAAAATACGACAAGGTGCTGGTCGATATCGTCGATTACGTGACCGGGTACAAGATCACGTCCAAGGTCGCTTATGACACCGCACGCAACTGTCTGATCGATACCTTGGGATGCGGCCTGGAAGCGTTGGAGTACCCGGCCTGTAAAAAACTGATGGGGCCGATTGTTCCTGGCACTTTGGTGCCTGGCGGCGCCAAAGTGCCAGGCACGCAATTCCAGCTCGACCCGATCCAGGCTGCGTTCAATATCGGCGCCATGATTCGCTGGCTGGATTTCAACGATACCTGGCTGGCAGCGGAATGGGGCCATCCGTCCGACAACCTGGGCGCCATCCTGGCGACCGCCGACTGGCTCTCGCGCAACGCCATCGCCGCCGGCAAGAAGCCGTTGAAGATGAAAGACGTGCTGACCGCCATGATCAAGGCGCACGAAATCCAGGGCTGCATCGCGCTCGAAAATTCCTTCAACAAGGTCGGCCTGGATCATGTCGTGCTGGTCAAGGTAGCGTCGACCGCGGTGGTGGCGGAGATGATGGGCCTGACACGCGAAGAAATCCTCAACGCGGTGTCGCTGGCATGGGTCGACGGCCAGTCGCTGCGCACCTATCGCCATGCGCCGAATACCGGTTCGCGCAAATCCTGGGCTGCCGGCGACGCTACTTCGCGCGCGGTGCGCCTGGCCTTGATCGCCAAGACCGGTGAAATGGGGTATCCGTCGGTGCTGACTGCCAAGACCTGGGGTTTTTACGATGTGCTGTTCAAAGGCCAGCCGTTCAAGTTCCAGCGCAAGTACGCATCGTATGTCATGGAAAATGTGCTGTTCAAGATTTCCTTCCCGGCCGAGTTTCACGCGCAGACCGCAGTCGAAGCCGCCATGACTTTGCATGCGGAGTTGGCCAAGGCTGGCAAGCCGGTGGATGACATCAAGAGAATCACGATCCGCACGCACGAAGCCTGCATCCGCATCATCGACAAGAAGGGGCCGTTGAACAATCCGGCCGACCGCGATCACTGCATCCAGTACATGGTCGCGGTGCCGCTGATTTTCGGCCGCCTGACTGCTGGCGACTATGAAGACAAGGTGGCGTCAGACCAACGTATCGACGCCTTGCGCGGCAAGATCGTTTGCGTCGAAGACAAGGCATTCACCAAGGATTACCACGATCCGAAGAAGCGTTCGATTGCCAATGCATTGACGCTTGAATTCAAGGATGGCAAGAAGCTCAAGGAAATCGTGGTCGAATATCCGATCGGCCATGCACGCCGCCGCAAGGATGGCATCCCGCTGCTGGAAGCCAAGTTCAAGATCAACCTGGCGCGCCAGTTGTCACTCAAGCAGCAGCAGAAAATCCTGGAGGTTTCGTTTGACCAGAAAAAACTGGAGGACATGGCAGTCAACGAGTATGTCGATCTGTATGTGATATAACAATTACGCCGCGCTTGTCGATGTAGATGTCGATAGGCGTAGAGGGGCACATGTGCCCGCGCGTAACCTTATAAAAATACGTGGGGAAAAAATTACCCGCCCGACGGTTCTTTTCAAGAAGCGAGGAGACAGCATGAGTTTCGCCACCTTTTACCAACGCTCGATCACCGATCCATCCGCATTCTGGACCGAGCAAGCCAGGCGGATCGACTGGCACCATCCGTTCTCGCAGGTACTCGACGATAGCCGGCCACCGTTCGCCAAATGGTTTGTCGATGGCACCACCAACTTGTGCCACAACGCGGTTGACCGCTGGGTGGCAACGCGTGGCGACCAGGCTGCCCTGATCGCGATTTCGACCGAGACCAATACTGAAAAAACCTATTCATTCCGCGAGCTGCAGGCGGAAGTCAATCGCACTGCCGCCATCATGCAAGCGCTAGGCGTGGGCCGCGGCGATCGTGTCTTGATCTACATGCCGATGATTGCCGAGGCGACGTTTGCCATGCTGGCTTGCGCCCGCATCGGCGCCATCCATTCAGTGGTGTTCGGCGGCTTTGCCTCGAACAGCCTGGCGAGCCGGATCGATGATGCAACGCCGAAATTGATCGTCTCCGCCGACGCCGGTTCGCGCGGCGGCAAAGTGATTGCTTACAAGGGTTTGCTGGACGATGCGATCAAGCTGGCGCAACACAAGCCGGCGCACGTGCTGCTGGTTGATCGCGGCCTGGCGCCGATGGCAGCGGTGGCGGGGCGGGATGTCGATTATGCCGAGCAGCGCCAACGCCATATGGACGCCAAGGTGCCGCTAGCCTGGCTGGAATCGAACGAGGCTTCCTATATCCTGTACACCTCCGGCACCACCGGCAAGCCCAAGGGCGTGCAGCGCGATGTCGGCGGTTACGCGGTGGCGCTGGCCACTTCCATGGACGCCATCTTTTGCAGCAAGCCGGGCGGCACATTTTTCTGTACCTCCGATATCGGCTGGGTGGTCGGCCATTCCTACATCGTGTATGGGCCTTTGATCGCGGGCATGGCGACGATACTGTATGAAGGTCTGCCGATCCGCCCTGACGGCGGCATCTGGTGGAGCATCGTCGAGAAGTACAAGGTAACGCGGATGTTCTCGGCGCCGACCGCGATCCGGGTACTGAAAAAGCAGCCTCCGGAGCTGATGCGGAAATACGATCTGTCGTCGCTGCAGGCGCTATACCTGGCCGGCGAGCCGCTGGACGAAACTACTTCCAGCTGGATTTCAACGGCGCTTGGCGTACCCGTCGTCGACAACTACTGGCAAACCGAATCTGGCTGGCCGATCATGACGATTGCCAAGAACATCGAAGACAAACCTTGCAAGCTGGGCAGCCCCGGTGTGCCGATGTATGGCTACAAAGTGCAGTTGCTGAACGAGACGACCGGCGAGTTGTGCGGCGCCAATGAAAAAGGTGTGGTGGTCATCGAATGGCCCTTGCCGCCGGGTTGCATGCAAACCATTTATGGCGACGACCAGCGTTGCATCGCTACCTATTGGGCCACGCATTTGCCCGACTCCCAACGCCCGGTCTATTCGACTTTCGACTGGGGCATCCGCGATGACGACGGTTACTACTTCATTCTCGGACGCACCGACGACGTCATCAATGTCGCCGGCCATCGGCTTGGCACGCGCGAAATAGAAGAAAGTATTTCCAGCCATCCGAATGTGTCGGAAGTGGCCGTGGTCGGCGTCGAAGACAAGCTGAAAGGGCAGGTGGCCGTGGCCTTCGTGATTCCCAAGGTGGCCGACAATACGGCACAAGGGCGGGCCGCGCTGGAAGCGGAAATCATGCGCGTGGTCGACAAGCAGATCGGCAGCCTCGGCCGGCCGGCGCGGGTGTATGTGGTTGGCCTGCTGCCGAAAACCCGTTCCGGCAAACTGCTGCGCCGTTCCATACAGGCGATCTGCGAGGGACGCGATCCGGGAGATTTGACGACCATTGAAGATCCGTCTTCCTTGCAGCAGATCAAGCAAGCCTTGCTCGCTTGACATTGTCTATTTGATGGCTGCCGTCAGGTACGGGCGAATGCACGGTATGATTGTGTATTCGCCCAAGTAACCTGATAAATTGCCATGACCCACATCATTCGCCCGGCAACCATCGCCGATGCAGCCGCCATTTGCGACATCTACAATCCTTATATCCTCGATACCGTCATCAGTTTTGAAACCGAACCGGTGACGCCCGAGCAAATGGGGCACCGCATCCTCGATATAACATCCCAATTCCCTTGGCTGGTGTGCGTCGAAGACGGGAAAATTCTCGGCTACGCCTACGCCACCAAATGGCGCGCGCGTGCGGCTTATCAACATGCAGTCGAGAGTTCGGTATATTTGTCGACCGCAGCGGGCGGCAAGGGATTCGGTAGTGCGCTGTATCGCGCCTTGATCGCGGAACTTGAGAAGTTGCCGGTGCATGTGGTGATCGGCGGCATCGCCTTGCCAAATGCTGCCAGCGTCGCGTTGCACGAAAAGATGGGCTATGAAAAAGTGGCGCACTTCGCGCAGGTAGGTAAAAAATTCGAGCGCTGGATCGATGTCGGCTATTGGCAACGGGTGTTGTGATGGCTCAGTCGTCGCCGTTGCCCGTTGTCGATGGCGTTGCACCAAGCTATCTGTGGCTGCCGGTCGGCGATTGGCCGAATTTGCTGGAATTCCTGGCACAGCGTTTCCCCGCCGTTGATAGCGCTACCTGGGTAGCGCGCATGGCGCGCGGCGAGGTGGTCGACGGCAATGGCTTGCGTTTGATGCCGGATACTCCTTACCGGCGCGGCATGTGCATTTTCTACTATCGCGAACCGCCGGCCGAGACGCCGATTCCGTTTGAAGAAACCATCTTGTATCAGGATGAGCGGATACTGGTGGCAGACAAGCCGCATTTCCTGCCGGTGATCCCGAGCGGACGCTTTCTGCACGAGACTTTGCTGGTACGCCTTAAGAAGAAGACCGGCCTGGCCGATTTGACGCCGATCCACCGGCTGGATAGGGAAACTGCCGGAGTGGTGATTTTTTCCCACGACATCGGCAGCCGCGGCGCGTACCAGTCGCTGTTCCAGCAACGTCTGGTCGACAAGACATATGAGGCGTTGGCGCCGACCGCAGCGGATCTGGCGTTGCCCCTGGTGTATCGCAGCCGCATGGTGGAAAGCACGCCGTTTTTCCGTATGCAGGAAGCGGCAGGCGAACCGAATTCGGAGACGCGCATCGAGCTGATCGAGCAGCGCGAGACATGCAGCTGGTACCGCCTGCGCCCGCTGACCGGCAAGAAACATCAGCTGCGCGTACATATGGCGGCATTGGGGATACCGATTATCAACGATACCTTTTATCCCGTTGTACATCCCTGCAAAGGCGACGATCTGTCGGCGCCCTTGCAGTTGCTGGCGCGGGAAATTGCTTTCGTTGATCCGCTGGATGGGCGGCCGCGCCACTTCGCAAGCCAGCGCACACTTTAGGTGGAATTTAGGTGAAGTGAAGAGCTGAAGAGTGTTGGTACAGATGATGATAAAGATCAGGAGAACGCAATGAGATCAACCCGAGCTACAGCGGCGGTAGAACGTCTCAATGCCCGTAGCACCGATGTGCGGTATTCGATGGTGAGAACCGCGGAGGAATTATTTTACCTGACGCAGAACGCCGGTTTTGCGGCGCCGATCCGCTTGAGCGAGGCGTTGGAGCTGGATGCTTTCGTCCGCTTCGTCAATGCTTATGGCCCGCAAAAGCCGAAGCGCGTCAGCAAGCTGGACGTTGCGTTTGAAAAGCAGTTGCAAAAGAAAGAGTAGCGCGCAATGGACGGTCGCCGGCCCGATAGTGCAAACGTGCATGCCATCCTGGTGCATGGCATGGGGCGCACGCCGGTATCGATGCTGCTGCTTGCCAAACGCCTGCGCGCGGCAGGAATCACCACCCATCTGTTCGCTTATTCGGCCGCATTTGAACGCTGGCTACCCTGCGTCGAACGGCTGCGTACATTCATCACAAGCCGCGTCGGCGAGCAGCGCTTCATCATCATCGGCCATTCGCTGGGCTGCGTGCTGACCCGCGCCGTCTTGCCGCACCTGGCGCGGGCGCCGGAGCTTGGCGTGTTCCTGGCGCCGCCGACCATGGCCTCCAGCTACGCGATCAAACTGGCGCAGTGGCGTTTGTTCCGGTTGCTGACCGGCGAAATGGGACAGTTGCTGGCGCGCCAGGATTTCATGGATAGCTTGCCGATTCCGGATATTCCGTTGCGCGTGTACGCCGGCGTCAAAGGTCCGCGCAGTCGCTGGATGCCGTTCGGCGATGAGCCGAACGACGGCATCCTGTCGGTAAAAGAAGTACAACTGGGAAACGTGCCGGTTCAACTGCTGCCGACTATCCATACCATCATCATGAATTCACGTCAGGTGGCCAGCGATATCGTGGCCACCGTGAAGTCACGGGCGTAGTCATAAGCGCTTAGCGGCTCAACACCGGACTTGCAGGTATCAGGTCGCCGCCGGCGTGATGGCCTTTGATACGCAGCACCATGACCGCAGCCACGATGCAAGCCGTTCCCATCAGCATCGACGACAGGGTATAGCTGCCCAGGCTGTTACGCAGCGAGCCGGCCAGCATGGTGGCGCTGGCGGCGCCCAATTGATGACCGGCGACGATCCAGCCAAACACGATAGGCGCGGCCAAGCGGCCGAATACATCGTTAGCCAAACGCACGGTGGGCGGGACCGTAGCGATCCAGTCCAATCCATAAAACAGCGCAAATACCGGCAACCCGAAATAGCTGAGGCCGAATGCGTGCGGCAGGAAAATCAAGGCCACGCCGCGCAAACCGTAATACCAGAACAGCAGCACGCGCGGGCTGTAACGGTCCGATAGCCAGCCGGACATGGTAGTGCCGACCAGATCCAGCATGCCCATAGCGGCCAGGATGCTGGCGCCGCCGACAGCTGTAATGCCGTAGTCGCCGCACATGGCGATGAAATGCGAACCGATGTAGCCGTTGGTGCTCATGCCGCAGATGAAGAAGCTGAAGAACAGCAGCCAGAAATCGCGGATTTTTACCGCCTTGCCCAAAGCCTGGAACGCGATCGTCAATGGATTTTTAGATTTGCTGGCGGCATCTGGCGGCAGTTCTTCAAACTGGCCGTAGCGTTTCATGCCGATATCTTGCGGACGTTCCGGCAAGAAGATCGCCACCAGCGGGATCGCCAATGCCGCCACGCTGGCTACCAGGATGGCGACCGAACGCCAGCCGTAATGCTCGACCATGTAGGCCATCAATGGCAGGAACACCATCTGGCCAGTGGCGGAGCTGGCTGTCAGCAAGCCCATCGCCAGGCCGCGGCGGGTTTCGAACCAGCGGCTGACGATAGTCGCAGCCAGCGTATTGGCGGCGACGCCGCTGCCGGCTCCCACCAGAATGCCCCAGGCCAGCACCATGTGCCACGGCATGCTCATGAAGGTACTGATGAAAGTGCCGGTCGCCAGCAACACCAGCGCTCCCAGCACAATCGGGCGGATGCCGTAGCGTTGCATGGCGGCCGCCGAAAATGGTCCAATCAAGCCGTACAGTGCGATATTGACGGAGATGACGAAGGAGATGGTGGTGACGCTCCAGCCGAATTCATGTTCCAGCGGCAGGATCATCACCGATGGCGTGGCGCGGATGCCGGCTGCGGCCAGCAACACCAGGAAAGTGATGCCGACGATGATCCACACGTAGCTGAAACGTGTGCGCGACATGATGGCTTGTATGGTCTGGTTCATAAAATGGCGTTTTCGTTTTGTTCAAACTTTGCGTTTGCGTCATCGACCAGGTCCATCAGGGCTTGATGTGTCTGGTCGCCCAATATTGTATTGATTACATCTTGTGCCTTGCGCCAGTTAGGCATGGATTGCTGCCACTTGCGCTGTCCATCGGTACTCAAGCTGACGCCGAATGAACGCTTGTCTGTCAGCATTTCCAGCGGCAGGTCGACCGTCTCTATCCAGCCTGCGCGAATCAAAGGCTTGAGGGTGCGGCTCATCGTGCTGCGGTCCATGCCCATGTTGTTTGCCAGCGGAATCACGCCGACAGGGCCGTATTTACCGATCCGGGCCAGCAAGGAATACTGGCTGATGGTGAGCTCGTCGGCGGCAAGATAGTGATCGTAGATGTTGGTCATCTTGCGGGTCAGCTGCCGCAGCGTCGAGCAGCTGCATTGACTTTTCATCATGTATCGTTCTCTTCACGTATATAGATTAATGCATATACATCCATGCATATGCATACTATAAATGAAGTTCAAACTATGTCAACCGGCTTGTTGTAATTTGATCTCGGGACAGGGCGGGTGTGTTTATAGTTTGAAAAGACACAAGCATGGCGATGACTCGCCGCTTCTTAACAAGGTGCTGACCAGTCCACCTGGCGTCACTTTACGAATCAGATTGTTGCCGCTGTCGGCAACATAGAGATTGTTTGCGGTATCGGCAGCAATTCCCATGGGCAGGTTGAAATTTGCGTTGCTGCCGTTACCGTCGGCGTGGCCCGTGGTTCCGGCAGCGCCGGCCAGGGTGCTGACCACACCGGTCTGGGATACATTGCGAATCAGCTGATTGTCGGTATCGCTGACGCGGATATTGCCGGCACTGTCGATGGCAATGCCATCCGGTTGATTGAATCGGGCGCGCCGGCCGCCGCCGTCATCGCTGCCGGCGGCGCCTGCCGTGCCTGCCAGGGTAGTGACGTCGCCGCTCAGATTAAGCTTGCGAATTGTATTGTTGTTGGTATCGGCGATGTACAGATTCAGATTCGGATTCAAAATCGCCGCGCGGTCGATCGTTATGCCGCGTGGAAAATTGAATTGCGCACGCGCTCCGTTGCCATCGGCGCTTCCTGGATTTCCAGCGGTGCCCGCCAGCGTCGTCACCACGCCCTCAGGTGTGATCATGCGCACTGTATCGTTACCGGTATCAGTCACATACAGATTACCGGCAGGGTCGCGCACCAGCCCCCAAGGCTGATTGAAGCGCGCATTTCCTGCGATGCCGTCAGCCTGGCCGGCTTGTCCGGCGCTACCCGCCAAGGTGCTTACCACGCCGGCGGCGGTCACCTTGCGGATGGTGTGATTCTGGGTATCGGCCAGATACAGGTTGCCGGCCAAGTCGATAGCGATACCGCCCGGCTGATTAAAGCGCGCTTTCTGCCCGCTGCCATCCGCGCTGCCCGCATTGCCGGCGCTGCCGGCAAGAGTGCTGACGACACCGGCGGCAGTGATTTTGCGGACGGTATTGTTGGCCGTGTCGGTGACGAACAGATTGCCGCCGGCATCAACGGCGATAGCGCTGGGTTGGCTAAAGCGGGCGTTATTGCCGCTGCCGTCACTGCTGCCCGCTTCGGTAACCGGCGTGGTTTCATTGCAGCTCGTCGCCTGCTCTTGCCGACAGCAAGCCGCCAGCATCAAGCCCAGCAGGCATAAGGAGAGTCTGGCGGACAATTGGTTGACGCCCATTTAACCTCTGATAAGTCGGCGATGATAGATCGATATGAGAATATTACTGGATTCTCAGGGTTTCTTGGAGGCAAAGTTTGGATGGCCGAGCCAGTGATGAAAAAAGCCTCAAGCGTTGCAGCAAAAAGGCAAGAGGCGTGAATCACAACGGCTTGCCAGCTCCGGTATGCCGTTTTCGGCTGGGTAATACAGGTTTTCGCAGCGGAGACTCCGTTGGAATTTTAAGATGAATTGGAAATGATAATATTCCTTATGAGGGACGGAACTCGATCGCCACAGTGAGCAGAGACGATCCTGATGATTTTAAGGAGGAAGATTAAAATTTAGTTAGCGCATCGCATGATTTGATCTAACTCACAGTGGACGAACCCCTGCGGCTGGACCAGGACTGGGGAAGACTGTTAAAAGCGCGGCAGAATTTTCACTTAGATCAAAAATTGTTGCGCATGACGGTGGAGCTTGAGGGACATTCAATTCAGGTATCCATGAAGTCTTGCGTTGTGTGTAAGCTCTTCATAATCAAGATAATGCAACGACTAAAGCTATTTGCCCTCATTTGTATTTTTTCCCTCTCGCTGGTTGCGGGCGCAATCGTTGTTGCGGGACTCAACGATAAGATTGCCGATGCTGATTTGATAGTCGTTCCTGGAAATACCGTTGCTGCGGATGGAACGCCAAGTCCGAGATTGCAAGCGCGGCTCGATGTGGCGCTACAACTATTTCACGAGCGCCGGGCAGGGCTAATCTTTGTGAGCGGGGGTACCGGGAAGGAAGGATTCGACGAAGCGGTTTCCATGTCAAACTACCTCACAAAAAATGGCGTGCCGGTAACAGCTATTGTCAAAGATAGTTTGGGAATAGATACGTCCGCTACCGCGAAAAACGCAGCAAACTTCATGCTTGCCAACGGCCTAAAATCAGCATTGGTTGCGACTCAATACTTTCATATTCTACGCACAAAACTTGCGCTTGAACGCAACGGAATCAAAGTGACAGGCGCGGCACATGGGCGGTACTTTGAAATACGGGATATCTATTCCATTTTCAGAGAAGCAATCGCCTATATTGCATACTATGCGAAGTCGTGAATAAAAATCCGCAGATTCCCGTTGGCTAATTACACGAAGACCTGCCTCAATCTGGCCCCAAGGCCATCTTGATGTAGTCGCCTGCTGAAAGTCACGATGCACTGGTAACACATGCCCCAGCCAGGTAGCGGGTGCGGTAACATCCGCACTTGTAAAGCCGGGTAAGCCGTACCGGGTATTAAATGGGTAGCTAGATGCGGAATATGCACTACTTTCCCTCTCTGACCTGCATAAAATAAGGATTTAGAATAATGCAAAAGATTGCGACATGGAACGTCAACTCCCTCAAGGTGCGCCTGCCGCAAGTGCTGCAATGGCTGGCCGATAATCCGGTGGACGTATTGGCCTTGCAGGAAACCAAGCTGACCGACGACAAATTCCCCGCGGCGGAAATCGAGGCGGCCGGTTACCACGTGGCGTTCAGCGGCCAGAAGACCTATAACGGGGTGGCCATCCTGTCACGCCATCCGATCACCGACGTCGTCAAGAACAACCCGCTCTATGACGACCTGCAGCAACGGATTATCGCCGCAACCATCGACGGCATGCGGATTGTCTGCGCCTATATTCCCAACGGCCAGGCGCCCGATACGGAGAAGTATCAATACAAGCTGAAGTGGCTGGACGCCTTGCATGACTGGCTGCAGGACGAGTGCAGGCAACATCCGAAGCTGGCCTTGATGGGCGACTACAATATCGCGCCGGAAGACCGCGATGTCCATGATCCCGCTGCATGGGTCGGGCAGAACCTGGTGTCGCCGCCTGAGCGCGCCGCATTTGTCCGCTTGCAGGGACTCGGGCTGACCGATGCATTCCGCATGTTTGAACAGCCGGAGAAATTGTTCAGCTGGTGGGATTACCGGCAGATGGGATTCCGTCTGAACCGCGGCATGCGGATCGATCATATCCTGCTGTCGTCGCCATTGGCCGCTCAGTGCAGCGCTTGCGTGATCGACAAAGTGCCGCGCAAATGGGAGCAGCCGTCGGATCATGCGCCGGTAATAGCGACGCTAGAGTAAACGCCGCCCCGCATGAAAAAGGGCTGTTGGCGCATAAACGCCAACAGCCCTTTTTTTTTGCTACCTGCTGATTACTTGGCTGCAGCAGCGCGGTTCATCAGGAAAGTAGTCAGCAAAGCCACCGGCCGTCCGGTTGCACCCTTGGCTGCGCCGCTCTTCCATGCCGTACCGGCGATGTCCAGATGGGCCCAGGTGTATTTCTTGGTGTAACGCTCCAGGAAACAGGCTGCGGTAATGCTGCCGCCGGCAGGGCCGCCGATATTTGCCATGTCGGCAAAATTCGACTTCAGCTGCTCTTGGTAGCTATCTTCGATAGGCATGCGCCATGCGGTATCGCCTGTTGCCTTGCCGGCGCTGAGCAATTCGTTCGCCAGCGCATCATGCGCGCTGTCGTGACGGGTGAACAGTCCGGAGTTATGGTGGCCGAGCGAAGTCACGCAAGCACCGGTCAGTGTCGCGATATCGACCACGACAGCCGGCTTGAAGCGCTCCACGTAGGTCAGCGCATCACACAGCACCAGGCGGCCTTCGGCATCGGTGTTCAAGACTTCGATGGTCTGGCCCGACATGGAAGTGACGATGTCGCCGGGTTTGGTGGCGCTGCCGGATGGCATGTTCTCGGTGGCAGGGATGACGCCGATCACGTTCAGCTTCAGCTTCAGCTCGGCGATGGCGCGGATTGTGCCCAGCACCGAACCGGCGCCGCACATATCGTATTTCATCTCATCCATGCCGGAGCCGCCCTTGAGCGAGATGCCGCCGGTGTCAAAGGTGATGCCCTTGCCGACCAGGACCGTCGGCGCATCCTTGGCTTTGCCGCCCAGATGCTTGATGATGATGAATTTCGGCGCTTCGCCGCCGCCGCGCGCGACCGACAGGAAACTGCCCATCTTCAAGGCTTCCAGCTGCTTGCGGTCGAGTACTTCGACCGTCAGCTTGAATTCCTTGGCCAGCTTCTTGGCGGTGTTGGCCAGATAGGTCGGGGTGCAGACGTTGCCGGGCAGGTTGCCCAGTTCCTTGGTCAGGTCGATGCCGTTGGCCAGCGCCAGGCCTTGCGCCACAGCTTCCTTGGCGACCGCGGCTTGGGTGGTAGCGACCAGGAAGGCGACCTTCTTGACGCCGGATAGTGTTGTCTCTTTCTTACTTTTCAGGGTGTCCGAGCGGTAGCTGTTCTCGCGCAGCACCAGGATGCTGTTACGGATGGCCCACGCCAGGTCGCGTTCCGGGGTTTGCTTCGCCAGGGCGTCGAACGGCAATGCCAGCAAGGCATCGTTGCCGCCCAGAGTCGACAGAGCACGTGCTACGCACAAGGCTGCCATCGACATGACCTTGTCGCTCAGCTCGCCGTCCGTACCGAGACCGATCAACAGGACGCGCTCAGCGGCGACGCCTGCGACTTTGCGCAGCAACAGGGTGGAGCCTGGTTTACCGGAAATATCCCCGGACTTCAGTGCAGCAGTGATTTCACCAGATTTGTCAAGAGCATGCGCTTGTGGCGAAAGTTTCTTGTTTTCATAGATCCCGACTGCGATACAGCCAGCTTTCAGAGAGGCAATTGAGGTTTTTGCGTCATTGGTTTTTATGCTAAAGTCCATCACTTACTCCTTTTTTGATCCGCAATTATATTCCCCAATGATCTTTCAGCGCGCACTCCGACGCGAATTAATTAGCACCGCCGGTGCAGTTTTTACTACGCTCTTCACAATTATCATCACGGTGATGCTGATCAAGATTCTGGGACAAGCAGCCGGAGGACAGATTGCGTCGCAGGATGTGGTCGCGCTGATCGGTTTCCAATCCTTGAACTACATGCCGATCCTGCTGATCCTGACCGGCTATATCTCGGTGCTGCTGGTGGTTACGCGCAGCTACCAGGACTCGGAAATGGTGGTCTGGTTTGCTTCCGGCCTGAGCCTGGTGCGCTGGATCCGGCCGGTGCTGGCATTCGGCCTGCCCATCATTGTGCTGACCGCCATCCTGAGTTTTGTGGCGACGCCGTGGGCCAACAGCCAGAGCGCGCAATACCGCGAACGTTTCGAGAAGCGTGAAGACATCTCCCGGGTTTCGCCCGGCAAATTTCAAGAGTCGGCGGCCGCGAACCGGGTCTTCTTCGTGGAAGGATTTTCCGGCGACAGCAGCAAGGTGAAAAATGTCTTCGTCAATACCCAGCAGGATGGCAAGAACAGCATCGTGGTGGCGCAGGAAGGCAATATCGAGCTAGATAAAAATGGCGATAAATTCCTGATTTTGTCAAAAGGACGGCGCTATGACGTCCTCTCCAGCCAGAACGAGTTCCGGGTCATGGAATTCGAGCGTTACGGCGTGCTGGTGGCCAGTAATTCGCTAGCGGTGAACGGCGACAAATCGGCGCGCGCATTACCGACTTCGGATTTATTGAAAGACCGCAACGGCTTCAATATGGGCGAGTTGCTGTGGCGCTTGTCGCTGCCGTTCATGGCCTTGTGCCTGATGTTGCTGGCGATACCGCTCAGCTTTGTGAATCCGCGGGTGGGGCGTTCGGCCAGTTTGCTGATTGCGCTGCTGCTGTTCATTACCTACAGCAACGTGACCAATATTTTCCAGGCTTCAGTTGTGCAAAACCGTATGTCTTTCGGGATTGCCTGGTGGCCTATGCATCTGGTGGCGCTGATCATCATCTGCTTGCTGTTCCTGTGGCGCCTGAACGTCAATAGCCGCTGCCATCCTCTGGTGATGTGGTCTGCGGTCAAGCATGCGCGCCTGATTAAAAACAAAAAATCGAACAAAAAAACGGCGGCAACATGAAAGTCCTGCAGCGTTACTTTACTTCCGAGATTGTGCGTTCCGTCTTGTTCACGCTGGCAGCGTTTCTGGCGCTGTTCGCATTCTTTGACTTGATGAATGAATTGCCGTCGGTCGGCCGCGGCGGCTATAAATTGCAGCATGCTTTCTTGTTCGTCTTGCTGGGCATGCCGAGCTACGCCTACGAACTGATGCCGATCGCGGCTCTGATCGGCACGATCTACACCTTGTCGCAATTCGCTGCGCGGTCCGAGTTTACGATCATGCGCGTCTCCAGCATGTCGACCATGATGACCGCCAAGATCTTGCTCAAGATCGGCCTGCTGTTTGTGGTGGCGACGGTATTGATCGGCGAGTTTGTTTCACCTAAAAGCGCGGAGTTTGCCGAGAAGGTGAAATTGCAAGCCAAGGGATCTTCGATTTCACAGAAATTCAAGACCGGTTTGTGGAGCAAGGATGTGATACGGGCCGATGGCGCCAGCGGCGATATCGTCGGCTCGCGGTTTATCAATATCGGCGAGATCCGCCCGGACGGTCAGCTGGTCGGCGTCAAACTATACGAGTTTGACCGCAACCTGCACATGACCGCGCAGATTCAGGCCGCCAGGGCCGATTATCTGGGCCAGCATAGCTGGCGCATGGATGACGTGGTGCAAACCGATTTCGTCAACGGTACTTCGACAGAAGATATTACCGGTTCGATCGCCATCAAGAAATTCCCGACCAAAAGCCTGGTTTCGGAAATTACGCCGGAGATCCTGTCGGTACTGTTTGCCGACCCCGATCATATGTCGGCATACAATTTATGGGCTTATTCCCGGCATCTGGCGGAAAACAGCCAGCACACCGAGCGCTACGACATCGCGTTCTGGAAAAAACTGGTGTATCCCCTGTCGGTGCTTGTGATGATGGCGCTGGCCTTGCCGTTTGCCTATCTGCATTTCCGTACCGGCGGCGTGAGCCTGAAGATATTTACCGGTATCATGATCGGTGTCAGCTTCCAATTGGTCAACACGCTGTTTTCTCATCTTGGCTTACTCAATACCTGGCCGCCTTTTTTCACGGCAGCCTTGCCGAGTACCATCTTCCTGTTGATTGCCATTGGCGCTTTGTGGAAGATTGAACGACAGTAGCCAGACCGCGCTATAGGTGGCGCTACGCTACATTACGTTTTGTTTGAAGATCGGGCTGTTCATGTCTCAGTCAGAATCCCCGCTTGTGCGGCAGCAGGCTCCGCACCAGGCACTTATCCTGTTCGCTCACGGCGCCCGCGATCCGAGCTGGGCGGCGCCGTTCGTGTCCCTGCAGCAGCTGATCCAGCAGCAGCGTCCGCAATTGCTGGTCAGGCTGGCTTTTCTTGAACTGATGCAGCCGGATTTGCCGCAACTGTTGCAGCAGCTGGTTGCCGCCGGTGTCGGCGTAGTTAGCGTGGTGCCGGTGTTCCTGGGGCAGGGCGGGCATGTGCGGCGCGATCTGCCGGCATTGATCATGCAGGCTCAGCAGCAATATCCGCAACTGGCGATCACGGTGGCGCAGGCGGTCGGCGAACAGCCGGATGTGCAGAATGCCATCGCTCAATACTGTATTTCTACTTTGCCGCCGCGATAATGCTGGCGGATGTCTGCTTCCCTTTCAATTGCAGCCACGCGATAAAGTTCGTGAGTACCGGATCCTGGAGACTCGGCCGGTACAGCAAATGAAATCCTTTGTCTCGCAGCAGCAAGTCTGGAAACAGCGGCAACAAGCTGCCATGCGCGAGGTCTTCCTCGATCATGGCCAGCGATCCCAATGCCACCCCGAGATCGGTGAGCGCAGCTTGTAAACTCAAGAAGAAATGCTCATAGATCTGGCCGGATAGGCGGCCTTTGACCGGCACGCCGACTTCACTAAACCAGCGCGTCCAGCTTTCCGATCGGGTCGATAAATGCAGCAGGGAAGCTTGCAGCAAATCGGCCGGGGTCTTGCACGGATGTTGCTGCAGGTAACGCGGCGACGCCACCGGCGTCAGCACGTCGTCCAGGAATCGTATGCATTCATACTCGGCGCGATGCATCGGACTGCGTCGTATCAGCACATCGAACGGCTCCTTGAGAGCGTCCACCGCGACCGTCGACGTCGTGACGCGAATCTCGACCCGCGGATTTTCTATCTGAAACGACGACAGGCGCGGAATCAGCCAGCGCATCGCCATCGACGGTGTGCAACTGACACGGATGATGCGCACCTTGCCGGTATTGAGCAGCTGTTCGGCCGCCAGGGAGATGCGATCGAGGCCGGCTTTGACGTCGGCAAAAAACACCCGCGCCGCCGCAGTCGGCTCGACCCCGCGCTGCCCTCTGACAAACAAGGTCTGGTCGAAATGCTGTTCCAGCAATTTGATCTGCTGGCTTACCGCGCTGTGCGTCAGGTGCAGCTCCGCCGCGGCCAGCGTCAGGCTGCCGGTGCGTACCACGGCTTCGAATACGCGCAAAGGCTTGAGGGGTGGCAAACGTGTTTTCATGTTAAAAAAACTTATATTTCAAATAGATAATGTCGCTTCAGGAAAAGACTGGCTCCGTCTATTCTACAGTCATGGCAAACAGACGGCAGCCGGTAAAGCTAATTTATCTATTCATGAATTGGGGTTTGGCATGGCATTTTCCAACAAATTTTCTAATATCGATGTGCGTGCATTTCTACGCTCTGCCTGGCGGCAACGGGTGGCAGCAAGCAGCCGAACCGAGGCGCCCGATGCGGAGCAGGCTTATCTTGCCGCAGCGCTGGACCATCAGGATCTGGAGCGGCGTTTGCGGCTGCTGGATTGCCGGCACGGGTCGATATTGCACACATTGCGTGTAATGAAGATCGGTTCTTACTGAGGCCGTTTGATTGGCGCCGGCGGCCATCGTTATGCAGGTCGGCGATGCATGTTTTGACTTCAAAGTAAAGTGTTTTTACTTGACGGAATAGCTAGTTGGAAATATAATCCTTAACGTTGCATCACATGGAGGTCCATATCTTGGACAGTTGTTCTAGTAGTACACGTGGATGGGTCCTCAGCCCTGCACATAGCGCATAATCTTTAGCAGACCTCCCTCCGCTACGGCTTGTGCTTATATGCGAGCTGTAGTATCTCGGTAAGATCGTCGCGGCAACATCATCGCGACAAAATCATCGCGGCAAATATCGAAGCAGATAAATGCCGCAGCGATACTCCCATCCGTTTTTTGTAAGACCGTTTTCGTACTGCCATTCGGCGGATTCGTACGGCATGTCATTCCGGCTGTGTGTTTGCCTCGGGCACCCGCATGGGCCGGTGATCTGCTGTAGAAAACCGTCTGGCAATCCCGGTTAACGGAAATTGGAAGTGGGGAGGAAATCGCCATGCCATTCAATAAACTGCGCGCCTTTTTTAGCAAGCATCGTTTCGCCGCATCCAATGCCAGTCACGAGACCGCTTTGCCATATCGTATCGTGACCACCTGCCGTAGTTCGGAAGTGGCCAAACTCGAAGAGCTGATGCGTCAGCTGTTGTCTGCCTATGACGTGACTTATCAAGGCAGCGCACCTGCAGTACAGGCGCATTTGACCAGCATCACGGTTGAGGTGATGTGTTCGGTTCGCGAACGTGGCGGCCTGGTGCAATTGGTAACACGTGTGGCACGGGAAATCAGCGTCCGTAGCGTGCGTTGGGAAAGCATTCCCCAGCGTTCCACGCGCTCTGCCCAGGCCAAATCTGCATCTTGCACTGCGCACGCGACGGCGCTGCCGGCATAACCAGGAGTAAGTGAAATGGACTGTTCCAGTTGTCCGATATCGATATGTCGGACCAAGAAATCAGCAGTAAAAAATAGTAAAGCAGTTGTGTGCCTGCATTCGCTTGACCCTGTCTAGCTATCCTCACTTTTCCGGTGTCGATTGGCCAGGCTGGACAGCTTGCAATCGACTGGCGGAATGTCTTCGTCGCAGTCGCCGGCGCCACCGCTTTACATGTTGACACTGTTTCCCGCAAAGGAAACACCGCATGAAAAAGGTGAAATGATGATCGTCAAAAAACTACTCGGTATTGCGCCGGGAAATCGCAAGGCTGGTAACACCGGCAACACCGGTAACTGGACTTTTGGCTGGACGCCAAGCCAGGCATCGGCGCTTTCCGGCAATGCAAAATCAAACAATGTTCAGCGTGAAACCGCTCGGGGCAATCGCCAGGTCGGTGTGTACGGTGTCCTGGCTATACGTAGCAGGTAGCGGCTGCGGGACGCTGAACGCGATCCGCTAATCATGGTGTAGAGGTTTCCTTGCCGCCGTTTGCAATGGCGGCGGGGAGCCTGTTATTTGAATGAGATATGAATGCGATAGTTGACGGTGTTATGGCATCAGCGATTTTCAGCGGATGCGCGCTACAAGCAATGTCGCAGGCAAGGAGTAAATAATGAAATTGAAATGGAAATTGGAATTTTTGAATAAGAGAGTTGCCGTATTTTTTGTACTGACCGTGGTTGCTGTCGGCTTGGTCAGCTGGATCAATGTCCTGTCGCCCGAAGACCGTCCGGATGAGTCCGGCCAGGTCCTGCAGAAAGCGCTGGCGTCGCCGGCGCACGCCAAGTCAAGCCCCTAGGGCACTGATCGTCGACCGGGGTCAGGCCGTGTTTCGACTGTCCTGCTGTTGGTCGATTTCAATCGGCTGTTGCGCACGACTGGCCAGTGCCTCGCCTATCATCACCAGCACCGGGCCTTCGCATTGCTGCAAGCCTGACTCAAGCTCATCAAGACGCAAGCGCAGGATGCGCTGGTTGTCGCGGCTGCAGTTTTCTACCACCACCACCGGCGTTGAAGCAGCCCGGCCTTGTGCCAGCAATCGTTGCGCAGTGGCCGCTGCTTCGCGCCCGCCCATGTATTGCACCAGCGTGTCGCAAGAGGGGATATTCACCTGATCCGATTCGCCGGGAGCGGTGCTCGAGGTAAAGAAGGCGACGCTACGCGCCACCCCGCGCTTGGTCAAAGGCTGCTGGGAAGTCGCGGCCGCTGCCAGTGCAGCGCTGATGCCTGGCACTACTTCCACCGCGATGCCATGCTTTTCCAGCGCCCGTAATTCTTCGTCGGCGCGGCCGAACAGCATCGGATCGCCGCCCTTCAGACGCACTACCACTGCGTATTTACGGGCATTGTCGACCAGTTGCTTGTTGATGAACTGCTGTGCGGTGGAAAGCTTTCCGCAACGCTTCCCGACAGCGATTTTCAAGGCCTGCGGGCACAATGCGAGCATCTCTTCAGTGACCAGGGCGTCATGCAAGACTACATCGGCCTGCGCCAGCAATTTGGCGCCACGCACGGTAATCAGGTCGGCCGCGCCCGGGCCGGCGCCGATCAGGTAGACCTTGCCGTAGGCGCCGGTCCGATTGCTGGAGGAGTGAGTAGCATGCATGGCTTGCCTGTCCTATCTATCGCTGTCAGTCGAGCCCGGGTTATAGCCGAATCATGCCGGCGGCCACGGTCTGGTGCGTTACTTCGTCAATCAGGATGAAGGCGCCGGTGGCGCGGATCGCATCGTAGGAATCGGCGGCGATGGCTTGCTGCAGATTGAGCGATACGCGGGCGATGTCGTTCAACTTGAGCGACTCGGCCGGACGCCGTTCCTGGGTATTGATATCGAGCAGCGTATCGATCTTGGTAATGCGCGCCGCGACTTGTTTGGTGCTGTGCTTCATCCAGTATTTGCGGCGCAGGTCGAGCGTATCTTCCGACAGCCAGCAAATATCGGCGCTGAGGGTTTTCAGCAACGCCGGCGCACGGTCGACGGAAGTCAGCATGTCGCCGCGCGAGATGTCCAGGTATTCGTCCAGCAGCAAAGTAACCGACTGTCCGACCACGGCCGATGGCAGCGAACCTTCGAGCACCAGGATGTCCTTGACGGTAGCACTCTGGCCACCCGGCAGCACCACCAGCTTGTCGCCCTGGTGGACTTTGCCGGCTTCGATACGGCCCATGTAGCCGCGGAAATCATGCGCTTCGTGGCCGTTGTGGCGCGCCACCAGCTGCACCGGGAAGCGGAACGGCTCGTCATGCGATTCGTCGTAGACGCTGAGCGATTCCAGCAGCTCGATCAGGGTCGGTCCCTGGTTCCAAGGCATGTTATCGCCGGGCACCACCACGTTGTCGCCGGCCAGTGCCGACAGCGGGATCGGGCGCACGTCGCGCAAACCGAGTTGCCGGGCAAACTCCTGATAAGCGGCGACGATGCGGTCGTAGACAGTTTGATCGTAGTTCACCAGATCCATCTTGTTGACGGCGACGATCACATGCTCGATTTGCAGCAGGTGGGCAATCGTCGAATGGCGTTTGGTCTGGGTCAGCAGTTCGACGCTGCCGTCGTCGCCCAGCTTCACTTTGGAGACGTCGATCAGGATGATGACGGCATCCGCGGTCGAGGCGCCGGTGACCATGTTGCGGGTGTACTGCTCGTGGCCCGGGGTGTCGGCGATGATGAATTTACGCTTAGGCGTAGCGAAATAGCGATAGGCCACGTCAATCGTGATGCCTTGTTCGCGTTCGGCTTCCAGGCCGTCGGTCAGCAGCGACAGATCGATGGTGTCGCCCACTGTACGCTTGTGTTTGGCGCGCGAGATGGCATCCAGCTGGTCGGCAAAAATGCCCTTGCTGTCAAACAGCAGGCGGCCGATCAGCGTGCTTTTGCCGTCATCCACCGAACCGGCGGTAATGAAGCGCAGCAGGCCGCGTTCCAGCGGCGCGTTGGTGGCATTGGTGGAGACAGTCGCTTCAACAGTTTTCGTTACAACGGCGTTCATCAGAAATATCCTTCTTTTTTGCGTTTTTCCATCGAGGCTTCGGAGGTCTGATCGTCCATCCGGGTAGCGCCGCGTTCGGTGATCTGGGTCACTGCTGTTTCAGCGATGATGGCTTCGACAGTCGCCGCATCGGATGCCACCGGGCAGGTGCAGGAAATATCGCCGACAGTACGGAAGCGGACTTCGCGCATCTCCACCACTTCGCCATCTCTTGCCGGCGTCAGGTCGGTCAGCGGCACCAGCAAGCCGTTGCGCGGGATCACCTGGCGCTGATGGGCAAAATAGATAGGCGGCAATTCCAGCTTTTCGCGGGCGATGTATTGCCAGATATCCAGTTCGGTCCAGTTCGAAATCGGGAATACCCGCATGTTTTCGCCCGGATGAACGCGGGTGTTGTACAGGTCCCAGAGTTCGGGACGCTGTGCTTTCGGGTTCCATTGGCCGAATTCGTCGCGGAACGAAAAAATACGTTCCTTGGCGCGTGCCTTTTCTTCGTCGCGCCGGGCGCCGCCGATGCAGGCATCGAACTTGTGCTCGGCAATCGTTTCCAGCAGAGTCACTGCTTGCGCAGCATTGCGTGAATCGGTTTGCGGATTGCGCAGGCGCACTGTGCCGCGCTTGATCGAATCTTCCACCGAACCGACGATCAGGCGCTCACCCAGTTCAGCCACGCGCTTGTCGCGGAAGGTGATGACTTCTGCGAAGTTGTGGCCGGTGTCGATATGCACCAGCGGGAATGGGAATTTGCCTGGACGGAAAGCTTTTTCTGCAATCCGCAACAGCACCACGGAATCCTTGCCGCCGGAGAACAGCAGCGCAGGATTGCTGCACTCGGCCGCCACTTCCCGCATGATGTGGATCGCTTCCGATTCCAGCCAGTCCAGATGACGGTTGGCGGCTTTATCCAGGAAAAAATTTTCAACAACTGTGTTCATATCGAGTCTTGTCCGGGTCTGTGTTTTTCAACGATTCTTCAATGATGCGACGCTTCAGGCGTTCCGCGGTGGTTCTGCAGCGACCGATTTGATGCGGATCAGTTTGCCGTCGACTACATGCAAGCCGCATTCTTTCGAATCCGGGTTTTCCCACCACCAGCGGCCGGCGCGTACGTCCTCGCCTGGCTGGATGGCGCGGGTGCACGGTTCGCAGCCGATGGACGGATAACCCTTGTCGTGCAGCGGGTTGTACGGCACGTTGTTGCTGCGGATGTATTGCCAGACATCGTCTTCCGACCAGTCGGCCAGCGGATTGAATTTAGCCATGCCGTGCGCTTCATCCTGTTCCTGCACATGCAGTTCAGCACGTGTTTGCGACTGCGCGCGGCGCTGGCCGGTGATCCATGCTTTATTGCCGGCGAGGGCGCGGTTCAGCGGCTCGATCTTGCGGATGCGGCAGCATTCCTTGCGCATCTCGATGCTGTCGTAAAACGCGTTCAAGCCGTTTTGTTCAACATAGGCGGCGACTGCTTCAGGTTGCGGCCGATACGGCTTGACGTCGTAATCGTAGGTTTGCTTGATGCGATCCAGCATGCCCAGCGTTTCGGCATGCAAGCGCCCGGTTTCCAGCGTGAAGATGGAAATCCTGTCTTGCAGCTGGCCGCGCAGGATCAGATCGGTCAGCACCATGTCTTCGGCCGCCAGGCTGGAAGCAAATACCGCAGGCGTATATTCGGCGGCGATTTTTTCCAAGCTTGCCTTGGTGGCGGCGATCAGGTCAGGCAGTGATGAGGTCGAGCTGCTCATGATTCATCCTGGATGGCTGCCTGACGTTGCACGCGGCGGAACAGCGGGGTCTTCTCGTCCCACGAAGTCTGGTATTTTTCGGAGAAATCGGTCAAGCCTTTGAGGGCGTCGTTGATATCCTTGTCGGCGCGCACGGCAAAGGCATCGAAGCCCACGCGCTGCATGTAAAACAACTGATCGCGCAAGACGTCGCCGATGGCGCGCAATTCGCCGTTAAAGTTCAAGCGGGTGCGCAGGTTGTAAGCGATCGAATAACCGCGGCCGTCGGTGAACTTGGGGAAATCGACCGCGATCACGGCGAAATGCGCCAGATCGTCTTTCACTACGTCCGCTTGCGCATCGCTGCCGAGCCATACGCCTACTTCCGCACGATCCTGCAATTGCGCGCGCTGGGCTTGCCAGACGCTGAACGGCACAATCACTTTGCCGGCAGGGATGCCGACGCTGTCGGCGCTTTCGCCTTCGTTCAGGCGCAGCAGGCTCCAGTCGTCGGCGATGACCGTGCGATTCTTGATGATATTAATAGACACAGGCGTCCTCTCCATGGGTGTGACCCGTCGGGATCGGGCTGGCGTAGACAAATTCCTTGAACGGTGCGATACCCAGGCGCTGCACGGTATCGATGAACAGTTCTTCCTCGTTGCGTTGCTGCACATAGACATTCAGCAGGCGTTCGATCACGATAGGCATCTGCTGCGCCGAGAACGACGGCCCGATGATCTTGCCGATGCTGGTGTGGTTGCCTTGCGCACCGCCGATGGAAACCTGATACCACTCGGAGCCGTCTTTGTCGACGCCGAGGATGCCGATATTGCCGACGTGATGATGGCCGCAGGCGTTGATGCAGCCTGAGATGTTCAGTTCGATCTCGCCGATGTCATGCTGGAAATCGAGGTCGTCGAATTTTTCAGCGATGGCTTGCGCAATCGGGATCGACTTGGCATTCGCCAGCGAGCAGAAATCGCCGCCGGGGCAGCAGATGATGTCGGTCAGCAGGCCGATATTCGGCGTTGCCAGGCCATGCGCCTTGACTGCCTGCCATACCGTGAACAAGTCGCTTAGCTTGACGTCGGCCAGCACCAGGTTTTGCTCATGCGTGATGCGCACTTCGCCGAAGCTGTACTGGTCGGCCAGGTCGGCGACGAAATCGAGCTGGGCGGCGGTGATGTCGCCCGGCGGCACGCCGGTTTTCTTGACCGACAGGATCACTGCCGCATAGCCGCTTACTTTGTGTGCTTTGACGTTGCGCAGCAGCCAGTTGGAAAAAGCCTTGTTTTCCGCCTTGTGCGCCTCGAATCCGGCATCGCTCGCTGGCAGGGTTGCATACGGCGGCGGCACGAAATACTGGGCGATCCGCTGCAATTCTTCTACAGTCAGTGTCGCCGGACCATCCTTGATATCCGCCCATTCGGCTTCGACCTGGCGCGCGAATTCTTCCGCGCCAAGTGCTTTCACCAGGATCTTGATACGCGCCTTGTACTTGTTGTCGCGGCGGCCGTGCTGGTTGTAGACGCGCAGGATCGCTTCCAGATACGTCAACGCGTGTTGCCACGGCAGGAATTCGCGGATCACGCTACCGATGATAGGGGTACGGCCCATGCCGCCGCCGACCAGGAAGCGGAAGCCGACTTCGCCGTCCGCGTTCTTGACTACGTGCAGGCCGATGTCATGCACTGCAGTCGCGGCGCGGTCTTGTTCGGAACCGCTGATGGCGATCTTGAATTTGCGCGGCAAGAAAGCGAATTCGGGATGGAAGGTGCTCCATTCACGGATGATTTCAGCGTAAGGGCGCGGATCGATGATCTCGTCCGCAGCGACGCCGGCCAGTTCATCCGAAGTGGTGTTGCGGATGCAATTGCCGGAAGTCTGGATAGCATGCATTTCTACCGTCGCCAGTTCCGCCAGGATGTCCGGCGACTGTTCCAGGTTGATCCAGTTGAACTGGATATTCTGACGTGTCGTGAAGTGGCCGTAGCCGCGATCGTAGGTGCGGGCGATATGGGCGAACATGCGCACCTGTGCGGAGGCCAGCATGCCGTAAGGCACGGCGATGCGCAGCATGTAAGCGTGGCGCTGCATGTACAGGCCGTTTTGCAGGCGCAGCGGCAGGAATTCTTCTTCGGTCAGTTCATCCGACAAACGGCGGCGTACCTGGTCGCGGTATTGTGCGACCCTTTCCTTGACTATCAGGTGATCGTATTGATCGTAGCGATACATCTTCGTCTTCCTTATGGGTTGTGGCCAGCGTTGTCACCAAGCAGTATGATCACTCAACTCGCCACGCCTTGCTTCGAAACAGGTATTGGGCTGTTACTGCACTGCCCTGTATTAAATCAATTTTAATAAATCAACTTTACGGCAACGCTGGTCAAGGTCAAGGCCAGCAAAGCACGCAAGAATTTTTCCGGAACGGCCCGCGCCGCCAGCGAACCGACGGTGATGCCGGGTACCGAGCCAAGCAGCAAGGCGCCCAGCAAATTCCAGTCTATCGATCCCAGCCACCAATGGCCTAGGGCGGCAATCGCCGTCAGCGGCACGGCGTAGGCAATGTCGGTGCCGGCAACTTCTGCCGGCGACAGGCGAGGATACAGCAGCACCAGGATGGTGGCGCCAACCGCGCCGGCGCCGATCGACGATATGGTAACCAGTGTGCCAAGAATCAGCCCTGCGACGACGGTCGCTACGGCCAGCTTCCTGCCGTGCAGATGTTTTTCCGGATGGGCGTTCAACCAATGCTGGAGTTTACCTTTAAACAGCAGCGCGACCACCGTCAGCAATACCGAAACGGCGATCGAATAACGGATGACCTGGCCGATTTCGGCGCTGATGCCGCCCAGGTATTTGAGTATCAGGGCGGTGGCGACGGCTGCCGGCAAGGCGCCCAGCGACAGTAATTTGACGATGTCCCAACGCACGGTGCCGCGCGAACGGTGAGCGACAGTACCGGCGACCTTGGTCACCGACGCAAACGCGAGGTCGGTGCCAACGGCAACGCTGGGATGGATGCCGAACAGCAGGGTCAGCAAAGGCGTCATCAGCGAGCCGCCGCCGACGCCAGTCAATCCCACCAATAATCCGACGGCAAAACCGCTCACTACATAAGAAACAGTCATATCACCTCGTACGAAACACCTCGAATCGTAATAAACTTCACATATATCTCCAACTACAGACTATTTATTTGCTTATATGCGTTTTTGATATATGTAAATACGGCAAATACGTTTGCTTTGACCGGGGCTGGCTGGGGCAGGAAGCAAAGAAGAAGCCGGGCTACATCATGTCATTGTTTTTTGTAATGTGTTTGAATTTATCTTTTTGATAATTTTCAGCCGTACTGAACAGATGCTTATCTCAAGAAAAACCAAGGAAAATCCATGAATCTCCATCAGTTCCGTTTTGTCCGTGAGGCGGTACGCCAGAATTACAATCTGACCGAGGCGGCCAAGGCGCTGTATACATCGCAGCCGGGCGTCTCCAAGGCGATTATCGAGCTGGAGGAAGAACTGGGCGTTGATATTTTTACACGCCATGGCAAGCGTATCCGCGGGCTGACGGAGCCGGGGCGGGCGGTATTGAAATCGGTCGAACTGATCATGCAGGAAATCGACGGCCTCAAGCGTATCGGCAACGAATACGCCGCCCATGACAGCGGCAGCTTCACGATCGCCACCACGCACACGCAGGCGCGTTATGCGCTGCCTAAAGTGGTGCAGGCATTTACCTTGAAGTTTCCCAAGGTGCGCTTGTCTTTATTGCAAGGCAATCCCAGGCAGGTTGCCGATATGGTGCGTAACGACCAGGCCGACCTGGCGCTGGCGACCGAGGCGATTGTCAATGCCGACGGCCTGGTGACCTTGCCTTGCTACCAGTGGGAGCATGTGGTGGTGGTGCCGCCGGATCATCCGCTGCTGCAGTCGAAGGCGATCACGCTGGAAGAAATTGCCGCGTTTCCGCTGATTACCTACGATAGCGCGTTTACCGGCCGGACCAAGATCGATCATGCGTTCTCCCTGCGTAACTTGAAACCGGATGTGCTGCTGGAGGCGATCGACGCCGATGTCATCAAGACTTACGTCGAGTTAGGCATGGGGGTGGGGATTATTGCCGGCATGGCATTTGATGCGGAACGGGATGTCGGGTTGCGCTCGATTCCGGTCGGGCATCTGTTTGGCACCAATATCTCGCGGGCGGCGGTCAAGCAGGGCGCCTATCTGCGCAGCTATGTATATACCTTCATCGAATTGCTGGCGCCGACCATGAATCGCAAGCTGATTGAACAAGTGATGAATGGTGAGAAGGATATGTACGAACTGTAGTTAAATAGGGTCAGAGTCAAATTCCGCGATGGAGCCTGCGAAAATTGACTCTGACCCTATTTAACGGGCCACGGAGTACACCCGCCAGCATGCAATAACGCATTAACGATAGTAATAAGGATGCGGAGCATAATACCCGCGCGCCGGCACAATCACACAACCGCTGACGGCAGCACATAAAGTGATGCCAAGCACCACGAGTCCGATGAGCTTTTTCATTTTGGCCTTCTTTCCTGTTTGAATTATCACGAGGCCAGAATGCCATTGAGAGGGTGATACAGGTGCTTCCAGACAGTGTGAGATGTAAGAGTTTGTTAGGCTCGTCTTAATCACTTACAGATGCTTCAGACAAGCCAGCGCGGTGGCCGCGCCGGCTAAAGCTATTCTTGCTTACTCGGAGACTACGGCCGCTTCCGGTTTGGCGTGCAAAGTAATCGGCGCTACCTTGCCGACCAGCCACAATGCAATCACGGTAACCACGACCGCCAGTCCGACTCCCATATGAATCGCTCCGATCAGCGCCTCGCGCGCCGCTTCCAGCAGCAGCTGGCCTTGATGGCCGGCGCTTGCCAGCTGCGCCAGCACGGTGGTCTGGGTTTCATGGCTGATCAGGATTTGCGGGTCGGAGAAACTGCTGAACCAGCTGCCGGCCTTATCCGCGGCCAGCGCCCGGCGCACGCTGCCTGCGTACATATGGTTAATCAGCGTGCCGATAATCGCTGTACCCAACATGCTGCCGATCATGCGCAAGGATTGCATCAGGGCGGTAGCGATGCCCAGGTGTTCGCGACCGGCTTCTTGCTGGATGAAGATGGTCAGGTTTGGCAAAATAAAGCCGAGGCCAAGCCCGCCTATCAGCATGAAAATGGCGATGACGCCATGCGAGGTCCAGCGGTTCGATATGACGACGCCGAGACAAGACAGCGCCAGTAAAGTGAAGCCGATGTAGAGCATCGCGTTCGGATTCCTGATCTTGGTGATGATGCGGCCGTTGGAAATGCTGCCGACCATGATGCAGGCCACCAGCGGCGTGATCAGCAGGCCGGCTTCTTGCGGCGACAGCCCGAAACCGCCCTGATACAGCAAAGGCGCGTAAAACATCAGCGAGAACATGGAAAAACCGCTCAGCACCGATAGCAGGAACAGGATAGATAATTGACGATCGAACAGCAGATCAAACGGCAGGATAGGTTGCGGCGTGTGATGTTCCCATTTCCAGAGCGCAACAAAAGACACGATACTGGCAGCCAGCAGGCCCAGCATGCCTAAGGACAAGCCGTGCTTGGGCAGCATTTCGACGAACAACTGCAGACATCCCAGCGAGGATGTGATCAGCAAGGCGCCGGGCCAGTCCAGGCGGATCTTGGCGTCAGGATGGGTATGGCGCAAATGCGGCAGGTATTTATAGACGAAGAACAGCGACAGTACGCCGACCGGCAGATTCACATAAAACACCCAGCGCCAGCCCCAGTATTGCGTCAGGAAGCCGCCTAGCGACGGTCCTACTGCAGTGGCGATGCCGAATGCCGTACTCATCATGACTTGCCAGCGCAGGCGCACGTGAGCGCCGGGGAACAGGTCGGGGATGCAGGCAAATGCGGTGCCTACCAGCATGCCGCCGCCTATGCCTTGCAAGCCGCGGGCAATCACCAGCCACAGCATGCTGTCGGCCATGCCGCACAAGATGGAGGCGGTGGTGAACAGAAGGATGGAGACCAGCACGAAGGGTTTGCGGCCATAGTAATCGCCCAGCCGTCCGAAGATTGGCACGGTGATCACCGAGGTGAGCAAATAGGAAGTCGCAACCCAGGCGTACAATTCAAAACCTTTTAATTCGGCAACGATAGTCGGCAATGCAGTGCCGACCACGGTCGAATCCAGCGCTACCAGCATCACGACAAAGGCGATGCCGAGCATGGCAAGTAAAGATTCACGGAAAGGTAAAACCTGGTCGCTCGAATGCGCGGCGGCGGAATGGATAGCCATATTTGTTGTTTATCGGCGGATTCGCCGTTTTGGGGAACAGGGCATTGAACTGGATGCAAGAAACCCCCATAGCAGGGGATTATTGCAAAGACAAGATGATACGCTCCTTGGCTGCTTTCTGCTGCGCCGCGCCAGCGGCCGCTTATAATCACGCCGCGCCATCCATTTTTTTCATCTGGATTTTCGCCTGAATTTTTATCCGGCAATCACACTTCAATATCCAGTATTCAAACCGATGAAAAAGTCAGAAACCAAGGCGCTCAACATCGTCGAGCAGTACGGGCAAGCCAGCTTGTCGCCGGGACAGAAAATATTCAATGCGCTGCTCAAGAAAATTGAAACCGAGCGCCAGCTGCTGGCGGCATGGCAGGAAATGATCGCGCAGCATCATCAGCTTTATGTCAGCCAGTACCAGCCCCTGATGCACAGCTACCACCGGCTGGTAGCGCAACTGGTGCGTTTGCTGGACAGCGCCTGGTCGGCAAAAGGCTTGAGCAGGCACGACCAGGAAAAAATCAGCCACATCATCTGTTCGGTCAGCGCGGCTATCATCGGCGACAGCGACGCTGAGGATCTAAAGCGGATCTATCGCATGCATGGCGGCGGCGACTTCGACACAGAGGCGGAACAGCAGGACGCTGGAGCAGCCACGCAGCAGGCAGATGCCGCTTGCAATCCGCAGGATGCAGGTGGCGGTGAGCGCGCCGGCAAGCGCAAAAAATCGGCCAAGGCAGCAGCAAAGGAAGCCAGGCAACAGGAAGAATCGCACAATGCCAGCCAGTCGGTACGCGAAGTCTATCGAAAGCTGGCCAGCGCCTTGCATCCCGACCGCGAGCAGGATCCTCTGGAGCGCGCGCGCAAGACGGTGCTGATGCAAAGGGTGAATATCGCCTATGACAAGCAAGATCTGCTCGGCTTGCTGGAGCTTCAACTGGAAATCGAGCAGATAGACCAGAGCCGTATCAACTCTTTGTCGGAACAGCGCCTCAAGCATTACAGCAAGGTTCTGACGGAACAGTCGGCCGAACTGCGGGACGAGATCGCCGGGCTTGAGGCGGATTTCCGGAGGCGCTTCCAGTTCGGGCCGCAACAGGCCATGTCTCCCGCATTGGCGATGCGTCACCTGAAAAGCGGCATCAAGGGCATGCAACAGAATATCAATGGGCTCAAAAATGAGCTGCTGGCGTTTGAAGATGTCAAAAATATCAAAGCCTGGCTGAAAAGCTATCATATATAGGCAGTCAATTCGCAATAGGCAATTTTTTGGACTAGGCATTCCGCTATCCCTGCGCCGCTTTGATTGCCATGCCGGCGGCCTATTTGAGGGGAATTGCGCAGGGATAATTTATAATCATGTCTTTGCGCCCAAATCCGATGAATCCGTTGCCACCTAGTTTTTCCGATCAGACGCTGCGCCAGCTGCGGCGCGCGTGGCGCAAATACGGGATTTTGTGGCTTGGTGCGGTGCTGGTCGGTTTGATTGCAGTGCTCTATGCCTGGCTGATGGATGTCGGTTTCGGCATGTTCCGCTCCATGCAGCAGTCGCACTTCTGGCTGCCGCTGTTCATTACGCCGGCGATCGGCGCCTTGTGCGTGTGGGCCACGAGGCGCTATTTTCCCGGTTCCGAAGGTAGCGGTATTCCGCAAGTGATCGCGACGCTGGAAGAAGAGACCAGCAAGCGCGGCCAGTCGCTGCTGTCGTTGAAAATATTGGCAGGCAAGATCGGTATTTCCTTTGTCGGCATTCTCGGCGGCTTCACCATCGGGCGCGAAGGCCCTACGGTACAGGTCGGCGCGGCCTTGATGTTCAATCTGCGGCGTCTCTACCCGCGCGCCAGTGCGGCGTTGGAGCGGCGCCTGATTCTGGCGGGAGCTGCGGCCGGCTTGTCGGCTGCGTTCAATACGCCGCTGGCCGGCATCGTGTTTGCGATCGAAGAACTGACGCGCAGCTTTGAGCATAGAGCCAGTGGCGTCGTGATTACCGTGATTATTTTTGCCGGTGCGGTGGCGCTGGGCTTGAACGGTAACTATACTTATTTCGGCACCATACAGATCGATAGCGCGCTGACCGACATGCTGGCGCTGGCGGTGCTGGTTACCGGCATCCTGACTGGCGTTGCCGGCGGCATATTCGGCTGGCTGCTATTGAACACCAAACGCTGGATCCCGGCCCGGGTCCAGCATTTGCGCAATACCCGTCCGATCGCCTTCGGCGCGTTGTGCGGCTTGCTGGTGGCGCTAATCGGTGTGATCGCAGGCGGCGCCACTTTCGGCAGCGGCTATGTTGAAGCCAAGGGTGTGCTGGAAGGGCAGCAGCATTTGTCCGTGTTTTACCCGTTCCTGAAAATGGCGTCGATGGTGTCGTCTTACCTGCCTGGCATTCCCGGCGGGATTTTTGCTCCATCGCTGTCGATCGGCGCCGGCTTCGGCAATTTGCTGCACCAGGTGTTCGGTCACACCTCATTGCCGATGCTGATCGCGTTGGCGATGGTGGGTTACCTGGCTGCCGTCACGCAATCGCCGATTACCGCGTTCGTGATCGTGATGGAAATGATTAACGGTCATGCGCTGGTCATCTCCTTGATGGCGACGGCTTTGATTGCCAGCCGGGTGTCACGTTTTTTTGCGCCGCCGTTATATGACGCGCTGTCGGAGCGTTATCGGGCCGCCGCCGGTGCGGCGCTGACCAATTTAGAAAAAGCAGAAGTGAAGAAACTAGAAAATGAGCCGGAAAAATGATTAATACAGATGTGGTGGCTTACTATGCCAAGCGCGCTTCGACATACGAAGAGATTTACCAACGTCCGGAGCGCCAGGATGAGTTGCTGACGCTGCAGGTGCGCGTGCAGGAATTGATGGAAGGCCACGATGTGCTCGAACTGGCCTGCGGCACCGGATTCTGGACTGAGCAAATCGCTGCTTCGGCAAAATCAGTGTACGCAACCGACATCAATCCGGAAATGATTGCACTGGCAAACGCCAAGAAACTGCCGGCCGGCAAAGCGACCTTTGCGTTGGCGGACCTCAACACCTTCCAGCCGGACCGGCCGTTCACCGCCTGCTTCCTGGGATTCTGGTGGTCGCATGTAGCGCGTCAGGACCAGGTGCGTTTCATCGCTCAGCTGCGTGAAAAACTGGGCAAGGATATTTTGCTGGTGATGATCGACAACGGCTATGTTGAAGAACAAAGCACGCCGATTGCGCGTACCGATGCAGAAGGAAATACCTACCAGTTCCGTACCTTGCCCAACGGCGAGCGCTACGAAGTCATGAAGAATTTCCCGACCGACAGCGGCCTGCGCAAGAAACTGGCGCCCATCACGCGCGAGCTGCGCATCTTGCGGCTGGAGTATTACTGGTTGCTGAGCTGCCGCATCAAATAAGGCAGGCGCAGCGCTAATTCTTTGCATTGGCCGGGGGCGAATCCGGTGCCGCTTCTGGCGGCACGGCGGTTGCGGAAGCAGCCGCCGTGGTCAATGGGAAAGTCGTCCATTCAGTGGCAAAGCGCACCCTCGGATCGCCATCCACTTTCTTCTTGATGCGCAGGTTGAAGCCGCGCATGACCTCATTCTGGGTTTGCGGCTTGGTGCGGATGCCGGCCAGCAGCGTCACGCCGTTCAAATCGAAACCGTTGACCCCGTATATCTCGATAGGTTGTTGCAGCAGCCGCCGCAGCCGGCGGTCTTCCAGCATCTCGGCGCCAGTCTCGCGCATCAGGCGCAGGGCCTGGTCGACGTCCGAATCGTGGGTGATGTGCAGCTTGAGTGAAGCATAGGTGTATTCGCGCGTATCGTTCTTGATCGCCGTGATTTGCGAAAACGGTACGCTGTGCACCGAGCCGTTGCTGTCGCGCAAACGCACGGTGCGGATGGTCAGGTTTTCCACTGTGCCGGCGTGGCCGTTGCCGACGTCGACCCAGTCGCCGACCGACATCGAATCTTCCATGATGATGAAGACGCCGGTGATCAAGTCCTTCACCAGCGATTGCGAACCGAAGCCGAATGCCAGCCCGACCACGCCGGCCGAGGCCAGCAAGGGCGTGACATTGATGCCGAGGTTGGCGAGCGTGGTGATGACGGTGATGGTCAGGATCAGCAGCATCAAGGCGTTGCGCAGCAAGGGCAGGATGGTGCGCATGCGCGTGCTCGGATTCTTGCGCGCGTAACGGCTGTTGCGGGTCGGGGTGATCGCTTCTTGAATAAATGTGTCGAGCATGATCCAGACCAGCCAGGCAATTACCAGCGTAAGACCGATCTTGCCGAGAGCGGAGACGATCATCTGGCCGATCAGGGTGGCATTGGCAAATTCCATCAGGGAGTGTTCCCAGATCCTGGTCAGCAGTTCAAAAAAGCCGATCCACAGCGCCAGTTGCAGCAAGCTGAAGCCGACGTTGCTCAGACGCCGGATGTAAGGAGATTGGCGGCGGGCCGCTACTGCAGCCGTCTTGCGGCTGCGTATGCGCTGCAACAGCGCGCCGATGAAGAACATGGCGATCAGCAGCGCCGTGCTGCCCAATGCGTGATTGAGCGCAGAATTGTTGCTCGATAAATCAAGGATGGTGGCAACGCTGACGCTGATGCTCAACAGCAGTATCGGCACATACCAGAAGGCCGCGACCACTTCCAGGGTTTCCATCCGCGCCGGATGGTCGCGCCGTACCGCCAGCGGCCGGTTGCGGATGATGTGCGCCACCGGACGCCTGTATTGCAAGGCGAACCAGCCGCCTAGCAGCGCCGCAATCAGGCTCGACAAGGTCGCCACCACGCTGGACAGATGAACCCCGATGATCTGGTTCACCTGCGGATTATCCAGTGCATCGCCGAGCCAGCCGGCGCAGCCGATCACGTATAGCAAACTCCAGGCGCGCTGGTAGATGATATGCACGGCGACCATGCGGTGGCCGCCATGCGACAGCGAAAAAATGATGGCGCATAGCGCCTGGAACAGACGTGCGCCAATCAAGGTGTACAGCAGCACGGTAGCCAGCGTCCGTCCCAGCGACGGCCCTTGCGAAGACGCCAGGCTGACTACCACCGAGATTTCCACCACCAGCGCCAGCAGTATCGGCGCTATGTGACGCAGGATATACAGCAGCAATTCCTTGGTGCTGGGGTCCGGCGGCAGTTTTGTGTCGACCTTGAAGTGCCGGTGCGCCCGTCTGCCGATGTATTGTATGGAGAGAGCGACTACGCCGAACAAGGCTAGCATTTCGAAGAAATTGGCCAGCACTTGCAGCCCGGTTTCAGAGTCCTGGCGCTCAAGTATGGTCGACAGGTCTTGCCAGGCCAGGGAGAATTGCTGGGTCCAGTATGTTTCCGGTGTGACTGCCTGACGTAAATGGGTCTGGAAAACGTCGAGGCTATTGGAAATCAGCCCGATGAATCCCTTTTGCGACGGCGACGCCTTGCTGTTTTTCTGTTCTGCCTGGATCAGGGTGGCTACCAGGCTGCCGGCGGCTGGATTGCTTTGCAATACCTTGGACAGCGAATCCAGCGTGGATGGCGCTGGCGCCGCGGCTGGCGGTGCGCTGGCGTTATTGCTGGCATTATTGTCGGCGGCCGCAGCCGCATACGCCGAAGCGCCGCTGGCCAGCAGCAGGCAAAGCAGCGAGCCCATAAATACGCTTAAACGCAAGCGCACTATAAGCTGAAAAAAGCTGGTCTTCATGTCGGCTAGGTAAAAGTCATAAAGTGGCAATCTTACCGTACCGCCGCCGCATGGCTCACAAGATGGGGTTAGCCTTGCACATGTCAAAAAAACACATGCAAGTTTGCCGGGGCGCCGCAACCGCTTGCGCCATGCCTGCAATGCCTACACAGCAGGTAAATCATCCTCGATATAGGCGCGGATGATGTCGTCGAAATTGGCGTCGCCGACGAAACCCAGGGCCGTGGCGCGGCTGGCATCCCATGCCCCGGGCCAGCTTGAGATGATGCGGTCGATCACCGGATCGTGAGCCCATTCGACCCGTGCGGCGACCGGCTTGCCGGCGACCCGCTCCAGCGCCGCGACCATTTCGGCAACGGTGACCGAGATCCCTGGCAGGTTAATGGTGCGGCTCTTGCCCAATGTCTCCGCCGCCAGCGCATAACCGTGGATCAGGCTGGCGATCACCTTGCGCGGCGACAACAGCCACAAACGCGTATCCGGCGCTACCGGGCAAATGGCAGGCTGGCCGTTGAGCGGTTCGCGCATGATGCCGCTGGCGAAAGACGAGGCGGCCTGGTTCGGTTTGCCGGGCCGCACGCTGATGGTTGGCAGGCGCAATACCCGGCCGTCGACAAAACCCTTGCGGCTGAAGTCGTTGAGCAGCAATTCAGCAATCGCCTTTTGCGTGCCGTATGAAGACTGCGGATTGAGTGCCGTATGGTCTTGCACCACAGCCGGCAATACGCCGCCGAATACCGCCACGGAGCTGGTGAAGATCACGCGCGGCACGTGGGCGCAGGCGCGGCAGCGTTCCAGCAACAAGCGCGAAGCATCCAGGTTGATACGCATGCCAAGATCGAAATCCGCTTCGGCCTGGCCACTGACAATTGCCGCCAGGTGGAAGATGGCAGCCGACTGCGGCGTGATCACCCGCTCCAGCAAAGCGCTGTCGCTGATGTCGCCGGTGACCTGTTCAATCCGCGCGTCGTCGAAACCGGTGGCGGCGACCACGTCGACCAGGACGATCTTGCTGATGGTTTGCAGCTGACCGCTGCGGTCCGGCAAGCTGCCCTGCTTGAGCAGGCTGCGGGCCAGGCGCTGGCCTAAGAATCCGGCGCCGCCGGTGATGACTACTTGCATGGGAATTCCTTATTGAATGGTGTTTACAGCCAAGGCTTGAGCCAGCCCAGGCCCTCTGACGTGGCGCCGCGCGGCCGGTATTCGCAGCCGATCCAGCCTTGGTAACCGAGCGCATCGATCAGTTCGAACAGATACGGATAATTGATTTCGCCAATATCCGGTTCGTGCCGCTCGGGCACGCCGGCAATCTGGATATGGCCGATGCCGGCCTGCGGCCGCACCATGTCGCGCTTGAGCTTGACGGCCAGGTCACCCTCGACGATCTGGCAGTGGTACAGGTCGAACTGCACCTGCAGGTTATGGGCGCCGACCTCGGTGCAGATTGCCTGCGCATCGTCCTGGCGATTCAGGAAGAAGCCCGGAATGTCGCGTGTATTGATCGGTTCAATCACAATCGTGACGCCATGCGCGGCCGCTTCGGCGGCGGCATAGGCCAGGTTTTCCAGATATACGGCGCGATGGCGGGCACTATCCTGCTGCGGCTGGATCAATCCGGCCATCACATGCAATTTGTTATTGCCAAGTACCTGCGCATATTCCAGGCCGGTGGCGACGCTGCGCTTGAATTCATCTTCACGTCCCGGCAAGGAGGCAATGCCGCGCTCGCCGGCTGCCCAGTCGCCCGGCGGGGCGTTGAACAGCGCCTGCGTCAAGCCGTTGTCCAGCAATCTGGTCTGCAGCTCGGCGGCAGCATGCTCATACGGAAACAGAAATTCCACGCCCTTGAAACCGTCCTTGGCCGCAGCCGAAAAACGGTCAAGAAAAGCGTGCTCGTTGTACATCATGGTCAGATTGGCGGCAAAGCGTGGCATGTCAAAACTCCTGAAAATGATTCGCAGGGCGGGCATGACGTTGCTGACATCATGCCTACCCTACGGTGAACAGCATCTTAACGATTGACCATCTTGGGCGGCGTTTTCAAAATTGCAATTGCGCCGATCACCAGCATGCCGGCCAGCATGAACATGCCGGTTTGATTGTTATGCGTAGTATCCTTCAGCCAGCCGACCATGAACGGGCTGACGAAGCCGGCCAGGTTGCCGACCGAGTTGATCACCGCGATGCCGGCGGCGGCGCCGGTGCCGGACAGGAAGGCCGTCGGCAACGACCAGAACAGCGGCGAGCAGGTCAATACGCCCATCGCAGCGAGAGACAGGAAGGCGATTGCAATCACGGTATTGTCGGCGGCAAGAGCGGAAACCACGAAACCTACCGCGCCCAGCAGGGCCGGCACGACCAGGTGCCAGCGCCGTTCGCGCATGCGGTCAGAGCGGCGGCCGATCAGGATCATGGCGAACACCGCGCACAGGAACGGAATCGCGCTGATCAGGCCGATCTTCAAATCGCCGGCCACGCCAGATGCCTTGACCAGCGTCGGCAGCCAGAACGTCAGGCCGTACTGGCCCATGACGATGCAGAAGTAGATCAGGCACATATGCCAGATGCGGATATCCTTGAATACAGCTGCGGTCGTTTTCGGGCTGTGCATGTCTTGCTGGTCGGCGCGGATTTCCGCTTCCAGGAAATCCTTCTCCGCTTCAGTCAGCCACTTTGCCTTGCGAACGCTGTTGTCCATCACGAAAAATACCGCGATACCGACCAGTATCGCCGGAATCGCTTCGATCATGAACATCCATTGCCAGCCGTGCCAGCCGCTGGAACCGTGGAAGGCTTGCATGATCCAGCCCGACAAGGGATTGCCGAAAATGCCGGCGATCGGGATCGCCGCCATGAAAGTGGCGACCACCTTGGCCCGTCGATGCGACGGAAACCAGTAGGTCAGGTAGAGGATGATGCCGGGATAAAAGCCAGCTTCAGCCAGTCCCAGCAAGAAGCGCAGGACATAGAACTGAGTCGGCGTCTGGACCCAGGCAAAGCAAGCCGACAGGATGCCCCAGGTAATCATGATGCGGGCGATCCACAGCTTGGCGCCGACCTTGTTCATGAGCAGGTTGCTGGGCAGTTCAAACAGGAAATAGCCGAGGAAGAAGATGCCGGCGCCGAGGCCGAAAACGGTTTCGCTGAAGCCCAGGTCCTGCAACATCTGCAGTTTGGCAAAGCCGACGTTGACGCGGTCCAGGTAAGCCACCACGTAACACAGCATGATGAATGGCACAAAGCGCCAGAATACTTTCTTGTACAGATTTTCGGCTTGTTCAGCCGGCAGGCTGGCACTAGCCTGTGCGCTTTTTTTTGCGCCTTTGCTTTCGATTATTGCTGACATCTTATCTCCACCAGTTTGATTTTAAAATCCGGATGTTTCTATTTGTTGAAACTTACCAGCGCACCCCAAATACCCGATACAACTCGTCCAGAGCCTCCGCATTCAGCGGCTCCGGTTTATTGCGCGACATCAGCCACAAGCCTGCCGTTTCTTCCAGCTCTTCCAGCGCGAATGCCGCTTGCGAAATGCTTTCATGCCACACCACCGGCCCCAGCCGTTCCAGCAATACGCCGCGCACGCTGGTTGCCAGCAGTTTGACTTGCTGCGCCACCTGCGGATCGCCGGGACGGCAATAAGGGATCAGCGGGATGCGGCCGACCTTCATCACCTGATACGGCGTGATCGGCGGCAGCACTGCGCTGTCATGCCAGACGCCGGATAGTGTGAGCGCGACCAGATTGGTCGAATGGGTATGCACCACCGCCTGCATCAGCGGATTGTTGTCGTAGACTGCGCGATGCAAGGTCAGCGTCTTCGACGGCTTGTCGCCGCTGATCCACTGGCCGCTCAGGTCGACCTTGGCGATCTGCGCCGGCGTCAGCCTGCCGAGACAGGCATCGGTCGGCGTGATCAGCCAGCCGTCATCCAGGCGGGCGCTGATGTTGCCTGCCGCGCCGACCGTGTAATTGCGCCGATACAGGCTGGCGCCGATCTCGCAGATTTCTTCCCGCAGCGCCTGTTCCTTGAGCGTGTGATTACCGCTGACCTGATTTTTTGAAGTAGTCATAGACGAGCCTCGCCAAGTTGACGCAACGCTTTTTCAAAGAAATCGACACTGCCGAAATTGCCGGATTTCAGCGCCAGTGCTAACGGTGTCGCACCGGTCGACGCCGTCGCCGGCACACCCGGATCGATTTGAGCGCCGATGCGCAGGGCATGCACGCCCAGCGCCTTGACCACGGCGCCGGAAGTTTCACCGCCTGCAATCACAAAGCGCCGCACGCCGCCGGCCAGCAAGGCCGCCGCAATGTCGGCCAGCGCTTGCTCGATCAGCAAACCGGCGCGCTCGACGCCAAGTTTGGCCTGCACCTGCTTCACTTGTTCCGGCGTGGTGGTGGCGTAGATCAGCGCTGGCTGCTGATGCAGATGATGTTGGGCGAAGGCCAACGCCTGCGCTGTCACGGGTTCGCCAGCGGCCAGCGCCAGCGGATCAATGCGGAACGCCGGGCGATTTGCTTCAATCCATGCGCTTACCTGCGCATTGGTGGCTTTGGATGCGCTGCCGGCCAGGACCACCGACAAGCCGTCGACCACAGGCAGTTCGCCGGCCCTTGCACCTTGTTGCGGATTGAGCAAACCTGCGCGCACGAAATTGCCGGGCAGGCCAAGCGCAATGCCGGAGCCGCCGGTGACCAGCGGCAAGCCGGCGCAGGCCGCGCCGATGGCGTACAGGTCCTGGTTTTCCAGGGCGTCGACAATCGCCATCCGCACCCCTTGCTGGCGCAGCACTTCAATCCCGGCGCGGATCTGGTCGGCACCTTGGGAAACCGTTGGATAAGCGATCAATCCAACCTTGGACCGGGTTTGCTGTTGCAGCACGCGCACCAGGTTCGGATCTGTCATCGGCGTCAATGGATGGTTTTGCATCCCCGATTCATTGAGCAGCTGGTCCTGGATAAACAGATGGCCGCGATACAGGGTGCGTCCGGTTTCCGGGAACACCGGGCAGGCAATCGTGAAATCGCTGCCCAGAGCCTGCAGCAACGCATCGGCAACCGGGCCGATATTGCCTTGCGCGGTAGAGTCGAAGGTAGAACAGTATTTGAAAAAGAACTGACGGCAGCCTTGCTGCTGCAGCCAGCTCAGCGCGGCCAGAGAAGCGGCGACGGCTTCTGCGGCAGGAATCGTGCGCGACTTCAGCGCTACCACGATGGCGTCCACTGCTTGCGGTGCGCTGTCCGGCACGCCGATGGTTTGCACCGTGCGCATGCCTTCGCGCACCAGCATGTTGGCGAGGTCGGTGGCGCCGGTAAAGTCATCGGCGATGCAGCCGAGCAGGGGGCGTGTCGCTGCGCTTGCTTGTACTGACATGGCTTACTCCTGCGCCGTCGGTAACGTGATCCCGGGGAAGATCTTGATCACCGCGGAATCGTCCTCGCCGCCATGGCCGGCAGTGGACGCCATCATGAACATCTGGTGCGCAGCGGCTGACAGCGGCAGCGGAAATTTGCTGGCGCGTGCGGTATCGAGCACCAGGCCCAAATCCTTGACAAAGATATCGACTGCCGACAGCGGCGTGTAATCGGCCTTCAGGATATGCGGCACACGATTTTCAAACATCCAAGAATTGCCGGCGCTGTTGGTGATTACCTCGTACAGGGCGTCGGCATCGACGCCCTCGCGCAATCCCAACGCCATCGCTTCGGCAGCGGCAGCGATATGCACGCCGGCCAGCAGCTGGTTGATGATTTTTACCTTGGAGCCGATGCCATGCGCTTCGCCCAGCCGGTATACCTTGCCGGCAATCGCCGCCAGCACTGCTTCACCCTTTGCGTACGCCGCGGCCGGGCCGGAAGTCATCATGGTCATTGCGCCGGACGCCGCGCGCGCCGCGCCGCCAGACAGCGGCGCATCCAGAAACAGCAGCTGTTGCGCCGCCAGTCGCTGGCCAAGCTTGACGGCATATTCCGGCGCCACGGTAGCGCTGGCGATCACCAGGCTGCCGGGACGCATGGCGGCCGCAGCGCCTTGTTCGCCGAACAGCACCTGCTCGGTTTGCGCGGCGTTGACCACCACCGTAATCACCACTTCGCATTGCGCGCCGAGTTCGGCCGGGCTGTTGCAGACGATGCCGCCTTCGCTGGCGAACTGTTGTAAAACTTCCGGGCGGACATCGCATGCATGCGTGCGCAAGCCGGCCCGCAGCAAAGAACGGGCAACGCCCAAGCCCATGGCGCCAAGGCCGATTACACCTACGTTGATAGTCATTGTTTGATCCTGATTAATGGGTTTTTGCAGTGCTCTTGGTTTTCTGCTGAGTCTTGGCGGCGATAGCGCCTTGCGACAGACGCCGCGCAGCATTGAACATATGGTTTTGTGCCGCATTGCGCGCAGCCAGCGCGTCGCCGGCGGCGATCGCGGCAGCGATGGCGGCGTGTTCCTCATAGACCTGGCGCATGAAATCGTCGCGCCTGGCTTCGTTGCTGCGGGTGACGGCGGTGGCGGCTTCCAGGTACTGGCTCAGGAACGCCAGCGTTTGCAGCAAGAAGGGATTGCCGGTGGCTTCGGCGATGCTGCGATGGAACAGGACATCGGCCAGCACGCCGTCGCCGCCGGCGTCGACATCGGCGGCGATGCCTTTCAGCGCGCTTTCGATGGCTTTCAGCTGACGCGGGGTGCGGCGGGTAGCTGCCAGCGCCGCCACTTCAGCGTCGATAGCGCGCCGCAGTTCAACAATCTGCAATACGGCATCGGCTGACGAAGCCTGGTCGAACTGGATCCGCAACGGCCGCAGATGGCCTTGCTGGCTGACATAGACGCCGCTGCCCTGACGCGGTTCGACCGCGCCTTCATTCTTCAAACGGGAAATCGCTTCCCGCACCACGGTGCGGCTGACGCCGAATTGCTCGGACAGGGCAGGCTCGGTGGGCAGTTTTGCACCCGGGCCAAATTCGCCGGTTTCTATCTTTTTCAGCAATTCCTGGGCGACGGTATCGCTCAAGGAAGTCCGATTGGCATTCAGTTTATTGAACATTTTGTCTCTTCCAACGGCATGTTTTTATCGTAATGTGACCATATCATCATACGAATTGTTGGAAAAATCAAGACCTGTTGCAAAGACAGCCGGGTTCTGCCGCGACATTTACCACTGGTTTTATTGCCGGCAATGTAAATAATGCAGTTCTTGTTCTGGGTTAATGAATAGCCCGGTCTTGATGGTTAAGATCGCATGGGGGACGTAAGGTCGCATCGGGTGGCGGCTGGTTGACGCATGCTGCTGATTACATTCCAGTAGAATCCTGTCCTTGTGGAAAAAAAACATGTCACGCCAACAGGATTGATGTTTTATGAAAAAAATCACACGCTGTTATCTGCTGCCATCCACTGTTGCTCTCTTCATGTGGAGCGGCGCGGCCCTGGCGCAAATCCGGATAGGGGTGGATATCGCGGTAACCGGGCCGGCGGCGGCGATTGGCGCATCAACAAAAAATGCCATCCTGCTATGGCCGAAAGAGATCGCCGGTCAGAAGGTCGAGTACATCATCCTGGATGACGCTTCCGATCCGACCAACGCGGTGCGTAATGTGCGCAAGCTGATCAATGAAGAAAAAGTCGACCTGATTGTGGGGCCGAATACCACGCCTGCCGCACTGGCGTTGCTGGATGTGGTGTCTGAGGCGGAAACGCCGCTGCTGGCGCTGGCGGCATCGGCCTCTATCGTCGAGCCGCAAGATGCCAGGCGCGCCTGGGTCTTCAAGCTGCCGCAAAACGATACGCATATGGCGACCATTTTGACCCAGCACATGGCTGACAACGGCATCAAGACGGTGGCGTTCATCGGCTTTGCGGATGCTTACGGCGACAGCTGGTGGCGCGAGTTCTCGCGCCTGGCCGAACTCAGGAAAATCAAGGTCGTCGCCAGCGAACGCTACAACCGTAACGACACCAGCGTCACCGGGCAGATTCTCAAGATCATGTCGGCGCAACCGGATGCGGTACTGATCGCCGCGTCGGCGACACCGGCGGTATTGCCGCAAAAGACGCTGGCCGAGCGCGGCTACAAGGGCCGCATTTATCAGACGCACGGCATCGCCACGGCGGATTTCCTGAAAGTCGGCGGCAAGGACGTCGAAGGCACTTTCTTTCCGACCGGGCCGGCGGTGGTGGCTAAACAATTGCCGTTATCGAATCCGGTCAGGAAAACCGCGCTGGCTTTCACCAGCCGCTATGAAGCTGCTTACGGCGTCGACAGCGTGACCCAGTTTGCCGCCGATGCCTGGGGCGCTTACATGCTGATCGCCAATGCGCTGCCGCAAGCGCTCAAGTCAGCCCAGCCCGGCAGCAGGCAGTTCCGCATGGCGCTGCGGAATGCGCTGGAAAACACGCATGACCTGACCATCCCGCAAGGGGTGGTCAACATGAATCCCAAAGATCACGTCGGTCTGGACCAGCGTTCACGCGTGATGGGCCGGATCGTGAATAATAAATTTACCTATGCTTATGGCGGCTGACATGTCTCTGACTGCAATAAACTGGAAAGCAAAGAAGATGGCATTGTTCTGGTTGTGGTTGCGCGGTTTTATCCCCGGGCCAGTAATGGTCAATGCCACCGAGCGCCTGCGCGCCTGCAGTGGCGCCTTGTTGGGGATCTTGCTGACGGGACTGGTGAGCCACTGGGCGCTGGGTTCCAGTGCGCCCTTGCCTTTGCTGATTGCGCCGATGGGCGCTTCTGCCGTGTTGCTGTTCGGCGTGCCGGCCAGCCCATTGGCGCAGCCGTGGTCTATCATCGGCGGCAACCTGGTGGCGGCCGTGATTGGCGTCAGCTGCGCACGTTGGATTCCCGATCCCGTGCTGGCGCCGGCGATTGCCGTGTCCGCTGCGATCGGCGCCATGTTTGCCTTGCGTTGCCTGCATCCGCCTAGCGGCGCAGTGACGCTGACTGCGGTGCTGGGCGGCCCGGCGGTGACCAGCCAGGGTTTTCATTTCGTGCTGACGCCGGTGCTGCTGAATTCCTTTTTGCTGCTATCGGTAGCGCTGTTGTTCAATAACGCTACCCGCCGCCGCTATCCGCATGTCGCCCATGCCGACCTCGGTAAATTGCATCAGACCAAAGACCAGCCCAGCGGCAGGCGCATCGGTTTTACGCAGGAAGATCTGGATTATGTATTGCACCAATACAATCAGGTGCTGGACGTCAGCCGGGATGATCTGGAAGACCTGATCCTGCAAACGGAATTGCATGCTTATCAACGCCGTTTCGGCGCGATTACTTGCGCCGACATCATGTCGCGCGATGTCATCAGCGTCGAATATGGCACGTCGCTGGAAGATGCATGGGGGCTGTTGTTAAAGCACAGGATCAAGGCCTTGCCGGTGATTAATTCCGCACGGCGCCTGATCGGCATCATCACCCAGACCGATTTCATGCGCCAGGCGAATTTGCAGGTGTACACCGGTTTTGAGCAGAAACTCAAGCAGTTCATCCGACGCACCACCAATACCCATTCCGACAAGCCGGAAGTGGTCGGCCAGATCATGACGGCCAAGGTGCAAAGCGCGGAGGAGGATGCGCATATCGTGGAACTGGTGCAGCCTTTGTCCGATTCCGGCATCCATCACATCCCGATTGTCGATGACCAGCGGCGCCTGGTCGGCATGGTGACGCAGTCCGACATGGTCGCCGCTTTGTATCGCGGGAATGCGAATTTAACCACAGTGTAAGGACGCCACGCATCCAGTAATTGCTGCAAACCGGCCTCGGGCTTACAATGGCGGGGTTTTGGTGCACGCGGACATGTCCATGTCCGCAGTTAAACGGGAAACACGGCGCCAGGCGACTCGACAAGAGCGCCGACCAACGTGTGCTGCCCCCGCAACGGTAAAACAAGCGTCGCCGGTTGAATTCATCATGATTTACCTAGCGACAGAGCGCGTCCCATACCACTGTGCATTTGCATGGGAAGGTTACGCGCTCCGACTTGTTAGCCCGGATACCGGCCAGATCAGGGGGAGTAAGGAATAAACACTACGTGCTTGTTCGCTACTACTGTTGCAACCGGGCTTGCGGGGAAGCAGGCCGGGGACTCTTATCGTATCCAAACATGACATTCTCTTTATCACGCCGCTGCGGCGCGACCTTGAAGCCGCTCGCGCTTGCTTCAGCCATCCTCTCAATTGCTACTTCAGCTGCGGCCGTATCGGCGCAAACTACGCAGGACCAGGCTCTGGTGCCGGTGGTAGTCACCGCTGCCCGCATCGAGCAAGCGCAAACCGATGCGTTGCCGCACACCACGGTGATCAGCGCCGAAGACATCCGCAATTCGCAAGCGCCGGATTTGCCGGCATTGCTGGAACGCGAAGCCGGTATCCAGATCACTCGCGTCGGCGGTCCCGGCCAGCAGGCTTCCTTGTTCATGCGCGGCGCGAATTCCTCGGAAACCCTGATCATGATCGACGGCGTGCCGATGCGGCGCCAGGCGTCGTTCGGCTTGCCGGCGCTTGAGAATATCTTGCCGGACCAGATCGATCACATCGAAATCGTGCGCGGCAACGTCTCGGCCATCTACGGTTCCGGCGCGATCGGCGGCGTAGTGCAGATCTTCACCAAACGCGGCAACGGCGCGCCGGCGTTCAACGCTTCGGTCGAAGCCGGCTCGCGCGGTACTTACCAAGGTAACGTCGGCGTCAACGGCAAGAGCGGCGATACCCGTTATGCGTTGTCGTTGACACGCTTCAAGACAGATGGATTCTCGGCGCAGAATCCCTTGCAAAACCCGAACGTCAATCCGGACCGCAATGGCGACGGCAATACCAGCGTCTCGGGCTCGGTGTCGCAGGAATGGCGCAAGGGTAATGAGATAGGCGCTCGCGTGTACGCCAACGATTCCAAGTACACTTTCGACGATGCTTTTGGCACGCCGACTGACCAGAACAACGGCCATTCGAAGAGCCAGTCGATTGCGGTATTCTCGAAAAACAGCTTTACCCAGGACTGGACCTCAATCCTGACCTTGTCGCAAAACGTCAACCGCGACAAGCTGGAAGACCTGAGCAGCTTCGGCAACAGCAGCAATGGCTACAAGAGCACGCAAAACCTGCTGCAATGGGCCAACGAGTTGCGCCTGTCGCCGCTGTGGGTGGCCAATGCCGGCGTCGACGCCGGCCGTGAAAAGGCAGAGGTCAATTCCAACAGCAGCTTTGGCAACAGCAGCAATAGCTTCTCGCGTTCGACTTCCAGTGTGTATGCCGGCGTAAACGGCAAGATCGGCGCCAATCAATTTCAATTGAATGTGCGGCATGACGATGTCGGCGGCTCAGGCTCGGACAATACCGGTTACCTGGGTTATGGCTATGCCCTGACCGATTCCGTCAAGCTGATCGCCAATGCGTCGACTGCATTCAATGCACCGACGCCGGTACAATTGTTCGACCCCTTGTACGGCAACGTCAATCTGAAGGCGGAGCGTTCGAAATCTTACGAGCTGGGCGTGCAGTACGCTGCCGGCGCTACGTTGTTGCGCGCCACGCTGTTCGATACCCGCACGCGCGACCAGTTCGGCTACGATCCGCTTACCTTTCAAACCATCAATATTGCGCGCGCCAAGAACCAGGGCCTGGAGTTGAGCGCCAGCACCACCTTGGCGGCAATCGACTGGCGCGCCAGTTTGACGCTGCAGAATCCAAAGAACGAATCGACCGGCCAAACCTTGGTACGTCGCGCCAAAACCCTGGGTTCGCTGGGTGCCGCCAAAAGCTTAGGCGCCTGGCGCATCGGCGCCGATGTCCAATACACCGACAGCCGTACCGATATTCCCGGCAATCCCAAACTGGCTCCGTACTGGCTGACCAACGCCAATGCGCGCTATCAGTTGAACAAGGAAATATCGTTGTTCGGTCGCGTCGACAATCTGTTCAATCGCGATTATCAAACCGCCTATGGCTATAACCAGCCATCACGCGGCGTCTTTGTTGGTGTAAATTGGCAGCAGTAATCGCCTAATCGGCCGACCAACCAACGAAACGCTCACACCATTGACTAGCCTCACTACCTTGCGCCGTGCCATCGCCATCTTGTGCTGCTTAGCGTTATTCGCAGCATTGGCGCTGGCGCTCGCGGTGTCTTGCGGCAGCAGTGGCTGCGGCTTGGCGGCCGATCAAATCTATTGGTCCTTGCGCTTGCCGCGTGCGCTGACCGCGTTCGTGGTTGGCGGTTTGCTGGCGTTGGCGGGGGCGTTGATGCAGGTATTGCTGCGCAATCCCCTGGCCGATCCTTATGTGCTGGGTTTGTCCGGCGGTTCCGCTGCCGGTGCTTTATCCGCTTTATTAATCGCTAGCCACTTCGGTTTCATGGGCGACGTTGCCGCTGCATCGGGCGCGGCGCTCGGCGCCGGGCTGGCGGTATTGCTGTTGTTCGGCCTGGCGCAGCAGGCGCTGCGGCGCCTGCCCGGGGTCGCCCAGCATAGCGGTCATCGCCTGATACTGACCGGCGTGATGATCGCCGCCGGCTTCGGCGCGATCGTGACGCTGGTGCTGACACTGGCGCCTGACGGCCAGTTGCGCGGCATGCTGTTCTGGCTGATGGGCGATCTGGAAGACGCGCGGCTGTTGTTGCCGGCGGCCGTGCTGCTGTTGCTGATTCTGGTATGGAGTGTGTTGCATGCGCGGCAGTTGAATCTGTTGGCGCGCGGTGAGGGTTTTGCGCAGTTGCTCGGGGTGCCGGTGTTGCGCTTGCGATTGCTGACCTTGTGTGCGGCTTCGCTGGCCACTGCTGCAGCGGTCACGGTAGCCGGCACGATTGGTTTCATCGGCCTGGTGGTGCCGCATGCGATACGCCTGCTGGTCGGGAATGACCAGCGGATCTTGTTGCCTGCGAGTGCGCTGGTCGGCGGCGCCGCACTGGTGCTGGCGGATCTGGCGGCGCGTGCCGTGGTTGCGCCGACCCAGCTGCCGGTCGGGGTGATTACGGCTCTGGTCGGCGTGCCCGTATTCCTGTGGCTGCTATCGCGCAGCAAGGCATGAGGAAGCGGCCATGAGCGAAGTCGTTATCCCATTATTGAGTACCGAACAACTGACAGTCAGTGTCGGCCGCAGAGTCTTGTGCAGCGGGCTTGATTGGCAGGTCGCGCCGGGCCAGTTCTGGTGTGTGCTCGGCCGTAACGGCATCGGCAAGACTACTTTATTGCATACGTTGGCTGGGCTGAATCGCCCGGCTGGCGGCCGTGTAAAGATCCAGGGCGAGGATATCCAGTCTACCTCGGCACAGCAGTTGGCGCGTTTGCGCGGATTGCTGGCGCAGCAGCAGGCCGATGCGTTTTCCAGCAGCGTGCTGGCGGCGGTGATCGCCGGCCGTCATCCCTATCAGTTCGGTTTCGGCTGGGATATGGAAGAAGACCGGGCGCTGGCAATGCAAGCGCTGGAACAGGTCAGGATGGCTGCCTTCAGCGCCCACGATGTGATGCAGCTGTCGGGTGGCGAACGGCAGCGGGTGGCGTTGGCTACCTTGCTGACGCAAGACCCGTTGTTATTCATGCTGGATGAACCTACCGCCCATCAGGACGCCGCGGCGCAAATCGTCGTGATGGAATTATTGCGCCGCCTGGCGCCGCAAAAAGCAGTGATCGCGGCTTGTCACGATATCAATCTGGTGGCGCGTTATGCCAGCCACGTGCTGCTGTTGGGGGATGGCCGGGTGTGGCAGGGCAGTACGGATAGCGTGCTGCAGCCTGAGATTTTGCAGGCCGCATTTTGCTGTCCGTTTGAAGTGGTGGAAAACGGCTCACGGCGTTTGTTCGTGCCGCTTGCCAGCGTGCCCTGATATTCAAGGGGCGGCCAAACAACTACCGGCGCCGGCTGCGCGCCAGATCCAGTTTCTCGCATAGCTCGGCGGCGCCATCCAGGATGCGCGGCCCGGGACGGCTCATCCAGTTGGGCGTCAGGGCAAACAGATTGTTGCCGGCCACCGCGGCGAGCCGGGGGAAGCGTTGCCAGCTGGTGCCGGGCGAGCTGCCGCCATCCGCTGCAAAGATCACTTCCGGATTGGCTTGCAACACCGCTTCCGTGCTGACGGTCGGCGCCAGTTGCGGCAGCTTGCCGAACACGTTTTCGCCACCGCATAAACGGATCACGCTAGTCACCATATGGCTGTCATTGAGCGTCATCAGCGGCTTTTTCCATATCTGATAAAACACGCGCACAGTCGGCCGTTGACTATAGGTGGCTTCAAGCTGCGCCAGGCGAGCCCTAAAAGCGGTAGCCGCCGCCACGCCGCTTTCTTCGGTGCCGGCCAGCTGCGATAGCCGTAGCAGGGACGAAGCGACGGCGTCCAGCTGTCGCGGTTCGCTTTCAAAAACCGGAATGCCGATGGCGCGCAAGCTGGCGATCTGGCTGGCTGAATTGCCGCTGCTCCAGGCCACGACCAGATCCGGCTTGAGAGAGACAATCCGTTCGATATCCAATGCGCTGCTGCTGCCGACGGAAGGTATTTGTTTGGCGGCAGGAGGGTAGTCGCTATAGTCGCTGACGCCGATCACGTAAGCACCGGCGCCGGCTGCGAACAGCAGCTCGGTCGCGTGCGGCGCCAGGCTGACGATGCGATGTGCGGGCTGCGCCAGCGCCACCTTATGCCGTGCATCGTCGCGCACCGTGACGCCCTGGGCGCTCGCCACGGCGGCGAACGCAATCAACACAGACATTCCGGCCGTTGCCAGCCAGATGCGTGCTAGTCCATTGCGATAATGCTGTTGCGGCCGTTGCACGGTAGCATCCAGGCTCAGATTTCCAGATTGTCGATCAGGCGCGTGGTGCCCAGCTTGGCGGCGGCCAGCACCACCAGTTTTTCGCCTTGCGCCAGATCGCCCGCCGCCGGCGCCTGCAGATCGCTGCGCTTGCGGATCGAGATGTAATCCGGCTTCCAGCCGCGGCCGCCGAGTTGCGCCATCGCCTGCTTTTCCAGTTCGAAAATATCGAGATGGCCGGCGCGTACTTCTTCGGCCACCTGGTTGAGCGTCTTGAACAGGCTAGGTGCTTCCGCGCGTTCATCTTCAGACAGATACATATTGCGCGAGGAAAGCGCCAGTCCATCGTCGGCGCGCCAGGTTTCGGCGGCGATGATTTCAGTCGGCAAGGCGAATTGCTTCGCCATATTGCGCACGATCATCAGCTGTTGGTAATCCTTCTTGCCGAACACCGCGACACGCGGCTGGACGCAGGAAAACAGTTTGAGGACAACCGTGGTGACGCCGGTAAAGAATCCGGGGCGGAACTCGCCTTCCAGCGTATTGCCAAGATCGTCGGGCGGGCGCACGCGGAATTCCTGCGGTTCCGGATACAAGTCTTTCTCGGTCGGCGCGAACAGGACGTAGACGCCTTCTTTTTCCAGCTTGGCGACGTCGGCGGCAAAGGTGCGCGGATACTTGTCGAAATCTTCATTGGGGCCGAACTGCAGGCGATTGACGAAGATCGAGGCGACGATAGGGTCGCCATGTTTCTTCGCCAGCCGCATCAGCGACAGGTGGCCTTCATGCAGATTGCCCATGGTCGGGACGAACGCGGTACGCAGTTGGCCGCGCAGTTGATCGCGTAGCTCTTCAATCGAGGAAATGATTTTCATAATTGTAATAATTGCGGGACAGAGTTTAAAAGCCACCGTAGCGTGGCGAATTACTCTGTCCTCAACTGATCAGATAAATGGTTAAATTGTATAGAAAAGTAGCCGGGCGGAGTTTAAGAGCCACCGTAGCGTGGCGAATTACACTATCCGTGCGACTCTGTCCCCAACTGATCAGATAAAACGGTTAAATTAACAAAAAATTATGCCGGCGCATAAGTCGGCGAGTAGGCCAGTCGCACGTAGATAGGCGCGAACGGTTCGGCCTGGGTGATTTCAATCAGCGTTTCTTTCGCCAGCTCCAGCATGGCGATGAAATTCACCACCAGCACCGGCACCCCGCGCGACGGATCGAACAATTCGGCGAACTCGACAAAGCGCGAGGATTGCAGGCGCCGCAAAATCCCGGTCATGTGCTCCCGTACCGACAGTTCTTCGCGGCTGATGGTGTGGTGGGCGGTCAGCTTGGCGCGCTTGATGACATCGGCCCAGGCGGCTTGCAGATCGTCCAGGTTGACTTCCGGCCAGCGCGTGACGATGCTTTGTTCGATGTAGATCTGGGTGCGGACATAATCGCGCCCGAGTTGCGGCAGGGCGTCGATCTCGCGCGCCGCCAGCTTCATCTGTTCGTATTCCAGCAGGCGCCGCACCAGTTCCGCGCGCGGATCTTCAGCTTCTTCGCTGTCGGTTTTGCGGACCGGCAGCAGCATGCGCGATTTGATTTCGATCAGCATGGCCGCCATCAGCAGATACTCGGCGGCCAGTTCCAGGTTGGTGATGCGGATCTGATCGACGTATTCCAGATATTGCAAGGTGACTTGCGCCATCGGAATGTCGAGGATATTGAAATTCTGCTTGCGGATCAGGTACAGCAGCAGATCGAGCGGACCTTCGAATGCTTCCAGGAAGACTTCCAGCGCATCCGGCGGAATGTAGAGATCGGTCGGCATGCGGAACAGCGGCTCACCATACAGGCGCGCAAAAGCCACGCCGTCGATCACGTTCGGTGTCGAATCGGGTTGACCTTCCAGTGTCAGTTCGGCAGCATCCGACGAATTCTGGCTCATCTGATCGTTACCTGAGCTTGACGGTGTCAGTGATTGTTTTGATACACATAGGGCTGTTGATCGACGCGCGATTCCTGGGTGCGCAGCTGGCTGTCCAGGTCAATCGGGGTCTTGTCCCACAGCAGGGCGCGGCCGGCGCGCTGCTGTTCTTCCAGCTTTGGATTCTTTTCCTTGAGTTCTTCAACGAACTTGGTGATGTCGGATTGATAACCGTTAATTTGTTTGGAAAATTTCATGGGTGCTTTGATAATGGGCTGGGATCAGGCGCTATTTTAAGCTATTTCCGGCCGCCCGAACGGTTTGCCGTCCGGGGATGCAGCTAATGCCACATATCCAAGTGGCAACTAAATGACGATATACTTGAGCAGTTCTTGCACAACCATCGGCTAGAGGAGGCAGCATGAATCCATGGCTACGCAGCATTTTTACAATAATTGTTCCATTTCTGATTGCCGCTTGCGACCAGAACGGTAATTTCGTACAGGAGGCCGGATTGGAAAAACTGAATCGCGGGGTATCGTCAGAAGCCGATGTCCGCAACGCCATGGGCCAGCCGGACACGGTATGGGAAAAAGAAGACGGCGAGCGCACGCTGGAGTATCCGAAAGGACCTGCCGGCGCACGCACCTGGATGTTCTATATCGGCACGGATGGCAAGCTGAGCGATTACAAGCAGGTGCTGACTGAAGAGAATTTCGCCAGGATCAAGGTCGGCATGCGCAAGGAAGAGGTGCGCCAGATGCTAGGCAGGCCACGTACTGTGGTGCAGTTCACGCGCAAGAACGAGGAAGTGTGGGACTGGCGCTACATCCAGAGCGACGCCAGCCAGGCTTTCTTTAATGTGCACATGGATATCGCCAGCGGGCTGGTGACCGGTACTTCGGTATCGCAAGTCTACGGGCACTAACGTAGGGTGGGCACGATGTGTCCACCCTACCGTTTTAACCAGCGTTAGTTCAGATTCAAACACGGCATACAAATTCAGTTGCTTAACTGACCCGCATGCCGGGCTCAGCGCCTGGCCACGGATTGAGCACATAGATGCCGGGATTGGCTTTGTCGTCGGCGGCCGAAGCAGCCAGCACCATGCCTTCCGAAATGCCGAACTTCATCTTGCGCGGCGCCAGGTTAGCCACCATCACCGTCAGTTTGCCGATCAGCTCTTCCGGCTGGTAGGAAGACTTGATGCCGGAGAACACATTGCGCAAGCGGCCTTCGCCGACGTCAAGCGTCAGTCGCAGCAATTTGTCGGAACCGTCTACCTGCTCGCAATTGACGATCTTGGCGATGCGCAAATCGACCTTCACGAAATCGTCGATCTTGATTTCGGCGGCCAGTGGTTCAATGGTGCTGGCGCGGCTGTCTTCGGTGCCGGCAACTTCAGTTGCGGTTGCAGCACCGGGCGCAGCCGGCGCATCGAACAAGGCGTCCAGCATCTTCGGTTCGACCCGCGTCATCAGGTGCGAGTAGGCATTGATGCGATGACCGTCAGCTAAAGGCCGGGTCACATCGGACCACGCCAGCGGCGGGATTTGCAGGAAATCTTCAACCTGCGCTGCCAGCGCCGGCAATACCGGTTTCAGATAGATGGTGAGGATACGGAAAGCTTCCAGCAGGCGGCTGCAGACTTCATGCAGGGCTGCTCCCTTGCTGGCATCCTTGGCCAGCTCCCACGGCTTGTTGGCGTCGACGTAAGCGTTGATGAGGTCGGCTTGCTCCATCACTGCGCGCAGCGCTTTGCCATATTCGCGGCCGTCGTAGAGCGCCTGGATATCGCTTGCAACCGCACGCAGCCTGGCCAGGAACGGATCGCTGTCGGTAGCCCAGGCGGTGCTCAGCTTGCCGTCGAATTTCTTGGCAATGAAACCGGCAGCGCGGCTGGCGATGTTGATGTACTTGCCGATCAAGTCGGAGTTCACGCGGGCGACAAAATCTTCCGGATTGAAATCGATGTCTTCCACCTTGGCGCTCAGCTTGGCCGCGATGTAGTAGCGCATCCATTCCGGATTCATGCCGAGTTCGAGATAGCGCAGCGGCGAAATACCGGTGCCGCGCGATTTCGACATTTTTTCGCCGGAGACTGTCAGGAAGCCATGCACGAACACATTGTTCGGCACTTTCAAACCGGAGAAATGCAGCATCGCCGGCCAGAACAGCGTATGGAAATAGGTGATGTCCTTGCCGATGAAATGATACTGCTCAGTCTTCGGATCGGCCATGAAGGCGTCGTAGTCGCGTCCGATCTTGCCGAAATAATTTTTCAGCGAAGCCAGGTAGCCGACCGGCGCATCCAGCCAGACATAGAAATACTTGCCCGGCTCATCCGGAATCTCGATACCGAAATAAGGCGCATCGCGGCTGATATCCCAATCGCCCATGCCGCCGTCGCTTTCCAGCCATTCCTTGGCCTTGTTGGCGACTTCGGATTGCAGGCGCGGCTTGCCTTCAGCATTGCCCAAGGCCCAGCCGCGCAGGAATTCCACGCATTGCGGATCGGACAGCTTGAAGAAAAAGTGTTCCGACGATTTCATCACCGGCGTCGCGCCAGTCAGCGTCGAGTAGGGGTTCTTCAGGTCGGTAGGCGCATATACGGAGCTGCAGACTTCGCAGGAATCGCCATACTGGTCCTTGGCGCCGCATTTCGGGCACTCGCCCTTGATGTAGCGGTCCGGCAGGAACATGTTCTTGACCGGGTCGAAGAACTGCTCGATGGTCTTGGTCGAGATGAAGCCGGCGGCTTTCAGCTTGCGATAGATGTCGCGCGACAGTTCGTGGTTTTCCGGGCCGTCGGTCGAGTGCCAGTTATCGAAGGCGATATGGAAGCCGTCCAGGTACTGCTTGCGGCCGGCCGCGATCTGCGCCACGAATTCCTGCGGCGTGATGCCGGCCTTTTCGGCGGCGATCATGATCGGCGCGCCGTGCGCATCGTCAGCGCCGACAAAATTGACTTCGTGGCCCTGCATTCGCTGGAACCGCACCCAGATGTCGGCCTGGATATATTCCATGATGTGGCCGATGTGGAACGCTGCGTTGGCGTAAGGCAGGGCGGTAGTGACGAATAATTGGCGGGGAGTTGAAGTCAAGGTGATGCTCATTTGGCAATGAATTTGCAACGTCAAGCGCTGCTGGTTGGAATAAAAGAGTGATTTTAGCAGTGACCGGCCAGTCCCTGCTCTAATCCTTACGTCAATCGCGCTTTGAGTCAGAGCGACACCAGCGGAAAACCGGCGATTTGGTTTAGACTTGGCGCATCTTATAAAGAACCTGCAGAGGAAAAGTAATGAGCGTCACGATTGAAGCGGTCAAGGCAGCGTTGTCCAGTGTGGTCGACCCGAATACCGGCAAGGATCTGATCAGCAGCAAGTCGGCCAGGAATATCCGGGTCGAAGGCGCCGATGTGTTGTTTGACGTTGAGCTCGACTATCCGGCCAAGAGCCAGTTCGCCTTGATCGGCGATGCCGCCGCGGCTGCGGTTGGCGCGCTGGACGGGATCGGCAAGGTCAGCCCCCATGTCTATTCAAAAATACAATCGCACGCAGTGCAGCGCGGCGTCAAGCTGATGTCTAACGTCAAGAACATCATTGCGGTGGCGTCCGGCAAGGGCGGCGTCGGCAAATCGACCACCGCCGTCAACCTGGCCCTGGCGCTGGCGGCGGAAGGTGCGCAGGTCGGGATTCTCGACGCCGATATCTACGGCCCTTCGCAACCGATGATGATGGGTATCAGCGGCCGTCCCGAGACCAAGGACGGCAAAACCATGGAACCGCTGGAAAACCACGGCTTGCAAGTCTCCAGCATCGGCTTCATGATCGATCCGGACGAGCCGATGGTGTGGCGCGGTCCGATCGTGACCCAGGCCTTGCAACAGTTGCTGGACCAGACCAACTGGCGCGATCTGGATTACCTGATCGTCGACATGCCGCCGGGCACCGGCGATATCCAGCTGACCTTGTCGCAAAAAGTGCCGGTGACCGGCGCCGTGATCGTCACTACGCCGCAGGATATCGCTCTGCTGGATGCGCGCAAGGGTTTGAAAATGTTCGAGAAGGTCGGCATTCCGATCCTTGGCATCGTCGAGAACATGAGTACCCATATCTGCTCGAATTGCGGCCACGCCGAAGCCATCTTCGGTGAAGGCGGCGGCGCCAGGATGTGCGGCGAATACGGCGTTGAATTCCTAGGCGCCTTGCCGCTGACCATGTCGATCCGCCAGCAGACCGATTCCGGCACGCCGACCGTGGTGGCCGAACCTGACGGCCCGGTAGCGCACATCTATAAAGAGATCGCGCGCAAGGTGGCGATCAAGGTCGCGGAAAAGGCCAAGGATATGAGCAGTAAGTTTCCTACTATCGTGATCAAGAACGATTAAGGCGGAAACAAGGCGGCTACATCATGATGTATCGCCAGCCAGATGGTAGGCTGCGCCGCATCGGTCCATTCGATGCGATGGCGGCAATGCGAAGGAATGTGGAGCCAGGCGCCCGGTTGCATGACATGTTCATCGGCCGTGCCCTCCAGCGTCAGGCCGGCCTTGCCGCTGAGTAGCAGCACCCATTCCTCTTGCGGATTGTCGTACCAGAAGCCGGGCGGGCTGGCCTGGCCATTGGAAATGATGCGCTCGATTTTCAAGCCGGCGCGCTGGTGCAGAAGTTCGAATACTTCGGTCGAACCATCGGGCGGCAGCGGGGTCAATAAATTGCCGTGGGCGTTGCCGTGGTCACCTTGCATAATATTTTCCTTGTAACAGCGATGTATTCAGCAACGATTAGGCAGCGGCGTATTATTGCACCCACTACGTTGCACCGATTTTATTCAGATTTCCCACATGAAGGAGAAGACAATGAAATCACGCATTTTTTCCGTACTGTTTTCAGCAGCCCTGCTGGGCGCCAGCCTGCTGCCGCAGATGGCCCACGCCGCATCGGTTTCCTTCATCGAGCCGGCGGATGGCGCGCTAGTCAGCAGCCCGTTTACCGTCAAGTTCGGCGTCAGCGGCATGGAAGTCAAACCGGCCGGCGATATGACGGCGGGCACCGGCCATCATCATCTGCTGATCAACGCAGACAGCATCGCGGCCGGACAATCGATCCCGGTGGATGACAAGCATTTGCATTTTGGCAAGGGGCAGACTGAAACCAGCGTCACGCTGCCACCGGGGAAATATAAACTGACCATGCAATTTGCCAACGGCGCTCACCAGTCTTATGGTCCGGAGTTGAGTAAAACCATCAACGTCACCGTCAAATAGTCGTTCATCCCGGCCAATACCGGCCAGCGGTTCCATCCGCTGGTGCAACGCGGTAAAATGGGGTTTTCCTTGATAGCGGCTTTGGCAATCCAAGGCCGTTTTTATTTATCATGACTGTCAGCACTCCAGCTTCTACTGCTTCTTCCAAGCCGATCCGTACCCGTTTTGCCCCCAGCCCGACCGGCTACCTGCACTTGGGCGGCGCGCGTACCGCGCTGTTTTCATGGGCCTATGCACGCCATTTCGGCGGCACTTTCGTGTTGCGCATCGAAGATACCGATCTGGAGCGCTCGACGCCGGAAGCCGTGCAGGCGATTATCGACGGCATGCAGTGGCTCGGCTTGCAGCACGATGAAGGCCCGTTCTATCAGATGCGGCGCATGGACCGCTATCGCGAAGTGATCGCGCAAATGCTGCAAGAGGGCACTGCCTATCACTGTTACTCATCGCCGGCAGAAGTCGAAGCGATGCGCGAACGTATGCGCGCTGCCGGCGAAAAGCCGCGTTACGACGGCACCTGGCGTCCGGAACCGGGCAAGACTTTGCCGCCGCTGCCGGCCGATCGCCAGCCGGTGGTGCGTTTCAAGAATCCGCTGGACGGCGACGTCAGCTGGGATGACGTAGTCAAGGGCAACATCACCATCTCGAATCGCGAAATGGACGATCTGGTGATCGCTCGTCCGGACGGTACGCCAACCTACAATTTCTGCGTGGTGGTAGACGATTGGGATATGCAAATTACCCACGTCATCCGCGGCGACGATCACGTCAACAATACGCCGCGCCAGATCAATATCCTGAAGGCTCTGGGTGCGGCCTTGCCGCTGTACGGCCACGTGCCGATGATCCTGGGCGCCGACGGCGAAAAACTGTCGAAGCGCCACGGCGCGGTCAGCGTGATGGATTATCCGGCGCAAGGTTATTTGCCGGAAGCGATGCTGAACTACCTGGCGCGCCTCGGCTGGAGCCATGGCGACGACGAGATTTTCAGCATGGAGCAATTTTGTGCATGGTTCGATCTCGATCACCTGTCGAAATCGCCGGCGCAATTCAATCCGGAGAAATTGGCGTGGATCAACAATCATTACATCAAGCTGGCCGACAATGCGCGCCTGGCGACGATGGTCAAGCCGCTGATGGAACAGGACGGCGCCGATTTCAGCAATGCGCCTGATTTGCCAAAAGTGATCGGCCTGTTGAAAGAGCGTGCCCATACCGTCAACGAAATCGGAGTAGCGGCCATGCTGTTTTATCGCAAGCCGGTGCCGGATGCGGCTTTGCTGACGCAACACTTTACCGATGCGGTCAAGCCGGCCCTGGCCGATTTCGCTGCACGTTGCGCAAGCGTCGAGTGGAAGAAGGAAAGCCTGGCGCCGATGATCAAGGAAGTATTGGCTGCGCATACGCTGAAGATGCCGCAGATCGCAATGCCATTGCGTTTGATGCTGACCGGGCAGTTGCAGACGCCGGCGATTGATGCGGTGCTCGAATTGTTGGGTCGAGACACAGTGATCGCACGTTTGCAGTCTTATCTGGCGTGATTTTGCAATAAATCTGCAAATCGGGATTTACAAGCTCTAAATAAGCTTGCTATAATCTCGCTTCTGCAAACGGGGGTATAGCTCAGCTGGGAGAGCGCTTGCATGGCATGCAAGAGGTCAGCGGTTCGATCCCGCTTACCTCCACCAGCGAAAGTTGGAAGCAGTAACAGGTAATAAGCGTAGTACGGACAGATTAATGTCCCCATCGTCTAGAGGCCTAGGACATCACCCTTTCACGGTGAGTACGGGGGTTCGAATCCCCCTGGGGACGCCAGAATTATCTTGGTATCGACAGGTAAGCGATCAAAAACCGATCGCCATTTTCGGTATCAGGCAGGTTCGATACAATCAATGAGGCCGCCTGTTGCGGCCTTTATTGTTTCTGTAAGTAGTATGAGTAAGTAGTAAAAGGTCAGCAGCACGGACAGATTACTGTCCCCATCGTCTAGAGGCCTAGGACATCACCCTTTCACGGTGAGTACGGGGGTTCGAATCCCCCTGGGGACGCCAAAATAGAAAAGCCCGCGCAAGCGGGCTTTTTTGTTTTGGAGGCCACAAGTAAGCCGCCTGCGCGGCTTACGCGGGGGATGAGAAGGGAATCGCTTGCAAGCGATTCAGCGGCCTGCGGCATGTAGGCGAATCCCCCTGGGGACGCCAAAATAGAAAAGCCCGCGCAAGCGGGCTTTTTGTTTTTCTAAGCTTGTTTTAACTATTTCATTAATGCCGTTGCGACGTCATTTCGCGTGCGCGTTGCATGTCTCTGTCAAAATTCATGCGGGCTTCTTTCTTGCAGTCGCCGGCTTCACGGCCGCGCATTGCACGGCAATCATTCAATGCCTGCGCATAGGCATTGGTATTTTCCTTCTTCATGCTCTGGAAACGCGCTTGCGGTGTCCGGTCTTCCATGGTCCAGCGCGGCGGATCTCTGTGTTCTACGTTTTCTTCGGCAGCGTTGACATGTAGCGCAAAAGCGTTAGCTGCGATAAAGAGTGACAGCCATAGCGGTTTCAGTTGCATTTTCATGATGCCTCCTTGTTTTATTGCATCCGGCAAGATGCCGGATGCATGCGGACTAATCAAGTACACAGCTTCGCTTAGAGCGGCAAGAACAAGGCGGCTGCCAAGCTTCAATTACGCTTCAATTGCCATGTGCGCCGCGATATCAGTAGCGGGAAATCTGGCCGTTATCAACGCGCACCCGGTCGCCAACCCGCAAATCGCCAGGATTGCTGACGGTGATGGTCTGGTAGCCGTTGTTATTCATGCGCACGCGCACGTTGTACGAGGTGGAGCCGGGGCTGTTGCGTGCCTCAAGCTGATTGCCAACCGCCGCACCGCCGACCGCGCCGGCAATGGTGGCCAGCGTATTGCCGGTGCCGTGGCCGATCTGGTGGCCGACGACGCCGCCCAGCACGCCGCCGACGATCGCGCCGCCTATGCCTTGGCTAGGTGTGTTGACGACATCGATGGCGTCGACCACGCCGTAGTTGCCGCTATTGTTTTGTTGATAGCCTTGTTGGTAAGCCGGGTAAGTCTGCTGCGGTGGATTGGCGTAGCCTTGATTGTTATATCCCTGGTTGCCATAGCCCTGCCCGCCATACGGCGCGGCGCAGCCGCCGAGCAGCAGCGCGCCGCCGATAACTGCAGCCAGCATGGCTTGTTGAGATGTTCTGCGGATGATCATAACTGCCTCGTTATATGAATGAGTTGGGGTATTCAGTGTAGTACTTCGTGGCCTTGCGTATGTGCGTTGCACTACACTAAAACGATGTCGAGACTGACTTGGTTGACTAAATTGGACAGTTCGGAGGGAAATCGGTTTCCAGAATGCATGAAGGAAATGAAGGGAAATCAAGTTTCTTGCCCGTCGCCCTGAATTTTTCAGCTCTTGCTCCAGTAATCCGGCTGCGCATAGATCGATTTCAAGCGATCGATAAAGAAACGGACTTTGGCCGGCAAATGGCGCTGTTGCGGATAGACCGCCATGATGTCGTAGTGCGGCAGTGCAAATTCGTCCAGCACCGTCATCAGTTCACCCGATGCCAGTTGCGATTCGATTTCCCAGGTCGAGCGCCATCCCAGCCCCAAGCCTTCGCTGACCCAGCGATGCAGCAATTCCCCGTCGTTGCAATCCAGGTTGCCGGCAGTCTTGATGATCACCGGCTTGCCGCCTTGCTGGAAATACCAGCCGCGTTGCTGGCCGCCTTGCAGATTGAAGGACAGGCAATTGTGGCTGGCGATGTCTTCCAGTGTTTTGGGAATGCCGTTGCGATGAAAGTATTCCGGCGTGCCGCATACCACGCGCCGGTTGCTGGCCAGCTTGACCGCCACGAAATTCGGATCGATGGCGCCGCCGATGCGGATACTGATGTCATAGCCCTCGCGCACCAGGTCGACTACGCGGTCGGTCAGGTTGAATGAAATCTGTACTTCAGGATTGGTGGCGATGAAGGCGGGTGCATGCGGCGCCACGTGTTTGCGGCCGAAGGCGGCTGGCGCCGATACCACCAGATGGCCGGTGGCCTTGTGCCTGCCTTCAGAAATAATCTTCTCGGCGAAATCCAGCTCGGTCAACAGCTTGCGGCAGTGATCGAGGAAGACCGTGCCTTGCTCCGTCAGCGTCAGGTGGCGCGTGGTACGGTGCATCAGCTTGGTGCCCAGCCGTTTCTCCAAGGCGTCGATGCGTCGTCCCAGCATCACGGGAGTGATGTTTTGCTCCAGCGCCGCGCTCGCCAGGCTGCCTTTTTCTACCACGCTGACGAATGCTTCAATCTGTTTGAGTTTGTCCATGTCTCTTCCTGCTTGCTTGCCAGCTTAGTTATCCGCTTAGTTATCCGTATGTTGTTTTCTCTAGTATTCCATACTTGACGTATCGAATAAAGCGATTGTTTGTGTTCTTATCAAACAATATGTTTAGTTATAGCATGTGCTTCATCCACTCGGCAGTCTCGAACCGTCCCTCCATCCGTAGCGGATGACGCGGCAAGCGAGGACCAGCAGCGGCGGGCCGCAGGCGGTGGCGATGACTCATTGGCAATAATTCACATTTGGTAATCCGGAGGCAACATGGCAAAGATGAAGGCTGTAGACGCAGTAATGCACGTATTGGCAAAAGAGGGCTGTGTACAAGCCTTTGGCGTGCCGGGTGCCGCAATTAACCCGTTCTACTCTGCAATGAAACGGCATGGCGGGATTGAGCACGTGCTGGCGCGCCACGTTGAAGGCGCATCGCACATGGCCGAAGGCTACACCCGCGCCAATCCAGGCAATATCGGTATCTGTATCGGTACATCCGGCCCGGCCGGCACCGACATGATCACCGGCCTGTATTCGGCCCAGGCCGATTCGATCCCGATCTTGTGCATTACCGGCCAGGCGCCGCGTGCGCGTTTGTACAAGGAAGATTTCCAGGCGGTCGATATCGAATCGATCGCCAAGCCAGTCACCAAATGGGCGGTCACGGTACGTGAGCCGGCCTTGTTGCCACGCGTATTCCAGCAGGCTTTCCACATCATGCGTTCCGGCCGTCCAGGCCCGGTCTTGATCGACATGCCTTTCGACGTGCAAATGGCGGAGATCGAATTCGATCCGGACACTTACGAGCCTTTGTCCGTCTATAAGCCGACGGCATCGCGCGCGCAGATCGAAAAAGCCTTGACCATGCTGAATCAAGCGGAGCGTCCATTGCTGACTATCGGCGGCGGCGTGATCAATGCTGACGCCGCTGATCTGGCGGTCGAATTCGCGGAATTGACCGGCGTACCGGTGATCCCGACTTTGATGGCCTGGGGCGCAATCCCTGACGATCATCCGCAAATGGCCGGCATGGTCGGTTTGCAAACCAGCCATCGTTACGGCAACGCCACCATGCTGGCATCCGACTTCGTGCTCGGTATCGGCAATCGTTGGGCTAACCGCCATACCGGTTCGGTGGAAGTGTTCACCAAGGGCCGCAAGTTCGTCCACGTCGATATCGAACCGACCCAGATCGGCCGCGTGTTCGGTCCGGACTACGGTATCGTGTCGGACGCCAAGGCGGCCTTGACCTTGTTCGTCGACATCGCGAAAGAATTGAAAGCAGCCGGCAAGTTGCCAGACCGCTCGGCCTGGTTGGACGAGTGCCAGGAGCGCAAGCGCACCATGCAGCGTCGCACCCATTTCGAGAACGTGCCGGTCAAGCCGCAACGCGTCTACGAAGAAATGAATAAAGCTTTCGGCCGCGATACCTGCTACGTCAGCACCATCGGTTTGTCGCAAATCGCTGCAGCGCAATTCCTGCACGTGTACCACGCTCGTCACTGGATCAACTGCGGCCAGGCCGGTCCTTTGGGCTGGACTATTCCGGCGGCGCTGGGCGTTTGCGTCGCCGATCCGAAACGCGAAGTGGTGGCGATTTCCGGTGATTACGACTTCCAGTTCATGATCGAAGAATTGGCGGTAGGCGCGCAGTTCAACCTGCCTTACGTGCACGTCGTGGTGAACAACTCCTACCTCGGCCTGATCCGTCAGGCGCAGCGCGGCTTCGAGATGGACTATTGCGTACAGCTGGCGTTTGAAAACATCAATGCGCCGGAACTCAACGGCTACGGCGTCGACCACATCGCCGTGGTGGAAGGTTTGGGCTGCAAGGCAATCCGCGTGACCGATCCAAACGGCATCCAGGATGCATTCGCGCAAGCCAAGCGCTGGATGAAGGAATTCCGCGTGCCGGTGGTGGTGGAAATCATCCTGGAACGCGTCACCAACATTTCCATGGGCACCGAGATCGACAACATCAACGAGTTCGAAGAGCTGGCAACCCACCGCAGCCATGCGCCGACCGCCATATCCTTGCTGGACTGATTTTTCAGGAGAGACGACATGACAAAACTAGCCGCTAACCTGACCATGCTGTTTACCGAGCTGCCGTTCCTGGAGCGTTTCGATGCTGCCGCCAAGGCCGGGTTCAAGGGAGTCGAATTCCTGTTCCCGTATGCGTTCCGGGCCGAGCAACTGGCTGATAAATTGAGCACCAACGGCCTCGAGCTGGTCTTGCACAATCTGCCCGCGGGTAACTGGGAAGCCGGCGAGCGCGGTATCGCTTGCCACCCGGATCGCGTCAGCGAATTCCAGCAAGGCGTCGACGATGCCATTCGTTATGCCAAGGTGTTGAACGTAAAGCAGTTGAACTGCCTGGTCGGCATCGTTCCTGCCGGCGTCAGCGCCGAGCTGGCGCGCGCCACCGTGGTCGGCAATCTGAAATTTGCTGCCGACAAGTTGCAGGCTGCAGGCATCCGTCTGCTGATCGAACCGATCAACAGCTTCGATATTCCGGGTTTCTTCCTGACTGGGACGCAGCAGGCGCTGGAGTTGATCAAGGCCACCGGTTCCAGCAACGTGTTTGTGCAATACGACATCTATCACATGCAGCGCATGGAAGGCGAACTGGCTAACACCATCAAGGCCAACCTGTCGCAAATCAAGCATGTGCAGCTGGCGGACAATCCGGGACGTTTTGAACCGGGCACAGGCGAAATAAATTATCGCTATCTGTTCAAGTTCCTCGATGAAATCGGCTACGACGGCTGGATCGGCTGCGAGTACAAGCCGCAGGCCGGCACCGTCGAAGGTTTGGGCTGGCGCGCTGCGCACGGCGTTTAACAGTTTCAGGCATCTTAAAAATTACGGAGAAATATCATGGCAAAAGTTGGCTTTATCGGACTCGGCATCATGGGCGCGCCAATGGCGGAAAACCTGCAGCGCGGCGGCCACAAACTGTATCTGCATGACCAGAAGAATCCACCGGCAGCGCTGATCGACGGCGGTGCAACCGTCTGTACTTCCGGTGCGGAAGTGGCCAAGCGCGCCGACATCATCATCATCATGGTGCCGGACACCCCGCACGTTGAAGCAGTGCTGTTCGCTGAAAAGGGCGTCGCCGAAGGCCTGACCGCCGGCAAGATCGTGATCGACATGAGCTCGATCTCGCCGATCGCCACCAAGGGTTTCGCCAAGAAGATCAACGCCCTGGGTTGCGAATACCTGGACGCGCCGGTCTCCGGCGGCGAAGTCGGCGCCAAGGCAGCATCGCTGACTATCATGGTCGGCGGTTCCGAAGGTGCGTTCAACGATGCCAAGGCCTTGTTCGAACTGATGGGCAAGAACATTACTCTGGTCGGCGGCAATGGCGACGGTCAAACCACTAAAGTGGCGAACCAGATCATCGTTGCGCTGAACATCCAGGCGGTCGCTGAAGCTTTGCTGTTTGCTTCCAAGGCAGGCGCCGATCCGGCGCGCGTACGCCAGGCTTTGATGGGCGGCTTTGCAGCATCGCGGATACTGGAAGTGCACGGCGAGCGCATGGTAAAACGGACTTTCAATCCAGGCTTCCGCATCGAACTGCATCAGAAGGATTTGAACCTGGCCTTGCAAGGCGCCAAGGCCTTGGGCGTATCGTTGCCGAACACTGCGGTGGCGCAAGAACTGATGAATTCCTGCGCCGCCAACGGCTTGAGCGGCCTCGATCACTCGGCGCTGTGCCGTGCGATTGAAATCATGTCGAACCACGAAATCGCCAAGGCGTAAGATACTGTCTTGTATCAAAACTGCGGGTCGGAACGCGCTGCACTTCGACCCGCAATATCTGTTATCGTTTTACGAAATTAAGCCGCAATAGCAGCAGCCGAATAAATACAAGAATTTTTAGAGACCATCCGCTTCACAGATCGAGCGTTCCATATAGTTTCATATATCAAACGCTTCATATATCAAGGTATACAGCATGACTACCGCGAACAACATCAAACCCCGCCAGCTTCTGCTCGACATGTACCAGGCCGCGGTCGACGCCGTCAGCGCCGCCAAATGCCTGCCGGAATATCTGGCCCGGATCCCGGTGCCGTCAGGCCAGGGACGCACCCTGGTGATCGGCGCCGGCAAAGGCGCCGCAGCGATGGCCAAGGCGGTGGAGGATCATTGGCAGGGCGAAATCTCAGGTTTGGTGGTGACCCGTTACGCCCATGGCGCCGACTGCAAACGGATCGAAGTCGTGGAGGCCTCTCATCCGGTGCCGGACGAAGCCGGGCGCAAAGCGGCAGCACGCATGCTGGAACTGGTCCAAGGTTTGACTGCAGACGATCTGGTGCTGTGCCTGATTTCCGGCGGCGGCTCGGCCTTGCTGGCATTGCCGGCCGACGGTATTTCGCTCGAGCAGAAGCAAGCCGTCAACAAAGCCTTGCTGAAAAGCGGCGCCAATATTTTTGAAATGAACTGCGTGCGCAAGCATCTGTCCGCCATCAAAGGCGGCCGGCTGGCGCTGGCCTGCGCCCCGGCGCGAGTCGTAACCTTGATGATTTCCGATATTCCGGGCGACGATCCCGGCATCATCGCCAGCGGCCCTACCTTGCCTGATGCAACCACTTGCGCCGAAGCTCTGGCGGTGCTGCGCAAATACGATATCGACACGCCTGAAGCAATTCGCAAGCATCTCGAATCCGGCGCGGGTGAAACTCCCAAGCCCGGCGATCCGCGCCTGGAGCGCAACCAGCACTATGTGATCGCCACCGCGCAAGACGCTTTGGAAGCCGCCGCCGCCACCGCTGTCGCTGCCGGCTTGACGCCGTATATCCTGTCCGACGAGATGGAAGGCGAAGCACGCGATATCGGCCTGGCGCATGCGGCCTTGGCGCGACAGATCGCACGGCGCGGACAACCATTCAGCAAGCCGTGCGTCGTCATTTCCGGCGGTGAAACCACGGTCACCGTGCGCGGTAAAGGGCGCGGCGGCCGCAATGCAGAATTCCTGCTGAGCCTGGCGAGCGCTCTGGACGGCTTTCCCGATATCCACGCGATTGCCTGCGATACCGACGGCATCGACGGCTCCGAAGACAACGCCGGCGCCATCTACCAGCCGGATTCGATGCGCAAGGCAGCCGAACTGGGATTGCGTCCGCGCGCCATGCTCGACAATAACGACGGCTACGGTTTCTTCAGTGAGCTGGGCGATCTCGTCGTCAGCGGGCCGACGCGCACTAACGTCAACGATTTCCGTGCCATCGTGATTCTCTGATCTAGCCGAGTCAGGTTTCCAGCAATTGTAAAATCCCGCGTCGGCAGCCATTCCGGGCCGACGCTTGCCACGCAACTGGTCGACAGTCGGTCGATCTTCTACAGAAAGCTCATCATGCGCCGCCAACGCAAAGCAAAAATCGTCGCCACGCTCGGTCCCGCCAGCGCCGACCAGAAAACCATCCAGGCGCTGTTTGAAGCCGGTGCCGACGTTTTCCGTTTCAACTTCAGCCACGGCAGCCACGCCGATCATCAGGAACGCTACGACATCGTGCGCGCCGTCGAGAAAAACGTCGGCCGCCCGATCGCTATCCTGGCCGATCTGCAAGGACCGAAGCTGCGCATCGGTACCTTCGCCGACGGCAAGATAGCGCTGCAAGCCGGCCAGGAATTCACGCTAGACCGCGACAACACGCCTGGCAATGCTCAACGTGTCTACCTGCCGCATCCGGAATTATTCGAGGTGATCGCCGGCGGCCAGTCATTATTGCTCGATGACGGCAAGGTAAGACTGGAAGTGTTGGCCTGCGACGGTCAGTCTATCCGCACCCGCGTGGTCAACAGCGGTTCGCTGTCGGACCGCAAGGGCGTCAACGTGCCGGATGCGGTATTGCCGATTCCGGCCCTGACTGAAAAAGACAAACGCGATTTGAAATTCGCGCTGGAACTGGGCGTCGACTGGATTGCGCTGTCCTTCGTGCAACGGCCGGAAGACGTATTGGAAGCGCGCGCCTTGATCGGCGATCGCGCCAGCATCTTGTCGAAACTGGAAAAGCCGGCAGCGCTGGAACAACTGGATGCGATCGTCCAGGTGTCCGACGCCATCATGGTGGCCCGCGGCGATCTCGGCGTGGAATTGCCTCCGGAACGCGTGCCTGGCGTGCAAAAGCGCATCCTGCGGGTCTGCCGTCAGCACGGCAAGCCGATCGTGATCGCGACCCAGATGCTGGAATCGATGATCACTTCGCCGGTGCCGACGCGCGCTGAAACTTCCGACGTCGCCAGCGCCATCTACGACGGCGCCGACGCCGTGATGTTGTCGGCCGAATCGGCCAGCGGCGCTTATCCGCTGCCGGCAGTGGCGATGATGGACCGCATCATCACCGAAGTCGAACGCGATCCTTTGTACCAGAACATGCTGGACGCGCAACACGAATCGCCATTGCCGAACCGCGGCGACGCCATCTGCTCGGCCTTGCGCGATGTTACCCGCATCATCGGCGCCAAGGCGACGGTGACCTACACCAGTTCCGGCCACACCAGCTTGCGCGCAGCGCGTGAACGGCCGATGGCGCCGATTCTGAGCATTACGCCGAAGCTGTCCACAGCGCGCCGGCTGGCGCTGGTATGGGGCGTGCATTCGACCATCAGCGACCAGGTGCATAATGAAAGCGAGATGGTGACCGCCGCTTGCCAGACCGCCGTCAAGGAAGGATTTGCCAAGGCAGGCGACCAGATCGCCATCACCGCCGGCATGCCTTTCGGCCAGTCGGGCAGCACCAATTTGTTGCGTCTGGCGGAAATCTGGCCGGAGTAAAACCGCTGCCTGTGAATTCGACGGCCACGGCGTTCTGCGTGGCCGTTTTCCTTTGTGCGGCGCTGAATAAATCGTTAAACCGTTCTGAATAAAAAATGTCCGCTTGCTTGCAGCGAGCGGCCATTTTTTGCGTTGCCGGAACTACTGCCGGGACTATTTATCAGCGCGCAGCTTCAGCCAGTGACCGCGCCAGTTTATTGTGGCGCTCCAGCAGATTGCCGAGATCGACCGTGGTGAACTGGCCGTTGCGCACCACTACGCGGCCGTTGATGATGCTGTAGGCGACGTCCGACGGCGTGCAGAATACCAGCGCCGCTACCGGATCGTGCCAGCCGCCGGCGAACTTGACCTGGTTCAGGTCGAACAGCACCAGATCGGCCGACATGCCCGGTTGCAGCGCGCCGATGTCGTCGCGATTGAGCACCTTGGCGCCGCCCAACGTCGCCAGCTCCAGCGCCTGCCTTGCGGTCATTGCGTCCGGACCGAAACCGACCCGCTGCAACAGCATTGCTTGCCGCACTTCACCCAGCATGTGAGCGCCGTCGTTGGAGGCCGAACCGTCGACGCCGATCCCGACCGGCACGCCGGCATCGACCATCTTGCGGATCGGCGCGATGCCGGAGGCCAGCCGCATGTTGGAGCAAGGGCAGTGGGCGATGCCGGTGCCGGTGCGGGCAAACATGTAGATGCCTTCGTCGTCGAGTTGGACGCAATGGGCATGCCAGACATCGTGGCCGACCCAGCCGCAATCTTCCGCATATTCAGCCGGCGTCATGTTGAATTTCTCGCGGCTGTAGGCGATGTCGTTGGCGTTTTCCGCCAGGTGCGTATGCAGCGAGACGCCATGATGACGCGCCAAGCTCGCCGATTCACGCATCAGATCGCGCGATACCGAAAACGGCGAGCAGGGCGCCACCACGATGCGTTGCATCGCGTGGCGGCTGCGGTCGTGCCAGGTTTCGATCAGGCGTTGCGTATCTTGCAGGATGGCTTTTTCATCTTCCACCACGCGATCCGGCGGCAAACCGCCTTTCGACTGGCCCACGCTCATGGAGCCGCGCGCAGCGTGGAAGCGCATGCCGATCTGCTGCGCCGCTTCTATGCTGTCGTCGAGCTTGCAACCGTTCGGATAGATGTACAGGTGATCGCTGCTGGTGGTGCAGCCGGACATGATCAGTTCGGCCATCGCGGTCAAGGTCGAGACCTGGATCATCTCCGGCGTCAGGTTGGCCCAGATCGGATACAGGTTGTTCAGCCAATTGAACAGTTCGCCGTTTTGCGCCGCCGGAATCACGCGCGTCAGGCTTTGGTACATATGGTGATGGGTGTTCACCAGGCCCGGGATGACGACATGATTGCCGGCGTCGATGACTTCGTCGGCGGTTTGCGGCAAGTCGGCGCTGTTGCCGACCTGTTCAATCACATTGTCGCGGATGAAAACCGCGCCGCCGGCAATTTCACGGCGCGCGTGGTCCATGGTGACTACAACGCGCGCATTTTTTATCAATAAAGTTTTAGACATTACGTTAAATCCAAAGACGCTGGTTCAAGCCCTGGTTTAAGGTTTTGGTGTAAAGCGGCGTAGGAAATCCAGCAAGATTTGCGCCGATACTTCGGCATCGTCCGCAGTCATTGTTTCCAATGGATTGTGGCTGATGCCACCGTTGCCGCAACGCGTAAACAGCATGGCGACATCAGTTATTTTAGCGATGGTCATGGCGTCATGACCGGCGCCGGAAGCGAGTTTGAACGGCTGCACGCCGGCCCGTCCGGTGGCGGCGGACAACTGGTCCATCAGCCACGAAGCACAAGGCGCGGCAGGCGCCGATACCATTTTCTCGACATTGGCTTCGACGCAGCGGCGTTCGCAAACCTTTTCGATATGCTGCAGCACATCGGCTACCGCGGCATCGCGGATGGTGTCGTCGGCGGCGCGGATGTCCAGCGAGAATACGCAGGCGCCGGGGATCACATTGGTCGAACCGTTAGGCACCTGCAACTGGCCGACGGTGCCGACCAGCGATGCCTGCTGGTCTTGCGCGCATCGCTGTTCCACATACAGCAGGATTTCAGCGGCGGCGGTGGCGGCGTCCTTGCGCATCGACATCGGCGTGGTGCCGGAGTGGCTGGCGACGCCTTTCAGTTGCACCATATAGCGGCAGCTGCCGGCAATCGAGGTGACGATGCCGACCGGCAGGTCGCGCTGCAGCAGGACCGGGCCTTGTTCGATATGCACTTCGACGTAGCCCAGCAAGTCGGCCGGGTTGCGGGCGATGGCGGGAATCGCAGCAGGATCGTGCCCGGCTTGCAGCAAAGCGTCGCGCATGCTGACGCCGTCGCGGTCGAGACTGTTCAGCAGCTCCAGGTTGAACTGGCCGATGATCGCGTTGCTGCCGAGGAAAGTACTCTTGAAGCGCACGCCTTCTTCTTCCGAGAAGGCGACGATTTCAAAATGGAAGGGCAATTTTTCGCCGCGCTCATGCAGGTGCTTGACGATAGCGATAGGCAGCAAGATACCCTCGCGGCCATCGTATTTGCCGCCGTTGCGCACGGTGTCGTAATGGGAGCCGGTCATCAGCGTCTTGGCCGCCGGATTGTCGGACAGATAGCGGCCGACCACGTTGCCGACGGCGTCGGTCTCGGCCTGCATGCCGGCTTCGCGCATCCAGCCGGCAATCTGTGTCGCGGTGCGCTGGTGCGCTTCGGTCATGTAGGCGCAGGTGAGGCCAGTCTCGTCATCGCTCCAGGCGCCGATCTGTTCGGCCCATTGCATGATGGTTGTGCCGAGTTGCGGCCTGTAGCCGAGCAGATCATTGCTGCGCATTTCAGCAATCCGGCCGATCTGGCGCAGCGCTTCGCCCAGTTCATCGTCGAACTGGTTTTTCAGGCGGCGGCTGAAGGTGGCGATGATGGCTTGGCGCGACAGGCCTTGGCCATCGGCGCCTTTGACTGCGAGGATGAATGGGAAGCCGAATTTGTTGTTGTAGTCGGCGTTCAGTTTTTGCAGCGTGGCGAATTCTTCAGGGCTGCAATTGTTGAGGCCGGCCTTGGCTTGCTCGCCGGTCGATTCGATAGTCAGCTCGCCGGAGATGGCTGCCTTGCCGGCCAACTCCGGGTGGGCGCGGATCAGGCCCAGCTGCTCTTCCCGGGTGGCCTTGCTGACGACGGCCTGCATGGCCAGCTTGAGTGCGGTGATGTTGGCAAACGGCCGTTGCGCGGCGGCGCGTTCGGGGATCCACGGCGAATGCTCGTAAATGCCATGCAGCGTTGAAACGAAGGAGCTTACATCGCTGCTATTGAGTTGTTCTAATGTTGTCATTTGTGTCGTTGGCGGGTCCGACCCGCTTCATCCTTGGTTAAATCGCTTCTATTTCTGTTACGGGTTGGACCCACATCTACTGCAACATCAACTTCAATTTACTTCAAAACAGTTTTAGTGATCAGAGCTTTGTGCCGCCGCCAACGCATGCGAGCGGCTGTCTGCGCTGGAACCCTTGCCGTTGAAAAACAGATTCAACAGAACCGCCATGGTGGAAGCCAGCAAGATGCCGCTGTGCAGGATGGTCGACATGAAAAGCGGCATCTTGTCGAAAAAGGTCGGCGCCACGATAGGAATCATGCCGGCGCCGAAGCTGACGGCGACGATGAACAGATTATGGCGGTTGCGCTGGAAATCGACGTTCGACAAGATCTTGATGCCGGTTGCCGCCACCATGCCGAACATGACAATGCCGGCGCCGCCCAGAACGAATTGCGGAATCGAAGCAGCCACGTGCGCCATTTTCGGGAACAGCCCGAACATCATCAGGATCACGCCGGCGGCGGCGCAGACGTAACGGCTGCGCACGCCGGTGACGCCGACCAGGCCGACATTCTGCGAGAACGAGGTGTAGGGAAAGGTATTGAATATGCCGCCGATCACGCTGCCCAGGCCGTCGACGCGCAAGCCGCGCGCCAGGGTCTTGTCATCGATTTTCTTGCCGACGATTTCACCCAGGGCGATGAACATCCCGGTCGATTCGATCATGGTCACGATCATGACCAGGCACATGCTGATAATCGAGCCCAGGTCGAATTTCGGCCAGCCGTAGTGGAAGGGACGGATGAAAGCAAACCATTCGGCGTCGCCGAGACCGTAGAAACTGATTTTTCCCATCGCCATGGCAATCACGAAACCAATGATCATGCCGCTCAGCACCGAGATATTGGCGATAAAGCCTTTGACGTATTTGGTGATCAGCAGGATCGATACCAGCACCACCAGCGCGACGCCGAGGCTGGTCGGCGAGCCATAGTCAGGGTTGGGGATTTTGGTGAAGACGCCGTCGACCAGGGTGCCGATCACCGGTTGGCCGCCGGCCGCCCAGTTGATGCCGACGCCCATCAGCGAAATGCCGATAACGCTGATCACCGTGCCGGTCACCACCGGCGGGAAGAAGCGCATCAGGCGGCTCATGAAAGGGGCGGCAAAGACACAGAAGATACCGGAGACGATCACGGCGCCGTAGATGTGGACGATAGTCAGTTGCGGGTTGCCGGCCATTGCCACCATCGGGCCGACGGCAGCAAAGGTGACACCCATCATTACCGGCATCTTGATGCCGAATTTCCAGAAGCCGAGGCTTTGGATCAAGGTCACCAGGCCGCAGCAGAACAGGTCGGCGCTGATCAGGAATGCAATGTCGCTTTTTGCCAGGTTGAGCGCGCCGCCAATGATCAGCGGCACGGCAATCGCGCCGGCGTACATCACCAGCACGTGCTGCATGCCGAGTGCAGCGAGTTTACCTACGGGGAGTCTTTCATCTACAGGATCTGTGCTGCGGGTCATCATGTGTCTCCTAGGTGCTAATTATGATTTTAGTGCTTGCGGCGACATCAACCCGGCTTTTTTAAACTCCGGCCGATGCGCTGCAGCCTTACAAGTCACCTGTGGTAAAGACAGGGCCTGTACTGACCGATACTACTTGGCCCAGGCCCTCACGATATATTTGCTGATTGATAGTTAATTTATGTATTTGGATATATGAGTTAACCTGCTTCCTGTAGGACAACGCGGTTCTGTCTGCTTACTTGGCAAGCATTGCTTTGGCAGCAATCCCGATTTGTTCGCGCAACCATTTATGCTCGGTTGCCTGATGCACCCGTTCATGCCACAGTTGATAAAAACGCATCGGCGGAAACTTGATCGGCAAGGTGAAGCTTTTCAGCGACAAGGTCTTTTCATAAAAACGGGCGAACTGGCGGCCGGTGGTGAGCACCAGGTCGGTTTGCGCCACCATATAGGGCAGCATGCCGAAATAGGCGGATTCGACCACCACGTTGCGGTTCAGGTTCTGGCTGTCGAGAAAGGAATCGATGATGCCGTGATAACCGGGCAGCACCTGCCATGGCGCCACATGCGGCAGCGAGAGATAGTCTTCGACCGTCATCTGGTCTGGTCCGGTGCGTTTGGCATAGGCGCTGTCGGCGCGCATTAGGCAGACGATAGGATCGTCGAACAGTTTCGATAAATGCAGATGCGGCGGCGGTTCGTCCCAATTGGCGATGACCAAGTCCAGGTCGCCGTCTGACAGCAGCCGGACATAATCGGTTTCCGGCCCCAATGCGTGAATCACGATGCGGCTCTTCGGCGATTCGCGGCGCAAGCGCGCCACGACTTCCAGGAAGAACGGCGTATTCATGTAATCTGGTGCAGCGATATGGAAGGTGCGTGCTTCAGCCTGGGGCACGAACGCGGTTTTTTGGACAAACAGCCGTTCGGTTTCTTCCAGTATCCGTTTGGCCGGCTTCAGCAGGCTTTCGCCGTGCTGGGTCGGCACCATGCCGCGCGCGCCGCGCACCAGCAGGGGATCGCCGGTGAGTTCGCGCAGCTTGCGCAGCGAGGCCGAAATAGAGGGTTGCGGCTGGTTGAGCTTGAGGGCTACACGCGATACATTCTTCTCGCATAGCAACAGATACAGTATGCGTATCAGGTGAATATCCAGGTGGTCCGGCAGCTTGGCCATGTTGTCTCCAGCAATTAATATTTATAGGTATGATGAAGTTCATTTTGTTATACGGATATGAGTATGTCAAATATATCTGAAAATCCATGTTTTAGATTCCCAATACGTTTATCTTGCGTGAATCTGGAGCGTTTTGTACTTGGACGCTGGCAGGGGAATGAAGGATAGGCAAGTATCTTGCTTATCCCATCATGTTGGTCGTAGCGGAGCTGATATAAAACAACGTTTATAAAAAGTTCGCGGCCTTGTTGGAGGCAATCATTTCGGTTTTTATTTGGAGCGAGAACAAGGCGCAAAGCCGCAGACAGTGCTGCGGCACGGCAAGGCGAAGCAACGCAGTTATCGTTTCAAATAGAAATCGAAATAACCTCTATCGTTTGCAGAGCCCGCGGTGGCAAACGAGTGACAATCGTTGGGGAAGACATGGATGCATTATTAGTTTCGTATGGAGTCGAATGGCTCAATTTGCTGGTCCGCTGGTTGCATCTGATTACGGGCATCGCCTGGATCGGCGCATCCTTCTATTTCGTCTGGCTGGACAATTCGATCCGGCCGCCGAAGGCAGGATCCGATCTGGCCAAAAAGGGCGTGTCCGGAGAATTGTGGGCAGTGCACGGCGGCGGCTTCTACAATCCGCAAAAATACCTGGTGGCTCCGGCTGAATTGCCGGACGACTTGCATTGGTTCAAATGGGAGGCTTACGCCACCTGGCTGTCCGGTTTTGCCATGCTGTTCATCGTCTATTACTTCAATGCTTCGGCCATGATGATCAACAAGGACGTGGCCGATCTGAATACCTGGCAAGCAATCGGCGTCGGCCTCGGCACGCTGGTGGTGGGCTGGACCGTCTACGACGTGCTGTGCCGTTCGCCGCTGGGCAAGCGTGAAGGCCTGCTCGGTATCGTCATGTATCTGTTCATCGTTGCCGCAGCCTATGTGCTGACGCATTTGCTGAGCGGCCGTGCTGCGTATATCCATGTCGGCGCCATGATCGGCACCATGATGGTGGGTAACGTGCTGATGGTGATCATTCCGGGGCAGCGCAAGCTGGTGGAAGCGATGCGCGTCGGTAAATCGCCGGATCCGATCTACGGCAAGAAAGCCAAGCAGCGCAGCGTGCACAATAACTATTTCACGCTGCCTGTGCTGTTCATCATGATCAGCAACCACTACGGCATGACTTATAGCCATCCGTACAACTGGCTGATCCTGGCGGCGATTATTGCTGCCGGCGCCTTGATCCGTCACTTCTTCAACCTGCGTCATGCCGGCCGTGTTTCGCTCGGCTATCCGATTGCCGGCGTTGCCTTGCTGCTGGCGGTGGCGATTGCGATTGCACCGAAGCCGGTGCAGCCGGTGGCGCCGGTTGCCAAGGCAGACGCTGCCGTGGCAGCAGCCGCACCGACTGCCGATATGGCGCATATCCAGGAAATCATCGGCCAGCGCTGCGCCACCTGCCACTCGGCACAGCCAACCCAGCCAGGATTTGCTACTGCTCCGGCCGGAGTGATGTTGCAGACGGCGGACCAGATCCGTCAGCACGCCGACAAGGTCTATCAGCAAGCGGTGCAATTGAAGGCGATGCCGTTGGCTAACCTGACGCATATCACCGATGAAGAACGTGCCCTGATCGGCACCTGGTATACCTCCGGCGCCAAGTAAGCCGGGCGCACCGGTATCTGAAGCTATCCTGAAAGCCGGAAGCTGATTGCGCAGTTTTACTGCGCTCAATCAGCCTCCGCGCTTGACCTCATTGAAGAAAAATCTGGAGTTCTCATGTCCCAAACCATCACCATCGACGGCTTTAATCTCACCGCGCAGCAAGTCGTCGACGTCGCCCGCGCGCCGCACCTGCCGGTGACCCTGGCCGACTCTTCACGCGCCGCCCTGAAAGAAAGCCGCGACTACATCGAATCGACCTGGATGCACGACGAAGCGCCGATGATGTACAGCTTCAACACCGGCGTCGGCTTGTTGAAAGACACCCGCATCAAGGTCGAACATATCGAGCTGTTCCAGACCCAGCTGATCAGGGCCCATTGCGCCGGCATCGGTGAGCCATTCTCGGAAGAAGTCAGCCGCGCCACCATGCTGTTGCGCGCCAATGCCTTCGCCAGCAATTATTCGGCGCCACGGGTCGAAGTGGTAGACCGCCTGCTGGCTTTCCTGAATGCAGGCATCCATCCGATCATGCCGCAAAAGGGGTCGGTCGGCGCGTCCGGCGATCTGGCCCCCTTGTCTTACCTGGCGGCGGCGATTGCCGGCTTTGACGAAGCTGAAGTGATGTACCAAGGCCAGCGCATGAGCGCGCCGCAAGCGATTGCCAAGGCCGGCGTCGGCCCGGTCAAGTTCGACCTGAAAGCCAAGGATGCCTCGGCCCTGATCAACGGCTGCACCGCTTCGCTGGCGGTAGCGGTAT
>NZ_FNOR01000006.1 GCF_900107095.1 Collimonas sp. OK242
CGTCGAAAATTGACCGCGGTCAATGAGTGGCGCATGGGCGGCTCGCTATGATGGGTTCACTTGAAACGGAGAAGAAGATTTCATTATGAAAAACGACATTCAATTAGAAGAATTCCAGTCGCCCTCAGGGGCACTGACCGACGGCTTCCACCTGGTCATCGACGCCCTGAAACACAACGACATCGACACCATCTTCGGTCTGGTCGGCATTCCGATCACGGACCTGGCCCGCCTGGCCCAGGCCGAGGGGATGCGCTTCATCGGTTTCCGCCACGAACAACACGCCGGCAATGCGGCGGCCATCGCCGGCTACATGACCAAAAAGCCGGGGATTTGCCTGACCGTGTCCGCGCCCGGTTTCCTGAACGGCCTGACGGCACTCGCCAATGCCACCGTCAACTGCTTTCCGATGATCCTTATCAGCGGTTCCAGCGAACGTGAAATCGTCGACTTGCAACAGGGCGATTACGAAGAAATGGATCAGCTCAATGCGGCCAAACCGTACGCCAAAGCAGCCTACCGCATCAACAAAGCCGAAGATATCGGCATTGGCATTGCGCGCGCGATTCGTGCGGCCGTGTCCGGCCGTCCCGGCGGCGTCTATCTGGATCTGCCGGCGCAATTGCTGGCGCAGTCGCTCGACGCCGAACACGGCAAAAAATCGCTGGTGCGCGTGGTCGATCCGGTACCGCGTCAACTTCCGGCGCCGGAGTCGGTCCAGCGTGCGCTCGATCTGCTGGAAGGCGCCAAGCGTCCGCTGATACTGTTGGGTAAAGGCGCCGCCTACGCCCAGGCCGACGCCGACATTCGTGCGTTGATCGAACAAACCGGCATCCCGTATCTGCCGATGTCGATGGCGAAAGGCCTGCTGCCCGACACGCATGCGCAATCGGCGGCCGCCGCCCGTTCCTTCGTTTTAGCGGAAGCCGACGTTGTGGTGCTGATCGGCGCCCGCCTGAACTGGCTGCTGGCCCATGGCAAGGGTAAAACCTGGGGTGGACCGAAGCAATTCATCCAGATCGACATCTCGCCCACCGAAATCGACAGCAACGTGGCGATCGCCGCGCCGCTGATCGGCGACATCGGCTCCTGCGTATCGGCCCTGCTGGCCGGCATCGATGCCGGTTTCGGCAAGCCGGACGTCGAATGGACTGGCGCGATCGCACAGCGCAAGCAGAAAAACCTGGCGAAGATGGCGGCCACCCTCGACCAGAATCCGTCGCCGATGAACTTCCACAGCGCACTGCGCGCGATCCGCGATGTGCTCAAGACGCGCCCGGACATCAACGTCGTCAATGAAGGCGCCAACACCCTCGATTACGCCCGCAGCATCATCGACATGTACCAGCCGCGCAAGCGGTTCGACTCCGGCACCTGGGGCATCATGGGCATCGGCATGGGGTACGCCATCGGTGCGGCGGTCACAAGCGGTTTGCCGGTGGTGGCCATCGAAGGCGACAGCGCTTTCGGTTTCAGCGGCATGGAACTCGAGACCATCTGCCGCTACGAGCTGCCGGTCATCTCCGTGATCTTCAACAACAACGGCGTCTACCGCGGTACCGACGTCAATCCGACCGGAGGCAAGGACGTTGCCCCGACCGTGTTCGTCAAGGGCGCGCGCTACGACAAGATGATTGAAGCCTTCGGCGGCATCGGTTACCACGTCACCACGCCGGCAGAAATGACGCAGGCATTGAGCGCAGCGATCGCGGCAGGCAAACCGGCGCTCATCAACGCCGTCATCGACGAAGCAGCGGGTACCGAGAGCGGCCGCCTGACCAATCTGAATCCGCAAAGCAGCGCGACCAAGAAGTAAGCAATTTAACGTCATAAAAGGAATCTACCCATCATGAGCAAGCCACTAGACGGAATCAAAATCATTGATTTCACCCACGTGCAAGCCGGCCCCGCCTGCACCCAGATGCTGGCCTGGTTCGGCGCCGACGTCATCAAGGTTGAACGCCCCGGCTCGGGCGATGTTACACGCAGTCAGTTGCGTGACATTCCGGATGTCGATGCGCTGTATTTCACGATGTTGAACAGCAATAAAAAATCGCTGACGCTGGACACCAAGAAGCCTGAGGGCAAGGAGGTCCTGGAAAAGCTGATCAAGGAGTCCGACGTACTGGTCGAGAATTTCGGGCCGGGCGCGTTGGACCGCATGGGCTTCACCTGGGAACGCATCAACGAACTCAATCCGAAGATGATCGTCGCCTCGGTCAAAGGCTTTAGCGACGGCCACCATTACGAAGACCTGAAGGTCTACGAAAACGTCGCGCAATGCGCCGGCGGCGCGGCGTCCACCACCGGTTTCTGGGATGGCCCGCCGACGGTAAGTGCCGCCGCGCTCGGCGACACCAATACCGGCATGCACCTGGCGATCGGCATTCTGACGGCATTGATCGGCCGTGAAAAAACCGGCAAGGGCCAGAAGGTGGCGGTCTCGATGCAGGATAGCGTACTGAACCTGTGCCGCGTCAAGTTGCGCGACCAGCAACGGCTGGACCGGATCGGTTATCTGGAGGAGTATCCGCAATATCCGCATGGCAAATTCAGCGACGTCGTGCCGCGTGGCGGGAATGCCGGCGGTGGCGGCCAGCCGGGCTGGGTGCTCAAGTGCAAGGGCTGGGAAACCGATCCGAACGCGTATATCTATTTCACCATCCAGGGCCATGCCTGGGCGCCGATCTGCAAGGCGCTGGGCAAGGAAGAATGGATCGAGGACAAGGCCTACAACACGGCTGCGGCGCGGCAGGACAAGATCTTCGATATCTTTGCGGTGATCGAGCGTTGGCTCAAGGATAAAACCAAGTTCGAAGCCGTGGATATCTTGCGCAAATTCGACATTCCCTGCTCGCCGGTGATGTCGATGAAGGAAATCGCCGCCGATCCGTCGCTGCGCGCCAGCGGGACCATTACCGAGGTCGATCACAAGGCCCGTGGTAAATATCTTACAGTCGGCAGTCCCATCAAGTTCTCGGAGACCACGGTCGAAATCACCGGCTCGCCATTGTTGGGCGAACATACCGACGAAGTGCTGGCGAGCCTCGGCTACAATCCGGACCAGGTGGCCGCTTTGCATCTCGCACAGGCGGTTTAAAATAACGGCCCGGTAACCAGCGCGCTCAGAAGCACGAACTGGCTTCTGAACGTCGCTCTCCAGCCTTCAAGGATAAGGAGTAAGTTGCATGCACTCGGAAACTGATTTCAAGCAACTCGTAGAGGTGGTCGGCGATGCGATCGTCGTCTGCGACGCGGGCGGCGCCATCACACTGTGGAACCGGGCGGCCGAGCGCATGTTCGGCTTTGCGGAAAGCGAGGCGCTCGGCAAGTCGCTCGATCTGATTATTCCGGAGCGCCAGCGCCAGCGCCACTGGGATGGCTATCACAAGACCATGCAAACAGGGCAAACCCGTTACGGTCACGATGTATTGCGGGTGCCGGCGCTGCATAAAGAAGGGCACGCCTTGTCCATCGCGTTTACCGTGGCGATCCTATATTCGGCAGAGCAGACGCTGACGGCGATTGTCGCGATTATCCGCGATGAAACCACGCGTTTCTCCGAAGAACGCAATTTGCGCAAACGCTTGGCAGAACTGGAGGCCAGGGTTGTTTAAAAGAATGCGGACTACTGAGGGCCGATCAATAGGGGCGAATCGCGCCATTCTTGTAAGGAAAGCCAGGCGATAGGCTAAGAAAAATTTGCTGATGTCACAGCGCGTTTACCGCGCTTTATTGAAGAGAGCTACAGTGCCCGGCATATGCACTCGGCGCTTGGCTATATCTCACCCAATTCATTCGAGGCACAACGCGCACAACAGACCGCTTGAATTTTTGCTCCCCCCCTGGTCCAGCCACATGGGTTCAGTCTTTGGCGTTACTTTTTTTAATGGCCAGTTTCTAAACTTTAGGAGACCGGACCCGATCGAGGCTGAGTGAAAACGCGTTCAGTTAGTAAACAATTTCTCGATACGAGCGTCGAATCGATATTGTATATTTGACCGAGGTTTCGATGAAACGCTTTGCCCAGGGAACGGATCGCACTCAGAGCATCCTGCTACAGGCCAAAGATGGCAATCGACCGCACCTGATGTCACATGCTTTCACCGACGATGCGTTACTGAGAATGGTGGTTAACACCGGCACGATTTCGTTTCCGCCCGTCTCGGATGGACGCGACGCCATTGCAGAACTCCTGGTGCGCCGATTCGGGCGAACCTATGAAAATGTCTATGCGCTGTGCCTGTCGCCGCCGCCAGAAGATAAGCAGTCTACGTTTTCGTGCGACTGGATGGTTGTCATGCCGGAGAAGGAGAGCCGCGCGGTACGCGTCGGGTGCGGCAGTTACGACTGGCACTTTGCATCGGATTCTTTTTTGGCCGATCGCTTGTCGATCACCGTCGAGGCGATGCAATCGCTGCCATCGCAGGACGTCGAAGAAGTCATGAACTGGGTTTCCGCGCTGTCCTTGCCTACATTGGCCGAAAAGACAGCTAACTGAACAGTTGCAATGGAAATTCAGATTTGGGCGACAGAATTCTGAAAGTCGACCATGCAGATCTTGGTAGCTCACATCAAAAACAAAAATGGCGCCAGCTGCGCAGTTGACAGTGTAATTGAAGCCGGATCTGGCGATTTAGCATTCGAACTGGGTACGCATTGATTCGGGAGAACGAGGTGCAGTATCCGGCGGCTTTGCAAAATGCTTAAGGTCCGTCCGAGCGGTCGGGCGCCCATGCAAGCAGCAATTGACGGAAAGGCGGCGCAGTCAGGAAACCCATTGTGAGACTAATGTTGCAGCATCACCTTCGAAGTAGTCGCAATCCAGGCGTCCTTTTGAGTCTCCCGTAATTCCGCTCACCAGTCGGCAGCCGGACGGGCCGCTGTCGCCATCGGTATATTGCCATAACCAGAAAGTGTCCCAACTGCTCTGAACGGTGGGATTTGCGCCATATTGCGCTAGCCAGAGGCGGTGGGCTCCAAAAAATGGATCCTTTGCCGAACCCAATGCCGTTTTCAAAGTGTCGCCGCTATAAATGACCGGGCGCCTCCCCAGTCTCGCGTAAATCTGTTCACAAAACGCGCGCGCACCATCGATCGTCATCTGGTTCCCTGGCGTGGGTTCGAAATCCAGCGCGACCAGCATGTTTTTATCTTCGTCTGCTTTCGTCCATGAAATAAAATTTTCAACCTGATCCCCGACCGGGGCTGCCGTTCCCCAATGATATGCACCCCAAAGCAGCCCGGCCTTTAAGGCATCTTCACGGCGCGCCGCATGGGCGTCGTCTTTGCCTGTGGCTCCTGTAGTTGCCTTATGTATCACTCCGACCAAGCCCGCGTTTTTTGCATCTTGAAAACTTATGACGCCGTCGCCATGACTGATGTCTATGACCAGGGGCACCTGATTCAAGCGGGTAGATCTGTTCGGCGGACCTGCAAGCGGCTGTGCCGGAGCTGTCGTGGCGTTCTGTTGCAACTCGCTGCAAGCCCCGGCCCAGATATAGGTGTCGGCCGATATACGGTACCAATGCGCGTTACCGTCGACAGATTCACCAACCGCCAAGGCGGCTACCTGAAATGTCGTACCGGGATCAAGTTTCCTAAGGACGGGGGCAGCCGTACTTGGCGAGCCTTGCCGGACATTGACGCGTACATTGTTCTGGACGGTCCCCGAAATAGGAATTTCAATGGTATCGCTCATGGCAGAATCTTGCTCCTTGTCAGCTTGTCTTCGCCAGCTATCCGACACTGCCATCTTGTAAGGCAGACGTTTGAGAACTGCCCGCGGGCGCTGTGCCGTTGTCATGGGGAGCCGCCTTGTAGGCGAGGTAGCCGGCGTGACTGATCCCTATCAGCCACGCCATGTTCGCGCTGAAAGCGGGCAGAGCGTCCATGAAGGTGGTTCCGGCTTGCGCGGGCGGATTCGCGCCAAACAGATGCCAGAGCTGGATAGAGTAGATAGTCAGGGCCACCACGGTAATCAAGAACTGCTGAAGCTTGCCAAGATCGGGCGTGGCGGCGTTGCTGACTTCTTCGCCGCGAAAGATATCCAGCCATTGGGCGTCGTCGGAACTGTTGCGTGCATAGACTTTGCCCGTCGCAACCAGGTTCTTCGGATCATCCCCCAGCATCAGCGCGGTTCGTTGCGCTTGCCCCGGCGGCGCCGCTTCCTTGCTTTTGAAGCTCAGCAAGACGGGCGTAGCCACTAAGGAGGTGGCCGAAATTCCCATCACGGCCAGTAGTTCCTGAGGGATGTTGACGGCAATCGGGTTGGGGAGATTGAGCTTGATACGCACAATCGAGGCCGCCAGAAACGCTGACAGCACCAACACCGACCAAGCGCTTGCCTGCAGTTTTGAAAGGCTGACCCGGTTCCGGTTGTCGATGACGAGACCATTGAAATGGCCGCTGATGCCATAACCGATACCTGCGCAAAAAGCCAACAGCGCAGCAGCCGTCAAGAGCCAGGCCCAGGCCGGATCCGGGACCAGTTCCGCTGCGGCGATAGCAGCGATCAGGCTTGCCGTGGCTATCGCGCTGCCTATAGATGCATATCGTCTCGTCGATTCCATGTCATATTCCCTCTATTCTGAAACGCTTGAATTGTTTTGCTCATGGAGGTTTTAGACTCGGCCCGCCATGTTGTTATCGATGTCGCTTTGCAGAAGAACCAGCACCGGCTGGACAGTAAAATCATTCTGCAGAGTGAACTTCAGATCTGCCGTGGCTCCATCCGAAAACTTGATCGTCAAATCGACTTCCCCAGGCAGGGAGAACACGGCGTTTTCCAGAGGGATCACGATATGCGTACTGTCGGCATGAATGTGCTTGGTCAGGGTCAGCACCTGCGGCGCGACGGTCGGCAAGGTGGCGAACGTGATGCTTGCCACGATGGAATCGAATTTATTGAAATTGACGCTGCCAGCATCAATGGCGATAACGTATTGCGTCTCTTGCACGTCGACAGTCTGGAAATTCAGGAATCTTGCGACGTCCGCTTTCATCATCGGTGCCGGCAGTATCAATTGCGCATCCTCGGCAAGCGATAAATCAGCATGTTCGGCCGGCAAAGGAATCGGTACCGCAGTTCCTGGCGGCAGATGGAGCGGCACGGAAGCTACTGTTATCGAGGACGCTGAAACAAGGGCATAGCGCGAAACCTGCAGATCCAACGGCGATTGGTTGCTTAATTTGATTTGCGCCGACGCCTCATCGATCTGCAAACTCAGCTCGTCCGAGCCTGTCGTATGTGAAAAATTCAAGACCAGGGTGGATGGAACCGGCATAGAGTAGCCATCGTCGAGTTTCAGATTCAGTGAACCAATCAGTCCAGCACCGATATTCGAGCACAGTTGCATGATGAATAGATTGGCATTCGCAACCGACGGTGTTTGCGCCCCTTCGTCCAGGATGGAAACACTGACTATGAACGTATGCGCATCTGAACCGGCCGAGAACTGCGTGCTGCTCTTGAATACCGTCTGCAGATTCGAGGGCGGACTGTCCTGCAAGAAGTCAGGAAACTTGAGCTTATAATCCTTGAGATCCGGGTCGTGTGAAATTTCCTGCGCAATCATGATCGCTGTCTCCAAAGCGTTGGCGGACAATACCCCTCAAGCAGGTGTCGAAAAAAGCGTTGCCAGTTTCCAGGTGTCGGCGGACGACAGAAACGTTTGCGTGTCGTCGCTGGATGCCGCCTTGCGCACCACATTGTTGCCTTCAAAGCACATGCAGTCGTTGCCTTTGCATACTTTTTTCACGACGTCCAGGTCCATCAGTTGATTCTTGCCTGCGCCAGTCATCACCCTATTCAAGGCCCCGGCGATTTTGTCGCCGAGGGGCGCTAGCACCGTCGCCGAGCTAAACGTACTGTCGTCAGCAAACTGTACGTAGATGATGCCGGTGCCATCTATGCAATCGTTGTTGAAATTCTGGCTGATCCAGGTTGTGTACATTGCGGTTTCCAGCAGTTCCGTTTTGGGCGGCAGTACGGTTTGCATAGCCGTCAGTTCATTTTGAATACCTCCGATATAACCCCCGCGCCCACCTTCGTCATTCTGCTTATAGGCGTCTTCGATAGTCTTGCGCAGCGCGCTTCCTGTCTGATCCTGGGCATAGGCGTTGGTCACCGCGGTGCGAACAGTCTTGATCCAGTCGGCCACCGCAAGGTTCTGGGCGGCTTTTGCGGCACGGTCGATCTCATCCGAAATTCCATGCATCAGATCGACCAACGGTCCAAGATCTGCGCCGGTGGCATCCTTCACAGCGGAGACGGCGGCTTTCTCCGCCATCTTCAGGCCGGCCTTTAAAACTACAGTGAGAAAATCCGGTTTAGCCTCTGCTGGCGAGGCGGACTGGACCGTAGTCTGGAAATTGTCGATAGCCGACAGGTGGACGGTAGCTATCTTGGCTTTCGCTTCGACCACGGCTTGGACATAGTTCTGGATGGTCTGCATGTCGGTATCGTAATCAGTCGCCGAAGTATCTGTGGCATCTGGCATAGTGTTCTCCTGTCGTAGATCTAATCGATAAGCCAAAGTCGCATGAGAAACTTCCTGAATTCTGTTACGACTTGGCGCTGTTGGCCGCGAACGCCTGGTTCGAGGCTGCTGCTGGCGGTGTTTGGCAAGCTGCCAGCCGATTCCGTTTTGGAAATGTATTTCTGAAGGGGACTGACGAGCCAGCGCCGCGCTGGGCATGGTTTTCCTTATGGACAGGAAAATTTGCATTTCGAAATGCGGGGAAATAACGTTCCAACAGCCTATTCATGCTGGCCCCCAATTGACTATCCGACATCTGCAAGAACAATTTTGCTTCAGACCTAGGAGAACGTCGATGTGATCAAGCTATGCGCCGATCATCATCGGATTCGTGCCAATTACATACCGCCGCAAGGAGCGGAAATAGCGGTGCTGAACTGGAAAATGGGCCTGTCAATTTCGATTGACATATTGCTCTGTTTTTTGTACTTCAACAGTTCTATAGGGCAACTATTTCTAAATTACAATAGGATATGTTTGCACTACATTCAAGGCGAACTTTGGTTGCCGATGAAATTGACTTGGCAACAAAAAGCATGAAGGATCTGTGGAGTTGCATCATTATTGAGTCCATTTTTTTGTGTTGTGCGTTGATCCATCATTTCGCTGGCGGCCCCAGGCGCTGCGGCTGTTTTCACCGCCAAGCCGGGTCATCGCCAGCCACAAAAATTGGTCAATCCGTCATGTAATTCAACCCATCGGCGTTAATCACCGTTAAGACATAAATCTGTACAGCTATAGAAAAATGGAAATATGAAAAATCCGGTAGCCGGTAATCAAGAACGGCAAGAGACATGCCTATCGTCACGATTGCTGCCGCCCCGGCCGTCATCGACACCCATGTCGCCCGAAGACGTCATTGTCAAAAAACAGGCGCGAGAGCGAAAGGATGCGCTGGTTCGTGGCGTCACTTCAATACAGAAAATGCGTGAAGCGATAAGGTGTGCGGGGCGCGGCCTCCCGACCATTTCCGCAGTGCCGCGCATGGGTACGCTCGACGCCGCGGCGTTTCGCATGCGTGCCGCAGAAGGCCTGCCATTCGTCATCACCGGGCTGGTCAATCGTTGGCCACTTTCCAGCCTTAAGCCGCAAACGCTGCGCGACCGCTTTGGCGAGCTGCACGTGCGCGCGCGGGTGGGTGACTATGTCAATACCGCTTTCGCGGCTGATCGGGCGATGCAGGATATGTCGCTGCTGGCGTACCTTGAGCTCGTCGCGGATAATACGCAGGACCTGCCACCGTATCTGGGCAATCTGGAAATGCGTGAATTGAACAGGCTGTGTTACTGGCCCGCCTATTTTAAGAAAATGGGTCCGCCTCGCTTTTGGCTTGGCCCCTCCGGCACGGTGACCCCGCTGCATTGCGACTATGACGACAATATTTTTGCGCAGATCTGGGGCAGCAAACGTATTTTCCTGTCGCCGCCACACCACGACGAATTCCTTTATCCCCGCGAGGCGAACGCCGTCTTGTTCGGCTCGCCGTTTAACCCTGAGGCGCCGGATTTCGAGAAATTTCCACTTGCCCGCCAGGCGGCATTGATCGAATGCATCATACAAGCCGGTGAGCTTCTGTATGTGCCGGCCGGGTGGTACCACCAGGTTCGCGCGCTGACTTTTTCGCTTTCAGCCAATCGATGGGCCAGGGCGCTGCCATTGGCATTGAACGGGGACGCTTCGCTGAAGGCTGGCTGAGTTGATCGAATCCGTTCTCTCCCGGACTAGGCTGTGATGCCGCGGCGTCAATCTCGGAGAACCGCATGGATATGAGCACAAACAGTCTATAAGCAAAACCCGGCCGCTTTCGTTTTGCATAAGACCGCCGATCAAATCATCGAATCGGCCGGGCATTTTTTGTACACGAGTTAATGGCTTAGGGCGCTAGTGCGGCATGGAGAATAATTTTCCTTCATCTCCAAATATCCAGGTGCATTTGGTCGCTTTCAATATGCCGGTAGCCCGTCCTTTGAAGGAGAACCTGTCAGTCAAGCGAGTCAGGCGGGTGCCGTCAAATGACAGCACATCGCCACCTTGCATGGCAATCAGCCACTGTGTGCCGTCCCATGTGACTGCTAGCGGAGTACTGCTCAACAGTCCGTTTGGCAAGTCTTCGGACCCCCCGGATGCGATCAGCCTACCCATGCCAAATGGCGTGATATTAGTTACCGCCGTCACGTTGGCGACTGGAGATGGCATGGTCGTTACGGTTGATGCTGCCGCTAATGCCGCAAATCCTGAGGTCAGGGCTATGGCGGGAACTGCGATAGTTGTAGCAGACCCCACGACAGCAGTCTCGGTGGTTTGATATAACATTTTTCCATCGCTTGCCACGGTTGCTGCCGGTATTGTAGTGGCGCCGCTCGTCGTAAATTGCAATGTGCCGGTTGTGTATTGCTGTGTCGTATCCCATTCGGCAACGTATAGAGCCGCGCCAAAACCAGCCAGCAGCAGTTTGCGCGATGCAGGATCGAATCCTATGCCGAAAATTGCTGGCGAAGCTCCGTTGCCCCCCAACTGTGCGGGTTTTCCCGGCAAGTACATACCTAATCTGGTGCCTTGGAAGGTGTCGAGATTGAAGGAGTGGAATTTCAATCCGGTGCCTGAGCCGCCGACTGCATACAGATGCCGGTCCGTGTACACACCGTCATGCACAGTATCCGTTCCTGCGGAAAAGGATGCATTTGATGTATAGGACGCGAGAGCTGCAGATGAGCCGGATTCGCTGAGAAAACCAATAAAACCCGAGCTCCCCATTACCCAGGCATTAGCTGATCCGCTGGCTTTAACCATCTTATTGATGTTTGAAGGAGGGGTGCCGGTGATACTTCCAAAATTATTTGAAGTCCTGTCCCATCTGACGATTTTTCCGGTCGATGTGCCGAAAAATATGATTTCGTGTCCATTCACGTTCAAACCGACATTGCATATAGCGGTAATATTATCGGCAAGGGCGAGTCCCGGACAGGTCAAAGTAGTAGTAAATATTTGCCCGTCCCATTCGGAAATCAATCCGCCATTGCCAGAAATGATCAGATGCCCGTCCAATGTTTCGGCAGCGACATAGATGCAGTTGCCTAGCCATGATGGCGGTCCTTCTGCGGTGCCGCCGCTCCAGTCGACAATTTCTGACCCGACACGCTGCGCTTTTGGGATGGCACCAAGAAGCCGCCAATCCTGAACACTTAAGATACCTGACGATACGACTTCAAATGTTGCAAGCTTCACTTCATCCGCCGCGTAGGTATTGTCGCTCGCATATACGATGGCCCCGGAATTATTGATCTTAAGGTGATTGCGGAACTGTTTTTCAGTCAGGGAAATCGTCACCCCGGGAGCGCCTAACGTTCCACTTATTGGCGTAATGCTCGTGATCGACGCAAGGTATTTATTGGAATCGCTAATGGACGAATTGCCGTTGGCGACGGATGCGATAGTCACTACATCCGACAATGCAAAACCCCGCTCGTCTAAACCATTGACGGTAAGGCTGCCGCTGACATTGCCGCCGCTGGCATTTGATACCGCGACGCTAAATTTGGATAGCATTTGTGCCGCTGTGACAATTGTCACGATACCGGCGCTAATTGTCGCAAGCGCATGCGATGGCGTTGCCGGGGTAAAAGTTTGTTGTGCGATATTGAACACATTACCCTTTAAAACCGCCACTTGAGCCGGGACCGTTAAGGTAGCGCTTGAATACGTTATTTTCCCGTTGCTTGATGCTAGAAAACCTTGCGGGGCGACGCCGGCAGGATCGTAATTGCCAACGTTGAGTTCAGCTAAATCGCGAGTTGCAGGTAACTTGCTCATTGCGGCACTCGAACGGAAATAGCTAGGGCCGTGAAGCTTGCATGCGCCAATGGTTGCATGCGTGTACTGCGGAGATAAGTGAAGAGGTGATTTTTTTCGCCATGTCGAAGAATGGTAAACATCTCGCTCTCCAAGAGTAGGTGGATCAAACCGGCATTTTGACTTCGGCTACAGACTCTAGTGACTTATGCCGGCGTTGTCCATGAGGCGAAGCACGAATGTGCGGCAAATTCGCAACGCGAGTTTGGCCGGCAACGCAGCCGCGCCAGAGAAATTCAAGCGGATTCGCTGGTCCTCTCCAGAGAACTATCCTGTCAAGATTAACAGTTGTGGAATTGCATGGCGGCGGTAGACTCGCTAGCAACTGAATCCTCCCCAGTTCCGCAATCTTCCACGGTTACCGCTTCACAGTAGATTTGAAAACGGTGTCAAAAAAGCCTTTCCTGATTTTGATTTACTCAAACAGCCATACTGATTCAACGACTCGGCTTGCATTCGTGCAGTGACGTATCAGGAGCTATGACATGATAGAGAAGAGAAATATTCCGCTGTTGCTTGCTATCGCTATCGTATTGGCCGCGTGCGGTGGCGGTGACGGCGGATCGGCCGCGCCAACGCCGGCAGCGGCTACAACCGCAGCAGGGAAGGCGGTGGATGGTTATTTGAGTGCGGCATCGGTTCTGTGCGACGCGAATAAAAATGGTGTAGCCGATAGCAGCGAAAGTGTCGTGGTGACAGACAGCCAGGGCAATTTTGCATTTTCACCCGCATGTTCGAGTTCAATTGTCGCAAGCGGCGGTACGAATGTCGACACCCGCTTACCGTTTGCCGGCCTCCTCAAAGCACCGGCCGGCAGTACTGTCGTGACGCCGCTAACCAGCTTGATGGCTGCGACTGATGGCCCGACCGCCGCCAAAATCGCTTTTGCCTTGGGGCTGCCTGCTGGCATCGACGTGACTCAAGTGGATCCGGCTGCTAGAAATGCCGACCGCACATTGATCAATGCGGATCTTTTGAGAAAAACCGTGGCGGTGCATCAAATCATTCAGCAAGTCGCCGATACACTGGGGAGCTTGGCTCAGGACACCAGTCCTGAGTCTACACAGGCAATTTACAGCGAGGTAGCCAACGCGGCAGCCGCAACTCTGGTAGCTAACCCGACGACCCAACTGGTCGACAGCGGCAGCGTCAGTCTTTCGCTAGTTTCCGGCATAGTTCAGAAAACGATGGAAAACGTCACAATAACCGCGAACACTGCGTTGGACACGGTCAAAGCCAACTTGGGCGCATATAGTGCGGGTAGTGTCTCGGCATTGGTTTCGGAAGCCATCAAGGTCCAGGCAGAAACCTTGGTCCAGTCTACCGACGCGGCGTTAACTCAACAAACCACGTCGCTGCAGTCGAATCCAGTCATCGCGAACACAGCGTCTCAACTCGCGGCTCTGCTAACGATCGGCATCGCAAATAAAATTGATTTGACAGCGATGGGCACGGACCTGAGACGGTTAGCTGATACCAATACGAATAATGACAGCGCAGCAAGCACAGCGCTGATGTCCGAAGTGACGCTGCAAACCGGCAAAGCCGGCATCGCGCCGCTTTCCATTGATTTCACTGACTTGAGTAAGCCTAACAACTATTTTGCAATCCGGGATGACAGTGTCAACCTAAACGGGCATACCTATACACTGGATCAGTTCATGAACGGCGTCTCCCTTGCTCAAAAGCCGTCGTCTATCAATACCGTCGGCTTCGGATTGATTGTGAAGGGAAATCCAATTCCCAAAAATAGCCAAGGCGTCAGGACGACTAAGGTGGCCCTCGGCATCGAGGTGACCGATACCGGCGCCAGTGGACGGGTGCTGCAATTCGTCTTGGATCGGGCTGACTTGACGCTCGACAGCAATAAACAATTGCTCATATCTGTGCCGGCAGATTCCAATTTGTATGTCTATAGCAAGACCAGCAGCGGTATCTCCGTCAATAAGACGCTCACGAATCTCAATGCCCATCAATTTATTGCCGTCGATAATAATACGCTTACGGTCAATGCAGACAAGGTATTGAATCAAATCGGATTGACCAGTCTGCCAATCGTCACTGGCGCATTTAATTTGAAAATGGTCGTGTCGAACGTAAAGATCGGGAGTCAGATAGACCATGCAGTGACAGGCATGTCTATCACGGTCACGGGGCCAAGCCCGCACAGGGTGAGCGGGCTTGGCGTTGAGGGGGGCGTCGTGGTCCAATAAGCGTTTGACAGTGCGCAAGTTCGCAAAGAAGGGTGGGGCGCAGCGGTTGGTCCCATGCCTCAAGAAACGCCAGCCTGTGGCACAGCTGTTCAAACGACATGCGTCCCGAGCAGCTATCCATGACAGGCAACCGAACAGATGATTTATACCATGGAGAAAATAACGAGCCAGTCTGGCTTGCGTTCGCTGGCAAACCTCAGCGGCCTTTCCACCAGTCTCCAAACCAGGAAACAAGATGGCACAGCACACCGGCAGCTAGCAGGTAATCCGACGCTGGTCTCATGCCCATCGCGGCAGCGACGATGCCGATGACCAAGCTGCAGCTGCCGATCGGCCGGATGCTGCGATCGAGCAGAGCGGGGAAGTCAATTTTCCGCTTGCGGAGTATTGCGCCGAGTTTAAAGACATTGTTTTGTAATTTCATTTTCTTCGCACTCAAGCCTCATTTCTTTATTGAACGATAGCAGAGGATGTTTTGTGGTCTAACGACATTATCAGTTTGAAAATAAAAAAATGATGATATCACGCCGCATGTTTTTTTTCGAAACATGATTTCGCGTCATCCAGAGCAATCCTGTCAGAATTGGCAGTAGCGAAATTCGACGTTGCCGTTAGACTCGATAACAATCGAATATTTCGGGTATCTGATAATCGATCGGCTTGCTTGCGGAATGCCGCGGCGCAAAAGCACATGAGTTCATCCATCTACAGATCGCTGATTCGAGTCCAGGGCGGAAGGGATAAGCCCAGAAGGAGGATATGAAAGCCTAACCCGCTTTCCTGATTCACAGTTGCAGAGAGCTGTCCATAGCCTAGCGCTTGCACCAATTCCGGGGTTTCTCAGCATAGACGTATCTAGGAATTTTCGATGAAAAAACAATTTTTTTTATTCGGTCTCTTCGTATGCTGTGCAGACATATTTTCGCCCGTGAACGCCGCGCCTATGGATGCGTTTCTTTCCGCTAACCAGAATAATATACCCGGGAGTGGCCAGGTTGAGGCTAGCTACGATCTGCTCAACAGCGCGGTTGACGTGTTCAAGGTGCGGGATAGCGATACAAATTTTTCCGGTACCAATGTCGGAAATTATCACGGTGCGCATGTGCGCGCAGGCGTGGCGATCACGCCGCTGCTCTGGTTGGATGGCGCCCTGTGGGAAAGACGAATTGACTATCGCAGCGACAGCGCCAAGATTAATACCTGGCAGGTGGCGGCGCAGTACAAGATGCTCGATGGCTCAGGATACCTGCCAAGCTTGGCGCTAAGGCTGGGGGCGTGGGGTAATTATGCGAATGAGTTGAACAAAACATCGCCCACCACAGTCGCCGGCGTCACCTTGAGTTCAGTGAGGGTTACTGATCCTAAAGATATTCAGTATCAGCTCGATCTGATTGGCAGCTGGCGGGTTTCTGAGCATACGGAGCTGTCAATGTTTTCCGGCGGCGGCGCGAGCCGGGTCAGCGTCGGTTCGGTGAATGGCGCCATTACCTTAAACGGCTGCAATTACAACCTGGCGTTCGGCTCAGATGAAGTCGTCGGAACCCCCGCACAACACTGCAATGCGAGCAGCGCGATCGATCGTTTTTCGATACCGAACAGCGTCTTTGGCGTCAATGTAAAAAAAGAAACCGAGTACACCGCAAGCTACTTCCAGGCCGGCTTGATGGCGAAATGGAGCAAGGATGACTGGCAGTTGCGGGCCGGCTATCAATACCAAGCGTTGAAACGGAGCGATGTGGATGACATCATTCAAAGACGTGGTGGAGTGGTCAATAAACGTAACCACATCCTGATGGGTGAAATCATGTACAAAATCGTTCATAACGCCGCGATCTTTGTCAGAGGTCAGTATATGAGCAATCAATTTACCGGTGAGATCCCGTTCGCTTACAACAGCATGACTTCGCACCGGTTTAGTCAACGTTACGGCATATTGAGCACGGGATTGGTATTCACCTTTTAGCTGCGCTCGTCATCGGCGGGTAGACCGGGTTGTTGGCGTCTTTAGATTGAAAATATTATTTCTAACGGAAAATACTGCTAATCCGCTTAATAGCTTTGCCTCTCCAGGCTGGATGACAACATGCAATGTATATCAAAGACCCGCTTCAAGAAATTGCTGGCAGCTGCAATACTTCCTTGGCTTTTCGCATGCTCAGCACTCACCCCTGGCATGCGCGTGGACCTGGAGGACGCAGCTGCGTCTACCACCCCAGGAGCAATGCCATCGATTAAATCCATTACGCCGCAACTATTGCAATCGGAGAGAGAGCAGCGCGAGCAGCAGGCCAGCCAAGATATAAGTCGTCTGCAGGTTGACAGCCTGACGCCATATCGCATCGACTGCGGGGACGTGCTGTCCATCGTGGTCTGGGACCACCCTGAGTTGGCAAACGCAGCGCGGTTGAATATGCAGCCGTCACTCGGAACCACCGACGCCGATGCCGCTGGCACGGCAGTGCCTCCTGCCGGCTTCGTCGTCGATCATGATGGAATGGTGCAATTTCCTTACGCCGGCGCCCTAAAGCTTTCCGGCCTGACGGAGATGCAGGCACGCAGTGAGCTCACGCTGAAGCTGGCCCGTTACATCAAAAAACCTGAGGTCACTTTGCGCGTCCAGGCGTATCGAAGCCAACGCATTTATATCGGCGGAGAAGTCAAAGCGCCTGGTACTCAAGTCATCAACGACATCCCGATGACGCTGACAGAGGCGCTGAACCGCGCCGGCGGGGTATTGCCCAGCGGCGACCAAAGCCGTATCAGCATCAGCAGAGCAGGCATAAACCATTGGATCAACATTCCGCAACTTATCCAAAAAGGTGTCGATCCCAGCGGCATCCTGCTTGCGCATGGCGATGTGGTTCACGTACTTTCGCGTGATGAAAGCAAGGTTTTTGTGATGGGCGATGTAACACGTCCGATGCCGCTGACGATGCACGACGGGCGCCTGACGCTGAATGAGGCGCTCGGCGAAGCGGGAGGGGTCAGCCAACTCAGCGCGGATGGCCGGCAAGTCTATGTGGTGCGCAATGAGAGCGGCAAGGAGCCGACTGTGTACAACCTCGACGCGCGTTCGCCGATAGCCCTGGCCATGGCGGAGAGTTTCGAGCTCAAGCCCAAGGATGTGGTCTTTGTGAATGCCTCCCAGCTAGCCATGTGGAACCGCGTGATCAGCCTCATCTTGCCGAGCACACAATCGCTGACAAATGCGGCGCAGATCGCAAAATGATTCACACAATCTTGGTGATCTGCATCGGCAATATCTGCCGCAGCCCAATGGCTGAAGGCCTGCTCAAGCACGCCTTACCGGAAAAAAATGTGCGGTCCGCCGGCATCAATGCATTGATCGGTAACCCGGCTGACCCATTTGCGGTGCAGATAATGCAAGAACGTGGCATAGATATCAGCGAGCATCGCGCGCAGAGCCTCGCGGGTTGGATGATCGCTGAAGCAGATCTGATCCTGACCATGGATCAGGAGCAAAAGCGCTATGTCGAGCTCAAATATTCCGTATCTAAGGGGAAGGTGTTTCGTCTCGGAGAATTCAGTAGCTATGACATTCCTGACCCATATCAGCAAAGCCTGGACGTATTCCGTCAGTCATTCGAACTGATTACCCAGGGCGTAAACGACTTGACCGAACGCATCATTCTCATCCACTAAAGCAGCCATCGAGATAACTATACGATGAATCATCCCACTCAGCAGCTGGTCCCCGTTGGCGTGCAAGACGATGGGGATGATGACGCTAACTTGACGAGCTATCTCGACCTTTTGTTTGACAATCGCGGTTTGATTGCCGGCATCGCACTGGCGATTACCTTGCTGGGACTGGCCTATGCGTTTATTGCCAAGCCGATTTATGAGGCCAATATCCTGATCCAGGTGGAAGACAATCCGAATTCCTCTACCAATATCTTGGGCGGCTTGTCGTCGATGTTCGACACAAAAACGGTAGCTGCATCAGAAATGGAACTTTTAAGGTCACGGACGATGGTGTCGAGTGCGGTCGACAGCCTGCGGCTGACCATCAGCGCGCGTCCAAAATACTTTCCGGTTATTGGCGCATGGCTAGCCGGGCGCAATAAACAGCTTTCCGAGCCTGGCTTAGCCGGTTACGGCGGTTATGCCTGGGGGGCGGAGAAGATCGATGTTCCCCGCTTCAATGTGTCGGGAGAGTTGCTGAATCTGGATTTCATCCTCACTGCAGAATCCCATGGTCAGTTCCGCCTGAGCCAAAAAAGCCAAGATATTGAACTGAATGGCAGGGTGGGGAGCACGCTCAATGCAGCGACCGAGCATGGGACTATAGAACTGCGGGTAGAGAGCCTTGCTGCCAAACCCGGCGCGCAATTCCTGGTCAGGGGGACGTCCCGGCTGGCCACGATCGAAAACTTGCAGAATGCATTGGCCATTTCGGAGAGAGGCAAGCAATCCGGCATCATCGGCGTTACGCTGGAAGGCAGTGATCCGGTACTAACCAGTAATATCCTCAACCAGATTGGCCGCGAATACGTCCGTCAGAATGTCGAGCGAAAATCGGCAGAAGCGGAAAAATCCCTGGTCTTTCTGGACAAGCAACTGCCAGAACTGAAGCGGCACCTGGAGCAGTCCGAAGAAACCTACAATCGCTTCCGTAACAGCCACGGCACCATCGATTTGGGCGAAGAAGCGAAAGCTCTTCTGCTGCAATCCGTCAACGCCCAAAGCAAACTGATTGAGCTGCAGCAGAAGAGGGAAGAACTGTTGATCCGCTTCACGAGCGATCATCCCGCCGTAGTCGGAGTCGATAATCAGATGAGGGAGCTCAATCGAGTCAGCAAGAGCATTGCCGCACAAATAAAAATACTGCCGGGTCTGGAGCAGGACGTGCTGCGTCTTGCCCGTGACGTCAAGGTCAATACCGATTTGTATACAGAATTATTGAACAGCACGCAGCAACTGCGGCTAGTCAAAGCTAGTAAGGTGGGCAATGCGCGGATGATCGATGCCGCGCAGATTCCGGAGCAGCCGATAAGGCCCAGGCGCCTACTGATAATCCCGATCGCAATGTTGATCGGACTATTACTCGGGGTGATATGCGCTTTTATCAAGAAAACGTTGTACGGGAGAATAGACGATCCCCATGAGATAGAGCAAATGCTGGGACTGACTGTCTATGCGACCATCCCTCATAGCAAAAAACAGGAAGAGCTGTATGCGTTGGTGCATGCCAAGTCGAAGGATATTGTGTCGGTACTGGCACAAAGTGACCCGGCAGATAGCGCCATTGAAAGTTTGCGCAGCTTACGCACCGCTCTGCATTTTTCGATGCTGGGTTCCAAAAGCAATATTGTGATGATCGCCGGGCCTACGCCAGGCCTGGGAAAATCGTTTGTCTCTGTCAATTTTGGAGCAGTGCTGGCGGCGACCGGCAAACGCGTCTTGCTGGTGGATGCGGATTTACGCAAAGGGTACCTGCATCAATACTTTGGTGTTGGTCGCCAAGGCGGCCTGTCGGATCTGATTGCCGGAGCAATGAGTTTGGAACAGGTACTGCATCGTGGAGTGATCGCGAACGTCGATTTGATCTCGACCGGAAACTTACCGCCGAATCCATCTGAAATGCTGCTGCATGCAAATTTCGGAGAGCTGCTTGCATCGATTGCGGCTAGTTACGATTACGTGCTGATCGATACGCCGCCGGTGTTAACGGTTTCCGATACCTTGATCATGGGCTCGCAGGCAGGAGCGATTTTTTTGGTGACACGTGCTGGCGCCAGTACGATAGGTGAGATCAAAGAGTCGATCAAGCGCTTGAGCCATGCGGGTATATCGACCAAAGGCGTCATCTTCAATGATTTGAAGTTGCGCCCTGGCCGTTACGGATACGGTTATAAGTACGGAAAATATCGACATACGCATTATAAATATTGAATGCAATTTCTTATGGGAGCCATAGTCCGCAGTTCAAAATATGGATGTAGTGATGATCGTGACGGAAAATTTTGGGGGAAAGGCAATTGTGATCCGAAGCGTTCACGTGGCATCGCAATTTCCCGCCACGACTGTTTTCCAACGCAATACTGTCAGAGTTACCAGTAGTGAAATTTCATGATGCCGGTAGACTCGATGATGACTGGACATTGCAGGCAACTGGTATTCGATCGATTTATTTTGGAAGCCTAGGGCGCGCAAAAAAAGAGCATGCGCTTATTTGCTCATAGGCCACCGGGACTCGATGCTCGCAATTTTGGTTCGCGCCGCAGTGGAGCAATTGAAGTAGTCCCTGCGGCCCTGAAAAGCATGCAGTTTGCGCAGTTTGACGGGATCGTCGACAACGGAGCGTAATCATGATGGCAGTTGAAATGCTGAAGATGGCGACACTTGCGGCGATTGTCAGTTTCACGGTTTGCGTGCTGATCGTCTGTTCACAGAGGTGGCACGGAAAGCATACATTTGATCATGATCTGGATGGCGTTCAGAAATATCACACCGCAGCGGTACCCCGGGTAGGCGGCGTTGCCGTATTCGCAGGCATCGCCTTTGCACTTTCATTCCTTCTCATTATCCAACCCAGCCAAATCACGACATTGCACGCAGGCAGTGCAACGAAATTACTGATTGCCAGCTTGCCTGTCTTCATCGCCGGAATCACCGAAGATCTGATGAAAAAAATGTCGATCAAAGTGCGGCTGGCGGCAGCGATTTCCAGTGCGCTGATCGCCAGCGAACTCTTGGGAGCAACGATTGACCATCTCGATATATGGGGAGTCGACGCCTTGCTGCTTTTCGCGCCGATTGCTCTCGTCGTGACCGCAATCGTTGTAGCAGGGGGCACCAATGCCATCAACATAATCGATGGCTTCAATGGGCTGTCGGGTAGTGTCATCGTGATTATTTCCGCGGCGCTGGGATTTCTTGCGTGGCAGGCAGGAGATGCTCTGGTTGCGATGCTGGCCATCCTGAGCCTTGGTGTTGCCGCAGGTTTTTTGCTGGCAAACTATCCGGCAGGAAAACTGTTTCTCGGCGATGGCGGGGCCTATTTTCTGGGCTTCTGGGTTTCCGAAATTGCGGTTTTACTGCTAGTCCGCAATCCGTCGGTAAATGCTTGGCAGATATTGTCGATTTGCGCCTATCCGGTGATCGAAGTCATGTACAGTATTTATCGGAGAAAATTCATCCAGCACTCCAATCCTTACTATCCAGACGGCTTGCATCTGCATACGCTTGTTTTCCGCTGTGTGGCCACAAAGCTGATTCCTAGTAACGTCGCCAAGGCCTGGGTCCGCAACGCTGCCGTTGCATTCATCATGGTTCCCTGGGTCGCGCTTATCGCCTTTATCAGTGTGATCGCTGGCGGCACGATCATTGGAGGGCTGATTCTGGTGCTCGCGCAGGTCTCGCTATATGTGTCCATCTACACGCTGCTCGCGCGCGGTCATTTGCAACGCATTCAGACTTCCAACGTAGTAGGCGATATCGACGCCAACGGAGAACTGTCGTGACAGAGTCAGCGTCATCGGCCGCGACAACTTGGCATCTTCTTCAGACAAAGCCAAGACAGGAATTTCGCGCATTGGAGCAATTGGAGAATCAGCGGCACATCTGCTTTTTGCCGATTTTGAAAGTTGAAAAAATGCGGCGGGGCCGGCCGGAAATCATTAATGAGCCGCTGTTCTCGCGTTATCTGTTCATTCGACTTGATGCTATGTCGGCAAATTGGTCACAAGTACGCAGTACGCGAGGGGTTAGCAAGTTGGTGGCAATTGGCGGTCGCTTCGCCACGATATCCGACTCGCTCGTTGGCGGACTGCGGCATGTGGGGACGCTCGATCCTGCACCGCCGTTTGTGGCGGGAGATAAGGTTGCAATCGCATCCGGGCCGTTTTCCGGTCTCGAAGGGGTGTTCCAGATATCGGATGGTGCAGCGCGAGCTTTAGTCTTGATTGAATTGATCAGTCAGCCGCAAAGACTGGTGTTCGATCTGGACATGCTGCGCAAGACGGTGTAGCTGGAAGAGTAAGCGCATGCCCAGCTCCTGCAGGACATGGAGCGGAGCTGAAAATCTGAATGAAGAGGCAGGCGTCTTTTGGAATTTAATTGGTATTCCAAGGGCGGTAGCGTGTCCGAATGAAAAGCGGCTGCCGAAAGCCTCATGCAAGAGCCCATTTTGAAACAAATAATAGCGCCCGTTGAATGTTAGTTCCGGTGCTGCCAGGCGCATGCCATTAAGTCGGCAGTGTTGCTCTCAACGCTACACATCCTTGACGCTTATAAAGCCATTCATGAATCATCCGACCATAACTTCTGCATCCATGGACAGACTATGAAAATATCGACAGACACTCGCATCGCAATCATTGGGCTTGGCTACGTTGGTTTGCCCTTGGCAGTGGAATTTGGAAAAAAATATCCCACAATTGGTTATGACATCAACCAGCATCGTGTGGGTCAATTGCGGGATGGCATCGACAGCACGTTGGAAATTGATGTTCATGAACTGAAAGAAGCAAGATGTCTCACCTATTCGACCAACCCGGAAGATTTGCGCCAGGCTACCGTCTATATCGTCACGGTGCCAACACCGATTGACAAATACAAGCAGCCTGATTTGATCCCGCTGCAAAGAGCATCCGAGATGTTAGGAAAAATCATCAAGAAAGGCGATATTGCAGTATACGAATCAACGGTCTATCCAGGCGCTACCGAAGAGTATTGCGTACCGGTGATCGAAAGCGTTTCCGGCCTGAAGTTTAATGAAGATTTTTTCGTCGGCTACAGCCCGGAGCGGATTAATCCAGGTGATAAGGAACATAGGTTAACCACCATCACCAAGATTACCTCAGGGTCAACGCCGGAGGCAGCGGACTTTATCGACGCACTCTACGGCAGCATCATTCTCGCTGGCACCCACAGGGCGCCGTCCATCAGAGTGGCGGAGGCAGCGAAAGTGATTGAGAATACCCAGCGCGATCTCAACATCGCCCTTATGAATGAACTCGCCATCATCTTTAAGAAATTGGGGATAGACACGGAAGATGTTTTGAAAGCTGCTGGTACGAAATGGAATTTCCTTCCGTTTCGTCCGGGTCTGGTAGGCGGCCACTGCATCGGTGTGGATCCTTTCTACCTGACGCATAAGGCGGAAGCAGTTGGCTACCATCCCCACGTGATTCTCGCCGGTCGCCGCATCAACGACAATATGGGAAGCTATGCCGTAGGTCTGCTCGTCAAGCAGATGCTCAAGCGCTGCATTCAGATTGAAGGCGCCAACGTTCTCGTCATGGGCTTGACGTTCAAGGAAAATTGTCCGGACATACGCAATACCAAGGTCGTTGACATAATCGACGAATTGAAAAGCTATAACGTCAACGTCGACGTGCACGATCCTTGGATTAGCGCCGAGAGTGCGCAACATGAGTATCAGATCGCTCTCACCCCCATGCCGGAACCCGGAAAATACGACGCGATAATCCTCGCGGTGGCGCATCGCGAATTTAAGGAAATCGGCGTAGATGGCTTGCGACGTCTAGGGAAAAAGGAGCATGTGCTGTTCGACTTGAAGTATGTGTTGCCGAAGTCTGATTCGGATATCCGCCTTTAACCATAACGCCTAAGAGTTGATAAATATGGGGACCAAGGCATGAATCATTTCGGACATATCCAGCAAGAATTGCGCGAACAACAAAAAAAATGGCTGATTTCGGGATGCGCCGGTTTCATTGGCTCCAATTTGCTGGAGACACTATTGAAACTCGACCAGACGGTTGTTGGCCTGGATAATTTTTCTACGGGATACCAACATAATCTGAACGAAGTGGAAGAATTGGTCGGCTCTAAGCGATGGGGACGTTTCAGTTTTATAAAAGGTGACATCCGCGATCTTGGCACCTGCCAAGAAGCTGTGCAAGGCATCGACTATGTACTGCATCAGGCCGCCCTTGGATCAGTCCCACGTTCGCTTAAAGACCCGATCACCACCAACGATGTCAATATCAACGGCTTTCTGAACATGTTGGTGGCTGCGAGGGATGCAGCGGTAACGTCATTCGTCTATGCGGCGTCAAGCTCCACTTACGGTGACCATCCTGGCTTGCCCAAGGTAGAAGATCGCATCGGCAAACCATTGTCACCTTATGCCGTCACCAAGTATGTCAATGAACTGTACGCGGAGGTATTTGCGCGTTGCTATGAATTCAGAACCATTGGGCTGCGCTATTTTAATGTGTTCGGAAAACGGCAAGATCCGAACGGTGCCTATGCGGCCGTGATCCCAAAATGGATCGCAGCAATGATCCGTAATGAAGAGATATTCATCAACGGCGATGGCGAAACCAGTCGCGACTTTTGTTTTGTGGAAAATGCCGTGCAGGCGAACTTGTTGGCAGCGACGACTTCTGCGGACAACAGGAATGAGGTTTATAACGTTGCCGTGAGCGACATCACAAGCCTCAATGAACTTGTCGGCATCCTCAAATCGACGCTGAGAAAGAAAGGAATTCCCTATGAAAAGGAGATTGCCTATCGCGCCTTCCGAGATGGCGATGTGCGTCATTCTCAAGCCGATATAAGTAAATCTCTCCAAAGACTCGGCTATGCGCCTGAGTACCGTATCAGCGAGGGTATTGAGACGGCAATGCAATGGTATATGGGACAAAGTCAGAAATGATATCTGGAGAAAATAACCGCCTTCGCAAGTGGCCATATTCTCATCGAAAGCGATTTTCGTGTAGCGACGATGAGGAAATGCTTCCCGCGCTCCATATGCCGTTAGAAGGTGACGCGTGAATATTCTTGGCGCCATTGACGCTCGAATTAAAGCAGCTCATCCAGATCATCACGCCATCTTCAAGGGTATGGCATGGATCAGCTTTTTTGTCGTCATCGGCAAGCTCATGGGAGCCGCCAAAGAGATGATGGTCGCCTATCGCTATGGCGTCGGCGCAGAGGTGGATGCCTATCTTTTTGTTCTTAACTTCATTAGCTGGCCAGTTGGAGTGTGGTTCAGCGCGTTGACCGTGGTGCTGGTGCCCCTGGCTGCGAAAATACGACAGGAAGCCAGCGACGAATTACAGCGTTTTCGCGCAGAACTGTTCAGCGTAGCTATTTTATTAGGGCTGGTATTGGCGACTCTGGCTTTTCTGGGACTCCCCATGGTGCTGCGCTCGCAATGGGCCGGGCTGCCCCTGGCCACTGCAGCAATTGCCGTACATGCTACTCCTGTGCTCATTTTGCTCCTGCCCTTAGGTATCATCATTAGCCTTTTTTCTGCGTGGATGCTGGCTGCGGGACAACATGCCAATACCTTGCTGGAAGGGGTGCCTGCTTTTGTCATCGGGATTGTCGTTCTCGTCTCCGCGGGCAGCGGCATTCAATCGCTTGTCTGGGCCACCGTCGCTGGCTTTACCGCTCATTTGATAAGTCTTGCGATAGCTTTGGCGTATCGAAGGGAAATCGAATTGCCGCGCTTTATCTTGCGATCCAGTCAGTGGCCTTTATTTTGGCGCGGCTTTGGGATAATGCTTGCCGGACAGGCGTTGATGAGTCTGGTCGCTATCGTTGACCAGTTTTTTGCCGTCCACGTCGGCACCGGTGCAATCGCTACACTCAGTTACGCAAACCGGATTCTCGGCTTGCTTCTTACGTTAGGAGGAACCGTTGTTAGCCGCGCTACGTTGCCGATATTTTCCGCTGCGTATCGGCAGGGCGGCAAACAGGTGCATGGCATTGCGGTTCTGTGGGCGAACCTCATGTTCCTGGTGGGTGTCATTGCTTTTGCTGTTTCCTGGTGGTTAGCGCCTCATGCCGTGAAATTTATTTTTGAACGAGGTGCCTTTACGGCCAAAGACTCGGCGGCAGTCTCAGAAGTATTGCGTTACGCGTTGGTGCAACTGCCGTTTTATTTCTCAGGTCTCATACTGGTTTCAGGTTTGGTGAGTCGAGGAATGCACAAATTGGTTGCGCTGAGCGCGATAGTAAATCTCATCATTAAGATATGCGGGAATTATTTCTTAGTTCCAATAATGGGCATTAAAGGTATCGCTCTCGCGACAGCATTGATGTACGTGTCTTCCTTTTTTACGCTATATAAGCTGACAAATTTCGTCGAGAGCCGTAAGGGGATAACGTAATGCGTTTACTCATCTTCATTTATTCCCTTGGATCCGGCGGTGCAGAGCGCGTTACCACCAATCTTGCGAACTATTGGGCCGCGAGAGGCTGGGAAATTACCATAGTCACGCTGGCTTCGACCAACGCCGATTTTTATAAACTCCACCCAGGGATTAAGCGCGTCGCTTTCGATTTAACTTGCGATAGCGGTAATTTGTTATCTCGCCTTTCGAACAATATACGCCGTGTGAAAGAGTTACGGCGTGCGCTCCGAGAGATACAGCCAGACGTTGCGCTTGCCATGATGAGCACAGCGAACGTGATTCTGGCACTGGCTGCAAGGGGGCTGTCGAATGTGTGCGCCATCGGTTCAGAACGTACATTCCCGCCACAGTTGCCCTTGGGAGCTATTTGGGAGGCGTTGCGACGTAACACGTATGGTCAATTGGCCGCCGTAGTGGCGCTTACCCAAGAGTGCGCCCAATGGATCGGCGAACATTCATCGGCCCGTAGAATTTCAGTTATTCCAAATCCTGCGTGTTGGCCACTTCCTGAACACGGCCCCCAAAAAAAGCGATCCGAAATATGTTCATCCGAACGCAGGCTTTTATTGGCGATAGGGCGGCTGAGTAAAGAAAAAAATTTCGAACTGCTGATAGACGTATTTTCGCGTCTCGCGCAGGAACACGTGGATTGGGACCTGGTGATCCTCGGGGAGGGCTCTGAACGCCAAGGCTTGGAGGCGCAAGTGAAGGCTGGAAATCTGGGTAAGCGCGTTTTCCTTCCCGGTCGCATTGGCAATGTGGGAGAGTGGTACGAGCAGGCAGATCTATATGTAATGACTTCACGCTTCGAAGGATTTCCAAATACGCTTGCCGAAGCGCTCTCTCACGGTTTGGCGGCGGTGAGTTTCGATTGCGACACAGGGCCGCGGGACATTATCCGACATGGAATTGACGGACTTCTGGTGCCCCCTGGGAATTCAATGGAGTTGATGTCGGCGTTGGGAAAAATGATGAGTGACAGCTCCTTGAGAGAACGTTTCGCCTCTAAGGCGGTGGATGCGCGAGAACGATTTTCAATAGAAAAAATTGCCTACATGTGGGAAAAGCTTTTTACTCAATGCATGCAATGAAAAATAGGGAATAGACAGTCTCGATGAAACATAAAGTTCCCCTCATGAAATCGTCTGTTCCTTCCTTTGAGATGCGAGGCGGGCCCGCAATGTCTTTAAAGAAGCCTCACCAGACTTTCTGGTCTGGCTATAGCGCTGTTGCATTAATGGTCGCATTGAGTTTGATCTATCTGAATTTACCTGTTTACGCATTCGCCTTAAACAAAGCCTTATTGCCGAAATATTTCTATTTCGGGCTCATTCCGATTTTAGTTCCTGTGTTGCTGTTAAAACCAAAAACCTTCCTGACATATTTAGTCTCCCCCTTTCCTCTCTGGGCATTTGTAGTAATCCTTCTCAATTTCATTCATATTTTAAATCCCTTTAATGATAGCAATATGGGGGTGGTTGACTTAGTTAGCACCCGTATTCAAGTGTTCGTCATTGCCATTTTTCTTGGTTATATTTTATCTGTTACACGAACCGAAACATATGAGCGTCTGTTTCCAATTCTAGTTGCGTTTATTTCATGCGCGGTCATATTGGATTTTTTTTCTCCCGGAACACTATATCCCGTTGGCACCGAGGGATCTGTCTTAGGTCGAGGCGCTGCAACTTTCCTCAATCCGACCAGTGCCGCCGAGGCAATGCTGATTGTTTTTCTGATGGCCTGTACAGTAGTGAGGATGCAGTATCGGATGCCACTGCTTATGCTGACAGGCATTGGAATCATGGTGACATTTACACGCTCGGGAATTATTGCGTGGATATTTTGCTGGATATTTTTATTACTTAAACGCCTCCTTCCCCGCTCAGCCGTTGTCTTTACCTTCGCGCTGCTCATTGCTATTCCACTCCTATATGGCACTTTTGAGAATTATTTGAGCAGTCGTGAAAATTCAGGCGAATCCATCACTAATATTCAAACGCGATTGGAATTCTTTTTCAATCCGAATCTTCAAGACGATAGCGCCGAAGAACGGGTAAAAGTATTGAAGGCGGGCTGGGATCTATTCGTAAAAAATCCTGTTTCCGGCGCAGGAGCTGGCGTAACCAATTTCTGGTTGTATAAGGCTGGTACACACAACCAGTTGGTCATGCTCGCCGCCGAATATGGCGTTCTCGGTATTGCGCTTTGGGCGTCGTTGGCAATAATTCTGTGGAGGGGAAAATATTTTGAAAACAAGAGTCTTCAGTTCGCCATATTTTGCCTGTTTATTTTCATGTCGATGTTTACGCACAATATGTTCGACTCGCCGTATTGGCTGGTCACATTTGCACTAATGGCTGGAAAGAGGAGGCGAGCATAGACAACCGCACGTTGCATCTGCAGAGTGATGATATGGCCCTTGCATCGGCATGATTTCAGTCTTTGATCGGACGGTTATGTGCAATTCACTTGGTGATATCCGCTGATCGAGATGGCTATTCGAATGAACCGATTCTCGCCACAACAGAATCTTCTGCCGATGATCGGCAAGCGTTATTGCGTTTCGTTTTAATTGTCCGGTGTAGTCCCGGCGTCAGTAGCTCAGCGTGCTGGACTGAAGGCCTGCGAACGTTTGTTTTCTCAAATTCGACCATAACCAAACTCCGTAATCTATGAAAATATTGTTTGCCCTTAGCTCTTTGCATGCCGGCGGCGCGGAGCGTGTGGCCGCCACTCTCACCAATGCATGGGTAGAGCGCGGTGATGAGGTGACGTTAGTCGCTACTTTCTCAGGCAGAGGAACCTGTTTTTATCCTATATCGGAAAAAGCCAGAATCGTCTTTCTTGCTGACCTTGTGGCCAGTACAAGAAGATCTTTTATCAATCGTCTTCAACGGCTAGTTGCGTTGCGACGATTGCTGATGAGTGAGCGACCGAATGTCGTCGTGTCATTTCTTCCAGATGTCAATGTGGCTTCTGTTATTGCCTCGTTGGGGTTACGGATACCCGTCATAATTTGCGAGAGAACCGATCCGCTTGTCAGCAAAAAAACCATATTTTTGCAATTGTCGACGTACTTCGCATACCACCACGCTCGCATGCTTAGCGTTCAGACGCAGGCGGTTGCAACGCGAATGCACTCAGCTTTTCCACGATTGAAGCAATTGCGAGTTGTCCCCAATCCCATACCAGAGGAACTGCAAAAGCATCCGCTTTCATTACCGCCACGTGAACGACGACGCCTTGTAGCCGCAGGCCGCTTGACTGAAGACAAACAGTTCGATTTGCTGATAGCTGTATTTTCGACGCTGGCTCCGCAATGGCATAAATGGGATCTTGTCATTTATGGCGAAGGGCAATTGCACCAGCAATTGGAGCGCCAGATTCAAACTCTCGGCATGACAGGAAGAGTGACGCTTGCCGGCGTCAGAAAAACGCTTTGGGAGGAAATGGCTCGGTCAGATGTTTTTGTCATGACATCACGGCTGGAAGGGTTTCCAAATGTTCTGCTTGAGGCCATGGCGTTGGGCTTGCCCTGCGTGGTCTTTGATTGCCCGAGCGGCCCCAATGAAATTACTTGTAACGGCGAAGACGCGATGCTTGTGACATTAAATGATCTGCAAGGTTTGACCGCAGCACTTGCGACAGTGATGGGCGATGCGCCGTTGAGGATTGCATTGGGTAGCCGAGCCAGAGAGTCGGTCGTAAGACGATTTAGCCTGGCGACAGTTCTTAATAAATGGGATGAACTATTTAAAGAGATTGGAGCGATCGCTTGAACATCGTTCACGTCATTGTCGGCCTCAACGTCGGCGGCGCAGAGTTCATGCTCAAACGCCTGATCGAATCGCATCAAGGTGATACCGCATATCGACATACGGTCATTTCGCTCACCGACATCGGCAAGGTCGGGCAACAACTTCAAAGTCTCGGCGTTGAAGTGCAAGCACTGTATATGCATTCCGTTCTGGATATCCCGCGTGTGCTGTGGCAGCTCGTACGCTTGATACGCGGGTCGGACCCCGTGCTCGTTCAGACCTGGATGTATCATGCCGATCTGTTGGGTGGTTTGGCTGCACGTATTGCGGGCAACAGGAATGTCATCTGGGGCATACGCACCACGGATGTGCAAGCCGCCGGGACACGCGCCACGACAATGGTAAGGCTGGCGTGTGCTTGCTTATCCCGATGGGTGCCGCACACCATCGTGTGCGCAGCCGACGCTTCGCGCCGAGCACATGTGGCAGTGGGTTACGATGCGACGCGCATGGTGATAGTGCCGAATGGCTTTGATCTATCACGTTTGGTGGCGACGGCGGGCCAGAGCGCCATGTTGCGGGCACGGTATCGAATCGCTGCAACTGAGATCGTGATCGGCGTCATAGGATGGTTCAATCCAGCCAAGGATCACAAAAATTTTGTGCGCGCGGCGGGCCTGGTGGCGCAGCAATACCCACATGCGCGCTTTTTAATGGTTGGCCGCGGTTTGGATGCGAGCAATGCGGAGCTCGCATGCGAAATTGCGCAAACAGGTCATGCCGATCGCTTTGTGTTGTTAGCCGAACGAGCCGACGTGCCGGTATGCCTGGCGGCCATGGATATCTTCTGTCTCTCTTCTCGTACCGAAGGTTTTCCTAATGTGGTGGGCGAAGCTATGGCGATGGGCGTACCGTGCGTGGTGACCGATGTCGGTGATTCAGCCATGCTCATAGCGGACACCGGGATAGTCGTACCGAAAGAAGATCCGATACGCCTTGCTCGCGGACTGGGGCGCCTGCTGGCGATGGGACCCGATTCGCGCCGGCGGTTGGGGCAGGAAGCCCGCGAACGGATTCATGCAAAGTTCACCATTGAGCTCGCTAGAACGCGCTTTGAGGATATCTATCAACGTGTAGCAGGAAAAGGGGAGCGATGATGTGTGGATTTGTGGGTTTTTTTGGCGGTGCTGCCGCGCATGGCCAGGCGGGCGATGAAGCCATGCTCAAGCGCATGGCAGGAACGATTGTCAGTAGAGGGCCTGATGACGCGGGTTATTGGTCTGATACGGATCGTCGGATCGGGCTGGGTCATCGCCGGTTATCGATTATCGACCCTTCCTCGGCCGGACATCAGCCAATGCAGTCCGCCAGCAACCGGTATGCGATCGTCTTTAATGGCGAAATTTATAATCACCTATTATTGCGTCAGGCATTGGAGATTGCTGGACAGGCGCCGACATGGCGCGGCCATTCGGATACAGAAACACTGCTTGCCGGTTTCGATGCGTGGGGCATCCAGGGTACGGTGGTGCGTGCGATCGGCATGTTTGCTTTTGCGGTATGGGACATGCAAGCCGGAAGGCTGTTGCTCGGGCGAGATCGCATTGGCGAGAAACCACTCTATTACGGTTGGCAGGGGAGGGGCAATGACGCAGTATTTTTGTTTGGTTCTGAACTGAAGGCGTTGCGTGTCCATCCTGCTTTTGAAAACACGATCAATAGAGGGGCGCTGAGCCTGCAGCTACGGCATAACTATATTCCTGCACCGTATTCCATTTACGATGGTATTGCCAAGTTACCGTCAGGCAGCCTTCTTGTCGTATCGCTGCAGCAGCCAGAGCCGAAAGTGTGGTCGTATTGGTCTGGCGTGCAAATGGCAGAATCTGGCGTGGCCAACCCCTTTACCGGAAGTGCTGACCAGGCAGTCGATATGCTTGAGGATTTGCTCAGGGATGCGGTACGCCAGCAGATGGTAGCGGACGTTCCGCTCGGGGCGTTCCTGTCCGGCGGGGTGGATTCCTCTACCGTGGTGGCGTTGATGCAGATGCAGTCTTCGCGTCCCGTGAAAACATTCACGATCGGATTTCATGAAGATGAATATAACGAGGCAGTACATGCCAAGGCCGTGGCCAAGCATTTGGGCACTGAACATACGGAGCTGTATGTCACCGCCGAACAGGCCATGGCCGTGATCCCGCGCTTGCCGACACTGTATGACGAGCCATTTTCCGATTCCTCCCAGATTCCCACTTTTTTGGTGTCGCAACTCGCCAAGCAGCATGTAACGGTGTCGCTCTCTGGCGATGCGGGCGATGAGCTATTTTGTGGGTACAACCGATATCATCTGACGGCAAGTCATTGGAACAAGGTGGCCTCTGCGCCTATGGCATTGCGCAGAATGGCAGCCAAGGTGCTGACGAGCATTTCGCCACAGTCATGGAACAGGATGGCGGGCGTTGTCAACGGCCTGTTACCGCGCTCTTTACCGTTCGCCAATATGGGTGACAAGGTGCACAGGGGTGCGGGTGCATTGGCAAGCAAGTCGTTGGATGCACTGTACCTGAATCTGGTTTCGCATTGGCATGACCCAGCATCGGTAGTGATCTGCGGATACGAACCATCTACCCTATTGGCTGGCGAGACACCGCATCTTGCCGGGCTGGATGATATCCAACGCATGATGGCGCTAGATATGCTCACCTACCTGCCTGACGATATCTTGACCAAGGTGGATCGGGCGGCAATGGGCGTTTCTTTGGAAACGCGCGTGCCATTTCTGGACCACCGGGTAGTAGAGCTCGCATGGAGCTTGCCGCAGTCGATGAAATTGCGTGACGGACAGACCAAGTGGGCGCTGCGCCAGGTGTTGTACCGGCATGTGCCAAAAGCCCTGATTGAGCGGCCCAAGATGGGATTTGGCGTTCCTATCGGCGCTTGGCTGCGCGGGCCATTGCGGGATTGGGCAGAGTCCTTGCTGGATGAAGCACGATTGCGAAATGAAGGTTTTTTCCATCCGCCGCAGATAAGGTCGAAATGGAAAGAGCATCTCTCTGGTGAGCGCAATTGGCAATATCAGCTGTGGGATGTGTTGATGTTTCAGGCTTGGCTGGAAAAACAATAATGAAGAAAAAAATTGTTTTCGTTATCAACCATGCGGCCTTTTTTGTATCTCATCGATTACCTTTGGCGATAGCAGCTCGCAAGGCCGGATGGGACGTGCATCTGCTGATTGGCCAGCCTGGCAGCGACATTATGGAGCCTTTGGCTGAGGCAGAACTCAATCGTCTGGGCGTGCCCTATACGCGCTTAAGCTTTCGTACGGTTGGATTAAATCCCATATGGGAGTTAATCGGCATGCTTCAGTTGCTGTGGCACGTAGCGCGAATGAAACCATCGATTGTTCATACAGCTTCTCCTAAGGGGGGGCTGTATGGCGGTTTAGCCAGCCGTCTCTTGCAGGTGCCGTGTCTTGTGGTTGCTATCTCTGGCATGGGCTTTCTGTTTACTGGTCATACAGACGGACTTAAGGGCATGCTGAAGCGTTTGTACAGCGCGTTGCTAGCCTGGGTGTGCAGGCATCCCAACATGACGATTATTGTTCAGAATCAGGACGACAAACAGGCGTTGCTGCAATCCGGCACGGCGCGTCCAAGCGACGTGATACTTATCCCGGGGTCAGGAGTCTATCTTTCCGAATACTCAACTGCTCGAACCAACGATTCGCAACGTCTCATTGTGCTACCCGCCAGACTGTTACGCGACAAGGGAGTTGAAGAATTCGTGACGGCAGCGAAGATGATCAAGGAGAAGGGGAGCGATTGGCGATTTGCTTTGGTTGGAACCGCGGATTATGCGAATCCGTCGTCGATCTCCGAGGCTCAGATCAAGGCATGGACCGATTCTGGATTTGTCGAGTGGTGGGGGCATCGGAAGGACATGCCGGCTGTTTATGCTCAAGCAGACATTGTGTGCTTGCCGTCATATCGTGAAGGCATGCCTAAGTGTCTGTTGGAAGCAGCCGCAGCGGGATGCGCGGTGGTGACTTCGGATGTGACTGGCTGCCGGGAAGCCGTCATTCCCGGAGAAACGGGAGATCTGGTTCCCGCTCGTGAAGCCGCCGCATTGGCATCCGCACTGTCCAAATTAATTGCCGAACCGGACCGCTGTCATCGTTACGGTACAGCAGGACGCGCCTTAGCCGTTGCGCGCTTCGATATAGATGCCGTGCTGGAAACCACGCTGAATACCTATGACAAGCTGTTGGCAGGCGCCGCAGTCCGATAGGGGGCAGTCAAAAATAATCGGGCGCTGTCAGCGATAACCTCCTTCTGCATCGGCTTGAGCTAAGCGAAGATGAAACGGTAATCCCCCCATTTTTAGAGCGGACGGATTCAACCAGTCCGCGACACGCTCGTTATCTTCCGATAGCTTTGCCTTGTAGTGATAACAGGTCTGGCTGATCGCGAAAGTCGCACATGCGCTGCTGACGCTGATGCCATGCGCTTGGACTGCCGCTTGTGCCATCTCACGTCGGTGAGATGGCTTCACCATTTTTTTTGCATCGCCTCCGAAATGATCTCGGCCTTCAGCTTCTCTCCGGCGTACATCTTCTTGAGTCGACGGTTCTCGTCCTCCAACTCCTTCATCCGCGTCATCATCGATGCGTCCATGCCGCCGTATTTGCTACGCCACTTGTAGAACGAGGCCGAACTCATCCCGTGTTCGCGGCAGAGCTCCGGCACCGGCGTGCCGGTCTCGGCCTGCTTCAAGATGTTGATGATCTGACTTTCGGTAAGGCGTGATGTCTTCATATAGAACTTCCTCAAAATCGCATTTAAGAAAATTCTACTTTCAACTGATGTTTTTTTTGTGAGGGGATTGCCAAACCTTCGATGGACTTTCCGTCCGAGTGTGAGTTCCGCAGTAATTCATTCTTTTTAATCGATGGAGGATGTAGTGAAAATCTTAAACAATAAGCGACTGATCCTGGTGGAGCTGAACGAAGTGAATCTTGAATTTGCTCGAGTCTACGCCGAACGCAAGCCCCTCATTCATCTACAGCGTGTGATTAAAGGCTTCCGGCGCACCAGTTCAGAAATGGACTACGAAAAATTGGAGCCCTGGATACAATGGGTGTCCGTCCATACCGGCAAAGTCGCTGCGGACCATCGCATCGTTCGCTTGGGAGATATCGTCGGCTGCGGAATTCCGCAGTTGTTTGAAGTGGTTGAGGCAGCTGGATATACGGTCGGCGTTATATCTGCGATGAACGCCGAAAACCGCTTGCAATCGCCCGCGTATTTCATTCCCGACCCTTGGACTGCCACGCCATCCGATGGATCTTTTTGGAGCACAGCCATAGGTGACGCTGTATCGCAAGCCGTCAACGATAATTCAAGCGTGCGATTGAGCGCCAAGAGCATATTGGCTCTTCTTGGAGGTTTAATTCGGTTTGCCCGGCCTCGCAACTATTCCTATTATTTTCGTCTCGCTCTGTTCAGTCACGGCAGGCCCTGGCGCAAAGCGTTATTCCTGGATCTATTCCTTCACGACCTTCATCTGCGGATGTTTCTTGGAAAACGACCTAATTTCTCAACAATTTTCTTAAACGCAGGCGCTTTCATCCAGCACCATTATCTCTTTAACGCGCGTGACGCTGTCAAGGGCAATCTCCGAAACCCCAGCTGGTATGTCCATGCGGATCAGGATCCCTTCGAAGAAATGCTGGAGGTTTATGACCGTATCCTGGGCGACTACATGGCGATGAAAGATGCGGACCTGATTATCGCCACCGGCCTTACGCAGAAACCGTATGACAGAGTGAAGTATTACTGGCGCTTGCGGGATCATGTCGCCTTCATGGCGCATATTGGCGTGAACTGTCGCGCGGTTCATCCACGCATGACGCGGGATTTCATGATTGAATTCGATTCCGCCGAGGCGGCTAGATATGGAGCCCAGCAATTGGAAGCAATAATTTGTGAGGCCGACGGAAAAGCGATTTTTGGCGTAATCGATAATCGCGGCTCAAGCCTTTTCGTGACTCTTACATACGCCGCAGAAATTGAGAGCGAATTGTTCGTTAAAAATGGCGATAGACGCTTCGACCTAAAGCCGCATGTTGTTTTCGTCGCCATAAAAAACGGTATGCATGACGGCAAGGGATTCGTCTATTACAAGGGAAGAGTAGCGGATTACGCTGCGAAAGATGGACTCCACGTCAAAGAATTATATAAGGTGGTGTTAAAGTATTTCGGATTAGGCATTCCAGTCAATGCTACGCCGGTTCGAGATTCGGAAGCAGAAACTGATATGCATGTTTAACAGGGAACCTGACCGTTCGCATTGCTAATGCGAGAAGAAGATTTAGAACGGATTGTAGTGCGACACAGATTTTTAACTCGACGTACCTGCACGTCGAACCGAATGAAATGATGTGCGATGGACCGTTCATGACCGCGGAATATGAACATGACATCGCAATTGAAAAGGCATGCATCATGTTACAAAAAATGAAGGCATGGCGGCTTGTTTCCTCATCAAAATCACTGTTTTTCTGTGTTCTGATTAGTCCTTGTTTTCCGCAGATTGCAATGGCTCAAAAAGATGGGATTACCGGTGATGAGATACTGCGCAATGCCGTTGTCGCTCCGCCTGCGTCGATGCGGATCTTCGAGACCCGCCTGTTCGGCGCCGTTGCAGCTGGAAAAGTCGATTACGCTCCGGCCATTGGGCGCGCCATGCAAGCCGCGAAGACGGCTGGCGGAGGGGTGGTGCGTTTGCCGAAGGGCGAAATCTGGGTTGCTTTGGATGCGTCTGGAAACGCAATTACTGTGCCATCTGGAATATTCCTGGATATGAGGGGAACGGTCCTTCGGTTAATCGAGAATGACCGGAGTGGGTATAACATCATTCTATTCAAAGATAGAAATGCACCGAGTGGCGTGATAGGGGGAACGATAATTGGCGATCGTGATTCTCATCTTGGCAAAGACGGCGAATGGGGAATGTGCATTGCTGTCAGGGGTGGCGCTAACGTATCTATTAAAGGAACAAAGGCAAGCAAATGCTGGGGAGATGGTATTTATCTCGGGGCGGCCCTTTCAGGCGATCCCTCGACCTTTGCTGACAACGTCGAGATCGATGGCGTAGAGGCAGCGTACAACCGTCGTAACAATATTAGTGTAGTCAATGCCAGAGGGTACCGAATTTGCAATGTCTACGTGCATCATGCCAATGGTACGTTGCCAGAGTCAGGAATTGGCATTGAGCCGGATAAAGGAGGTTTGGCGAGCGAAGGCCTCTTATGCAACATTCTTTCCGAATTCAATGGAAAGCGCGGCCTGATGACTGGAGGCGGCAAGGACCAAAAGATACGCGGATTGAAACTTCAGCAAATAACATCGAGAAGTAATAATGCAGCGGGTTTCTGGATAGAGGGAGGGCAGGATATTAAAGCAACTACTCTCTCCGCCTACAATAATGCTGAAGAAGGCGCAGTGTTCAATCTTACTTCAGATGCGATTGTTAACAAGTATGAGGGGACGGGGAATGGACAAAGAGCTAAAAGTGGTCAGGGTGAAATAAGCGTTAATGACTCGAACCGGATCTCGTTTGGCCGAGTTTCTTCTCTGGCTGGAAATCGCGCTCAGTTCAAATTTCCAGTTATTGCGGTCAAAAAATCGATGGGCGTCACCGTCAGCAAATTTGTTTTGAATTCCGATCATGTCCTGCAAAATTCTGTCTTTGTTGATTCAACATCGGACGCAATCCTAGAGTCAATGACGTTCAAAAAACGAGAATAAAATGTCGCCATGCTTTCGGAGTTGACGCTCTCCGATTAATCTGATCGTCACTGCTGTGCAAAAGGCGGAAATGAGGTTCCCTTGGAATTGGGGTTTCATTCGGCGGTTTTCATGCAGCTTGTTTTTCCTGATCTTGCTCACTGGCTCAACGCTGCAGCTGCTGAATCGATGATCGATAGACCGGACGCTCGTTGCTGCGGCCATCGCTACCGCATGTATATTTTCCTCGGGGCAGGTGACCTTGCTGCTGGAGCGCCTTGAGGACTTCATTGGCGAAGATAATCCGGTGCGCGTTATTGATGTCTTCGTGGACGGATTCAATCTGGTCGAACCGGGTTTTGAAAGAATACAAGCTGCTGCAACGGGCCGGCCCGGCTATCACCCGGCCATGCTTCTCAAGCTTTACATCCCTGGCTATCTCAATCATGTGCATTCCAGCCGCAGGCTGGAATGCGAAGGTATTCTGCGTCTTCCACAGCAAGATACTGGTCGCAATAGGCGGGGGTGAGGGTAGAATATAGCGCGCTTGCAGCGTCGCTTGACCCAAATCACGATAGTTGACTAATAGGCAAGCATGGCATCGGAAGGAAATTCGTACTGCCAATCGTCTCAACTTGGATTGCGCAGTCGCGTGAAGCTGTAACTACTCTGGGATCGGCGTGGCCGCTGGCTACTCTGTGTGGCAACTGTTTTTGCTGGTTTGTACCCCATCCCAGATATCGGGCTGGCAGTTTAAAATATGACGGGAATGACATTGTGACCATTTCATCAATTGCCGCTAATAATATCGAGGCCATCTTTGTTGAGCATCATGGCTGGCTGCGAGCACGTCTTCGGCGTAGTGTCGGCGATGCATTTGCTGCCGATGATGTCGCTGCCGAAACCTTCGCACAGTTGCTGGCGGCTCCGCTTGCGCAACATATTCGTGAACCTAAAGCGCTATTGACCACCATTTCACAGCGCATAGTCTATGAAATATGGCGCCGGCGTGACCTTGAACAAGCCTGTCTGCAAGCGCTGGCGCATACCAGCGGCGAGCAATATGCAAGTTCGCCGGAGGATCAAATGCTGTTGCTCGAGGCGTTGCGTGCCATGGACCGCGCGTTGGCCGGGCTGTCTTCGCGCGAATGTGCCGCGTTTTTGCTGTATAAACTCGACGACCTGAGCTATCCGGAAATTGCGCTGCAGTTGGGGATATCGGCGAGTGTCGCCAGAAGATACGTCGCGAAGGGGCTCCTGCAGTGCTACAAGGCCTGCGCCTTTACGCCTCTGACTTGAGTTTTGACTATGACCGAAGAAAAGATCGTCGAACAAGCGATTGAATGGATGCTGCGCCTGGAGCTTCCTGACGTCACCAAGGCTGATCGCGCCGCTTTCGAGCGGTGGTGTGCTGCTGAGCCACGCCATGAAATCGCCTACGCCAACCTGACACAGTCGGTTCGTCAATTTGATGTGCCGCGTCAACTGGGGGCGACAACGACGGTATTGCGCGCCACATTACAACAACAGAAAGATCGCCGCAAAACGTTACGGCGGATCGCTGCCCTGGCTGGCCTGAGCGTCGGCGCTGGGGTGCTTGTCAATCAGGTCACGCCGATCCTGGACATGAACGCCGACCTTCGCACCGGCACCGGCGAGCGTCAAACCTATACACTGACGGACGGCAGCATCGTGACATTAAACGCACGCAGTTCCGCCGACCGGTGGATAGACCAGAGTCGTCGCCTGATCCGGCTGGCGGCCGGCGAATTGCAGGTCCAGGTCGCGCCGCTAGCGCGGCGTCCGTTCCTGATCGAAACAGCGCAGGGTAGCGCCAGCACTCTGAGCGGCACGCTATTGCTCCGTTCTGTAGCGGAACGCACGGAAGTCGTATCTCTGCAATCGCTTGCCAACTTAACGACGCGGAATGGGCAGAGCAGGCAGCTGCAACCAGGTCAGCATACTTGGTTCAATCGCGACACAGTTGCCCAGGTTCAGATCAATCGCGGCAGCGAGAACTCATGGGTCGACGGCTACTACACGGCATATGACGCAGCTTTGATCGATGTGATTGCTGCCTTGCGCCCCTATCGGCGCGGCGTGATCCGAGTCGATCCTGCGGTGGCGCAACTGAGAATCAGTGGCGCTTTTCCACTGGATGATACCGATCATGCGCTCAATGCGCTGGCTGCCGCTCTGCCTGTTGCGGTTGCGCGCTTTACACCATACTGTGTCACGATTTCTGCGTTGGCATAGCAGTCCGCCGTACCGTTGATTGCATGAATATTCGCCCTTGATGACGCTGCCATAGCCGCCGAAAACGACGATAGCTCATCAATTTTTAAATCTCGCTGATCGCAGCAGAAAGCGGCTTGGCTCAGACTCTTTTCCTTTTATACGACCATGCAATATCGCTGTGCAACCAGAGTCATGATGTCTCCCCTTGCCGTATCTCTGTTGGTCGTTGCCACTACTTCGGTTTGGGCGAATCACGCATTCGCTGCACCGGCTCCGTCCGCCAAATCCAGCTTCAATATTCCGGCCGGCCAGCTGGAGCAGGTGCTGGTGGCGATTGCCAAGTCCGTCAGAGGCATTATCCTGTTTGATCCGGCGTTGGTAGGATCGTTGAAATCTGCCGGGGTCAACGGAAGTTTCACCATCAACGACGCGCTGCGGGAGGCCATGCAGAGAACCGGCCTGGAAGCCGTTGCCAATCCTGACGGATCATTTGGGGTGCATCGGGCTGCGGTCAAAACGACGTTGCCTGCCGCTCGGGAAATTCTGCCAGCACCAAGCGTCTCCTCCGAACCTGCACCGTCGATACTGCCGCCGATTGTCATCACTAATTCTACCGAGACCGGCCACGGTTACCACGACACCGGATTCATCCCGCGCAACACCCGATCTGCCACGCGCACCGACACGCCGCTGGCCGACATCCCCCAATCGATCCAGGAAGTGACAACCGATCTGCTGGAGAGCCAGCAGGCGCAATCGGTTGTAGATGCCTTGCGCAATGTCAGTGCAGTCACGTTCGCGCGCGGCAGCGGCGTTGACCAGGCCGCTACCATCTACGTCAGAGGTTTTGTCGCGCCCGTCATCAAGAATGGGGTGGCGGACCTGGTCTCACTGACCAATGTGACCAATGGCCGAGGAGCAGGATCGCTGTCAATCACCTCGCTGGATATTCCAATGGCGGCGATTGAGCGCGTGGAAGTGCTTGGGGGAGCCGACTCCATCATTGCCGGCGGACCGATGGAGCCAGGCGGCGCCGTCAACATCCTCACCAAGCGGCCGCAGGCAAATGTGATCAGGGAGGCGACGCTAGAGATCGGCAATTATGGCCACCGGCGTGCGGCACTCGATCTGGCTGGCAGCCTGTCGACAGATCGAACCTGGACTTATCGTACAGTTGTCTCCGCCACAGGCGATGCGCGTACATTCGACGGCTATGATGGCGCACGCGAACTCTATCTTGCGCCATCTGTAGGCTACCGGCATGACGGTACTTCCATCGTGGCGGGCGCAAGCCATCAGCTCACTCACTCCCCGTTTGGCGGCTACCAGAGCGCGCAACTGACCGCGCAGGGACCTGGACCAGATCTGCACACAGGCCCTTGGGGAAGGCCTGACGACCACAGCTATTCCGCAAAAACGGAATTTTTCTACGATCTTGAACAACGCTTATGGCAAGGCTGGGCGTTCCTCAGCAAGGCGCAATACACCAAACTGCGCTATGACGCGGCGGGTTACGATAATTGCGTCCAATCCGCAATGGGCTCAAGCACCGGGGTTTGTTTCCTTGATCAGTCCACCATCACTAGCTACAGTCGAAACATAGAAAACAGTGTGCGTGGAAAATTTCAAACCGGACCGTTGCAACATACGATGTTGATCGGCATGAGTTATGGCCAGACACGACTGGGCGCATACAGCGATGCGAGCTCGCCGGACAGCGTCATCGTTCCCTGGCCTCTGTCCGATTTGCATCTGCCACCTGTCACTGGCCCGAAAAACCTCATCACCAGCGATGACACTTTCTACACCACCAATTTTTTCTTGCAGGACCAGCTGACCTGGGGCCGCTGGCATATGTTGGCCAACGCAGGTTATGAGCAGGAACGAAATAATTTTTCCTCCGATATTGATAGCGACGGCAAGGTACACGATACGTCACCGCCCAAGAACGTGCCCGTCTATAACGTTGGCATCGCCTATCGGCTCAGCGAGAATGCTGCACTGTACGCAAATACCTTCCGCAGCTTCACGCCGGGTAACACAATTCTTGATTCCACCCTGAATGGCGGTCCCCCAGGTGTCATTGTCGCTCCTCCGACCACCGGCAAGTCGGCTGAAATAGGTCTCAAACTCAATCTGCTAAATAATCGAGTGACATTCTCCGCTGCAGTTTTTCGGGCGACACATACAAACGTTCTGCAAGCTATAAGTGTGCCGACTATCGCGTCGGCTTATGCCGATTACGTGCTGCTTCCTTCCACCGTTAGCCGTGGAATTGAATTGAACATAGCGGGACGGCTGATGGCCGGCTGGAATTTGACGGCGAGTTATAGCTATATCGCCTTTCAGTACGCCAAACCGCCAGGCCAGGATCCCCAAATTTCGCAATTTCCGCGACACCGCGCCAGCCTGTGGACCACCTATGATTTGCAGTCAGAAGCCTGGCACGGCTGGGGGGCAGGTCTTGGCCTGACGATGCGCAGCGGGTATATGGCGCTGCCGGACACCGATGCGCCCGGCCGCATAGCGGGCCAGGTGCGCACCGATGCCAGCGTCTACCATAAATCACGATACTGGACCACGACACTTGGCATTAAAAACCTCTTCAATCGTCGTCTCTATAGCGACTTTGCCACATCTACGGTGGGCGTCGAACCAGCCCGCACGCTGCTGCTGACCAACACTTTCGAGTTCTGAGCGAGGCAGATATTTCCCATAGATCGGAAAATGCCGTCACCGTAGGGCCTGTTAACAATTGATTTGGGAGATGCGTTCAAGCCAAAACGTGTGCTGGCAAGCCATGCAACGCCGCCAGCGCACGTTTTGGTTTGAACCCTCCGGGAACGGCTGCAGGCGTCGCATGCCGTTGTTGCAGCTCCTTGCCGTAGCACCGCTACGTCGCGTCGCTGCGCCTAGGCACGCAACGCCTGCCGCGCGTTCGCACTCCCAAATCAATTGTTAACAGGCCCTAGTCGCAGAATGAAAAAATAATTTGTAACAGACCGTCACTTTCTTCATCTCGTTGCACATACAGAACATAAAGATCCGATAAATTTCTTTTTGTTCTGAGATGACGATGCGATACAAATATGGTCACGGGCCGGTGCTGCCTCACATGGCGCTATTACCTTTGCTTCTGGCAAACGTAGAGTCATTGTGGGCATGTTATGTACTATCCACATTCGCTCTGGTTTTTCATTTGATGTTCCATAGCCTTGCGCGCGCTTTGCGCCAGGCATATGCACTAACGGCAACGACTGCTGAACGCCATGGCCTGTTTAATTGGGCATTCCTTCGCCAGCATCAATCCGCCCGCGCCAAATCTGCATCGGCCGCTGGCGGTGGAAGTGGCAACATAGTCACGCGCTTCCGTCGAATGATCCGGTTCGACAACGCTCCTCCGAAAATTCTGGCGTTATCGCCAAGATTCGCCATGTTTGCCCGTTTGCCGTCTGGTTTGCACAGCAGCCGCCACGCCAGCAAGGCCATCCCCGTCGATTTGCACACCTGCCTGGCGCATGCACGGCCCGGCCTCTCTTTTGTCGCAAAACAAATCAAACTAAGCGTCAGAGGTGTTATTCACTATCATCAGACGCGGCGCTGGCTTGCCTATTGGAACTCAACGCCAATGCGCGCCGAGCTGGCCAAAGCCACTCCCAGGTTGTTGCAGAAAATCTACCGTCCCTATCAGTCACTGCGCTTGCGCAGCCAGGACCGGTTCAATATCCTGGTGAGTCATTACGACTTCATTCTCCAGCGAGGTCTTGCTACTCTGATCTTGGACGCAACACAATCACCGGTATTGCTGGGTGGCTTTAACGGAAAATCCGGGGCCAGCTACGAAATCAGGTTATCGGCAATTGCCACCCTCGACCGGGAGGGGGAACTGGCATTGGACCTGTACTGCGATCAACAACGCCTGTTCTCCATAGCCTTTACTTTTTATGAGAGCGAGTCGATCTGGTGTGTAGGCATCGGCTGCCTGCAAGGGCCACGCGGCAACGACGCACAAGAACGAGTACGTAACGCCACCCGCGACATGTTTGGCTTGCGGCCAAAAGCCCTGATGATCCGCTTGGTAAGGGAAATCGGGCATGCTTATGGATGCAAGAAAATGATTCTGGTGGGGAATAAGAATCGTGTTCTGTTCCATCAGGTGCGCACAGGTAAGGTCCTTGCCGACTACGATGATTTTTGGCTGGAAATAGGCGCAGTGCGTGGTCCGGACGGTGATTATTTGCTCTCTTGCGACCACATCCCCATGCCCAATCTGCAAGATGTCCCTTCGCACAAGCGCTCGGAGACGAGAAAGCGTATTGATCTGACGGACCGTGCAATTCAAGCGGCGCTGATTGGTTTTGCCAGCAGCCGAATTTGACTTTTCACCAACGGGAATTTTTTCTGCCAGGGTACTTTGGGTTGCTTAGAGTGACGTCACCAGCACTGTGCCGATTTCGTCATGTAATGCGGTGTGTAGTGGCAAGACAGCGTTGGTGGACATGGTTACGCTGTCAGTATGAAAAAAATCTCGATTCTTGATTCTCACACCGGCGGTGAACCTACCCGCCTGGTGCTCGACGGCGGTCCCGATCTGGGGGGCGGCCCTTTGTCCGAACGGCTGCAGATATTGCGCTCGCAACATGACAATCTGCGTACTGCGGTGGTGTGCGAACCGCGCGGATCCGATGTGCTGGTCGGTGCGCTGCTGTGCGCGCCTCAGGATCCTGCTTGTGCTGCCGGCGTCATCTTCTTCAATAATGTCGGCTACCTGGGCATGTGCGGGCACGGCACCATCGGCTTGATTGCTTCGCTGGCGTATCTGGGGCGCATGGAGACAGGCCGTTACAAGATAGAAACCCCGGTCGGTGTGGTCGAAACCGAACTGCACGACGATGGCAGCGTGACGGTGCACAATATTCCCGCGTATCGCCTGCACAAGGATGTGGTGCTGCAGGTGCCTGGTTATGGCCGGGTGGTGGGTGACATCGCCTGGGGCGGCAATTGGTTTTTCCTGATTGGTGAGCATGGCCAGGATCTGCGGCAAGACAACATCGCCGCTTTGACCGATTTTTCCTGGGCGGTACGCGAGAATCTGGCGCTGGCCGGCATTACCGGCGCCAACCAGGCGCCCATCGACCACATCGAATTGTTTGCGCCTGCTCTGCAAGACGGCAACCACAGCCGCAATTTCGTATTGTGTCCCGGTAAAGCGTATGATCGCTCGCCATGCGGTACCGGCACCAGCGCAAAGATCGCCTGTCTGGCGGCAGACGGCAAACTGGCGGAAGGCGCAGTCTGGCGCCAGGAAAGCATCATCGGCAGCGTATTCGAAGCCTCGTATCGGCGCCAGGGTGAGCATATCTTGCCGATCATTCGCGGCAGCGCACACGTCAACGCCGAAAGCAGCTTCATTTTCAACCAGAACGATCCGTTCGCCTGGGGTATCGTTTGACCATCGATGTCCTGGTAATCGGCGCCGGCATGATTGGCGCCGCCTGCGCCGATGCGCTGGCGGCCGAGGGCTTGGCGGTAACGGTCATCGAACGCGAAGCGATCGGGAGCGGCGCCACCGCAGCAGGCATGGGGCATCTGGTGGTGATGGATGATAATCCTGCCGAACTGGCGTTGACTGCTTACTCGGTTGCCCTATGGCGGCAACTGGTCGCGCTTGATCCCAAGCTCCATGAATACAGCTGTTGCGGCACCTTATGGATCGCCGCCGACGACGAGGAACTGGCCGTCGCGCGCGAAAAGCAGCGCACCTTGAGCGAGCACGGCATAGCTTGCGAGCTGCTGGATGCCGCCTCATTGTATGCACATGAACCACAGCTGCGGCCCGGTTTGCGCGGCGGATTGCGGGTTGGCGCCGACGCCGTGGTGTATCCGCCCAAGAGCGCCGCGCTGTTGCTGGCTCGTGCGCAGAGCCGTGGCGCCAAGTTGCGCAGCGGACAGGTGAGTGCTGTCATCGAAGGCGGCGTGTTACTGGCCGATGGCAGTGCAATACATGCCGGAAAAGTGCTGGTGGCGAATGGCAGCGCGTCGCTGCAGCTGCTGCCGGAATTGCCCGTTCGCCCCAAAAAAGGTCATATCGTGATCACCGACCGCTATCCCGGAACGATCAACCATCAACTGGTCGAACTCGGCTATATCAAAAGTGCGCACGCGGCCGATGGCGATTCAGTGGCCTTCAACCTGCAGCCGCGCCCGACGGGACAGTTGTTGATTGGCTCTTCGCGTCAGTTCGATGTTACCGATAAAACTGTCGAACCGGCGATACTGGCGCGCATGCTTGCGCACGCCGCCAGTTTTGTACCGGCGCTGACCAACTTGCATGTCTTACGCTGCTGGACCGGTCTGCGCGCCGCCAGCAGTGACGGTTTGCCACTGATAGGGCCACATCCATCAAGACCGAATGTCTGGCTGGCTACCGGTCATGAAGGACTCGGTATCACCACCTCGCTGGCCACCGCGCAGCTGCTAAGCGCGCAGATCGCGGGGCGGCAGACAGAGATACCGATAACACCGTATTTGCCGGCGCGATTCGAACAATTGGGAAAACAATATGGCTGATGAGCTCGCTATCACAATTTACCTCAATGGCAGTCGCGTGACCGTGGTTGATGGCTGTAGCGTAGCGGCTGCGTTGTCGCTGGCCGCCAAAGGCGCGCCCGGCATCACCCGGCGCTCGGTCAGCGGCATGTTGCGGGCGCCTTTGTGCGGCATGGGCATTTGCCAGGAATGTCGAGTCAGCATCGATGGCAATCCCCATCGCCTGGCTTGCCAGACCGTGTGCGTTGCGGGTATGCAGATAGAAACTGCACAGATTTCAACATGATGCGCGATTTCGACATCGTAATAGTCGGCGCCGGGCCAGCGGGTCTGGCCGCTGCTCGCTGTGCTGCCCAAAGCGGTGCTGCGATAGCGCTGATTGACGACAATCCACTGGCCGGCGGTCAGATCTGGCGCGGGGGGCCGGATCGCAGCACGGACCCCCGGGCCAAAAAATTATGGACTCAATTGCAAGCGATGCCCAACGTCCAGTGGTTCATGCAAGGCCGCATAGTGGGCGTGGCCGGTCCGGCGCAACTGTTGCTGGAAACATCGCAACAGGCGTTTAAGCTGCGCTATCGCAAGCTGATACTCGCGACTGGCGCGCGCGAGCGCTTGTTGCCGTTTCCCGGCTGGACGCTAGCCGGTGTGACAGGCGCTGGCGGCTTACAGGCGCTGGTTAAAGGCGGCCACCCAGTACATGGCAAACGGATTGTCGTGGCAGGTTCCGGTCCCTTGTTGCTGGCGGTGGCGGTGACCATGCAACAGCACGGTGCGCAGGTGCTGCAAATACTGGAGCAAAGTAATTGGCGTCAGCTGGCTGGCTTTGCTCTGCAACTCACTCGTACGCCAGAAAAATTGAAGCAGGCCTGGCAATTGCGGGGGCAACTGGCGGGCATACCTTATCACGCCGACAGTTATGTAGTGCAAGCGGAGGGTGAGCAGCAGTTACGCGCAGTGCAGGCGGTGAGTGCCGGGCAGCACAAGACGATCGCCTGCGACTATCTTGCTTGTGGCTACGGTTTGTTGCCAAATACTGAATTGGCAGAGGCGATCGGTTGCCGCATCGTCGGCGGTGCGGTACAGGTGGATATGCAGCAGCAGACCAGCATTGAAAATGTGTATTGTGCCGGCGAGGGTAGCGGTGTTGGCGGTGTCGATCTGGCGCTGGCGGAGGGGCACATAGCTGGTGCTCATGCCAGTGGACTCGCTACTCCCGGCCCCTACTGGCTAGCCCAACGGCGTAGTCAGCAGGCCTTCGCCGGGCGTTTGAGCAGGGCTTTCAGATTGCGTCCTGAACTACGCAATTTGTGCCATTCCGATACCCTGGTCTGTCGTTGCGAAGATGTCGCTTATAGCGCTTTGCAGTCGCATGCCAGCTGGCGTAGTGCGAAACTGCGTACACGCTGCGGCATGGGGTCGTGCCAGGGCCGGGTCTGCGGTGGTGCCACCGATTTTCTGTTCGGCTGGAAACCGGATTCGGTGCGCTTGCCGATTTCGCCAACGCGGCTTGGCAGCCTGCTGTCCTTGCATGGCAAGAGTGCTGCGCCAGATAGCGATCCGGCAGGCTGACTTATGTCGCTCGCAGCAACAGCCGGTATGCTCGCGGTGTCATGCCGACCGTGGCCTTGAACTGACGCGTGAAAGCGCTATGGTCGTGGTAGCCGCAAGCGACGGCAATTTCGGTGATGTTGCCATGACCGGCAAGCATCGCCGAAGCTGCATCCAGGCGAGTCTTGATGATCATCTGACGTGGATTCAGGGAAAAAATCTTCTGGAAGTAACGCTCTACCTGTGACACCGATAAATCGGCGATTTGTGCGAGGTCACTGATCTGCAACTGCTGATCGTAGTGATCATGGATAAAACGCGCGGCTGCGGCGACGCGCTTATACACAGGATGGTCCTTATCCGGCATCGCCAGATCCCGCGAAATCCCCGCCATGCCGGCGATGTCGCCATGGCGGTCTCGCAGCACTATCTTATGTGTTACACACCAGCCCGGCGCACGGTCAGGGTACAGGTGCAGTTCCAGCCGATCATGGATGTCGATGCCGGTGTTTAACACCTGCATGTCCTGTTCCAGATAGTTGGCGCCGAACCTTGACGGGAAAATATCGCTGACAGTACGTCCCAGTATAGCTGCCTTGTCGGGCAGCCCGCAGCGTGTTACCAGGGTGCGATTGGCAAGCAAATATTGGGCTTGTTTGCCCTTGACGAAAAACACTACATCCGGCAATGCGTCAAACAGTGCTTCCGCAAAAAAAACGTTAGCCAGCGCTGCCGCCAGCAGGGTGCGGTCGGTCTGGGCAGTTGTGTCCGTAGGCGCGGCGAACTGTTTCATTCTGACAATGGCTCGGCTAAAGTTGCATGTATCATACACGCAGAAAAATTGCAGTGAGGCTGCTGCCGGCGTTCAGCGCCAGCAGCTTGCGCCAAGCAGCCTAATTGAGCGGAGCAGGGACCGGTTCACCGTCCTTGAAGCGATAGATCGTCACCGGAGCATTCTTGAGATTGTGTGTACTGTCAAACTCATAGTCGCCGACCACCCCTGAATATTTCAGAGCCGCCAGCACAGGACCAAATTTGGCTGGATCGGTAGAGTCGGCTTTCTTCATCGCCTCTGCAATCATCAGCATGCCGTCGTAGAAATACGGTGCGTAGGTGAGTGGCGCTTTGCCGTAGATTTTCTGGAAATCTCCCAGGAAAGTTTTTTCCGTGGTTTTGTTGCCCAACACGGTGCCGCCTTGTACGCAGTAAAGCTTGTCGTTGACCACTTCGCCACCGAGCTTTCCGGTTTCCGCATTGCAGATTGCATCTCCGCCCAGCAGATGCACGTCAAGACCCAATGCTTTCATCTGGCGTTTCATCGCAGCGGCCTGCGTGAAGTAGCCACCGTAGAAAATGCCGTCCACCTGCTTGCCTTTGATCGAGGTCAAAATGGCGCTGAATTCGCTGGCTTTATCATTGGTGAATTCGCGACTGACAATGTCGATTTTATTGGCCTTGGCGGCTTTCAGGAAAGCGTCGGCGACGCCTTGGCCGTAGGCGGTGCGGTCATCGATGACCGCGATTTTTTTCAATTTCAATTGCTTGGCCGCATATATAGCCATGTCTCCGCCCAACTGGTTATCGTTCGGATCCAATCGAAACACATGTTCGTAACCCTGTTCAGTAATACGTGGATTGGTGCCGACGGTAGCCATGACGATACCGGAATCGTTGTAAACTTTTGACGCTGGAATCGCTACGCCGGAGTTATACGGACCCAGGACCGCTTTGACTTTGCTATCCACTAATTTTTGAGCGACCGCGACGCCCGCTTTCGGATCGCCCTGATCGTCTTCTGACTGCAATTGAAACGTCACCGCTTTGCCGGCCACTGTGAACTTGCTTCTATTGAGCTGTTCGATCGCCATCTTGGCACCGCTTTCATTGTCTTTTCCGGCCTGTGCCTGCGAGCCGGTCAGCGGGCTGGTGAGGCCGATCTTGACGATCTCCTGTGCCGCCGACACGCCGCTGATTGCCAAACTGCAGGCCAGAAAAATTGCTTTGTTTGTAAAGTTCATTTTCGTTTCTCCTGAATCATTATTAATTAGGGATTAATTTGACAAAAATCGTGTGTGTCCTTACCTTGCCGGGCGTAGTTTTCAGAGCGACTACCTTGATGACGCCACGCCGTTAACAGGCCCTAGGAACCGGCGTTGCGTTTACCTGTTTTATTAACCGATCTGGAATTTGTTCAGATCAGGGCGCGTGTCGATTGCCTTTTGAATGATCGCCATAACACGCTCACGCTCTGCTCCAGCCAGTGGCTGGCGTGGAAGACGCACGAATTCATTGCCAACTCCCGCCATCGCTTCAATCAATTTCAGGTTTTGCACCAGCTTGGTTGATACGTCCAGATGCAACAGCGGTGTCATCCATTGATACAGTTTGAGCGCTTCATCGTAACGCTTCGCTTTCGTCAGCTTGTACAGTGCCACGGTCTCTTTCGGGAAGGCGACGACGACACCAGCCAATAAACCGTCAGCACCTATCGCCAGTGATTCGAAAGCCAGATCATCCACCCCCATGAACAACTGATATCGATTGCCCAAGGCATTGCGCAGATCGGTGATACGGCGAATGTTGTCAGTCGATTCCTTGATTGCCACCATCCATTTGCAATCGGCCAGTTCGATAAAATCCTGAGGAGTCAGATCGACTTTGTAGGCAACCGGGTTGTTGTAGACCATCACCGGAAGTTGTGCCGCGTTGGCGATAGTGCGCAAATTATCCTTGGCTTCGCGGGCATCGGCCACATACAACACTGACGGCATGACCATCAACCCCTGAACGCCCAGCTTGGCAGCCTGCTCGGCGAAATGCACGGCGTCTTTGGTACGTAATTCAGACACATTGGCAAGCACTGGCACGCGACCGTTAGCGACAGACAACGCGATCTTGGTCACTTCCAGTTTTTCATCCAGCGACAGGGTACTGGCTTCACCCAGCGATCCACAGGTGACCAGGCCATGCACGCCGCTATCAATCTGGAAGGCGTAATGCCGTTCCATTTCAGCGTGATCAAGTTCCTCATTTTCTTTAAATTTTGTAGTGACTGCGGGAAATACGCCTTCCCATTTTGGTAACGACATGTACGGCTCCTTTGAAAAAATCAGGCTGGTGTCACCACCAGTGTTGAAAAATAATGCTGAATAGTGAGAATAATATCTTGCAAATATATTTGCAATATATTTAAATTGGATAATCGCATCAGCACAAAGAGGAAATTAATCGCTCTGAAAAATCGACGAACATGCTATTTATGCATACCGTCAGTACTGTGCAGAATTGCGCATGAATCTTGTCTGCATCGGCATAAATACAATTACTAGACTCGAAAAAATCGTTGGCGTGAATCTAAGGATATTAATGATAATGTCACCAGACTCTGGTGCCAGCCAAGGCAGCATGTAGTGCAACCAAAATAAAGGTGGTAAAACGCAATGACCAAAACTGAAACAAGTCGCCGCATCCTGCCCGCCCCCAAATTGCGTGCAGCCGATATCGCGTATGACACTTTGGAAAACCTGATCGTGACATTACAGATCCAGCCTGGCGCACCTGTGGTTGAAGCCGATCTGATAGAAATGACCGGACACGGGCGCACCCCCTTGCGCGAAGCGTTGGTGCGGATGACCTCGAACGGCTTGATCAAACAGATGCCCAGGCGCGGTTTGATCGTCAGTGACATTGAAGCAGCCGAACATCTGACGCTGATCGAAACCCGACGTGTGCTCGATCAACTGATCGCCCAAAGCGCCGCGCGCCTGGCTACGCCGCAGCAACGCAAGGATTTGCTGGCTTGCGCAAAACGGATGGTGGCGGCGGCCAAAAAGGATGATTTGGCTGCCTACATGCAAGCGGATCAGGAGCTCGATCATGTGATTCACGCGGCCTGTCGCAATCCGTCGGCCGTGACGGCTGTGGTTCCACTGATCATCAAGTGCCGGCGCTTCTGGTATGCCTTCCAGCACGAGGGAGACATCGTCGAAGGCGCCAAATGTCATATGCTGATGGCCTCTTCGGTCGCTGAGGGCGATCCAAAGAACGCCGCAAAAGGAGCCAACGCGCTGATCGACTATTTGGAATTGTTTGCGCGCAAAGTTATAGATAATTAAACCGACGTTAACTAAGAAAGCAATATGACCATTACAGGGAAGTCGCTTATCGGTAGCAGCTATAGCACCGGCAACGGCGCTGTATTTCAGGCCTTTGATCCGACGCTGGGGCAGGAGATAGGGCCGAACTTCTATAGCGCGGACCAGTGCGACGTCGAGCATGCCTGCGATCTGGCGCACTCCGCATTCGATATCTATCGAGAAATTAACCCGGAAGCGCGTGCAGAGTTTCTGGAAATGATTGGCCAGTACCTCCTCGACATTGGCGATGAACTGATCGTTCGCGCCATGGCTGAAAGCGGTTTGCCGCGCGCGCGGCTGGAAGGTGAGCGCAGCCGCACCGTAGCTCAGCTAGGTCTGTTCGCCGCGGTGTTGCGCGAAGGCTCGTGGAACGATGCCCGTATCGATCCGGCCATACCGGAACGTCTACCGCTGCCACGCGTCGATTTACGCCTGCGAAATATTGCGATCGGTCCGGTAGCGGTGTTTGGCGCCAGTAATTTTCCTTTGGCATTTTCGGTTGCAGGCGGCGATACCGCGGCAGCGCTGGCCGCTGGTTGTCCGGTTGTGGTCAAGGCGCATCCGGCCCATCCTGGCACTTCGGAGCTAGTCGGGCGTGCGATTCAACAGGCGGTCGCTGCCAGCAAATTACCGGAAGGCGTGTTTTCGCTGCTGACCGGTATTGGCAATGCGCTCGGAACCATGCTGGTGCAAAACGCACAGATTCAGGCAGTCGGTTTTACCGGCTCGCGCCAGGGCGGCTTGGCGTTGATGAAAGTAGCAGCGGCTCGCTTGCAACCGATTCCGGTGCATGCTGAAATGAGCAGCATAAATCCGGTTTATCTGCTGCCGGCAGCGCTGGCAGCGCGGGCTGATACTATCGCCAAGGATTTTGTCGATTCGGTGACTATGGGGGCCGGTCAGTTCTGTACCAATCCGGGACTCGTGTTAGGCTTGGCCGGTGCTGATTTTGAGCGGTTTGCACAGCTGGCCGGAAAGGAATTCACACAACGCAGTGCGGCCACCATGCTGACTGCCGGCATCCATGCGGCGTATCAACGCGGTGTCGCTACGTTAGCTGCGCAAGCCGACGTCAAACAGCTGGGACAAGGTGGGGCTGCTGACGGTTATCAGGCAACGCCCGCATTGTTTGCCACTAGCGCGCGTGCCTTCATGAACACCCCGAGCTTGAGCGCAGAAGTGTTTGGCCCCGTATCCTTGATGATTGCATGCGAGAATGAAGCGGAGTTAATGCAGGTGACTGAGCATCTGGAGGGACAGTTGACCGCAACCCTGCAAATGGATGACGGTGACAAGGCGCTGGTGCGCCGTCTGTTACCCCTGCTGGAACGTAAGGTTGGCCGGATTCTGGCAAACGGTTTTCCGACCGGTGTTGAAGTTTCGCATGCGATGGTACACGGTGGTCCGTTCCCGGCCACCTCGGACAACCGCAGTACGGCGGTCGGCAGCGCAGCGATTTATCGCTTCCTCCGTCCAGTGTCGTACCAGAACCTGGCGCAGGATTTGTTGCCTGCAGCGCTACAAGATGCCAATCCGCTGCATATTTGGCAGCGCCGTGACGGACGGTTGGAGAGATAAGATTTGCGCAGCTTTATGCGCATTCATTGGGACGCCAGGTTCCCATCCAATTGTATAAGCCGCTCCCGGAATTTTGCCCGCCATCTCGGAGCCGGCCTGAAACGAATCGGGTCTTGGCACTTATCCTTAAATGCGCGAAGTAATGCCAGTAATGTAATTTTGGCATGTGAAAGAAAGAACAATGACGAGCATCGAACTACCTTTTCGGGCAACAACGGCGCAGGCTTGCCACTGGCTTGCGCAGCAAACCGCTGCGCCATGGACATTGGCGCGCATGATAGAGAACGGCTTGACACCCTATGTTTGGCTGGACTATGACGCCGACTATCCTGCGCTGTTCGGTGACGCCAACGGTGGTTACCCGGCGCCGATTTTTTTCGAAGGCGACACCCGGCGGCTTTCAGCGGGAAGCGAGGATGTGCTCATCACGATCACGAAAGACGCCTATAAGATAGTGACGCAACTCAAGCCCCCAGGTTTTCGCAGGGCTTTGCATGAGTTGCGTTTTCTGAAAAAGGATCTGGAGCGCCTGGCTAGCAAGCTCAAGCGCGAGGCCGAGCCTGAACCTGTCAACATTGAAGCGGCAAGGGAGTCACAGACTGGCATTAGCAAAGAGCAGGTGCTGATGGCATTTTCCAGCCTGGTGAAAATTGATTTGGACCAGGCCCTTTGCGATGGCGGCGGCATATTCGGCGATGAAGGCGCAAGGATCAAAGGCAGCGCTAAAAGAGCAAAAAACAAGGCTTTGTGGAATCCGGTCACGTTGGCGCTGGGATTAAACGATGTGTATCGGGTACCAATACCACATCTGAAACGCGCTTTTAATGCGCATGATTTTTTGTACGCATGGGCTGCGGAATGGCATCATTCTCTGGCGTTGCTGGGTAAATAAGGCGCCAGCGTTGCGGTCGCTCACTTACGGTTGTGCAACAGTCGGGCGGGCGCCATAGGAGTCGGCGCCACGTTGAGTTCCGAAATTCGGACATCCTGAGCGCTTCACCCGCCATTATTACCGATTCAGTTTAATGCTTCCATGTGCCGACTAGTCATCGCGAGCAGGTGTCTCGGGCGCTAACGTTCAATAATAATTCAATGAGGAAGCGGATGTTCTTTACGCCATAAAGAATATGTATCGGATACGCCAATGGCTAATCTCATGCCTTGCCCCTTGCCTGTTTTCTTTTCTGAATAATTCCGTGCACTCGATGAAAACAGCGGGCTTCTTGCGCACTTTCCCGGTGGCGTCAACGGAGCGGATATCTGAATGGATGGCAGGTTGGGATTCTATCAGCCAGATCGTATTTCCAGCTTCACCTGTCTATCGAGTTGTAATGGTTTGTAATAACGGTCAACCGGCAAGGAACTCCAGAGGTTTAAGCCCTCAGGGAATAATCCCTTTTTCCGGAGAATGTAAAATCATGAAGATCCAGACACTCCCTGTGCTCTTGTGCTCCCTGTTAGTCACCACTGTCGTTTTTGCTGACGAACTTCATAATAAAGCCATGGCTGCAACTCACGATTTGCAACAAGCTATTACTGAAATGCGCATCATCCATCAAGAACACGGCAATGAGTTCGGCGGCCACTTGGCCAGAGCCGTTTCATTGGCCGAACAAGCTGAGCAGGAACGCAACGCTGCCTTGGAGTATTACCGGGCACGCCACCCAGGCTGGCAGTAAGCTGTAGCGGTGCGGGGGCAATTACGAAACGGATCGCCCTTGCTCCGTCCATTCGCAACGACGCCATGGGCAAGCCAGGGTAGGTGGGCGAAGTGTCCTTGTTCCCATCTCTCCAGGTCTTGAGCACAGAAAAGCATCGCCTCCGGCCTGATGGCCGGCCGGAATCCTAGCAATTTTCGAAAAAAAAACAACAAGGGTGACTGCGTTTGCAAGAACTGAATGCCATCGGCAGAGCCGTGAAACTCGCAGGATTTTTGCTGCGCGTCTTGCGCCCGCCGATCGATGCTATTCGGCTATTGGCCGTGAGTCTGGGCAAATCCAACGAGAGCTTTGGCCCAGCCAGTGCTGGCGTCAAAAACGGGTTGTTTGCCATTGGCGTCCCGGTCCCCGCTGCTACCCCACACAATGCACCCGGAAGCGCCTAGGTCATACAGTTTTTGCAGGCGGATCGTCATTTCTTTTTCAGAAAATTGAATCACCGGATTCGACCCGTTGCCATCGGCGGTCGGGGTTCCGTAACCAGGGTTGATGTAGGGAATGATGGGCTTATTGGTTCCGTATCTTTTGGCCGCGTTGACGTTGTACGTCGCCGCTTTCATCCAGGCATCCAGATCGTCCCGGTTATAGTTGTACAAGACCGGGCTCAAAAAATCGACCGCTTCAGCCACTACTTTGTATTTGGCGTTCAGCCCGTCATAGCTTTCAATGCCGCTCTTCCATCCATATGTATTTTGCGGAGCCGTGGCATATACCCCCACCTTGGCCTTGGGATGCTCACCGCGATAGGAGTGCAAAATTTCAAGCACTTCGGGGATGACCGTTTGCGGATAAAAACGCTTACCAAATTCCGTATCAAATGAAACAATGCTGTCTGGCTCGGCCTGCGTCGCTTCTGCAATGGCTTTGATTTTTTCGTGATCCACCTTGCCGTTGGTCAAATAGGCAGCTTCGTAAATCACCTTGACCGGCTTGAGGCCAAACTGGACAACATAGTCTGTCAACTTGATCGAGCGATCAATTTTCCCATCCGGCGTTTGCACTTTCCAGGGCAAAAAAACGTAGATAGTGAATTTCTTTGCTGCGGCCTCTTGCGCATGAACTGATAGAGCGAGGAAGAGGGGCAGCATGAGCGCGAGAATATTCTTGTTCATACCTGTTAGTTTCATTTGGAAGTTCCTGGTTGAGACAAATGGAGGTTGTCTTAGAAAAAAATATTGATTAAGTAATCGTGAATCGGGGCGATGTTCATGTCTTTACGGAGACTGGAAAGAAGTGGCCAAAATCGGTTTTGACCGATCTGTAATAGTCAGCTGGCATGCGTCGGCGCGGGAGCGAAGTAACCCATGCGATGGGACAGCGATTGCGCTGCGCTGCGCAGGTAATCTGCCAATGCTCCATCGAGCGAACTGTCAAAGCTGCCGGAAGATCCCATCAAGGCAATCACCAGGCAAATGTTTCCGGTATGGTCGAACACCGGCGCCGCCAGGGTGTGGATGCCTGGAACCGGCTTATCGATGGCGGTATCGATGCCGCGTGCCGCGATAATTCGCAGCTGTTCATGGTATGCCTCTACCGATTTCGAGTGCCGCTGGTTGACAGTCGCAATCCATGGCTCACCCGCCATGCGTATTTCATCTTGTACCAGCAGGTTTGCCAACACCTCAGGCGGCAAGTGTGCGGCGAATACCCTGCCGATGGCGGTATTCACCAATGACAGAACCGTCCCGATGCGCAGGCTCACGTGCTGCGGCCGCGCGGATTCTTCCAGTTGTACCACGGTCGGGCCCAGCGGGCCTAGCACCGCGGTTGCCACGCTGAGCTTGGTGGCCTTCGCGATAGTCAGGATTTCCTGCGCGGCTTCCCTGGTCGGCGACAGTCTTTGCAATGCCAGCAGACCGAGTTCCAGACTCAGTACGCCCGCTGAAAAACAACCGGCCTGATCGCGGCGCAAGATGCCGGTCTTGACCAGGCTTACCAGGTGAGGGAATGCCTTGGCCGCAGGCATGCCCGCGACTTGCGCGAGGTCGCGCAGGGACAGCGGCACTCCGGCGGAGGCCAGGGCGACGAGTAATTCGCCACTGTTTTCGAGTGCCTGGATGCCGCGCTGCGGTTTGTCACTGTTCAATGTCGCCAGTTTGGCGGGGGAATTCTCTGTTGTAGATGACACAGCTAAAGTCTTTATAAAACGGCGGCGAGCTCGCCACTGATGGTTTTTGCGGTGCGCTCCAGCGCGGTAGCCACCGGGCCATCCCATTCCACATCAATCGAACCCGATGCACCTATGATCGTCAGCGCCAGGCAAAGCTGACCGTCGCGGTCGAATACCGGTGCGCACAAGCTGCTGATTCCGGGACTCGGCGTATTCATGCTGCGCTCCATTCCGCGTTGGCGTATTTCAGCCAGGTGCTTTTCAAAAGTCGCATCCAAAGCCGCCTGACCGGCCTGCCGCGCTTGATCCGGAATGTCGCTGCCGAGCTGGCTGGCCAGCATGATTTGGCGCTGTTCTGCGGACGCGAATGCACAGAACACGCGCCCGGTTGTGGTCATTTGCAGCGACATGACGGTGCCTATGTGCAAGTTCACATGCAACGGGAAGCCGGCATGTTCATAGCGCACAATGGTCGGCCCTTGGGGGCCGGGCATACAGACCGCCACGCTGTAGCCCACTGTCTGGGCCAATGCCAGGACGTGCGGCATTGCAGCGCGATATGCCGCTGTCTGTTCCAGCCGCAGTAGTCCCAGCCGCAGGGCGAGTGGACCCGGCTCGTAATCGCCGGAAACAGGATCGCGCCTCACCAGCCCTATCCGGCTGAGGCTGACCAGGTAGGTGAATGCCTGCGCAGGCGGCAGGTCGGCGGCAACACCCAGATCGGTCAGTCCAACCGGCCGCCGAGCGGCCGCGATAGCTTGCAACAGCCTTGCTCCAACCTCGACGCTCTGAATGCCCCGTTGCCGTTTTCCATCGGACTTGCTGCGCTCTTCGTCGTCAATCGGTGTTGCTGTTGCTGATGATGCCACTTTGCGCATTGATTGTTCCCGCCAGGTCAACTTCTCTAAAGCGTCATATTAAATGAAATTCCCGTCTTTCCTACCGAAAGCTGATGTCGTATTCCTCATTATTATTTGTTAATAACAAATATATTTGATATTGACAAATTAAATCACGGGGGCCTATCATCCGTTTACCGAAAAAAATCTAATACAAAACAAGGTGAGACAAGCGCCAAAGCAATCGTCTGCACAAGGTGCTGGCAGGCAAGGTCTCACCTCAACTTTCGAGGAAGAACCATGACTAAAGCTTTTGCCTCCCAGGCCGATCTGGAAGAGAAGAAAATCACCTTCACGCAGTTGTCGGAAAACGCCTGGGCGTATACCGCCGAAGGCGATCCCAACTCCGGCGTCATTATTGGCGATGACAGTGTCCTGATCGTCGATACCACCGCCACTCCCGCCATGGCGCAAGACTTGATCGCACGGATACGCGCCGTCACCGACAAGCCGATCAAGCATGTCGTCCTGTCGCACTATCATGCGGTGCGGGTGCTTGGCGCATCGGCCTATTTCAACGAAGGCGCACAGCAAATCATTGCCAGCCGCGGTACCTACGAGATGATCGTGGAACGTGGCGAGGCGGATATGAAATCGGAAATAGAACGCTTCCCACGCTTGTTTGCCGGCGTCGAAACGGTCCCGGGCCTGACTTGGCCAACGCTGGTCTTCGAGAAAGAGATCACCTTATTTCTCGGCAAGCTTGAAGTCAAAATAATGCACCTCGGCGCCGGCCATACCAAGGGCGACACCGTGGTATGGATTCCGTCCCAAAAAGTATTGTTCTCCGGCGACCTGGTCGAGTACGGTGCCGCCTGTTATTGCGGCGATGCACAATTGGAGCAATGGCCAGCCACACTCGAAGCGTTGCGGGAACTGGGACCCGAGAAGCTGGTGCCCGGCCGCGGCCCGGCCATGTTCAACGCTGCGGAAGTCCATGTCGGCCTCGACTATACCAAGGACTTCGTGACCACACTGTTGCAGCAGGGACGCGAAGCCGTTGCGCAAAACCTCGATTTGAAGGGGGCGATGGCACACGCGCGCAAGGCGATGGATCCGAAGTTCGGACAAGTGTTTATCTATGAACACTGCCTGCCATTTGACGTATCACGTGCATTCGATGAAGCCAGCGGCATCGCCCATCCTCGCATCTGGACCGCACAACGGGACCAGGAGATGTGGTCCGCGTTACAGAGCAGTAAATAAGAAAGATCTGAGTTGGAGGAGACCCGTCGCGATGAACACAGTTTATCAATCACTTAAATTTGAATTCCAGCGCTGCAGCGAACAAGATGCGCTTGTCCCCGTCAGCACGACGCATCCGGTCATCGTGGTGGGGGCGGGGCCGGTGGGACTGTCTACGGCCATTGATCTGGCGCAGCAAGGCACGCCGGTAGTGCTGGTCGATGATGATTGCACTTTGTCGACGGGCTCGCGCGCCATCTGCTTTGCCAAACGTTCGCTGGATATTTTTGACCGGCTCGGCTGCGGTGAGCGGATGGTGGAGAAGGGCGTCAGTTGGAATGTGGGCAAGATTTTTCTGAAAGATGAACTGGTCTACAGCTTCGACCTGTTGCCGGAGTCCGGTCATCATCGGCCTGCTTTCATCAACCTGCAGCAGTATTACGTGGAGGGCTTCCTGCTTGAGCGTGCGCGCCAGTTGCCGAATCTTGAGATTCGCTGGAAAAGCAAGATCATTGGCATTCAGCAAGAAAGCGAGCGCGTCACGCTTACGGTCGAGACGCCCGAAGGCAACTATGCATTGCATGGCCAGTATGTGGTTGCTGCCGACGGCGCGCGCAGTCCGGTGCGCCGCTTGATGGGGCTTGACAGCAAGGGACGAACCTTCAAGGACCGCTTTCTGATTGCCGATGTGAAAATGCAGGCCGCATTTCCGGTCGAGCGCTGGTTCTGGTTCGATCCGCCATTTCACCCGAATCAGTCGGTACTCCTCCACAGCCAGCCCGACAACGTCTGGCGGATTGATTTTCAACTCGGATGGGATGCCGATCCCGAGTTGGAAAAGACCCCGGAGAGAGTCATTCCCCGGGTCAAAGCGCTGTTGGGCAACGACACCGAATTCGAACTGCAGTGGGTCAGCGTGTACACGTTCTCGTGCCTGCGCATGGACAAATTCCGTCACGGACGAGTCCTGTTCGCCGGCGATGCGGCACATGGCGTTTCCCCCTTCGGTGCACGTGGCGCAAACAGCGGTATCCAGGACGCCGAAAACCTGGCGTGGAAACTGGCGCTGGTGCTGAAGGGCCTGGCTCCCGATGCGTTATTGGACAGCTATGCGGAGGAACGCGAATACGCCGCTGACGAAAATATCCGGAATTCGACCCGCGCGACTGACTTTATTACGCCCAAGAGCAAGGTTAGTCGTTTGTTCCGCGATGCGGTTTTGCAGCTCGCCAGCCGCCACTCCTTTGCGCGGCAGCTGGTCAACAGCGGTCGCTTATCCGTTCCGGCCGTTCTTTGCGACTCGCCGCTGAATACGCCTGATCGCGATGGCTTCAGCGGGCAGATGATGCCAGGGGCTGCCGCTGTGGATGCGCCGGTAACTGCTGATAGTCAACCGGCCTGGCTATTGTCGAAACTTGGTCAGGTGTTCACCGGCTTGTTTTTTCATAGCAGTCCGGAACTGGATACCCCTACCGTGACGACCCTGCGCGCGCTGCAGCAAGGAAAGCCCGCGCTGAAGCTGGTACTGGTGCATATCGGTGGCGGTACTGCAAGTTGTCGCAACGATTTGCCGGGCGCCATCTTTGTTTCCGATCACGAAGGCCTCGCGGCACAACGCTATGACGCGCACGACGGCAGCTTTTACCTGCTGCGGCCAGACCAGCACGTCAGCGCGCGCTGGCGGGAGATCGATGTGCCGGCAGTGCAAGCTGCATGGCGACGTGCGCTAGGGCGTTAGCGCCTGACGATCTGATTATTGGAAATTATGAGAAATAGAACTGCCCATAGGAGACAACCATGGCGTTAAATACCACCCAGAACCTGACTCGCCCAGACGATTTTTACGAGTTCCTGATCGAAATGCATCGCGATCTGGACGAGGCGCAGAGCCAGTCCGCCAATGCCCAGCTGATCTTGCTTCTGGCAAACCACATTGGCGATTTCAACTTGCTATGTGAAGCAATGACGTTGGCGCGCGAATCCGTTCTCAGACAGTAGCCAGTCATCTAATGCACCTAACGCAATTTCAACGACACGCAGATGTCGCAACTCATTGCGCTGTCCCATCACGCCGATTTGTGAGGTCGTCAGCCATTAGCCCCGAAGCGAGACAAAAATGATCAGCACGCCCGCGAATGAAAAGTCGATCGACCTGATCGATACAAGCCATGCAGACGCCGCGCTTTACCGCAAGGTTTCAATGCGCATCATCCCTTTTCTATTTATCTGTTACGTCGTGTCTTTCCTGGATCGCATCAACATCGGCTTCGCGCAGTTGCAGATGAAGCAGGATCTTGGCTTCAGCGATGCAATGTATGGTCTGGGGGCAGCGGTGTTTTATGTCGGCTATGTCCTGTGCGAGGTGCCCAGCAATCTGTTACTGGAGAAATTCGGCGCACGCAAAACTTTCGTGCGCATCATGTTGTTGTGGGGTGTTGCCTCAGTGGGGATGATGTGGGTGTCGACCCCCATCCATTTTTATGTCTTGCGTTTCTTGCTGGGTGTATTTGAGGCTGGATTTTTCCCTGGCATTGTGCTGTATCTGACGTATTGGTACCCTTCATTGCGGCGGGCATCGGTGCTGTCTGTGTTTTTCGCGGGCGTCGCGGTGGCAGGCGTCCTGGGCGGCCTGTTCTCCGGCTGGATCATGCGCGACATGGCCGGGGTACTCGGCATGCGCGGCTGGCAATGGATGTTTGTCATCGAAGGATCGCCGGCAATTCTACTGGCGTTAATCGCCTATTTCTATCTGGACGATAATCCGCATCAGGCCAGGTGGCTGGCAAGCGGAGAAAAACAGCGGCTAGCTGCAAATCTGACGCATGATCGCCAGCAAACGCAGGGCGATTCACGACACGCGTTTTCAGCGGCGCTGGCCAACCCGCGGGTTTACTTGTTCGCCTTCATTTACTTTTCCCTGACCTGTGCATCGCTGACCTTGAATTTCTGGATGCCGATCATGATTCGGGATTTTGGCGTGAGCGACGTGCTCCTGATAAGTTTGTATTCGGCAATCCCGAATGCCATTGGCGCGGTCGGCGTGATTTTGATTGCGCGCCACTCCGACCTGAAGGCTGAACGCCGCAGGCATTTCGCCCTGTGTACGATAGGCGGCGCGGCCGCGCTGTTCTTGCTTACCCTGCATCCCGGGAGTCTGATAGCGACGCTCACGATACTCTCGGCCGCCGCCGTTCTTATCTTTGCCGCCCTGCCTATTTTCTGGGCGGTGCCCACCACCTATCTGTCGGGGAATGCTGCGGCGGGCGGGATTGCGATGATAAGCAGCATCGGAATTACCAGCGGCATCGTCAGTCCGTGGGTGATAGGCCAGATAAAAACGCGCACGGGAAATATGGATATTGCACTGTACTTGCTGAGCGTATTGTTGGTCATGAGCGCCATGGCGCTCCTCATCGGCGTGCGAAAAAAGGGTAAAGCGCTTGCACATTAGGCGCTTTGGAAGCAGGCAGCCGGGGTATCTATGTGACGAACAGTCTTTTGAACGTATCTTCATCTGCGAGAGATGCCAACATAAATAACGGGCTGTCCTGGCTCAGCTGTTCAGGTCAGGCCGCCGAATCGCTGATAAAAGTAGGGCGCGGCTTGCGGCGCATTTTCGTCTTCGCGGCGCAAGGTGTCGAGCAGGTATTTCTCTGCATTGGCGTACACGGCGTTGTAGATCTGATAGCACAGGTCATAGGCAGTTGTGCCAGGCCATTGTGCGGGCAGCAGTTCCAGCGGTAGTTGCGGATCGTGTAGCTGAGCGCGGCGGAACTCGTGGATTGCCAATGTGCGGACCATGAACGCCTGTTGCGGGTCAAGTGCATTTTTCGCGCTCAGGAGTTTGGGCAGCGATGCAAAGCGCTCAATATAGTGTTCATAATCTGAAACTACCGATCCCAACTGCCAGCATTGTTCTACCAGGCCGCTGAGCGGACGTCCATCCGCCATTTCCGTTTCGGATGCGGCGCACACAAAGACGTTGCCGCGTACGCCAACGCGCTCAAGAATTTCCCCGATTACTTGCGGATCTGCGCTTGGATGTCCGAAGATTCCCGGAGCGATCATGCCGAAGCCCTCCCACAGCAACTCCTTACGCAGCCCGGCACGTTGCACTGCCGTGATTTCGTCGGAGGTCGCAAGCAATAGTGTCCATTTCCCTTGCCAGGGCCGGTTCGATGGTGCGTACACACGCTGATACGCCCGCTCGAAACGGCTAGCCGAAGACGCATTCAGTGCATACAGGCTACGTCGGCCTTCACGTGTGGCGTCTAACCATCCTTCTTCCGCGAGCCGGAACACGCTTGTGCGTACCAGTCGGTCACTGATGCCGAAAGGTGCGAGTAGTTCGATCAGGCTTCCCAGCCACACTTCGCCGCCGTGCGGCGTAATCGCATCACCGAAGAGCGTCATCACCACGGATTTGGTGCGTGGAGGATTGTGGGCCATGAATTGCTCAATCCACTTCTTGATTGTTGGGATTTTGGTTGATGGCATAGTCAGAATGGAAATGGATTTTGTGCAATGCAAAATAACACGCGCACCGGAGCACGATAAATGCTGGCTGCGCCGTCAAATCGGCAAATGATACAGGTAACGTGACATTTTTTTTGAATGCGCGCGGTGATTGCATGCATAAAATGATACGCATATTTTATGTGATACATAAAAAACTGCTTGCATAATATTTTATGTATCGTATTATGGCTGCGAGGTTTTTCAAGATTCAGCTGAAAAATAAATGATTCAAATCGAGTTTTTCGCATTTTCAAAACACCGTTTGGCGCTCCGAAGATCGGAGCCGACAAGTCCTCAAATCGTTGCATAGGAGAGTAAGGCCATGTACGCACAGTTGGTTGAAACCGGCAGCAAACACATACGTTCCTTGGATGAGATGGCGCCGCAAGAGCGCGCGTTTCAGGTCCGAGTCGATGCAGGTATCAAGATCGAGGCGAAGGACTGGATGCCGGAGGGTTACCGTAAAACCCTGATTCGTCAGGTCTCGCAGCACGCGCATTCCGAAATTGTCGGTCAACTGCCGGAAGGCAACTGGGTCACGCGCGCACCGAGCCTGAAGCGGAAATCGATTCTGTTGGCGAAGATTCAAGATGAGGCGGGTCATGGCCTGTATCTCTATAGCGCGGTGGAAACTTTGGGCGTGTCGCGCGATGAAGTGCTCGCCGACCTGCATTCAGGCAAGGCAAAGTATTCCAGCATTTTTAACTATCCGACGCTGAGCTGGGCCGACATGGGGGCAATCGGCTGGCTGGTCGATGGTTCCGCCATCATCAACCAGATCCCGCTTTGCCGTTGCTCTTATGGTCCGTATGCGCGTGCGATGGTGCGCGTGTGCAAGGAGGAATCCTTCCATGCGCGCCAGGGCTACGACATCATGCTGGCGCTGTGCAAAGGAACGCCGGAGCAGAAGCAGATGGCGCAGGATGCGCTCAACCGCTGGTGGTGGCCGGCACTCATGATGTTCGGTCCATCCGACGCGGAATCGGTCAATAGCGCGCAATCCGCCGCATGGCGCATCAAGCTGTTCTCGAACGACGAGTTGCGCCAGAAGATGGTCGACCAGTCTGTGCCGCAAGCCGAATTCCTCGGTTTGACCGTACCCGACCCGGACCTCAAGTTCAACCAAGCAACCCAGCACTACGAATTTGGCGAGATCGACTGGAGCGAATTCAACAACGTGATCAAGGGAAACGGACCTTGCAACCGCGATCGCCTGCGCACACGCGTCAAGGCCTACAACGACGGTGAATGGTTCCGCGACGCGCTGGTAGCGCACGCGGATAAACAAGAACGCCGCAAGGCACAGGCGCAGCTTGCCGCCTGAATTACCGGAGGAGAATTTCATGAGCAAAGAATGGCCCCTGTGGGAAGTATTCATTCGCAGCCAGCATGGCTTGGCGCACAAGCATGTCGGCAGCCTGCACGCGCCGGATGCAGAAATGGCAGTCAACAATGCGCGTGACGTGTACACCCGGCGCAATGAAGGCATCAGCATCTGGGTAGTGAAAGCGGCTGACATCACCGCCAGCAGCCCTGGCGACAAGGCGGCGTTGTTCGAGCCGTCCAACAGCAAGGTATATCGCCACCCGACCTTCTTTCCGATGCCGGAAGAAGTCAAAAACCTGTAAGCCGGCGCGGAGATTGAAAAATGGCAGATCCTAAATTCGAGTACCTGTTGCGTCTCGCGGACAATGCGCTGGTATTGAGTCAGCGCCTGTCGGAATTGTGCGGCAAAGGCCCGGCGCTGGAAGAAGACATGGCAGTGACCAACGTCGCGCTCGACCTGATCGGGCAAGCCCGTTTCTGGTTCACCTATGCCGGCGAGATCGAGGGCGCCGGCCGCGACGAAGACCGGTTGGCGTTCCTGCGTGACGCCCACGATTTCCATAACCTGTTGCTGGTCGAGCAGCCCAACGGCAGCTATGCCGATACCCTGGCGCGGCAGTTCTACTTCGATTCCTGGCATTACGTGCTGCTGGAACAGCTGCTTGCATCGTCCGACGAACGTATCGCGGCGATTGCCGAAAAATCGCTGAAGGAAGTGTGCTATCACGTGCGTCGCAGCGGGGATTTGATCGTGCGCTTGGGTGACGGCACCGATCGGAGTCGCAGCATGATGCAGAACGCGGTGAATGACCTGTGGATGTTCACTGATGAAATGTTCCAGGCGGACGCGGTCGATCATGCCATGGCGCTGCAGGGTGTCGCGCCGGATCTTGCCGGCTTGCGTGCTCCCTGGATAGCGCATGTGACCGGGATTTTTCAAGAAGCGACGCTGGATCTGCCGCCGCTGAACGCGTGGATGCAAAAAGGCGGCAAGCAGGGCGTGCATACCGAGAATCTCGGTTACCTGCTGGCTGAAATGCAATTCCTGCCACGCGCCTATCCGGGAGCCGTTTGGTAAATATCATGAGCGCAAATACCGAGCAAATCTGGGACTGGCTGGCGCAAGTCCCCGATCCAGAAATACCGGTGATTTCGGTGGTTGACCTGGGAATCGTGCGCGACGTCGCGTGGGAAGACGGTGCATGCATCGTCACCATCACGCCGACCTACAGCGGCTGTCCGGCCATGCTGGTGATTGCCGAATCGATAGAAGAAGCGCTCAAGAAGCGCGGTATCGCGCGTTTCAAGATGAAGACGCAGCTGTCGCCGGCCTGGACTACCGACTGGATGTCGGCAGCCGGCAAGCTCAAGCTGAAGGGATATGGCATTGCGCCGCCGGCACAACAGGTGATCGATATCAGCCGCATCACCAGCCGTCTTGCGCGCAAGAGAGCTGACGATTTGAAGGTGGCCTGTCCGCACTGCGGTTCGACCAACACACGCTGCAGCAGCCAGTTCGGCTCTACACCGTGCAAGGCGCTATACCGCTGCGACGACTGCCTGGAGCCATTCGATTATTTTAAATGCCACTAGTTATTAGTCAAACAGCTCCGTGCACGTTGCGCAGGGCTTCTGGCCACATTCGGGAGCAGTCCGTTATGAGCAAATTCCAAGCATTGACCGTCGCGCAAGTGAGCAACGAGACGCGCGACACCATTGCGGTCACTTTTGCGGTGCCGCCAGAGTTGCAGGACGCGTATCGTTATACGCAAGGCCAGCATCTCACGTTGCGCGCCATGGTCAACGACGAAGACGTGCGCCGGTCCTATTCGATCTGCACCGCGGTACAGGAAAACACCTTGCGCGTGGCGATCAAGCGGGCGTCGGGCGGTGTATTTTCGACCTGGGCCAACGACACGCTGAAGGCCGGTGCCGTCATCGAGGTAATGCCGCCTATGGGCCACTTCAACGTGCCCCTGTCTCCGGAACACCGCAAGCGCTACCTGGCGTTCGCCGCCGGCAGCGGCATTACGCCGATACTGTCGATTATCAAGACAACGCTGATCACCGAGCCGCACAGCACATTCACGCTGTTCTACGGCAACCGCGCATCGTCGTCGGTGATTTTCAAGGAAGAGCTGGCGGACCTGAAAGATCGCTACCTGGACCGTTTCAAACTGGTCTATGTGATGAGCCGCGAGCAGCAGGACATCGAATTGTTCAACGGCCGCATCACCAAAGAGAAATGTGAACAATTCTTCAAGCACTGGATAGTGCTCGGCGACGTCGATCAGGCATTTATCTGCGGCCCGGAACAGATGATGCACGACGTGTCGGAAGTATTGCAGGCCAACGGCCTGTCGAAAGAAAAAATCAAGGTCGAGCTGTTCGCGGCCAGCGCCTCGAAGCAACAGCATGTCCCGAATACGCGGCCAGTAGCGGGCAGCCAGGATTGCGAGATCACATTGATTATCGACGGCGCCCACATCAATTTCACGATGGAAAAGGACAAGGAATCGGTGCTCGATGCGGCCCTCAAACAAGGCATCGACATGCGCTACTCCTGCAAGGCCGGCGTGTGCTCCACCTGCCGCTGCAAGGTGCTGGACGGCAAGGTCGACATGGATGCCAATTATGCGCTGGAAGACTACGAAGTCGCGCGCGGCTTCGCACTGTCCTGTCAGAGTTTTCCGGTGTCGGACAAAGTGGTCATGGATTTTGACCAGGACCACTAAATTCAGCGCTAAATAATTGAAATATTGGAGAAATAGACTATGCCTCATCCCTTTTTTGAGCGGCACCAAGTCCTGCTGCAGCAGGCGACGGCAGCAATCGAGCAGCGCGCTTACTGGAGCGCCTATGCCGAAATGCCAAGTCCGAAAGCGTATGGCGAAACCGCCAACGCCGATGGCAAGGCGGCGTACGAAGCCCATCTGGGAAAGCCGTTCGCACTGACGCAGGCGGCGACTGCCGGTCAAACCGGAAAAGAGGCGTCACCCTACGGTTTCGATCTTGGCATCAGCTACCCGAAGGCGGATCTCGAGCAACTGTTCACCGCAATCAAAGCCGCTGCGCCGGCATGGCGCAAGGCCGGACCGGAGGCATGGGTTGGCGTGTCGCTGGAAATCCTGCAGCGCCTGAATCAGCACAGCTTTGAAATCGCCTATGCGGTGATGCACACTACCGGCCAGGCATTCATGATGTCGTTCCAGGCCGGCGGTCCGCATGCCCAGGACCGCGGCCTGGAAGCAGTGGCGTACGCATGGCAGCAAATGCGCAACATTCCGAAAACAGCCATTTGGGAAAAACCGCAGGGCAAGAATGAGCCGCTGAAGATGGAAAAGCATTACACCATTGTGCCGCGCGGCGTCGGCCTGGTCATCGGCTGCTGCACCTTCCCGACCTGGAACAGCTATCCAGGCCTGTTTGCCAGTCTCGCGACCGGCAATGCGGTCATCGTCAAGCCACATCCCGGCGCCATCCTGCCCTTGGCGATTACCGTCAAGATCGCGCGCGAAGTGCTGGCAGAAGCCGGCTTCGATCCGAACATCGTGACGCTGGCGGCACATGAGCAGGGGGACAACGCGGCAGTGGCGCTTGCGACTCGTCCGGAAGTGCGTCTGATCGACTTTACCGGCAGCAGCCAGAACGGCAACTGGCTGGAGCGCAATGCCCACCAGGCGCAGGTATTTACCGAGAAGTCAGGCGTTAACCAGATCATCATCGACTCAAGCGACGACTTCAAGGGCATGGTGCGGAATATCGCGTTTTCGCTCGCGCTGTATTCCGGCCAGATGTGTACTGCGCCACAGAACATATATATTCCAAAAGAGGGCATCGACACGCCGGAAGGACGCGTCAGCTTCGATCAGGTGGTCGCCGCGATCGGCGACAGCATCGCCAGGCTGACCAGCGACCCGGCCAAGGCGGTCGAGGTGCTGGGCGCAATCCAGAACGTCGCTGTGCTCGAACGCATCGACGCCGCGCGCGCCATCGGTGAGGTCGTGCTCGACAGCCAAGCGCTGGAGCATCCCTTGTTCCCCGGAGCGCGCATCCGTACGCCTCTGTTGCTCAAGCTCAGCGCAGTCGACGAGAGCAAGATCATGCAGGAATTCTTCGGCCCGATTTCTTTCTGCATTGCTACCGACAGCACGGCGCACAGCATTGCATTGTCCGAGAAGATTGCACGTGAGCATGGCGCATTGACCCTGTCGGTGTACTCCAGCAGTGCAGAGCTTATTGCCAACGCACGTAGCGCCGCAGAGGAAGCTGGCGTCGCACTGTCGATCAATCTGACCGGCGCCGTCTTTGTGAACCAGTCCGCCGCGTTCAGCGATTTCCACGGCACCGGCGCCAATCCGGCGGCCAACGCCTCGCTGTCGGATGCCGCTTTCGTGGCCAGCCGCTTCCGCGTCGTGCAAAGCCGCGCGCACGCATAGGTAAACAACGAACAAACAAAGACTGGAGCGATTGATGAGCTATGAAAACATCCTGTTCGAGATTCAAGACGGTATTGCGCGCCTGACGCTCAACCGCCCCGGCAAGCTCAACAGTTTTACCGTTGCGATGCATCTTGAAGTGCGTGCAGCGCTGGAGCAGGTCAAGGCCGATCCGTCGGTGCGTGTACTGGTGTTAACCGGCGCCGGGCGCGGCTTCTGTGCCGGCCAGGACCTGGGCGACCGTGCGGTCGCGCCGGGTGCGGCAACGGTCGATCTCGGCGCATCGGTGGAAAAATACTATGCGCCGCTGGTGCTGGCGCTGCGCAATTTGCCGGTACCCGTTATCTGCGCGGTCAACGGTGTTGCTGCAGGAGCCGGCGCCAATCTGGCGCTTGCCGCAGACATCGTGATTGCCGCCAGGTCAGCATCGTTTGTCGAAGCTTTTTGCCGCCTCGGACTGATTCCCGATACCGGCGGGACTTACTTCCTGCCGCGCCTGATCGGTAGTGCGCGTGCAATGGGACTGGCGCTGCTCGGCGAAAAGCTTAGCGCGGAACGGGCGGAAAGCTGGGGCCTGATCTGGAAATGTGTGGCGGACGATGTATTCAGTACCGAGGTGGACAATTTGGCAAAACATTTCGCCGCTGCGCCGACCAAGGGCCTGGCCCGCACCAAGCAGGCGTTGTATGCGAGCCCGGCCAACACGCTGGAACAGCAGCTCGATCTTGAGCGCGATTTGATGCGCGAGCTTGGACATAGCCAGGATTATCGAGAAGGCGTGGCAGCATTCACTGAAAAACGCGCACCGAAGTTCCAGGGAGCATAAGGCATGGCAATCGCACTTGATACTTCGCTGGTTGTCGCGGTCGTCGGCAGCGGCGCGATGGGCGCCGGCATTGCGCAGGTCGCGGCCGCTGCTGGCCACCGGGTAAAACTGTTCGATACCCGTGCAGCAGCGGCTGACAGCGCCATCGTGGCTATCCGCAAAACCTACGGCGCGCTGGCGGCAAAAGGCAAGATGAGCGCCGCTGCCGCGGATGCAGCCAGCGGGCGGCTGCAGTCGGTTGCCGCGCCCGGCGATCTGGCGGATGCTGCGCTGGTGGTGGAAGCCATCGTCGAGAATCTGGACGCCAAGCGGCAGCTGTTTGCCGACCTCGAAGCGGTGGTCGCCGACGACTGCATCCTGGCCAGCAACACCTCCTCGATTTCAGTCACGGCAATCGGCGCCAGCTTGCGCTTGCCGCGGCGGCTTGTCGGCATGCATTTTTTCAATCCGGTGCCATTGATGGGACTGGTGGAAATCGTCAGCGGCCTCGCTACCGACCGCGACATCGCCGACATCATCTATGCAACCGCCGCTGCATGGGGCAAGAGCCCGGTGCATACCGCGTCAACTCCGGGCTTCATCGTCAATCGCGTCGCCCGTCCGTATTACGCGGAAAGCTTGCGCCTGGCGACCGAACAGGCCGCAACGCCGGCAACGCTGGATGCAGTCATGCGTGAAGCCGGCGGATTTCGCATGGGACCGTTCGAGTTGATGGATCTGATCGGAAACGACGTCAACTTTGCGGTAACCAGTTCGGTATTCGCGGCGTACTTTAACGATCCGCGTTTCACGCCATCGCTCCTGCAGCAAGAGCTGGTCAATGCCGGTTTCCTGGGGCGCAAGAGCGGGCGCGGTTTCTATCAGTACGGCGACAACGCCGTTGCGCCGGCGCCGCAGACTGAGCCGGCGTATCCGATCCCACAGGAAGTCATCTTGCAGGGAGAGAATAGCGTGGCCGACACGCTCGCCGCGCGCTTGTCCGCTGCTGGCCTGCAAGTGCACCGTACTTCCTTTCAGCAGGAAGACGGCGCGCTACTGAAGTGCGGCGATGCAACGGTCTTCCTGACCGATGGCCGCAGTGCCACCCAACGCGCAAGCGACAATGCGTTGCCGAATACGGTATTGCTGGATCTGGCGCTTGATTTTTCGACCGCCTCCCGCATCGCCCTCGCACGTGCCGATCAATGCAATGATGCCGCATACGAGATAGCGGTCGGACTGTTCCAGGCAGCCGGCTATGCGGTATCGCCGTTGGGCGATGTCCCGGGAATGGCGCTCATGCGGACCGTCGCGATGTTGGCCAATGAAGCCGCGGATGCAGTCAATCAGGGTGTATGCAGCGTGCAGGCGGTCGATACGGCGCTGCAAAATGGCGTCAATTATCCGCGCGGTCCGCTAGCCTGGGCAGACAGCATCGGCGTGGCCAATGTCAGGACGGTGCTAAGCAATCTGGCTGCGAGCTATGGGGAAGACCGCTATCGCATTTCTCCGCTGATTCATCGCAAGGTCGCAACGGGAGCCACATTTCATGGATGACTTGCAACAAGCACGGGACGCGCAGGCCTTGGCGGAAGCGACCGCCAAGGCGATGTTCGAGCGCGACCAGGCGACACAGTCGCTGGGCATGCAGATCGTGAAGATGGGGCCGGGCTATGCGCAGCTGACGATGACGGTACGGCCGGACATGCTGAACGGTCACCAGACCTGCCATGGCGGATTCATTTTCGCATTGGCCGACAGCGCGTTTGCCTTTTCCTGCAATAGCTATAACCGCAACACAGTCGCTTCCGGTTGCAGCATCGATTATCTGGCCCCCGGCTACGCAGGCGATGTATTGACAGCGGAAGCCAGCGAACAGTCGCGCGCCGGCCGCACCGGTGTGTATGACATTACGGTAAGCAACCAGGCGGGGATCCGCATCGCGCTGTTTCGCGGGAAGTCCTACCAGATCAGCGGCGAAGTTTTAAAAGATACGGTGTAAAGCCGAATAATTCACTGAAGGAGACATATATGCCGCAACGTAAACCCAAGCCGGGCGACCTGGAGCCGATTGAACTGGCAAGCAAGGACGAACTGCAAGCGCTGCAATTGCAGCGCATGAAGTGGTCATTGAAGCATGCCTACGACAACGTGCCGCACTACCGTGCGTCGTTTGATGCCGCGGGTGTGCACCCGGATGACTTGAAGACCCTGGCTGACCTTGCCAGGTTTCCGTTTACGGCCAAGCAAAATTTGCGTGAAAACTATCCATTCGGAATGTTCGCCGTTGCGCGTGAACAGGTGGTACGCGTACATGCTTCCAGCGGCACCACCGGCCAGCCAACCGTCGTCGGTTACACCCAGAACGACATCGACACCTGGGCCAATGTGGTTGCGCGCTCGATCCGCGCGGCCGGCGGCCGCCGCGGCGACATGGTGCATATTTCTTACGGATACGGTTTGTTCACCGGCGGTCTCGGTGCGCACTACGGTGCGGAGCGCCTCGGATGCACCGTGATCCCCATGTCCGGCGGGCAAACGGAAAAGCAGGTGCAATTGATCCGCGACTTCAAGCCGTCCATCATCATGGTCACGCCATCCTACATGCTGAACATCATCGAAGAGTTCACCCGGCAGGGGCTGGATGCTTCCGAGAGTTCGCTGCAGGTCGGGATATTTGGCGCCGAACCGTGGACAGATGCAATGCGCACTGAGATCGAAGCGCGCGCAGGTATCGATGCGGTGGATATTTACGGCCTGTCGGAAGTGATGGGCCCGGGTGTCGCCAGCGAATGCGTCGAAAGCAAGGATGGTCCGGTGATCTGGGAGGATCATTTCTATCCCGAGATCATTGATCCGGACACCGGTGAAGTTCTGGCCGACGGCGAAGAGGGGGAACTGGTATTCACCTCGCTGACCAAGGAAGCATTGCCGATCATCCGTTACCGCACGCGTGACCTGACGCGTCTGCTGCCGCCGACATCGCGTTCGATGCGCCGCATCGGCAAGATCACCGGCCGTTCCGACGACATGCTGATCATACGCGGCGTGAATGTGTTTCCGACCCAGATTGAAGAACTGATTCTGAAGATGCCGAAGCTGGCGCCGCATTACCAGTTGCTCATCAGCCGTGACGGCAATCTTGACCAAGTCGAAGTGCTGGTTGAAATCAGGCCGGATATCAGCAACAGCGTGTCGCCGTCCGACAAAGAGGAACTGGCAAGAGAACTGCAGCGCGCCATCAAGACCTACGTTGGCATCACCACCAAGGTCAGCGTGTTGCCGCCGAACGGCATCGAACGCACCCTGACCGGCAAAGCCAGGCATGTGATCGATCTGCGTCCGAAGATCACCTCTGAACGGCCTGGTGGCGCCATATAAACCATAGCAAAACTGGAATTTTAGGAGTGTCTGAAATGAATGAAGCCTTTATCTGTGATGCCATCCGCACACCGTTCGGCCGCTACGGTGGGGCCTTGTCGTCCATGCGAGCGGATGACCTCGGTGCGCTACCGATCAAGGCGTTGATGGAGCGCAATCCAGGCGTGAACTGGGCCGAAGTCGACGATGTGCTGTATGGCTGCGCCAATCAGGCCGGCGAGGATAATCGCAACGTCGGCCGCATGGCGTCACTGCTGGCTGGGCTGCCGGTCGAAGTGCCGGGCAATACCATCAACCGGCTCTGCGGTTCCAGCCTGGATGCGGTCGGTCTCGCCGCACGCAGCATCAAGGCCGGCGAAGCCGGTCTGATCATCGCCGGCGGTGTGGAAAGCATGAGCCGCGCGCCGTTCGTGCTGGCCAAGGCTGAAAGCGCATTCTCGCGCTCGGCGAAAATCGAGGACACCACCATCGGCTGGCGCTTCGTCAATCCGCTGATGAAGGCGAAGTACGGCATCGACTCGATGCCGGAAACTGCCGAGAACGTCGCCGACGATTTCAAGATCAGCCGCGCCGATCAGGATGCGCTGGCGGTGCGCAGCCAGCAACGCTGGGCCAGCGCGCAGGCCGCCGGCTTCTTCTCCAACGAAATCGTGCCGGTCAGCATCCCGCAAAAGAAGGGCGATGCAAAGGTTTTTGCGACTGACGAACACCCGCGTCCGGAGACTTCGCTGGACATGCTGGCAAGGCTCAAGGGCGTGGTGCGCCCGGACGGCAGCGTCACGGCAGGCAATGCGTCCGGTGTCAACGACGGCGCCTGCGCGATCCTGCTGGCATCCGCCGCCGCAGCGCAGCGCCATGGACTAAAGCCGCGCGCCCGCGTGCTGGGCATGGCGACGGCCGGCCTGGCGCCGCGCATCATGGGCTTCGGTCCGTCGCCGGCATCGAAGAAGGTGCTGGCGCAGACCGGACTGAAGTTGGCGCAAATGGACGTGATCGAACTCAATGAAGCCTTCGCCGCGCAGGCGCTGGCAGTGACACGCGACCTCGGTTTGGCCGACGATGCGGCGCATGTGAATGCGAACGGCGGCGCCATTGCCATCGGCCATCCGCTCGGCGCATCCGGCGCGCGCCTGGTGATGACGGCATTGAACCGGCTGGAGCGCAGCAACGGCCGCTATGCCCTGTGCACGATGTGCATCGGCGTCGGCCAGGGCATTGCACTCATCATCGAGCGCGTGTAACGCGGACACAGAAGTCTGCTGCAAAAGCAGGCAAGCCGCACGGGTAGGTATGAAGCAAGCAGAAGTTTAAAAATATTTTACAAAATCCTTAGAGGAAGTTGGAGACAAACATGACTCAGAAAATTTTTGGCAAGGCCCTCCTGGTCGGTGCATTCCTGCTGTCGACGGCATTCGGCGCCGCTGCGGCAGAACCAATCAAAATCGGCTCCATCCTGTCCGTAACCGGCCCTGCGGCATTTCTCGGCGATCCGGAGCTGAAAACCCTGCAGACCTATGTGGAGAAGATCAATAGCGAAGGCGGCGTGCTCGGACGCAAGCTGGAGCTGGTGCACTATGACGACGGCAGCGAGTCGAGCAAGGCCAACAGTTTTGCCAAGCGCCTGATCGAAGCCGACAAAGTCGATGTCATCATCGGCGGCACTACTACTGGCGCCACCATGGCGACAGTGCCGCTGGTCGAGAAGGCTGGCGTGCCGTTCATTTCGCTTGCCGGCGCGGTGGTGATCGTCGAGCCGGCCAAGAAATGGGTCTTCAAGACGCCGCATACCGACCGCATGGCGGCGGAAAAGGTGTTTCAGGATATGCAGAAGCGCGGCATTGCCAAGGTCGGCCTGTTGTCAGAGTCCAGCGGCTTCGGACAGTCGGGCCGCAAGGAAGCCCAGGGCGTTGCGGCGAAGTATGGCATCACGCTGGTGGCGGACGAGACCTACGGCCCGAAAGACACTGACACCACTGCGCAGCTCACCAAGATCAAAGGTACGCCGGGCGTGCAGGCGATCTTCGTGTTCGGCCTCGGCCAGGGCCCTGCCATCGTGACCAAGAACTACGGCCAGCTCGGCAGCAAACTGCCGTTGTACCAGTCGCACGGCGTGGCGTCGGAGGAATTCATCAAGCTGAGCGGGAAGTCGGCGGAAGGCGTGCGTCTGCCTACCCCGGCGATGCTGATTGCACAGGCGTTGCCGGCCAACGATCTGCAAAAGACAGTGGTGGTCGGCTATAACAAGACATACCGCGACAAGTTCAAGGTCGAACCGTCCACTTTTGGCGGCTACGCCTTCGATGCGCTCGTGCTCTACGTCGATGCGGTCAAGCGCGCCGGTTCCGTTGACAAGGAAAAGGTGCGTTCCGCGCTTGAACAGACCAAAGGCTTGGTCGGCACGACCGGTGTGTTCAACATGTCGGCCACCGACCACCTGGGCCTCGATCTGAGCGCGTTCCGCATGGTTGAAGTCAAGAACGGCGACTGGACGTTGTCGAAGTAGGACTGGCGCGACTGCGTTTTTTGCGTATCAAGGAGATACCATGCTTGCCCAATTCCTCCAGTTCCTGTTTACAGGAATTACGATCGGCGCCGCCTACGCGCTTGCCGCGCTCGGCTTCACCATCATTTACAACACCAGTGGCGTCATCAATTTCGCACAGGGTGAATTCATCATGCTCGGCGGGATGTTTTCCACGGCGTTGCTGGCCGCCGGGTTGCCATTGCCGGCAGCTATCGCGATCGCCGTCGTGTTGACTGGCATAGCCGGCCTGATTGTCGAAAAGCTGGCGATCGAACCGGCGAAAAATGCCGAAGTCGTCACGCTGATCATTATCACGATCGGCGCCTCGCTGACCATTCGCGGCCTGATCCAGGTCTGGCTTGGCAAGGGCAACCACGCTTTGCCGGCCTTTTCCGGCGAGACGCCGATCCAGGTCATGGGCGCCAGCCTGTTGCCCCAAAGCCTATGGGTGCTGGGCGTGGCGCTGGTCATCGTGTTGATACTCGGCTGGTTCTTCGGCAAAACGCTGTTGGGCAAGGCCATGCTGGCTACCTCGCACAACAAGCTGGCAGCACAGCTGGTCGGCGTCAATACCAGGATGATCCTGCTCCTCTCATTCGGCCTGTCCGCGGTGCTCGGGGCGGTCGGCGGCGTCATCCTGGCGCCGATCACCTACACCTCGTACGATATCGGCATCATGCTCGGCCTGAAAGGGTTTGTCGCCGCGGTACTCGGCGGCCTCGGCGGCGGCCTCGGCGCGATTGCCGGCGGCCTGATCCTGGGAGTAAGCGAAGCCATGGCGGCCGGCTACATCTCGTCTGCCTACAAGGATGCAGTGCCGTTTGTCTTGATTCTGCTGATCCTGTTTTTCCGTCCGGGCGGACTGTTCGGCGCCAAACTAACGGAGCGCGTATGAAAACTTCATCTACCCGGGCCGCGGGCATTGCCGTGACTCCTGCGCCAGCGTCCGCAACGGTTGCTATTCCAACCGCGTCAACTGCGCGCATGAGCAGTCATATTGCGCGTTACAAGGGCCTGGCGATTCTCGCAGTGATCCTGGCGCTGCTGCCGTGGCTGCTGCCAAACAGCTTTTACTACGACGTTGCGATTCGCATCGCGATCAATGCCATCGTCGTGATCGGCCTCAATCTGCTGATGGGATACACCGGGCAGATCAGCCTCGGACATGCCGGCTTTCTCGGCATCGGTGCGTATGCATCCGCCGTGCTTACCTCGCACTTCAGCTGGGCGCCGTTGCCGGCGATGCTGGCGGGCGCTGCCGCAACCGGCATCCTTGCATTCGTCGTCGCGCGTCCAATCCTGAGGCTGAAAGGCCATACGCTGGCGATGGCGACGCTGGGCCTTGGCATCATCATCTCGATTGTCCTCACCAATGAAGCGCAGTACACCGGCGGGCCGGACGGCATGGCGGTACCGGCATTCGCATTGCTCGGCTGGACCATCGCGGGCGAAAAGACCTGGTACGCAGTCGTGGCAGTGCTGCTGGTGCTGGCCACATGGGCGGCGCTGAATCTGATCGACTCTCCCGGCGGCCGCGCGCTGCAGGCCATCCACGGGTCGGAAGTGGCGTCGCGCGTGGTTGGCGTCGACACCACGCGCTTCAAGCTGCGCGTCTTCGTTTTGTCGGCCGTGGCGGCGAGCCTGGCCGGTAGCCTGAGTGCGCATTACGTCGGCTTCGTCACACCGGGAATCGCCGGCTTCTTCCACTCCATCGAGCTGGTGACGATGGTGGTGACCGGCGGCATGGCGTCGGTATTCGGCTCCATCGTCGGCGCCGCATTGCTCACCTTGCTGCCGCAAGTGCTGTCGACCTTTGAGGGCTGGGAAACGGTGGTGTACGGCGTGATCCTCATGCTGACCATGATATTCATGCCGCAAGGCCTGGTGCCGACCTTGCATCGGCGCTTCGGCAGCCAGGGACGCTAATCATGCTCAGCATTCAAAATCTCAGCAAGACGTTCGGCGGTGTAAAGGCGGTACAGAATGTCAGTATCTCGATTAAAGAGGGAACCATCCATTCTGTGATCGGACCGAACGGGGCTGGCAAGACCACTTTGTTCAACCTGGTGACCGGCGTGTACACCCCGACCGGCGGCGAGATCATGTTTCTGAACGAGGATGTGGCCGGCATGGCGCCCGACCAGCTGGCATGCCGAGGCATGAGCCGCACCTTCCAGAACCTGCAGGTATGCATGAACATGAGCGCGATCGAGAACGTGATGGTCGGCGCGCATCTGCGCCTGAACCGGAGCCTGATTGCCGGCATGCTGCGACTGCCGTCGGTGCGCCGTGCCGATGTCCTATGCCGTGACGAAGCGGCCGAACTGATGCAGTTCGTCGGGGTCGGCAAGTATCTCGGGTCAGCCGCCAGCCAGATGTCATACGGGGCCTTGAAGCGCCTCGAAATCGCGCGTGCGCTTGCGGCCAAGCCAAAGATCCTGCTGCTCGACGAGCCGGCGGCGGGGCTCAATCATACGGAAACCCGCGAGATCGAGGTACTGATACGGAAGGTTGCGGATTCGGGCGTCACCATGGTGCTGGTTGAGCACGACATGAAGCTGGTGATGAACTTGTCCGACATCATTTCGGTACTCGATTACGGCCAGAAGCTGGCGGAAGGCACGCCGGCCGAAGTGCGCGCCAACCCGGATGTTATCGCCGCCTATCTGGGCGCATCTGCCTAAGGAAATCGTCATGCAAGCTCTCAATATCATCAGCGCGGAACACCGCGGAATGTGGCGTTTGACCACGGCGCTCGACAGCATCAGCCGGGAAATGCAGAGCAGCGGCTCGCATGGCGGCGCCAGCGTAGTGGTCATGATGCTCGACTATCTGGACGCGTACATCGACCGCATGCACCATCCGAAAGAAGACAGGTATCTATTCCGTCTGTTACGGCTGCGTGCTCCGCATGCGGTCGCCGCCATAGAAAAGCTCGAAGCCGAGCACGAAGCCGGACCGCGGCACCTGGCCGCACTGCGGGCGCTGGTCTTCAGTTTGGCGCAAGGCAACCAGAACGACAGGGCGGCATACTTCGAACAGATGGCGCGTTTCATCGACAGTCTGCGCACGCATATGCGATTTGAAGAAACGACCGTGTTGCCATTGGCGCGAGAGGTATTGACCGCAGAAGACTGGCAGGAAATCGACGCGGCGTTCCTGGACAACCAGGATCCGCTGTTTGGCGTGCATGCGCGCGCCGAGTTTGCCGATTTGCGCGCCCGCATTGTGATGCTTGCGCCGGAGCCTGTGGGTCTGGGTAGTGCGGCGATCGCCAACGCGCAGCCGGACGCCAAACGCCCGGTGCTCGAAATCAGGGGGGTGACCAGCCACTATGGGCGCATACAGGCATTGCACGGCATCGACCTGCAGGTCGGCGAAGGACAACTGGTCGCACTGGTTGGCGCCAACGGCGCCGGCAAGACGACTTTGCTGCGTTGTATCTCCGGTGTGCAGCCGACCGGTGCCGGCAGTATCTCCCTGCATGCGGCCGACATTACCCGCATGGCTCCGGACAAGCGGGTGCGCGCCGGCATTTGCCAGGTGCCGGAAGGCCGCCAGGTATTCGGCCCGATGTCGATCGAAGACAACCTGCGGCTGGGTGCATTTACCCGTCCGCAGGAAGAGCTCGCGCACGATATGGAAAGGATGTACGCGCTGTTTCCGATCTTGAAGGAAAAGCGTCTTCTGCCTGCCGGGACGTTGTCGGGCGGGCAGCAACAGATGCTCGCCATGGCGCGCGCGCTGATGGGCCGGCCAAAGCTGCTGCTGCTGGACGAACCGAGCATGGGGCTGGCCCCGCTTCTGGTAGAAGAGATATTCCGCATTATCGGGAATTTGAAAGCGCAAGGCATCACCATTCTGCTGATCGAACAAAACGCGCATGCGGCGCTGTCGATTGCGGATATCGGCTACGTAATTGAAACCGGCGTCATTACGCTGTCGGGTCCAGGTCCCGAGCTGTTGAACAACGAGCAAGTCAAGAGCGCCTACCTAGGCATGTAGGCGGCAGGCGCAAAAATGCATTTAACGGAAAAATACTGAGGAAATCCTATGGAAAACTACCAGGACATCCTGGTCGACCGCAGCCGGGCCGGCATTTTGCTGATCACGCTGAATCGTCCCGAGGCGCGTAATGCGCTACGCAACGATACGTTGCGCGAAATCGGCGTGGCGCTGCGTGGCGCAACTGACGACGATGCGGTACGCGCGGTGGTCATCACCGGAGGAGAAAAAATATTCGCCGCCGGCGCCGACATCAAGGAGATGGCGCAGCTGGGGCCGATAGATGCGCTGACCGACATCAGACCTGAGTACTGGAAAGCAATCGCGGCATTTCACAAGCCGCTGCTGGCGGCGGTGAACGGCTACGCCTTAGGGGCCGGTTGCGAACTGGCGATGCATGCCGATATCGTCGTCGCCGGCGCGGGAGCCCGTTTCGGCCAGCCGGAAATCAATCTTGGCACGATACCGGGGGCAGGCGGTACCCAGCGGCTGATACGCACCGTGGGCAAGCCGCTGGCCATGAAGATGGTGTTGAGCGGCGAAATGATCGATGCCGCTGCGGCGCTGGCAGCCGGCCTGGTCGCAGAAGTCACGCCGGACGGCCAGACTATCGCGCGCGCATTGGCGCTGGCAGAGGTGATTGCCGGTAAGTCGCCGCTGGCTGTCAGATTGGCCAAGGAAGCGATGCTGAAGTCATTCGAGCTTGGACTGGAGAGCGGCCTGAACCTGGAACGCAAGTCCTTCGCGTTGCTGGCCGCAAGCGATGATCGTCAAGAAGGCATTGCCGCATTCCTGGAAAAGCGTGCGCCGGCGTTCAGCGGGCGCTAGTTTGCATTGTATGGAGCTGCTCATGGTTAAAGTCTATTCAATCGATGGCGTCACGCCTGTGGTCCATCCATCGGCGTATGTCCATCCGAGTGCGGTGCTGATCGGTGACGTCATCATCGGGCCAAGGTGCTACGTCGGTCCGGCAGCTTCGCTGCGCGGCGATTTCGGCCGCCTAGTCCTGGAGGAGGGCGCCAATGTGCAGGATACCTGCGTCATCCATGGCTTTCCGGAAAGCGATACTGTGGTTGAACAGGATGGCCATATCGGCCATGGCGCGGTGCTGCATGGCTGCCGCATAGGACGCAATGCGCTGGTTGGCATGAATGCGGTGGTCATGGACGATGCCGTGATTGGCGCAAGCAGCATCGTGGCCGCCATGGCCTTCGTCAAGGCCGGCTCGGTGATTCCAGCGCGCAGCTTGGCGGTCGGTTCGCCGGCGAAGGTGCTGCGCGCGCTCACTGAAGAAGAAATCGCCTGGAAGACGGCAGGCACCCGGCAATACCAGGAATTGACGGAAAGATCGCTGCGCACGATGCAAGAAACGGTAGCCCTGACGGCAGTGGAGCCGGACCGGCAGCGCGTGAATGCCGCGTCTGGCGGCATTCTGCATCGGACCAAAAACGCGAAACGCTGACTCCTGCGATATGTGATGTGCGATACGGGCAAATTTAATATTCGACCAAAGAAAGACAATCAATCATGCAAACGATACAAAGTTATATTGGCGGCCGCTGGATTGGCGAAGCTGCCGGCCAAGAGCTGTTGAGCGCGGTCAACGGCAAGGTGGTCGGTTTTACACATTCCGAAGCGATCGATTTCGGCGAGGCGGTCAGCCATGCCCGTGGCGACGGCTTGCGCGGATTGCTGGCGCTGGATTTCCAGCAGCGCGCCGCGCGTCTCAAGGCGCTCGCCAAGTACCTGGCCGAGCGCAAGGAAGAGCTGTATGCCATATCCGCGCACACCGGTGCGACCAGAAGCGATAGCTGGATCGATATCGAAGGCGGCACCGGCACCATGTTCGCCTACGCCAGCATAGGCGCAAATGAATTCCCATCCGGTAATCTGGTGCATGAAGGACCGGTGGTCGGACTGGGCAAGCAGGGCAAGTTTGCCGGCACCCACATACTGGTGCCGCGCGGCGGCGTCGCGCTCCACATCAATGCATTCAACTTTCCGGTCTGGGGCTTGCTGGAAAAATTCGCGCCGACTTTCCTGGCCGGCATGCCGTGCATAGTCAAACCGGCGACCGCCACCAGCTACCTGACTGCGGCGCTGGTCAGGCTGATCGATGCTTCCGGTATTTTGCCGGCAGGAAGCTTGCAACTGATTATCGGCGGCACAGGAGATTTGCTGGACCGCTTGCAAGGGCAGGACGTGGTTACCTTCACCGGTTCTGCCGATACTGCGGCCAAACTGCGTGTGCATCCAAACCTGATCCGGCAGTCGGTGCCGTTTAATGCTGAAGCGGATTCCCTGAACTGCGCCATTCTTGGTCCGGACGTGAGCCCCGATGATGAAGAGTTCGATCTGTTTGTGAAAGAAGTTGCACGTGAAATGACCACCAAGGCTGGTCAGAAATGTACGGCAATCCGTCGTGTCATCGTCCCGCAAACGCATATCGATGCGGTCGCGGAACGGCTCAAGGCAAGGCTGGCCAAGGTAATTGTCGGCGATCCCTCACTGGATAACGTAAGGATGGGGCCGCTGGCGTCCAAAGCGCAACAAAAAGACGTCGCTGAAAAGTTGGCGTTGTTGGCTCGTGGCAATGAACTGGTCTTCGGCGAGCGCGACGGCTTTCAGCCGTTGGGGGACAGCGTGGCAAACGGCGCCTTTTTTGCGCCCACATTGCTGCTGTGCCGCGATCCCATGAATAACGATGCGGTGCATGACGTAGAAGCGTTTGGGCCGGTAAGCACTTTGATGGCTTACGACGATTTCGATGCCGCTCTGGCACTTGCCGCGCGTGGCCGCGGTAGTTTGGTGGGTACTCTCGTCACGCATGACCCGCAAGTGGCGGCGAAAGCGATTCCGGTCATTGCGGGCTTGCACGGTCGTATCTTGATACTCGATCGCGAAGCAGCCGTGGAATCCACCGGGCATGGCTCCCCGTTGCCGCAGCTTAAGCACGGCGGTCCGGGGCGGGCTGGCGGCGGCGAAGAGCTGGGCGGCTCGCGCGCGGTTAAGCATTATCTGCAGCGTGCTGCGCTGCAGGGTTCTCCCACCATGCTGGCCGCAGCGGTGGGCGAGCATGTGCGTGGCGCAGCAGTGCGCGAATCTGCCATCCATCCGTTCCGTCATCACTTTGAAGAATTGCAAATCGGCGATTCGCTGTTAACCCATCGTCGTACCGTCACGGAGGCGGATATTGTCAATTTCGGCGGTTTGTCCGGCGATTATTTTTATATGCATTTCGATGAAATTGCCGCCAAGGAATCCTCATTTGGCAAGCGTATCGCGCACGGTTACTTCGTCCTGTCGGCCGCAGCCGGATTATTCGTATCGCCGGCGCCAGGACCCGTGCTGGCCAACTATGGACTGGATACACTGCGTTTCGTCAAGCCGGTCGGCATCGGCGACACGATTCGGGCTCGCCTTACCTGCAAACGCAAAATCGATCATAACAAAAAAGATGTCAACGGCCTCGGACAGGGGGTGGTTGCGTGGGATGTCGAAGTCAGCAATCAACATGGTGAATTGGTGGCTTCCTACGATATTCTGACGCTGGTTGCCAAGCGCAGTTAGGCAGGCTGCTGCTCATTCTCGGCCAGCAACAAGGGAACGCTCAGCTTGCCGGTGCGGCAAGCCGCACCGATAAGTTACATGCTAAGCGCTAGCTCATGTAGCTAAAGCTCACTTCTTGCTCGAATGAGCTGTACCCTTGGTAGCGGCCTGCGACAGTTGATCGACGGCGTTGTTGACATTGCTTTCGATGGTTTCAACTGCTTGCTTGGTGCTCTTGGCCAACTGTTCGTAACCGGCGTTGGCGCTGCCGATTGCCGATTTGACGAAAGCAACTGCGCCTTCCGCACCTGGCGGTACGTTTTTCGACGCCAGGTCAACGAACTCGATGACTTTACGCTTGGTTTCCGCAACCTGGGCTTCAGCAACCTTGGTCAGCTCGGCCTGTGTGCTGGAAGCGATGCTGGCGAAATGGCGGCCGTAAGCGATGGCTTTTTCCGCGTTCGGTTGGGCCAGCGCTGCGCTCAGCGAGAAAAATTCTTGCGGGTCTTTGGCAGCAAAGAGTTTCTGGGTGGTGGCGGTCGACTCTTGCAGCGAAGCTTTACCAGCGCTCAGGTTGAGCTCGATCAGCTTTTCCACGCCGGCAAATGCTTTGGTCGTGAGATCGGTATACAGAGCCAGGTTAGTTTCAAAATTTGCTTTGGCGGCAGCTGAAAATTGTTCTGCAATGGTAGACATGGTTTCTCCAAGGATACAGTGTCGTAAAAACAGACGACATCAGTAGGACGGCAAAAGATGGCTAAAGATTAGCCGCTGGTTACAGAGCACCATTGATTGAAATGGCATATTGTGCGGCGCACAAATGCGATTGTAGATTTTTGTCGCCAGATGTCTAGCTGGTAATTTTGACAGTACCAACGATATTCTTGATGAAATGATAAGGCATTTAAGGGCTGTAGTTTCACGCGACCCTCCCAATCTCGCGCTCATGGGCGAAGTTCAATGCATTGTGAATGCAAGGACCGGTCCAATCAGGGGGAGGTTGTATTTTTACCAGTATGCAGTAGTCGTTGCCCATGGTAACGTTGCCTTCCGGATATTATCTGTGGAGGGACATATGCCGCAATTCGAGATAGAGCACAAAGGACACACGATCAAAGTCGCGAGCACGATCGTCAGGGGCGGCAAGTATCGTTGGGCTGTTTTGATTGACGGAGTGTTGCAGCCGCCGCCGGAGATCGACCCGTCCAATACCTGGGACGCTGCGCGTGATCAGGGAATGGCGTTCGCAAAAGGCCTCATCGACGTCGTTAAGTAACTTCAAATTGGCGGCTCGGTTCAGGATTGCCGGTCCTTCATAAGGGGACCGTGTGGCAGATAACGCAATACAAAGGGTTTGAAATTCACGTACTTCCTGTTTGCGAAGATGGTCCAGCGCAACCGAAGTGCAGGGTGACACAGGTGCCACCCATACGTCTGTAAAATTGCCATAAAGACACAAAAATGTTGTATCCTCGCAAGGTCATATTTCATATTTTCCTAACCCGGGGATAGCCATGCAAGTAGCCGCAGAACGGAAAAAAAACAATAACAGCGCCGTGAGATTTCCGGGGCTGTTTTTTTTCGGACGCAAGTTCCTCGGCGGCGCCGGCGCGCGCAACACCTTGGCGCTGCTGTTGGGAATGCTGGGCGCTCAGATGGCGCCGGCAGCTCAGGCGGCCAACATCAGCAGTTTTGCGCCGCAAGGCGAGATCGCTCAGGTGCGCCAGGTGCGGGTGAACTTCTCTGAAGCGGCCGTCAAATTCGGCGATCCGAAGGCGCCTATGCCGTTCGACATCAGCTGTCCCGAAGCCGGCAGCGGGCGTTGGGCCGACGAGCGCAACTGGATCTACGATTTCGTGCGCGATGTACCGCCGGGGACGCGTTGCAGCTTTGCCCTGAAACCGGGATTCAAATTATTATCCGGCGCGGCAGTCAGCGGCAAGAGCGTGTTCCAGTTCAATACCGGCGGCCCTGCTGTCGTCAATGCCATGCCTTACGGGGAAAAGATCGATGAAGAGCAAGTCTTCATCCTGATACAAAACGGCGCCGCCACCAGCGCCAGCATATTGCAGCACGTGTATTGCGAAGCCGAAGGCGTGCATGAACGGATTCCGGTCAAGTTCATCGCTGCGGCAGAACGCAAGCAGTTGCTCGACCATTTCGCCGACAAGATCAATCCCGACAGAGTCAGCACTGTGCAATGCCAGCAACGCTTGCCTAACGATGCAGCGGTTCGCCTGGTATGGGACAAGGGCGTGAGCACGCCGTCCGGCATCGCCAGCAGTCAGCCGCAGGCGTTCAAGTTCAAGGTGCGGCCGGTGTTCACTGCCAGCGTCAGCTGCGAGCGCGAGAATGCCAATGCGGCTTGCGCGCCGATCCTGCCGCTGCGCATCCTGTTCACCGCGCCGGTCCCGCGCAAGCTGGCCGAAGGCGTGACGCTGCATGCCGCCAATGGCAAGCTGAAACCGTTTTTTGAAAAAAACGATAACGATGACACCGTCTCGCAATTGACATTCAAACCGCCGTTTGCCGAAAAATCGGAGCTCAGCGTCGACTTGCCGAAAGGGTTCCGGGACGAGAGCGGCCGGCCGTTGTCGAACGCCGCTGCGTTTCCATTGAAAGTACGGATGGCGGATTATCCGCCGCTGGCAAAATTCCCGTCCGCCCCGTTCGGCATCATTGAACTGAATGCCGACGCCACGCTGCCGGTCACCTTGCGCAGCGTTGAAACCAGCATGCTGGCGCGCAGCGCCGACGGCAAGGTCCATCCCGGCACGGTCAGCAATCTGAAAGTCAGCGACGACCAGAACATCATTGCCTGGCTGACTAAGCTCAGGCGTTACCACGAAACCAGCATCACTATCGACAAGAAGCAGGTTGAAACGCGCAGCATCGGTTTGCTGGCAAAACAGACTGGCGCCAAAACCCTGACCTTGCCGCCGGCGCCGGATAGCAAGGACGGCGTGCGGCCGTTTGAAGTGATCGGCATTCCTCTCAAGGATCCCGGATTCTATGTGGTCGAACTGGAATCGCTAAAACTGGGCGCGGCCTTGCTGGGCAAAGCTGCGCCCATGTATGTGCGCACCAGCGCGCTGGTGACCAATTTATCGGTGCACGTCAAGATCGGCCGGCAAAACGGCGCGGTGTGGGTCACCACCCTGGATAACGCCAAACCGGTGAGCGATGCCGAGGTGCGGATTTCCGATTGCCGCGGCGCCGAGCTGTGGCGCGGCAAGACCGATAAGCAAGGGATCGCCATGGTGCCGGAATTCCCGCTTGACGGCTGCCGCAACGGCGCCAGTACTGAGCCGGGACACATCGACGGCTTCTTCGTCAGCGCCCGCAAGAGCGACGAAAAAGGCCGCGCCGACATGGCTTTTGCGCTGACCTCATGGAATGACGGCATCGAATCCTGGCGTTTCAATTTGCCGATGGACTACGACAAATCGGCCACGGTGCGCGCCCACACGATATTCGATCGCACTCTGTTCCGGGCCGGCGAAACGGTGTCGATGAAACATGTGATCCGTACCGAAACCATGCAGGGTTTCGGCTTGCTGCCAAACGATAAACTGCCGACGCGCGCCCGCATCACGCACCAGGGCAGCGGCCAGGAATATCAGTTTGCGCTGAGCTGGCGCGGCCAGAAAAATGCCGAAACCGTGTTCCAGATTCCGAAAGAAGCCAAGCTCGGCAGCTATGAGGTAGTACTGGACGGCGGCAAGGTCAAGAGCGGCGTCAGCGGCGGCGATAACACGGATACCGGCGACGCGGACAGCACGGACAACGATAATGGCGGCTACGACCAGGGCCGGCGCAGCTACAGCACCGGCAGTTTCCGCGTCGAAGAATTCCGTTTGCCGCTGCTGCAGGGACGGATTACGCCGCCGAAGACATTGATCGCGCCCAAGGAAGTGGCGCTGGATGTGCAATTGAATTATCTGAACGGCGGCGGCGCTTCCGGCCAGGCGGTGCACATCACCAGCCTGCTGCGCGGCAAGGACATCGGTTTTGCCGGCTACGACGGTTATTCTTTTGTGAAGCGCAATGAGGATGACGGCAGCGCCGACAACCAGAAGATCGTGGCCGACAAATTGCCGGTGACCCTGGATAAAAACGGCGCCGGAAAAACGCTGGTGAAGGATTTACCGACCATCACGGCGCCGAAGGAATTGCTGACTGAAATGACCTACGCCGATCCGAACGGCGAAATCCAGACCGTAGCTAGCGTCACGCCGATATGGCCCTCGGCGGTGGTGGTCGGCTTGAAGGCGGGGGAGTGGGTGTCGGTCAAGAAGAAACTGACCTTGACCGCGGTTGCTCTGAATCCGGCCGGCCAGCCGCAAGCCGGCGTGCCGATTGAAATCAGCGGTTCGAGCAAGCAAGCCAACTCGCACCGCAAGCGCATGGTGGGCGGTTTCTACGCCTACGAAAACACCACCGCCGGCAGCGACCTGGGGCCGCTGTGTTCCGGTAAGACCGATGCCCGCGGTTTGATGATCTGTAGCGTCGAATTGCTGGAGCCGGGCAATATTGAATTGACGGCCAAGGGCCAGGATGGCAGCGGCTATCCTGCGCTCGCCAGCAGCTCGGTATGGGTGACCAAACAAGGCGAATTGTGGTTCGATGGCGGGAACCAGGACCGCATCGATATCCTGCCTGAGAAAAAGACTTACCAGCCGGGCGAAAGCGCGAAGTTCCAGGTACGCATGCCATTCCGCTACGCTACCGCACTGATCGCGGTGGAGCGCGAAGGCGTGATCGAAACCCGGGTGGTGCAACTGACTGGCCAGGATCCGACTTTCAGCTTGCCGGTCAAGGCCGGCTACGGCCCCAATGTGTACGTCTCGGTGCTGGCGGTGCGTGGCCGCATGCGGGAAGTGCCGTGGTATTCCTTCTTTATCTGGGGGTGGAAAGAACCGTTGAACTGGTGGAGCGAGTTCAAGGAGTATCAGGCGCCAAGCGCTACCGTCGATCTGGCAAAGCCGGCCTATAAATACGGCATCGCTGAAATCACGGTCGGCACCGCGGCCAACCAGCTGGCGGTGACGGTCAAGGCGGATCAGCCGAGTTATGCGATCCGCACCGCCGCCAAGGTGGATATCCAGGTCAATCTGCCTAACGGCAAACCGGCGGCGGGTGCTGAAATCGCCCTGGCGGCGGTCGATGAAGCCTTGCTTGAGCTGGAACCCAACAAGAGCTGGGATCTGCTGGGAGCGATGCTGCAACGGCGCAGCTATGGCGTGGAAACCTCGACCGCGCAGATGCAGGTAGTCGGCAAGCGCCATTACGGCCGCAAAGCCATACCGGCCGGCGGCGGCGGCGGCAAATCTCCGACCCGCGAATTGTTCGATACCCTGTTGCTGTGGAAGCCGGCCATCGTGCTCGATGCTAACGGCAGGGCGCAGGTTGAGGTGCCCTTGAACGATGCCTTGACCAGTTTCAAGATAGTCGCAGTGGCGCAAAGCGGCGACAGCCTGTTCGGCAGCGGCGCCGTCAGCATCCGCTCGACCCAGGATCTGCAACTGATTTCCGGCTTGCCGCCGCTGGTACGCGAAGGCGACAATTTCAGTGCGCTGGTAACGGTGCGTAACACCAGCTCCCGCGCCATGCAAGTCCATGCCACGGCGCAGGTTGGCGGCTTGCCGGCTGCTGCGGCATTGCCGGCCAAGGATGAGAGCATTGCTGCCGGCGAGACGCGTGAATTGATCTGGACCGTGACGGTGCCGGCGGACGTCGGCCAGCTGGTGTGGGAAATCAACGCCCAGGAACAAGGCGGTCCCAAGGTCAAGGACAGCATCAAATTTACCCAGCGGGTGGTGCCGGCAGTGCCGGTGACGGTGCAGCAAGCTACCTTGTTCCAGCTCGACAAGCCGTTCAGCATGGCGCTTGCGCCGCCTGCCGATGGCTTACCGGGCCGCGGAGGCCTGGCGCTTTCGCTTGCGCCGTCGCTGGCTTCCGGCAGCGACGGCTTGCGCCGCTACTTCGTCAGCTATCCCTTCTCCTGCCTGGAGCAAAAGACATCGAAGGCGATCGGTTTGCGCGACGAGGCGATGTGGCAAAAGGTATTGAACGACTTACCGACCTATCTGGACAGCGACGGCCTGGCTTATTACTATCCGCCGAACGAGGGCAATGCGCGCCGCGGCAGCGATACCTTGACCGCCTATTTGCTGGCGGTGACGCAGGAATCCGGTTTTGCGATTCCGCAGCAAAGCCGCGACAAGATGCTGGATGGCCTGGCGGCGTTTGTGGAAGGCAAGATCACCCGCGATTTCTGGTCGCCGCAGAAAGACCTGGATGTGCGCAAGCTGGCGGCGCTGGAGGCGTTGTCGCGTTACGACCGGGTGCGGCCGGCGATGCTGGATTCGATCCAGTTGTCGCCCAATCTGTGGCCGACTTCGGCAGTGCTGGACTGGATCAATATCCTGCAACGCGTATCCAGCATTCCGGATCGCGCCAAACGCCAGGCCGAAGCCGACCAGATCATCCGGGCGCGCTTGAATTACCAAAGCACGCGCATGGGCTTCTCCACCGAGAACAGCGATTACTGGTGGTGGCTGATGGCCAGCGCCGATGCCAACGCCAACCGGCTGGTGCTGACCATGCTGGAAAATCCGGCATGGAAAGAGGACATGCCGAAGCTGATCAACGGCGCCATCCAGCGGCAGCAGCGCGGTCACTGGTCCACCACCACGGCGAATCTGTGGGGCTCGCTGGCGCTGCAAAAGTTCGCCCGCAAATTCGAATCTGAAAAGGTAGGCGGTATCACCAAGGCCAGCCTGGAGCAGGGCGCGACTGTGAGCGGCAGCCAAAGCTACAACTGGCCTGCCGGCGCCGCCACGGCTGAAGTCGGCAAGCTGCAACTGCCGTGGCCCGCATCCGCCGCGCCGGCGGAACTGAAACTGACGCATGCCGGCAGCGGCGCGCCTTGGGTGACAGTGCAAAGCCTGGCGGCGGTGGCATTGAAGAAGCCGTTTTCCAGCGGCTACCGGATCAACAAGAACATCGTTCCGGTAGAACAAAAGGAAAAAGGCAAATACACCCGCGGCGATATCGTGCGGGTCGATCTGGAAGTCGATGCGCAATCCGACATGACCTGGGTCGTGGTCACCGATCCGATTCCGGCCGGCGCCACCTTGCTGGGTTCCGGCCTGGGTCGTGATTCGGCCATCGCCACCAGCAGCGAACGGCCGGCCGGCAATGCCTGGGTGGCGTATGAAGAACGCAGCTTTGAAGCGTTCCGTAGTTATTACGAATACGTGCCGAAAGGGAAATTCACCATGACGTATACCTTCCGCATCAACAATCCGGGCCAATTCAGTTTGCCGCCGACCCGGGTGGAAGCGATGTATGCTCCGGAAATGTTTGGTGAAAGCCCTAATCAGAAATGGATGGTGAAGTGAGTTCGATCTGCATTTCGGCTTGCATTTCGGTCGGCATCAGGCGTTCATCCCTGGGCGCTGTGTTGATGCTGGCCTTGAGCGCCGGCCCGGTGCACGCCCTGCAAAGCTACGCCGATGTGCAGCACGAATTCCGTTCATCGGAAGCCAGCTTGTACGATCGCAAGGGCCAGTTGCTGCAGCAGATTCGCCTGAATCCGAATGAACGCCGCCTGTCATGGATAGCGCTGGAGGATGTATCGCCAGCCTTGCGCAACGCGTTAGTAGCATCGGAAGACCGGCGTTTTTACGCGCATAGCGGCGTCGACTGGAGCGCGGTGGCCGCCGCCGCATGGGGCAATTTATGGAACACCAAAACCCGCGGCGCATCGACCATCACCATGCAGCTTGCGGGTTTGCTGGACGACGATCTGCGACGCCGCAGCGCGCCGCGTTCGATCAGGCAGAAGATGTCCCAGGTGATGGTGGCGCAACAGCTGGAGCGTAACTGGCGCAAGGACCAGATCCTGGAAGCCTATCTGAACCTGGTCAGTTTTCGCGGTGAACTGGTCGGCATACATGCCTTGTCGCGGGTATTGTTCGGCAAGCATCCTAGCGGTTTGAGCCAGCGCGAAGCGGCGATCGCGGTGGCATTGATTCGCGGCCCGAACGCGACGCCGGCGCGGGTTGCTGAACGCGCTTGCCGCATCTTGCAAGAGCAGCATGCGGCGCAGGAGTGCAAGGGCCTGGAAGATTTCACTTTGCTGGCTTTGGTGCGCACCGGTTCGAATTCGGAAGTCATCGTCACCACCAGCGCGCCGCAACTAGCGCCGCATTTGGCGCGCAAACTGTTGCGCACGCCGGGACAAGCTGTGCGTTCAACGCTGGATGCCGGCGTCCAGCGTTTTGCCAACGATGCCTTGCGCCGGCAGTTGGCGTCTCTGGTTGAACGCAACATCGAAGACGGCGCCATCGTCGTGCTCGACAACGCCAGCGGCGACGTGCTGGCCTGGGTCGGTTCCAGCGGCGCGTTTTCCAACGCTGCCGAGGTCGACGGTGTGGTGGCTTTGCGTCAGGCTGGCTCGACCTTGAAGCCGTTTCTATACGAACTGGCCATCGAAAAAAAATGGCTGACCGCCGCCTCGATTCTGAACGACGCGGCGATCAATCTGCCGACCGCCAGCGGTTTATATATTCCGCAAAATTACGACAAGCAGTTCAAAGGCCTGGTCAGTTTGCGCACCGCCCTGGCTTCATCCCTGAATATTCCGGCGGTGCGGACTTTGGTAACGGTCACGCCCACGACTTTCTTCGAACGTCTGCAAGGACTGGGTTTCCAGTTGCGTGAATCCGGCGATTATTACGGCTACAGCCTGGCGCTGGGCAGCGCCGATGTCAGCCTGCTGGCGCTCAGCAATGCCTATCGTGCGCTAGCCAATCAAGGGCGCTACAGCGGCGTGCGCACCACATTGACCGACCCTGCCGTCAAAATGAACCAGGTGATGGAGCCGGGCGCCGCTTTCATCATCGGCGATATCCTGTCTGACCGCAGCGCCCGCAGCCTTACCTTCGGCCTTGAGAATGCGCTCTCGACGCGGATCTGGACGGCGGTGAAAACCGGCACCTCGAAAGACATGCGCGACAATTGGGCGGTCGGCTATTCGGATCGGTATACGGTCGGCGTCTGGGTCGGCAATGCATCCGGCTTGCCGATGTGGGATGTGTCCGGCGTAACCGGCGCCGCGCCGATCTGGCAAGAGGTGATGCAGTACCTGCACCGCCGTGGCCAGCAGCGGCAACAGATTCCGCAACAGCCGGCCGCTGTGGTGCGACAGGAAATTCGCTATGCCGACAAGATCGAAGCGCCGCGCCAGGAGTATTTTCTGGCCGGAACCGAGCAGAGCCTGATCACTACCGCCAAATCCGACGATATCGCCATCGCCATACGCTATCCGACGCCTGGCATGCTGGTCGCGCTCGATCCGGATATCCCGCCGCAGCGGCAGCGCATACGCTTTGCGGCAGATGGCTTATCCAATGGCTGGTGGCGGCTGGATGGCAAGATGCTGGCGCCGCCTGCGGGGAAAAATGGCAAGAAAGCTAGTCACCAGGCCGCAGCACCAGATCCGCAACTGGCCCTCGACTGGATGCCATGGCCCGGCCGCCACGTGCTGGAATTGCTGAACCATGAAATGGCCGTGGTCGACCAGGTCCGTTTCGAGGTGCGCGGCGCGGTCGAGAATCTGGCGCCGCAGAAATCCGGCCGCAGCGGAAAGAAATAGATTCAGCCTATCAGACATTGTTCCGCATCTTGGCGGCATGTTCTTCCGCACCTTGTTTGCGCGCCGCTGCCGCAACTTCTTTCGTCACAATGGTTTTCCCGATCGGCGCCAGCGCAATACCTGCCAGCTTCAGGTGCTGGATGCCAAACGGAATGCCGATGATGGTGACGAAGCATGCGATTGCCGAGAGTACATGGCCGATAGCCAGCCAGACTCCGGCGAACACGAACCAGATGATATTGCCGACCAGGCCAAGACCGCCGGTGCCGATATCGTCTTGCTTTGTCATTTCCTTGCGGCTCACCGCTTCTTTACCGAAGGGGAAGAAGGTAAATTGTCCGATCACAAAACAGGCCTTGCCCCACGGGATGCCGACTATCGTGATGAAGGCCAATACGCCAACCAGCCACCAGCCCAGGCCCATGAACACCCCGCCCAGAACAAACCACAGAAAATTGCCGATGGCGCGCATATCTTTTTCTCCCTGATGACAGCATGACAAAAGGCTAGCGGCCCATCGTCGCTGGAAATTGCAAAGAGAAAATGTAACATCACGCGTAGCCGATCACAAGACAATCTGTGCCCGCTCTGGCGCTCGCTATCGGGCCGCAGCGTGACGGCAAGCCACTACCACTTGCATCCGCCATCTTTCTTTGACAGCACTGCATCGGCGGCCAGCACCAGAGGCGCGATTAAGCCGAAGGGCTGGCCGAAGTCCTTGCAATCGGTGCGCGCGCTGCGTTGAATGTCTCGCGCCAGGCGACTATCCGGCTGGGCTTCCAGCGGATGCGTCTGCAATTGCGCGACGGCTGTTCCGTTGCGCCTCTCCTTCGGATCGATTGCTATTTGCCTGGCCGTTTTCAGTGCTGCGTCGAGATCCACGCGAGGTTGCTGCTCCGTTGCCAGGGAGTTGTTTGGGGTGTCGTCCATGCTGTTTCTGCGCGGCGCCGGGGGCAAGGTTTGCGTTATCGTATTTGTGCTAGCAGGGGATTTGAGGAGACGAGAGCCGCGCTGCACGGCGGGCGGCGTAACGACTCGCGCTACCGGCGCTGCTGCCGGCAACAGCAGTAGGGTGATCTCTGCCTGCGAGTTGCGGGCTGCTGCGACATCGGCCGCCTGACGGGGCCAAAACAAATGCATCAAACCGATATGGAATAACAGGGACAGCAGTATGCCCACGCTCATTGCGCGCGGATGTGCCGCAGCAGGCCAAGCGGTCTTGTCAGACATTTTTATCAGCGCCGTTCAGGGTGTCGCATCCGGTTCTGTTGCGGCAGCTGCATTATCCGGCTGATAGCTCAACAGCTCACCCGGTTGACAATCCAGGTATCGGCAGATCGCCTCCAGGGTTTCCAGGCGTACTCCTTTTACCTTGCCTTGTTTTAACAATGACAGATTCTGCTCGGTAATGCCGATAGCTGCGGCCAGATCCTTCGATTTCGCCTTGCGTTTTGCCAGCATAACGTCCAGCGTAATGATGATGCTCATCTCGCCCTCATACAAACTGCCGATTTTCTGCATCGACCTCGCTGGCACGTTGCAGGATGCGGGCGATAACGGTAATGCAGGCAGCCATGAACAGGGCGACTATCGCATTACCGTCAAAGCTGATGTTGAGCAGGCGATGTCCCACCGGCCGGGTGATTGTCAGCCAGACGGAAGATAGCGATCCGCAAAGAAAATTCAGCAATACCCACCAGGCTATGCCGCGGCCGACCCGGCCCAGGTGGATGGCGGCTGCCGGCGAGAAATATTCACCTTGGGCATAGCGCTGGAACAGCGCGCGCAGTTGAAACAGGCCATATCCCAATGCCAGCAGCGGAATGTTGGTCAATACCACGCCGCCCAGCAATTGCCACCAGGGCAGGCTGGCCGGATCGATGCCCAGTTTGAGGCTTGGGTTGCTAAAGTCAGCAACGCAGGCAAGCGTTTCGGGGAACAGCCAGCTACCGATATTCAGGGCCAGCATGCCAACCAGCAGCAACATGGTGATGCTGGCCATGCGCTGGCTGGTTCGCGCAATATGATCTTGTTTCATGAAGCGTCCTTTGGGATGATCCTGTTATTTGTCATTGAGATGAATGGAAATACGAAAGACATTGCCAAGACGGGCCGCAGCCTGATCGGCCAAAGTGCTATGGAAAACCATTTCAAGCGACGCGCTGATGCCAAGGTGCGGCAGGATTTTGCTGCAGAGGTAGAGCCCCAGTACGACAATCGCCAGCCAGGAAAAAAGCGCAGCCAGAAAGCGACGGGCTAGAGTGATGATGTTTTGCTGCACGACGCCTCCTTTTCGATAGGATGGTCGTATTTTAATATAAAATTATCGTAAAACAATAATAAATGTCTATTTATTGATCATTTATCGTTAATTGTAATTTCTGGATGGATCTCGACCAGCCCTGGCTCACGCGGATTTTCGTTTCTCTACCCGCAGACCGTTGAATTTACCGCTGGCGAGCGCAGTCCCGAGCAGCGTAATGGCGCACCCGGCCAACATCGCCGGCGTGACTTTTTCATTCAGGAAAACAGCGCCCCAGAGCAACCCGAAAATCGGTATCAGGAAAGTCACGGATGCCGCATAAGCGGCGCCGGCTCGTTCGATCAATCGAAAATAAAGGATGTAAGCAAAGCCGGTGCAGATAACGCCAAGTGCCGCAACGCAGGTCCAGGTAGACGGTGCGACAGCATGCTGCGGCCAATACGACAGCGCCGGCGGCAGCAGCACGACAGAAGCGAAGAACTGGCTGCCGAAGGCTACCACCAGCGGCTTGGCGCCGGCCAGATGGCGCTTCGAATAATTTACCGCAAAACCGTAAAATCCGGCAGCCAGGAGCGCAGCGGCAATCGCCTGCGGTACGCCGGGGACCCCGGCGCCCAAGGTATCCCACACCAGCACCACGACGCCGGCAAGACCCAGCAACAGACCGCATATTTGCTGGCGACCCAGAGTTGACTGAAACCATGTCGCGGCGATCAACGCAGTCCAGACCGGTGTCGTCGCATTCAAGATCGAGTCGAGGCCGGCATTCACGTACAGCGTCGAATAAGCAAACAGGCCGAACGGAATCGCAGAATTGCAGATGCCGACCACAAACAAGGGCCACGCCTTGCTGCGACATTCGCTACGAGCGGCAGCGGACCGCAGCACCGGCAACAGCACCAGTGCGGCAATGCCGACCCGTAGGGCGATCAGTGCGAAAGGGCCGAACTCGGGAGCGGCAATCCGCAGGAATAGAAAGGATGCGCCCCAGATTGCGGCGAGCAAGAGCAGTTCGATAAAATTCACGGGGAGTGCCCTTTAGCTGGCCGGCAGCAAGCGCCGTACAACTGAAACATAGGACATATCCGGATCCTGGACACTCTGGTTCTTGCGCTCGAATTCAGTAACACGACAGCAGTGACAGCGATAGTCAGACTTTGGCGAATGTTGAAGCTGGCTTGATTAGTTATTTATTCTGTCAGGGATTTCCAAATTCATCATCGCCGAACTCAAGCATTTCCCGTGGGCGTCAAGAGCCAATGACCGCGTGACACCGCCGCCCAGGGCGCGCTGCATGACGAAATTCAACGCACCCAGATTCGGTAGCGCATAGCGCACCACGTCACCGCGCACGATGTCGGCGAAATGCGCCTTGACCAGCTCAGGGGTCAGGCAGTTTTCTAGCAGCGCATAATCTTTTTCCTGATAGGCAATCACCGAGATATTCGAGATGTCGCCTTTGTCGCCGGCGCGGGAATGGGCAAGGTCGCGTAGTTTCATCATCACTCTCACTTGAAATGAACAGAAGTTTTTACCTGCTGGCGCGGTAGCAGGCAGGATTGCACAGCCACCACTTCCTTGGCTGTTTTGGTGACGCCGCCACCGGCTGCGGGGCCGCAGGTGTACAGCGTTTCAACCTCGTTGCCGATGCGGATTGCGTCGCGCATATTGTCGCAGCGGGCGCTCACCCGTACCCGAACTTCATACGGTTCGGATGGCTGAGCCGGCGGTGCGGGAGCCGGCAATGCGGGAGCCGACAGGGCGGCGCCGTGGATGGCGTCGACGCCCAGCAAGTCGTAACGGCATTCTTCAAATCCCACCGCGCTGAGTTTCAGCCTTTCCGCGACGATGGCTTGCGCTAGTTTGCCGCGCGCCAGCGCTCCCGGCCCGGCGTAGGAAATTTGTCCTTCGCCGATGTAGCTGTCGATATAGCCTATCGATACTTTCAGCGTGTCCGGCCTGGCGCGTCCGGTGGCGCCTTGCACCAGTACCTGGTCAGGGCCGATTTCACGCATCGTCACCGCGGAGAAATCGGCCACCACATCCGGCGTCAGGTAGCTGGCGGGATCGTGTATTTCATACAGCAATTGCTCTTTGCAGGTGGCGGTTGTCACCTGGCCGCCCGAACCCGCCACTTTGGTGATGACGACTGAACCGTCTTCCGCCACCTCGCCGATCGGGAATCCCAGCCGCGCCAGTCCTTGCACATCCTTATAACCGGGATCGGCAAAGTAGCCGCCGCTGATCTGGCCGGCGCACTCAAGTAAATGGCCGACCAGCGTGCCTTGTCCAAGCCTTTGCCAGTCATCCATGGCCCAGTTGAATTCGTGGATCAAGGGGGCCAGGAACAAGGCCGGATCGGCGACCCGGCCGGTGACGATGACATCGGCGCCTTGCGCCAGCGCCTCCACCAACGGCGCGGCGCCGATGTAGGCGTTGGCCGAAAGCAGCTTGCCGCCCAGGCTGCTGACGGGGATATCCTGGTCGCTGATGTAGGCGCCGGCTTTCAAGGTATCCAGCACATCGTCGCCGCTGACTGCCGCCACCCTTAGCTGAAGATTCATGGATAGCGCAATCTGCCTGACCATGGCTGCGGCTGCCAGCGGGTTGGCCGCGCCCATGTTGGTGATGATCTTGATCTTTTTCTCGTTGCAGATGCCAAGCACAGCTCGCATCCGTTCTGCCAGCAGCGGATCGAAGCCCAAGGAGGGATCTTTCATTCTGGTTTGCTGGGCGATGGCGATGGTGCGCTCGGCCAGGCATTCAAAGACCAGATAGTCGATCTCGCCTTTTTCCGCCAGTTCGACGGCGGGTTCGATGCGATCTCCGGAGTAGCCGGCGCCGGCGCCGATCCTGATATGTTTCATGATAATTTCCTCGGATGCTAGGGCGTGTTGCCATATGATTTGGGAGATGCGTTCAAACCAGAACGTGTGCTGGCAAGGCGCGTGGCGCAGCTGGGGCTGGTGCCCCAGCAAGCCATGCAACGCGGCCAGCGCACGTTCTGGTTTGAACCCTCCGGGAACGGCTGCAGGCGTCACATGCCGTTGTTACTCCTCCTTGCCGTAGCACCACTACGTCGCGTCGTCGCGCCTAGGCCTGTAACGCCTGCCGCGCGTTCGCACTCCCAAATCATATGGCAACACGCCCTAGTCTTAGACAGGAAAGACGCCGATCACGACACAGGTAATCGTCATGATGACGGATGCCGCGAACAGGTATTTGAATGTGTATTTCTGATGGTCGGCCAAATCAATTCCGGCCAGGCCGGCGACCAGGAAAGTTGCTGGCGTCAATGGGCTGACGGGGAAGCCGGTGGTCATCTGGCCCAGCAGCGCGGCTTGCGCTACGTGCAGTGGTTGCACTCCCAGCATATTGCCGACTTCTGCGATCACCGGCAGCACGCCGAAGTAGAAAGAGTCAGGGTCGAACAACATGGACAGCGGCATCGACAGCAGACCGAGCGCCACCGGAATATGTGAGGCCATGGACGGCGGCACCAGGCCGACTGCCATTTTGGCCATCGCGCTCAGCATGCCGGATTTGGTCATGATGCCGGTGAATACGCCGGCAGCGAACAAGATGCTGGCCATCAGCAGGGCCGCCTTGGCATGCGCGTCAATGCGGCTGCGCTGCATGTCCGCGTTACGGTAATTAATCATCAAGGCCAGCACCACACCGATCATGAACATCACCACCGGATCGACTTTGCCGCTGATCATCACGCCTAGTACAAGGACGGTCAGAACGATATTGATCCAGAAATTCTGTGGACGACGGATGTCCTTTTCTGCTACCGTCAATTCATGGGCATGGACGAATCCCGTAGGGGCGCCCTTGGTCAGGCCGAGGCGCCGTTCTTCTTTCAAGCCGAGGTAGTAAGCCACCGAGAAAACGAACACCAGGCCGACGATCTGCACCGGGATCAACGGTGTGAAAATGTTGCTGACCGGGATATGCAAGGCGGCTGAGGCGCGGATCATGGGGCCGGTCCATGGCAGGAAATTCACGCCTGCCGCGAGCGATGCGACGCAGGCCAGAATGCGTTTGTCTAGGCCGAGGCGCTAGTATAGCGGCAGCATGGCGGGAATCGTCACCAGGAAGGTCACCGCGCCGGAGCCGTCCAGGTGGATCAGCAATGCCAGCAACGCGGTACCCGGAACGATGCGGGTAGGGCGGCTGCCGACGATGCGCAGGATGCCGGAGATGATCGGGTCCAGCATGCCGGCATCGGTGACAATCCCGAAAAACAGGATCGCAAATACGAACATGCCGGCCACCGGCGCAATGCTGGTGATGCCCGATACAATGAATTTGGACGTTTCAAGTCCAAATCCGCCTATCAGGGCGGCAATGATGGGAATCGCAATCAAGGCCACCAGCGGTGACATTTTTTTGCTCAGGATCGCCGCGAGCAGGGTGGCGATGGTGATGAAGCCGAGTAATGCCAACATATTGTTTGTCTCCTATCCATTGGATATTTTGGAAAATCTGTTTTTAGTCTTGTTATTGATCTTGTTTTGACTGCATTCTGGTAGTTGGGGTTTGTACTGTAAAATGGTTTTTTCCGATGGATTGATCGCTAAATCAGATTAATCAATGAAACTCAATGTATCTACCCGCTCGCTGCACGCCTTTCTCGCGTTGCAGGAATGCAAGCACTTCACCCACGCCGCAGAACGCTGCTTCATGTCGCAATCTGCTTTCAGCGTCATGATTCAAAAACTGGAAGTGGCGGTAGGCGCCAAACTGTTCGAGCGCGATACGCGCAACGTTACGCTGACCGCAGAAGGAGAATTGTTTGCCGAGGTGGCGCGTTCGCTGGTGAGCGATATCGAGGCAGCGTTTGCGGATATGAGCGACTACGTTGCGCGCCGCAAAGGCCGGGTGGCGATCGCGGCCTTGCCGTCGCTGGCGGCGAACGGCTTGCCGGCGGTGATTGCCGAATACAAGCGGGCTTATCCGGGAATCACCGTGCAACTGTTCGATGCCTTGTCGGACCAGTGCCTTGCCATGCTGCGCCAAGGTAAGGTTGATATCGCCTTGACCGCACCGGGTTCGGGTTTGACCGAATTCGACACCAAAACCTTGTGCAGCGATCCTTTTTACCTGGTGTGCCGGCAGGATCACGCGCTGGCCGGCAAGCGCCGTATTCGTCTGTCTGACCTGAGCGGTTGCGAACTGATCCACCTGACGCGCAGCACCAGCGTGCGTCAGCATGTCGAGCTGCTGCTGCGCGGGATCCCGGTGATGAATTCAGGCCTGGAAGTGGAGCATTTGGCTACCGTGGCGGGTTTGATTGAATCCGGCCTGGGCGTCAGCATCGTGCCGGAACTGACCTTGTTCCAGTTTCGCCATATGAATTTGGTGAGTATCCCGGTCGACGCGCCGGTCGATGCGGACGAAATCGTACGGCCGATCCTGATCGTTAAAAAGAAAGAGCGTTCTCTTTCCATTGCTGCTCAGGGCATGTCGGAGTTGATTGAAAAGCGGCTGCATAACATCGGCAGCCGCACCGCGCCGAAGCGCATCAAGGTTCAGATCAACAAATCCTAATGCAATTCCATGCCGAAGCGTTCGGTTCTGGGCATCCAGTTGCCTTTGATGTCGGCCGATACCAGCACGCGTTCGGCGCGTCCGATCAGCAGCTCGCGCGGCACGAAGCCGAAGTGGCGGTAGTCGCCGCTGTTGTCGCGGTTATCGCCCAGCATCAGGTAGTGGTCTTGCGGCACCGCGACGGGGCCGAAATTGCGGTTGGCGTTGACTTGCGGCAGCAGTTGGATACGGTGTTGTTCCGTTCCCATCTTTTCGTTCAGGCGCAAGGCGACCAGGGCGCCGCCTTGTTCTAGCGGTTCGGGGGCGGTGCCGAGCATGGCGTAACTGGCTTCGCGGCCGTTGATGATCATTTTTTCATCGCGCATTTCGACGGTGTCGCCGGGTAGTGCGATCACACGTTTGATGAGGCGGGTGTCGTCGAGAGGGGAAAAGAAGGTGACGATGTCGCCGCGTTTCGGTTCGCCGAGGCGGCTGATGACGATATTGGTGAGGGGGACCTTGAGATTGAATGCGAGGCGGTTGACGAATACTACGTCGCCTTCCAGCAGGTTGGGGCGCATGGAGCCGGAGGGGATCGGGTTCCAGTCTGCGACTGCGGTGCGGAAGATCCCGAAGAGAAACAGGAAAAGCAAAAATCCCTTGTTGAGACGAATCCAGTTTTTCATTTCCATTCCACCTTTCAGTGATTGCCGTCGAGCGCACCCGGCCCTTCGATTTGCATAGTATGCCACTTATTTTCCGGCTTACTCTTCACTCGTCGCGGATGCCGTCACCCAAGCCGGCTAACCGGGACACCTCACTTTCTGCTATACAATTCGCACTTGCCGGTTTTTTCACGGTTCCTTTCTGTACCCCATTAGCAGTGAAGCATTCAGTAATGACAGATCATTCCGCACCAGCCCCCGATGAATACGTTGACGACGACGCCAGCGATGACCAGAAAATCCAGGAACCGCGCCTGTGGCGCGACGATGGCTGGACCGCGCGCATCATCAAGAACGACGACGATGACGGCTGGGCGGTAGCCATGATCAAGGATGGCGAACCGGAGCCGGCGCTGATCGGGCCCTGGACCATGGGGCGCGACAAGAAAAATCCGAAGCCGCTGGATGCCTCCGCCTTCATCACGCTGGTCAAGACGGCATCGGAATTTGTACGCAGGCACGAGCAGCAACTGCATGCGATGCTGCACAAGAGCATCGTGGTGAATGACGCTGACGCAACGTTCAATATCGCGCTCGATATCATTCCCGACGACGATTTCCCATATGCCTTGCTGACTGCCCACAATGCGGACGGCGAACAGCTGGCGCAGGTGCGGGTAGCTGCGACCTTCAAGCTCAGCGAGAGCAGCGCAGGCGCATGGATTGCCAACGAATTTCGCACGCCGCATTGAAATGCTGGGAAAAATTTAGGGATAATGCTTGGAGTGATTTAGGATAAACCTTATACTGGGTATTTATACAGTTTTGGTGAGCAATGCCGCACAAGTTCCTTCACTTCCTGCTGTCCCTGTTATTCCTTTTATTTCTCAGCTCACCGGTTTTTGCCACTGATTGTCCCTCGCACTACGCCGCCGGACGCGCCCCTGAAATCCTCAACGACAAGCTGGCGCGCCAGACGCAGGAGTTGTGCTACCAGGCTTTTGCGGTCATGCATTCAGGTATCACACGTACCCCTTTATGGTCGGCCGAGCATTTGACGCGCGATAACATCGACGCCGCCCGCACGCTGTCGCGCGAAAATTCCTTTCATCCCGAGCCAGCCTTGCTGATCAATGGCCGCGCCGAGCTGAAAGATTACGCGCGCTCCGGCTTCGACCGCGGCCACATGAGCCCGAACGGCGACATGGCAAACCGTACTTCGCAGTATGAAAGTTTTAGTCTTGCCAATATGATCCCGCAGAATCCGCAAAACAATCGCCATATCTGGGCCGAGATCGAAAGCGCGGTGCGGCGCCTGGCCGAGAAAGACGGCGAGCTGTACGTGATTACCGGGCCTGCCTTCCTCGGCCAGGATCTGCAGAAGATCGGCAATGTGCTGGTGCCGACTTATATCTATAAAGTGGTCTATAGTCCCAAGAGACAGCAGGCAGCCGCCTATTTCATCAAGAACGAGGATACTTCCCACTACCAGGCTTTGTCGGTGACGCAGCTGGAAAGCACTTTGCGCATCGATCTGCTGCCAGGTGTGCCGAAACGCATCAAGGACGTAGCGATGCCATTGCCTAAAGCCGGGGCCGGGCAGCACGGCGGCAGGAGCACTCCTGAAAGAAGCGAGGAGCCGGCCGCCCAGGTAAAAAAAATAGAGGCCGATTTGCTGACTAAATTATTCAATGATGCCTTGAAAATGCTGTTCGATTTCGTCACCAATTTGATACATAAAGGATGGTCGCATGGTTAACATGGTTAAATTCATTCCATTCGCCGATGAAAGCGCAACGCTGTCCATCGGCAAGCTGAATATTGAAAATCGGCTGGACCGGGTCAGCTTGTTTGGCGATCTCGACCTGACGCTGGACCAGCGTGGACTGGAGCAGGCAAAAACCTTGCAATCGCTGATCAACCAGGTGGTGGCGGAACTGGAATCGAGGGCATTGCCTGAGATGCTGGCAGTTGCACCCGTGGTAAAGGTCAGCAATCCGTTTTAAGCAAGTGGGAAGTTGGGAAATCGGGAAATAAGTGAGAAGTGAGGTAAGCAAGATGGATGACACAACAGCCGATGCAGGACTAAGCGCGGTCGGCATGCTGGGCAACGGCGCGCCCGCCGGCCAGGTGCTGGAGGCGGTGGCGATGCGCAAGCACGGCGACCCGGCGTGGGAGCCTTTTCATTACGAGAAGATTTCCGACACTGAATATGAAGTCAGCGGCGGTACGCCAGCCGTGATCGGCGGCGTCAAGAAGTGGCCCGGCCCGCATAGCACCGTGCTGGTGTCGGTGGATGAAATTGCAGAAGAACAGCTTGCCCGCTTTCCTGTGGAAATTGCACCTGCGCCATCTCAGTCGGTGCCAGTGATGGTCTCTCAACAGAACGCAGTAGAAGGTCTTGCAACAAATTACCTGACAGTGGTGCTGCAGTTGCCGGCCGATGCGCAGGGCCGCAAGCGCATCTGCAATGCACTCAGCCTGGATACGGATTTTTTCGGCGCCAAGGTGACGGCGACTTCACTGGCCGATGAGATTGCCGTCAATCAGTTGCTGGAACTGCGTTGCGATCCGGTCGACGTGCAAGATGTACGAACACGGGTCGCAAGGCGCAATCAGACTGCCTGAAAAACTGTTTGCATGTGGCTTGCCTCAGAGAGATGTCCGCGGTGAAAACAGCTCCGGGAACAACACTACGTCCAGCATCAACTTCAGATAGCTGGCCGAATTCCATCTGGGCGCATGCCATGACTCTTTTGGGTTGAAAGGGCATGCCATCTTTTGACTCCTGAATAATTAGGTAACCGCTTCTTGCTGTGCATTGATTTCGTAATCTTTGTCGGCCAGGATCTGGTGCAGGGTATCGACCGCGTCCCATTCTTGCTGGATCACCTGTTGCGCTGCATGCGGGCGTGCGCTCAGCTAATTGCCATCCAGGGTTTGGCGTTCTGCCCGGGTCTTGATGTCGGTTGTCATGGTTGTAGTCATCGTTGTTGCTATGGCTGTGTTCGTGAAGCTCAAAGGGGACGCAAGATGGCGCGCACCGGACTGGCATCCATGCCGGCCAGGCGCAAGGGCAGCGCAATCAGTTCATAGTCGCCTGCGCTGATTGCATCGAGCACGATGCCTTCCAGTATGGCCATGCCGTGCTGCCTGACCGCGTGGTGCGCTTGCATGGTTTTGGATTCTTGCGGATCGAGCGAAGGCGTATCGATGCCTACCAGGCGCACGCCGTGTTGCGCCAGCAGCGCGATGGTTGCGGGTGCTACTGCGGCAAAGGCCGGATCCCATTGTTCTTGCGGGGCGCTGGCATAGGTGCGCAGCAGTACGCGTGGCGGAACGTCCGCCAATGCATGTTCGATATCTTGCGGCGTGACCGGCGCGGCGCCGATGCAATGGATCACGCGGCAGGGGCCGATATAGGCATCCAGCGCTGCCTGGTCGATGGGCAGACCTTGCGGATCGTAGTGGCTGGGCGCGTCGCAGTGGGCTCCGGTGTGGGTGGAAAGCGTGATGCGGCTGACATGGACCGGGCAGCCGTCGCTGATTTCCCAGGTGGTTTGGGCGCTATAGACGGTGTCGCCGGGCCACACCGGGGTCCGGGCGGAGAGGGTGGGGCTGATGTCCCAGATGGGCTTTGAGGTGGTGATGGCGTTCTCCCATGCTGATTCGATGAATTATTTTAGGTGAGCTTGCTGGAATTTTTATGCGAAATTAGTGGGTGATTTTGATGTTATTTAGAATAGTATGGAGAATATATACTTAATATTGAAAGATGATTTCAATGCAGCTGGATACTATCGATTTAAACATTTTGACGCTATTGCAGCAGAATGGCCGGATCAGCAATCAGGATTTGGCGGAGCAGGTGTTTCTGTCGCCTTCTTCGTGTTTGCGCCGTGTGCGGATTCTGGAGGAAGAGGGCATTATCAGCCGCTACAGCGCTTTGCTGAATCCGGAAAAACTGGGGCTGGAGCTGGATGTGTTCGTACAGGTGACCATGCGGCGCGATGTTGAGAGTTGGCATGAGAATTTCATGCAGGCGTTGCAGAATTATCCGGAGGTGGTTGGTTCTTACATCATCACGGGCGATGCCAACTATCTGTTGCGGGTGAAGGCGCGCAACCTGAAGCACTATTCTGCTTTTGTGCTGGAAAAGTTATATAAAATACCGGGCGTGCAAGATATCCGCTCGAATATCGTGCTGCAGGCGATCAAGGAAACCTACGAGCTGCCGCGCGAATTGCTGCGCGATGCCTGATCGCTTCATCGCGGATAGCGCACAATTTTCTTATATCAGATTGAAACCATGGCAAAAACGATTGAAGAAGTTTTGGCAAGACAAAAAGAAGGCGCGCAATTTGTGCTGTCTGCGCCTTTGCTTGGGCTGGAGCTGGAGGATTTCGATACGGTTGCCAAAATTTGGGCGGCGGAAGGCGGCCCTGGATTCAAGGTTGCCGGCGTGCCTCACAGGAAGTGTGTCGACGGTGATTTCTTCATCGACCGCGTGACAGTCGTCAAATTGCCAGCGCTGTAGTTAAATAGGGTCAGAGTCGACTTTCGCAGGCTTTATCGCGAAACTTGACTCTGACCCTATTTAACGAGCCACGGAGCGCGGCTCCTGCCAAAGCCGTCACCTCCGCAGGAGGTCCCCAAATGCGGAATTCAGGTCAAGAACAACCGCAACGTCCCGTTTCAGCGTTGGTCAGCTATCCTTTTCGCAGTTAACCATCCACGGCGTCCCGAACTGATCTTCCAGCATGCCGAAACTGGCGGCCCAGAAGGTTTTCTCGTACGGCATCTTGACCTTGCCGTTCTGTGCCAGCGCGTCAAAGATGCGTTTGCCGTCCGCTATCTTGTCGACATTAATCGACAGGACCATGCCTTGCATTTTTTCAAAATACTCTGGCGGGCAGTCCGATCCCATCAAGACTCCGCCGTCCATTTCCAGTCGCATGTGCGCGATCTTGTCTTGCCGGTCCGGTGGCGTTTGTTCTGCCATCGGCGTTTCAGCGTTGGTTAATCTAAATGCGATTTTTCCACCCAGGACTTGCTGGTAGAACTTGAACGCGGCGTCGCACCGGCCGTCGAAATTGAGATAGGCATTCAATAGCATAATGTTCTCCTTGGTTGTTGCGATTAGCGATGAAACTGCGCCAGGCCTGGCGCCACGGTGTCCGTCTTTATTTTTCGGTGACGGTTTTCAGGTTGGCAAGGCCGGTTTCAAAATCCTTGCCGATCATGCTGTCCATATTGAAAAACAATCCCATCACCTTGCTCACATAGGGCGTGGGGCCGTACATGGCCCAGGTGACGTTGCTGTTGTCGTCCTGGGCGTCGACGCTGAATTCGGCGACGTTGCTGCTTTCAAGCGGTTTGATGAAGTCGAGCTTGATGAGGGTTTTCGATGGCGAAGTAACGCTGATCTCCATGCGTCCGGCGCCGACTTTGCCCGAGCCTTCCCATGCATACGCCGCACCCTTGCCGCTGGCGGCGCCGCTGAAGGTTCTTTTCATCGCCGGATCCAGTTTTTCGTAAGGAGACCAGCTACCCCACTCATGGAAATCGTTGATGCGGGCGAAAATCTTTTCCGGCGGCGCCTTGATCGAGATCGTGCGCTGTACGCGGAAAGTGTCGGGCCGGGTGGCGGCATAGCCGAGGATGCCGGCCAGGACAACGGCGACGATGATGACGATGGTCTTGATCATGGTTTCCTTTATGTTGCCAGCGATGCGGCGTGGGTCAGGAGTTGGCGTCGGTGTGCTGGGCGGCGCTTTGCCGGCGCAGGCGTTCTTCGGCCGCCCTCAGCTCGGGTGTGAATTCGGCGCCGAAATCTTCCGCCTCGAATACCTGGCGCAGCTCGAGTTCGACCGCGCCGCCGCCGTCCAGCGCCGGCCAGCGCTTGACCCATTCAATCGCTTCCTGCCGCGATTGCACCTGGATCATGGTAAATCCTGCTATCAACTCCTTGGTTTCGGCGAAGGGACCGTCTAGCACGGTCGGTTTGCCGGCCGAGAATTTGATGCGTGCGCCTTTGGCGCTAGGTTGCAAGCCTTCGCCGGCCAGCATGACGCCGGCTTGTATCATTTCTTCGTTGTATTTCATCATGGCGGCGATCAGCTCCGTGCTGGGCAGCGTACCCGCCTCGGTGTCCTTGTCTGCCTTGCGTATGATCATGAATCGCATCGTCATATCTCCGTGTGGTTTCAATGGTTTGCTCAGGATGCCGGCTGCAGTCTGCTTAAATCCGGGATCTGCTAATTAGTCGAACGGGAAACCGCGAGATCGACAAGCTGCAGAGTTTTTTTGAAATTATATTTGATGGGCAGATTTTGCTTGTTGAAATCGCAATTCCGTCTTGCCTCATCTGCCGGTCGAGCTGACAGCAGATCCTGAATCTGCCGCGCCAGGCAGTGGAACTTAATTAGCTTAGGCAAGCCCGGTGCAAAACACAAACTGAGCACTCGCTCAAACATCGTATTTTTGTGCTGCGCTTATGCGCCGTGGACAGACGTATCCGATGTTATTTGAGCGCCGTTGCTCGCACAACATTAAGCAGATATAGAAAATCCATATATATCAACCACATAGCCAAAGCACATTGGAGTTATCAACAGGACTATCCACAGTTTCTGTGGGTAACTTTGATCGGAATGAAAATTCAATCAGGGAAGGTTTAGTCAATCACCACCGCCATGAAGACGGTGGACAGGCTCAACAGGATCAAGCCGAAGATGAAGGCGATGTCGGCGTATTGTTCCAGCCTTGCGCTGCGGCTTGAACGCATGGCGGCGTACGAGAGCACGCCGCTGGTCAGGAATACCAGGCTGTTCAGCGCCAGCAGATGGCTTAGCCATACCGCCAGCCCGCTGAATCTGGCGAGCTTGATGATCGACAGGGCGGTAATGCAGACCCCGATCATCGTGGCGGAAGAGGGCAGGATGTGTTGCGACAAGTTATTGTTACTGAGCAGCTTATTTACCAGTTTCGTCATCGTCATCCCATCCTGCGCTGTCGGCGCCTCAGCCCAGATTCAGAGGCACAAAGATTTTATCCTTGTCGCGTTGCACCAGCAGCGCCACATTCTTGCCGGCCTTGCTCACCAGCTGGCGCAACTGCTCGACGCTGTTGACCGGCTTGCCGTTGAGCGACAGGATCACGTCGCCACGCTGGATGCCGGCCAGCGCCGACGGTCCGATTGCATCTTCCACCACCAGCCCGCCGCGCGTACCGGCCTGTTGCTGTTCGTCCGGAGTGAGCTGGCGCAGCGCCAGCCCGAGCCGTGCTTGCGAACCGGCGCTACTGTCGTTGCTGGCAGTCTTGAGCGCTTCCGCTTCCGTCGGCTTGACGGTCAGGGTCTTGGCCTGGCCGTTGCGCATCACCTCAATCGTGCTGCTGGTGCCGGGCGCGGTGTCGGCCACCAGGTTCGGCAAATCAGACGAATGATTGATCGGCTGACCATTGAAGCGCAGGATCACATCGCCGGTTTCCAGGCCGCCCTTGTCGGCCGGACTGCCTTTGTCGACTGAGCTGACCAGCGCGCCGGCCGCACTCTTCAAGCCGAACGATTCCGCCAATGCCTGGTTGACCTCTTGCACGCTGACGCCCAGATGGCTGCGGGTGACCTTGCCATGCTTGACCAGCTGCTGCTCAACCTTGGTGGCGACATCGATAGGAATCGCAAAAGACAGGCCCTGGTAGCCGCCGGTCTGGCTGTAGATCTGCGAATTGATGCCGATCACTTCGCCCTTGATATTGAACAGCGGCCCGCCCGAGTTGCCGGGATTGACGGCGACATCGGTCTGGATGAATGGCACATAATTATCGTCCGGCAGGGAGCGCGACTTGGCGCTGACGATGCCGGCGGTAGCGGTATTTTCAAAACCGTAAGGCGAGCCTATCGCCAGCACCGGTTCGCCGACCCTGGTCAGGGCCGGATTACCGATTTGCACCGTCGGCAGGTTCTTGGCGGCTATCCGTATCACCGCGATATCGCTCTGTTTGTCGGAACCTAGCACCTTGGCCTTGAATTCACGGCGGTCGGTCAGCTTGACTGTCACTTCCTGGGCGCCGTCGACCACGTGGGCATTGGTCAGTATCAGGCCATCGGTGCTGATGATGAAACCGGAGCCTTCACCGCGCATGATCTGCGGATGGCTAGGGATTTGCAATTGCGGGCCGAAACGCTTGAAGAACTGCGAAAACGGATCGTTGGGATCGAGCTCGCCGGAGTCGTCCTGCTCAGATACGGCGCTCTGTTTCGCTTTGCCGGTGACGCTGATGTTCACCACGGCCGGTCCGGAACGTTCGACTATGCCGGAAAAATCGGTGGCCACCGCCACGGCCGGCGCCGCATTGCTCACCGGCGCCGCTGCCGGAGCTGGCGCCACGATCGCCGCACTGGCGTTATCGATGCCGATATCGCCGTTCTTCGAATGCAGGTAGGCGCCGCCGGCTACCGCGAGAACGGCGGCGGCAACGATGCTGCGGGTAAAGGTCTGACGATTCATGCTGTGCTCCTTTTGCAGATGGAATAGCACACAGCATAAATACGAAAAATTAAAGCAGACTTAAAAAATAGTGGTCAGGCAGCAAAGTGCACAGTGACGCGTAGCCCGTGTCCGGTATTTTGCAAATTGATGCTGGCGCGGTGGGCATCGGCGATCTGCTTGACGATCGCCAACCCCAGGCCGCTGCCGTGCGACTGCGTCTGGCTGTCGGCAGCGCGGTAGAAGCGATCGAACACACGCTGCAAATCGGCCTCCGGGATACCGGGGCCGCCATCTTCCACCGCCACCGTAACGCCGGCGGCATCGGCGGCCAGCGAGACATCGATGCTGCTACCCGGCGGGCTGTGCCGCAGTGCGTTATCGATCAGATTATTGAACAGGATGCGCAAGGCATCGGCGTTGCCGGTCACGCTGGCCGGCGTCTCGGTGCCGATGCCCAGATCGATCTGGCGCTCATGGGCGCTCAGGGCAAAGTCGCCGATTACGCTATGCAGCAGCGCGCGCAAATCGAGTTCGACGTGGGCTTGCTCAAAGGCGCCGGGTTCCTGGCGCGCCAGTGTCAGCAGCTGTTGCAGCAAATGGGTGGCGCGTTCCAGTCCTTGTTTCAGATCGCCGAACGCTGCTTGCCGTTCGCCGTCGTCGGCGGCACGTTCAGCCAGCTGGACTTGCAGGCGCAGGGCGGTCAGCGGTGTGCGCAGTTCGTGCGCGGCGTCGGCGACGAAGGCGCGTTGCGCATTGATGGATTGGCCGAGGCGCGCCAGCAAATCGTTGAGCGCCTGGGTGAGCGGCCGGATTTCACGCGGCAGCGTGGCGTCCGGGATCGGCGACAAGGCGTGCATATCGCGTGCCTGGACTTCTGCCGCAGCGCGTTTGATCGGCGCCAGCCCGCGGCCGACGGCAACCCAGATCAATATGCCCAGCAAGGGAAACAGCAGCAGCAGGGGAGTGACGGTCTTGACCGCCATCTGTGCCGCAATCTGATTGCGTGCGCTTTGCGGCTGCGCGATCTGCACCACGGTATTGCCGATTTGCGCGCTGTACACGCGCCACAGGCCATTGCTTTGGCGGACGTTGGTAAAGCCCAGTTCGGCTTGCAGCGGCAAGTTGGCCTGCCCATGCGAGTGATAGATGACGACGCCGGTGTTGTCCCAGATCTGGATCATGATCTGGTCATCCAGTTCCGGCCCGCTATCGCCATTCTCAATCATCGGCGAAAACGCCTGGCGCGGCAGGGAGGCGACGATCTGCCGCATTTGATAGTCGAACAATTCGTTGGCTTCGCCGCGCGCCTGGAAATACAGGGCGCCGCCGGCCACCAGGATGGCGCCGCTCAAACCGACTGCCAGCCATAGCAGTAAACTTTTACGTATGGATGGGATTGACAGTCTTGACGATGATGTCGGCGTCATTTGGCCACCATATAACCGATGCCGCGCACATTCTTGATGAAATTGCTGCCGAGTTTTTTACGCAAGGCGTGGATGTATACCTCCACCGCATTGCTTTCAATACTGTCATCCCAGCCGTACATTTTTTCTTCCAGTTGTGCGCGCGACAGCACTACGCCAGGGCGATCCAGGAAGGCTCGCAGCAGAGCAAATTCGCGCGCCGACAAATTGACTTGGCGGCCTTCCATCAACACTTCATGGGTGGCCGGATTGAGCGTCAGCTGGCCCAGTTCGATCAGCGGTTCGGCGCGTCCGGATTGGCGCCGCAGCAGGGCGCGAATCCGCGCTGCCAGTTCTTCCAGGTCAAACGGCTTGACCAGGTAGTCGTCGGCGCCGCCATCCAGGCCCGCCACCCGGTCCGACACCGCATCGCGCGCAGTGAGGATCAGCACCGGAATCCGGTTGCCGCCGGCGCGCAGCGACTTCAGCACTTCCAGGCCGTTCTTTTTCGGTAAGCCGAGATCGAGCAGCAGCAACTGGTAATCCTCTTGCGCCAGCGCGCTCAGCGCCGCAGCGCCGTCCTGCACCCAGTCGACGGCGAAACCGTCCTGGCGCAATCCCTTGCGCACGGCTTCGCCCACCATCAGATCGTCTTCCACCAACAGCAAACGCATGGCACCAGCTCCTTAGCAACACTTGGCAAACGCCGAAAGTCGTCACAGTTTAGCCGGATTGAATTAAACGATTCTTAAACAATCTCAGGCGGGCCGCGCGGTAACTCTGTGCAGCGATAAAAAATCTATATATATCAACGACATAACTAAAACGCCTAGTAGTTATCAACAGGACTGTCCACAATTTCTGTGGGTAACCTGGATAGTTGTAATTTAGATAATGACAGATCCCCCAAAAACTTGAATACTGTGCCGTGCGCGCTGCTGCAGGCCCATGTGGCCGTAAAATGTCAGCCTGAACCTTGATCGAGAAACGCATGACACAGAATACACATCATCATTTGCACGGCGTTACGCTGGAAGCGATGCTGACCGAGCTGATAGCCCATTACGGCTGGGACGGATTGGGACAGCGGATCGACATCCGTTGTTTCAAGAGCGATCCCAGCATCAAGTCCAGCCTGACATTTTTGCGCAAGACAGAGTGGGCGCGTGAGAAGGTGGAAGCCTTGTATGTGGGCATGCGGCGCGCGATGAAATGAGTTTTTGAAAAATAAGGTAGAGTTTTGTGGCGGTGGCTGTACTTGCATCCGTACTCGTATTTGCCGCGGCCCGGAAAATTTCTCAGTGCGCCATTCCTAAGCAGAATCCTTGGCGCTTGCAGACCTGATGCTTTGCTAACAGCAGGAAGAACCAGCATGCGCAATGTGATTTATAAAACGGTGGTCTTGAAGGCGCCTCCCGAGGCGCTGTTCGATATGTATGTGGATCCGGTGCTGCATCAGGCAATCACCGGTTTGCCGGCCACCATTGGCGGCGGCGCCGGCGCCGAGTTCTCGGCGTTCGACGGCGCCCTGACCGGCATCATGCTGCAGGTGGTCAAGCCCAGGCTGATCGTGCAGACCTGGCGTTCGGCGGCGTTTACTGCAGACGATCCGGATTCGATCCTGATCCTGTCATTTCATCCCCAGGGCGAGCATGGGCGTATAGAGCTTGTGCATCTGGACGTGCCAGACCAGGATTACGAGCAGGTCAAGATTGGCTGGCGCGAAAAATATTTTGAACCGTGGCGCGAGTTTCTGGCGAATTGAGCGGTCGGCCGGCGGCATTTCAGTTGCCGCCGAAAAAAAAATAAATAAAATAGCACTAATTGAAATGTTGTCATAAATAATATGATGGCGAAAGATCCGATTTGTAAACCTGTTAAATCTGACAGGTGTGCCGGCTTACGTTTGTCACTAAAATAAAGCTGTCTATCGGAGCCTATCCTCTCCTATGTTGATATTTAGCCCGCTGCCGTATGGCGGCGGGCTTTTTTTTCGCCCGGTCTCCCTCCAGTGCCCCTCTGCACCGGTTAACCGCGATCTCGTCGCGAGAGCGTGGTTTTTTATTTCATGCTGACTCTAGACTCAATTGTCCAGAGACAATCGCGGCAGAAAAATTCTCAAGCCATCCTGCTAAACTAACGGATTACCGTCGGTAAAATCCGCTTTCATTCCGATTCTTTATCTCAGATTTATTCACCTATGACTTCGATTCCGATTCGCGGCCCTTCCTTCCAGTTAGTCGATCAGGTCGACGCCGAGCAGCTGCAACGCGAGGGCGGTTTCGGCGACCGTACCCGGCCCTTGCTGGTCAAGGGTGCGCTGCGGAACTGGCCGGCGCAGCAAAGCTGGTCGTTCGAGCAGATGGCGGCGCTGCGCTACAAGGATGGTTCCGAACCGCAGGTGAAGTTCCAGAACGGCCTGGTGGAGCAGGGCCGGACCCGGCATCGGCCGGTGATGCCGGTCGGACCTTATCTGCAAGAGCTGGCAGCGCTGGCCCGGCAGGCTCTGCCGGACGACGTCGGCTTGCTGCCGGACCGGCGCCGTCGTCAACTGGCGGCGGGCGAGCGGTTTTTTCTCGATTGGTCGCACATGCAATCGTTTCAACCAGACCGCATGTATCTGGCGCAATGGAATATCCTCGATGAGTTCCCCGCGCTGCGCCATGATTTTTCGATCAAGGATCTATGGCCGGGTTTGCGCTGGACCTGGGAATATGTCTTCATGGGGCCGGCCAACACGGTGACCGGCTTGCACTACGATTTTCCGAATAACTGGTTTTGCCAGGTGCGCGGCAGCAAGGAATTCATCCTGTTCCCGCCGGAACAAACGCCTCACATGTGTATTTCCGAGAAATACGACTGGGGTGCGATCCTGAGCGATATCAATATCTCTCGGCTGGATCAGCAGCCGGACAAACTCAAAGAGTTTGAAAAGACGCAAGGTTTATATGCGCGGGTCGAGGCGGGCGATGCCTTGTTCATTCCCAAACGCACCTGGCACGCGGTGGTTGCGCTGGAACCGTCGATCAGCCTGGGCGTGTTTGGCCTGACCGCTCCCGAAATATTGTTTGGCGGCGTGCCGAACGAGATTAAAAACGTTTTCCACAAAATGCATTTGTACCGCTGGGGCAATTGCACCTGCCACAAATTCTAGCCTGCCTGGCCGCCTCCGGCCAGGCCAAAATCAGATCCTAAGCAGGCCCTAATGAATTCGCAGCGTTCCCATCTGTTTCTCTGGCGCGGCCGGGCCCTGGTTATCGGCCCCGGCATCGACTCCAGATTCCATGCGCATTTCGCGACCCAGTTGACCTGGGGCCTGGACGCACCGTTCCAGGCGCGCCTGGCGCCGGACCAGCCGTGGACCAGCACCCGTGCGGCGATCTTTTCCTCTAACCAGCCGCATCAGATTCATTGCGAGGCGACGCTGCTGGCGCATCTGTTTATCGAATTGCCGCAGCGTGCACAAGCCACCCCAGGTGCTTTGGTTGCGGCTTTTGGCGACGATCCGGGATACGCGCAAGTACGGATCGGCCTGGAGCAAGCCAGGCATGGCGGACTGGATCTGCAGCGCGCCGAGCAATTAAGCCAGGACTGGATAGCGTGTGCGGCGCAGCGTGAGCCGGCACGGCCGGGATTCGACCAGCGCATCAGCCAGGCCTTGGCGGCTATCGCCGCGCATCCGGAACCTGGGCTGAGCGGCGCGGCGCTGGCGGCCGGCGTGCACTTGTCCGCCAGCCGTTTCACCCACCTGTTCCGGCAGCAGACCGGCTTGCCGTTGTCGCGCTATCTGCTCTGGTCGCGCTTGCTGGCAGGGGTCGAAGCGATAGCGCGCGGCGACAATATGACGCATGCTGCGCATACCGCCGGTTTTGCCGATCTGGCGCATATGAGCCGGACTTTCCGCAATACCTTCGGCGTGGTGCCGTCAGAACTGCAAAAGATGGCGATTGCGTTCAAGCACGAGGAAAAATGATGGTCTAAGATAGTCGCATACAAAAAAAGATGGAGACCTTCATGAACCAGCAATCGCAACCGGCAGCAGGCCGCTCTATAGATACCCTGCTGGCCAAATACGCCGAAAGTCATCTGAATCCGGTGAATGAAGTGATCCATTTCATTTGCGTGCCGGTGATCGTTTTCACGCTGCTGGGTTTGCTGTGGGCGATCCATCCCTGGGTGGCGCTGGCGGCTGCGCTGGCCGCCATGCTGTACTATTTTTCCCTGTCGACGCCGCTGGCTATCGGCATGCTGCTGATGGCGGGCGCGATGCTGGTTTTGCTCTACGCCTTGCCGCCGGGCCTGGTGCTGCCGCTCTCGGTCAGCGTGTTTGTGATCGCCTGGATAGGTCAATTTATCGGGCACAAGATCGAGGGCAAGAAACCGTCGTTCTTTGACGATTTGCGTTTCCTGCTGATCGGCCCCTTGTTCGTCCTCGGCTTCCTGTACCGCCGCCTGCATATCGCCTATTGATGGTGAGCGGCGATATTCAACATGATGCAATGAAAATCGCCGTCTTCGGCGCCGGCTCGATCGGTGTCTATGTCGGCGCGTCGCTGCTGGCTGCGGGCGGCGATGTGGTGCTGATAGGGCGGGCTCGCATGCATGGGCAGATTGCCAGCCAGGGCTTGCTGCTGAGCGATCTGGAAGGCCGTCGGCAGCGGCTTGAGGGCAAGCATGTGCCGTATCAGGAAAGCGCCGCTGCGCTGGCCGAGGCCGATCTGATCCTGGTTACCGTCAAGAGTGCGGACAGCGCTGCGGCGGCGAGCGCCATTGCAGAATATGCCAAACCGTCGGCGCTGATCGTCAGTTTGCAGAATGGCGTCGGCAACGCCGATACCTTGCGCAGCCTGATGCCCGGCTGGCAGGTGCTGGCGGCCATGGTGCCGTTCAATGTAGTGCAGACGGCGGGTAGTCGTTTTCATCGTGCCAGCGGCGGCGAGTTGATGATTGAGGCATGCGCTGCGCTGGAACCATGGCTGGCGCTGTTTCGCCGGGCCCATTTACCGCTGCAACAATGCGAGGATTTCACGGCAATCCAGTGGGGCAAGCTGTTGTTGAATTTGAATAATGCCGTGAATGCGCTGTCTGGCCTGGCGCTCAAAAGCCAGTTGTCGCAGCGCGCCTACCGGCGTTGCCTGGCCCTGCTGATTGCGGAGGCGTTGGATGTACTACGCGCTGCCGGGATCCGGCCTGCCAGGATCGCCAGAGTCGGGCCGCAACTGCTGCCGAGCATACTGCGCTTACCGGACGCACTTTTCAAACGAGTCGCAGCGACCATGCTGAAAATCGATCCCGAGGCGCGCTCTTCCATGTGGCAGGACTTGCAAGCAGGGCGGTTGACGGAAGTGGATTATTTGAACGGGGCGATTGTCCGCCTGGCCGAATCGCTGGCGCGCGATGCGCCCGCCAACCGGCGTATGACGGCGTTGATCCATGCCGCCGAGCGGGGCAAGCTGCAACCCTGGTCCGGCACGGCGCTGTATCGGGCCTTAAGCGAATGACAAGAAGCCCGAAATGAAGAAGCTTTTAGGTTTGCTGACGCTATTGCTAGCATTCTCCCCTTTGGTTAAAGCGCAAAATGCACCGATGCCTGCCGCGGCCATGATCACGCGCCGAAATGAAAGCCAGCTTTACTGACGCAGTCACTCGCACGCATCGGCAAATATTGCAGGCGATAAGTATATGGTAAAGATATATAAATCGAGAATATCTGTTATCAGTTAAATAAAGCAGACATGCATGCTGCATCGCCATATAGTTACACCTGTCTCCTCCAACACCTCCTAAGGTTTGGATTCAGCCCGCACCCGCAAGGTGAGCGGGCTTTTTTTTGCCTGTACAAATCGCGTATCGGCTAATTGCGCTTATCCAGGAGGGCATTGCCCCTGTTGCGAGCATCGCTTAAAAATCGATATAAATCAAAGGCTTGGATTTTTCACTGTGAAGTTATCAACAGGCTTGCGCACATTTTCTGTGGGTAACTTGGACGTGCGGCGAGAACATCTGTTCTTCAGGCAAAAAAAAGCCCCGCAGGCGGCGGGGCTGGCGAGCCGGTCTTGCTGCGGTCCGTTTTCAGAAGCGCAGGAAAGAACCGGCCATTTTTTTGTAGGGGGCGTTCCAGACGGCCAGCACCTTGTCCAGCAGGCTAGGTTGCCGTTTGGTCAGGTTCTTGTCATGGGAATGCCTATCAGGGCGAGCTTGGGCTTGCATCGAACGTGTTGACAGCGGCAGTGGAGGAGAGATGCTGGCCATGATATTCCCTTTCAGTTGATCGTCTATGTTGCAATGCAGTATATGTAATCTGGAACGACTAATCCAATTTCGCTTTCACATACACGTCATGCGATTTGTGAATATCAATCTGATGCACTTATGTGATTGCACTCTTATGCCGGCACCGCATAAGCATATAGCTCACATATTGGCAGCCGACAATTTTCGTGCTGTAATGCAGCAAGCTGCGTCATTGTTAAGTAATGTTGTAACTGATGCGGTAACTAAAGCGGTAACCCTAATGTGGAAACGGAGAAAACCATGAAAAAACTGACAGGTCTGGCATTGCTCGCTTGCTGCTTTATTTTCAACCCAGCCTTTGCCGCAAATTCGCAGCAAAGCAAAATGGCATCGTGCAACAAGGATGCGACCGGTAAAACCGGCGATGACCGCAAAGCTTTCATGAAAGATTGCTTGAGCGCAAAACCGGCCGCCGCTCCTGCTGCTCCAATGACACAGCAAGAGAAAATGAAATCCTGCAATGCCAACGCCACCGATAAAAAGGGCGACGACCGCAAGGCATTCATGAAGCAATGCTTGTCAAAACCTAAAGCATAAGAAAGTCCTGCGGCACGTTGTTGCCGTAGCCAAAAGCCCCGTCTCAGTCGGGGCTTTTTTCATTTTGTTACCAAATTGCATACTCGCTACGGGAATTAATGTTTACTATGCAAAGTCGAAACAACGCTCGCACACTATAAGGAAATTCACATGAAAAAATTAGCGCTCACCCTTACTCTTGGACTGGCTTGCGTTGCGGCCCAAGCTGCTGACTGGCAGCCGGTTGGATCCAGCGATACCGCCGAGCTCAAGCTGGACCAGGCATCGATCAAGGAAAACAAAGGTATCCGGGAAGCCTGGTCGATGTGGAATTTCAAGGAACCGCGCAAGAACGACGGCGACGCTAAAGTATTGCCGACCTTCCAGTCATATCAGGATTTCACTTTATACGATTGCAAAGCCAAGACAGTGAGACTGACGAAAGAGATTCTGTTTGCCGGGCTTGACGGCGCCGGCGCCAAGGTAGATCACAGCGACGCCTTGAAAAACTCGACTTACGCCAAGCCGGCGACGGATTCGATCGCCGAGGTCATGATGAATTTCGTTTGCGCTTTCCCTATCGCGGCCAAGTAATTGCAGCATCAAATCGGCAGGATGGCGGACTTTGGTCCGCTATGCTGCGCCAGTCTTTGCTATACTCTCGCCCAGACTGCCAGAGCTGATCTCCGGCATACCTGATTGATATGGAATGTTGTGAAAGCCACAGCGGTATCGTGAGTGCAGCATTCCTGTTCCAGTCCTCGCCATAGTTCAATGGATAGAACGAGTGCCTCCTAAGCGCTAGATACAGGTCCGATTCCTGTTGGCGGGACCAAGTCCCTTATTTCAAAAAAATACTAAATCGTCGTAAGCCGCGTATTACCCGCATTGCAATGTGCAGCGCCGCAGCTGCCGCCATGTTGACCAAGGCATCCAGGCCAAATAGACCGCTTCACGAAATGAAACGAAATAGTTTTGCATTGGTCCAACACGCTCAGCCCACAATACAGAATAGAAAACGACTATGTCTAAAAAAAACGAAACAGTTTTGCGTTTCGCGCTGGCATGCGCGTTTCTTTGCTGGCATCCTCTAACTCAGGCAAATGACGCCACGACTTTGCCGTCACTAGCGCCGGCGCCTGATAACAGCTATGCCTCGGCCGCGCTCGGTAACGGCATACTTTACGGCACCAGCCTGGACACCCAGAAGCCGATGCGTTGGCGTGCTGCGGAAATCAGGTTCGGGCCGGCTATCGATCTGTTCGGACTGGCTGCCGGCGGACATTTGCCGGCGGGCGCCAGCACCCGGCTTGACTATGTGTATTACAACGAGGGTCATCCCGACAACAATCATCGCGACGGTTATGCCGCGCAGATGGTATATCGCCAAAAACTGCATCCAGGCTTTGATCTTGAACTTGGCGCGGGTCCGTATTTCAGCATGAACAGAACCACCGTCAACGGCACGGAAAAAGACGACGCACGCCTGGGCGGTTTGTTTTCGGTGGCGCTGCTGACACGCCTGGATCAGTTTTCACCAGGCCTGAGTATCCGGCTGGCGTACAACCACGTGCTGACGCCCGGCGCGCCTTCGTCGGATGCGTTCCTGGTCGGTATCGGCAAGGAACTCGGCGCGACGCCTGTAAGCGCGCCTGATGCCGGCGGCGATCACGGGGTATGGCTGGCGGCGCTAGGCGGTTTTGCCCAGACCAATCAATCGGGACCAGGCAAGCGGCTTAGCTACGCGTTGGAAGCTAAAAAATACTACGGGCCTTGGGCCGCTTCAGCGTCAGCGATTGAAGAGGGGGATGATGGCGTACGCGTGAATCGGCACGGGATCGCGGTGGAAGGCTGGTATGTGCAGCCGATTGCAGAACACTGGAATATCAGCGCCGGCGCCGGACCGTATCTGGCGGTTAATCAACGCGATTCAGGCAACTGGAAAATAAACGGCTTGTTCAGCTTGCAGCTTGGCCGTGATCTGGGTCACGGCGTGAGAGGTTTCGCCGACTTCGGCCGGGTGGTCACCTTCAGGAACAAGAATGACGCCGATCTGATGACAATCGGCATCATGAAGCGTTTTGACCTGTAGCGCGCCGCCGCGAACGATGAAGCGCCACGGCTACGGCCTTGCTCAGCGCAAGGTCTCGGCCAGTTTGTTTTCGTTCATGCTGCGTCCCAGCACCACCCAGAAAATGCACAGGGACAGCAAGCCGGCGACCGCGTAGACCGAAACGTCGAGGTAGTTGCCGCCGATTTTCAGCGGAATCAGCGGGGCGTCGCTGGTGCAGATCATGTCGGCGGCGAACATGCCGACGTAGTGCATGCTGCACACCGCCAGCGCCATCACCAGCGCCGCTACCACCCTGTGCAACAGCCGGGTCAGGTTGAAGGCCAGCCATAACGCTGCGGAGGCGGCGGCAATCGCAATGACGACCGAGATCACGACGATGCGCGGATTGAGCAGCATGGTGGCGCGCAGGTTCATCGCATACATGCCCATGTAGTGCATCACGCATACTCCGACTCCGGCCAGCATGCTTCCCGCCAGCCAGCCGGACGTCTTGAATTTGCCGTGACCGCCGGCCAGGTAAAGTGCAATACCGGAAATCACGATCGCAGCCAGCAACGATGCAGCGGTGAGTGGCACGTCGTAGGCGATCGGCACAGTCAGGCGGTATGCTTGCATGGCGAGGAAGTGCATGGACCAGATGCCGATGCCGCCGAGTGAAGCGGCGGCGCAGATGGTCATGCCGAAGTCCAGCGTGCCATCTTTGCGAAACATGGATTTGGCGCATTGCAGGGCCAGCAACGCACCCCAGAATGAGATCATGTACGACAGTAAAACCAGAGCGGCGTCATATCTTGGCGTCAATACCTGGCCTAGCAATGGATCCATGGCTTTCTCCCTGTTGTATGCATGTGAGAGGCAAAAGGCGGCGCGCGCCTTGCCCTTATCTTTACAGCGACATTGTTTTTTTAGATCGGGTCTGATTATTTACGCCATGGCACATTGTCATCTCGTCGATGAATGTTTCTGGGTGGAAATAATATAGATGTCAAATTTCTTTTTGGCAATATATTTGCAGAAATATTTTGTAAATCAATATTGCAGGGCAAAAAGGCCTGTGGGCAGGGGCGGAAGCAGCCCGGCGCAGGCAGCAGCTTTGACAAATGTACGACCAGATCCCCGAGCTTAGGTACAATGTGCGGTTCATTCATCCAATTGATTGCGTGATGCCGCTTGTGCAGCTATGTAGTCATGTAGCTAAGTAGCCAAGTGCGCTTGCAGATCTTTCTTTTTCTGGTTTCATCCAAATTATGGCTGTCATTTCTATCTCCAATGCGCAACTCGCCTTTGGTCACGTTGCATTGCTGGATCGCGCGGAATTTTCCCTGGAATCGGGGGAGCGGGTCGGCCTGATCGGCCGTAACGGCACCGGCAAGTCGTCGCTGCTGAAAACCATCGCCGGCGTGTCCAAGCTGGACGATGGCTTGATGGTGATGCAGCAAGGTATCAAGATCGCCTATGTCGATCAGGAACCGCATTTCGAATCCGAGATGTCGGTGTTCGATGCGGTCGCATCCGGCATGGGCGAGATGCAGGCCTTGCTGAACGAATACGATGCGCTGACCGGCCAGTTCGGCGGCGATAACGATGACGCCATCATGGAGCGCATGCACGAGATACAGAGCAAGCTCGATGCCGCCGATGCCTGGAGCCTGACCAACAAGGTCGAGACCACGCTGGATCGTTTGAATCTGGATAAAAATCTGCTGATGGGGCAACTCTCGGGCGGTATGCAAAAGCGCGTCGCGCTGGCGTGCGCCCTGGTGAGCGCGCCCGATGTCTTGCTGCTCGATGAGCCGACCAACCATCTGGATTTCAGCTCGATCATGTGGCTTGAGGGTTTGCTGCGCGACTATAAGGGCAGCGTGCTGTTCATTACCCATGATCGTAGTTTCCTGGATAACGTTGCGACGCGCATCATCGAACTGGATCGCGGCCGCATCCTGTCTTTCCCGGGCAATTTCACGGCGTATCAGGTGCGTAAGGCAGAGCAGCTGGAAAACGAAGAAGTCGAGAACGCCAAGTTCGACAAATTCCTGGCGCAAGAAGAAATCTGGATCCGCAAGGGCGTGCAAGCGCGCCGCACGCGCGACGAGGGCCGCGTCAGGCGTCTGGAAGCCTTGCGCCTGGCACGCAGCGCGCGCCGCGATCAGCAAGGTCAGGTCAAGCTGGATGTGTCGTCGGGCGAACGCTCCGGCAAGATCGTCGCCGAGCTGACTGATGTCAATAAATCCTATGGCGAAAGAGCGATCGTACGCGATTTTACCGCTACCATTTTGCGTGGCGACAAGGTCGGCTTGATCGGCCAGAACGGCGCCGGCAAGACCACTCTGTTGAAATTGATCCTGGGCGAAGATCAGCCGGATAGCGGCACGATCAAGCAGGGCACCAAATTGCAAATCGCGTATTTCGACCAGATGCGCGCGCAGCTGAACGAAGACGCCAGCCTGGCCGACACCATTGCGCCGGGTAGCGACTGGGTCGAGATCAACGGCCAGCGCAAGCATGTGATGACTTATCTGAACGATTTCCTGTTCGCGCCGGAGCGTGCGCGCTCGCCGGTGAAATCGCTGTCCGGTGGTGAGCGCAATCGTCTGTTACTGGCGCGCTTGTTCGCCAAGCCGGCTAACGTGCTGGTGCTGGACGAGCCGACCAACGATCTGGATATCGATACGCTGGAATTGCTGGAAGAATTATTGGAAGACTACAAGGGCACCGTATTCCTGGTCAGCCATGACCGTACCTTCCTCGACAATGTGGTGACCCAGGTGATCGCCGCTGAAGGCGACGGCATGTGGCGCGAATATGTAGGCGGCTATACCGATTGGGAGCGCGTGCGTCCGACGCAATCGGCAGTGATTGCCAAAGCCAAGGCGGAAGCGAAGGCGGAGCCGGTTCAGCCTGCCGTCAAGCAGAAAAAACTCAGCTACAAAGAGCAGCGCGAGCTGGAAGAATTGCCGTTGCTGATCGCCAAGCTGGAAGCCGAACAAAAAACCATTTCCAGCCAGCTGGCCGATCCTGATTTGTACAAGCAAAAGCCGGATGAAGTGAAGCGCCTCAACGACAGGTTCGCTGAAATCGACGGCTTGCTGCTGGAGAGCCTGGAGAAGTGGGAAGTGATCGAGGCGCGCACCAAAGGTTAACAGCATTCGCTGCTGCGCAGTGGATGGCTCGCCGCCACTGCCGCCGCCAATGCTCATTAACTAATTCATACGCCGGCACGCCTCGCGCAATTCGAGGGCTTGCTGGGACAAGGCGGCCGCATCAGGTGCATGCGGCCGTTGCGCCAGATAATTTTCCAGATCTTCCAACGCTGCTTGCGGGCAATCCAGCTGCGCGAACGCCAGTCCGCGGTCGCGCCGTTCCACGGCGTCGCCGGGCAGCAGGATCAAGAGCCGTTGCTGTACTTCCAGCTGCCGTTGCCAGTGATTGCTTTGCTGGTAGATGGCTTTCAGATTGCGCAACATGCGGACCAGGATGTCGTGCGGGTGGGCGATCTGCAGATAGCTGATCAGGGAGAGCCGGCTGGCCGCTCTTTCCTCCTCGTTTGCCGTCGGCAGGTAAGGCTCCAGCCGCTCTTCCAGTTCTTCGCGCGACAAACTGGCGCCGCTGGCCGGATCGATCATGATGTCGCCGGATGGCACCGTGAGTTTCATCAGGAAATGGCCGGGGAAGGATACGCCTTTTACCGGCAAGCCTATCTGTTGCGCCAGTTCCATGTAAATCAATGCCAGCGAAATCGGAATGCCGCGGCGCTTGGCGATGACCCGGTGCAGATAGCTATTGTCAGTGTCGTAATAATGATTGACGTTGATCGCGAATCCCAGCTCCTGGTAGAAGAACTGATTCAGCTGACGCAGTTTCTGGATCGCCGAAGCGTCCGACGGCAAGCGCTGGCGCAAGGTGTTGGCCAGCCGGTCGAGCTCGTCCTGGGGCGCGTTGAAATCCAGTTCGGGATAGACGTCCTGCGCGATCGCCAATGCTGCTTCGAACAAAGGAACATCGTTGGCTTGTTGCACCAGCGCAGTAAAATAATCTAAGGATGTGGTCGTCGTCATGACTCTATCCTAGCAAACTATTTTCTCCAGTGCGATAGAAGAACCGCGGTCTATCGTTCCGGTTTACCATGTTGTCACACAACAATATTCGAACATCTTCCCTGAAAAACGCAGGCGTCCAGATTGTTTTTCAAGCGATTCGCGCGAAGCTCGGAGCCGTCGCGCAGCATGGGAAGCTGGGCGATTAAGGGCAGGTTCCCACGCATATTATTCTCACTCAGGAGCACAAGGACATGTCTGACCGCACACTCAATCTCGACGATACGCTCTACCAATATGTATTAGATCATTCGATTCGCGAACATCCGGCGCAAGCGGCTTTACGCGCCGCTACGCGCAGCCATCCGTATGCGGGCATGCAGATTTCGCCCGAGCAGGGACAATTCATGGGACTCCTGATCAAGCTGATGGGGGCGCGGCGCACGATTGAAGTCGGTGTCTTCACCGGGTACAGCGCGCTGGCAGTGGCGTTGGCGCTGCCCGACGACGGTAAGCTGCTGGCTTGTGATATCAGCGATGAATATACGCTGATCGGCCAGCCCTTTTGGGAGCAGGCACAAGTCAGGCACAAGATCGATTTGCAGCTGCGGCCGGCGCTGGAGACGCTCGACGCCCGTCTGGCCGCGGGCGAAGCCGGCCAGTATGACTTTGCTTTCATCGATGCCGACAAGACCAGCTACGACGGCTATTACGAACGTTGCCTGCGGTTGCTACGGTACGGGGGGCTGATCGCCATCGACAACACTTTATGGAGCGGCAAGGTAGCGACACACGATACCGGCGCCGACACGGTTGCTTTGCAAGCGCTGAACATCAAACTGCATCACGATGAGCGCATCGACTTGTCGCTGCTGCCGATCGGCGACGGACTGACGCTGGCGCGCAAGCGCTGATTTAGCGCGCGATACGTTTGAAATCGCGGAAACGGAATCCCATCGCCAGCAGCGCTCCAAAATAAGTAACGCCGCAAGCCGCCAGCACAACACACAAGGCGGCGATGCGCGCCAGGGAGCTGGTATGCGGTCCGGTCCAGTCGAATTGCTGGCCGCACCACAGAGCCACGGCCGCCATCAGGAACAGGGCGCCGAGCAGGCGTATGAAATAGCGGGCCCAGCCCGTTTCAGGCTTGTATATGCCGCGCCGCATCAGGCTCCACAGCAAGAAACCGGCGTTCAGGCAGGCGCCGACGCTGATTGACAGCGCCAGGCCGGCCACTGCAAAAATCGGCACGAAGAGGTAATTCATCAATTGCGTCGCGATCAATACGCCGATCGCAATCTTGACCGGGGTTCGGATGTCTTGCTTGGCATAAAAGCCCGGCGCCAGGATTTTCACCACAATCAGGCCGATCAGGCCGACGCCATAGGCAATCAGGACCTGGCTGGTGACCGCGACCGAGGCCGCATCGAATTTACCGTGCTGGAACAGCGTCGCCGTCAGCGGCACTGCCAGGGTAGCCAGGCCGACCGCGGACGGCAGCGCCAGCAAAAAGGTGAGGCGCAAGCCCCAGTCCAGCAACGACGAATACTCGCCGTGGTCTTTCTCCGCATGCGCTTTGGACAAGCTAGGCAGCAAGATGGTGCCGAGCGCGACACCCAGCAATGCCGTCGGGAATTCCATCAAGCGGTCGCCGTAGGTCAGTAAAGAAACGCTGCCGTGTCCCAGGCGTGAAGCGATATTGGTGTTGATCAGCAGGCTCAACTGAGCGGCAGATACGGCGAATACCGCCGGCCCCATTTTTTTCAGTACTCGCTGCACGCCGAGATCGCGCAAGCCGATCATGGGACTGAGCGCAATCCGCGGCAACATGCCGACCTTGATCAGGGCCGGCACCTGGAGCGCTACCTGCAGTACGCCGCCGACCAGCACCGCAAATGCCATCGCATAGATGGGATGTGCCAGATAGGGGGCGACAAATAGCGAAGCGACAATGAACGCCAGGTTAAGCAGCACCGAGGTGAAAGCCGGAATCTTGAATTCATGCCAGGTATTCAGTATCCCGCCGGCCAAGGCGACAAAAGACATGAAGCCGATGTAGGGGAACATGATTCTGGTCATGAACACCGAGGCGTCGAACACTTCTTTGTTGTCTTTCAGGCCGGTGGCGATGAAATACACCAGTACCGGCGTGGCCAGGATACCGATGATGCAGGTGAATAACATGGCCCAGGTCAGCACGGTGGCGACGTGATCGACCAGTTCCTTGGTCGCGGCCTCGCCTTTCTGGTTTTTGTATTCGCCCAGGATGGGCACGAATGCTTGCGAAAAAGCGCCTTCGGCAAACAGGCGGCGCAACAGGTTGGGAATGCGGAAAGCGATGGCGAAGGCGTCCGTGTAACCGTCGGCGCCGAATGCGCGCGCGTACAGGATTTCTCGAATCAGGCCCGTTACACGCGACACCATGGTCATGCCAGAGACGGTGGCAAGCGTTTTATGCAAGTTCATGGAGCGGCATTATAGCTGGAGCAGATCGCCTGCCACAGCTTTCTCAGGATTTGGAAAATAGGGGGATTTTTGCCATGTTTGCAAGATTTTGCTTGCTGCCGGCGGATACTGTTGACTGTGATAAAGTCTGGGCCGGATTGTTCCCGCAGCAAGTACGATATATCAGGAAAGTGGATTGCGATTCTTGTAACTGTGTCTTCTTGCGACAGAATTGCTTCCAAAGCAAGGAGAGTTTGCCTGTTTTGGAAAAGATGGTTATAATCCGTGGCTTTACAGAATTCTGCGTCGCGGTCTGGTTTGTTTATGCCGCGTAAGCATTCCCGACCTCGTTTTAGGAAATATAAATGGCAAATACCGCACAAGCACGTAAGCGTGCTCGTCAAGCAGTTCAGCAAAACCTGCACAACTCCAGCCAGCGTTCGACCCTGCGTACAGCAATCAAAGCTGCTCGCAAGGCAATCGATGCTGGTGGCGACAAAGCTGCAGCAGCGTTGGTTCTGCAAAAATCCGTATCGGTCATCGACCGTATCGCGGACAAGAAAATCATTCACAAGAACAAGGCTGCACGCCATAAGAGCCGTCTGAACGCTGCTCTGAAAGCGCTGGCTGCTTAATAGTATTTGACTGGCAGCTGCGGCTGCCTGCTTTACTAGATTGTTGCTGGATTAAGAAAAACCCTGCATAACGTGCGTTATGCAGGGTTTTTCTGTTTTGTTTTTAATCATCCCGGCGGCAAGTATTTAACCAGTGCTCAAGCCGCCGCCGGTGGTGCTTATAATTGCGGCAAGCCTTGGATCACGGCGCCGGCTTTGATATTCTTGTCCTTGAACCAGCTCTTGTTCATCTCCAGCGCATAAGATGCGGCTCCCTGGGCGCAATGCGAGTCCAGCGTCTGCGCTTTCATTTCCTCGACGTTCAGGATGGCGCCTTTGGCATCGATGAACGCAACCGACAGCGGGATCAAGGTGTTTTTCATCCACATGCAGATACCTGCCGGGTTATCGAACACAAATACCATTCCTTCGTTGCTGCCCATTTTCTTGCGGAACATGAGGCCCTGTTCGCGTTGCGCGTCTGTATGTGCAACCTCGGCCTTGATCACGTGGATGCCGATATTCAGGGAGGTGACCGGGAGTTGCTGGATTTCTTGCGCTGCTACCGGCGTTGCGGCAACGGCTGCGATGGCTGCAAAGGCTGCGGTGAGGCAAGTGGCGCGAATTTTTCTCATGTTGTTCATGTTGTCGAAGCTCCTTTAGGATGCGGAGATTATACAGAGAGCTAATTCGACAGAGGGGCGGCGGTAGAGGATATTAATTGTTTCAGGACGTAAAAAAAGGCAGGACGCGCCTGCCTTTCTGTTGAAGCTGCTGCTGGAATTACTTCGCAGCAGGAGCGGCTTCAGCTGCTGGAGCTTCAGCCTTTGCAGCTTTAGCTTTAGCTGCTTTTTTAGCCTTCTTGACTTTGTGTGTTGCCTTCTTTGCGGCAGGAGCCGAAGCTTCAGCTGATGCAGCAGCAGGTGCGGCAGGAGCAGCAGGAGCGGCGTCAGCAGCGAAAACGGAAGTAGCAAACAGGCCGGCAATCAGAACAGCGATCAGTTTTTTCATTTTTCAAATCCAGTCATTTAGCGAGTTAATCAATCAATGATTCACTTGAATCACTGCAATTAACGACGCTCGTAAACCGTTGGTTGACATCGATTTAAAAAAAAACAGAAATCTGTATCAATTTGTATCTGCGGCTGCTTGCCATTGCTCGGCCGTTCCTCGCTACTCCTTCAAGTCAGTCAGATCGGCCGGGCTGATTTCCATCGATTCCCCGGGCCACAAAGGATGGCTGTGCAGCGACACTTGGCCAATCGATACCCGTACCAGCCGCAAAGTGGGTAATCCCACGGCCGCTGTCATGCGCCGCACCTGGCGGTTTTTTCCTTCGGTCAGGGTGAGCGCCAGCCAGCTGGTGGGTTGGTCCTGGCGCTGGCGTATCGGCGGGTCGCGCGGCCATAGCCAATCCGGCGCCTCGATCTCGCGTGCCTGGCACGGCTTGCTATGGAAGTCGCCGAGATCGACGCCTTGCCGCAAGCGCGCCAGCATGGCCAGGGTCGGAACACCATCGACCTGCACCATGTAAGTCTTTGGCTGTTTCAGCGCCGGGTGGCTGATGTTATGCTGCAGCTTGCCGTCATCGGTGAGTAACAATAATCCTTCGCTATCGGCATCCAGGCGTCCGGCCGGATAGATATCGGGAATCTTGATGTAGTCGGCAAGCGTAGGGCGGCCGGGGTGTGCCGAAAACTGGCACATCACTTGAAATGGTTTGTTGAATAGAATCAGAGACATGGCGTTAGTATAGTGCTTTGCCATGGCCGAGGCATCGTGCCGATGTCGCAAAAGCATAGCGTCTAGTAAAATACTAGTGCATAATACGAAATGCTTGTCTTATGTCTTATATAAGACCAATCGTGTTTCAAATCCAACTGCACAGGTAGTTTTTACCTCCTCAACTCCGGAGATACACTGATGTCCCAACATATCAAAGTGCCTGCTGAAGGCAAAAAAATCACCGTCAACGCCGATTTTTCGATCAACGTTCCTGACAATCCAATCATTCCTTACATCGAAGGCGATGGCACCGGTGTCGATATCAGCCCGGTCATGATCAAGGTGGTGGACGCTGCCGTGTCCAAGGCTTATGCAGGCAAGCGCAAGATCAGCTGGATGGAAGTGTTTGCCGGCGAAAAATCGACCCAGGTATATGGTCCTGACGTCTGGCTGCCGGAAGAAACCCTGGCCGCGATCAAGGATTATGTTGTATCGATCAAAGGCCCATTGACGACACCGGTTGGCGGCGGTATCCGTTCGCTCAACGTGGCTCTGCGCCAAGAGCTGGACCTGTATGTCTGCCTGCGCCCGGTGCGCTATTTCAAGGGCGTGCCTTCGCCTGTGCGTGAGCCGGAGAAGACCGACATGGTGATTTTCCGCGAAAATTCGGAAGACATCTATGCAGGTATCGAATGGCAAGAGGGCAGCGACGGCGCCAAGAAGCTGATCGAATTCCTGATCAAGGAAATGGGCGTCAAGAAGATCCGCTTCCCGAACACCTCCGGTATCGGCATCAAGCCGGTTTCGCGTGAGGGCACCGAGCGTCTGGTACGCAAGGCAATCCAGTATGCGATCGACAACGACAAGCCATCCGTCACCATTGTCCACAAGGGCAACATCATGAAGTTCACCGAAGGTGGCTTCCGTGACTGGGCATACGCGCTGGCGCAAAAAGAATTCGGCGCTGAATTGATCGATGGCGGTCCTTGGGCGAAATTCAAGAACCCGAAGACCGGCCGCGAAATCATCGTCAAGGATTCGATCGCTGACGCATTCTTGCAACAAATTCTGTTGCGTCCAAATGAATACAGCGTAATCGCTACCTTGAACCTGAACGGCGACTACATCTCCGACGCCCTGGCGGCACAGGTCGGCGGTATCGGCATCGCTCCAGGCGCCAATCTGTCCGATTCAGTGGCCATGTTTGAGGCAACCCACGGTACTGCGCCAAAGTATGCCGGCAAAGACTACGTCAATCCAGGTTCGCTGATCCTGTCGGCGGAAATGATGTTGCGCCACATGGGCTGGCTCGAAGCGGCTGACCTGATCATTGAATCGATGCAAAAATCGATCACTTCGAAAAAGGTCACCTATGACTTCGCGCGCCTGATGGAAGGTGCAACGCAGGTATCTTGCTCCGGTTTCGGCGAAGTATTGATCGAAAACATGTAAGTTTGCCATTCTTGCAAAAAAAGCCAGAACATGTTCTGGCTTTTTTTTCGCGTATTACTGCGTTATTGCTGCGCTGCTGCCGTAATCCTATATGGCAGGGCAATAAAAAAACCCCACCGCAGTGAGGTTTTTCACAAAGACCGCTTAATTAACCGAATTAAGGAGCCTGGATGTTAGAAGCTTGCTTGCCTTTAGGGCCTTGCGTGACTTCGAACTGGACTTTTTGACCTTCTTTGAGGGTCTTAAAGCCGTTCATCTGGATTGCGGAAAAGTGTGCAAACAAATCTTCACCGCCGTCATCCGGAGTGATAAAGCCGAAGCCCTTAGAATCGTTGAACCACTTGACTGTACCTGTTGCCATAAAATAGCGTCTTTCAAATAATAACAATCACACGAGCCGTAAAAGCAAGAAGCCTCGCGTAACGCTGCCCCTTCTAGAACTTGCTCACTTCTATTAACAAGCTGAAACATGCTTATCAATGAATGTCATTGTTCGCGTTAAAAATAAAAAAGTCAAGTAATTTCCTTTGTGCAATTAAATTTGTGGATATGCATTGTTTTCTGCTCTTGATTTAATCTCTTCTATCGTCATCTGCATAGCAATCGGAAAACGCGTAATATCAACGTTAGCATCGATATAAACAGTATTTATTCTGAGTTGCGCGTTGCGCATTTAGCGGAAGGTTTTAGAATAGGCGCATGGTAACCAAGCACGAAGACGGGACAGTAGCGACGCGGCAAGAGCAAAAGCTCAAGCCGCCTCCCATGTATCAGGTATTTTTGCTTAATGATGACTACACGCCAATGGAGTTCGTGGTCGCTATTTTGCAGGAATATTTCAACAAGGATCGCGAAGCCGCAACGCAGATAATGTTGAAGGTGCATCGCGATGGCAAAGGCATGTGTGGTGTATATCCCAAAGATATTGCATCCACCAAGGTTGAACTGGTATTAACGCACGCACGCAAAGCAGGGCATCCCCTGCAATGCATGATGGAGGAAGCATGATTGCGCAGGAATTGGAAGTAAGTTTGCACATGGCGTTTGTCGAAGCACGGCAAGCAAGGCACGAGTTCATCACGGTTGAACACCTGTTGCTGGCATTGCTCGACAACCCGTCCGCGGCAGAGGTGCTGCGTGCGTGTGCGGTCAATATTGACGATATGCGCAAGACGCTGGCTATCTTCATTGGCGACAACACACCGACGGTGCCGGGTTCGAATGAAGTGGATACCCAACCTACCCTGGGTTTCCAGCGCGTCATCCAGCGCGCCATCATGCATGTGCAATCGGCTTCCAACGGCAAGAAGGAAGTGACCGGCGCTAACGTGCTGGTCGCGATCTTCGGCGAGAAGGATTCGCATGCCGTGTATTACCTGCACCAGCAGGGCGTGACGCGTCTCGACGTGGTCAACTTCATTTCGCACGGTGTGCGCAAGGATCAGCAAGCCGATGTGCAGAAATCTTCGGAAGGCGCGGAAGAAGTGCAAGCCGAAGGCCAGGCTAAAGAGAGCCCGCTCGACCAGTTTACGCAAAACCTGAACAAGCTGGCGACCGAAGGAAAAATCGATCCGCTGATCGGCCGCGAGTACGAGGTCGAACGCGTGATCCAGACCTTGTGCCGCCGCCGCAAAAATAATCCTTTGCTGGTCGGCGAAGCCGGTGTCGGCAAGACTGCGATCGCAGAGGGACTGGCATGGCGCATCACTCAGGGTGAAGTCCCTGAAATTTTACAAAACGCGATTGTCTACTCGCTCGACATGGGTTCGCTGCTGGCCGGCACCAAATACCGCGGCGATTTCGAGCAGCGCCTGAAAGCGGTGCTCAAGCAATTGAAAGATAGTCCGCACGGTATCTTGTTTATCGACGAGATCCATACAATCATCGGCGCCGGTTCGGCTTCCGGCGGCACGCTTGATGCGTCCAATCTGTTGAAGCCGGCTTTGTCCAGCGGCCAGCTGAAATGCATAGGCGCGACCACTTATACGGAATTCCGCGGCGTCTTTGAAAAAGACCATGCCTTGTCGCGTCGCTTCCAGAAGATCGACGTCAACGAACCGACGGTAGAGCAAACCGTGCAGATCCTGCGCGGCTTGAAATCGCGCTTTGAAGAACATCACGGCGTCAAGTACTCGGCTTCCGCGCTGACCAGTGCGGCCGAACTGGCGGCGCGTTTCATCAATGACCGTCATCTGCCGGACAAGGCGATCGACGTGATCGATGAGGCCGGTGCGGCGCAACGCATCCTGCCGAAGTCGAAGCAGAAAAAGACCATAGGCAAGGGCGAGATTGAAGACATCATCGCCAAGATTGCGCGGATTCCGCCGCAATCGGTCAACCAGGACGATCGCAGCAAGCTGCAAACCATAGACCGCGATTTGCGCAATGTGGTGTTCGGCCAGGATCCGGCGATCGACGCGTTGGCATCGGCGATCAAGATGGCGCGCGCCGGTTTGGGCAAGACCGACCGGCCGATTGGTTCTTTCCTGTTCTCCGGTCCGACCGGCGTCGGCAAGACCGAGGTGGCCAAGCAGCTGGCATTTATCTTGGGCATCGACCTGATTCGTTTCGACATGTCCGAATACATGGAGCGTCACGCGGTGAGCCGCCTGATTGGCGCGCCTCCTGGTTATGTCGGTTTCGACCAGGGCGGTTTGCTGACCGAGGCCGTGACCAAAAAGCCGCATGCGGTATTGCTGCTGGATGAAATTGAAAAAGCCCATCCGGACATTTTCAATATCCTGTTGCAGGTGATGGATCACGGCGCATTGACCGACAATAATGGACGCAAGGCGGACTTCCGCAATGTGATCATTATCATGACCACCAATGCCGGTGCAGAAAGTTTGCAAAAACGTTCGATCGGCTTCACCGAGAAGAAAGAAGCCGGTGACGAGATGGCGGACATCAAGCGTATGTTTACGCCGGAATTCCGCAATCGCATCGATTCCATCATCAGCTTCCGCGCATTGGATGAAGAAGTCATCTTGCGTGTGGTCGACAAATTCCTGATGCAGCTGGAAGAGCAGTTGCATGAGAAAAAAGTGGAAGCGATCTTCACCGAGAATTTGCGGAAATTCCTGGCCAAGAAGGGCTTCGATCCGTTGATGGGCGCGCGTCCGATGGCACGCCTGATCCAGGACATGATACGCAAGGCGCTGGCAGACGAACTGTTGTTCGGCAAGCTGGTGACCGGCGGCCGGGTGACCGTCGATCTGGACGACAAGGATCAGATCAGCCTGGACTTTGCAGAAAAGGATTCCTCCTCGCCTGCAGCGCCGGAGGAAACGGTGGAAGTGGAATAACTCGCGGGAATACCGCCGATTTCCGCTCGTTAAAAAAGCCTGAATTCACGCAAGTGTTTCAGGCTTTTTTCGTAGGGCGGGCACAAGCTGCCCGCCCTGCATTCTTGCTTATCCTACGGCAGTATGGCCGTGTCGGTGGCTTGCTTGGCCTGGATATCCGAAACGGCCTGCTGGATTGCCGACAGCCGATAGTCGGTGCCCGGATGGATTGCGGTGTAGCCGTTGAGCGCGCTGGCCGGATAAGCGGTCGCCAGCCGTTGCCAGAAGGCGGCAGCATTGTCGACCTTGTAGCTGGCACGCGCAACCATGTACAACGCCAGTTTGTCGGCTGCCGCATCCATCTGTTGCGAGTAAGGCTTGACGCCGGCCATACCGTTTAACGCCGCTGTATCCGGCCGCAAGCGGATCAGATTATCGATGACGCCGGTCATGGTGGCAGTGCTGCGTTGGCGCGCCGGATGGGTGAGCGTGTTGTGCGCCATTTCCTTGGCAATCACCAGGGCCAGTTCATCGTCGTTCCTGGTGAATTTCATCATGCCGCTGCTGATCAGCACGCGTCGGCCGTCGGCATAACTGATCACATTCTCGGTGTTGCCGAGTTCGATGCCGAAGGCGCAGGCGCGGGTCAGCGGGATGTTCATGGTCTGGTTGCTGCCGTTGCGCGCGACCGTCAGTTTGATGCTATTACGGCCGTTCACCAGAGGGCCAAGCAGCAGGGCGGTCTGGCGTTCAGCATCGGCGCCGACCGGCACCGGCTTGTCCTGGATCGTCACCAGCCGGTCGCCGCGTTGCAGGCCGACCTTGGCGGCGCCGCTGCCGGCCAGCACGCCGGTCACCTGCAGCTGATCGCTCAGGCCCAGGGCTGCCGCCGCATCAACGAATTCTGGCGTATAGGAGTATTTTGTCTTGGCGGTGAAACCGAGCAGGTTACGCGCATTGTTTCTGCACAATACCGCGTTATTCACCAGCAAAGGAGCGGCAACGTCGTACAAACGGTCTTGCAAACCGATCAATGCTTTCAGCTCCGTTTGCTGTGGCGACAGTGTCGGCGTTGCAGGCTGGGGAGAGACTGCAGGCGCAGGCCGCTGCGGCGCGGTGCCGGTGTCAGGCTCCTGCGTGGCGCAAGCGGCCAGGAACAGCGCTGGCAATGTCAGCGCCGCATAACGCTTGGCGCCTTGCCATCCGGCGCCGCGCGTCAAATTCGTCAATCTCATTAACTTCTCCATCAATTTTTTCCGGTGCTGCCGAAGCCGCCTGCGCCGCGTTCGCTGCTCTCGAAATCTGGTACGACATTAAAACGGACACGTGCAACAGGCACAATAATCAATTGCGCCAGCCGTTCCATCGGGTTGAGGGTAAATTCGGTCGTTCCGCGGTTCCAGGTAGAAACCATCAACTGACCCTGGTAATCAGAGTCGATCAGGCCCACCAGGTTCCCCAGCACGATGCCATGTTTATGGCCGAGGCCGCTGCGCGGCAGGATCATGGCGGCATAAGCAGGGTCGCCGATATGAATCGCCAGGCCGGTCGGAATCAGATGGGTTTCACCGGGTTTGATCGTCAGCGCAGTGTCCAGGCAGGCGCGCAGGTCCAGGCCCGCACTGCCTTCGGTGGCGTAAGCCGGCAATTGATCTTGCATGCGTGGGTCGAGAATTTTGACGTCGATGATATTCATGGAATTTTGTAACAATCTATTAAATGAAGAAATGATGGCAGGTACAACAAACATGGCAGGATGAATCCTGCCGGGTGTTCATGAAACTACCTCTGATTTTTGATGCAAACCGCTGGCGATGAAACCGGCAGCAATATAGCGATTCGCTAGGCAAGACGACTGGCAATTGCGGCAATCAGCTGGCGCGCCAGTTGTTGTTTGCCGGCGCGCGGCAAACTGGTGTGGCCGTCGGCATCAAACAATACCAATTGGTTATCGTCCTTGCCAAACGTGTCATGGCCGATATTGCCGACCAATAGCGGCACATTTTTCCTGATGCGTTTGGCTTCCCCGTATTGCAGCAAGTTTTCTGACTCGGCAGCAAAACCGACACAGTAAGGCGGTTTCGGCAATGCTGCAACTGTTGCCAGAATGTCCGGGTTCTGTTCGAACACTAACTCGGGCGCGCTGCCGTCGGCGTTTTTTTTCAGTTTTTGCGTACTGGCGTTGGCTACGCGCCAGTCAGCCACGGCGGCCACTGCGACGAAGATGTCGGCGCCGGTATCGGGGCTGCCATTAGCAGTTCCATCGGCGGCCAACTGCGCCATCACGATATCGTGCATTTGCTGCGCGGTCTGAACGCTGATGCGGCGCACGCCGTAGGGTGTGGTCAACGCGGTCGGGCCTGACACCAAGGTGACTTCCGCCCCGGCTTCATAAGCTGCGCGGGCTACCGCATAACCCATTTTTCCGGATGAAAGATTGGTGATGCCGCGTACCGGATCGATCGGCTCGAAAGTCGGGCCGGCGGTCAGCAGCAGGCGCTTACCTTTCAACAGCTTGGGCTGGAACGAGGCAATCACTTCTTCCAGCAACTGCTCTGCTTCCAGCATGCGGCCCATGCCGACTTCGCCGCAAGCCTGTTCGCCGGCATCGGGGCCGAGCAGCTGGACGCCGTCTGCCAGCAATTGCGTCAGGTTGCGTTGGGTTGCCGGGTTTTGCCACATTTCGACATTCATCGCCGGCGCGACCAGCAGGGGCACTGTGGCTGGACGCGCGACGCATAGCGTCGACAGCAAATCGTCGCAGGCGCCGTGCGCCAGCTTGAAGATGAAATCGGCAGAGCAGGGGGCAATCACGATGGCATCGGCGTCGCGCGTCAGGTCGATGTGCGGCATGTTGTTGCCGACGCGCGCATCCCATTGATCGGTAAATACCGGCTTGCCGGACAAGCCTTGCATGGTGACCGGCGTGATGAAGTGCATCGCCGCCGCGGTCATGACGACCTGCACCGAAGCGCCGGCTTTGATCATGGCGCGCGTGAATTCCGCCGCCTTGTAGCAGGCGATGCCGCCGGTCAGTCCCAGCACGATTTTTTTACCAGCGAGATCCATATTTACCCCTGGATGGCAGAGCGCTTATTTATTGGCTAATTACTTACTTAGTTGCTCAATAAATTATTTATTTACGCGACGTAATTCATCAATAACAAACAATACCGCACCGACGCAGATCGCGCTATCGGCGATGTTGAAAGCCGGCCAGTGCCAATTGCGCACGTAGAAATCGAGAAAGTCGATCACATGGCCGTAGGCGATGCGGTCGATCACATTGCCGATGGCGCCGCCCAGAATCAATGCCAGCGCGGTGCAAAACATGCGTTGTCCGGCATGGCGTTTCAGCAGGAAAGTGATGAACAGCGCGGCCGCGATACCGAGCGCGGTGAAAAAATAGCGTTGCCAACCGGATTCCGTGGAAAGGAAGCTGAACGCAGCACCCTTGTTATACACCAGCACCAGATTGAAGAATGAGGTCACCGCTTGCGATTCGCCGTAGCTGAACAGCCGCACAATCGTGATCTTGGTCAGTTGATCGATCAATAACACCAGCGCTGCGATGGCCAGCCATGGCGCCAGGCCGTATTTGGGGGAGGATGAGGAAGACGAAGAACGTTTTTTGGTGGCCATATCAAGTTATATAGGTACTCAGGAGTTTTGTAGGGTGGGCACGCTTGTGCGCCCTACGCAAAATGCCGATCTTCACCGTTGCCGAACAAATTGGCAACACAGCGTCCGCACAAGCCCGGATGTTCCGGGTGGCTGCCGACATCGGCCCGGTAGTGCCAGCAGCGTTCGCATTTCTGCTGCGCCGACGGCGTGACCAGAATCGTTTCCTCGGCCTCTGTCGCCACTTCCGACACGGTTGCGCTGGAGGTGATCAAGACAAATTTCAGATCGTCGCCCAGGCTGTTGAGCAGTGCATATTTCGCCGGAGCAGCCTTGATTTCGACTTCCGCCTGCAGTGAAGAACCGATGCCGCCTGCGACCCGGACTTCTTCCAGCTGCTTGGTGACATCGGCGCGCACCGCACGCAAGGCGCTGAATTTTTCGATCAGGGCCGCGGCGTCGCTGATTTCCGGCAGCGTGTAGTAGGTCTGGGTGAAAATGGTTTCATCGCTGGCGGCAAAAGCCTCAGGGCTGGCGAAGAAGGACCAGGCTTCCTCCGCCGTGAACGACAGCGTCGGCGCCATCACGCGCAATAGCGCCTGGGTGATATGCCAGATCGCAGTTTGCGCGGAACGGCGGGCCGGCGAACTGACGCCGCTGGTGTACAGACGGTCTTTCAGGATGTCGAGATAGAAACCGCCCAGGTCTTCCGAGCAGTACATCTGCAATTTCGAAATCACCGGATGGAATTCGTAAGTCTCGTAATGTTGCAGGATATCGGCTTGCAACTGCGTCATGCTGGCGATCGCATAACGATCGATTTCCAGCAGGTCGGCGATCGGCACCGCATCCTTCAAAGGATCGAAGTCGGAAGTATTCGCCAGCAGGAAGCGCAGGGTGTTGCGGATGCGGCGATACGATTCGGTGACGCGTTTCAGGATCTCGTCCGAGATCGTGATTTCACCTGAGTAGTCGCTGGCAGCCACCCACAGGCGCAGGATTTCCGCGCCCAGCGAGTCCGCCACTTTTTGCGGTTCAACGCCGTTTTTCAGCGACTTCGACATCTTGCGGCCTTCGCCGTCGACCACGAAACCGTGCGTCAGCAAAGCGTTATACGGCGCGCGGCCATTCAGCATGGCCGAGCTCAGCAACGAGGAATGGAACCAGCCGCGATGCTGGTCCGAGCCTTCCAGGTACAGGTCGGCAGGGAATTGCAGCTGATTCGCGTGCGAGCCGCGCAATACGGTCTGATGGGTGGAGCCGGAGTCGAACCAGACATCCAATGTGTCTCTGTTCTTGATGTAATTGACGGCATCGTCGCCCAGCAACTCCTTAGCATCGAGCGCCTGCCAGGCTTCGATCCCGCTTTGCTCAACGCGCTGCGCGATCTGTTCCAGCAGTTCCGGCGTACGCGGATGCAGCTGGCCGGTTTCCTTGTGGACGAAGAACGCCATCGGCACGCCCCATTGGCGTTGCCGCGACAGTGTCCAGTCGGGACGGTTGGCGATCATGCCATGCAGGCGCGCCTTGCCCCAGCCGGGGAAGAACGCGGTATCTTCAATCGCTTGCAGGGCGGTTGCGCGCAGGCTCGGGTGGCCGTCCTTCGGCAGCTTGTCCATGCTGGCGAACCATTGCGAAGTGGCGCGATAGATGATTGGCGTTTTATGGCGCCAGCAATGCATGTAGCTGTGATCGAACATCACCAGCTTGAACAGTGCGCCGACTTCTTCCAGCTTGCCGCAGATCGGCTTGGAAGCTTCCCAGATGGTCATGCCGGCAAAGAACGGCAGCCAGGACGCGAACTTGCCGTCGCCCATGACCGGGCTGATGATGTCGTCGTCCTTCATGCCATGCGCTTTGCATGAGATAAAGTCTTCGATGCCGTAGGCCGGCGCCGAGTGGACAATGCCGGTGCCGCTGTCGGTGGTGACGTAGTCGCCCAGATAGATCGGCGACAGGCGGTCGTAGCCGGCATCGGCGGCGGCCAGCGGGTGTTTGAAATTGATCAGCGCCAGCGCCTCGCCTTTACAGGTGGCGATGGCTTTGCCTTCGAGGCCGAAACGCTGCAGGCAATCTTCGACCAGGTCTTGCGCCAGGATCAGCAGCAAGGGCGCGCCGTTGCGCGTGGTCTGCACCAGCGCGTAGTCGATTTCAGGGTGGACGTTAAGGGCCTGGTTGGACGGGATGGTCCACGGCGTGGTGGTCCAGATCACCACATAACCTTGATCGGTCGGCAGCGCCGGCAAGCCAAATGCGGCGGCGATCTTTTCCGGCTCGGCAAACGGGAAGCCGACATCGATCGACGGATCGCGCTTGTCCTGGTATTCGACTTCGGCCTCGGCCAAGGCAGAGCCGCAATCGAAGCACCAGTTGACCGGCTTCAGGCCGCGATAGACATAGCCCTTTTCCAGGATGGTGCCAAGCGCGCGCAACTCGTCGGCCTCATTGCTGAAGGCCATGGTCTTGTATGGATTGTCCCATTCGCCCAATACGCCGAGGCGGATGAAGTCCTTTCTTTGCAGGTCGATTTGTTCGTTGGCGTAGGCACGCGCCTTGGCTTGCACTTCCGCTACCGGCAGGTTCTTGCCGTATTTTTTCTCGATCTGGATTTCGATCGGCATGCCATGGCAATCCCAGCCCGGCACGTAAGGCGCATCGAAGCCGGCCATATTGCGGGCCTTGACGATCATGTCCTTGAGGATCTTGTTGACGGCATGGCCCAGGTGGATTTCGCCGTTGGCATACGGCGGACCGTCGTGCAGGATGAATTTCGGGCGGCCTTTGGAGGCTTTGCGTATCCGTTCGTAGACCTTTTTTTCCTGCCATTGCTTGACCCATTGCGGCTCGCGCTTGGCCAGATCGCCGCGCATCGGGAATGGCGTCTCGGTCATGTTGACCGGGTATTTGCTTTGCGGCTTACTTTGCGGTTTCGCCGGTTTCTGGTTTTCTGGTTTGCTGGTCTGATCGGACATAATTTTCTTCAATGGAATTCAGTGGGGGCTACGCGCAGGGAGTGCGCGTTGAGCTAGCGTTATCAATGGCGTTATAAAGACAAGCGGGACAGAGCAGCGTCAAATTCGGTCAGTGGCTGAAATCGCCGCAGTATCTTGCTGGCGGAAATATGCGCGTGCATTGCTGACATCGCGCGCAATCGCGGCAGTCAGGGTCGGCAAGTCGACATATTTTTCTTCGTCGCGCAGTTTTTGCAAAAACTCGACCTGTATCAGTTTGCCGTAGCAGTCGCCGGCAAAATCGAGGATATAACTTTCCAGCAGCACCCGGCCGCTGTCGTCCACGGTAGGGCGGATGCCGATGCTGGCCACCGCCGGCAGCGCTTGGTCGGTCAGACCGTGCACTTTAACGGTAAAAATGCCGGACAATGCCGGTAGTTTATGGCTGACGCGCAGGTTCAAGGTGGGGAAGCCGATGCTGCGGCCGAGTTTCTTGCCATGCACCACGTGTCCCGAGATCGAATATGGATGGCCCAGCAGCGCTCGCGCATGGCTGAAATCGCCGGCCGCCAGCGCCGCGCGCACCGCCGATGAGGATACCCGCGCGCCTTCGTTCATCACGGTCGGCAGGGTTTCGACATGGAAGCCGTATTTCTTGCCGGCTTCGATCAGGGTTGCGATATTGCCGGCGCGGCGGGCGCCGAAGCAGAAATCTTCGCCCACCATCAGCCACTTCACGTGCAAGCCTTCCACCAGCACTTTTTCAATAAAATCCTGGGGCGGCATGGCCGCAAAGCTGGCGTTGAAATGTTCGACAATCACGCGATCTATGCCAGCCTGCGACAGCGATTGCAGCTTGTCGCGCAGGTTGGCGACGCGTGTCGGCATATTGGCCGGCTGGCCTGCCCGTTGCGCAAAGAATTCGCGCGGATGCGGCTCGAACGTCATCACCGCGGCATCCAGCCCCAGTTCGGTGGCGGCTTTGCGGACGTGCGCGAGCAATACCTGATGGCCGCGATGCACGCCATCAAAGTTGCCGATAGTCAACGCGCAAGGGGCGCGCGATTCGGCGTTGGGAAGTCCGCGAAATACCTTCATTGAAGTGACCGGAATATTTATTGCAAAAACCTTGGATTATAAATGCTTTCGACGTTTTCCCCCTGCCAAGAAGTCGAACTGCATCGGATTGCACGATTTTTAATTAATAAAACAGCTATTTTATTGAATTTTGGATACGAATCGACACAGTGAATGAGGTGCTCAAGATGGTATTCGCCAAAAAAAATCGCCCCTGAGGGCGATTTTTGTCGAACGGTCAAGCGTCGGCCGATTCAGGCCTGCTTATTGCCGCCCAGCAGACCGCCCAGCAAGCCGCCCAGGTCCAGACCGCCTGGAGCTGCGGTTGCCTCGCCGTGTGGAGTCAGCTTGTCCACCAGACCTGGCAGGATTTCCGACAGGTGGCTGGCTGCGTCGGCAGGTGAAATACCTGCCGCTTGCGCCAATTCCTGCAATGGGCCGCTGCCCAGCGCCTGTTGCACCTGATCCGGCGAAATCGCCTGGTTCTGGCCATTGCCGATCCACGATTGGGCAAGCTGGCCCAGGCCGGCGCCTTCAAATGCGCTGAGCAAGCCGCCCAGGCCGCCCGCTGCGCCAGCGCCGCCTTGTTTGGTCAACATGCCGATTGCAGCCTGGATCAACAGGGCTTTCGGATCGTTCGCTTGCTGTTGGCCGCCACCGATTGCGCCAAGTACCGAATCCAGCAGTCCCATCATATTCTCCTGAGTAAAAAACGTCAGCCATCAAGGCAAATTGTTACTTTGCATATAAAGACAAAGTATTGAGAAAATTAATCTTACAACGCGGCAAGAACTTTGAGTAGTTGTACAATTGAAAACGATTGTGTCCTGGGATCGTTTCTTAAGTCCATGGATTATTTTTGCCAGGGTTTTATTTTTGCTTAGAACAAATTGTGGAATCGACAGCGGCAGGTTACGCTGCTTGTATTTCGCCTCGATTACATTTTCCTTTCGTTACATTTCCCCCCAAATTGCATTGATTGCCGCCAGCGCCGCCAGGCCGGCGGTCTCAGTGCGCAGTATCCGTGGTCCCATCGACAGCATCAGCGCTCCCTGGCTGCAGGCCAGGTTCTCTTCCGCTTCCGTGAAGCCGCCTTCCGGGCCGATCAGCAACGCCAATGCTTGCGGCGGTTGATGGCGCGCCCAATCCGACAGCGATTGCTCGCCGCGCGGCGACAGCAGGATGCGTTTATGCAAATCCTGCTGCTGGACCCAGTCGGTAAAGGGACTGAGCGTAGACAGGGTGGGCATGCGATTACGCCCGCTTTGTTCGGCGGCGGCGACGATCACGGCCTGCCAATGGCTTTGCTTTTTCTCGGCGCGCTCGCTGTTGAGGCGCACCACGCAGCGTTGCGCCGCCAGCGGCTGGATCGCAGCCACGCCAAGCTCGACCGCTTTTTCGATGATCCAGTCCAGTTTCGACGATTCCGGCAAAGCCTGGGCCAGCGTGATGGCGTAAGGCAGTTCAACCTCGCGCGGCGAAAAGGTCTTGATTTCGGCGCTGACGCGCTTTTTTTCGATGCTGCTGATGGTGGCGGTGTATTCGCCGCCGGCGCCGTTGAACAAGGTAATCGGCGTAGCCAGCCCCAGGCGCAGCACCAGCAAGTGATGGGCGACCGCTTCCGGCAAGACCAGCAGCTGGCCGATTTCGAGCGGGGTAGAAACGTAGAAACGAGGCATGGAATTAATAATTCTATATTTAATCAGGCATTAACATTAATAGAGCAAGCGAGCGGCCGTTCAATATGACTGTACCAAGAAAGAAGCGGGATGCAATCCAACTCTTCCGACATCCGCTATAAATCGCTTTTACATATGGCGCGGCAGCATTTTACTGCCCCTTTACTGTCCCGACACAGGAGAGATAAGCGGATTTGAACCGGAATCGGCCGCATTTTGGTAAAATATCGGCCTTTGTGGGCTGTTTCGACGCTCTGCGCCCACCAACCAATTTTCAATCGTTGCCTACCTGCTCACACCATGACTTCCACTCTCCCGACTACCAAGATGGCCAATGCAATCCGTGCGCTGGCAATGGACGCTGTACAAAAAGCCAACTCCGGCCATCCCGGCATGCCGATGGGTATGGCGGAAATCGCAGTCGCATTGTGGGCCAAGCACTACCGTCACAACCCGGCCAATCCGCATTGGTTCAATCGTGACCGGTTTGTGTTGTCAAACGGTCATGGATCGATGTTGCAATATGCCTTGCTGCACCTGACCGGCTACGATTTGTCGATGGACGAGATCCGCAATTTCCGTCAAATGCATTCGAAGACTCCGGGCCACCCGGAAGTCGACGTCACGCCAGGGATTGAAACCACCACTGGTCCACTCGGCCAGGGCCTGACCAATGCAGTCGGCATGGCGCTGGCTGAAAAGCTGCTGGCGGCGGAATTCAACCGCGCCGGTTTCCCGGTGGTTGACCACCACACCTACACTTTCGTCGGCGACGGCTGTCTGATGGAAGGCATTTCGCACGAAGCATGCTCGCTGGCCGGCACGCTGCGCTTGTCGAAGCTGGTCGTGCTCTACGATGATAACGGTATCTCGATCGACGGCCATGTCGAAGGCTGGTTCAAGGACGATACCCCGAAACGTTTCGAAGCTTATGGCTGGAACGTGATTCGCGCCGTCGACGGCCACAGCGTGGAAGCCGTCAACGCTGCCATCCACCAGGCCAAATTGTCCGACAAGCCGACCCTGATCTGCTGCAAGACAGTCATCGGCAAAGGCTCGCCAAACCTGGCCGGCACCGACAAGGTGCATGGCGCGGCATTGGGCGACAAGGAAATCGCTGCCGTGCGCGAAGCCCTGGGCTGGAATTACCCGCCGTTTGAAATCCCTGCCGACGTTTATGCCGCATGGGACGCCAAACCGCAAGGCAAGCTGTTTGAAGGCGACTGGAATGCGCTGTTCGCTGCATACGCTGCCGAGTATCCGCAGCTAGCCAGCGAATTCACGCGCCGCATGAAGGGCGAACTGCCAGGCAATTTCGAAAAGACCGTGAGCGACTATATCGCCAGCTGCGTCGCCAAGAAAGAAACCATCGCCACCCGTAAAGCCAGCCAGAACGCCATCCAGGCCCTGGCGCAGGTGCTGCCGGAATTCCTCGGCGGTTCGGCCGACCTGACCGGTTCCAACCTGACCAACTGGAAAGAATCGGTGGCGGTACGCGCCGACCAGCCGGGCAACCACATCAATTACGGTGTGCGCGAATTCGGCATGAGCGCGATGATGAACGGTATCGCCCTGCATGGCGGCTACATTCCGTTTGGCGCGACTTTCCTGACGTTCTCCGATTACAGCCGCAATGCCTTGCGCATGGCGGCGCTGATGAAGATTCGTTCGATCTTCGTCTTCACCCATGACTCCATCGGCCTGGGCGAAGACGGCCCGACTCACCAGTCGGTGGAACATGTATCGAGCCTGCGTTTGATTCCGCAACTGGATAACTGGCGTCCATGCGACACGGTTGAATCTGCAGTGGCATGGCAACAGGCAGTGCAGCGCAAGAACGGCCCCAGCACATTGATTTTCTCGCGCCAGAACTTGCAATACCAGGAGCGCGATGCGGCGCAAATCGCCGCCATCCAGCGCGGCGCCTATATCCTGAAAGATGCGGTCGACGCCAAGGCCATCCTGATCGCTACCGGTTCTGAAGTGGAACTGGCGATGCAGGCGGCGGCAGCGCTGGCGCAAGAAGGCATTGCGGTGCGCGTGGTATCGATGCCTTGCGCCGATGTTTTCGACCGCCAGGAAGCTTCCTACAAAGCCAGCATACTGCAACGCGGTTTGCCGCGCGTGGCGATCGAAGCCGGCGTGACGGCGTTCTGGCACAAGTATGTCGGCCTGGAAGGCGCCGTGGTAGGTATCGATACTTTCGGCGAATCGGCTCCGGCTCCTGTGCTGTTCAAGCATTTCGGCTTCACTGTTGAAAACGTCGTGGCCAAGACCAAGCTGGTACTGGCATGAATCTGAGAGCTGCCAGAGCTATCGGCAAGATGGCCGTCACCAACATCGTCGGTGATGTCGTCATCCGTCGCGCCACCGTCGCCGATGCGGGAGTGATCGCGGCGGTGCGTATCGATAGCTGGCGCACCACTTACCGCGGCATCATTCCGGACGATTATCTGGATGGCATGAAGATCGAAGACAGCGCAGCCATCTGGAGCCGCATCCTGTCGGCGACCTCGAACGCCGCCAATGTCTTCGTGGCCGAGGTGGATGGCGAGGTGCTGGGTTTTGCGGCCGGCATGACGCTGGCGCAAGCCAAGCTCGGCTTCGATTCCGAACTGACGGCGATCTACCTGGAGCCGTCGGTGCAGCGCGCGGGCATCGGCCGCAAGCTGGTGGCGCACGTGGCCGCCGCCCTGGCCAGCGCCGGCGCCAACAACATGCTGGTATGGGTGCTGGCGGACAATCGCCCGGCGCGGCAGTTTTACGAGATGCTGGGCGCCGAGCTGCTGGCCGAGCAGCCGTTCAGCTGGGATGGACTGGAATTGCAGGAAGCCGGCTACGGCTGGCGTACCATTAGGGTCAGTTGAAACGTTTGTGATGTAGTTGCAATAAATTCATTGTTAATACCTTAGGAGAAAAGCATGACTATCCGCGTCGCCATCAATGGCTATGGCCGTATCGGCCGCAACATCCTTCGCGCCCATTACGAAGGCGGCAAAAAGCATGACATCGAGATCGTTGCCATCAACGACCTCGGCGATCCAAAAACCAATGCGCACCTGACCCAGTACGATACTGCCCACGGCAAGTTCCCAGGTACTGTGACGGTCGACGGCGATTTCATCGTAGTCAATGGCGATCGCATCAAGGTATTGGCCCAACGCAATCCGGCCGAACTGCCATGGGGCGAGCTGGGTGTCGACGTCGTGCTGGAATGCACCGGTTTCTTCACCACCAAGGAAAAAGCCAGCGCCCACATCAAAGGCGGCGCCAAGAAAGTCATCATCTCCGCACCTGGCGGCAAGGATGTCGACGCGACTGTCGTTTTCGGCGTCAACCACGGCGTACTGAAAGCCAGCGATACCGTGATTTCCAACGCTTCGTGCACCACCAACTGCCTGGCGCCGCTGGTCAAGCCGCTGAACGACAAGATCGGCGTGTTGAACGGCCTGATGACCACCGTCCACTCCTATACCAACGACCAGGTGCTGACCGACGTCTATCACGAAGATCTGCGCCGCGCCCGTTCCGCCACCATGAGCATGATCCCGGCCAAGACCGGTGCTGCGGCAGCGGTTGGCCTGGTATTGCCTGAACTGAACGGCAAGCTGGACGGTTTCGCGATTCGCGTTCCTACCATCAACGTTTCGCTGGTCGACCTGTCGTTCGTTGCTGCGCGCGACACCACTGTCGACGAAGTCAACGCGATCATGAAAGACGCTGCGGAAAACGGCGCGTTGAAGGGCTTGCTGACATACAACACAGAGCCGCTGGTTTCGGTCGATTTCAACCACAATCCTGCCTCCTCGAACTTTGACGCCACCCTGACCAAGGTTTCCGGTCGTCTGGTGAAAGTATCGAGCTGGTACGATAATGAGTGGGGCTTCTCGAACCGCATGCTGGACACCACGATCGCACTGATGAGCGCCAAGTAAAAGCTTATTCCTTGCTTGCATGGCAAAAACGCCCCGTTGATCGGGGCGTTTTTTTGTGGGGTGCAGGCAGCTGAATCTTTTTGTTTTATGGCGCTGCGGCCGTAAAAATGTCGGCCCACAATTGTTTCACCACCGATATTTCGGCTGCAATGCGGCTTGCCGCCACGCGCGCCCGTTCTTCTCCCTGCAAGCGGCCTTGGTGCTGCAATTTACGGAAAGTCCGGTAAGCGTCGGCCACCGCATTGGCCAGTCCTGCATCAATCAAGCCCAGCTCGCCGCACAGTTTCAACAAAGCGATATTGCCGATGTCCGCGGTCAGTTGCGGATAAACGGCGGCATGGCGCAAGATCAGGAATTGCACCAGGAATTCGATGTCGATCATGCCGCCGGCGTCGTGCTTGAGGTCGAAACGGTCGCTGCGGTTCGGATGGGCGTCGCGCATTTTCTGGCGCATGTCCAGCACTTCGCTTTGCAGCAGTTTGGCGTCGCGCGTCTGGCGTAATACTTCCACGCGCAAGGTTTCGAAGCGTTCGCCTATCGCTGCGTCGCCGGCGCAGAAGCGGGCCCGGGTCAGAGCCTGGTGCTCCCACAGCCAAGCCGACTCGCGCTGGTATTTTTCAAATTTGCCAAACGAAGACACCAGCAATCCGCTGGCGCCGTCGGGGCGCAATGCAATGTCGATATCGAACAGGATGCCGGCCGGCGTGTGGCTGGTCATCCAGGTAATGAAACGCTGCGCCAGCTTCGCGTAGAGGGCCGGGCCGTCCTGGTCCTCATCGTCGTAGAGGAATACCACGTCCAGATCGGAGACATAGCCAAGTTCCTTGCCGCCCAGCTTGCCGTAGGCGATGACAGTGAACAGCGGCGTCTCGCGATGGCGGCCCGGCATCATGTTCCAGATGGCTTGTACGGTGGCGGCCACCAGGATGTCGGCCAGGATCGATAGATGATCGGCCAGCGCCTCGACGCTGAGCATCCCTTCAAGATCCTGCGCCAGCAGGCGGAATTGCTGGGCATGGTGCATTTCGCGCAGGATATCCATCTGCCGTTCAGTGTCGCCGCGGGCGGTGTCGAGTTGACGCCGGCATTCCTGGGCAAATACCGGCCAGTCCGGCGCCGCATTCAGATTGCGCGGATCCAGCAGTTCATCCAGCAGGATAGGATGCTGGGTCAGGTATTTTGCGGCCCAGTCGCTGGCGCTGATCATGCGGATCACGCGGTGCAGGGTGGCGGGATATTCGGTGAGCAGCGCCAGATAGGCGGCGCGGCGCGCAATCGCTTCCAGGAAATCCAGCAGGCGGCTAAGGGTGGGCAGATGGCGCTCGGGCTCAGGAATCGCCGCCACCGCCGGCAACGCCGCATTGACCAGGGCCAGCAGGCGCGTGCGGCTGGCTAGCGGCAGGTTCTGCACCCGCGTCGATTGCCAGGTCGCGACCAGTCGCTGCGCCGCCGCCGATGCGTCGGAGAATCCGCAATGCGTCAATACCAGGGCAATCGTTTCGCGGCTGTCGGTTTCGCTCAGGGTATGCAGCACATTGTCGCTGTCGTCCCAGTCTTTCTGGCTGGCGCGGCCATGTTGCTTGTCCTTGAAGATATCGCCGAACTGGGCGTCGACCAGGGCCCGGTGCTGGTCGAGCACCGGCATCAATGACGCCACATCGGTAAAACCCATGGCCTGGGCGATGATCAGGCAATCCGCCTGATTGCTGGGGAAGGTGTGGGTTTGCGCATCGTCCAGGTATTGCAGCCGGTGTTCCAGGTTGCGCAAGAAATCATAGGCGGCCAGCAATTGATCGACGACCTCGGCATCCAGCAGGTTTTTGGCGGCCAGGGTGCGCAGCGTGGCGCGGGTGGAACGGTCGCGCAAATCGCAATCGCGGCCGCCGCGGATGAGCTGGAACACCTGTGCCAGGAACTCGATTTCGCGAATCCCGCCGCGCCCCAGCTTGACGTTGTTGCTGCGCTCCGGATGCAATGCTTCCAGGCGTTGGACCTCGCTGCGGATTTGCGCGTGCATGGAGCGCATGGCGTCGATCGAGCCGTAATCCAGGTAGCGCCGGAACACGAACGGGCGGCTGATGTTCTCCAGGGTGGCGATATCTTCCGGCCGGCCTGTCAGCGCACGGGCTTTGCACCAGGCATAGCGCTCCCATTCCCGGCCCTGGGTCACCAGATATGCCTCAACCATGTTGAAGCTGGCGACCAGCGGCCCCGAGGCGCCATTCGGCCGCAGCGCCATATCGACCCGGAAAGTGAAGCCGTCTTCGGTAATTTCAGACAGCGCGCCAATCAGTTTTTTGCCGAGCCGGGTAAAAAACTCGTGATTCGATAGCGAGCGCTGCTCGGCGCCGGTGGTCCGGGTGTCGCCATCTTCTGCATAGGTGAAAATCAGGTCTATATCAGAGGAAACATTGAGCTCGCAGCCGCCCAGCTTGCCCATGCCCAATACCAGTAATTCCTGCGGCTGGCCCGATTCTTCGCCGATCGGAATGCCATGTAGCGCCACCATGTCGACAGTCAGCGCCGCCAGGTGGGTTTGCACCGCAAATTCGGCAAATGTGGTGACCGCGCTCACTACTTCATCCAGATCGGCCACGCCGCGCAAATCACGTTCAATCAGCGTGCATACCAGCAGGTTGCGCAGGCGGCGCATGGCGCGCGGTAACGGCATTCCGGAATCTGTTTCTTTTTGTAACAATTGATTAAGCAGCAGCGGGCTGACGGTTAATCTTGTCACCGGCTTGGCCAATTCAGCGATCTGTCGGGCGCGTCCGGCTTCGGCATTGACCCAGCGTGAAAAAAAACGAGAGGCGGCGGTGCTGCTTAATAAGGATGGAGTCACAGGGATAGAGTCGCAGATTTAAAGGGTAGACGGCGAGGGTAGACGGCGCAAAATTCAAAAAATAGGGCAGCGCTCAGCTGATTGATTTACTGGTTATTTTCGACCTTTTTGTTTTTTTAACTGTGTGCATGCTGATCCATGCGAACATATGGGTTGGCAGCTTGTCGAACATCAATAACTTGCCAATCTGGAATCGATCAGATGCAGCCGATTTATTTTACTTCCTATCCCTGGTCAGTTGGGGGACAGTGTGCAGAGTAACTCGTCGCAAGTTTCCTGGCGGCTCTGTTATCTCAGCCTTACCCTGTCTTACCATGATTAATTTTACCCATTCTGATTGATGTTGGAAGAACAAGCAAAAATTCCGCCGCCGGCTAGCAAGCTTGCCATCTGCTGGCGCGCCGGGATTGCCGCCTACAAACACATTAACCTGGTGACCCATCATCTGCTGGGTGCCTTGCTGACGTTGTTGATCGTGGCGTATTTCCTGTTTTGCGGACTGTTCCTGGGTTTGCGTTATGTGGTGTTGCCGAATGTCGGCCACTACAAGGCGGAGGTCGAGCATATCGTCAGCAAAACGGTAGGCAATCCGATTTCGATAGGCGCGATCCAGGCATCCTGGCATGGTTTGCAGCCGCGCCTGGTGCTGGACAATGTCGTGGTGCACGATAAAGGCGGCCAGTCTGCGCTGACCTTGCCGCAGGTGGCGGCTACCATTTCCTGGCGTTCCGCGCTGGTGGGCGGGGTCCGGCTGGCTTCACTGGAAATCAATAAACCCGATCTGCAAATCGAGCGCGATGCCCAGGGCAACCTGTTCGTCGCCGGCATTCTGGTCAACTCCAAACAGGAAAACGATGGCGCCGGCGCCGAATGGCTGCTGGCCCAACGCAAGATCGTGATTCGCGACGGCCAGGTGCGCTGGCGCGACGATCTGCGCAAGGCGCCGGAACTGATCCTGACCAACATCGATCTGGTGCTGCAAAACCGCTGGCGCCGCCATCAGTTGTCGGCGCGGGCGACGCCGCCTGCTTCTTTTGCAGCGCCGCTGGATCTGCGGGCGAATTTTGTCCATCCTGTATTTGCCGAAAAGACTGCCGACTTCAAGCGCTGGACCGGTACCCTCTACGCCAATCTGCGCGATGCCGATCTGACCGTGTGGAAGCCCTACTTCAATTATCCCTTTGAGATCAGTCAAGGCAAGGGCGCGGTACAAGCCTGGCTGGACCTGGATCACGCCAAGGTGAGCAACTTTACCGCCGATCTTGAACTGAACGACCTGACTATGCAGCTGCGGCCAGACTTGCAGCCATTGGCTTTGGCAAATGTCAGCGGCCGTGTTTCCGCGCATGAAGAATTGGGGCCGGCGCCGCAAGATGGCACGCCGACCTTCGGCGCCAACGGCCATGCGGTAACGCTCACCGATTTTTCATTGAAAACCGCGGACGGCCTGAGCTTGCCGCGCACCACCATCAGCGAGTCTTATCTGCCGGCGCAGGGCAAGCAAGCAGAGAAGTACAGCTTGCAGGCCAAGCAGCTGGATTTGCAAACCATAGCGAGTTTTGTCCAACGCTTGCCCGTGAGTGCCGCGCAGATCAAGATGATCGACGATTTCGCGCCGCGCGGCCTGTTGCGCGATTTTTCCGCGCAATGGCAGGGCGCTTATCCGGCGATTGCGGCATACAGCGCAAAAGGCAGCTTTGAGGGTTTGACCATCAATCCCCAGGCGCCGCGCGCCGCGCAGCCGAAGACGGCCAGCCAGCCGGCGCAAGCTGCGGTGCCGGGGATTCCCGGGGTCGACAATCTGACCGGCAGCATCAATGCCAGCCAGGATGGCGGCAGCTTGAAACTGAAGTCGGAAAATGCGCGGCTGGATTTTCCAGGCTTTTTCTCGACGCCGTTGCAGCCCTTCGAAAAACTCGATATGCAGGCGCGCTGGAATTTCCCGCAACAGAATATGCTGTTGCAAATCGATAGCATGAATTTTGTCCAGGACGGTTTGATTGGATCGCTGTCTGGCAGCCACCTGTTGTCCTTGCAAGACCGGCATGGCGCGGCGCCGGGAGTGATCGACATGAGCGGCAGCATCAGTGAATTCGACGTGAAGAAAATCGGCAACTATCTGCCGCTGCATACCCCTGAACATTTGCGCAACTGGCTGGTGGGCGCGCTCAAGGACGGCAAGGCAAAAGATGTCGCGATCCGGCTCAAGGGCGATCTCGCCGATTTCCCGTTCCGCACCGATGCAAGCAACCCTAAAGCCAACCCTAAAATCCAAGGTGAATTCAGCGTTGCCGGCAAAATAGAAAACGGCACGCTGGAATACGATCCCGGTCATTTCGGCCAGGATGGCAAACAGCCCTTGTGGCCGTTGCTGGAAAAGATCGACGGCAGCATCGTATTGGACCGCATGCGTTTGCAGATCAAGGCCGCTACTGCGCAAACCTCGGGGGTGACGGTGAGCGACGTGACGGCGACGGTGCCTGATCTGTCGTCGCACGACCAGATGCTGTTGATCGACGGCAGCGCTGCCGGCGCTTTGCAGGATTTTGTGCAGTTCACCAATAATAGTCCGGTGCTGCATTGGATCGGCGGGTTTACCAGCGAATCGCAAGCCAAGGGTAACGCCAAGTTACAATTGAACCTGCAATTGCCGCTGGCCCATGTCGTCGACAGCAAGGTCGCCGGCGTATTGCAGTTCCAGAATAATGACGTGATCCTGCAAAAAATCATCCCGCCTATCGCCCATGCCACCGGCCAGCTTGAGTTCAATGAAAAAGGCTTCAACCTGAACGGCATCAAAGGCAATCTGCTGGGCGGACCGGCGCAGGTCAGCGGCGGCACCCAGGCCGATCGTCAGACCCTGGTCAAAGTGGAAGGCAGCGCCGCGATTGACGGCTTGCGCGCGATGTATCCAGCCGCGGCGATGCAAAAACTGCTGTCGCATGCCAGCGGCGGCAGCCGTTACACCGCCGACATCGCGATCCGCGACCATCATACCGAATTGGTGCTTGAGTCCAGCCTGCAAGGCATGGGCCTGGATTTTCCAGAACCGTTGCGCAAGAGCGTCAGTGAAGCCATGCCATTCAAATTCGAATGGCTGGGCGCGGCCTCCGACGATGCGGCAATGTTGCGCGACGAGATCAAGCTGGCGTTGGGATCGGCCATCGTCGCCCGCTATCAGCGGCAGAAACCGCTCAACAGTCCTAACAGTACAGCCAAGGCGGCTGACTGGAAAATACTGCGCGGCGGCATCGGCATCAATGCCCCGGCGCCTGAACCGGATAGCGGAGTGGCGCTCAATCTGAATGCCAAGTCCTTGAATATCGATGCCTGGAACAGCCTGACCGGCGCCTTGAACGACGAGGCCGCTGCCAAGGCCGGCGAGGAAACAGCTTTGTCCGGTCTGGCGCAGTACGCACAGCCGAATCTGGTCTCGGTCAGGGCCAACCAGTTAATCTTGCTCGGCAAGACGCTGGACAACGTGGTGCTTGGCGCTTCGTATCAGAAGAGCGCCTGGCAGGTCAATGTCGATTCCAGGCAGGCTTCGGGCTACGTCACCTGGAACGCGGCGCCGTCCGGACGCGGCCTCGGCACGGTCACTGCGCGCCTGTCTTCGCTGATCATTCCGCAAGGCGGCGAATCGGACGTTGGCGAGGTGCTGGAGGGCAAAGGAAGCTCCACCCAGATCCCGGGGCTGGATATTATCGCCGAGGATTTCCAGCTACTCGGCAAGAAGCTGGGGCGCCTAGAGTTGAGCGCCAGCAATGTACGCGCCAATGTCGGGAACGAGTGGCGTATCCATAAATTATCGATCAAAAATCCCGATGCAGAACTGAAGGCCGACGGCAAATGGACCGCTGTCAACGGCGATAACACCACCAGCCTGACCTATGCCTTGGATGTCACCGACGCCGGCAAGCTGCTGGACCGCTTCGGGTTTGCACATGTGTTGCGTGCGACCAAAGGGCGCATGGACGGCGAGGTCAGCTGGAAGGGTTTGCCGTTCACCATGGATATTCCATCGTTGTCAGGCCAGGTGAATCTGGATATGGCGTCAGGCCAGTTCCTGAAGGTTGATCCGGGCGCCGCCAAGCTGCTCGGCGTGTTGAGTTTGCAATCCCTGCCGCGCCGCCTGACCCTGGATTTCCGCGATATTTTTTCTGAAGGCTTCGCCTTCGATAGCGTGGTCGGCACCGCCACGATCGCGCAGGGCAAGGCGCGTACCGATAATTTCAAGATGCGCAGCGTGAGCGCCACGGTGTTGATGGACGGCGTGGCCGATATTGCGCATGAAACCCAGGACTTGCATGTGGCGGTGCTGCCTGAAATTGGTGCAGGCACAGCCTCGGTGGCGCTGCTGGCGATCAATCCGGTGATCGGCATCGGCACTTTCCTGGCGCAGTTGTTCTTGCGTGATCCGCTGATGCGCGCCTTCACCTTTGAATATAATATTACCGGCGGCTGGACCGATCCGGTGGTCACCAAGCTGAATCACAAGACCGAAGCGCCGGCAGCGAATATGCCGGATCTGTCTTCCAGGCGTTAATTCAACTTATTGCATTTTATCCCTCCAGCGCGGAGTTCAGCACTATGAGTCAAGCATCGCAAGATCATTCAGCCAGCTTCAAAGTTGCCGCGATCCAGATGGTGTCGACGCCGGTGCTGGAGGAAAACTTCAATACGGCTCAGCGCCTGGTGGCCGCTGCCGCCGGGCAGGGCGCGCAACTGGTGTTGCTGCCCGAATACTGGCCGATCATGGGCATGCATGAAGCCGACAAGCTGAACTGCGCCGAAGCCCTCGATCAAGGCCCGATCCAGGCCCTCATGGCGCAATTGGCGAGAGAACATGCCATCTGGCTGATCGGCGGCACCTTGCCGATGATTGCCGACGAGGTTGGCAAGGTGCTCAACACCACATTGGTGTATGGCCCTGAGGGCCAGCGCGTCAGCCGTTACGACAAGATCCATCTGTTCAGCTTCAGTCAAGGCGAAGAATCCTACGACGAGGCACGTACCATTGTTGACGGCAAGGAAGTGGGCAGTTTCGAGGCGCCGTTCGGTAAAGTGGGCTTGTCGGTCTGTTACGACCTGCGTTTTCCCGAATTGTATCGGGCGCTGGGCGATTGCAGCTTGATCGTGGTGCCGGCCGCTTTTACCTACACCACCGGCAAAGCCCACTGGGAAACCCTGCTGCGCGCGCGCGCCATCGAAAACCAGTGTTACGTGCTGGCGGCGGCGCAAGGCGGCAAGCATCCGAACGGTCGCCGCACCTGGGGCCACAGCATGCTGATCGACCCCTGGGGTGAAATTAAATCGGTGCTGGCCGAAGGCGAGGGCCTTGTCAGCGGCGCTATCGACCCCCATTTCATGATGGGAGTGCGGGCCAGCTTGCCGGCATTGCTGCACCGCAAGTTGTAAGAGTGATTGGCAATAAGATATTACTATTTTCGCCGCTGCGGCCAGCTCAGCCTGGGATGCTCTACAATCCCACCTAACATCACAGTAAAACCGGAATACCAATGAAACCATTTGAACCAAACCTGAGCACTTTAGCCGTTGCGCGCGATATCCTGTTGACTCCGTTCGGCCTCGACGAATCGAGCTTGCTGAAAGCGCTGGGGACCATGTTCACGCACAAGGTCGATTACGCCGACCTGTATTTCCAGTTTACCAAGAGCGAAGGCTGGAGCCTGGAAGAAGGTATCGTCAAGACCGGTAGTTTTTCCATCGACCAGGGGGTAGGCGTGCGCGCCATCTCCGGCGACAAGACGGCCTTTTCGTATTCCGATGAAATCTCCGAGCGCGCCTTGCACGACGCCGCAGTGGCGACCCGCACCATCGCCCGCCAAGGCGCCGGCAAGATCAAGATTGCAGGCGGCATGCAACAAAACGGCGGCCGCTCCCTGTATTTGCCGCACGATCCGCTGGTGTCGCTGGACGCCACCGACAAGGTCAAACTGCTGGAACGGGTAGAGCGCATGGCGCGCGCCAAGGATACGCGCGTGGTGCAAGTGATGGCCGGCCTGGCCGCAGAATACGATGTGGTGCTGGTGGCGCGTAGCGACGGCGTGATTGCCGCCGATATCCGGCCTCTGGTGCGGCTCTCGGTAACGGTCATCGTGGAACAGAACGGCCGCCGCGAAACCGGCAGCAGCGGCGGCGGCGGACGCTATAGCTACGCTTATTTCAATGACGCCATTCTGGAACAATACGCGGCCGACGCGGTTGCTTCGGCGCTGGTGAACCTGGATGCGCGGCCAGCCCCGGCCGGCCCGATGACCGTGGTGCTTGGACCTGGCTGGCCAGGCATCCTGCTGCACGAAGCGATCGGCCATGGCCTGGAAGGCGATTTCAACCGCAAAGGCTCCAGCACCTTTTCCGGCCGTATCGGCGAGCGCGTGGCAGCCAAAGGCGTCACCGTGGTAGATGACGGCACCATCGCCGACCGCCGCGGCTCGCTGAATATCGACGATGAAGGCAATCCAAGCCAATGCACCACGCTGATTGAAGACGGTATCCTGAAAGGCTATATCCAGGACACCATGAACGCGCGCCTGATGAAGATGCCGGTGACCGGCAATGCACGGCGCGAATCGTTCGCGCATCTGCCGATGCCGCGCATGACCAACACTTACATGCTGGCCGGCGACAGGGATCCGGCGGAGATTCTGGCTTCGGTGAAAAACGGTTTGTATGCAGTCAATTTCGGCGGCGGCCAGGTCGATATCACCAACGGCAAGTTCGTGTTCTCGGCGAGCGAAGCCTACATGATCGAAAACGGCAAGGTCACCTATCCGGTCAAGGGCGCAACCCTGATCGGCAACGGTCCCGACGTTTTGCACCGGGTCTCCATGATCGGCAACGACATGCAGCTTGATCCAGGTGTCGGCGTCTGCGGCAAGGAAGGACAGAGTGTGCCGGTCGGCGTCGGCCAGCCGACCTTGCGCATCGACGGCGTGACTGTCGGCGGCACGGCTTGACGGCATGGCAGAAGCGACGATGATGGAATGGCGCTGGCTGCCGTTCCAGGAGCTAGGTACTGTGCAATTGTATGCAGCGATGCAATTGCGGCAGCGCGTGTTCGTGCTGGAGCAAACCTGCGTGTTCCAAGATGCCGACGGCGTCGACCTGCATTCCTGGCATGGTCTTGGCTATCTGCCGAACGGCGAACTGGGCGCCTACGCGCGCATCGTGCCGCCGGGCAAAGTGTTTGACTTGCCGTCGATCGGGCGGGTGGTCACGGCCCCCGAGCTGCGCGGTAAAAGCGGCGGTCGTGAGCTGATGCGGCAAGCGATGGCGCAAGCCGTCAAGCTGTTTCCGGGGCGTGACATCAAAATTGGTGCGCAAGCGCATCTGCAGCGTTTTTATGGCAGCTTTGGCTTCAAGCCGGTTGGTGAGCTGTATGACGAAGATGGCATTTCACACATTCATATGATTGCGCCTTCGAATTCCGTCTGATAGGGATCGCGCATACCTTTATACCTGAGAAAACTGGATAACGGCAGCGACGTCGATGCGATCATGACGTCAAGTGAGAAATTACCTGGCTGTCAAACTCAACAGCCGGTAGTGAGCGCGCTGCGTTCATCGCTGATCAACAACAGCACGGAGGAAAATGATGTCAAACGTCAGCTCACCCCAACAAATAGCCGCATCGCTGACAGAACACTGGTCGCCGCGCGTGGTGGCCGAAGTCGACGATTCCTATGTCAAGGTCGCCAAGGTAAAAGGTTCTCTGGCCTGGCACAGTCACGAACATGAGGATGAATTGTTCCTGGTCCTCAAAGGCCATCTGCGCATCGAAATGGAGCAAGGCACCGTAGAGCTGGGTGAAGGCCAGATGTTTGTTGTTCCCAAAGGCGTGCGGCATAACCCGGTGGCGGAGGAAGAGTGCCATATCATGCTGATCGAACGTAAAACGACGCTGCATACCGGCGACGTCGTCAGCCAGAAAACCCGTTCGCTGGCCGAGCAATTACGCCCGCTGTGATTCCAGGCCGGCTAGCTTGAAATAGCCTGGCTTTTCTGCTCCTTCCAGCGCGCGTAGTCTCGTGGCAGACAAACCGCGCAGGGGCGATAGCCGGCTCCTTCGGCATCAGCCTGGTTGAGAAAGAACACCCGGTTCTTCACATAACCGCCTCTGGCGATCGCTTGCAGCGCTGTGCGGCAATCCAGGCGGCCATAGATGCGGCTGCGACGATGGCCGCCAAGGCTGCCTGCTTGATTGCTGTCATAGCTGTTGCCGTCGGCGCCGATGAGTCGCCATTTCTTGCATTTCTTGCCGACGGTATTCACTCCCTGCTTTCTCGTTTCAGCAATGCCTGCTTACGTTCCACTCCCCAGCGATAACCCGAAGCACTGCCGTCGCTGCGTATCACGCGATGGCAGGGGATCGCTACCGCCAGGCTGTTGGCGGCGCAAGCCTGGGCCACGGCGCGCACGGCTTTGGGCGAACCGATACGGGCGGCGATTTCAGCGTAGCTGGTGGTGCTGCCGGCAGGAATGTCGCGCAATGCTTGCCATACGCGTTGCTGGAAAGCCGTGCCGCGCACGTCCAGCGGCAAATCCAGACCGAGGGCAGGGGCTTCGATGAAACCTACCACCTGCGCCACCAGCTGTTCAAAATCGCGGTCGGCGCCGATCAGATGGGCGCGCGGGAATTTATCTTGCAAGTCGTGCGCCAGGGCGTTCGGATCATCGCCCAGAAAGATGGCGCATACGCCGCGATCGCTTTGCGCCACCAGGATTGCGCCCAGCGAACATTCGCCGATCGCGAAACGGATATCGGTGTTGGCGCCGCCGGCGCGATAGTCGGTCGGCGTCATGCCCAGCACCTTGCCCGATGCTTCATAGAAGCGGCTGTTCGAATTGAAGCCGGCGTCGTAGATCGCCTCGGTCACTGAATGGCTATGGCTGAGGTGATCGCGCACTTTTTTAGCCCGCTGCGCATTGGCATATGCCTTGGGCGTGAGTCCGGTGACAGCCTTGAATACACGGTGAAAATGAAACAGACTGAGGCCGGCGTCGGCGGCCAGCATCTCCAGGCTGGGTAACTCCAGCGCACTCTCGATGCTGCGGCAGGCGGCGGCCGCCAGCTCGGCATGATGGGCCGCCACCGAGGTTTGATCGGCGCCGCGTTTGCTGGGCCGGTAACCGGCCGCTTCGGCTGCTGCCGGGGTATCGAAAAAAGCGACATTTTCCGGCCGCGGCAGACGTGTCGGGCTGCTCGGGCGGCAATACACGCCCGTGGTTTTGACGGCATAGACAAACTGCGTGTCCGCGGCCGGATCTCTTGCCAGTACTGCCGCCCAGCGCGGATCGCGTTCGGCGCTTTGCCTGGCAGTGTGTTGCTGTTGTGTCAGCGTTCGCATATCGGTTTCCAATGGCATATCGTAGCTGTACTTTAGCAATGCGACGGAGGCCTGGCACTCCGAGTCTTGCTGTCAAATTCAGACAATATCGACTGTATCAGACGGCGTCATTAGCCGTTGGATTCTTCGGCAAGCGCCACAGATACCAGGCCGCCATGGTCCGATAGGGACTCCAGGCCAGGGCGATGTCGCCGATCTGTTTTCTGGTCGGCGTCTGCGGCAGGTTTTTCAGCCGCCGATAGCCTTCGCGCACGCCGAAATCATCGGCGGGCAAAATGTCCGAGCGTTCCAATGTATAGATCAGCAACATCTCGACGGTCCAGCGGCCGACGCCGCGCAGGCTTGTCAGCCGCTCGATGAGAGCGTCGTCGCTGATTGTCAGGGCCTCTGCGCGTAGCGGAACGACGCCATCCAGGGCCGCCTGCGCAATGTCGTGGATAGTCGCGATTTTGCTGGCAGAGAAGCCGCAGCCACGCAATATATCGACGGGCGTATCCAGCAGCTGCTGTGCAGTCGGAAAGGCGGTGCCGCCAAACAGGGTCAGCATGCGGGCCAGGATGGCGTCGCCGGCGCGGGCATGCAACTGCTGGTAGGCAATCGCTCGCACCAACGCTTCATACGGTTCACGCGCCGGTTTAGACGCATGGCGGCAAGGCCCGATATGGGCGATATGACGGGCCCAGTCGGAGTCCAGCGCTGACAGGAATTTTTCTGCTTTACGGCAGGCGTTCCCCGATATATCCGCCGCGATCACGGTGGCGCTTGGCGAATTCTGCATTAAGCGGCCTTGCGAAAAGTCAGGTTGATCCTTTGCCTGCCGAGCAGGGGATGTTCAGCCTCCTTCAGCGGCAGCACGCCGTGATAACGCAGCCGGTCGGCGCCGCCCCAGACCACGACGTCGCCATGGAACAGTGGCACGCGAATGCTCTTGTCGCCGCGCTCCTGGCCGCCGAACAGGAATATCGCAGGAATGCCCAGCGATACGGAAACGATGGGAGCCGCATAGTCCTGCTCATCCTTGTCCTGATGCAGCGACAGCCGGGTGCCCGGCTGGTAGCGGTTGATCAGGCAAGCGTCTGGCCGAAAGCCGTCGAAACCGGCTTGCGCCGCTGCGGCTTGCGCCAGCTGTAAAAAAATCCCGGGCATGGGCGGCCAGCTGCGGCCGTGCTCCGGATCGACAGCGCTGTAGCGATAGCCGCGGCGGTCGCTGGTCCAGCCGAGAGGGCCGCAACAAGTCATGGCCACCGACATGCGAAAGCCGCCGGGCGTCACCAGATGGCGGAATGGCGATGCCTGTTGAATCGCCGCCAGCAACGGCAACAGTTGCGCTACGTAAGGCGTGGCGAAACCGCGCAATACGAATGCGTCTGGCGCTAGTTGTTGCTGGCGCTTATCAGACAATTCTTCGGTGTCGAACAAATCTAAAGTCATGTAATGCTCGTCATACAGCGTCGTGGAAAATAACGCCTAGCGTGTGTCGCGATCCGGAGCGGATACGGCTGACGCCATGTCGTAAATTTACTCTGTAAACGCCGCGCTGGCCGTGTACCGGGCGATGATGGACGGCAAACACCACGGCGTCGCCCTGGCTCAAGGGAATTACCTCGGGGCGCGATTGCATGCGTGGCCGTTGCTCGGTCATCACGAACTCGCCACCGCTGAAATCGCGTCCCGGTGCGGATAGCAGGACCGCTGCCTGGAGCGGGAAAACATGTTCGCCGTACAGGTCTTGGTGCAGGCAGTTATAGTCGCCCCTGCCGTATTGCAGCATGAGCGGGGTTGGCCGCAACTGGCCTGCGGCGTGGCAGCGGGCGATGAAGTCGGCATGTCGTTGCGGGAAGCGGGTGGCGATATGCATGGTTTCGTTCCAGCGGTTGGCAAGCGGCGCCAGCAGAGGATAGAGGGCGTTGCGCAAGTTGCCGATCAGGTCGGGTAAGGGGTAGCTGAAATACTTGTATTCGCCGCGGCCAAAGCCATGGCGTTCCATCACGACCCGGCTGCGGAAAATATCGTCGCGCGCATAAAGCGCGATCAGTGCGGTGCATTCCTCTGAAGTCAACAAGCGCGGCAACAGTGCACTGCCGTAGCTGTCCAGATCTTGATGGAGGTTTTCCCAGTCGATGCGCTTGAGCCGGTCTGCGACGGTGTCGACGGCCTGCGCGGCGTTCATGCCGGCACCTCGCGTTGCCGCAGGCAGCGGGCCGTGTTGTGCAATGTGTCCATCGTTTGTTCCTGAGTGACTAACAGAGCCCCAGTGTAAGCAAGCTGTCGGGGCGCCGCACTCCGACTCTTGCTGTCGAATTCGAACGCCAAACAATGACTCACACGATTTCTATTCCCGCGAGCGCTCACGAAACTGCAGCGGTTGTTCCTCAGCGGCAGACACCGAACCACATCCGGTAGAACACGATCCGCACCCGCTGCCACATCCTGCAGCCGCAGCCACCGGCTGCAGGCGCTTGCCGATCGCCCGCAGCGCTGCCGGTTGAGAGGCCGCACTCAATGAGTTTGCCACCGCCTCCTGCCAGCGCCGACTGGTAGCGGGCAGCAATCGGCGGCAGGCATAAATCAAGCTGGCGATCACTGCCGCGCCGATCACGATGGCCTGGATTACGAGAAATGGCGTCATGTCAGGAGCTTCGTAATTTGATAAGTAAGGAAAGCGGCAAGGTAGGCCAGGCCGAACAGGTAGGTAGTGGCAAAGGCGACGATTTTCCAAGAGTTGGTTTCACGGCGCATCACCGCCAGCGTCGACATGCATTGCGGTGCAAACACATACCAGGCCAGCAGCGCCAGCGCGGTTGCCAGCGACCATTGGTGGGCAATTACCGGGCCCAGCTGCGACGCGATCATGTCTTTGTTGCCCGCCATGGCGTACACGGTTCCCAGCGCCGACACGGCGACTTCGCGTGCGGCCATGCCGGGCACCAGCGCAATGCAAATCTGCCAGTTAAAACCGATAGGGGCAAAGATATATTCGAGCAGATGGCCGATCCTGCCGGCCAGGCTGTAATCGATAGCCGGCATGGTCGCGCCTGCCGGCGGGCCGGGAAAGGTCGACAAGAACCACAACAGCACGGTGAGCGCGAGGATGATGGTGGTGACCCGGCGCACAAAAATCATCGCCCGTTCCCACAGGCCGATGGCGATGTTGCGTGCGCCGGGCAAGCGATAGGACGGTAGTTCCATCAGCAATGCGTGCTCGCTCTTGTCCTTGCGCACACGCTTGATGACCCAGGATACCGCCAGCGCGCTGACGATGCCCGCCACATACAGCACGAACAGGACCATGCCTTGCATATTGAACAGGCCCCAGACGCTGCTGTTCGGGATGAAGGCGGCGATCAGCAAGGTATACACCGGCAGCCGGGCCGAGCAAGTCATCAGCGGCGCTACCAGGATGGTGGTCAGGCGGTCGCGCGGATCCTGGATGCTGCGGGTGGCCATGATGCCGGGAATCGCGCAGGCGAAACTGGACAGCAGCGGAATGAATGAGCGGCCGGTGAGACCGGCTTTGAACATCATGCGGTCAAGCAGGAAGGCCGCGCGCGGCAGGTAGCCGGATTCTTCCAGCATCAGGATAAAGAAAAACAGAATCAGGATTTGCGGCAGGAATACCAGCACGGTACCCAGCCCGCCGAAGATGCCGTCGCTGATCAGGCTGCGCAGCAGGCTTTCCGGCATCGCGCCGGCGACCCAGGCGCCGACCGCGCCGACGCCGGCCTGGATACCCGCCATCAGCGGTTGTGCCCAGGAAAAAACTGCCTGGAAAATAAAGAACATGATGGCCGCCAGCAGCGCCAGTCCGAATACCGGATGCAATACCCAGCGATCGATCATATCGTCGATCATCGACGTGTTGCGCGGCATGGTGACTGCTGCCGCCAGCATGCTGCGCACCTGTGCGTGCAAGTCGTCGTCGACGCCGCCGGCCGCTGGCGCCGGTGCCGGTGCTGTTGCAGCGGCCTGGTCCAGATGCCGGATCAGTTCGCCTGCGCCGCCGCTGCGTACTGCCACGGTTTCGATCACCGGAATGCCGAGGCGGCGTTCGAGTTCTTCGCGGTCGATCGCGATGCCGCGCTTGCGGGCGGCATCCATCATGTTCAATGCCAGCACCATGGGCCGGCCCAGCCGTTTGACTTCCAATACAAAGCGCAAGTGCAAACGCAGATTGGTCGCGTCGGCAACACAGACCACCAGATCCGGCAATGCCTCGCCGGGCATTTGGCCCAGGCAAACTTTACGGGTAATCATCTCGTCCGGGCTGGTCGCTTCCAGGCTATACGCACCGGGCAAGTCGAGTAATTGGAACACTCGCCCGGAAGGGGCGGTAAAGCGGCCTTCCTTGCGCTCTACCGTGACGCCGGCGTAGTTCGCCACTTTCTGGCGGCTTCCGGTCAATTGGTTGAACAGGGCGGTCTTACCGCAGTTTGGGTTGCCGACAAGGGCGATGCGGAAGGAGGATGCGCTAGACATGAGGCTGTGGCTGAGTAATTCAGGACGCAGGATTAACGTGGACCCGGTGCGCTTCGACGCGACGCAGGGCGAAACGAGTGAAGCCGATTTGTATCATCAGCGGATCAGCGCCAATCGGGCCGCGCGCCACCAGGCTCACTGCCTCTCCCCGGACAAAACCCAACTCGCGCAGCCGGTTGGCAATCGGGTCCAGCTCCAACACGTCTTCCACGTATTCGATCACTGCAGGGGTGAACGGGGTCAAGTCGCAAAGTCTCATACAAACGCCATGATCAATAATGATTCTCATTATATACATTCACGACGCTCCTTACGTGCCTGGCGAACAAAACAAGGGTCAACCAGGGACGGTGACGGTTAGGCATCGCAACAAAGCTTTGCGTGTCAGCCTCGTTCTTGCCCGGCAGATAGTGTCTTGCTGCTCTCCCGGCCGCTGAAAATGACATGGCGTGCTTGACAGCGCTACCTCCTTTGCGTTTTACTTAGCGCAATTTTCCGCACCGCAACAAATTTCATCGGCTATTTTCGGTAGCGCTAACATCTGCAGTGTCAAATTTGCAATGAGTTTGCAGTGGGTTTGTAACGGTTTTGCAAAATTGATCAACTTTATCTCAACGAATAATCGGATTTCGCATGCGCCTTCATAAAATATTTGTCCTGTCAGCGTTGTTGACTGCCGCTTTTTGTCACGCTGAAACTGGCGTGACGGCCACCACCATTACCCTCGGCCAGTCGGCGGCGTTTACCGGCCCCGCCAGGGAGCTGGGCAAGGGAATGAATGAAGGCGCGCAAGCGTATTTCGATCAGGTCAACGCCAGCGGCGGTGTGTTCGGCAGAAAAATCATCCTTAAGGCGCTGGACGACGGCTATGAGCCGGACCGGGCGGCGGCGAATACCCGCCAATTCATCGAACAGGACGACATACTAGCCCTGTTCGGCTATGTCGGCACGCCGACCTCGAATGCATCGATTCCAGCCTTGACCAAGGCCAGGCTGCCGTTTTTCGCGCCTTTTACCGGCGCCCAGTCGCTGCGCGAACCGTTCAATCGGAATATCTTCAACGTCCGCGCCAGTTACTTTGCCGAGACGGAAAAAATCGTGCAGCAAATTACCACGCTGTCATTGAAACGGATCGCCGTCTTTTATCAAGATGACGCCTACGGCAAGGCTGGCCTGGAAGGGGTGACGCGGGCGCTGAAGAAACGCGGCATCGAGGTGGTCGGGCTAGGCACGGTGGAGCGCAATAGCGTGGATGTCAGCGATGCCGTTGCCAAGATCCGGCAAAGCAAGCCGCAGACGGTCATCATGGTGTCAGCCTACAATTCCAGCGCTGCCTTCATCAAAGCGATGATAGCGGCCGGCAGTCCGCCATCGTTCTGGAACATTTCGTTCGTCGGCAGCCAGCAGCTGGTGAATGCATTGGGCAAGGACGCCAGCGGCGTGCAGATTGCACAAGTGATGCCCGCGCCCTGGGATGAAGTCAATGCCATCGTCAAGGAATACCGCAAGTACTACCTGCAAAACGGCAAGAGGGAATGGGATTACGTCAGCATGGAAGGCTTTATTGCGGCCAAGGTCCTGGTTGAAGGTCTCAAGCGTGCCGGCAGCAACCTGTCGCGCGACGGCTTGATCCGGGCACTGGAAACCATCAACCATTATGACGCCGGCGGTTATTTTGTGACCTTCAGCCCGAGCAATCACAATGGTTCAGAGTTCGTCGACCTGACGATGGTCGCCAAGAGCGGCAGATTCCTGCACTGAATTGTCGGAATTATTCGAATACCGCCGTCACCACGTGTTTTATTTCCTGAAACGCGTGCAAGCCCCAAGGCCCCAGCTCGCGGCCTATGCTGCTTTTTTTTCATGCCGCCCCACGACGTTTGCGGGCTGAGTCACCTTCAGCCAGTACTGCATGGAGCATGCGCTGCCGCTTGCATGAGTGCTTGAGTTGTTGGATAGGCTGATGGGCAAATTACGCCCAATCTTATTTGGGATTGATGTTTTTACAATTGTTATCAATTCTGCATTGTCTCCCTTCCAAGCGTTTCTTGTCAGATCGGCTGGCTGGCCATCTGAAAATGGCTCTACGCTACATTTCGACACAATAGGGTTCTCGCTCTAAAGCTTATGGTACTACCACCCGCTGGTATCAGGTATTATCGACAGCTACAGGAAGAGTGTTTGATAGGAAACTTTCTTGGTGATACGCCGCACGGCTGTCCCCGCACCCCTGAATACATAATAAAGAATTGCCCCGTTTACGGGGTTGAGACTAGTCTGAAGTTGCAATAAGCAATGGTTGGACGATTAACATTCGACTAAAACTACGATTTTGATGAATTTCATTCTGTATTCGGATATTGGCGAAAGTACGATCGATAAAAGCCTTGGTTTACCAGAGTACAGCTATTATTTCGTCTTGAAAGCCTTTCGTGCCGTGTTGGCGGAACTCGGTACGGTCACGCTGGTACGTTCTCCGGAAACTGAAGTCGACGCGCTGTTTGAAGAATGCCGGCAGCGTGGCGAGGATTGCGTGTTTCTGTCCTTTTCCCCGCCGAACAAGACGCAGATCAATCTCAAGTGCCCGACGATTTCAGTTTTCGCCTGGGAATACAGCAATATTCCCGATGAAATATGGGATGACGATGCGCGCAACGACTGGCGTGTAGTGTTTGCCCGTCACGGCAGAGCGATAACGCTGTCCAGCTATACCGCCCGTACTGTCAAAGATGCGATGGGCCAGGCATTCCCGGTTCTTGCTGTACCAGCGCCTCTGTGGGAACAATATGCAAGTGCTCGCGCGCGATTCGGGGGTGCCCTGCCGGCCAGGAAAAGTACGCTTTTGCTGCGCGGCACGGTGATCGATAGCCATCTGCTGGGTTTGTCCGCGGATGGTTTGATAGCCCATATCACCCCCCCTCGGATACCGGGTGTACCAGCGGAAGAATCGCCGCAGGCAATTGCGCAGCCGTTACCGGAGGCGCAAGCGCCGGTACAGGAAAAAAACCTGCGTTATCGCCTGGCAGTGACTAAACGCCATCTGTTGACCTGGTACCGCGAGGCATTGCGCGATCTGCTGCCGCTGTGGCTAGCCAAGACGGTAGCGGTGAGCGGACGCAGCAGCTATACCTTAGGGCGTGCCATAGCGGGCAGGCCGCTCAGGAAAACGCAGCCGCTGCCGACAGGATCGGCTCCACTCCCGGCGAAAACGGGAGTGGACGCGCCAGCCCCGGCTGCTGCCCAGGAACATGAAGCGCTGGTCAACCTGGAGGGGGTGATTTACACCTCCATCCTCAGCCCAAAGGATGGCCGCAAAAACTGGTTCGACATGGTGACGGCGTTCTGCTGGACCTTCCGCGACGTGGAAGACGCAACGCTGGTCCTGAAGATGAACGAGCGCGATTTGTCGGTGTATCACAACACCTTGCTGACCTTGCTGTCGCAGTTGGCGCCATTCAAATGCCGCGTCCTGACCTTGCATGCCTACCTGGATGACGCGACCTATGAAGAATTGATCGGCGCCACCAGCTTTTACGTCAATACTTCGCTGTGTGAAGGCTTGTGTTTGCCGCTGATGGAATTCATGTGTTGCGGCAAGCCGGTGATCGCGCCGCTGCATACGGCGATGGAAGATTATATTGACGACGGCGCTGCCTTCATCGTCAAGTCCAGTCTTGAACACAATGTCTGGCCGCACGATCCGCGCGACTTGTTCCGTACCTTGCGCTATCGCCTTGACTGGGAGTCGATCTGTACCGCGTATGAGGATAGTTACCAGGTGGCGAAGCAGCAGCCTGAAAAATATATTGCAATGAGCGAGCACGCCATGGCGCGTCAGGCGGCGTATTGCTCAGGCGCTGTCGTGAAGGAACAGCTGCGCAATTTCTTTCTGAAACCCGGTGTCTGATGATTATTATTGTTTACTCCGAAACCAACGCCGGCTCGATTGAAAGCAATCTGGGACTGCCGGAATACAGTTACTACTTTGTATTGAAGGAATTCCGCCCGGTGCTGGAGCAGCTGGGCATCGTGGTTGCCGTCAGCGATCCAGCGCGGGAGGTGGATGCCATCTACAGGAGCGCCAGGGCGCACGGAGAATCTTGCGTATTCCTGTCATTTTCGCCGCCGCACAAGACTGTGGTCGATCTTGTTTGTCCGACCATTCCGGTATTTGCGTGGGAATTCAGTACGCTGCCCAATGAGGTCTGGTTTGGCGAGCCGCGCCATGACTGGCGCTATGTCTTCAATAAGCTTGGCAGCGCGATCACGCATTCGGTATTCACCGCGGACTCTGTCAGGCGGGCGATGACGCCAGAGTTTCCGGTGGTGTCTATCCCGGCGCCGGTCTGGGATCGTTTTGCAGTATTGCGTGAAAAATTATCGATTGCAAATCATCCGGACGGCGTGGTGCTGAATGTCGCCGGCACCGTGATTGATAGCCGCAGCGTCGACCTCTCTCCCTATAGTCCGCCGCGCCGGCGCGATCCAAAACCGGATCTGCTGCGGCCGCCGGCGCTTGCCCGGCGCGAGCCGATCCAAGTGCATGTCGGTGGCGTGGTGTATACCTCGGTCTTCAATCCGTATGACGGCCGCAAGAACTGGTATGACATGATCAGCGGCTTCTGCTGGGCCTTCCGTGATGTCGAAGATGCCACGCTGGTGCTGAAGCTGACGCATAACGATGCGCGCATCGGCATCGATAACCTGCTCGAAAATGTCTACAAGCTGACACCGTTCAAATGCAGGATTCTATTGATTCACGGTTATCTGAGCGACGCCGATTATGAAAACCTGGTGTCCGCGACCACCTATGTCCTGAATACCTCGCATGGTGAAGGGCAGTGCCTGCCATTGATGGAATTCATGTCTTGCGGCAAACCGGCCATCGCGCCGGTCAACACGGCAATGGCCGACTATGTCGATCGCGACAATGCGTTTGTGCTGGACTCCAACACCGAACCGAGCCACTGGCCGCACGATCCGCGCCAAGCCTATCGTACCCTGCGTTACCGCATAGACTGGGGCACTTTGCTTGCCGCCTACAAGGAAAGTTACCGCGTCGCCAAACAAGATCCGGAAAAGTATCGGAAGATGGCGCAGCACGCGGTACGGCAATTGCAGCTGCATTGCTCTCGCGCCGTCGTCAAAGAGCGCTTGCTGGCTTTCTTTGCCAGCCATGCCGGTGTAGGGGATGGTGATGGAAACGGCGGAAACAATGCCCCGCAGGTTGCGGAAAAGGCATCTGCATGATCAGCTTCCTTTCCGACCGGCTGCGGCTGTTCAAGGCAAAGACCAGCGAGAAGGTGGCACTGCCGCAGCTGGTATCGGCGGACGGCGTAGTTGATTCACGCATCTGCGGCTTGGTTGATAACGTGCAAAGCGGCTGGTTCCGCCAGGACAGCGGCGAGTTGCTGGAAGGATTTCCGATTACGCCGGCGGATGTGGTCCTGGACGTTGGTTGCGGCGAGGGTGGGGCGACCATGTTCGCGGCGCGTTGCGGCGCGCATGTGATTTTTTCTGATACTGATGAAGCACAGGTAGCGCGACTGTCGGCAAAAGTAACCGGCAGCCCGGCGCGCGGCTCGCAGGGGCTGGTCTGCGATACCAATCCGCTGCCGCTGCCCGATGGCTGCGCCAGCCGCATCATCGCCATGGAAATGCTGGAGCACGTCGACGATCCGGCGCAGGTGTTGGCGGAACTGGTGCGCGTCGGACAGCCGGGAGCGCTGTATTTGCTGACCGTTCCAGATCCGGTCGGCGAAGGTTTGCAAAAACAGCTGGCGCCGGCATCGCATTTTCAAAAACCCAACCATATCCATGTGTTCGAGCGCGATGCGTTTGCAGCGCTGGTGACCGGCGCCGGATTGCAGATCGAACGACGCCAGGCCTCCGGTTTCTTTTGGTCGCTCTGGATGTGCCTGTATTGGGCCAGCGAATCCGGCAACAATGGCGCCACGCGCGACAACATCAAGCCGCCTTACCCCCCTTTACTCGATGAATGGGCAAAAACATGGCATCACTTGATTTCGCTGCCCGAGGGCGCCAGGATCAAGCAGGTACTGGATAGCGTCATGCCGAAAAGCCAGGCCATCATCGCCCGTAAACCGGGCCACAGATAGACTAGCGGAGTTGATTGCACATGAATCATCGCATCAAGGATATCGAACTGTTGCGCGGCATCGCGGTGATTTTCGTGCTGGTCGAACATACGCGCTTCAATTTGTTCGGGCAGCCAAATCGCCTGCTTGAATTCCTGTACACCTATTTCGGCGGCTGGACCGGTGTCGATCTGTTTTTTGCGATTTCAGGATTCGTGATCGCCCGCGACCTGATTCCGCGCCTGAACCGAAGTAATGGACAGCAGCTCTCTGTCATGCAAGTTTTCTGGGTGCGCCGGGCGTCGCGCCTGTGGCCGTCGGCGTGGTTATGGCTGGCGCTGATCCTGGTGGCTACCGTCATGTTTAATAAGTCGGGTGTATTCGGCTCCCTGAAAACCAATCTGGATGCCACGTTGGCCGGGGTATTCAATTACGGGAATTTCCGTCTGCAAGAGGTGTTCGGCCGTTCGGATTATGGTTCCAGCTTTCCTTACTGGAGCTTGTCGCTGGAAGAACAGTTTTACCTGCTGCTGCCGGTCGTGGCGATTGTTTTCCGCCGCTGGCTGCCTTGGGTGCTGTTGATGCCGGTAGTGCTGCAGCTGTGCGCCAACCGCCACGTCAGCCTGTTTCTGATGACCACACGCTCCGATGCGCTGCTGCTTGGCGTGCTGCTGGCGATATGGAGCGGGCATGGCAGTTACCGCAGATTTGAACCGCTATTCCTGAAGAATCATCTGTGGCTGCGCTGGCTGGTGCTGGCGTTGCTGGCGGTCGGACTGGGTGCGATGGGTTCTTCCCGCTATGAGAATTTCCGCTTTTGGGTTGGCGCCGTGGCATTGCTGTCGATCGCATTGGTATTCATCGCATCGTATGACAAGGATTATCTGATGCCTGACAATCCGTTGAAGAAGATTTTCCTATGGTTCGGAAGCCGTTCCTATGCACTCTATCTGACACACATACCGGCTTATCTGGCCACTCGCGAGATCTGGTTTCGGATCGCGCCCGTCGATACCATTTTCGATAAAACTTATAACATACGCCTGGCGCTGACGGCGATTGTACTGGTGTTGATTTTCAGTGAATTGAATTATCGTTTTGTTGAAACTCCTTTCCGCGCGCGCGGCAAAAAACTTGCCGAGCGCATCAGCATGCGACAGAACTGGCTCCCGACATGGTCGTTCAGATTCCGCAGCCAGCCTTCGATCACTGCGGACAGCGAGAAATCATAGTATGCGGAAATTTATCAAGAGCCTGTTCGGCCTGTCCGGTATTGGACAAGCAGATATCGTCGTTCCAGCAATGGCGCCATCCCCGGGGGCGCAAGTCGCACCGAATGATTCTGCACCGGTTGATTCCTTCCATATCGGTTTGCGCGATGCGTTGGCCAGCGGCTGGTATCTGCAGGAAAGCGATGAACTTTATCGCGGGTTTGCTATCAGTGCTGAAGATGTGGTGCTCGATGTCGGCTGTGGCGATGGCGGTAATTCCTTATTTTGCGCTTTCCGCGGCGCGCATGTGATTGTTGCCGATATCGACGCGCTCAAGGTGGAATCCACCAGGCAGCGTCTGGCGGATACTCCGGCGCGGCGGGTGCAAGGCGTGGTAAGCGACGCCAATCCTTTGTTGCTGGAAGACGGCATTGCATCCAAGGTGATTTCAATGGAAGTGCTTGAGCATGTCGACGATACGGCGCAGTTTTTGAGCGAGCTGGTCAGGGTCGGCAAGCCGGGTGCGCAGTATCTGCTCTCGGTGCCGGATCCGGTGCAAGAACATTTGCAAAAGAAAGTGGCGCCGGCCTCGCATTTTGAGAAGCCGAACCATATCCGCATTATTGAACGCGCCGAATTCGAGAAGATGGTTACAGACGCAGGCCTGGTCATCGAAAGTCACGAATATTACGGTTTTTACTGGTCCGTCTGGTGGCTGTTTTTCTGGGTCTGCAAAGTCGATCTGAGCAGCGCCCATCACCCCTTGCTGGATAGTTGGGCGAAAACCTGGGATATCTTGATGGATAGTCCCAACGGCGAGCACGTCAGGAATACCTTGAATGATTTCATGCCGAAAAGCCAGGTGATTATTGCGCGCAAGCCGTAATAGAGCACACGTAATGTTTTTGAATGAACAACCGCAGGGAAGGATCGACTGCATATGGAACGATTGAAGCGATTATTCATTACCGGGCAATCCGGGTTTGTCGGCCTTGCCTTTGAGCGCATGCGCGCCCATGCGGTTGCTGCGCAAGGCTGGGACTTGGTGTCCGCAGACAGTTCTTATGATTTGCTGGAACCGGATTCGCTGGAGCGGGTATTGCGTCAGGCGCGTCCGGATGCCGTGATTCACCTGGCTGGCCAGACCTTTATCCCGGAAGCCTTCCGCGATCCGGTGCATACGCTTGACGTCAATCTGAAAGGAACGCTGAATCTGCTGCAAGCGCTACAGCGCTGCGGTTTCAACGGCACCTTTCTGTACGTCAGCTCCGGCGATGTTTACGGCAAGGTGAGTCCGGAATTATTGCCGATCACAGAGCAACAGCCGGTACGTCCGCAGAATCCCTATGCGGTTAGCAAAGCTGCCGCTGAATTGCTGTGCTACCAGTGGAGCTGCAGCATGCCTTGGCGCATCCTGGTGGCGCGCCCGTTTAACCACATTGGCGTGGGGCAGCGCGAAGACTTCGTGATTTCCAGCGTTGCGCGCCAGTTGGCGCGCATCAGGCTGGGCTTGCAAGAGGCCCGCATACTGGTTGGCGATGTCGATGTCAGCCGTGATTTCCTTGATGTCGAAGATGTCATTTCGGCCTACCTGGCGTTGCTGGAGAACGGCCATAATGGCGAAATCTACAATGTATGCTCGGGCAAGGAATATCTGATCCGTGACCTAATTGCCAGCATGCTTTACCTGAGCGAGGTAGATGCCGTGATCGAGCAGGACCCTGCGCGTTTGCGCCCTTCGGACCTGCGTCGGGTGAAGGGTAGCAATGAGAAAATCGAACAGGCAACGGCATGGACGCCGCGCATTCCAATGCAGCAGACCTTATTAAACGTTTTGTCGGACTGGGATGCCAGAGTGGCGGCAGAGAGCGAAGCACATTGACCTCACCGACCTGGCCGGCCTGCGGTATCAGAAAATACGCTTAAGCAACAAGAATAGACGATAAGAATAGACACAAGGAGATACACGCGATGACAAGAACTGCATTGATTACCGGCATAACCGGGCAAGACGGCGCCTATCTTGCCAAGTTATTGCTCGATAAGGGTTACAAGGTATACGGCTTGCTGGCGAGGCGCAGCAGCGACACCTTGTGGCGTTTGCGCGAGCTGGGAATTTTGGAAAAACTGCAATTCATTGAAGGCGACCTGGCCGATGCGACATCTGCAATAAGAGCGGTGTGCCAGTCGCGTCCTGACGAAATCTATAACCTGGGTGCGCAAAGCTTTGTCGGCACTTCCTGGAACCAGCCGGTGGTAACCGGCATGGTGGATGGCTTAGGCGTAACGCATATGCTGGAAGCGATTCGCCAGTTCAGTCCGGATTCGCGCTTCTATCAGGCATCCACCAGCGAGATGTTCGGCTTGATCCAGGCCGAACACCAGGATGAAAGCACGCCGTTTTATCCGCGCAGCCCTTATGGAGTGGCCAAACTCTACGGCCATTGGATCACCGTCAATTATCGGGAGAGCTTTGGTTTGCATGCATCCAGCGGCATCCTGTTTAATCATGAATCGCCTTTGCGCGGCATAGAGTTCGTCACGCGCAAGGTGACTGATGCGGCGGCACGCATCAAGCTCGGCAAGCAGAAGGAGCTGCGACTCGGCAACATCGACGCCAAGCGCGACTGGGGCTTTGCTGGCGACTACGTGGAAGCAATGTGGCTGATGCTGCAGCAAGAACAGGCTGATGACTATGTGATTGCCACCGGCGTCACTACCAGCGTGCGCGATATGTGCCGCATCGCTTTCTCCCACCTTGACCTGAATTATGAAGATTACCTGGTGATCGATCCGCAACTGTTCCGGCCGGCCGAAGTGGATGTCTTGCTCGGCAACCCGGCCAAGGCTCAGCGGAAATTGGACTGGAAGCCGAAAACCGGCCTTGAGCAATTGATACAGCAGATGGTTGATGCAGATTTGCGTCGCGTCGGTAAAGAGTAAAGGGAGACAAAAGTGCGCACCCCAGAACCCGGTATTCCACTAACAGCAACTGCAGTGATTGTTCCGGTAGTACTTTCAGGCGGCGCCGGCGCGCGCTTGTGGCCGGTGTCGCGCGAAGGGCACCCGAAACCGTTCATCAAACTCCCGGACGGCAAGAGTTTGCTGCAAAAAACCTATCAGCGCGTGGCCCAGCTCGGAATCCGTGGCGATATTCTGAGTGTGACCAATCGGGATTACTACTTCCAGAGCAAAGACGAGTTCACGTCGGCCGACCTGGGTATGCATCATCGCCCGCATTTCATTCTTGAACCGGCGGGCCGCAATACCGCCCCTGCGATTGCCGTCGCCGCATTGTCTTTACGTGCGCTACATGGCGACAACACTATCATGGTGGTGATGCCTGCAGATCATCTGATCAAGGATGTCGAGCGCTTTTCCGAAGCTGTGCATCATGCGGTGGAAATCGCTAAACAAGGTTATCTGGTGACCTTCGGGGTACGGCCGCTGACACCGGAAACCGGCTACGGTTATATCGAATGCGGCGCAGAGATCGATACATTCGGAGCCGCCACGGTAAAACGGTTTATCGAGAAGCCGGATGCGGAACGGGCTGCGACCTTTGTCGCAAGCGGCAAGCATTTATGGAATGCCGGCATCTTCTGTTTTTCAGTCTCGACTTTTATCAGTGAACTGGAAAGGCACTCGCCTGAAATTCTGTCGCTGGCGGCCGCCTGTATCGAAGCCAGCCCGGCCAGTCCCTCTGCTGGTGTCTTGTTGCAGGAGCTGGAAGGCGAAAGTTTCATGGCGATGCAGGATATTTCTGTCGATTATGCGGTACTGGAACGCTCTGACCGGGTCGCGGTAATACCCGCCAGTTTTGACTGGAACGATATTGGTTCCTGGGGTGCGCTACGGCAGCTGGTTGAACCCGATGAACAAGACAATCGGGTGTTGGGCGAGGCAGTGCTGATCGATAGCAGGAATAACTATATCTATTCTGAACAACGTCTGGTGGCCACCGTTGGAGTCAACAACCTGATCGTGGTGGATACGCCAGACGCGTTGTTGATCGCCCATCCGGATCATGTGCAAAATGTGAAGAAGGTGGTGCAACAACTGAAGAGTACCGAGCACGATACTTACAAACTGCATCGCACTGTGTTCCGGCCATGGGGCAGCTATACCCTGCTGGAACAAGGACCCAACTTCAAGATCAAGCGTATCGTGGTCAAGCAGGGAGCATCGCTCTCGTTGCAGATGCATCATCATCGCAGCGAACATTGGGTGGTGGTGCATGGCATGGCCAAGGTCGTCAACGGCGACCGGGAGCTCTACGTCAACACCAACGAATCGACTTATATTCCGGCGGGCAGCAAGCATCGGCTTGAGAATCCGGGTCTGCTGGAGCTGGTCATGATCGAGGTGCAGAGCGGCGCCTATCTGGGCGAAGACGATATCGTGCGGTTTGACGACAAGTATGGCAGGTGCAAGTAATGGTGCAGGCAAAGTCGCGCACTAATTTGGGCTTGCTGTTGCGCTCGCTCTGGCACTACCGAGGATTCATGCTCGGCAGCGTCCGGCGCGAGTTTCAGGCGCGTTATCGCAATTCGATGCTGGGGGCGGCCTGGATGGTGCTGAATCCGCTGGCCATGATTGTCGTCTACACGGTGATTTTTTCGCAGCTGATGCATGCACGCCTGCCCAACGCCAGCAGTCAGTTTGCCTATGGCATTTATCTGTGCGCCGGTTTGCTGACCTGGGGGTTTTTTACCGAGACGGTGTCGCGCCTGCAGAACGTATTTCTGGAAAACGGCAATCTGATCAAGAAGTTGAATTTTCCGCGCATCTGCCTGCCTGTCATTACGGTAATGAACGCCGGCCTGAATTTTTCCATCATCTTCGGATTGTTCCTCGGGTTTTTGCTTATTTCGGGAAATTTTCCTGGCTGGGTGTTTCTCGGGATGCTGCCGCTGTTATTGATACAAGTGCTGTTTTCCATCGGTCTTGGCATCGTGTTAGGTGTATTGAACGTATTTTTTCGTGACGTCGGCCAATTGTTTGGCATCGTCTTGCAATTCTGGTTTTGGTTTACCCCCATTGTGTATACGGTTTCCACTTTGCCGGCAGGCGTGCAAGCCTCGCTTAAATTTAATCCGATGACAGCGCTGATGAACGCCTATCAGGGAATTTTCGTCAGCGCGGTCTGGCCGCAGTGGAGCGATCTTTGGGCAGTGACGTTGCTGAGCATCGCCTTGTGTGTTTTTGGCATGCTGCTGTTTCGTCGGCATGCAGGTGAAATGGTGGATGAGCTCTGATGGGTAAGGTAACGGTTAAAGATCTGGGCAAGGCCTACAAGACCTACGACGGGCGCTGGGCGCGCCTGGCTGAGTGGCTCTTGCCGTTTGTTAAGCCGCGCCATCAACTGCATTGGGTGTTGCAGGACATCGGTTTCCAGTTGGAACCCGGCGAGGCCGTGGGCATTGTCGGTATCAATGGCGCCGGCAAAAGCACTCTGTTGAAATTAATTGCCGGGACTACCCAGGCTACCACCGGCAATGTAGCGATCCATGGGCGAGTGGCGGCATTGCTGGAGCTCGGCATGGGTTTTCATCCGGATTTTACAGGCCGGCAGAACGCCGTCATGGCCGGCCAGCTGCAGGGCATGAGCGGTAGTGACATCGAAGCGCTGATGCCGGCTGTCGAGGCATTCGCCGAAATTGGCGAATACATGGACCAGCCGGTCAGAACCTATTCCAGCGGCATGCAGATGCGGCTGGCGTTCAGTGTGGCCACTGCCAGCCGGCCGGACGTATTGATTGTCGATGAGGCCCTGTCTGTCGGCGATGCCTATTTCCAGCACAAGAGTTTCGAGCGCATCAGGGAATTTCGCCGCGCCGGCACTACTTTATTAATTGTCTCGCACGACCGCTATGCGATACAGACCATTTGCGATCGCGCCATCTTGCTCAATCGCGGGCGGCTGGAAATGCAGGGCGATCCAGTGGAGGTGATGGATTTTTATAACGCCATGCTGGCAGAGCGGGAACAGCAGACTGTCCGGCAAGAACGCCTGCCCGATGGCAGGCTAAGAACGATTTCAGGCACCGGTGAAGCCAGCATCACTTCGGTGACCTTGCTGGATGACGACGGCAAGCAATCGGATGTAGTTGAAGTCGGCGCCTACGTCACGCTGGAAGTCCGGGTTGCCATCAACGCTCCGGTAGCGCGCCTGGTGATGGGCTACATGATCAAGGACAAGCTGGGGCAGTCGATCTTCGGCATCAATAGCCATCGGCTCGAGATGCCGCAGACCGATTTGCAGCCAGGTGAAGATCTGGTTTATCGCTGTCGCTTTCCGATGAATCTGGGTAAAGGCAATTATTCGATCGCGATTTCCTTGTCGCGGCTGGATTCGCATTTAGACACCAACTACGAGTGGCGCGACTACAGCGTTATTTTCCATGTGATTAACACGCGTCATCCGGATTTTGTCGGCTGTGCATTCCTGGATGCCGAGATGGCGGTAGAGCGCTCGCATGGCACCATCGGAACGCGTGCGAATGGAGTGGCTGCATGAGCAGGTTTTTGATCGAATGCACCTATGTTTTCCATCATCCGGAGATGAATTCCGGTATCCAGCGCGTGGTCCGCAATATCATCAATCATCTGCCAAAGCTGCAAGACGAAGCTGTTTGCATTCCTGTGATCTTTAAGAACGGGAAGGTATTTGAAGTCAAACAGCTAGCCCCGGAACATGCTGACGACTGGCACGGCCGTTCGCGACGGACATTGGAAAAAGCGGCCCAGAAACTGGTGCAGGTACGCAATCGTTACTGGCTGATTCACTCGCGTCTGTTGCGATTCAGGCCGTGGACCGCTTCTCATAATGTACGGCGGGTGACGTACATCTTGTGTCGGCTGGCAAGCGTATCGTTCGTATTGCCTTTATATCTGACCGAGTGGATTCTCAGAAAAACCGAAGAGCAACCGCGTGCGTTTGAAATGGAGTGCCGCGCCGACGATGTCCTGGTATTGCTGGACTCATCATGGCACGCCGATTTTTTTCCTGTGGCGGAGCAGTTGCAGCAGCAAGGCGTGGCGATCGTCTCGGTCATCTACGATCTGATTCCGTTGACCCATCCCCGGTTTTGCGATGGGCCACTGGTGCAGGTATTCGATCGCTGGTTTGACTGGATTGCCAATACGGCCGACGGCTTCATTGCGATCTCAAGCACCATCCGTGACGAGGTGCGAGACGAGGTGCAGCGGCGTTTGGGCAAGGAGCGGGCCGATGCGCGCTGGTTCGATTTTTTTCATCTTGGTTCCGAGCTCGATCGGCTTGATCCGAACCAGTCGGTTCGTCCTGCCGTGGAGAAAATATTCACCCCCGGCCGCGCCATCTATCTGATGGTCAGCACCATCGAACCTCGTAAGAATCACGCCTATCTGCTGGATGCCTTCGAGCGTTTGTGGCAAAACGGCAGCGACGTCGTACTGTGTTTCATCGGACGCATAGGCTGGAAGAATGAGCGCCTGATCGAACGCGTAAAAAAACATCCTGAACTGAAGCGGCGCCTGTTCATGTTCAACGATCTTAGCGACGTCGAGCTGGAGTATTGTTACAGTCACGCGAAAGCGCTGGTGTTCCCTTCATTTGTGGAGGGTTTCGGCCTACCGCTGGTAGAAGCCATGCAGCGTGGTCTGCCGGTGATGGCGAGCGACATACCGGTATTTCATGAGATAGGCGGCGAATTTATCAGTTATTTCGATTTGAATCAGCCGGAATCATTATGTCGACAGGTACGGCAATTTGAAGACAGCGGCATTTTTCCAGCCACGCAAGATATGGCAGATTGGTCTTGCCTGAGCTGGGAAGATTCGACGCGCCAGCTTATAGAACGGGTCGGGCGTCATGGGGTTGAACGTCAGATGCAAATTCAGCAGCACGTGCGGAGTGAATGTCATGAAACTGACCATTGCTCTGAATAGCAAAATCCTGCGCGCGCCGCGCACCGGTATCGGCACCTATGTTGCTGAGCTGGCGCAGGCCTTGCAGCAACTGCCGGATCTCGGAATGCACTATTTCTCAGGCTCGCGTTGGCAAGATACGCTCGTTAGTGCGCCGATGCCCGGTTATTCACGCTGGGCTGACACCGCCAGGCGTGTGCCGGGCGCCTACATCTTGCGGCGGACGCTTGAGCAGCAATGCTTTAGCCGCGGGGTGCGCAAGGTACGTCCGGATGTGTATCACGAACCCAGTTTATGGCCGTTCAATTTTTCCGGCCGAACAGTGATGACCGTGCACGACCTGACACATATTCATTATCCGCAAACGCAGCCTAAAGATCGCCTGAAGGAAATTGAGCGCAGGTTGCCGTCGGCCTTGGCGCGTGTCAGCCGGATCCTGGTCGATTCCGAATTTATCGGACAAGAGATCAAGAAACATTTCGGCGTCGCGGAGCAAAAAGTAGTGGTGGCGCCGCTGGCTTGTTCGGCCATATTCCAACCGAGAGTTGAACAACAGCTTGCAGCTCGTCTCGAAAAACTTGGCTTAAGCTATCGCGGTTTCATCCTGTCGGTCGGGACTCTGGAGCCGCGCAAGAATCTGTTGTTGACGCTGAAGGCGCACGCGCGTTTGCCATTGCCTTTGCGCGAGCGTTTTCCTTTGCTGGTAGTCGGCATGCCAGGGTGGCGTGCCGAACAATTGGGCGCCGCGTTGTCGCAGGCGATCAGTTCCGGCCATGTGCGTCTGGCAGGTTACCTGGATCAGGCGGACCTGGCTTGCGTCATGGCGGCAGCCAGGATCATGGTGTTTCCTTCCTTGTATGAGGGCTTTGGTTTGCCGGTGCTGGAAGCGATGTCCAGCGGCACGCCGGTGATTGCCTCTGCCTGCGCCAGTTTGCCTGAAGTGGCGGCCGCGGCCGGGACTTATGTCGATCCGCAGGATGAGGTCGGACTGACGGAGCAGATGCGCCGCCTGATAGAGGATGACAGCGCCTGGATGGCGCAGCGTATCGCGGGTCTGGAGCGGTCTGTACAATTTTCATGGAGAAAATGCGCCGCTATCACGGCCGAAGTGTATCGGCAGGCGGCTAATAGCTGATAGTTATTGGTTGTTGGTTAGAGTTAAGTAATAGTTGTCTGTTGCTGGGGTAGACGGTTCGTATAAATAAAAAATAGCCTTTCACTTCATGTTGTATCGGAAGATGGGGCAGATGACGAGAGGAGTATGCAATGCGGGTTCTTCATTTCTACAAGACCTATCAGTCGGAATCGTATGGCGGGATCGAACAAACCATTTATCAGCTATGTAAATGTTCGTCAGCCAGCGGGATCGAGAGCGAAGTACTGACTCTCAGCGATCATCCCGAGCCGGCGGAATTGATGTACGAAGGTCATAAGGTGCATCGGGTCAAGCTCGACTTGCAGATTGCCTCGACCGGTTTTTCGTTTGCTGCGCTTAAGCGTTTCGCGCAACTCGCTGCCGAGGTCGATGTCGTGCATTACCATTTTCCGTGGCCGTTCATGGATTTGGCGCATTTCGTTACGCGCATGAACAAGCCGAGTGTGGTTACCTACCATTCCGACATCGTGCGTTACAAAACACTGTTGCAGTTGTATCGGCCGTTGATGCATCGCTTCCTCGACAGTGTCGACGCGATCGTCGCCACTTCCCCCAATTATCTGCAAACCAGCTCGGTGCTGGCCGGATACAAGGACAAGACGCAGGTAATACCCATCGGTCTCGACAAGGACAACTATCCACCGCCGTCAGCGACGTCGATGGAAGAATGGAGAAAACGGATCGGTCCGCGTTTCTTCTTGTTTGTAGGCGTTATCCGCTATTACAAAGGTTTGCATATTCTGCTGGATGCGGCACGCGGAACCGATTACCCGATTGTGATTGTCGGCGCCGGGCCGATTGAGCAGGAGCTGAAACGGCACGCCCAAGAGCAAGGACTAGGCAATGTGATCTTCCTGGGCATGGTCAGCGATGAAGATAAAGCTGCATTGCTGAAGTTGTCTTACGCCATCGTGTTTCCGTCGCATTTGCGCTCGGAAGCATTCGGCATCTCCCTGCTGGAAGGGGCGATGTACGGCAAGCCGATGATTTCCAGCGAGATCGGCACCGGCACCAGTTACATCAACAACCACGGTGAAACCGGACTGGTGGTTCCACCCAGCGATCCGGATGCCTTCCGGCGGGCGATGCAACAGCTATGGGATAACCCCGAGCTGGTGCAGGCCATGGGGGCCCGCGCGCAAGCGCGTTATCAGAAATTGTTCACGGCCAGGTTGATGGGGGAGAACTATGCCAGGCTGTATCGTGACGTGTTGGCGATGCACGGCCATATGGAAAAGCAGGTGAGCCTGGGGGCCTGAACAGTCGGACGAGTTGCGACTTTGGCGGATTGTGATAGGATTGTTGAAATAATAATCTATTGAAGATTGAATATAAATAGATTTACACTATTGAAAACAATCAATTACATTCCTTAGCCTAATCTGTACGCCTGGTATTTCGTATGTCGCTCAATCGCCTGTTTTGGCTGATTTCGATCCTGCTGATGCTGCTTTTTCTGACCTTGATCGGCAGAATCGTCAGCAGCGAATGGTCTGTATACAAACGCAGTACAAAGAGCATGCCTGCCATCGGGAATTTGCAGCTGGCATTGCTGGTGGAAGAAAAGCTGGCGGCCGAGCGTGGGCCAAGCAATTCGATGCTGACGCAAGGATTGGACGATGCCGCAGAGGCGTTTGCGGCACTGGAGCGGGCGCGTTCCGCAAGCGATCAATCGCTGGCTGCCTTGCGCCATGCTCTGCAAGTACAAGCCGACCCGCTGCGGGCGCCAGCGCAGGTGCTGATACTGGCGCAGGTGGAATCGACGCAGCAAGCGCTGGCGGCGGCACGCAAGGAAGCCGATCTTTTACTCGCCCGGCAAAAACCGCAGCGCGACCTGGCCGCCGTCGGCGCCGCGCAGGAAATGATGGCGCACACGGTCGGCGTTTTTGCCCCGGCAATTACCATTTTGTCCGGTATTGCGGTCCAGTCGGATGCGCAGCTTAGCGACGGTTTGCAAGGTGCCCAGCTTATCTCCAGTCTGCGCAATATTGCGGGAGAGATAGGATCTGTCTTTATCGCTCCGGTAGTCGCTCGGCGGCCCTTGAGCTCCCAGGAAATCTATGCATTCTCCAAATTATCGGGAGAGATCGAGCAGTTGTATTCGGTGATTGAACTGCAATTGCACACCTACCACGACAATCCGGCTGTGGAAATTGCCTTGAATACGGTGCGCGATCAATACCTTGGCGCCGGCCTGGGTTTCCTGAATGAATTGTTCTTTATCGGGCGCAGTACGGGAGACTACGGTTTGAGTGCCCGCGATGTGACTGCCCGCTATGTGCCGGAAATGGCCGCGATTCCGCATCTGCGCGATCTGGTCCTGGCTGAGATGCTCAAGCAGGCCGAATATAAAAACAGGCAGGCCACCTATGTTCTACTGGCGGCAACTTGCCTTGGCGTTATTGCACTGGGTATTTTCATGTTGCTCATGCGGGTGATACGACAGCGCGTCCTGCGCCCGATTCTTGACGCTACCGATCTGTTCACGTCATTGGCCGAGGAGCGCCTGAGCACCGCAATTCCGGTATCGCGCCATGACGATGAGATCGGCGCCATGATGCGCGCCATCCATGTATTGAAGGCGCATAGCCTGGCTAAAGTTCGCCTCGAACAACAACGCGAGGAGCTGATTGCCCAATTGCAGACCTTGTCCGACACCGATTTCCTGACAGGGCTGTTGAACCGCCGTGCATTTTTTTCGCAGGGCGAGCAGCAATTTGGCATCGCGCAACGCTATCGGCGGCAGTTGGTGCTGATCCTGATGGACGTCGATCATTTCAAGGCAGTCAATGACCGGTACGGGCATCCGGCGGGCGATCTGGTGCTGCGTGGCGTTGCGGACCTGTGTCGGCGATATTGTCGCAAGGTTGATCTGCTGGCTCGCTACGGCGGCGAGGAGTTCGTCGTGCTGTTACCGGAAATCGACTTGTCTCAAGCGCTTGCCGCGGCAGAAAAATTGCGCAGCGCTATCGATGCCTGCCATTTGCAACTGGATGACGGCCAGATCGTCAATGTCACCGCCAGTTTTGGCGTGGCGGCTTTTGATTGCGAGGCCGTTGATTGCGACAAGAGTCTTGAAAGCCTGATCGAACGCGCCGATCAGGCCTTGTATCAAGCCAAGCATGGCGGCCGCAACATGGTCGTGGCATCCCCGCAGCGCAAATTTGACGCATCGTTTTCGTTGTCTGATGGTCCGCTTTGAGATTGTGGCCCGTTGGGGAGTCCGTTGGGGAGTCCGTTGGGGAGAAAGAGATTTCTTCTAAGAAATTTTTTGGCATGATTTGCTAGAATAGCGGGCTGATCTTCGGAGACATGGATGAACCAATTCCTCTTTCTTTTTACCCTGCTTTTCACTCTTTTGTTGGCGCCATTCAGCCATGCAGCAACACCACGGCAGCAACTCAATGCACTGTTAGACAGCGACTGGCAGTGGAATATGCGCAACGCGCCTGAGTTTGCCACCGCCGTCGGCGACAATCGTTACAATGACCGTTTGTCGGATGTTTCGTTGGCAGCCAGCCTGGCAGGCAATCTCCACCAGGAGCAGATGCTGGTCCAGGCCAAGCGTATCGATCGCAGCAAGTTAAGCGGCCAGGATCTGGTTTCCTACGAGCTGTTCGTTTATGAAAAACAGAAGAACATTCAAGCCGCCAAATTCTATCCATACAATCCGGAACCGATCTCGCAACTGAACGGTGTCCAGTTCGAGTTTCCACAGCTGGTTGCGCAGACGCCATTCAATACCGCCAAGGATTATCGCAATTACCTGGGACGCCTGCGGGCATTGCCCAAGTACGTCGATGGCGTGATCGAGCAATTGCAGCAAGGCGTCAAATCCGGTTGGGTGGCGCCCAAAGTCACGATGAGGGTGGTTCCGGGGCAGCTTCAGGAATTTGTCGCCAAGCTCGACAGCAGCCCGTTGGCCGCGCCGTTCAAAGGCATGCCTGCTTCGATTCCAGCGGCACAGCGCGCCAGCCTGGAGCGTGAAGGCGAGCGTCTGCTGCGGCAAGGTGTGGCGCCGGCTTTCCGCAAACTGGATGCCTATATCAGCGCTAGCTATCTGCCGGCTTGTCGCGACAGCATAGCGGCCTCAAGTTTGCCCGGCGGCGCCGCATATTACGCTTACAAGGTCAAGGAAAACACCACCACCGGCATGACGCCGCAAGAGATCCACGAGGTCGGGCTGCAGGAAGTGGCGCGGATTCAAGCAGAAATGAAACTGGTGATGCAGCAGACCGGATTCAAGGGCACGTTTGCAGAATTCATCACTTTCCTGAATACAGATCCGCGTTTCTATTACACCAAGCCGGAAGACCTGCTGGCCGGCTACAAGGACATCATCAAGAAATCTTCCGCGCAGTTGCCGCGTTTTTTTGCCGAGATTCCCCGCGCCGCGGTGGATGTGAAGCCGGTGCCGGAAGTGGGGGCGGAGAACCAGGCCGGCGCTTACTACGAACCCGGAACGCCGGATGGTTCGCGGCCGGGTTATTTCGTCGCCAACCTGTCGAAGCTGGATTCGCGTCCTAAGTGGGAAATGGAAACCCTCACCCTGCATGAATCGGTGCCGGGCCACCATTTGCAAACCGCGCGCGCCCAGGAAATAAAAGGTTTGCCCGAGTTCCGGCGGTTCGGCTGGTACGTTGCGTTTGGCGAAGGCTGGGCGCTGTATGCTGAAAGCCTGGGTGGCGAAATGGGTTTCTATACCGATCCCTATTCGAAGTTCGGGCATCTCAACGACGAGTTGTTCCGGGCCGCCCGCCTGGTGGTCGATACCGGGATGCATGCGCTGGGCTGGACGCGGCAACAGGCGATTGATTACATGAACGTGAACACTGCCAATCCGCCGCACGACAACCAGGTTGAAATCGACCGCTACATCGTCGATCCGGGCCAAGCCCTGGGTTACAAGATCGGCCAGCTGAAAATCAAGGCCTTGCGCGAAAAAGCGCAGCAGGAATTGGGTAGCAAGTTTGACCTGCGGCGCTTTAACAACGCCGTCATCGACAATGGCGCCTTGCCGCTGGAGATGCTGGAAACGCAGATAAACAATTGGATTGCGCAACAGGCCGCAGCCGCCTAGTTGTGAGTACCTGAGCTGGCCTTGGGATGGTTCAGGTCGGCTCAGGCATAGCGGGCCGCCAGCAATTTGGCGACCCAGTCGACAAATACCCGCACGCGCGGCGACAGGTGTTTGTTGTGGGCGTACACCACGGATACCGGCAATGGCGCCGGCTTGAAATCCGGCAGCACTTCTTCAACGGCGCCGCTCTCCAGCAATTCTTCCAGACCGAAGCGCGGCGCCTGTATCAATCCTAGTCCGGCGATGCAGGCGGCCAGGTAAGCCTCCGAGCTGGCCACCGAAATCTGGCCGGGAAGCTTCAGGAAACGCAATTCGCCATCCTCCAGATATTCCCAGCCAAGGTCGCGCCCGGTGCGGCTGGAAAAATAATTGACCACCATGTGATGCTGCAAATCGCCCAAGGTTTGCGGCCGGCCGTGGCGATCCAGGTAAGACTTGGCTGCGCAGTTGATCTGTTCCATGCTGCCGATGCGACGCGCGACCAGGCTGGAATCGCTGAGCGGACCGGCACGCACCACGCAGTCGACCGCTTCGCCGATGAGGTCGACGAAACGGTCGGTGGCGCTCAACTTGATCCGCAGGTTGGGATACTGCGCAAAAAAATCCGGCAACGCGGGAATGACCACCGTGTGTGCCAGGCGTTCCGGCAGGTCGACCCGGATCACGCCGCGCGGCTGCAACTGGTCACGCTGGAACAGGGTATCGACATCTTCGAATTCGGCCAACAAGCGGGTGCAGCGATCGAGGTAGCTTATGCCTTCATCGGTAAGGGTTACCTTGCGCGTGGTTCGCTGCAGCAGGCGCACCCCGATGTGTTTCTCAAGGGCCTGAACCGCGTTGGTGACGGTTGCCGGCGGCAAGTTCAACTGCTCGGCCGCGCGGCTGAAGCTGCCCAGTTCGGCGACGCGTGAGAAGACTTCCATTGCTTGAATCCTATCCATGGCCGCTCCAATTATTAATAATTTCCGAATAAAGAAATCATTTTATGCGCATTTATTAATCTTTAGGCGGGGACGATAATGTGTTCAAGGCGGCCAGATCTGGTTTCGCCCTTTTAATCGGCTACATGAAGGATGTCATGATGAGAATGCAAAAACTAGGCAATACCGGCCCGCAATCCTCCGCCATCGGCCTCGGCTGCATGGGCATGTCCGACTTGTACGGGCCAGCCGATGAAACCGAAAGCATCGCCACGCTGCACGCAGCAATCGATGCCGGCATCACTCTGCTGGATACCGGCGATTTTTACGGCATGGGGCATAACGAGATGCTGATTCGGGAAGCGCTGCGCACCCGCAATCGCGATCAGGTGCTGCTCAGCGTTAAATTCGGCGCCATGCGCGATCCGGCCGGCAACTGGAGCGGCATCGACGACCGGCCTGAGGCGGTGAAGAACTTCCTGGCTTACACCCTGCGCCGACTGGGCACGGATCATATCGATATCTATCGCCCGGCGCGGCTCGATCCGGCCGTGCCGATTGAAGAAACGGTGGGCGCCATCGCCGACATGGTGAAAGCAGGGTACGTGCGTCACATCGGTTTGTCGGAAGTTGGTGCGCAAACCCTGCGCCGGGCGCAGGCTGTGCATCCGATTTCGGATCTGCAAATTGAATATTCGCTGGTGTCGCGCGGTATCGAAGCCGAGATCCTGCCGGTTTGCCGTGAACTCGGCATCGGCATTAGCGCTTACGGCGTGTTGTCGCGCGGTTTGATCAGCGGTCACTGGGGCAAGGACAAGGTGTTGTCGCCGGGCGATTTTCGCAGCCGCAGTCCGCGTTTCAGCGGTGATAATCTTGCGCACAACCTGGCTTTGCTGGAAGCCTTGCGCGTCATTGCCGCCGACAAGCAGGCGACAGTGGCGCAGATTGCGATCGCCTGGGTAATGTCGCGCGGCGCGGATATCGTGCCGCTGGTCGGCGCGCGTCGCCGCGATCGCCTGGCGGAATCGTTGGCGGCAATGAATATTCAACTGAGTGCCGATGATTTGATACGGATAGAGGCAGCCGTGCCAGCGCACGCAGTTGCCGGTGAGCGTTATGCACCGGTCATGATGGCGCATCTGGATAGCGAGCAGCCGCACTCGGATTGAGGGGCGTCCCTGTCTAGTGGACGCCGCCGCCATGGCTGCCAAGATTGGCCGGCGCGTCGTCTTCCATGCTGGCCAGGCCTTGCAGGATGCCGCAATCCTTGGCGGCCTGGGTTTTCTGGCATTGCTTGCGCAATTGCTTCAGTTGCGTTTGCAACGCTTTCAATTCGCTGATCCGGTCGGCGACATGCTCGATATGGTGGTCCAGCAAGGTATTGACTTCGGCACAGTTATCTTCCGGCAAGTCGCGAAACTGCAGAAGTTTGCGTACTTCATCCAAGGTCATGTCCAGCGAGCGGCAATGGCGGATGAATTGCAGGCGTTCGATATGCGCTTGTCCGTATAGCCGGTAATTGCTTTGAGAGCGCGCTGCCAGCGGCAGCAAGCCTTCGCGTTCGTAATAGCGGATGGTTTCGACCGGACAGCCGGCGTGACTGGCCAGCTCGCCGATTTTGAGTGAGGTTGCGCTCATGCCTGTTTTTCCTGTTACTTCAAAGTAAATCCTTGACCTTATAGTAGCTACAGGGTTTTAAATATGCAAGGAGTATGCGATTGAGAGCAATCGATTGCTTCATTGCGTTATTAAATAAGACCCGAGTCAAGGAGAAGCACACCATGGGCCGTTGCGGACACGACCATCACGACCATCAGCATAAGCACGAGGACCCGCATGAGCATGCTTACGCGCATGCCGGCCGTCAGCCGCGCGTCGTTGCTTGCCGGCGCCGAGCAGGCCGTGTTCCTGATCCAGAAGATGGATTGCCCGACTGAAGAAAAACTGATCAGTGACAAGCTCCGAAGCATGGCCGGCATCGAAGCCATGCAATTCAATCTGATCCAGCGCGAGCTGACGGTCCAGCATCGTTTGCCGTCGGTGGCCGCGATCGTCGCCGCCTTGACAGCGCTGGACATGGGGCCGACGCTCAAATCGGACACGCTGACCGGCGCAGTGGATCTGACCGATGGCATGGGCGATGGCGCTTTCAAGATATCCAGGAAAAAATGGCTGCTGATGGCAATCTCCGGCATGACCGCCGCCGGCGCCGAGGTCGTGGTCTGGAGCGGCGGCCAGGACCATTCATGGCCGGTGATCGGCCTGGCGCTGATGGCGATCCTGAGCGGTGGCCTGGATACGCTGAAAAAGGGTTGGATCGCGCTACGGAATTTCTCTCTCAACATGAATTTCCTGATGTCGCTGGCGGTAACCGGTGCTGCCATCATCGGCCAATGGCCGGAAGCGGCAGTCGTGATCTTCCTGTTTGCTCTGGCAGAAATGATTGAAGCATTGTCGCTCGACCGCGCCCGCAACGCGATTAAAGGCTTGATGGCGATGGCGCCGGATCTGGCGACTGTGCAAGATGCCGATGGCGAGTGGCGCGAAGTTGCCACCGGTGAGGTAGTGTTAGCTGCGCTGATCAGGGTCAAGCCGGGTGCGCGGGTGCCCCTGGACGGGCTCGTGACGGAAGGCCGAACCACCATCAACCAGGCAGCCATCACCGGCGAGAGTATGCCGGTGGAGAAGCAGGCAGGCGATCAGGTGTTCGCCGGCACCATCAATGAGCGTGGCTCGTTTATCTATCGGGTAACTGCACTGCAAGCCAATTCGACCCTGGCGCGCATCATCAAGAGCGTGCAGCAAGCGCAAGGCGAGCGTGCACCGACGCAGCGTTTGGTCGATCAGTTTGCGCGCTATTACATTCCGGCGGTGGTGTTGGCCGCGATACTGGTCGCCATCTTGCCGCCATTGCTGATGGGCCTGGCGTTTTATCCGTGGCTGTACAAGGCGCTGGTGCTGCTGGTGATCGCCTGTCCTTGTGCGCTGGTGATTTCTACGCCGGTGACGGTGGTAAGCGGGCTGGCGGCGGCGGCCAGGAACGGGGTGTTGATCAAGGGCGGTGCGTACCTGGAGATGGGGCGCAAGATCAAGGCAGTGGCATTGGACAAAACCGGCACGCTGACGCAGGGCAAGCCGCGCGTCACCGATGTGCAGCTGGTGCAGCCGCTAGCCGATGCCGACGGCCGCGGCTTATTGCAATTGCAGCGTCAGGCGGCGAGTCTGGCCAGCCGTTCCGATCATCCGGTATCGGGTGCGGTTGCGGCGCATTGGCAGGCATCGGGCAATACAGAGAATTTGTTTGAAGTCGGCGCTTTCGAAGCGTTGACCGGTCACGGCGTGCAGGGCGATATCGACGGCCAACGATTCTATCTGGGCAATCATCGGCTGGTGCACGAAATGAATATCTGCAATCCAGCCTTGGAGGCACGCTTGTCGGCGCTGGAGAGCGAAGGAAAAACCACGGTGGTGCTGTGCTCGGCCGTGCAGCCTTTGCTGATTCTGGCGGTCGCCGATACGGTGCGCGATACCGCGGCGGAAGCGGTGGCCAGCTTGCATGCGATCGGGGTCGAGGCCGTCATGCTGACCGGCGACAATACGCATACCGCGCAAGCCATCGCAGCGCAGGTAGGTATCAGCGATGCCCGTGGCGACCAGCTGCCGCAAGACAAGCGCGACGCCATCAATGATTTGCGCCAGCGTTATGGCTACGTCGGCATGGTGGGCGACGGCATCAATGATGCGCCGGCGCTGGCGCAGGCCAATATCGGATTTGCGATGGGGGCGGCGGGCAGCGATACGGCGCTGGAAACGGCGGACGTGGCGCTGATGGATGACGACCTGCGCAAGATCGCAGATTTCATTCGCTTGAGTAAAAAGACGCACACGGTGCTGATGCAAAATATCACCTTGGCGCTGGGCATCAAGGCGGTCTTCCTGGTGCTGGCCCTGAGCGGCGAAGCGACGCTGTGGATGGCGGTGTTCGCCGACATGGGCGCGAGCTTGCTGGTGGTGTTTAACGGCTTAAGACTGCTGCGCGCATTGACGATTAAAATGACTAAAAAGCGGTGACTAAAAAAGAACGCTTAAAATGACGAACCGGGCTGCTGCAGGAAGTCCAGCTCTTCAGGTGTCGACTGGCGCTGCAGAATATGGTTGCGATGTGGAAAGCGGCCGAAGCGGGCAATGATGTCGCGGTGCCGAATGGCGAATGAGAGGTAGCCGGAAAAACACGCCTTCTGGCTTGGCGCGACTTGTTCGACCAGTGCAGTGCACAGCGCCACCGCCTGCTCCTGGTCTTGCAGCAGTTCTGAATGCGTCAGCGGCAAGTGCAGGAAGGTCCTTTCGATCGGACGCAATGCAGCATAGAAATCCGGCTGCAGGCCGCGACGGCAAAAACGGCGCGCGAGCGTATCGAATGCGAATGAACGTGGCGTGTTGCGGTACATATTCCTGGGAAACTGGTCAGTCAGCAGCACCAGGGCCATGACGCCTTGCGGCGTGTTTTCCCAATCTGCCAACTGGTTTTTCTCAACGGCCAGCAAGGTTGTTTCAAACCGCTGCCTGATGCGCAAATCGAGATCAGGATGTTTGCTCCACCAAAGCTTGGCTTGTTGCGTGGCGGTGGCGACATCGTCCGGATTGTCGCCGAACCAGAATTCCCTGATCGCCTGAATATTTTCCATTTTTTGCATCTGCCCGGCGCCGGCTAACGATCAGCCCGCGTTGCGCCGAGGCAGCACATAGATAAGAACGTCGCCGATGGTCACTTTTTGACCAGCTTGAATCTTGCAAGTCTTGCGTAATTCAATTTTGCCGTCGACCGCCACCACGCCGCTGGCAACCAGCGCCTTGCCGGCGCCGCCGCTGTCGCACACGCCGGTCAGCTTGAGCAGTTGATTGAGTTCGACGTAATCGCTGTTGAGGCGTAATTCCAGTTGTTGCATAGTATTCCGATGGGATAAATAAGTGTTCAGGTGTTAGCTGTGCGGTTCAGCGCCAGTTGCGCCTGGTCCAGCCAGACGTGCAGATGGTCCAGTAAATCCTGCTGGCTGAACGAGCAGCTCTCTTCAGAGAACAGGTTGCCGGCTTCCAGGCGCCCGAGAAAATTTTCCGCTACGTCCGCAAAGCGAGGCGGTAAAGACGAGAACAGCGCAGCCTGCGCACGCCAGGTCTGGCATAGGGCGCTTACGCTGCCGGCGTTATTCTGCAATGCGCTTACGGCGTCGCGCAGCAATTGAATGGTGTCTTGAAGCTGCATGTTGTAACTATCTGGTTTAGTGAGCCAGTCCCGCCGATACGAACAAGCCGATCGCGGCCGCGAACGCAATGCCCCACACGGCCGAACGCAGGCTAGGGCGATCTTGCAGATACAAGACGGTATAGACGATGCGGGCGACGATGAAGATCACTGCCAGCAAATTCACTATGTTTTGTGCGGCTTGTACCTGCTGCGCAATGATTACGCCGGCGGCAAAAAAAGGGAATGCCTCGAAATGGTTGCGATGCGCATAGTCGGCGCGACGCCGTATGCCCGACTGCTTCTCCAGCCAGGCGCGCGGTTCGGCGTTGTCAAAGTCGGGGCGGCCGCGCTTGGCGATCGCGATGGTAAATAACGGCATCAATCCAGCTATCAGTACGCACCAATAAGCAATTGTCATAGGTCTTTCCGGTCAATGAAACACCCCGCTAGAGTGTCTTTACTTCAAATGTATTGCAGGATTTGACTTCGCCGCTGCTGACGCCCTGTTTGAACCAGCGTACCCGTTGCGCCGAAGTGCCATGGGTGAACGAGTCCGGCACGACGTAACCTTGTTCCTGTTTTTGCAAGGCATCGTCACCGATCGCCGTAGCGGCGTTCAAAGCACTTTCGACATCGCCCTGCTCCAGGATGCTGCGCGCCTGGTTGGCGTGGAAGGCCCAGACTCCGGCCAGGCAATCGGCTTGCAGTTCGAGCCGCACCGACATGGCGTTCTTCTGCGCTTTCGACATCTGGCGTTCGGCGCTGTTGACCTTGTCCATGATACCCATCATGTTTTGCACATGATGGCCGACTTCATGGGCGATCACGTAAGCTTGCGCGAATTCCCCCGATACATGAAAGCGCTGCTGCATCAATTGATAAAAGCTGAGGTCGATGTATACCTTGCGATCGCCTGGGCAATAAAAGGGGCCGGAAGCGGTCTGGCCGGTGCCGCAGGCGGTTGGCGTGGCGCCGGAAAACAGCACCAGGGTCGGCGGTGCATACGTCTTGCCATTGACGCGGAAAATCTGGGTCCAGACGTCTTCAGTATCGGCCAGCACGGTGCGCACGAATTTGGTCTGCGGGTCTTCGGCGCGCGCGGTGCGGTTGGGGCCGGAGGCTTGCTGCGACTGCTGCTGGCCGCCCGGGCCGCCGCTTAGCAGGCTCAGTATGGTAGTCGGGCTGATGCCGAAGAAATACGACGCCGCCAGCGCAATGGCGATAGTGCCAAGTCCAATGGAACGACCACCGCCGAAACCGCCACCGCCGTCACCATCACTGCGGCGGTCTTCGACGTTGTCACTTTCCCGATTGCCTTCCCATTTCATGGCTGCTTCCTCTGCTGATTTTAGTAGGCAATTTTAACGGAATAGCTACTGCCGACAACAGATAGATGCAAAACTACTGTGGGATATCGTAAAAATTTATTTGAAATCCCACTTCATCTGTTCGGCAATCGGAATGTGTTTTGCCGATTCGACGCAGAGCGGAATGTAGTCGGTGAAGCGTGGCGCCGGCTGAATTCCTTCGGCAAGCAGGTTTTCATTGCTAAATACATAATTCAGGCCGGCAAACGCACCGTACAGCTTGAGTGCGCGCAGCAGCAGCCGGTCATTGCATTCAGGCACGCATTCGCGCATGCGCGGCAGCAGAGTGGCGATAGCATCCGGCGTGATTTGCCTGTAAGTAGGGCCGATCGGTTCGATGCCGCGAGCGGCAGCCAGCGCCAGGTCGATTTCGCGGAACGATACGCTGGAGCCGAGTCCTGCCGAGATATGGAATACATTGTGTGTCAGCGTATCTTTCTGGGCCAGATCGATGATGGCCTGGGCGCACCAGTCAACCGGGACCACATCGACTTTTTCATCGAGGGAGGTGGTCAGCGCGCCCAGCAATTGCCAGACCATGAAGACCCAGAAAATACTTTGCGACGGCGCACAACCCAGCTTGGTGTGGCCGACAATAATCGACGGCCTGACATACACCACCGGCAGGTCGGGAAACATGTCGCGCAATTTCTTTTCACCCAATGCCTTGGAGCGGGTATATGCCACCAGATGCTCGTCGCCGAGCGGCAAGTCGATCCGTTCTTTTACCACGGCATTGATGCCGGCGCCTTCACCGCAAGCCATGGCGGTGCCGATGTACATGAAGCGCTTCAAGGCAGGCCGCCGATGCATCAGCTTGCCGAGCGCCACAGTGCCATCGACATTGATTGTTTCGAGCAAAGGATGATTCGAGAAAGTAGCCAGCGCCGCCGAATGGATCACGATCGATACCCGATCCAGGCGCGGATCGTCGCTAATGCTATCAAGTTCCGATAAGTCAGAGCAGAGGATTTGATCGACGCCGATTTGTGCAACGTCAGCCGCACTCGCGCCCAGCAGCTGCAAATTTTCGACAACCCTGGCATGCGCCGCGGCAGGGGTTTCCGCCCTTGCCAACAGCAACAGATTTTTACCTAGACCGCGATGAATTGCTTCAACTGCATTGGCGCCGCCTAGAAAGCCGGTCGCACCGGTCATCAAAATTAAATTATTCATGAAAGGCGTGTGCTCTTGTAACTTATCTAAAGTGAGTTGGTGGTTGCCTGCTGTTTGGGCTGGCTGCGGGCGTGCTTATGACGATGAGCTTGCTTGCTAAATTTGGAGACTTAATTTTTTGTCATTATTTTTCATTCGTCGTCGCGCAAGATTGCAAAAGCACATATAGACATCGTAACGCGCGATTCTATAGCAGGGTTGACAAACCGATACAAAGATTTACAAAAAATTTCATGTTGCCTATAGGATACCTCTTTATTGATTGTCAAATTATCATGATAAATGACTGTTGCATAACATTTAAATTTGCTTCCTGTGAACTTTCGTCAGATAAAAAGTGACCAAAGGTTAAAGCAAGAACTATCGGGTCATATTATCAGGCAAGGCTTGTGCCTGGGACTCCCCAACGGGCGCCCGATGGGGAGTCCGTTGGGGAGTCCGTTGGGGAGTCCGTTCTACATTCAATCCTGTCCTATCCTGTGTTCATGGCCGCGATTCTGTTTTGAGTCTTATTACGGCCATGACCCGGATGCGCGCACGATGAACCGCCAAATTGGGAGTCAACATGTTCTATTGGATCGCAGCGCTGCTTATCGGCGCTATGGCATTAATGCAGTTGCGCGTAAGCGCCTGGTTTTGGCTGCTTGCCATTCTGCTCTGGATCGGCGGCGGCTTCTGGCTGGCCGGGATCGGTCTGCTGGCAGCGATACTACTGTTGCTGCTGCTGGCGATTCCCGCTCTGATCGTGGCTGTCAAACCACTGCGATACAGCCTGCTGAGCCGTCCGATATTGAAAGTATTCCAGCGCATCTTGCCGCGCATGTCGCAGACCGAACGCGATGCAATTGAGGCAGGTACTACCTGGTGGGACGCCGAACTGTTTTCCGGCAAACCGGCCTGGGACAAATTGCTGCAGCTGGCAGCACCGAAACTGACGGAGGAAGAGCAGGCGTTCTTCGATAACGAAGTCGAGCAGCTGTGTGGCCTGATCAGCGACTGGGACAGCACCGAAATCTGGCAGGATCTGTCGCCGCAGGCCTGGCAGTTCGTCAAGGAGAAAGGTTTCCTCGGCATGATCATTCCTAAGCAATATGGCGGCAAGGAATTCTCAGCCTACATGCATTCGCAGGTGATCATGAAGTTGTCGTCGCATTGTTCAGCTGCCGCGATTTCGGTGATGGTGCCGAACTCGCTGGGGCCGGCTGAATTGCTGTTGCAATACGGTACCGAACTACAAAAGGATTATTTCCTGCCGCGGCTGGCCGCCGGCGAGGAAATCCCGTGTTTTGCCTTGACCAGTCCCTACGCCGGTTCCGATGCGGCGGCGATCCCGGATATCGGCGTGGTGTGCATGGGCAGCTACGACGGCCAGGAAATGCTGGGTTTCAGGATCACCTGGGACAAGCGTTACATCACGCTGGCGCCGGTAGCGACGGTGCTGGGGCTGGCATTCCGGGTCCATGATCCGGATCAATTGCTGAGCACCGGCGGCACGACAGACCTGGGTATCACCTGCGCGCTGATACCGGCCAATCATCCCGGTGTGGTGGCCGGGCGCCGTCACTGGCCTTTGAACGCCGTGTTCCAGAACGGTCCGACTTCCGGCAAGGATGTTTTCATCCCGCTCGACTGGGTGATTGGCGGCCGCGAACAGATCGGCAAGGGCTGGCGCATGCTGATGGAATGCCTGGCCGCCGGCCGCGCAATTTCGTTGCCGTCTTCGACTGTCGGTTTTTCCAAGCTGGCGGTACGCGGTACCAGTGCGTACGTCGCGATGCGTCATCAATTCCGGATTCCGATCGGCAAATTCGAAGGAATACACGAAATGCTGGCGCGCATGGGAGGCAACCTGTATCTGATGGATGCGGTGCGCAGGCTGTCGGCGCTGGCGGTGGATGCCGGAGAAAAACCTTCGGTGATTTCGGCGATCTCCAAATACCATGTGACCGAGCGCGGCCGGGTTCTGGTCAATGCAGGCATGGATGTGTTGGGCGGCAAGGGCATTTGCATGGGGCCGAATAATTTCCTGGCGCGCAGTTATCAGCAGATGCCGATTGCGATTACGGTTGAAGGCGCGAATATCCTGACGCGCTGCCTGATCATTTTCGGCCAGGGCGCGATTCGTTGCCATCCTTATGTGCTGAAAGAAATGAGCGCCGCCAGCGAGCTCGATCAAGGCCGCGCCCTGGCCGCATTCGACCAGGCATTCTTCGGCCACATCAGTTTTGTGTTCGCCAATTTTTCACGGACATTGCTGGCCGGTTTGTCTAGCGGCAGTTTGCCAGGTGCGCCGCGGGCAGCGCCGCAAGAGCTGCGGCATTTTTATCGCGCGGTCAACCGCATGTCGGCAGCGTTCGCCTTGCTGAGCGATATGTCGATGTTCGTATTCGGCGGCTCGCTTAAATTCCGCGAGCGTATCTCCGGACGGCTGGGCGACATCCTGTCGCAGCTGTACCTGATATCCAGTGTGCTCAAGCGTTACGAGGATGACGGCCGGCCGCAGGAAGATTTGCCCTATGTGCACTGGGCGATACAAGATGCCTTGCATCAGGCGCAGGAAGCCTACCTGGGGGTGTTGGACAATTTCCCGAATCGCGTACTGGCAGTGCTGTTGCGTTGCATCGCCTTTCCTTTCGGCCGGCCTTACCAGTTGCCATCGGATGCGCTGGACAGTACGGTAGCCCGTATCATGCAAACCAACGGCGACAGCCGCGACCGGCTGACCGCTGGCATGCACATGCCAAGTGCAGAGCAATCGCCGCACGCCTTTGGCGAGCTGGCTTTCCAGTTGATCCCGCAAGTGAACGCGATCGAAGCGCGGCTCAAGCCAGCGTTCCAGGCTGGCACGCTGGCGCCAATGCCGCAAAGCCTGATCGAGATGCAGCACTGGGCAATTGCGGCTGCAGCCAGCGGCGACATCACCGAACAAGAGCAGCAGGTCTTGCAGGATTATGCGCGTTACGGCGATACCAGTGTTCAGGTCGATGATTTCCCGCAGGATTTCAACTTGCTGGAATCGGTACAGAAGCGCATGCAGGCGCATGCTCAGCCACAGTCTTAAGCACGGCAATCGCAGAACTCAACAACAGAATTTGCAACAAGTAAGAAAGAAATCAGATGACTACCCTGGTGCAGCCGGGCCTGAAACTGCGGCCCCTGGAACGTAACGATTTGCACTTTGTGCATCAGCTCGACAACAACAGCAACATCATGCGTTATTGGTTCGAAGAGCCGTACGAAGCTTATGTCGAACTGGTGCAGTTGTACGACCAGCACGTACATGATCAAAGCGAACGGCGGTTTATCCTGGAAAGCGACAACGGCGAAATGGTGGGGCTGGTCGAGCTGGTCGAGATCACCCATATTCATCGGCGCGCGGAATTCCAGATTATCGTCGCACCGGGTGCGCAGGGCAGGGGTTATGCCGAGCGCGCAACCCGGCTGGCGATTGAATACGCGTTCTGCGTGCTCAATCTATACAAGCTCTACCTGTACGTTGATAAGGAAAACCAAAAGGCGATCCATATTTACCAAAAATGCGGATTTGAACTGGAGAGCGAGCTGAAAAGCGAATTTTTCATCAATGGCGTGTATCGCGATGCGGTTCGCATGTGCATGTTCCAGCCTGAATATCTGGCGAAACGAGCGCGTTGAGATGTTTTTCTGGTTCATCCGGGTAGTCAGTAAGCGGGGCCAGGACAGCTCTCGATCGCACGAGAATTATCCTGGCCCTGCCTGGCATTTTTTCAGCCACGCCCGGACCAGCCGGCGACAGGCAGCTTAATCGCGCGCCGGTGCGATCATTTCTGCATAGTCGTACAAGGCGCCGAGAATTTCTTCGCCGCGCTCGTCCGTGGATTCCGATAAATTATCGATCTCTTCAAACAGCATGTCGACCGTACGCGCCTTGCCTTCGCCGTCGAACAGGCGGGCGGCGCGATGCTCTTCCCAGCGTTGCCGGTCTTCTGCCGTCAGGGTTTCGGGGAAGTTGCGGGCGCGGTAGCGGAATGCCAGTTCCTCCAGGCGCTGATCGTCAAAACTGACATGCGCGGCGGCCAGCTTTTGCGGCGACAGCGCGCGCAATTCATTCAATTTGCGACGATCGTTATTGCCGACGAAACCGCCATACAAGTCTTCGTCGACATCGTTGGCGGCCTCTTCGGGGCGCTGGAACACCTGGCGCCATAAACCGCCGAGGTCGGGCGCCCGGGCCGCAATCTCGGCATGGCGCAGCGCTAGCGGAATATCTATGCCCCAGCGCGTCGCCATGTCTGCCGACAGCGTTTGCAGTTTGTTGATCACCATCGGCGATTTATTCAGATGCACCGATTTCAACGGTAGACGCGTTACACCCTCGGGCAAGGCATCGGTTTTGCTGAACAGCCGGGTGCGCACGGTATCCGCATCCATGGAAAATAGTTCGCTGGGATCAAACGCCAAATCCCAGGCCAGTATTTCATTCTTGTTGGTGGGATGCACGCCGATCGGCCACATGACCGCGAGGCAGCCGCGTTCGGCCGGGAACATGCCGGAAATATGCAGGAATGGACGCGGCGTCGGCAGGCCGATTTCAGCGCCGGCGCGATCTTTCTTGTGTAGCGCGAGGCAGAAATCGAATAATTTCGGCTGATGTTGCCGGATCAGTCGTGCCAGGGCTATCGTCGCCCGCACGTCGGACAGCGCATCGTGCGCGGCTTCGTGGCTGAGTCCGTTGGCGGCGGTCAGGTGTTCCAGGCGAAAACTCGGCCGTCCCTCGTCGTTGACAGGCCACTGGATACCGTCCGGCCGCAAGGCATAGGCGGTACGCACCACATCCAGGATATCCCAACGGCCGCACTGGTTTTGCCATTCCCGCGCATAAGGATCGATCAGGTTGCGCCAGAACAGGAAACGCGTGACTTCGTCATCAAACCGGATCGTGTTGTAACCCACGCCTATGGTGCCAGGTTCGGAAAACGCTTTCTCAATCTGTGCCGCGAACTGGTATTCGGCGATGCCGCGTTCCAGGCATACCTGCGGCGTGATGCCGGTAATCAGGCAGGACTGCGGATCAGGCAAGAAATCATTTGCCGGTTGGCAATATAACATGATCGGTTCGCCGATTTCATTCAATTCGGCATCCGTGCGGATTGCTGCAAACTGAGCCGGACGGTCGCGTCGCGGCTGGACGCCAAAAGTTTCGTAGTCGTGCCAGAGGAAGGTATGCGTTGACATTGAGGGCTAGCGTGTGTGCGTGAGGGAGGTGCAGCAGTTTACAGGGATCTTTCCATGCCTGTATAGCAGTTTTGCAACGCTTTAAGCCAAATCATAAGAAGCGCTGAAATAGGGCTTTTAGCCCCTTAAATTCACCAAACTGATAACTGCTATTGGCAATCGAAATTGGATAATTTATGGGGAAACGCTATTCTGATTGTGCGACGCAACAATTGGCTTGCGGTGAACGCAAAACGAAAGAGGAAAACATCATGTCTACAATGACAATCAGCAACAGTTCTAGCATCTCCCGTCCAGCCACTTCGGTACAAGTTGCCGGCGTTTTCAGCGGTGTCGCTGCTTTCTTCAAGCGCCTCGGCAATGCTTATGAGCGTTCGGAAGCGGCACGTAAAGAAGCTTACCTGGCAGAAGCAGTCGACCTGTACGACCTGGAATATCGCATGCAACGCCTGGACCGTGAAAGCGCCGAGACTGCAGCATGGATCAAGGGTTTCTAAGTTCCAAGCATAGTGTCAGGTTTTACGGCAGCTAATTGCCGGCAGTAAGCAGTAGTTATAAGCAGTAGTTCGGTATCTTGCAGTTCATCTATATCACTGCGTAGCAGTCGGGCATCCCGCCGGCATTGGCCGTCAGACCGGGTTGCCCTGCTGCTCACACAGTGCATTTCTGTTCACAATTTCCAGTATTAATTCCTGGTATTAATTCAGTTTGATTCCGCCAATAGCGTGAAATGCTCGACGACCGGCGCCACCGCGAAAAATGGCCCGACCAGCGCACGCCACTCGGTAAATGCCGGCGATTCGCGAAAATCGACCGTATGGTTTTCCAGCGTTTGCCAGGAAATTGTCAGCACATAGCGTTCTGGCGATTCAATGCCCTTGTGTACCTTGAAACCGGCAAAACCTTTGGCTTTGCTGATGATTTGTTCAACTCCGCGTTGAATGGCGGCATCAAATTCCTGTTGTTTACCGGGTTGGATGCGGATATCGGCTAATTCGAGAATCATGGGGGTTTCCATCGTTGTTGGTTGGCGGAATCCGGATTGTCGCATTTTTAGCGGCAATCAACCTTTGTGGATTCCCTGCCGATTGACTATGCTGAAAGCATAACCAGTCATAGGAGACCATCATGTTGGGCAGACAACGACTTTATTTCATGTTGCCGGACGTTTCCAGTGCACGCAGCACACTAGACGAATTGCTGCTGGCCCGGGTCGGGATTCGGCACATTCACTTCTGGGGCGCTGAAGGGACATTGCCGGCAGATATGCCTGAAGCCAATGTGCTACACAAAACCGACCTCGCCAATGGAGCAGAAATAGGTTTGCTGGCGGGCGGTGTGTTAGGTCTGCTGCTAGGCATGTGGCTGGTGTATTTCCCTCCGGAGTGGGTGCACCTGAACTGGCTGGCGTTGGTGGGTCTGACGCTGGCCGGAGCGGTGCTGGGCAGCTGGATGTCAGGAATGGCGGCGGCGGCGCTGCCCAACTCCCGTCTGAAAGCGTTCCATGCCGGGATTGAAGGCGGCAAGATATTGCTCCTGATCGACGTGCCGTTCAAGCGCGTGCCGGAAATAGAGGAATTAATCGAGAAGCGTCATCCGGAAGCCGCTTTCTCTGGCGTGGAAAAACATGTTCCGGTCTTTCCCTAATTTCATCGGACTAGCGAGAATAAACACCGGCCATCCCGCCGGTGTTTTTTTATGTCAGTCGCGCTGTAATTCTTCCTGATTCTTTCCTGGTTGATTGTTATTTTGTGCTTAGCTTCGTACACTAGCCTCCGGTTAAAAACAAAATCAATCACACGGTTTTACCTTGTCCGCCCGGCTCAGTGAATACCTGACCCAGTCGTGGCCGGCAGGTAAATCGACATACAGGGAGGAAATGCATGGCAGCTTCTTATTTTCCCAAATGGCGTTTGCGCGCCAGCACGGCGGACGGGCAGGGGCAGGTTATCGCTGCCGACGAGCGTTTGCCGTGGCCGCAGACTTTCGCCATGGGGGTGCAGCACGTTGTAGCGATGTTCGGTGCGACGGTGCTGGCGCCGCTGCTGATGGGATTCGATCCGAACCTGGCGATTTTCATGTCGGGCATCGGCACCTTGCTGTTCTTTGTCCTGGTGGGCGGCCGAGTGCCGAGCTACCTCGGTTCCAGCTTTTCTTTCATCGGCCTGGTGATTGCGGTTAGCGCTTACAGCGGCCATGGGCCCAATCCCAACCTTGGCGTGGCGCTGGGCGGCATCGTTGCCTGCGGCGTGGTGTACGCGTTGATCGGCTTGCTGGTGATGGCGATCGGTACGCGCTGGATCGAAACCTTGATGCCGCCGGTAGTCACCGGTGCGGTGGTGGCAGTGATCGGGCTCAATCTGGCGCCGATTGCGGTGAAGGGCGTCAGCGGCAATAATTTCGATGCCTGGATGGCGCTGGGGACGGTCTTGTGCGTCGGCGGCGTCGCCGTGTTTGCGCGCGGCATGCTGCAGCGGCTGCTGATACTGGTCGGCTTGATGCTGGCGTATGTGATTTATGCGGTGCTGACCAACGGCGCCGGGCTTGGCAAGCCGATCGATTTCGGCATCGTCGCCAATGCCGCCTGGTTCGGCATCCCGCATTTTTCCGCACCGGTCTTCAAGGCCGATGCGATGGCGCTGCTGGCGCCGATTGCGATTATCCTGGTGGCGGAAAACCTGGGCCATATCAAGGCGGTGGCCGCCATGACCGGACAGAATCTCGATAAATACATGGGCCGCGCCTTTGTCGGCGATGGCTTGGCGACGATTGTTTCGGGCAGCGTCGGCGGTACCGGCGTCACCACCTATGCTGAAAATATCGGCGTGATGGCGGTGACCAAGATTTATTCGACCCTGGTATTCGTGGTTGCGGCTGGCCTGGCGATCGTCTTGGGTTTTTCACCGAAATTCGGCGCCGTGATTCAAACCATTCCAGGTGCGGTGCTTGGCGGGGTCTCGATTGTGGTGTTCGGCCTGATCGCTGTCTCCGGCGCCCGCATCTGGGTCGAAAACAAGGTGGATTTTTCGAACAACCGCAATTTGATCGTTGCCGCCGTGACCTTGGTGCTGGGGGCCGGCGACTTTACCCTGAAGCTTGGCCAGTTCTCCCTGGGCGGTATCGGCACTGCGACTTTTGGCGCTATCATCCTGCACGCTTTGTTGCGGGAAAAGAAAACCTGAGTTCGACTTCCCCTACAAAAAAGCTGCGCAAGGGCACACCTTGCGCAGCTTTTTTTGCTTGGTATTTAGTACTTGTTTTAAGTACCAAAAATGAAGCTCGTTCCGATTCTGTTGCCGGGGTTTGTCTTGGTTTTATTTTCAAAAAGAAAACAATATACGGTGATCAATAGCCTAAATTTAAATTGATTGAACGTCCAATAAATTTAAATTATACTGAATTCAGGCAGCGCGGGTGGGCAGGCCGTTGTTCGTGAACGTTTTGGGAGCGCGAGTTGAGGAAAAGAAACGAAATGCTGCCGCTGCGCCGCAAGCAGCTGATCCAGGCGACGCTGGAAGTGATCGACCGGGTCGGCCTGGCGGATGCAACGATTGCCCTGATTGCCCGGCAAGCCGGGTTGTCGACCGGCATCATCAGCCATTATTTCGGCGACAAGAGCGGGTTGCTGGAAGCCACCATGCGGCAGATTCTGCGCGACTTAAGGGAAGACACCTTGCGTCGCCGCAGCGAACTGGCTGAAGACAGCGCTGCTGCACATTTGCGCGCCATCGTCGACGCCAACTTCAACGATAGCCAGGTCAGCGGGCCGGTCATGAAGACCTGGCTGGCCTTCTGGTCGTCCAGCATGCATCAGGAATCGCTGCGCAGATTGCAGCATGTAAATGACCAGCGCCTGCGCTCCAACCTGTGCTGCCAGTTTTTACGCGAACTGCCGCTGGCGCGGGCACGCCATGCCGCGCGCGGGCTGGCGGCGATGATCGACGGCTTATGGCTGCGCGGTTCTTTATCCGGCGCCGCCTTCGATGCCGACGCGGCTCGGCAACTGGCTTACGAATATCTGGATCACCAACTGGCAAAGAAAATCGGCGCAACGCCCGCGGCCTGAGCGTTGACCTATCTGATTGACAGCAACCCATTGAGGAGAATCACCATGCCTGTTTTCAAGCGACAGCAACTTTATATCGGCGGCCGCCGGGTCGATGCCAGCGGCAGCGATACTTTTCAAACCGTCAATCCTGCCAATGGCGAAGTGCTGGCCGAAGTCCAGCGCGCCACCAAGGCCGATGTGGATCTTGCGGTCGCCAGTGCACAGCAAGGCCAGCGTGAATGGGCGGCCCAAAGCGCCATGCAGCGCTCGCGCGTGTTGCGCCGCGCGGTAGCGATCCTGCGTGAGCGCAATGACGAACTGGCCGAGCTGGAAACCTTGGACACCGGCAAGGCTTTGTCAGAAACCCGCGCCGTCGATATTGTCACCGGCGCCGACGTCCTGGAGTATTACGCCGGCCTGGTGCCGTCGCTCGAGGGTACGCAAATCCCCTTGCGCGAAAGTTCTTTCGTCTATACCCGCCGCGAGCCGCTGGGCGTGGTGGCCGGCATCGGCGCCTGGAATTATCCGATCCAGATCGCCTTGTGGAAATCCGCGCCGGCGCTGGCTGCAGGCAATGCGATGATTTTCAAGCCTAGCGAAATGACGCCGTTGAGCGCGCTCAGGCTGGCCGAAATCTATACCGAGGCTGGCTTGCCGGATGGCGTATTCAATGTGCTGACCGGCAGTGGCCGCGAAGTCGGCACCTGGCTCACCGAACATGCCGGCATAGCAAAAATATCGTTTACCGGCGGCACCGCCACCGGCAAGAAAGTGATGGCCAGCGCATCCAGTTCGACTCTCAAGGAAGTGACCATGGAACTGGGCGGGAAGTCGCCGTTGATTGTGTTTGCCGACGCCGATCTGGAGCGCGCCGCCGATGTCGCCGTGATGGCCAATTTCTACAGCTCGGGCCAGGTCTGTACCAACGGCACCCGGGTGTTTGTACATAGTTCGATCAAGGCAGCGTTCGAAGCCAAGGTGCTGGAACGGGTAGCGCGGATCCGCCTCGGCAATCCGCTCGACGTGCACACAAATTTTGGCCCGCTGGTCAGTTTTTCGCATATGGATAACGTGCTGTCGTATATCGAATCCGGCCGTGCCGAAGGTGCGCGCCTGCTGATTGGCGGCCAACGCGAAGTAGGCGGCGCGTATGCCAACGGTGCGTATGTGCAGCCAACCGTGTTCACCGACTGCCGTGACGATATGAAGATCGTCCGCGAAGAGATTTTCGGCCCGGTGATGAGCATTCTCTCCTTTGACGAAGAGGATGAAGTGATACGCCGCGCGAACGACAGCGAGTATGGTTTGGCTGCCGGCCTGATGACAGAGAACCTGAGCCGTGCGCACCGCGTCATCCATCAACTGGAAGCGGGCATCTGCTGGATTAATACCTGGGGCGAATCGGCCGCGGAAATGCCGGTCGGCGGTTACAAGCAATCCGGCGTCGGCCGTGAAAACGGCTTGACCACGCTGGAACACTACACCCGCATCAAATCGATTCAGGTGGAGCTGGGCGCTTATACCTCGGTGTTCTGAACGCGGTTTTTTAGCGCTACCACCTGCGTCTCACAGCGATGCCGCCTGGCCGGCATCGGCAAGGAAGGATCGTCATGCAGCAAGCAAAAGAATACGACTACATCATCATTGGCGCCGGTTCGGCCGGCAATGTCCTGGCGACGCGATTGACTGAAGATGCCGGCACCAGCGTGCTGTTGCTGGAGGCGGGCGGGCCGGACTATCGCCTGGATTTCCGTACCCAGATGCCGGCGGCGCTGGCGTTTCCATTACAAGGGCGGCGCTATAACTGGGCCTATGAAACCGATCCGGAGCCGCACATGAACGGCCGCCGCATGGAGTGTGGCCGCGGCAAGGGTTTGGGCGGTTCGTCGCTGATCAACGGCATGTGCTACATCCGCGGCAATGCGCTGGATTACGACGGCTGGGCGCAACGGGAAGGGCTGGAAAACTGGTCTTACCTGGATTGCCTGCCATACTTCAAGAAAGCCGAAACCCGCGACATCGGCGGCAATGATTATCACGGCGGCGACGGTCCGGTCAGCGTCACCACGCCGAAGAGCGGCAACAACGAGCTCTACCATGCGATGGTGGAGGCCGGAGTGCAAGCAGGTTATCCGCGCACCGACGACCTCAACGGTTATCAGCAAGAAGGTTTTGGCCCGATGGACCGCACCACGACGCCGCAAGGCCGGCGCGCCAGTACGGCGCGCGGGTATCTGGACCAGGCGCGGGCGCGGCCTAACCTGACCATCGTCACGCATGCCTTGACGGACCGTATACTTTTTTCCGGCAAGCGCGCTGTTGGTGTCGCCTATTTGCACAATGACCGGCCGCAATCGGCGCAAGCCAGGCGCGAAGTGCTGCTCTGCTCAGGTGCGATCGCCTCGCCGCAAATCCTGCAGCGCTCCGGCGTCGGTCCGGCTGCACTGCTGCGTGAACACGATATTCCGGTGGTGCTGGATCTGCCTGGCGTCGGCGCCAATTTGCAGGATCATCTGGAGATCTACCAGCAATACGAATGCAAGCAGCCGGTTTCGCTGGCGCCGGCATTGAAGCCATGGAATCAGCCGCAAATCGGCGCTGAATGGTTGTTGATGGGGAGCGGCATCGGCGCCAGCAATCAGTTTGAAGCCGGCGGTTTCATCCGTAGCGATGACAGCTTTGAATGGCCGAATATCCAGTATCACTTCTTGCCGGTAGCGATCAATTACAACGGCAGCAATCCGATCAAGGTGCATAGCTTCCAGGCGCATATGGGATCGATGCGTTCACCGAGCCGCGGCCGTATCCATTTGCGCTCGAAAGATCCGCGCCAGCATCCGAGCATCTTGTTCAACTACATGTCGACCGAGCAGGATTGGCAGGAATTCCGCAACGGTATCCGGATTACGCGCGACATCGTCGCGCAGCAGGTGCTGTCGGCCTACGCCGGGCGCGAGATTTCACCTGGCGTTCAGGTGCAGACGGATGCCGAGCTGGATGCCTTCGTGCGCCAGCACGCCGAGACCGCCTTCCATCCATCCTGTTCCAACGCCATGGGATACGATGCGATGGCGGTGGTGGACAATGAGGGGCGAGTGCATGGTTTGCAAGGCCTGCGTGTAGTCGACGCTTCGATCATGCCGCTGATCACCACCGGCAACCTGAATGCGCCGACCATCATGATCGCCGAAAAAATCGCCGATTGCATCCGCGGACGGCAACCGTTGCCACGCGTGGAAGTGCCGTATTACGTCGCTGGCGGCAAGCCGGCGCGGCAATAAGCGTACCGGCTCAGAGGCTTTCGTCTGTGTGCGTGGCGCTGGTCGAGCTAGTACTCAACGTTTCTGCAGTACGCCAATCACCAGCATGGTAATTGCGTAAGCGATGCCAAGCAGGCAGACCGCAGTCCAGCCGCCCTTGACCCAGGCCAGCGCGGCGCTGGCCGCACCGAGCGCGCCGCCGACAAAAAAAATGCCGACGAATAAACCGTTCAAACGCCCGCGCGCTTCCGGCTGCAACAGGTTGATGGCGCGCCGGCCCAAAGTCTGATCGGTGGTGACGCCGGCATCCAGGCCGATCGCGGCGAGCACCAGCAGGCCGACCGCCAGCAGCGGATGGGCGGCAATCGTAAACCCGCCCCAGCCGGCGCCGGCAATCCCGGACAGCAGCAATGCCGCGATCATCAGCAGATGTGCGGCCAGGCTGGCGGGCCGGGTCCAGCCATGGTCGCCGACACGGCCGGCGAGCGGCGCCGCAACGGCTCCGGCGGCGCCCGCCAGCGCAAACAGGGCGATCTGGCGCTGGTTCAGATTGAAAGGCGGCTGTGTCAAAAGCAGCGCAACCGCGGTCCAGAACAGGCTGAAGGTAGCCATCGCCAATGCGGCGGTCAGTGCGCGCCGGCGCAGGACCGGCTGGCTCAGCAGCAAATTCCACAGGGATCTGATCAAGGCCAGGTAAGACAGGCCGGCAACCGGTTGCCGGGTTGGCAGCGTGCGGCTCAAAGTGGCCGCCACCACTGCTACCGACGCGGTCAGCACCAGATACAGCAAACGCCAGCCGCCGAGAGCGACCAGCAAGCTGGCCAGCGGGCGCGATAGCAGAATGCCCAGCATCAGGCCGCTCATCACATTGCCGACCACTCTGCCGCGATGCGCTTCGCAAGCCAGCAGGGCGGCCAGCGGCACCATGATCTGGATCGCGCTGGAGGCGCTGCCCGCCAGGAAGATCGCCAGCAGGAATAGCCAGCCGGAAGTCGACACGGTCGCAGCCGCCAAGGCCAGCGCGCAGCAAGCCAGCAGGCGCACGATAAGCTGGCGGTTTTCCAGCAGGTCGGCCAGCGGCACCAGCAGGATCAGGCCGGCGGCATAACCCAGTTGCGGCAGCATGGCGATCATACCGCTCACACGGTAATCCAGGCCGAGCGCAGCCGCGATCGGGGCGATCAGAGTCTGGGTTGCAAATAGATTAATGACCGTGATGCCGACTGCGGCAGCAAACAATATTTGCAACGCGGCCGGGATGCCGTCATTTGCAGCATGCGCGGTGATTGCCTGCGCGGCAGGGTAGGCGGCATTGGGGGGTAAGGGTGCGTTCATGACTATTCTTCGCGTGACACGGCTTGCAGCGGGAGCGGCGTAGTCCTATCCCTGGCAAACGGTTTTCAATGCGGTGATTGTGCATCGACGATCTTTATGCTACAAGTGAATTATTATCATAACTATTATGCGAGTTTGTTGTGAATACTCATGATATCGAAGCTTTCGTGGCCGTGGTCGAGACCGGTTCGATTGTTGCAGCGGCAACCCGTCTGCATCTGACTCAGCCGGGCATCAGCCGGCGTGTCCAAAGCCTGGAAGACAGGTTGGGAGTGGCCCTGCTGGAACGCCAGTCGAAACCGCTGAAACCTACCGCTGCCGGCCGCGAGGTTTATCAACGTGGCCGCCGTGTGCTGGGATCGGTTGCGGATTTGCTGGCCGGCGTAGAACCCGGTTCGGAGGCGAGCGGTGAATTTCGTCTGGGGGTGGCGCCGTTTCTGGCGGAATTGGCCCTGACTCACCCCATTGATCGCTTACGCACCGAGTTCGTCAAGCTGACCTTGCGCATCACAACCGGCTGGTCGCCGACCCTGCTGACTCTGTTGGAAAGCAACGCGATCGATGCCGCTGCGGTGGTTTTGCCGGACGACGTGATGCCGCCCAATACGCTGACGACACATTTGCTTAGCCACCAGCTGCCGGTGATCGTGGCGCAGCGTGAAGCGGGTTTGAGCGAGGGCCGCTTGTCGCTGCAGGAACTGGCATCGCAAGCCTGGATCTTGAACCAGGATGGTTGCGGCATCCGCCGCTCGATCCGGCATACGCTGGACGCAGCGCGTTTGCCGGTCGATGTTGCGGTCGAAACTTTCGGCACCGAACTGCAATTGTCGCTGGTGGCGCGCGGCATCGGCATCGGCATGGTCATGCCTGGCGCCTTGGCGCGCAGTGCATTTCGCGCTCAGTTGCGGGTGTTGCAGGTTCCGGAATTCAAGGCCGGCGTGAATACCTGGCTGGTGCATGCCCGCGCGCCGGGACGACTGGCGGCGCCGATCGAGCGTTTGCGCCGGGATATGAGCGAGATGCTGGATGCGGAGGAACGCCTGTTGATTTGAGCCGGCGGGTGCGATACAGCGCCGGCATAAAAACGCGACCATCAGTTATATAGGGTGAAAACACTACGATCACGATCACGATGATGAAGACGATGAATGATTTTTGCGGCGCTTGCGCTACCTTATCCAGCGCTTCGATAGAAAATGGTCGAAAGACCAATTCCCGGCGCCACGGCATAGCAGCACCAGCAGCATCGCAGCCCATTGGATATGCGTGGGCCACGCTAGCGGATAAACAAATATCTCAATGACCATCGTCATACCCAGCAGTATCAGAGCCACGGGCCTGGTCGCCAGTCCCAGCACCAGCAGCACCGGCGCAGTCAACTCGACCGACACCGCCATGTAGGCCGCAATTTCCGGTGGCAGGAGCGGCAATTTATATTCTTCCCGGAATAGTTCGAGAGCAGTGTCCCAATTCGCCAGTTTGGTCATCGCTGAGTTCCAGAATATCGTCGCAACCGCGATCCGCAACGGAATGGCGAGGAAGGTATAAGGTACACGCTCGAACCACTGCATAAGACGTATCAAGCGGTTTTCATTGCGGCGCTGCGGCGTAGCCGATTGCGATAAGGGCGTCATGACCGAATTCTCCTGAATGTTAACAGGCCCTAGAACGTCGTGTCTGCCGGACCGACGTCCACAAAGCATCCGCGTACCAGATGCGAGGCCAGCACGGTTTGCGCATCGGTACAGGGCGCCTCCCTCAGCGCAGCATGCAATGGCCGCCCGGAAAACAGCGCCGCCGTAAAGCGCCATTGGCATTGGCTCAGGCGCGCCACTTCGACACCGCATTCCGTTCGGTGCAGGAGCAACCAGGCCGGACCATCTGCTAGATCGATCGCCGCCATGGCATGATCGTCGCGCTCCAGTACTGCATGCCAGATGGCGTCCGCCGGAAAATCGCAGCGCAGCAGTTTTGCCGCAGGGTGAGGTGCAAACCGCCAATGCGCCAGCTCAGCTTTATCTAATTGCGCAAGCCGAGCTATCTTGAGCGGCTGGGCGTCCGCTGCATGCAAAACGATATTCACTTGCCATTCAAGGCGGGCTACATCGGCGAGATAGGGCAACGATGCGGCCTGCGGAAGCTGCGCCAGGAATTCAGGAAAATCTGCACCATATTCATCCAGCAATGCACTGTGTGGCGGGCCTTCGGCGGCGAACAGGCGCGCCACACCTTCGAAGAATTCCGCACCCACCAGATAGCGGACGGCCGGGAAAGACAGGGTCAGTGCCGTTGTAAGCACACTGGTGCAGGTATTGCGGTAAATGTCGAGCCGCGCGCTACCGCCCAAACCGTCGGCGATCACATAGGCAGACAGGTCGCCATCCATATGATGCCGCATGCTTTGCTCAATCGTGCGTTGCAGTTCAAGCAGCGTTGGCATGGATGGGCTCCTGTCGCTGTTGCTCGAGAGCCGCTTCGGCGGTCGCGGCTTCCTCCATCAATATTTCAAGCGCCGGCACTTCAGTATCCCATTCAATCAAGGTGGGAACCGGCCCGAAACGTTCAAGCGCTTCCTGATAGAGCGCCCAGACTGCGGGAGCTACGCGCGAGCCGTGGTCATCGATGCGTAGCGTTTGTCCGTTCTCTAGCTGCCGGATGCTATGGCCGGCCAGATGGATTTCGCCGATCGCTGCTGGCGGCAGAGCGCGCAGATAGGTAATAGGATCCCAGCCGTGATTGCTGGCGCTGACGTAGATGTTGTTGACGTCACATAAGATTCCGCAGCCGGTACGCTGGACGACTTGCGCGAGGAATTCCCATTCCGGGATAGTCGAGTGGCGGAAACGCAGATAGGTCGAAGGATTTTCGACCAGGATGCGTCGCTTGAGGTGAGCCTGCACCTGATCGACATGCCGGCAAACAACTTGCAATGCTTCTTCGGTCATCGGCAGCGGCAGCAGATCGGCCAGATACCTGCCGCCGACGGCGCTCCAGGACAGATGCTCCGAAACCAGGCCAGGTTCTATCCGTTCGGCCACACCCCGCACGCGAGCCAGGTGTGCGCCGTCAAGGCCGTCGGCACTGCCAAGGGACAAACCGACGCCATGCAGCGAAATCGGGTAGTCGCGACGAATTTTATCCAGGTACTGTGGCGCGCTGCCGCCGCCCATGTAATTTTCGGTGTGCACCTCGAACCAGGCGACATCGGGCGTCGCATCAACAACGGCTTGATGATGACGGTAGCGCAGCCCGACACCCGCTTGCGCGGGGATCGGGCCGGGCGCATCTTGCGGCCTGACAACAGAAGTATGCATATGCCGGTGCCGCTTCAGCTTGCCTGCAACTTGCCGCCCTGAATCTTCGAGCAGTCGCCGGCCGGCAGCAACACGAAGGACTTCGGATCGCGTGCTTGAGTGGCTTGACCCGCACAAGAATGCGCACCTTCAGCGCAGTCGTTCTTCGAGACCGCATTAATGCCGTAACATTTCTCCAGCTTGTTTTTTGCCATTCTCGCCATATTGTCCTTGACGGGCTGTGGCATGGCGCTCATGTCCTTCATGTTCTGGGCCTGTACCGGCGCTGACATGGCGAGTGCGAGACCGATTGCGGCGGACAGTGTTGACGCTGCCCATGCTTGTTTGCTCATTTTTCATTCTCCTCAAGTTGAGGTCGCAGGGTCGCGGCCTTGCTGATAAATTCGCCTGGAGTCCGCCAAAGGTTACGCCGCATAAAAAATTTATTTTTCGAGACAGAATCCTCCCTGGAGCGCAAAATTTGCCTATGTCATCCAAAACACGTCGCCCCAGCCCATCGCTGAATCTCGTACAGAGTCCTCAGGATTCGGGCGCGCCGGGCAATTCTGCCGCAGCATCGGATACCCGCTCCGACGGCACACCGGATTGGTCCATCTATATGGCTCGGGCGCAAGACGGCGACGGCGAGGCTTACCGACGCCTGCTCGAAGAGATTGTTCCTTATCTTCGGGCGCTTGCCATCCGCCGCATCGGCAATCGCAGCGATGCCGAGGATACTGTGCAAGATATTCTGCTGACGATACACACAGTGCGGCACACGTACGACCCGACTCGTCCGTTCGGCCCGTGGCTGGTTGCCATCGCCAGCCGGCGCATCATTGACGGCCTACGGCGACAGGGGCGCCATAACGCACACGAAGCACCGCTCGATCAAGAATATGAAACCTTGTCGACCCATGAGGCGAATCTCCAAGAAGAGGCAACAGATGCCGGCATGCTGCGTGCGGCCGTTGCGCGCCTGCCGGTCGGACAACGAAATGCGATACAAATGCTGAAACTGGAAGAAATGTCATTGAAGGAAGCTGCCGCGTCTAGCGGCATGTCGGTCGCTGCGCTGAAAACTGCGACTCATCGCGCCTTGAAGAGCCTGCGCAAGATGATTGACAAACGAGGTGGCAAACCATGAAATCGACCGCCAATCTGATTAACTCATTAGTCACAGATGTCAAGCCGGTGCGGCGCCTGCGATCGCCAATGGTGCGTGCGGCGTGCTGGTTATTGTTTGCCGCATTGATGCTGGTGCTGGTTGCTGTCGGACATGGTGTGCGGCCGGATCTGATGCTCAAGCTGCGTCAGCCTGTTTTTATCACCGGCGTCGCTGCAGCTCTTCTGACCGCTGTTCTTGCTGCGATGGCGTCGTTTATTGTCAGCATTCCCGGACTGTCACGGCGCTGGCTGTTATTACCGATGCCTGCTCTCGCGGTGTGGGTTTCGACGATTGGCTACGGATGCCTGACTAACTGGGTCAGTATTGGCCCGGACGGCCTGTCTCTTGGAGAGACTGCGCGCTGCTTCGTGACGTTAGTGGTGACCAGTATCCCTTTGTCGCTGGCGATGCTCATCATGCTGCGTTACGTAGCGCGTTTATCTCCAGCACCGGTAGTGATGACAGGCAGTCTCGCGGTCGCAGCGATGACGGCGGTCGCCTTGTCCCTGTTCCATCCGCTCGATGCAACGATCATGATTCTGATGTCGAACTTCGGCGTGACGGCTCTGCTCTTGGCTCTCGGCAACAGATACGGACAACGGCTGTTTGCATGGGTAGCGTCACGCGGATGAGGCGGTTCGAGACTCCCGGAAAGACGTATGCCGGATACTATTTACAACACCCATGCTGGGCTTGAATCGGCGGACATTTCACCGAGCCGAAGGAGCAAAACACACAGCAATCACCCGGATTGGCTCGTAAAAGCGCCTTGCAGTTACTGCATTCGTAATAGAACTGGCAAGCGTCAGTAGGCATGCTTTCTAGCTTGGCAACGCCGCATTGCGGGCAAGTCAGAACAGATTCAAGGACGATAGCGTTGGGCATGGCAGGTCACTTGTGCAAAGTGGAGGGATAGCCGGCGTTCGCGGTGGCCTTGGTCAACGCTTCAGCCTGAGCTTTGTCTGGGTCATAAGTAACGATCGCTGTCTTCTTATTGAAGTCGACCGTGACGGCACTCACGCCAGTCACCTTCTCCAGCGATTTTTTGACAGTAATTGGGCACAGTTCGCACGTCATGTTTTTGACCTCGAGCGTGACAGTTTTCGAGGCGGCCGCCAGCGTCATGACAGGCAACGCGGCGAGCATGGCAATCAGCAATTTACGCATGGGGAATTCCTTTCAGTAGAACAGCGGTGCCAGCGAGGGTACGGCCAGCAGGCCGAGTAACAGGACAGCGACAATCCAGAATATCAGCCGCTGCCGCTTAAGTGCGCGCGGATCGGCGCAGGATGTGCCTGGTGCGCAGACCTGCGGCACTAGGTAGAGCTTGCGAAATGCAAGGCCGAGAAACAGCAGCGTGAACCCAATGAAGATGGGCCGGTACGGTGCCATCGCCGTCAGATTGCCTACCCACGTACCGCCGATGCCGAGCGCCAGCAAGATCAGCGGCCCGACGCAACACACCGAAGCACCGATGGCAGCCAATACGCTCGCAATCAACGAGCCTTTTTCCGGGAATTGCGTCATGTTTGTCGCCTTGAACTTGCTTATCCTAGTATTACTCTACACTCTGTACCTAGGTACGGAATCAAGGAAAATATGATGGCGACGGAACTGACTATCGGCAAGCTGGCGGAAGCTGCCGGGGTGAATGTCGAAACGATCCGCTACTACCAGCGGCGCGGGTTGCTGGACGAACCAGCCAAGCCGCTGGGCGGCCATCGGCGCTATCCGGCGGACATGTCTAAACGGGTTCGTTTCATCAAACGGGCGCAGGCGCTCGGTTTCACGTTGTCCGAAGTTGGCGGGCTGCTCAGCTTGGATGAGGCACATGCCTGTACTGACACGCGGGCACTCGCCGCCCGCAAGCTGATATTGATCGATCAGAAGATGGCAGACCTTGCTGTCATGCGGCAAATGTTGGGGGGATTAATGCAGCAGTGCGTCGGCGACGGCCACGCAGTCTGCCCTATTATTGATGCGCTGACGCGGGAAGAAAATTCGGCTGAATGACACGTCAAGGTTAGCGCTGAAAGGGATCTGAACCCCTGCGACTGGACTAGGCCGGGGGGAAGAATTTGATACGTTGCCGTGTTTCAATTCGAAACACTTGATACACGATCCGGATAGGTTGGCGGCCGATACGTTCGTACAATCAAATCGTTGTCAACGTCGAAGGAGAATCAAATGGAAGCCAACCAAACAGCCACTCGCTTGCACCCCTTGGTCGCCGGCGCTGCCGCATCCCTGATCCTGGTGAGCTTGCTTGGCGTCGCAGCGATGACTGGCTTTCTTCCTAGTTCCCACGGCAGCGTGGCTGGAACCCAGGCTCCGGAGGCAACTTCCGCCGCGCAGCAGCCGATGGCAAATGCCGCTGCGCCGATAACGCCGACAACCGCAGCACCGGTATTGGTGCAGACCGCGAACGGCTATCAATATATGCAAGCGGCTGCCTCGCCCGCAGTGGCGGGATATCAGGTTGAACCGCCCCTCACCGCGCCCAGACAAAAACCGATAGTGCATCATGTTTATCGCAATCATGCAGCAACCTATGCGCAGGCTGGGCCGGCGCCGCAATACCTGGCGCCGGTCGAGCAAGCTCGCCCGACTGCACAGCTAAGCCCGTTGGGGATAGCTACCGGCGCGGTAATCGGCGGCCTGCTGGGTCATCAGGTTGGCGGTGGCAACGGCCGTACGCTGGCGACAGTAGCGGGCGTGGTTGGCGGTGGATATTTGGGTAATACAGTCGCCAGAAATTACGGCTACTAACTCATTGATGCTCGCCACTACCAAAAGGGCAAGAGCTGTAACTCAAAAAAGGATTTGCTCGCCCGTGTCGGTGAGCCGATTTACGACGAGAGATTAGATCGCGCTCTTGAGTGTCCTGTGCATTCGTGGCTCCGCGCTTTGCCGGATTGCGGATGCGTCGCTTCGGGATTATTGATACTTACGTAAATCATGACAACCATTTTGAATTTCAAACGTTATCGACTGCACGCAACAAGCTCAAGAGCGCTCAAAAACGCCCTTCGATTATCGCCGCCTGCTGGGCGCAGGCTACCTTGTGGTGATGTCATGAATTATGAAAGTCTCAATAATTGGCCCATACCATGCCACAGACGCGACACACTGAATTCCGAGCGCCAATGCAAAGACTAAGAACAGTTTTTTCGTTTCCGACACTCAGGATTGATCTGATTTCGACATAGGTGGCCAAAGCTGTCACTCGGCAATCCCTGCGCGTTGAAATTAGTGTAGGTTTCTCTTAAACTTAGTTTCAGCCTCCGCCACCGTCTCTTGGATGTTTTTATTGGCAGGATTTTGCGCAGCATAAAGGCCAATGTTATTTTGCGCCACACGAAGGGCTCCGAATTGATCAACGCGCTCGGCCCATCGCTCCCCATCCCCCGACGAAATCAAAAATGAAATAATTTTTCTGGGGTCAGTTGTCGCGGTGTTTAACTCGTTTAATAAATATTTATCATAATTTGCAGTATTTCCAGAACTAGCAAGCAGTGCAGTCGCTTGTAACCATGCCGCATAGGCAACTGCGTCCGTCAAACCAAATTGATTCTGGTTTTCTGAAAATTGTGGTTGGTGTTCAGCGAGTATCGCTTGAACAGTGCCGTAGGTTTCCGGTGAAAATTGTTTTAAATCGTCTGGTTTTTGTATGGAATATGTTAAAACGTCTACGGAGTACTGATTCCCGCCTAACTTAATTTTGTTGAGGATGTCGCTTTGCGCATCTTTAGGCGCTTGTGATGCCAAAAACGCGAGTTGGCCATAGTATTCTTCGTCACCAAGATATCCCGCATCTTTTACATCTGATAGAACACGCAGAGAGTCAGGTAAATAACCGAAATTAGAATATGCTAGTGCCGCCGCACGCCCGATTCCTTTGTTTCCAGAGTTCATGAGGTCTTTCAACTCAGTAAGAACTTCGCTATTCAAGCCAAGCGCATCATCTCGTGAGTGAAATCTCGAAAGCATTTCCGTTAGGGTAATTCTCTCTTCGTTAGTGGTTTTTGATTTGAGAAGCTCTTGTACCCGGCGAAAGTTTTCAATGGTACGCGGCAGCCCCAATGCATCGATCGTTTCAAGCAATGCTCGACCTTCTACGCCACTTCCAATATATTTTTTCTGATACAGAGAAAACAACCTTTTTGCCTCAACTTCTTTGGGCTTGTTTGGATCTGGTTTTTCTGATTCAGAAAAAGAGAAGTCTATCGCCTCAACTGCCCGAGGAAGACTGTTCATCGTCTGTGTTGGCGAAGGGGTTAGGAAGAACCCCTCCCGGACGGCGTTCGTAGATGGTAATGCATAGACCAAGAGAACTAAACATACCAGGCCGCCGATTATCCATAAGACTTTTTTCATGACCAACTATTTAATGTTAGAAAGAGATTTGCAGGAAACGCCGTCCAAATATTGAGTAGTCTGGATTGCCATGTCGCGTCGACTGGACGATTTGTTTGATAGTTGTTTCCATAGGGGATTGTCGATGTGTAGACAGAAAGAATGAAAGTGTCGCATCGATACCTCCCGCGTGTTCGATTCCTGATGCCGTCAGCCGGGTACGCGCGTAAATAACTTGGACTTACCGTATAGTCGGCGCCGATCAAGTACTGTTGTCTGGCGTATTGCACTAGCGCTATACGTGTACTAACGCTCTGGACGGGTCCTTGAGGTGCAGGAAGAGTACTGGTGCAGCTCGTATCAAAACAATTGTAGACGGTATAGTTAGGGATCTTAGGAGTCGCAGCGCCCCAATATGTCGTTCTCGATTTGAAGTTGGCGAGGCTGTTATAGTGGATAGCATTAGGCCCAGCGGATGGGTCTAGAACTTCCACTACGTTACCACCATCCCACATCCCCACATGTCCGACTACCCCTAGCACGCTGTCCAGATTTCGTCCCACCACGTCACCTGCTTGTGTTGGGTCAGGGAACGCAGGTGCAGGAGGGCGATTTACGATCATGCCGCCACCATGATGCGCACTTTGAGAATATGCGCTATGGCAGCTAAGAATCAAAAATGCCAGAGTTGCTATATTTTAAAAAGCATAATATGTTCCTTATATTTAACATTGAAAAACAACGATCTACATTTAGTGTCAAATAGGCAATAAATTGCTTTTATGATAATGCGTACTTAAGAAGTTCACAACTCCTCTTTCTGGAACAAGACTTGTGCCAGTAAACGTGTTAATCGGCCGGGGCTTCCAGTAGTTCACCGTGCTAAAACGGCTTTACGGTTGGCCGACACGTTTGAGCAAAGGGCGCTCCTGGAGCGCCCCTTTTTATTGTTCTAACCTCCGTCGTGAGAATGACGGCTCCCAGGTGGCCAGTGCCTCATCTTGACAATGCGATGCCAAGCAACCTAGTGCAGTACGCTCCAGCGACAGCCTGAACAGCCTTATACCCGTCGGCCCGAGTTCACGCCGCCACAGGCTGGCCTCGGTATCCCCCGGTTGGATAAAACACCAGTCCTGGGCGATCACCGGCCCTGCGTCGGCCCGCTCATTCATCCAATAGACGCTGCCGCCTGTGACAGGCTCATGCATCCGTATAGCCCAGGCAATGGCGTCCCGGCCGCGATGCAGCGGTAACAGGCGCAGGTGATAGCCAATCGCGGCCAACCGGGCCTCGTCGGTGATGTAGCAATGGGCGTGGGCGGCAATGATTATTGATACTTACGTAAATCATGACAACCATTTTGGATTTCAAACGCTATCTCTCCAAGGTTGATATTGGAGAGAGTTTGAATGGCACAAAAGCGATTGAGCGATGCCGCCAGAAAGCGGTTAAAGGCTGGGCGATGTTGCTGGCTGGGAAAGGCTGCGCGGAGGTAGCGTTGGCTGTGGATGTGGATGTGGCTCGGCAGACGGTATACACATGGAAGCGGTTGCTCGATGAAGGCGGCATTGAGGCTCTGCGGGAGGTTCCTGAGCGAGGGCGACCAGCCCAGCTTGATGAACAACAGTTGGCGGCTATTCGCGCCACGCTTTTGCAAGGTCCGACTGAACAAGGATTTGGTACAGAACTGTGGACGCTCAAGCGCGTGGGTGCTGTCATCGAACGCATGCATGGTGTTCGCTTTAGCCAGACGCAGGTCTGGCGCATCCTTGGCTCTCTGGGCTTTAGCCCGCAAAAGCTGGAAAAGCGGGCTATCGAGCGCAACGAAGATGCCGTGCGCAGCTGGAAACGCCGTACCTGGCCGACTCTCAAAAAAAATGCCCCAATCGAGTGTGAATGGGGCATTTTTTTAGGAAGAATTTTCTGAAATTATTATATTGCGGCTACCCCAGATAACTGATGGCCGCGTTTTCTTCAAGCAAGGTCAAACCGGTTTGCGGTCAGTTGCGCTGAATTTAATACGCACCCATGAAATCACGCTTGCCGACTTCCACGCCGTTGTGGCGCAGGATGTCGTAGGCGGTGGTCACGTGGAAGAAAAATTGCGGCAAGCCATAGCCCAGCAGGTAAGTCTGGCCGGTCAGTTTCTTCTCTTTCGGCGTGCCAGGACGCAATACGATTTCGAGCGTTTCGCTGCCGTCGATTTGCGCCGCGCTCAAGCCGTCGATAAATGCCAGCGTCTTCTTGATGCGGGCGTGCAGATCGGCGAAAGTTTGTTCGTTGTCTTCATACGCCGGAACTTCGGCGCCGGCCAGGCGAGCCGGCACGCTTTTGGCAAAATCGGCGGCGATCTGTACCTGGCGGATCAGCGGGAACATGTCCGGGAACAGGCGTGCTTGCAGGAACGCGTTAGGGTCGATTTTCTTTTCGGTCGCGTGTACTTCAGCCTTTGCCAACACGTCGTTGAGGGCCGTCAGCATTTGTTTGAACACGGGAATCGAGGCGCTGTGCATGGAGATGGTCATGAGTGTTCCTTGGTTGGTGTTGCAGAGTGTTCGGGAAAGGTGGTGTGGCTAAGTGGCGTGATTATAGTGCTTGCTTGAAGAATCCGCTGCCGGCGCCTTATTGCCGTAAACGCTAAAGCCCCAGCAATTTTTTCTTGGTGCTGATCCATTCCGAGCGCGAGATAAGTCCCTGCTTGTATTGTTCAGCCAGTCTGTCCAGCTGTTCAAAATCTACGGGCGCACGGGTGAGTACCAGGGAGGCAGCGATTTTTTTCTCGATCTCGCTTTTCAGATGCGCGAATCTGGTGAGTTGCCTGCGGTTGAACAGCACCGTATTTTCATCGTTGGCGGCGCGCATAAGCGTGGTGTCGCTTTGCGTGCCGTTGGTTAAATAAAAGCGGATATAACCATTGGTCAAAAGTCCGGGCAATTCGATGCGAACCCCGCTCAGTGCGGAAATCGGAATGTCTTTGTCGCCATTCCTGGACTGGGTCAGCCGCGCCATGGCGCCGGCGCGTTTTATCTGGACTCGGTCGCTGAGCAGCGTTACCTGGCCATTGACACCCCGTAACTGTATTTCCACCTGTATGACCGCTGGCTCCACGCTGACTTACCTTCTTTTTTACCTTCTATTGCAATCTTCTTAGCGTCAATTACTGCTGCCCATGGTCAGATAATGTAACACCGGCTTGGCAAGTAATAAAGACGCCGCACCGAATTTACGGTGCGGCGTCTTTAGCGTGCCGAAGATGGGCCGAGTTGCGGTTTGAACCGGGTTGTTACTTGCCCCAGCTGTCTTTCAAGGTAACAGTCCGGTTGAATACCGGCTTGCCAGGCTTGGAATCAATACGGTCGGCGACGAAGTAGCCATGCCGTTCGAACTGGTAGCGCTCTTCCGCCTTGGCGTCCTTCAAGCCGGGCTCCAGGTAGGCGGTGATCACTTGCTTGGCGTTCGGATTCAAGGCGGCCTTGAAATCCTTGCCGCCGGCATCCGGATGCGGATCGGTGAACAGGCGGTCGTACAGCCGCACTTCGGCTTCTACGGCGTGGGCGACGCTGATCCAGTGAATATTGCCTTTGACCTTGTAGTTGGCGCTGCCTTCGGTGCCACTCTTGCTATCTGGAAAATATGTGCAGTGGACTGCGCTGACCTTGCCATCCGCATCTTTTTCAAAGCCGGTGCATTCGACCACATAGCCATGACGCAGGCGCACCCGGCTGCCCGGCTTGTCGGCGGTGGGCGGGAACAGGCGGAAATATCCTTTGGCCGGGGTTTCCATGAAATCTTCCTGTTCGATCCACAGCGTGTTGCTGATTGGAAAGTGACGCAGCGCCGTGGCGTGCTCGGGGTGCGCCGGCGGATAGACCGGTGCGTGACAGGCCACGGTTTCGCCTTCCGGGAAATTGTCGATGATCAGTTTCAGCGGCTGCAGCACGGCACTGGCGCGCGGCGCTTTGGGATCGAGATCTTCGCGCAGGGCGCCTTCCAGCGAGCTCATGTCGATCCAGCCGTCGGACTTGGTGACGCCGGTGCGATCGCAAAACAATTGCAGCGATTCCGGCGTAAAGCCGCGGCGGCGGATACCGACCAGGGTCGGCATGCGCGGATCGTCCCAGCCGTCGACGATGCCTTCATCCACCAGCTGGCGCAGCTTGCGCTTGCTGGTAATCACGTAGGTGACGTTGAGGCGCGAGAATTCGTACTGGTGCGGCACCGGTTTTTGCAGGAAGCCGGCGCTGCTCAAATGCTCCAGCAGCCAGTCGTAGAAAGGGCGGTGATCCTGGAATTCCAGGGTGCAGATCGAGTGCGAGATGTTTTCCAGCGCATCCGAAATCGGGTGCGTGAAGTCGTACATCGGATAGATGCACCATTTGTCGCCGGTACGGTGATGATGGGCATGGCGGATCCGGTAGATCGCCGGGTCGCGCAGGTTCATGTTGGGCGACGCCATATCGATCTTGGCGCGCACGATGTGTTCGCCATCCTTGAATTCGCCAGCCTTCATGCGGCGGAACAGATCCAGCGATTCGTCTGCCGGGCGGTTGCGGAACGGCGAATCCTTGCCTGCTTCGCCGAAATTACCGCGATTCGCTGCCATCTGTTCGGCGCTTTGGCTGTCGACATAGGCCAGGCCGGCGGTGATCAGGTATTCCGCCATGGTGTACAGCTGGTCGAAGTAGTCGCTGGCGAAGTAAAGATGTTCGCCGGTACTGTCTTTCCAGTCGAAACCGAGCCATCGAACGCTGTCGATGATGGTGTCGACATATTCCTGTTCTTCTTTTTCAGGATTGGTGTCGTCGAAACGCAAGTTGCAGCGGCCGGCGTAATCGCGCGCCAGGCCGAAGTTGACGCAGATCGACTTGGCGTGGCCGATATGCAGGTAACCGTTGGGTTCCGGCGGAAAGCGGGTGACCACCTGCGGTAACGGCTGCCCCTGGCTGTCCTTGCGTTCGGCGTAGGCGCCGGCGGTCAGATCGGTTTCGATGATGCCGCGCAGGAAATTGGACGAGGCTGGTGCAGGCGGGGTGTGGCCGTTAGTGTGATCGGTGCTCATGGAGAATTGATTTATACGCTTTGCTGAATGGTAGGGAGGTACTTCATTCTACCGTAGCGAGAGCATTTTCAGGCGCGGCCGGGCAGATTTTGTTGCACCGCATATACGGGACGGCGTAAATAGAATATTTATCAAAAAGATATTTTTAAATTCTTACATCTGACGGAACAAGTGGGCAAATACGCGGCTCACGGTCGGCATCTCTGTGCGGCCGCGCAGCTTGAGCGACAGCTTGCCGCTTTCGTCGCGTACCGCCATCTGGATCGATTGGTGATTGACGACGGTGCCGCGGTGTACCTGCCAGAACTGCCGGCTGTCGAGCTGCGGCAACAGTTCCTTGAGGCTGGTGCGGATCAGCGACTCGCTATCGGCGGTGACGACATTGATGTATTTGTCGCTGGCTTCGAAATAAATCACCTCGCTGATCGGGATCATGCGGATCTGGTTGCCGACCGCGGCGCGGATCATGGTCAGCGGCTCGGCGCTGGCCTTGGGCTGCATGTTGTGCAGCTGGCCGATCAGGCTATCCAGCGCAGCATTGCTGTCGCTGTTTTGTTGCAGGCGCTGCTGCAGGCGGGCAATGGTCTTGCCCAGGCGCGCATCGCTGATCGGCTTTAGCACGTAATCGGCGGCGGCATGCTCGAAGGCGCTGATCGCGTATTCATCGTAGGCGGTAACAAACACGATGAGCGGGAAAGCTTCATTCTCTGGCCATTCTTCGGCTAGCTCCTGAGCCGCTTCGAGCCCGCTTTTTCCGGGCATCTTGATATCGAGGAACAGAATGTCGGGACGTTGCCGGAGGGTTTGCTCGATCACCGCCTGGCCGTTGGCGACGCTGGCGATGATCTGCAACGCCGGCCACAGGCGCTGCAATGCCTGCACCAGCGCGGCCGCCAGGATCGGTTCGTCTTCGGCAATCAGGGCGCGCAATTTGGATGATGGTGTCATGACGGGATAGGCAGTTGGAGTTGGGCGATGACGCCGTGCGGCAGCTTCGGTTGCACGGTCAGGCTAGCTTGCGAACCATACAGCGCCTGCAGGCGTTCATGAATATTGCTGAGACCGATGTGGTGCATTTGGCCAGCCGCTGTCTGCTGTGGTTCCGCCGTCAGGCCGAGGCCGGTGTCGCTGACGTCGAGCAGTAGCAATTGTCCTTGGCGGCGGGCGCTGACTTCGACCCGGCCGCCTTCGATCTTGGGTTCCAAACCGTGCTTGATGGCGTTCTCGACCAAGGGCTGGAGCAGCATCGGCGCAATCACGGTATCGCGCAGCGCGGCCGGTAATTGCAGGTCGAAGCTGAGCCGGCTGCCCATGCGCAGCGACATCAGTTCCAGATAGGCTTCCATCAGGCTGAACTCTTGCACCAGCGTGGTTTGTTCGATGCGTGACGAGGAGAGCGAGGCGCGCAGGAAATGTATCAACTGGTCCAGCATCTGCTGCGCCCGCGCTGCGTCCAGCGCAATCAGGCTCTGCAATGTCGCCAGCGTATTGAACAGCATGTGCGGTTCGATCTGTGCCTGCAGCATCTGCAGCTGCGCCTGCAGCGCCTGTTTCTCGACGGCGGCGGTGCGCGCTCTTTCCATCGCGGCCTGATTGCGCAATTCGGCCAGTGTGCTGAGGTTCCAGAAAAACAGCGTGGCGCCGACGCAGACCGAGACGGTCAGGATAATCAGGCCGACGCCGTTTACGTTCAGATACGCAGACATAGAGAAATTATTTGTTGGCAGGCCGAGCAGCTGATAGGCCAGTCGGCTGCCGAGGACTTGGGCAATGCCTGCCGCCAGCAGTATGTATGCGAGAAAGTGTGCTTTGTGCGGCGTGGTGTTACGCCAGAACACATAGCGGCCGCCTTCTATGAACACCATCGCCAGCATGCCGATGCACAGCGAAAACACCAGGTTCGGCAAGAACTGGTCGCTGATGCGCATCACATAAGTGACAATCACAGCGCACATGATGGTGATGCCGAGGTTGATGCACAGGCTGCGCAGCAGGCGCCGTGCCAGCGGCTCGGCAGTTTGCGGCAATGCGGTCTCGGGTGTCGGCTTCATGCTGGAGGGGTAGGGTTATGTTTTTTTAATTCTCGTTCTATCATGCGCCGTTTCCATTGCGCGCCAGGGTTCCTGAGAAACACTGTCAAGGCGTGGAATAGTAACCCGATTCCCCAGCCCAGGACAGGTCCCAGCACCCACGGACGATCCGGATTATGCAAGAAATTCAGTAGCAACAGGCCGCTGTTGACAATCAAGTATGCCGCCAGATGCAGGTAAAAGCCGACTTTCCTTTCGATCTGACGTTGCGCATCTTGATAGTGTGGATTGGCGTTCGGGTTGGCGTCACTCATGCTAATCCTCCGTAGTGTGGGAATGAAGCCATTGTGAGCGGGTCCGCAGCCGCAAAAAAGTGAAATGCGACGAAACCGGGATTGCGTGGAGCGAATCGCCGTCGGCGGTCGCCGATTGCCAAAACAGTCAAATCCATTAAGAATGAGGGTAAGGCAAGATTGTCTCTGACTGAGCGTAACTGGTTGCAGCAGTTGCTTGCAAATAGTTCCGGTCGGTCACGGAGTCATTCTGGCTTACTTATTCATTCGATAGAAAGAGAAGATTCATGTGGCCCTATCCCAAAATAGTCGCGCATCGCGGCGGCGGCACGCTGGCGCCGGAAAATACGCTGGCCGCGCTGCGTTGCGGCCTGGAACATGGATACCGGGCGGTCGAATTCGACGTCATGCTGGCGCGCGACGGCGTGCCGATTTTGATGCACGACGCCGTATTTGGCCGCACCGTGCGTGGCGTCGGCAAGGTTGCCGACTTCACCTCGGATGAGCTGACTGCAATGGATGCCGGCAGCTGGCTCGGCCCGCAGTTTGCCGGCGAGCCGATATGCACTTATCGGCAGGTACTCGATTTTTGCCGCCGGCATGGCATCTGGATGAATGTTGAAATCAAGCCGGCCGAAGGGTTTGAGGTGGAGACGGGGCGTATCGTCGCCCAGGTAACAGAGGAATTCTTTGCCGATGAGATAGCGGCGCATGAGGCCAGCGGCCGCGGTACCTGGGCCGATCCTGCATTGCCATTGTTTTCGTCTTTTTCGTTTGAAGCCCTGCGCGCTGCGCAAGTGGCGGCGCCGGATATCCCGCGCGGCTTCCTGACGGACGTCATCGAAGATGACTGGCAACTGCGTTTGCAGGAGCTGGATGCGGTTGCCTTGCATACCAATCACAAATACCTGTCGCCGATGCAGGCGCAGGCAGTCAAGCAGGCTGCTTATGGTTTATTTTGCTATACGGTAAATACGCCGACGCGCGCCAGGGAGATACTTGGCTGGGGCGTGGACGGATTCTGCACGGACCGGATTGATCTGATCGGCGCCGACTTTTCCTTGCCCGGCTGAACGGGAAGCGGCTTGCAAGCCGGCGGCGTCAGAAAAATAAAAACACGCTGTAGCATCATGTCAACCGAATCAAAAAGCTGGCGTTAATAGAGTGCGGAACCGAGTTTCAGACCATATTCACAGCAATCATGCTGATGGTTGATCGTTAGTTTTACTTGTAAAGCATTAAATTTACTTGTTTTTTAAATAATTTAAAGGAAATCAAAATGAAGATCAACAAATTGCTGGCTGCCGTAGTCATCGCTGCTTTCGCTCTGCCTGTCATGGCACAAAGTGCTCCTGCCGCAGCGCCGGCTTCTGCCGCACCAATGGCAGCTCCTGCCGCCGCACCAGCTGCATCTGCACCTGCTGCTGCGCCAGCTGAAAAAATGCATAAAAAGCATCATCGCGCTAAAAAACACGCTATCAAAGCAGTACCGACCAACAAAGGCGCCTAATAGCCTGCTGTAGCCTGATACGGAGCTGAAACTGAGCTGAATTTCGTCAGAATACAGGCTTCATGTCATTCAAAGCCCGTCGGGGGAGATCCTGATGGGCTTTTTTCATCGTGCCGCGGCGGAGGTCTAGTTAACAATTGCCTGGCTGGTATCACGTATAATCAAAGGTTTGCAAAAGGACGTGCACGTAACCGTAGCGTGATCGATCTCGGATCTGCCTATGATGTTAAGCGTGTGCTCCCTTGCTTTTTTCCTTGCACCGTTTCATTTTTGCCCAAGAACATGAATTCAGCCGAAATCCGCGAAAAGTTTCTCAAATTCTTTGAATCCAAAGGCCATGCCATCGTGCGCTCGTCGAGCCTGGTGCCAGGCAACGATCCGACACTGCTGTTTACCAACTCCGGTATGGTGCAGTTCAAGGATGTGTTCCTGGGTACCGAAAAGCGCAACTATGTGCGCGCCACGTCGGTACAGCGCTGCCTGCGCGCCGGCGGCAAGCATAACGATCTGGAAAACGTCGGCTACACCGCGCGTCACCACACTTTTTTCGAGATGCTGGGCAACTGGTCGTTCGGCGACTACTTCAAGCACGATTCGCTGGTCTGGGCCTGGGAGCTGCTGACCAAGGTATATGGCCTGCCGGCTGACAAGCTGTGGGCTACCGTGTACGAGACGGACGACGAAGCTTACGATATCTGGCACAAGGTGATCGGCCTGCCGAAGGAGCGCATCGTGCGCATCGGCGACAACAAGGGCGCACCGTATGCATCGGACAATTTCTGGCAAATGGCCGACACCGGCCCTTGCGGCCCTTGCTCCGAAATTTTCTACGACCATGGTCCCGACGTCTGGGGCGGTCCTCCGGGCAGCCCGGAGCAGGATGGCGACCGCTACATCGAAATCTGGAACAACGTGTTCATGCAATTCGACCGCCAGATCGATCCGAAAACCGGCGTCGCCACCCTGACGCCATTGCCGAAGCAATGCGTCGATACCGGAATGGGCCTGGAGCGTCTGGCCGCGGTATTGCAACATGTTCACAGCAACTATGAAATCGACTTGTTCCAGAGCCTGATCAAGGCGGCTGCACGCGAGACCCATGTCACCGCTCTGGAAAACAATTCGCTGAAAGTGATCGCCGATCATATCCGCGCCTGTTCTTTCCTGGTGGTCGATGGCGTGATTCCCGGCAATGAGGGACGCGGTTATGTGTTGCGCCGGATTATCCGCCGCGCGCTGCGCCACGGCCACAAGCTGGGCCAGACCAAGCCGTTTTTCTACAAGCTGGTCAAGGACCTGGTGCTGGAAATGGGCGCGGCCTATCCGGAATTGCCGGAAGCCGCAGAGCGTGTCGAACAAGTACTCAAGCAGGAAGAAGAACGTTTCGGCGAGACGCTGGAACACGGCATGAAGATTCTGGAAGCGGCGCTGGCCAAGACGCCGAAGAAGCTGGACGGCGAAACCGCATTTACGCTGTACGACACTTTCGGTTTCCCGCTCGATCTGACCGCGGATATCTGCCGCGAACGTGAGGTCGAGCTGGATGAAGCAGGTTTTGCCACGGCGATGGAACGGCAGAAATCGACTGCGCGCGCTGCCGGTAAATTCAAGATGGCGGCGGCGGTGGAATACAGCGGCGACAAGACCCGCTTCGTCGGTTACGACGCTCTGGCGCATGACGCCAAAGTGCTGGCGCTGTATGTGGATGGCAGCGCAGTACAAAAAATCGAAGCCGGCCAGGACGCCATCGTGGTGCTCGACACTACGCCGTTCTACGCCGAGTCGGGCGGCCAGGTTGGCGATTCCGGCATACTGGAAGCGGCAAGCGCCTTGTTTGACGTGGCCGATACGCTGAAAATCCAGGCCGAAGTTTTCGGTCATCACGGCAATCTGCGCAGCGGATCGCTGGCAGTCGGCGCCAAGCTGAGCGCCAAGGTGGATACCGCAGTGCGCGGCCGCACCATACGCAATCACTCGGCAACCCACCTGATGCACAAGGCTTTGCGCGAAGTGTTGGGCAGCCATGTTGCGCAAAAAGGTTCGCTGGTCGATGCCGACAAAACCCGTTTCGACTTCAGTCACAACGCCCCGGTCAGCGCCGACGAAATTCGTCGCATCGAGGAAATCGTCAATCGCGAAATCCTGGCCAATGTGGCTACCGAAGCCAGGCTGATGTCGTTCGACGACGCGGTTGGCGCCGGCGCCATGGCATTGTTCGGTGAAAAATATGGCGACGAAGTACGCGTATTGTCGATTGGCAGCTCACGTGAATTGTGCGGCGGCACCCACGTCACCCGTACCGGCGATATCGGCTTGTTCAAGATCGTGGCCGAAGGCGGCGTTGCAGCCGGCATTCGCCGTATCGAAGCGGTGACCGGCGAAGCCGGGCTGGCGCTGGTGCAGAACCTGAGCAATCGCGTCAACGAAGCCGCGGCGGCATTGAAAGCGCAGCCGGAAGAACTGACGCAGCGTATCGCCCAGGTGCAGGAACACGTCAAGGCGCTGGAAAAAGAGCTGAGCAGCCTGAAGTCGAAACTGGCTGCGAACCAGGGTGACGAACTGGTAAGCCAGGCGGTCGACGTCAATGGCATCAAGGTATTGGCGGCTACGCTGGAAGGCGCCGATAGTGCGACCTTGCGCGAAACCATGGATAAGCTGAAGGATAAGCTGAAGACTGCGGCAATCGTCCTGGCTGCCGTGAAGGATGGCAAGGTGAGCCTGATCGCCGGCGTCACGGCCGATGCTACTGCGAAGGTCAAGGCAGGCGAGCTGGTCAATTTTGTCGCATTGCAGGTAGGCGGCAAAGGCGGCGGCCGTCCCGATATGGCGCAAGCCGGCGGCACCGATGCCAGCGGCCTGGCGGCGGCGTTGCAAGGTGTCGCTGCGTGGGTCGGCGAACGCGCATAACATCAGTCGCAAGTGACTAAGTTGCCACCGGGCTGGCACTGAGATCGTGGCAAGCGGAAGCGGGAAGCATCAAATCGCAGTAGTATCGCGGATTGGTTCTTCCCGTTTTTTTATTCTGTCCTCAACTGACCAACTCTGACATGAGTGAATTTAAATTTTGTCCGGTGTGTGCGAAATCCCTGATTCAGCGTGCCGACGACGGCGAAGCCGGAAAGTCGCGCCTGGCCTGTCCCGATGGCCACTGGACCCATTGGGATAATCCGTTGCCGGTGCTGGCGGCGGTAGTCGAGATCGACGGCAAGATCCTGCTGGCGCGCAATGCGGCATGGCAGGAGGGCATGTTTGCGCTGATCACCGGGTTCATGGAGCGCGATGAGACCCCGGAGCAGGGCATCGCGCGTGAACTCAAGGAAGAAACCAATCTTGACGCCGAGCAGGTCACGCTGATCGGCGTCTACGAATTCATGCGCAAGAACGAACTCATCATCGCCTATCACGTCAAGGCATCCGGCCGGATTCAACTGTCGCCGGAATTGCTGGAATATCGCCTGCTGGAGCCGGCGGCGTTGCGTCCCTGGCGCGCCGGCACCGGCCACGCTGTCGCCGACTGGATGCGGGCGCAAGGACTGGCGGTTGAGTATGTTGAGCGGCCCTTGTTGCAGACGGCGTAGCCTGAAGCTGTCTTGAAAACCTGAGAACGCGCCTCGGCCAAGGCGGAAGCATTGTAGTTGGCAAAAAAAAGCGCTGCCATACGGCAATGACTAGGTAAAATTGCGCTATTACAATTCCTTCCCGCTCTTGAGCCGCCATGTTGATTATCCCGGTAGACCGTAAGCCAGACTGGAAGCGCCCGCCGCTGGTGACTATCCTGCTGGTGCTGATCAATCTGCTGATTTATTTCGGCATTCAATGGCATGAGCGCAGCCAGATGGAGCCGGCCGCGCATTATTATCTGGTCGAGTCGCGCTTACCCGAATTCGAGTTTCCCGCCTATGCGCGTTATCTGGAAAGCGATGACAAGCCCGAGGCCGCCGCAACCATGCGCAAGGCCCTGGAGCGTTGGCGGCAATTGCGGGCACGTGCCGATCTGGCTGCGGCACGCGACGGCAAGACCGCTTCATTGGAAAATTATCAGCAACTTATCCAGCGCTGGTATGTGCTGGACGCCGACCTCCGTTTTGCGGCCTTGATGCAGCAAGCGAAACCGGCTGTGCTGGGCACGCTCAGCGATGACGACCTGGCCGAATGGAAAGAGCAGCGAGAGCGCTACGTGCTGACCCGCAAGCAGAGTTTTACCGAGCGCTATTCGTTGATACCGGCGCAGGCGTTCGAGCGCCCGGTTACGCTGCTTACCCACATGTTCTTGCACGCCAGCGTCGACCATGTGCTGGGCAATATGGTGTTCCTGGCGATGGTCGGCTATGCGGTTGAAATCTTGTTGGGCGGCGCCTGGTATTTGCTGTTTTACCTGGCATCGGGTTTGTTGTCTGCGGCATTTTATCTTTTGTTCGAGGGCGACAGCATGATGTTGTCGCTGGGAGCGTCGGGCGCCATTTCCGGAGTCATGGGGATGTACACCGTACTGTACGGCTTGCGCAAGATACGTTTCTTTTACTGGTTCCTGTTTTATTTCGATTTCTTCAAGGCGCCGGCATTGATCATGTTGCCGATCTGGGTCGGCAAGGAAGCGTTCGACTTGTTGTTTGGCGCACCGTCGAATACCAATTACTACGCCCATATCGGCGGCTTGCTGGGCGGCGCATCGCTAGCCTTGCTCTATCGCTTGCTGGCGCGGCGCAAGCTGGATCAGGCGCACGCTAATTATGTCGCCCCTGCCGACGACGATCAGCAATTGCGCAAGCTGCAGCAGAGTGCGTATTCAGCCCTGAGCCGGCTGGATTTCACGCGCGCCCGGCGCGACTTCAGCAGCCTGGTGAGCAAAACCCTGGCGCAACAGAAGACGCCGAAGCCGGACTGGCTGCTGCAATTATTCAATCTGTCGAAAGAAACGCCGGCTGCGCCGATCTTCCACAAGACCGCAGAGATGTTGCTGCGTCTGCCAAAAGGCAGCCTGGCCGAAGATAAAATTCATCAGGCCTACCTGGATTATGTGGCAAGAGCCGAACCGCGGCCGCAGCTGAGCAGCGAGCAATCGCTGGCAGTCGCCAGGCGATTCGCATTGAACGGGCAGCCGCAAACGGCAGCGGCCATCTTGCAGATATTGATGGTGACTGCGCGCCAGCATCAGCAATTGCCGCAGCTGGTGCAGTTCGTGGCCAGGGGCTTCATGGCGGCGGGCATACACGACAAGGCGCAGCATTATCAGAAATTGCTGCTGCAGCAGTTTCCTCTGAGTGAAGAAAGCCGCTTGGCTACCAGCCCCGGCAATCGATACTAATCAGGTTTGCCCGGCATCTTGTGTCAGGCGCTCGATCACATTTTTGTATTGTTGCGCTTCGCCGGCCGCCGGGTTGCTTGGCCATTGCGCTATCACGTGATTGAACAGCGACAAGGCGCGGGCGTCCTGGCGCAGGTGATCGGACAGCAGCTTGCCGGCCAGGACCAGCACCGCCGGCACATCTTTATGACGCGCTGCGCGCTTGTGGAAACCGGATACGATTTCCAATGCAATCTGATGTTCGCGTACCGAGGCGGCGGCCGCCGCAATTTCCAATACATGATCGGGATTGTCGATCTTGAATTCTGGATCAAGCAGGCGCGCTTGCCTCCAGCTATCGCCGATCCGGCCGCCTTTGCCCGAGCGGGCCAGGGCAAACAGGTGACGTGGCGCATACTCCAGCTGCTTGCTCTTGTCGCCCTTGAGCATCAGCAGTTTGGCGTAGTGGCTCGACAATTGCGCGTTGAACTGGTCGTAGCGCAGCTCTTCCCATACCATCTCCATCGCCAGGCCGATGTCGCCGTCGCGCACCAGCGCACCGATTTGCTGCGCCAGGATTTCATCGTCGCTAAGAGGGCGGTTTTGGCGGCTGCCGGCGAGTGCGTTGACGTCAAAATTGCGATCCGGCGAATAACCGATCTCCTGATGGTATTGGTACATCGTATAGCCCATCAGGTTGAAACCAACCAAAGTGAAATAGGCGCAAGCGAAGACGCTCAAGCCGATCAGCAGGGTGATCGGCACTTTGCCCAGAAACAGCATGGCGGTAATCGGTGCGCACTGGCTCAGTATGAATCCGAACGCCCATAGCGCCAGATAGGGCCAGCCGCAGGCCTTGATCATCTTGAACACGTTGAAGGGATTGATGGCGTCGCTGAAGCTGTGGGTATGTCCCAGCACCATGATGCTGGCCGGCAGCATCAGATTGACCACGGCGCTTCCCAGCAGCCCGAGAAACGGATGGATGTCGGCCATGATGGCAATGAAAATGCCTTGCACCAGCATCGCAAAATAGAGCTTGTAGGGCGTCATCTTGTGCATGTCGTCCGGCTCGTCGAAATCGGCATGGCGCAAATTGCCGAGCGAGGTTTGTTCCAGGATCCGGAACGCCTGCCGCATCAGGTCGATGGATAGACCTATGCCGACCAGTACCGCAACGATCAGTATGACCGGAGAGAATCCGTCGTCCTCGCCGCTCCTGCCTAGCAGCCATAAGCCGCTGCTGAGCAAGGCGTAAAACACCGGACGCCAGATCAGCTGCTGCTGCATTGGATACAGGAAAAATTGAGGTAAGCGCTGCCAGAACGGTGTAACGTTGCTGAAAGGTTTTTCGCTAAGGTTGTCTCGCATGCTGTTCCTCAGAATGGTTCGCCATGAGTTGCCATGGGGCGGCGTTATCTCCGGCGATTGTGTCTGTTAAATGTTGTTACTTTGTGAATGAATGTTAGCACGCGGATGGAAGCAGAAATTGCATTAAAGACATATTTATTTGCGGCACTGCTGTTGTAAAAATGATTGATGCTTTGTTGCAACGCGTCAAAGGCGTCTGCGTTTGGAGTAGAATCAATAAATAGCATCAAATGTTAAAAATCTTTACCTTACGAAGTGGTTATGGAATTTAATAAAGAACTCGACGCACGCGGTTTGCATTGCCCACTGCCGATTTTGAAAACCAAGAAGGCGTTGGCAGACATGCTGAGCGGCGAAGTGCTACGTGTGATGGCGACGGATTCTGGCTCGGTGCGCGATTTTCAGGCGTTCGCGAAGCAGACGGGTAATGATTTGCTGGAGCAGAGCGAAGAAAACAGAGAATTTATTTTCTTCATGAAACGCAAGTAAGAAAGTAAATGCGCGTCGTCGACTTATAGTCGATTCATGGCCAGCCTTTCACCGTAGTCTCCGCAGCAGATTTTTATCCATCAATATATGCCGCAACCAGCGTTCTGCTGGTCGCGCAATACCTCGGTTTTATCCCTTTCCGCCTTCCGTTTCAGGTCGGCGCAACGCATTTCCATTGCATAAATCACATTGAGCGTATTTTGTTTTAGAAAAAACTGGTGCGATTAGTCCGTTTGCTCTAAGATTTAATAGAACGATCGTGCTAAATTTCAGCGTCGGAACGAATTCTCTCTTATAATTCCTAATTAAGATTTACGTTAACGTCAATTGGCGTCAATTGACGTCAGCCCGCATCAACCCAGATTTTTTTATTTCAATAAAAAGGCATACCGATGAAAGTATTAGTACCAGTCAAGCGTGTCGTCGATTACAACGTCAAGGTGCGGGTCAAGTCGGACGGCAGCGGTGTCGATATTGCGAACGTCAAGATGTCGATGAATCCGTTTGACGAAATCGCGGTGGAAGAAGCCACGCGCCTGAAAGAAGGCGGCAAGGTGACGGAAGTGATCGCGATTTCCTGCGGCGTCACGCAATGCCAGGAAACCCTGCGCACGGCGATGGCGATTGGCGCCGACCGCGGCGTGCTGGTCGATACCGGCGACACCGATCTGCAACCGCTGGCGGTGGCCAAGCTGTTGAAGGCCGTGGCCGACAAAGAACAACCGCAGCTGATCATCCTCGGCAAGCAGGCGATCGACGACGATTGCAACCAGACCGGCCAGATGCTGGCTGCGCTGCTGGGCTGGCCGCAAGCGACCTTTGCTTCCAAGGTCGTGCTGGAAGACGGCAAGGTGACGGTCACGCGTGAAGTCGACGGCGGCCTGGAAACCCTGGCACTGACGCTGCCGGCCATCATCACCACCGATTTGCGCCTGAACGAGCCGCGCTATGTGACGCTGCCGAACATCATGAAGGCCAAGAAGAAAACCTTGGATGTGTTCAAGCCGGCCGATCTCGGTGTGGATGTCGCACCGCGCCTGAAGACGCTGAAAGTGGTGGAGCCAGCCAAGCGCAGCGCCGGCATCAAGGTGCCTGACGTCGCTACCCTGGTCGCCAAGCTGAAGAACGAAGCCAAGGTACTGTAAGCGAAGCTGACTTAGCCCGCCGAATCAACCATAACCTATTCAAGAATCAAGCGTAGCGCCGCATCATGATCATGATGCAGGCGAGCGTACATAACTCTGGAGCCAACATGACAGCCCTCGTCATCGCCGAACACGATAACGCCTCGTTAAAAGGCAGCACCCTCAATACCATTACCGCCGCCAGCCAATGCGGCGGCGAAGTCCACGTGCTGGTCGCCGGCAGCAACTGCGGCGCAGCCGCCCAAGCCGCCGCGCAAGCTGCCGGCGTGAGCAAAGTGCTGGTTGCCGATGCCGCCTACTTTGCCGATGGCCTGGCCGAAAACGTCGCCGAGCAGGTGCTGGCCCTGGCCGCCGGCTACAGCCACATCCTGGCGCCGGCCACCGCTTACGGCAAAAACATCCTGCCGCGCGTCGCCGCCAAACTGGACGTCGGCCAGATTTCCGAAATCACCAAGGTCGACAGCCCGGATACCTTTGAGCGTCCTATCTATGCCGGCAACGCCATCGCCACCGTGCAATCGAGCGACGCCACCAAAGTCATCACCGTGCGTACCACCGGTTTTGACGCTGCTGCCGGCGGCGGTTCCGCAGCCGTGGAAAATATCGCAGCCGCAGCCGACTTCGGCAAATCCGCATTCGTCTCGCGCGAGCTGGCCAAATCGGATCGTCCTGAACTGACGGCAGCCAAGATCATCGTCTCCGGCGGCCGCGGCCTGGGTTCGGCGGAAAATTTCAAGATCCTGGAGCCGCTGGCGGACAAGCTGGGCGCCGCCATGGGCGCCTCGCGCGCCGCAGTGGATGCGGGCTTCGTGCCCAACGACTGGCAGGTCGGACAAACCGGCAAGATCGTGGCGCCGCAGCTGTATATCGCCGTCGGTATTTCCGGCGCGATCCAGCATCTGGCCGGGATGAAAGATTCCAAGGTGATCGTCGCCATCAACAAGGATGAAGAAGCGCCGATTTTCTCGGTCGCGGACTACGGCATTGTGGGCGACCTGTTCGAGATCGTGCCGCAACTGGTGGCCGAACTGGGCTAAGCCGACCGGCGTTTTGCAGTGCGTTGGGGGGGGGGGGCTGGCTTTTGATGCGCGGCCTTTCAGCGTTTTGTTGAAAATCGAAAGTATACGGGTGGTATTGCGGGTGCTGGCGGTGTCAGGCTCAGCGGTGCCGCCCAATTTTTTGGAGTAACTCATGAGTTATGTCGCCCCGTTGAAAGACATGCTGTTCGTGCTGAACGAATTGGCCGGTCTGGAGCAGGTCAGCACATTGCCTGGCTGTGAAGATGCGACGCCGGAAACCGTGGAAGCCGTGTTGCAAGAGAATGCCAAGTTTTGCAGTGAAGTGGTCGCGCCCTTAAACCGCAGCGGCGATCAAGAGCCGAGTTACTGGCATGACGGCGAAGTCACTACCAGCAAGGGTTTTAAAGAAGCATTCAAGGCCTTTGCGCAAGCCGGCTGGCAAGGTGTGCAGCATCCGGTTGAATTTGGCGGCCAGGGTTTGCCCAAGCTGGTGGCGACACCATGCATAGAGATGCTGAATGCGGCCAATCTGTCTTTTGCTTTGTGCCCGCTGTTGAGCGACGGTGCGATTGAAGCCTTGCTGACCGCCGGCAGCGATGAGCAAAAGCGGATTTACCTGGAGAACCTGGTATCCGGCAAATGGACCGGCACCATGAATCTGACCGAGCCGCAAGCCGGCTCCGATCTGGCGCTGGTGCGCACCCGTGCGGTACCGCAGGGCGACGGCACTTACAAGATTTCCGGCACCAAGATTTTCATCACCTACGGCGAGCACGATATGGCTGAGAATATCGTGCATCTGGTGTTGGCGCGTACTCCGAACGCGCCGGAAGGCGTGAAGGGCATTTCGCTATTCATCGTGCCGAAATTCATGGTCGATGCCGACGGCTCGCCCGGCGCGCGCAACGACGTCCATTGCGTCTCGCTGGAGCACAAGCTCGGCATCAAAGCCAGTCCGACAGCGGTGCTGCAGTTCGGCGACCACGGCGGCGCTGTCGGTACCTTGGTGGGCGAGGAGAATCGCGGCCTCGAATATATGTTCATCATGATGAATGCGGCGCGTTTTGCGGTTGGCCTGCAAGGCATCAGCGTTGCCGAGCGCGCTTATCAAAAAGCGCTGGCTTACGCCAAGGACCGCGTGCAATCGCGCGACCTGGCCGGTTCAGCCGGCGCCGTGACGATTATTCATCAGCCGGATGTACGGCGCATGCTGATGAGCATGCGCTCGCAGACTGAGGCGGCACGCGCCTTGGCGTATGTGACCGCGGCTGCGCATGATGCCGCCCATCATCATGCCGACTCAGCGACGCGTAAAGCGAATCAGGCGTTCTATGAGTACATGGTGCCGATCGTCAAAGGCTGGTCGACCGAGATTTCGATCGACGTGGCGTCCACCGGCGTGCAGATTCATGGCGGCATGGGCTTTATCGAGGAAACCGGCGCGGCGCAGTTCTATCGCGATGCGCGGATCTTGACGATTTATGAAGGCACCACGGCAATCCAGGCCAACGATCTGGTCGGCCGCAAGACTGCGCGCGATGGCGGCGCCGTCGCCAAGGGCATCATTGCCCAGGTGCGTGCTACGCAAGCGGAGCTGGCGAGCAGCGGTGCGGCCGACCTGGTCGCTATCGGCAAACAACTGGCCAGCGGCGCTGATGCGCTGGAACAGGTGGTCAGCTACGTGGTCGATAATCTGAAGAGCGATATCAAGGGCGTGTTTGCCGGTAGCGTGCCGTATCTGAAGCTGGCCGGCATCGTATTGGGCGGCTGGCAGCTTGGACGTGCTGCGCTGATTGCAAACCAAAAATTGCAGTCGGCCGCGGGCGACAGCAATTTCTATCAGGCCAAGATCGGTACGGCGCGCTTCTTTGCCGAGCATATACTGTCCCAGGCTGATGCTTATCGCATCTCGATTGTCGAAGGCAGCAGCGGCGTGATGGCGTTGACGGAAGACCAGTTCTGATTTTTTCCGATGAAAAAAAAGCAGCCGCGGCTGCTTTTTTTTTTGGTGCCGGCGCGTACCGGGTTCCAAAGCTCAACCGTAGGCGCCGCCGGTGAACAGCAGGTCGAATGTCCGGGCAATTGAGCCAATCAAAGCGATCGCGCCGATTCCCACGGTTAATACCACCAGCAAGACGACAAACCAGCTGGAATCGGATTGGCGGCCGGAGTTGGCATTGTATTGGGCGTCCCATTTCTCGTCCGGGGTTAATCCTATGACCAGCGATTCGATGCAGGCAATCAGGCCCGAGATGATCAGTGGTCCGAACAGGAACGTCACTTGTTGATTTTGTCTAAAAAACAAGTAGGCGAGTATGGAAATTGGCAGAGCGGCAAAATGCAGCCAGCCCCAGATATCTTGCAATCCCTTCAGATAGAAACGGTGCAGGCCTATGCTGCCAAATACGGTGGCCGTGAAGGTGGCGAGTGTCTTGTTCTTGTGGGATCGGGTCATTGGCAGGATGGGTGAATGAAATGTCTGGAACATGTAATTTAAAGCAGGCAATCCTTGCATCAGCTAGGAATATTGCTAATATACTGGCTTGGCTATCGCCACTGATGTTTCCGAGGTGCACCATGCGTGTCGGAAAGCAGATTGAGGGCGTAGTGTACAGCCTGCTTCAATAGAATGTCACTTTGATAGTCAGGCCCGCTTGCGGCGTAGAGCCGCAAAGCGTTTTGGAGCCCTGCAAATACCTGTTTGACGTAGTGTAACCACACCCATGGCCTGCTTTGGTTGCGGGAGTGGCTCACTTTGCGTTATAATTTGCGGCTTTTTCCGTGTTCGAACACTTTTTGGAAACATTATGGTCGTTATTCGTTTATCCCGTGGTGGCGCAAAGAAGCGTCCTTTTTACAACATCGTAGCTACTGATTCGCGCAATCGCCGTGACGGTCGCTTCATCGAGCGTATCGGCTTTTACAATCCGGTAGCTTCCGGTGCAGAAGAGACTTTCCGCATTGCTCAGGACCGCCTGACGCATTGGCAAGGTGTTGGCGCACAAATGTCGCCGACCGTTGCGCGTCTGGTTGCCGACGCTGCCAAGAAAACTGCTTAATTAAGCAGTTTGAACCGTTAAGTCAGCCGATGAGCGCGTCAGTAAATTTGTCGGTCACAGCACCAGCTGGAACTGCAATACCTTCAGACTTGGTGGTGGTCGGTTACATTACTGGCGCCTACGGCATTAATGGCTGGGTGCGGATCAAACCGTATTCGGCGGATGCCGATGCACTGTTGCACGCCAAGACATGGTGGCTGAACCGGCAGAATTCGCCGGAATTGCACGATGTCGAAATGATGCAGGCGAAAAACCACAGTGGCGACATTGTGGCGCGCCTGATGGGTGTGGCAGGGCGTGACGCAGCCGAAGCCATGAAGGGCAGTGTGGTGCATATTCCACGCAGCCATTTTCCGGCGCTTGCGGACGATGAATTCTATTGGGTCGATCTGATCGGCCTGGTGGTTGAGAATCTGCAAGGCGAGCATTTGGGCGTGGTCGCTGATTTGATGGACAACGGCGCGCATCCGATTCTTCGGATTACGGTGCCGGCAGTCGCAGGTCAGGACAAAACCGCAGCAGAATTATTGATCCCGTTTGTTGAGCAGTTCGTCAAGACGGTGGATCAGGCAGCAAAGAAAATCACGGTTGACTGGGGACTGGATTATTAAATCCAGGCTTGAATTCAGCATCAGCTCCAGGCAGCTAAAGCAGCAAACAAGATCGCAAGCGAAACAAAAAGGTGCGCGGTATGCAATTTGATGTCGTCACACTGTTTCCCGAAATGTTTGCCGCACTGACGCAATCGGGTGTTACCCGGCGTGCGTTTGAACAAAAAAGATGTGAGCTGGCCTTGTGGAATCCGCGTGATTTCACGACCGACAATCATCGTACCGTGGATGACCGGCCTTATGGCGGCGGCCCTGGCATGGTGATGATGGCGAAGCCGCTGGAAGCTGCGATTGAAGCGGCCAAGGCGCGTCAGCTGCAACAAAGCCTGCCTGCACCGAGAGTAGTCTATCTGTCGCCGCAAGGCCGGCCGCTGACCCATCAGCGCGTCATGGAATTGCGTACCGAACCCGGTTTGGTATTGCTCTGCGGCCGTTATGAAGCGGTTGACCAGCGTTTGCTGGATCGTTGCGTGGATGAAGAAATCAGCCTTGGCGATTTCGTTTTGTCCGGCGGCGAATTGCCGGCGATGGCTTTGATGGATGCGGTGATCCGGCAGTTGCCCGGTGTGCTGAATGATGGAGCATCGGCGGTCGAAGACAGTTTTGTCAATGGCTTGCTGGATTGTCCGCATTACACCCGGCCGGAACAGTATGAAGGCGTAGCGGTGCCGCCGGTCTTGATGGGCGGGCATCACGCTGAAATCGAAAAATGGCGGCGTCAGCAAATGCTGTCTGCCACGGTAAAGAAACGGCCGGATCTGATTCAGAAGATACGCGCTGCCGGTTTGCTGAGCGCGGCCGATGAAAAGTTTTTACGGAATATTGATTAAGCGAAAATGCTTGTAAAAGCGCTTGATCGCCCGCTTGTAGTTGGTAGTAAATAGTAGTTGAGCAGTACCGCAGTACCAAGGGGAGGCCAGCCGGCCACCTGTGTATTAACCCCATCCTCTACTGAGCAGTGCTTTGCACATTTGGCGTCAGCAAGATGGTATATGGAGCTAAAAATGGACTTGATCCAACAACTTGAGCAAGAAGAAATTGCTCGCCTTGCCAAAAATATCCCTGAATTCGCACCAGGCGATACTGTCATCGTCAGCGTTAACGTAGTTGAAGGTACGCGCAAGCGTGCTCAGGCTTACGAAGGCGTTGTGATTTCGCGTCGTAACCGTGGTCTGAACTCCAACTTCATCGTCCGTAAGATTTCTTCCGGCGAAGGCGTTGAGCGTACATTCCAACTGTACTCGCCACTGATCGCTTCGATCGAAGTCAAGCGTCGCGGCGATGTCCGTCGCGCCAAGCTGTACTACCTGCGTGAGCGTTCCGGTAAATCGGCACGTATCAAGGAAAAATTGCCACAACGTCGCAACACTGCAAAGGCTGCACCAGCAGCAGAGTAAGTCGTTGTTATGCAGGCATAGGTATTGCATAAAGAAAGGGGCGCCGTCAGGTGCCCCTTTTTTGCATTTGCGATGTATGTTTGCTGCAGGCTATCGTATGGTTCCCACTATATAGTTGCCGCAAAGTAAAATGGTGCTAATTGTTATTATCTGTGACTGCGATAGCTCCTTGGCCGTCATCGCGGTAAAGTGTTGAAGTAGTGTTGAAAAGATTGCTAGAGGAATTTTCTTGGTTAAATTGACTTTCGATCCCCTGATGTTGCCGGTTGATGCGGTTGCCGGCGAATCTGCGCTGGCGCCCGAAAGGATGAATGCGGCATGGCTGCGTCAGCGTTTTGCGCAGCGGCCGGAATGGCATCCGGAGCGCATGGATGGCCAGACTGTGCAACGCCTTGCACAGCAGCAGGGCAAGCCGGCAACGCCGGCATCGGTGTTGATTCCCATCGTCATGCACGAGCAGCAGCCGACGCTGTTGTTTACGCAGCGCGCCGCCCATCTGACCGATCATGCCGGGCAAGTGAGTTTTCCGGGTGGGCGTATGGAGCAGAGCGATGCTTCGCCAATCGAAACCGCCTTGCGTGAAGCTGAAGAAGAGATTGGCCTGGCGCGCAGCCAGGTTGAGGTGATCGGCAGCTTGCCGGAGTATTTTACCGGTACAGGCTATCGTGTAACGCCGGTGGTGTGCCTGCTCGATCCGCCTGTCAGCTTGCGCGCCGATCCGGACGAGGTAGCTGAAATCTTTGAAGTCCCGCTGGCATTTCTGATGGACGGCCTGAACCATCAATTGCGCAGTATCGATCTGCCGGACGGCTATCGCCGCACCTTTTATGCAATGCCTTACGAGCGCTTCTTCATTTGGGGAGCGACTGCCGCCATGTTAAGAAATTTGTTTCATTTTCTCCGGGCTTGAATCGGGGCTTGAATTTATTGTGCGACACCAGAAGGTGTGGAAAGCACGGAACACAAGTTCAGTACAAGTTTGATTCTGTGCGTGTGCTGCGTTATCGTATGGGATACTGCAATTTTAGATGTTATGGCAACACCCCCGCGCCGGGTTTTAGCGGGTATGGATGCCGATTGCTGCACTGCTGCATGCGCGGCTACTTGATGCAGTTACTTGATTTATAGGGTTGTTAATGACATTTCTCTCTATTCTGTTTGCATTGCTGATCGAACAACTGAAGCCGCTGCGTGCGGACAATCCCGTCTATGCATGGGTCAAGCATTTCGCGAGCAAGATAGAGGCTTCGTTCAATGCAGGTCAGGCGCGTCAGGGCCGGCTGGGCTGGTTTTGCGTGATACTGGCGCTCACCGTCCCGACTGCGTTGATCTATTGGTTATGCGTGCATGTCGGCGCCTGGGCTGCACTGCTCTGGAATGTCTTGATCGTGTATCTGACTCTCGGCTTCCGCCATTACAGCCATTACTTCAGCTCGATTCAGCTGGCTCTCAATACCGGCGACGACGCCACGGCGCGCACCCTGCTGGCCGAGTGGACCAAGCTCGATACCACTGATATGGATGTCAGTGAAATCTCCCGCATCGCCGTGGAAAAGGCGCTGATCACTACGCACCGCCATGTGTTCGGCGTGTTCTTCTGGTTCCTCATGCCGGTTGGCCCGGCTTGCGCCGTGATGTACCGCGTCGCCGAGTATCTGGCACGCGGCTGGAATGAGCCGGATCACATGCGCAATGAAGCTTTCGGACGTTTTGCGGCCCAGGCATTTTATTGGGTAGACTGGATTCCGGCGCGCATGACGGCGGCGGCCTTTGCGGTAGTCGGTAATTTCGAAGACGCGATCTACGCCTGGCGTAATTTTGCCGATCGCTGGAAAAGTGAGACCGACGGCATCATTTTGTCTACCGGCGGCGGCGCCATGGGCGTGTTGCTGGGAGCGCCGCCGGAAACCGCGATTTCCATCCTGCCAGCCGATGCGTCGACGGTTGATTCCACCGCCATGGAAAGCGAAAGCCCGCCGGGCGATGTTCCCACCCCGCGCGCCTTGCAAAGCACGGTCGGCCTGGTTTGGCGCGCCCTGTTGCTATGGATGTTCTTGCTGCTTCTGCTGTCGGCCGCAGTCTGGCTCGGGTAAATCAGCGGTCGGGCAGTAGTATGGCAGTCTTCTATAAGATATAATACGTAAGAATCACTTACGCAAAACTAGTCGCTTGCTTCTACCCGAGGCTAAGCAATGTCTGTAGCAAGCGTTATAGAAGAAACGAGCTGTACGCATGGCCGAACCAATTCAATCTCCTGACGCACCCGCCCGCGAATTTTTTATTCAAGGTATCACCAGCGATGGCAGGCAGTTTCGTCCCAGCGACTGGGCCGAGCGCTTGTGCGGCGTCATGGCCTGTTTTCGCCCGGAAGGATCGGGCGGTCGCAATGCGCATCTGCAATATTCGCCCTACGTCCGGCCGGTGCTGCTGAATGGCGTGCGGTCGGTGGTCGTCAATGAAGATTTACGCCAGATCGAGCCTTTGGCCTATCATTTTGTAGTCAATTTCGCGAAAGACAACGATCTGCAAATCTTGCAGGGCTGCTTGTTGCCAGACGCCGAAACACCGAAATCGCCCTGATTTTTCATCTGTTACCGCAAGGATTCTTTCCTTGTGGCTTTTAGTTGGCCTGCAGTACTAAAAAGAAATCAAAGTGTAACGTTATCGGGTAATAAGACCGTGTAATATTTCGCCTATTGTTCGCAATGGAGTAGAAATGTTTCGTCGTGGTTCGTCAATCTTCATACCCATTGCCTCTTTATCCAGTTTGATATTGGGTCTGGCGATCACGCTCGGCTTGTTTGTCTCGGTCCGTCATCTCGAATATGAAAAAATGGATGCCGAATTCCGGCGCCTGGCCAGTGGCCATCTTAAAGCGGTGGTAGACGGTCTGGATGGCCTGGTGCATGAAGTGGAAACCGTCAATCGCCTGTTCCTCACCGTCGACGGCGTCAGTCGCGAACAGTTCCGCACCTTTACCGAACCGATGCTGCGCCGCGCTCCGTATATCAAGTCGCTGGGCTTTCAGCGCCTGGTGACGGCAGCCCAGCGGCCTGCCTATGAAGCTGAGATACGCAAGCATTATCCTGATTTTTCGATTCGCCAATTAAGCGACGGCAAGCCGGAACCTGCGGCTGGACATGATCAATATCGAGTGGTCGAATTTCTCGAGCCGATGGCCGGCAATGAAGGTGCGTTTGCCATGGATGTGGCGAACAGTGCCATTCAGAGCGAAGCGGCGAATCGCGCACGCGACACCGGTTTGCCGGCCTCTACCGATCTGTTTGAACAAAAGTCGGCCAAGAACGGCAGCAAGCTGATCATGATGGTCCTGATGCCGGTTTATCAGCACGGTGCGGTGTTGGACAGCCTCGACGACCGCCGTCGTGCGTTGATCGGTTATACCAGCGCAGCCTTGCGCGCTGATGCTTTCGTCAACAATATCCTGGCCCGCGACGGCGTGCAGGCGCGTGAAGATTTTTACCTTCGGGTATATGCCAGCGCCAAGCCGGAAGAGGGTAGCTTGGTCTACCGCCAGGGCAGCCAGGCTACGCTGTCGAATGCCAGCGATTGGCTGCCGGCCTGGTTGTTGTATGACGCTCCGCAAGACATGTCGCAAACTTTCGAACTTGCCGGTAAATCCTGGTTTATTGAGGCATCGGCGCCGGCGCGCGTATTCACCAAGAAAAATGCCGGATCGATCCTGGTATTGATACTGGGTAGTTTGCTGAGCTGGATGGGGGCCATCTATCTGTATTTTCAATCGACGCGCTCCAAGCGGATCGAGTGGCTGGTAGACGCCCGTACCCAGCAAGTCAAGCTGGCGACGCAAATGATGAAAGAGGATATCGTCGCCCGCAAGCGCGCCGAAGACGCCTTGCAACTGCGCGAGCGGGCCATCGAATCGAGTGCGAACGCCATCATCATCTCCAGCGCCAAATTACCGGATTACCAGGTGGAGTATGTCAATCCCGCATTCGAGAGGATTACCGGTTACTCCGCCAAGGATATGATTGGCCGCAATCTGGAAATGCTGCATGGCGACGATCACGACCAGATCGGCCTGGAGGAAATTCGCGCTGCCTTGCGCGAAAAGCGCACCGCGAATGCCGTGTTCCGCAGTTATCGCAAGGACGGCACCTTGTTCTGGAACGAGCTTTACGTGGCGCCCGTGAAGGATAGTTCCGGCCGCGTCAGCCACTTCGTCACGTCTTTGTACGACATCACGGAAATGAAGAGTTACGAGGCAGAGCTGGAGCATCAGGCCCAGCACGACACCTTGACCGGCCTCGCCAATCGCAATGTGCTGAGCGACCGCCTGAGCCAGTCGATTGTCTATGGTGAGTTGTACGGTCACAGGGTGTGGGTGTTGTTCGTCGATCTGGACCGCTTTAAATTCGTCAACGATACGCTCGGGCACAATGCCGGCGATCTGTTGCTGAAGGAAGTCGCCAGCCGCCTGAAAACGTTTACTCGCGAAGCTGACACCATCGCGCGGCTGGGCAGCGATGAATTTGTCTTGATCTTGCCGGAGCGTCTGGATGAAGAGCTGAGCGTAGGCCTGATTCAACGGCTGATGGATGCGATTGCGCGCCCTTTGCAAATTGAAGGCTATGACTTTTTCCTGAGCTGCAGCGTCGGCGTCGCAGTCTATCCGAATGACGGCGAAGACCCTGACAGCTTGCTCAAGCATGCCGATATCGCCATGTATCGGGCCAAGGAAATGGGGAATAACAATTACCAGTTCTACACTGCCGCGATGAATGAACGAGCGCTTGAACGCCTGCAGATCGAGGGTGATTTGCGCAACGCGCTGGAACGCAAGGAATTGCTGCTCTACTATCAACCGCAAGTGGATTTGCGTACCGGCCGCATGGTCGGCATGGAGGCTCTGATTCGCTGGAAACATCCGCAACTGGGCATGATCTCGCCCACGCGTTTCATCGACCTGGCTGAAGAAACCGGCCTGATCGTGCAGATGGGCGCCTGGGTAATGCACACCGCTTGCGAACAGAACAAGACGTGGCAGCGCATGGGCCTGGGGTATTTGCGGATGTCGGTGAACCTGTCGCCGCGCCAATTTTTCCAGCAAAATCTGGTGCAGCAGGTAGCCGAGATGCTGGAAGTTACCGGACTGGCGCCGCATTACCTCGAAATCGAATTGACCGAAAGCCTGGTGATGACAGATGTCGAGCTGGCCGTGGGTATTCTGAACGACCTGAAATCGATAGGGGTGCAATTGTCGATTGATGATTTTGGCACCGGCTATTCTAGCCTGGCCTATCTCAAGAGTTTTCCGATCGACGCATTGAAGATCGATCAATCCTTTGTGCGCGACATCACGGTCGACCAGGACGATGCTGCGATCGTCGCCTCGATCATCTCCCTGGCTCACAACCTGCGTTTGCAAGTGATAGCCGAGGGGGTTGAAACGCAAGAGCAACTGTCTTACCTGCAACGTCATCGCTGTGACGAAATGCAAGGTTTCTATTTCAGCGAGCCGGTAGCGGCTGCTGACATCGAAATCCTCCTGCGCGAAGGAAAAGTATTACCATAAGACTTTGCTGACGGCCTGCGAACTCTTTATATATAGCTATAGTCTCGCTGCAGCCTCGGACATCGCCACTTTTATGGAGTTGAAATGACTACCAGCAGAACCGAACGCGATACCTTTGGCAAGATTGAAGTTCCGGATGAGCGGCTGTGGGGCGCGCAGACCCAGCGTAGCCTGCATCATTTCCATATATCCAGCGAACGCATGCCGCCCGAACTGATCGTGGCGCTGGCAGCCGTCAAGCAAGCCTGCGCGCAAGTCAACCAGGATCTCGGCAAGCTGCCGAAAACCCAGGCCGCCGCCATCATGCAGGCGGCGCAGGAGGTCGTGGCAGGGCGGCATACGGATGAGTTTCCATTATCTGTCTGGCAGACCGGTTCCGGTACCCAGAGCAACATGAACATGAACGAGGTACTGGCTAATCGCGCCTCGGAAATTCTCGGCGGCGTGCGTGGCGAAGCGCGTCTGGTGCATCCCAACGATGCGGTCAATCTGAGCCAGTCATCGAACGATATCTTTCCGACTGCGATGCATGTCGCCGCTGCGCTCGCCATCGCCAATGCATTGTTGCCGGCGCTGCAAAAACTGCGTGCGACCTTGCACAGGAAATCGCTGGATTTTGACGACATCGTCAAGATCGGCCGCACCCATCTGCAAGATGCGACGCCGCTGACATTGGGCCAGGAATTCTCTGGCTATGTTGCACAACTAGATCACGCCGAAAAAATCATCAAGGCCACGCTGGAGCCTTTGTGCGATCTGGCAGCCGGCGGCACGGCGGTAGGCACCGGGCTCAATGCGCCTAAGGATTTCGGCAGCCGCGTTGCCGCGCAATTAGCCACGAGCGAAGGCCTGCCATTCCGCACTGCCGACAATAAATTTGCCGCGCTGGCGGCGCACGATGCCTTGGTTGCGGCACACGGTACCTTGAAAACATTGGCCGCAGCCCTGATGAAGATTGCCAACGATGTGCGCTGGCTGGCGTCCGGCCCGCGCTCGGGCCTGGCCGAAATCAGCATCCCGGAGAACGAACCGGGCAGCTCAATCATGCCCGGCAAGGTTAACCCGACCCAGTGCGAAGCGTTGACCATGTTGTGTTGCCAGGTATTCGGCAACGATGTGGCGATCAATTTCGGCGGCGCTTCCGGCAATTTCGAGTTGAATGTATTCAAGCCTCTGATTGCGCATAATTTCCTGCAAAGCGTACGCCTGCTGGCCGACGGCATGGCCAGCTTCGAGCAGCACTGCGCCGACGGCATCGCCGCCAACCGCGACCGGATTGCCGAACTGATGGAGCGGTCGCTGATGCTGGTGACAGCGCTGGCGCCGCATATCGGTTACGACCGTGCGGCACAAATCGCCAAGCATGCGCACCATGACGGCAGTACGCTGAAGCAGGCGGCGTTGGCGCTCGGCTATGTGACTGAACAAGAATTCGCCGAATGGGTGCAGCCGGTCAAGATGACCTATCCGGAATAAAGTTTTGACGGGCTAAGCTGGGCTGATGTCCCCAGGTTTATCGGGCTCAAATAAGCGAGGTTAAATCATGTCACATCGCGCCATGGATGCGGAGCATCCAATACAATGACGTCAATGAAATAATAGCGTTTTTGCAATGCGAAAACGATATTTGTTAAAATGCCCGTCCGCTATCGTTGTTTCTGCCACTGCTTCTGTCTCTGCCTATGCTCTTACTGGTTTTCCCGATAAAAACTGATATGCGATGTTCGGCTGCAGGCTGCCGCGCATGCTGAAATGTTTTCGCATGTCCACAAGCTGCTTGAAACCCTCTGCCTATGGCGTGGTTTTCGGCCTGCTCTGCCTGAGTGCGATGCACGCCAACGCCACATATCGGGTCGCGATCGAAGCACCGGCTGAATTAAAGGCCTTGCTTGAACAGCATCTGGATCTGGCGCGTTACAAGGATCGCCAGGATTTGAGCGAAGATCAATTGAAATTCCTGATTGATACCGTGGATGAGCAAGTTACGCAACTGACGTCGACAGAAGGTTATTTCTCACCTAAAACCACTGTTAGCGTGGAGCCGGGCGAGATCAAGAGCATTCACCTGAAAATCGATCCGCAACAGCGCACCACGGTGTCCGCCGCCACCATCGATGTGATCGGCAGCGCCGCTGCCGAGGTGCCTGAACGTGTGAGTCAGATACAGCAGAACTGGGGTTTGCCCGCCGGCCGGCCGTTTCGCCAGGCCGACTGGGCGACAGCCAAGGAAAATGGCTTGCAGGTGTTGCTCAAGAAGCGCTATCCGGCGGCCAAGATTGCCCATTCGGAAGCGCGGGTCACGCCTGAAGACAACGAGGCCGAACTTTCGGTGCAATATGACAGCGGCCCCGGATTTACCTTGGGAGCGTTGCATATCACCGGCACCAAACGTTATCCGGCCAGCATCATCGAAAACGTCAATCCCCTGCGGGTGGGGGAAGAATACAGCGTCGACCGTTTGCTGCTGCTGCAGCGGCAGATCCAGAACACGCCATACTTCGGCAATGTGATCGTCAGCATTGACGATGATCCGGCGCACGCGCAAGAGTCACCGGTCAATGTCCAGGTCACCGAGTTCCCGACGCAGAGGCTGCGCACCGGGCTTGGCTACGCCTCCGATACCGGGGCGCAGGTGCAGGGCCGGTACACCAATTACAATGTTTTCGGCAAAGCCTGGGTGTTCGACGCCCAGACCAAGATTGAACAGCGCCGGCAATACGGCGCGCTGGATTTGTCGATGCCGCCGGATACGCGCAGTTTCGTCAACGGCGTCAACGGTTCGTATGACCGGACTACCTTGCAAGGCGTTGATTTGCGCAGCATGAAAATCGGACTCAAGCGTGCGCGCTCGCTGGAGAATTACGATACCGCCTTGACCCTGGATTATTACCGCGACCGCCTGCAGCAGATTGACGGCGCAACCCTGCCGCCGAATACCGTGGTTCGGCCGGGAGAGCATCAGGCCCTGGTTCCCGGTTTTGCCTGGGTCCGGCGGGCTGTCGACGATCCCATTTTCCCGCGCAGCGGCCATATCTTTTCGATACAAACCGGCTTCGCCTTAAAGGGCTTGCTGACCGACCAGACTTTTTTCCGGGCCGACGGCCGTTATAAACATTATTTTCCCGTCGCAAAACGCGACGTGGTGATTTTGCGCACAGAGCTGGGCGGCGTATTTACTGCCGGTTCCAGCGCCTCGGTGCCGGCTTCCCTGCTGTTCCGTGCCGGCGGCAATGAATCGGTGCGCGGCTATAGTTATGACAGCATCGGCAATTCGCAAAACGGCACCGTCTATCCGACCAAGTACATGGTAACCGGCAGCGCCGAATATCAGCACTGGCTCAGCCAGCAATGGGGCGGCGCCTTGTTTTACGATGTGGGCAGCGCTACCGATAGTTGGGCAAACAGGTCTACCAAGGTCGGCACCGGCGTCGGTGTACGCTATCGGAGCCCGGTCGGCACTGTGAATCTCGACCTTGCCTATGGCGTCCAGGCGAAACAATTCCGGCCCCATATCTCGCTCGGCATCGCCTTCTGATTTTTCCATTTTTTAAGACCAAACGCATGACCCAGGCAGCAAACAACTCTCCGGAATCAGCAAGCCCGCCGCCAAGTACCGATGGCGGCCGCCGCCGCTTGCGCTGCTTGTGGCGCTCGCTTGCGGCATGCCTGATACTGGTGATTTTGCTTGTTGCTGCGGTAATTTTCGGCGTCCGTTCAGAATTCGGGACACGAGCCTTGTGGCAGCTAAGCAGCTGGGCAATGCACGGCAATTTATCCGGTCAGCTGGTCGGCGGCACTGTGGCAGACGGTTTGCAGTTGCGCAATCTGTTGTACCGTGATGCTACCCAGCAGTACACGATCGATCGCATCGATGGCAAGTGGCATCTCAGCCTGTCGCCGCTCAAGCTGACGGTCGCTTATCTGCATGTCGGCAATGTCGATGCCCGGCTGCAGCCGACACCAGCGCAGCCGACCGTTATGCCGACCAGCCTTGAACTGCCGCTGCAACTGGTTCTCAACGATATTTCGCTGAATAAGCTGTCCTTGCACCAAGGGCTGACCGCGACCGAGTTGCGTCATCTGCAGTTGCATGGCGAGTCGGACCGGATACAGCACAATCTGTTCCTGGAACGGCTGGACACGCCGTATGGCAGGGCCAGCGCCAAACTCAGCTTGAACGGCGTGCAACCGTTTGCGTTGAGCGGCGGAGCCGAGTTGAGCGGTGAATATCAAAAAGAAAAATATCAACTGGATGCGGTTTTGTCCGGCAACCTGGCGGCGCTGAATATAGATTTGAATGCGCGCGGCGACAAGTTAAGCGGCAGCGCCAAGATCGCGGCGACACCGTTCGCGCCCATCCCGTTTCAGCAACTTGAATTGAGCGCTGCGCACATCAATCCGAAACTGTTCAGCAGCGCTGCGCCACAGGCCGATTTGAGCCTGCAGGTTGCGCTCAAGCCGCTCTCGCCGCCGGCTGCGGCAGGCAGCGCAGCAGCTGCCGTCGATCTGGCGACGCTGACGGTGAGCGGCCCGATCAGGATTGCCAACGCGCTGGCCGGCGCTTTGGACCAGGACCGTCTGCCGCTGGTCAGCGCCAGCGCAGAGTTGCGACTGGACACCCAGACCCAGCAATTGTCCCGGCTGCAGTTGACATTGTTGAAAAATGCCAGCATCAGCGGCCAGGGCGAATATCACAGCGACGGCAAAAACAAGAGCAACGGCGAGTTCGACTTCGACGTCGCCGGCCTGGATCTGCAAGCCTTGCATGGCAAATTAAAGCCGTCGCAACTGCGCGGGCCGGTTAGCATCAAGTTGATGCCGGAAAGTCAGCAAATTAGCTTGAACCTGGCCGACGCCACCTACAAGGCGAAGCTGGAAACGTTGATAGACGCCAAACAGATTGTCGTGAAAACGGCGCAGCTGGCGGCCGGACCGGCACGTCTGGATGTCAGCGGCAATGTGGGCCGCGATGCGGGGATGGCTTACGCTGTGAAAGGTAATTTGCGCGATTTCAATCCTTTCCTTTGGATCAACAGCAATAGTGCCAAGCAGCCCAAAGGCGCTAAATCCCGCCCGCAGGCGACGACGGCAAACATCAATATGGATATCGACGCCAGCGGCAAGCTTGCGCCTGAACTGACATTGAAGCTCAAGTTCATCATCAAGGATAGCCGCTACGATCAATTGCCGATGACCGGCAACGGCGTACTCAATCTGGCCGGCACGCGCTTGCTGCCCAGCGACGTAGCATTGTCGGTGGCAGGTAACGAAGTGCTAGCCAAGGGCAGTTTTGGCGCCGCCGGCGATCGTCTTGCCTTGAAGATCGATGCGCCGCAGTTGCAGGGGCTGGGCATCGGTCTCTCCGGCGCAGTGCATCTGGACGGCCAGGTCAGCGGCAGCTTGCAAAAACCGGCTATACAAGCTTCCTACCGCGCCGAAAAATTGGTCTACGGCGAACATCGGATAGACAGCCTCTCAGGACAGGCCGATGTGCAGGCGGATTTGAACGCCGGTCTGAATTCAGCCAATAACCGGCTGGCTGTCAGCGTCGAGGGCCGTGGCTTGCACAGCAGCGACATGGCGCTGGATAAATTCAAGCTGAACCTGGCAGGCACCTATGGCGCGCATAGCTTGAAACTGGACAGCAGCGGCATTCTGCATGGCAAAGCTTTGCATCTGACCATGGCCGCGCAGGGGCAACTGAGCGAGAGCAATGCGGGTTACGGCTGGCAGGGACAGATTAGCGAATTGCAAAACCAGGGAACGCCGCGCATCAGTCTCGCGGCCCCGTTGGCGATTAACGCTGGGGACGGCCGCCTGGCGCTGGGGGCAACGCGTTTGAATGTGGCGGATGCGCAGATCGATTTGAAGAATTTCAGCTACGATAATGGGAAAATTCGTTCAGCCGGCGCCATCAATGCACTGAATGTGGCAACCATGCTTGGCTTGATGCATGAATTCGGCGGCCCGGAATTGCCCTTGAAGACGGATCTGGTGTTGGATAGCAGCTGGGATTTTTCGCTGGCGGAGAATCTGGCGGGCTATCTGCAGATAGCCCGTCGCAGCGGCGATTTGCGGGTCAATCCGGGACGTGGCGATGTCGGTCTGGGATTGTCTGACCTGAAATTGCGCGCAGATCTGCAGTCCGGCCAGGTCAAGCTGGATAGCCAGCTGGCAGCATCCAGGATCGGTACCTTGAGCGCGCAATTGCAGCTGGCTTTGCAGCGTAACGGCCGCAGCTGGACTGTCAGCGACAGCTCAGCCCTGAGCGGCCAGGCTAAATTGCAGGTGCCGCAGTTGAAACCCATCGGCGCGCTGATCGGGCCGCATGTGGCGCTGGACGGCAGCCTCGCCATGGACCTGAATCTGGCTGGCCAGCTCGGCAAACCGATGTTGTCAGGCAAAGTCACAGGCGACAAGCTTGCCGTCACCTTGTTCGACCAGGGAATCAAACTGAAAGACGGCACGGCGCGCCTGAGCCTGGCTAACAATGTGGTCGATCTGCAGCAACTTGAATTCCACGGCGGCGACGGCGCCATACGCGCCACCGGCAGGCTGCAGCTGGGCCACGACAATCCCGATCTGAGCGCCAGCGTGATTGCCGAGCGCCTGCAATTGTTTGCCAGCCCGGATCGCCAGCTGATGTTGTCCGGCCAGGCCAAGATCGCCAACGTCAAGGAACAGTTACATGTGGATGGCAAATTCACCGTTGACAGCGCCTTGTTCGATTTGCCGAAGAGTAGTGCGCCGGTGCTGGGAGACGATGTGGTCATCGTGCGCAAGGAGGTCAAAGCGCGCGCGACGCCGTTGACGGAGCAGGAACGCATAGCCAAAGCCGCGCAGAAACCGGCTGGCGGCGCGACGCCGGTGATGAATGTGGAGGTCGACTTCGGCAACGATTTCCGCTTCCGCGGCAGCGGCGCCGATATCCTGTTGCGTGGCGCGATGCAGGTCCGCAGCGAGCCCTACCAGCCTTTGCGCGCTACCGGCACGATTCAAGTGGCAAGCGGCAGCTACGAGGTATTTGGCCGCAAGCTGGCGATTGAACGCGGGCTGATCAATTTCCAGGGACCGATCGACAATCCGAATATCTATATCCTCGCCATGAAGCGCAACCAGGAAATCGAGGCGGGTGCGGAGATTACCGGTAATCCATCCAATCTGCGGGTCAAGCTGGTGTCGGAGCCGAATGTGTCGGATGAGGAAAAATTGTCCTGGCTGATGTTCGGCCATGGCAGCGACAGTTCCGCGCTGGGGCAGCGCCAGGCTGCCGGCCAGGCGCTGGCGCTGCTGGGGAATTACGGCGGCAAGAAGATTGCCCAGGGTATCGGCTTTGACGAATTCTCGATCGGCTCCAGCGATTCGGGCATCGAGAACGAGCAGGTCGTGAGCCTGGGCAAGGCCCTCACCGAGAAAATCAACCTCGGTTACGAGCAGAGCCTGACCAGTGCCGCCAGCATCTTGAAAGTGACCTGGCAATTTTCACGGCGCTGGTCGATGGTGATGCGCGGCGGCACCATCAACGGCCTGGAAGTCTTGTACAACTTGCGTTTCGATTAGCGCGGGTTCTACTTGATCAAGCGCGGCGGCCCGACAATTCCGCGCCGGCATCCGGCTGCAGTTTCAAGGCAAACGGCAGCGAAGTCAGGGCGATCAGGGAAATCAGCAGGAACGCCGGCCAGAAATCGGCGCTGACTAGCATCGCGTGGCCCTGCACCTGATTCGATACCTGCAGCGCAAAGCCGCCGACGGTAACGCCCAGGCCGATCGCCAGTTGCTGGGCGACGCTGGTGAGGCTGGTGGCCTGGCTCATCTGGCGCTGGTCGATCTCGGCGTAGGCAATCGCATTCAGGCTGGTAAATTGCATCGAACGCACGCAGCCGCCCAATAGCAGCATGAGGATAATGAAGATATGGGGTGAATCTGCTTCCAGCAGGCCGAAGGCTGCCATCGACAGTGCGCCAAGCAGCGTGTTATAGACCAGCACGCTCCTGAAACCGAATTTTTTCAGCACCGTCGTCGTCACGGTTTTGACAAAAATGGCGCCCGCTGCCGAAGCACAAGTCAGCAGGCCGGACTGGAACGGCGTCAGGCCGAAGCCTAGCTGGAATAGCAGCGGCAGCAGAAACGGCAACGCACCTACGCCGATGCGAAACAGAGAACCGCCGAAGACGTTCATGCGCAACGTAGGGATTTGCAGCAGCCGCAAATTGATCAGCGGATGCGGGGTATGAAAAGCATGCCACACATACGCCAGCAAACTGACAGCGCCGACCGCTACGCATATCAGCGAAACGTCGCCGGCGACCAGGTGGCGGCCGGCGCTGGCCAGGCCGAACATCAGTGTCGAACAGCCGACGGCCGATAGCAGGAAGCCGATCCAGTCGAGCGGGACGGTGTCGTCGCTGCGCAGGTTCTCGATATAGCGGGTGGCCAGGTAAATGCCGAGAATGCTGATCGGGATATTGATGAAGAAGATCCAGCGCCAGTGAAAATAGGTGGTGATGAAACCGCCCAGCGGCGGCCCGATCACTGGTCCCAGCAAAGCCGGGATAGTCAGGTAGCTGAGGGCGCGCACCAGTTCCGCCTTGGAGGTGGTGCGCAAGATCACCAGCCGTCCGACCGGCACCATCATGGCGCCGCCCATCCCTTGCAGGAAGCGGGCAGCGACAAATTCTGCCAGCGTGTTCGATATGCCGCACAGAATCGAACCGAGCATGAACACCCCGATCGCGCTGCGGAAAACCGTGCGCGCGCCAAAGCGGTCGGCCATCCAGCCGCTGACGGGGATGAACACCGCCAGGCTGACCAGATAGGAAGTCATCGCCAGCTTGAGCGCAATCGGACTCTCTCCCATATCATGCGCCATCATCGGCAGCGAAGTGGCGATCACGGTGGAGTCCATGTTTTCCATGAACAGGGCGCAAGCCACGATCAGTGGCGTGAGGAAGACGCGGGAGATGGCCATGAGGGGTGGTGGTAGCTGAGCCGGGTGGGCAGAAAAGCCTGCCTATCCTGCTTAAAAGAGCATAATTATAGCGGTTTAGACTATCCCTTACCGATCAGGTAGCATGCAGGCTGTTCTTCTGACCATCTGTCGTTTTTTTTTGTACAAGAATCATGATCAACACGTCTCCCTCATCGCCCGAGTGTTTCGCATTGCTGGACGACAGCAGTGCGGCAGCGGCGCAGTCGCCATCATCGCCGCTGCCGCGCCTGTCGCGTCTGTATACCGGCCACGTGCACAGTTTGCAATGTCTTGAGGCGGATCAGCTGCCGCAGCTGATCGAACAGATGCAGCAAGCCTTGCGTGACGGTTTGCACGCGGTGAGCTTATTTAGCTACGAACTGGGGATAGGTCTGCAGCGTGTCAGGCCTCGGCGGCAGTCGCAAGCTGCGCAGACCTTAGCCTTGCCGCAGCCTTTGGCGCAAATCCTGTTGTTCACCCATTGCGACTATTTGAACCATGCCGAGGTAGATGCGTGGCTGACGCAGCGCCAGGCAGCGCAATCGGAGCAGACTGAAGCCGGCGCCGGCATCGCGAATCTGCGGCCGAATATCAGCGCCGAACAATTTGCCGCCGCCATCGCCAAGATCCACGCCTACATCGAAGCCGGCGATACGTATCAGGTGAACTACACCTACCGCCTGCGATTCGACGTCTACGGCAGTCCTGTCGCCTTGTATCGACAGCTGAGGCTGCGCCAGCCGGTGCCTTACGGCAGCCTGATCCAGCTCGCGGACGGCGCTGCAGTTGTATCGCTGTCGCCCGAACTCTTCGTACGCCATGCGGAAGGCGTATTGACAGCGCGTCCGATGAAAGGAACCGCCGCCGCCAGCGGCGATGCCGAGCAGGATCGACTGGCTGCCAAGGCGCTCGCCGCAGATCCCAAGAATCTGGCGGAAAACCTGATGATTGTCGATTTGCTGCGCAATGACCTGGGACGCATAGCCGTCCCCGGTTCGGTGCGTGTGCCGCAATTGTTCGAGGTGACGCAGTTCAATACCGTGCTGCAAATGACTTCCACCGTGCAGGCGCAGGTGCGCGACGACGTCAGCCTCGGCGCTGTGATCCAGGCGCTGTATCCCTGCGGTTCGATTACCGGCGCGCCCAAACATCGCACCATGCAAATCATCGATGAACTGGAGCCCGATCCGCGCGGCCTGTATACCGGCGCGATAGGCTGGTTCGATGCGGAGCAGGCAGGCCGCCGCTTTGGCGATTTCTGTTTGTCGGTGCCGATCCGAACCCTCTGGCTGCAGCCGGCCGCGCCGGACGGCTTGTATGGTGCCAGCATCCGTCATGGCGAGATGGGCGTCGGCGCCGGCATCGTGCATGACAGCGTGGCAGCCGAAGAATATGCCGAATGTGCATTGAAAGCAAAATTCCTGACCGGCATGGGCGGCGATTTTTCCTTGTTCGAAACCATCTACGCCACCAGCGCGGACGGCTGCCGTCATCTGGATTTGCATTTGCAGCGCTTGCAGGCCTCTGCCGCCTACTTCGGCTTTCCCTATAACGACCAGGCATTACGCGCAGCGTTGCAGGCGCATTGCGCAAGTTTGCCCGCCACCGGCCCTCAGCGGCTGCGCCTGACGTTGTCTGCGGACGGCAATTGCAGCCTGCAGAGCGCGCAGCTGGGAGAGCTTGAGACGCCGGTCAGTGTATTGATCTCACCGCTACCGACGCAATCCGACGATTTGTTCCTGCGGCATAAAACCAGTGTGCGGCAACGCTACGATCAGGCATGGCGACAAGCGCAACAGCTGGGTGCTTTCGATATGCTGTTTTTCAATCAGGAAGGCGAGTTGACCGAGGGCGGCCGCAGCAGCGTTTTCCTCAAGCTGGATGGACGCTGGTACACGCCGCCGCTGACATCGGGATTGCTACCGGGAGTGATGCGTAGCGTAGTGTTGAACGATCCGGCGTGGAAGGCCAGCGAACGCAGTTTGCGCATGGAGGATTTGCTGGCCGCCGAGCAGATCATGGTGTGCAACGCCTTGCGCGGAACCATGCCGGCAAGGCTGTTGCAAGTGGCTTAGTTAAGTTTCAACTAAGCTTTAACCCCGCTTTAATCAAAAAGCGATAATCACGACCGATCCGGCCACAATCAGCGAGCCGCCAATGGCCACCGGCCAGGTCAGCTGTTCGCCGGCAAACAGCAAGCCCAGCACGATGGCGAAGGCAACGCTGAGTTTATCGATCGGAGCCACCTTGGAAATAGGGCCGATTTGCAGCGCATGGTAGTAGCACAGCCAGGACAAGCCGGTGGCGATTGCCGACAGGACCAGGAATAGCCAGTTGGCGGGATTGACCAGCGCCGGCTTCTGCCACTCGTCGCGCAAGGTGACAATGCCGGCGATCACAAACAGAATGACGACGGTGCGGATGAAGGTGGCAAAGTTGGAATTCATGCCAGTGACGCCGAACTTGCCGAAGATCGCCGTCAAGCCGGCGAAAAATGCGGAACCAAGGGCAAACAGCTGCCAGCTGGAGCCGAAATTCATTTTTTTCTCCCGATTAATTGTAGGGTGGGCACGTGTGCCCACGCGGAATACCAAATTCTCTCACGCCGTTTATCTCCTCCAGCGCATGGGCAAAAAAGCTTGCCCACCCTACGGTTATTTCGCTGCCGGTTTGTTGTCTCCGGCGGCATCACGATCATTGAGCATGGCTTTATCGGGCAATTCAGCCTGATTCCAGCCGCCGCCGAGCGCTTTGATCAGCAGTACACTCGCAGAATAGCGGCGATTCTGGATATTCAGCGCCGACAAATCCGCGCTGAAGGCGGTTGCCTGCGCCGTCACTACACTGGTGTAGTTGACGGTGCCGGCCTTGTACTGATTCAAGATCAGCTCTAGCGCATGATGGGCAAACTGCACCGTTTCACCCTGGACCACGGCTTCCTGTTCCAGGATGCGCAGGGCCGCCAGGTTATCCTCGACTTCCTGGAAACTGGTCAATACCGCCTGCTTATACGCCGCAACGCTGGCGTCGTAGGCGGCAATTGCCTGATCGCTTTGAGCGCGTCGCGCGCCGCCGTCAAACAGGGTAGCCGCCAGGGCTGGCCCGAGCGACCAGATGCGGTTGGGGACGGTCAGCCAGTTGGCAAAGCTGTTGCTTTGGAAACCACCCGAAGCGGACAAGGTCAGATTGGGGAAGTATGCTGCCTTGGCCACGCCGATCTTGGCATTGGCCGCCGCTGCCAGCCGCTCTGCCGAGCTGACATCAGGGCGACGCTCCAGCAACGACGACGGCACGCCGACCGGAATCTCCGGCAGCACCGCGATCAGCGGTGCAGGCGCAATCGAGAAGGTGGAAGCTGCTTGTCCGGTGAGCAGGGCGATCGCGTGCTCCAGTTGTGCACGCAGCACGCCATTGTCCAGCGCTTGCGCCTGGGCGCTTCTGAGCTGGGTCTGGGCCTGAATCACGTCAGACCGGGCGACGACGCCGACGGCATATTGGTTTTGCGTCAGTTGCAGCGATTTTTGATAGGCCGCTACCGTATCGTCGAGCAGATTTTTCTGCTGGTCGAGCACCCGCAGCTGCAGGTAATTTTGCGCCAGGGTGGATTGGGCGCTGAGCCTGGCTACTTGCAAGTCGGCGGCGCTGGCTTGCGCCGATGCCTGATTGGATTCCACGGTCCGGCTGATGCGGCCCCACAGGTCGGGTTCCCAGCTGGCGCTCAGGCCGAGCGAGTCGCTGGTCGTTACCGAGCCGCCGCTCAATGAACTGCTGCTATTGCGGCCACCTGAACGGGTGGACGAGACATTGGCCGATACTGTCGGGAAGTAGGACGATCTTGCCGATTCCACCAACGCTTTCGCCTGCCGGAATTGCGCCTCGGCTTGCGCCAGATTCTGGTTGGAGATATTGACCTGCTCGACCAGTGCATTGAGCTGCGGATCCTGGTAGATTTCCCACCATTTCCCGTGCAGTTCCTGGTCTTGCGGGGTAGCGGTCTTCCAATCCTTCATCTCCTTGAAGGCGGCTGGCGCAACGGTGGCCGGCCGCACGTAATCCGGGCCGACCGCGCAGGCGCTCAGCAGCAAGGCCGTGACCGCCGCCGCCAGCAAGGTTCTATGCATAGGTGCTTGCGTATGTTTCATATTGAATCCGTTGAGTATCGTTGTTCCGCCGGTCATGCTGCGCTTGGATCCGGCAATGACCTGCCGCCACGCCGCTCCCATTTGTCTTTACTCCATAGACGGAAACGGTCCATATACAGATAGACTACCGGCGTCGTGTACAGCGTCAGCAACTGGCTCATGATCAAGCCGCCGACAATCGCAATACCCAGCGGCCGACGCAGTTCGGCGCCGTCGCCATGACCCAGCGCCAACGGCACCGCACCGAGCATCGCCGCCATGGTGGTCATCATGATCGGACGGAAGCGCAGCCGGCAGGCTTCAAAAATCGAATCGCGCGGCGACAGACCCTGGGTGCGTTCTGCGTCCAGGGCGAAATCGATCATCATGATGGCGTTCTTCTTGACGATACCGATCAGCAAGATCACCCCGATCAAGGCAATCAGGCTGAAATCGGTGCCGGTAGCCAGCAGTGCCAGCAGGGCGCCGACGCCGGCCGAAGGCAGGGTTGAAATGATGGTGATCGGATGGACATAGCTTTCGTACAAAACGCCCAGCACGATGTACACCGCCAGCAGCGCCGTCAGAATCAGCAGCGGCTGGCTGCTCAGGGATGACTGGAACACATTGGCGGTGCCCTGGAAACTGCCGTGCACCTCGGTCGGCACGCCGATCCGGGCCAGCGCGTCGTTGATCGCAGCCGTCGCATCGGATAAGGAAACAGCGGTCGGCAGATTGAAAGAAATGGTGGAGGCAATGAACTGGCTTTGGTGATTGACGCCGAGCGAGGTATTGGTCGGCTGGAAGCTGGAAAACGCCGCCAGCGGCATCTGTTGTTCAGCCGAAGTCGAGAGCGTCAGCGCCAGCGACGAATTGGCGGCCAGCTTGCCGCCCGCGGTCAATGCCGGCGGCGTGCCGAGGGCGGACGTGGTGGGCGACAGGTTGGCCGTGCTGGCTGGAATGCTGACATACGTGTCGTGCAGGATCTGCGGGCTCTGCCAGTATTGCGGCGCCGCTTCCATCACCACGTGGTATTGATTCATGCCGCTGTAGATGGTCGATACCTGGCGCTGGCCGAACAGGTCGTTCAAGGTGGCGTCGATCAGTTGCGGCGTGACGCCGCTGCGTATCGCCGTTTCGCGGTCGATGGTCAAGGTGGTTTGCAAGCCCTTGTCCTGCTGGTCGGTATTGACGTCGGCCAGTTGCGGCAGGGCGCTGAATGCTTCGCGGATCTTCGGTTCCCAGGTGCGCAGCAGATTCAGGTCATCGGATTGCAAGGTGTACTGGTACTGGGCGTCGCTGGAGCGGCCGCCGACCCGGATATCCTGTGCCGATTGCATGAACAGGTTGGCGCCGGGCACATGGCTGAGCTTGCCGCGCAGGCGCGCGATCACCTGGTCGGCGGTGAGCTTGCGTTGCGACAGCGGCTTGAGGGTAATGAACATGTTGCCGCGATTGCTCTGGCCGCCGCCGGTGAAGGCGATCACGCTTTGCACATCGGGGTCCTTGCGGACAATCTCGACAAACTCATTCAGCTTGACCCGCATCGACTGGAACGAAATCGCCTGGTCGCCCTGGATGCCGCCGATCACCAGCCCGGTATCCTGTTGCGGGAAAAAGCCCTTGGGAATGACGGTGTACAGATAGACGTTGAGCACGATGGTGCCGAGCAGGATCAGAATCATCAATGGCGAAAAGCGCAAGGCCCAGGCCAGCGAGCGTTCGTAGCCGCGCAGCATGGCGTTGAAGGCGCGTTCGGTGGCGTTGAAGAAACGTCCTTGCTTGCGGTGCGGTTCGTGCTTGAGCAGGCGTGCGCACATCATCGGCGTGGCGGTCAGCGACACCACCAGCGATACCAGGATCGCTACCGACAAGGTGACGGCAAATTCGCGGAACAGGCGGCCGACGATGCCGCCCATCAACAGAATCGGGATGAATACGGCGATCAGGGAGAGACTCATCGACATCACGGTAAAGCCGACCTCTTTCGCCCCTTGCAATGCAGCGGCAAACGGTTTCATGCCCTTTTCAATGTGCCGTGAAACGTTTTCCAGGACCACAATTGCATCGTCCACCACGAAGCCGGTGGCAATCGTCAGCGCCATCAGGGATAGATTGTCGAGGCTGTAGCCAAGCAAATACATGAAGCCGAAAGTGCCTATCAGCGAGACCGGGACGGCCACTGCCGGGATCAGCGTGGCGCGGCCGTTGCGCAGGAACAGGAACACCACCATGATCACCAGCGCGATCGACATCAGCAGGGTTCTTTCGGTTTCACGCAAAGAGGCGCGAATCGTCGGTGTGCGGTCGAGCGCGACATCGAGATTGATGGCGGCCGGGATCGAGGCCCGCAGCTGCGGCAGCAACGCCCGCACCGCATCCACCGTTTCAATGATGTTGGCGCCTGGCTGGCGGTTCAGGATCACCAGCACCGACGGTTTGCCGTTGGCTGAGCCGGCGTTGCGCAGGTTGGCTACCGAGTCGACTACCGTGGCGACATCGCTGACGCGCACCGCAGCGCCGTTGCGATAAGCAACGATCAGCGGCATGTATTCAGCGGCGGTCTTGGCCTGGTCGTTGGCGTAGATCTGCCAATTTTTATCGCCGTCTTCCAGCACGCCTTTAGGGCGGTTGGCATTGGTGGCGGCAATCGCAGTGCGGACATCGGCCGAGCCGATGCCGTATTTGTTGAGTGCGGTCGGATTCAATTCAACCCGCACCGCCGGCTGCGAGCTGCCGCCGACACTGACCTGGCCGACACCGGCAACCTGTGACAGTTTTTGCGCCAGGATGGTATCGGCGGCATCGTACATCTGGCCTTGCGTCATGCTGTCCGAGGTCAGCGCCAGAATCATGATCGGCGCATCGGCCGGATTCACTTTGCGATAAGTCGGATTGCTGGGCAGGCCGGTCGGCAGCAGGCTGCGCGCCGCATTCAGCGCAGCCTGGACGTCGCGTGCGGCGCCGTCTATGTCGCGGCTGAGATCGAACTGCAAGGTGACGCGGGTCGAGCTGAGCGAACTCGACGAAGTCATTTCGGTAATCCCGGCAATCGATCCGAGCGCGCGCTCCAGCGGCGTCGCCACAGTGGCGGCCATGGTTTCGGGACTGGCGCCAGGCAATGAAGCCGAGATCGAGATGGTCGGGAAATCCACTTGCGGCAACGGCGATACCGGCAGCAGCCGGAAGGCCACCATGCCGGCCAGGGCAATGCCGATGGTCAGTAATGTGGTGGCAATCGGCCGTTCAATAAAGGGACGCGAGATATTCATGCTGTGACCTGTTTTACCCTACGGCCTGGTGGGCTGCGGTTGCTGCGGCTGAGAAGCAGCGCCATCGTGGTCGTCGTCGCCCTGGCTGTCGTCTTCCCCGCTGCCGAAGCGTGCCTTCATGCGGCGCGCCAGGTTGTCGAACGCCAGGTAGATCACCGGCGTAGTGAACAAGGTCAATACTTGCGATACCAGCAAGCCGCCAACCATGGTAATCCCCAGCGGTTGCCGCAGTTCCGAACCGACACCGCCACCCAGCATCAACGGCAATGCGCCCAGCAGAGCCGCCATGGTAGTCATCAGGATCGGGCGGAAACGCAGCAGGCAAGCCTGATAAATCGCCTCACGCGGCGTTTTGCCCTCGTTGCGTTCGGCGTCCAGCGCAAAGTCGATCATCATGATGGCGTTTTTCTTGACGATACCGATCAGCAGGATAATCCCGATGATGCCGATAATCCCCAGATCGCTGCCGGCGATCATCAGCGAGAGCAGGGCGCCGACCCCGGCCGACGGCAGCGTCGACAAGATCGTAATCGGATGGATATAGCTTTCATACAGGACGCCGAGCACGATATACATCGTGATGACCGCCGCCAGGATCAGCATCAGCGTGTTGCTCAGCGATGCCTGGAAGGCCAGCGCGGCGCCCTGGAAGCTGGTCTGGATGCTGGCCGGCATGCCGATTTCCAGTTCTGCCGCCTGGATCGCCTTGACCGCCTGGCCTAGCGAAGCGCCGGGCGCCAGGTTGAATGAAATCGTGGTGGCAGGGAACTGGCCGATATGGTTAATCACCAGCGGCGAAGTGCGTTCCTCGACGGTGGCGATGCTCGACAGCGGTACTTGGTTGCCGTTTCCTGCGACCAGGAAAATACTGTTCAATGCCGCCGGACCTTTCTGGAATTCCGGCTTGACCTCCATCACCACCCGGTACTGGTTCGATTGGGTATAGATGGTCGAGATCAGGCGCTGGCCGAAGGCGTTATACAAGGCGTTGTCGATCGCCGCCGTGGTGATACCGAGCCGCGAGGCCGCATCGCGATCGATCGCGATGTAGGCTTGCAAACCGAGATCTTGCTGGTTGCTGGCGATATCGGCTAATTCAGGCAGCTTGCGCAGGCGCTCGATCAGCTTGGGCACCCAGATGCTCAATTCGTCTGGGTTGGCATCTTCGACGCTGAACTGGTACTGGGTGCGGCTGACGCTGTCTTCAATCGTCAGGTCTTGCACCGGTTGCATGTACAGCGTGATGTCGCCGACCTGGCGATCCAGCTCCGGCTGCAGGCGGCGGATGACGTCGCTGGCGCTGATATTGCGTTGGTCGCGCGGCTTCAGGTTGATCAGCAGGCGGCCGCTATTCAAGGTGGCATTGCTGCCATCGACGCCGATGAACGAAGAAAGGCTTTCGACTGCAGGGTCTTTCAGCACCACCGCAGCCAGCGCTTGCTGGCGCTCAGCCATGCCGGAAAATGAAATCGACTGGCTGGCTTCTGAAATGCCCTGGATGACGCCGGTGTCCTGCACCGGGAAGAAGCCTTTTGGAATAAATATGTACAACACCGCGGTCAGCGCCAGCGTGCCGATGGCTACTATCAAGGTCGAGAACTGATGGCGCAGCACCCATTCCAGCGCGACGCCGTAACGGGCAATGATCCGGTCTAAGAATGCGCCGCTCTTGCGATAGAACCAGCTTTGTTTTTCTTGCGGGATATGGTGCAGCAGCTTGGCGCACATCATCGGCGTCAGCGTCAGTGAAATGACCGCGGAAATCAGGATGGCCACCGCCAGCGTAATGGCGAATTCGCGGAACAGGCGGCCGACCACATCACCCATGAAGAGCAGCGGAATCAGCACTGCAATCAGCGAAAATGTCAGCGAAATGATGGTGAAGCCGATTTGCTCCGCACCCTTAAGAGCGGCCTGCAAGGGCTTCATGCCCTCTTCGATATAGCGCGAAATATTTTCGATCATCACGATCGCATCGTCGACCACAAAGCCGGTGGCGATGGTGAGCGCCATCAGCGTCAGGTTGTTCACGGAAAAGCCGGCCAGGTACATGATGCCGAAAGTGCCGATCAGCGACAGCGGCACCGCCACGCTCGGGATGATGGTGGCGGGTACGCTGCGCAGGAAGACGAAAATCACCATCACCACCAGCGCGATCGACAACAGCAGTTCGAATTGCACATCCGCCACCGAGGCGCGGATGGTGGTGGTGCGGTCGGTCAGGATCTGGACATCGATAGCGCCGGGCAGGGTTTCCTGCAGTTTCGGCAGGACCTTCTTGATGTTGTCGACCACGCCGATCACATTGGCGCCGGGTTGCCGCTGAATATTCAGAATCACCGCAGGCGAGCTGTTGGACCAGGCCGCCAGGCGGACGTTTTCGGCATCGTCAACCACGTCGGCGACATCGGAAACGCGGATCGGCGCGCCGCTCTTGTAAGCGATGATCAGGTTGCGGTATTCGTCGGCCGAGCGCAGCTGGTCGTTGGCGTCGATGGTGGAGGCGCGTGCGGGGCCGTCGAAGCTGCCTTTGGCCTGGTTGACGTTGGCATTGCCGATAGCGGTGCGGATATCATCCAGATTCAAGCCCAGCGCGGCGACGGCACGCGGATTCAGTTGCAGTCTGACAGCAGGCCGCTGGCCGCCGGACAAGCTGACCAGGCCCACGCCCGGCACTTGCGAAATCTTTTGCGCCAGGCGGGTGTCGATCAGATCCTGCACCTTGGGCAGCGGCAGCGTTTTCGATGTAATCGCCAACGACATGATCGGCGTATCGGCCGGGTTGACCTTGTTGTAGATCGGTGGCGTCGGCAGATCGGACGGCAACAGGTTGCCGCCGGCATTGATCGCCGCCTGGACTTCCTGTTCGGCGATATCGAGGCTCAGGTCGAGGCTGAATTGCAGGGTGATGACCGAGGCGCCGCCGGAACTGGTCGACGACATCTGGTTAAGGCCCGGCATCTGGCCGAACTGGCGCTCCAGCGGGGCGGTGACCGACGAGGTCATGACGTCCGGGCTGGCGCCAGGGTACAGCGTCACTACCTGGATGGTCGGATAGTCGACTTCCGGCAGGGCCGAAAGCGGTAATTGCTTGTAGGCGACGGCGCCGGCCAGGAAAATGGCCAGCATCAACAGGGATGTGGCAACCGGCCGGAGAATAAATTGGCGTGAGGGATTCATGCTTTCTTCACAGTCGCTTACTGGCTGCTGCGGTTGCTGGTTGCGGCGGCTGCGGGCGCGCTGGCCGCAGGTGCGGCAGCGCCGTCATTGGAGCCTGGTTGGCGACGATGGCCGCCCTTACGGGGGCTGTCGGCGCCGGCGCCCGTAGCCGCAGCAGCCGGGCCGCCACGGGTCACGGGTTCGATTTTCGCGCCTTCCTTCAGTTTGTCGATGCCATCGACGACTACCGTTTCGCCTATCGCAATACCATTGTCAATCGCGGTCGATTCACCTTCCGCCGGACCTGCCGTTACCGGACGGATGGTGACGGTATGGTCGGCTTTCACCACATACACGAAATTACCGTTGGCGCCGCGCTGAATCGCCGCATTCGGAATCACGATAGCGTCGCGGCGGGTGTCGAGCAGCATGCGGACATTGACGAACTGGCTCGGAAACAGGGCGTAGTTGGCATTCGGGAATTCCGCCTTCAGCTTGACCGTACCGGTAGTGCTGTCGACCTGGTTGTCGATAGTCAGCAGAGCGCCGCTGTCGAGTTTGTTCTTTTGGTCGCGGTCCCAGACATCGGTCGCCAGTTTCTTGCCAGCCTGAATCTGTTTCATGACACTGGGAATATTATCTTCGGGGATGCTGAATACGCTGGTGATAGGTTGCAATTGGGTGATGATGACGATGCCGTTGGTGTCGCTGCTTTGCACCACGTTGCCCAGGTCGACTTGACGCAAGCCAAGCCGGCCGCTGATCGGCGCAGTGATGCGCGAGTAAGTGAGTTGCAGGCGGGCGCTGTCGAGTGCGCCTTGATCGGATTTGACCACACCTTCATATTGCTTGACCAGAGCCGCCTGGGTATCAACCTGTTGGCTGGCGATGGAATCTTGCGCCAGCAAGGTGCGATAGCGCTGCAAATCGATTTGTGCCGCCTTCAGCAGGGCGGTGTCTTTGATGAGCTGGCCTTCCGCTTGCGTCACCGCCACCTGGTAAGGACGCGGATCCAGTTCGGCCAGCAAGGCGCCGGCCTTGACTACCTGCCCTTCCTGAAAATGCAATTTCATCAACTGTCCGTTGACCCGGCTTTTGACGACAGTGGTGGCTTCAGGGGTAACGCTGCCAAGGCCCGAGATAAAGATCCGGATATCGCCGGTTCTGGCGACTGCTACGCCGACCGGCAATGGGCCGCCGGCGCCGGCAAATGCGCCGCGTTTGCCGCCTTTTCCGCCCTTGCCATTGGCTGCCTGCCCGGGCGCTGGTCCCGATGCTTGTCCGGATTTTTCCGCCGCCGGATCGGCAGCCTGATGGTTGCGCCCCCAGATCAGGTAGGCGGCCAGCGCCAGGACAATGACTCCAATCAGCCACAGCCAGCCGCGCTGGAATCCGCCCTGGTATTGATTTGGAAGGGCAGGACGGGGTTGGCTGGATTGGTCGATTCGGGGAGTCGGTGTAGTAGTCATCGCAGGCAGGAGGTCAGTCAGAATGTGGTCAGGCGCAATGCATGAATTTGCTGGGAATGTACAGCCGGCAAATTGTTGAAAAACAATTACATGAGTTTAGCGAGTAAATTTTACCGCCGTGTGTATTTATTAGAAATTGTTTCAAATTAATGAAAGGGCTTGCGAGGCAGTGTAGCCGCTAGCCAGTGGACGGCAACTGAGGCTGAGCCAGAGGAATTGCGCCTGGCAAACGGTAAAATCGCGGCAATGCGCCCGGTTTGGCGTTAAACCTGGCTGGTTCCCCGCAGTTTCCTGGAGTCGCCGTTTGCCGAGCGCTGGTTTTGGCCCGGATCGACACCGGGCCGGGTTCCGTTACGGACGATCTTCCGGACCGCCATGGTGAAAGCCGCGATGACCGAAACGATGTTGCGCCATCTGTTTGAAATGCTCGTCAAAGACCTTTTGCTGCACGGGCGTCAGCACAGCGTAGAATTCCTTGACGGCCGCAGTACGTTCGGCCAGGCGGGTCTCAGCGCGTTTCAGGAATTCCATCTGGTGTTCCATGCGCTCAGGGGCGGTTTGCTTGGCCCATTCTTCCTTGTCAGGGCGTTGCTGTGGCGCGCCGGCTGGCATGACTGGCTTGATTTTGCCCAGGAAAGTCTGCCATGCAGTTTCTTGCGCCGGGGTGATTTTCAGATCGTCATGCCATTTGGCCTGGCGCTTTGCCATTTTCTCGGCGAATTTGGCCTGTTGCTCTGGCGTAGGCGCCTGGCGGCCGTTGGCGCCGTCGGCTTGCGCGTAGGCGGTCATGCCCATGGCAGCAATGCTCAGTGCGGTCATGCCGATCAGCAGTTGTTTGCGAAGCTTGAACATAGTGAAATCCTTCCATGAATGTAAGTGCAATCCGCACAATTCGCATTGAAACGCGCTGGTGTGTCGCCGGTTTTTCATGAAAGCGGGGCTTTGTATCACCGTGTATGGCATCAAGTTTGCTTTGTATCTTAAAGTGTCTACGCACCTGGCAGATATGCCAATATACAAATTACTATCGTCTTTCTTGCTGCGAATTGCCATAATCCTGGAAACTGCAGACATCCGCTGCTTCCAACTATCAGGGACCGATTGCATTGAATACGTCGTCATTCATCACTACCATTTTCCTTTTCCGATTGGCCGCGCGTTCGCACTCCCAAATCAAATGTTAACAGGCCCTAGGATAATCACGCATATGGAAACTGCTGCTCACATATTGGTGGTCGATGACGACCACGAAATCCGGACTTTGCTGGCCGAATACCTGGATGCCAACGGCTTCCGCACCTTGATGGCGACCAACGGCAGCGACATGCGCAAAGTGCTGTCGGAAACGCGGGTCGACCTGGTGGTGCTGGATCTCACCTTGCCAGGCGAAGACGGTCTGACCTTGTGCCGCAACCTGCGTGCCGATTCGAATATTCCGGTGATCATGCTGACCGCACGCGGCGAGCCGCTGGATCGCATCCTTGGACTCGAAATGGGCGCCGACGATTACTTGTCGAAGCCGTTCGAGCCGCGTGAATTGTTTGCCCGCATCCGCAGCGTCTTGCGCCGCACCCAGGCGCTGCCGCCGAACATGGTCTCGCCCGAGGCCCAGCAAATCCAGTTCGGGCGCTGGACGCTGGATCTGATCGCGCGCCACCTGGTCAACAGCGACGGCCTGGTGGTGGCTTTATCGGGCGCCGAATATCGTATTCTCAAGGTGTTTCTGGATCATCCGAACCGGGTCCTGAACCGCGATCAATTGCTGGAGTTGACCCAGGGCCGGGAATCCGATCCGTTCGATCGTTCAGTCGATATCCAGATTAGCCGCCTGCGCCAAAAACTTGGCGACGACGCGCGCACCCCGGTGATTATCAAGACAGTGCGTAACGAAGGTTATGTGCTGGCTACCGCGGTGACGGTAGAGTCGTGATGCGTGTGCCAGCTTCGGTGACGGCAAGCGCGCGCTAGAAAAGGGATTCTGCCTGTGAGAAATTTTCTTGGCTCGGTTGCCAACCGGGTATTCCTGATTTTGCTGGCGGGGATCCTGGTGGCGGCCGCCACTACCAGCTGGCTGGCCGGCAATGAACGACGCAAGGCTTTCAAGGAATTTTATGAGTTCCGCATCGCCGAACGGGTCGAGCAGATCGTTTTTTCACTAGACAACGTCGGCCCTGACATGCGTTCTGTGGTGTTGCAGACCAGTGATAATTTTGGCCTGGAAGCCAGCATGGTCAAAGATACCGAAAACGCGGTCAATGACAATCCTTCACTGACTGCGCTGCTGAAGGCCCGGCTGGGCGATAACCGCAACGTGGTCGTGGACAGGCAAAACGATTGCCAGTTGCATACGCGCAGAGGCCTTGATTTTCGCCGGGTCGAAGAGTGCCAGGTGGTCTACGTCAGCCTCAAAGACGGCACACTGCTGAAGCTGAAATTACGCATGATGCGTGGCCCGGGCGGGCCGGCTGGACGGCCGCCCGGCATACCCTACCTGTCGCCTTATTTCGCCCTGTTTCTGTTGTTGATCGGCGGCCTGGCTTTTTTTGTGGCGAAAATGACCGCGCGGCCGATCAAGCATCTGGCGGTTGCCGCCAGCGAATTGGGGCGCGATATCGACCGGCCGCCGCTGGATGAAACCGGACCGACCGAAGTACGCCAGGCGGCTACCGCTTTCAATGCCATGCAAGCGCGCATCAAACGGCAGATCCAGCATCGCACCCATATGCTGGCGGCGATTACCCATGATTTGCAGACGCCGTTGACCAGATTGCGCCTGCGTCTGGAAAAAGTGGGGGAGGAGGATTTGCGTCGCAAGTTGCTGGAGGATCTGGCTGTCATGCAGAGCATGGTGCGTGAGGGCTTGGATCTGGCGCGCAGCATGGATTCGGCGGAAGCGATGCAGAAGCTGGATATCGATTCCTTGCTTGATAGCGTTTGCGCCGATGCGGTCGATGCCCGGCAGGACGTCACGTTGGAGGGGTGTACGCGGGCTTCGATCATGGCGCAGCCGAATACGCTGCGGCGTTGCCTGACAAATCTGGTCGATAACGCGACCAAATACGGCCGTTATGCGCGTCTGCAGGTGGCGCGTGAGGGTACTGATATCGTGATCAGGATTCGCGATGGCGGGGCGGGTATTCCTGCTGAGTTGCTGGAGACGGTGTTTGATCCGTTTTTCAGGCTGGAGACTTCGCGTTCGCGGGATACAGGGGGGACTGGATTGGGACTGACGATTGCGCGTAATATCGCTGAGAATCATCGGGCTACTTTGCAGTTGCGTAATCATCCGGAAGGCGGGTTGGAAGCGACTTTGCGGTTGCCGGCTTTGAACGGGATTTGACGGACTACGGAGCACATGCCTTCGCATTTGACGGAGGTTTTTTTCCTGCCAGGCATGCATCAACATCAAAAATGCTCCCCCAAATGCACAAAGACATGCGTAAAGCATGTCTTTGCAGGGAGATTGATCAACAACAATCAATAAGGAACATAATCCGGCGGCGGCCCATAGCTGTTGCCCCGTTGCGGCGGATAGTAATCAGGCGGTGCCGAGTATTGCGGAGGCGGTGCATATTGGCGGCGATTATTTGCATAGCCGCCGGAAACCGGCACCTGGTTACCCTTGGCGTACATGCATTGGGTATACACGATGTTGTACTGACGCTGCATGCCATAGCTGCTGCGTGCCGCCGAGTCACCTGCTACCGAACTGCCTGCCAGCAAACCAACGCCGCCGCCAATCGCCGCACCGGCGCCGGCACGGCCGGTCGCTGCGCCGATCAAGGCGCCAGCCGCTGCGCCGATCACGGTGCCTGCTGCTGCCGTGCCTACCGCGTTGTCGGCTGCCGCTTGCGGTGCATACGGTCCTACCCTGTCCTGCGCAGCGCGCTGACAGACCGCTTCATCGTTGCGGAACTGTTCATAGCTCTTGCCGGCGCCCGGCAGTGCCATCACGTTCGGGCCGGCTGGCGCAGTTACGCAGCCGCTCAGCAGAACGGCCATCGAGGCCGCGATTACCTTGGTAGTTCCATTTATCATCACACACCGCCTTATCTAGGTTGAGCTTCGTCCGGCATTACCTTCATCCAGCCTTTGGGGCAGCGTGGAATCTGCGGGTAGTAGCCAGCCGGACTAGGGCAGTAATACGCATAGTTCGGGGCTTGTTCTATATAGGTTTGCGGCTCAGGTGCAACATAGACCGGGGGTGGGGCGTAATACACCGGTGGCGGGTAGTACACCGGCGGCGGGCCCCAATAAAGCGGTCCGCCTACGGTCACACCGAAGCGGGGGCCGTAAAAGCCGCCATGGCCGTAATAACCGTAGGCAAAACTGGCCGAACTGGCAGCCATCAGGCCCGCAGCAGCAAGTACCAATAGAGCAATTTTTTTCATGAAATGTCCTGCGCATTTATCAATTATCTAATAGTAATCCGGTGCGCCGCAATCGCCAACAGGAGTTACTTCTCGTTGCAAATGTTGGCGTAAAGATCAATCATTTTAACTCTTTGATACAAATCGGCCGATGGGCGCAGCTCCATGTAGGGATTTGTTGCAGGAAGACAGTAAATGGCAATAAATTTCAAGGACGTGGCTAGATTACCGCCGGCACGGCGGCACGCAAGGCAAGTCGCCTGCCGCCTACTCTATAATCTGCCGATACGCAGGATGAGCAGAAAATAGAAACAGAAAATAGAAACAGAAAATACAGGTGACAGAAATGAAGCAGCCATCCGCACAGCAGCAATCCTCCCTCCAGGGCATCAAGGTGATCGAACTCGGCACCTTGATTGCCGGGCCATATGCAGCCAGCCTGCTGGGCCAGTTCGGCGCCGAGGTGATCAAGATCGAAGCGCCGGGCGACGGCGATCCGCTGCGCAAATGGCGCAAACTGCACAACGGCACGTCGCTGTGGTGGTATTCGCAGAGCCGCAACAAGAAATCGCTAACCTTGAACCTGAAATCGGAGCAGGGCCAGCAGATCGTGCGCGATCTGGTCAAGGACGCCGATATCGTGATCGAGAATTTTCGTCCCGGTACGCTGGAAGGCTGGGGCCTGGGCTGGGAGGATTTGTCGAAGATCAATCCGAAGCTGATCATGGTGCGGGTATCCGGTTATGGCCAGGACGGCCCTTACCATGCGCGGCCGGGTTTTGCCGCGATTGCCGAATCGATGGGCGGCTTGCGCAACCTGGCCGGCTATCCAGACCGGCCGCCGGTGCGGGTGGGGGTCAGCATCGGCGATACGCTGGCTTCGCTGTATGGCGTGATTGGCGCGCTGCTGGCCATGCACCATCTGAATGCGAACGGCGGCAAAGGGCAATTCATCGATATCGCTCTGTACGAAGCGGTATTCGGCGTGATGGAAAGCCTGATTCCGGAATATGCCGAGTTCGGTTTCGTACGCGAGCGTACCGGCGCCAGTTTTCCCGGCATTTCGCCCTCGAGCACGTATCCATGCTTAAGCGATGCGCGCGGCGAGCACTATGTCATCATCGCCGGCAACGGCGACAGTATCTTCAAACGCCTGATGCATGCCATCGGCCGCGGCGACCTGGCGGAAGATCCGCGCCTGGCGCGCAACGACGGCCGGGCGCAGCATAACGACATGCTCGATGCAGCAATTAGCGCATGGACCTCGCAACACGCTCTGGAACATGTGCTGCAAGTGCTGGAACAGGCTGACGTGCCGAGCAGCAAGGTCTATACCGCAGCGGATATCCACCAGGATCCGCATTTCCGCGCGCGCGACATGATCCAGCAGCATGTCCTGCCGGACGGTCAGCCGATAGACTTGCCGGGCATCGTACCCAAGCTGTCTGCGACCCCGGGCCAGACCAACTGGGTAGGGCCGGAACTAGGACAGCATACGGCAGAGGTGCTGGCGGCTATCGGCAGAAGCGCGGAGCAAATCGCTGAGTTGCGGCGGCAGGGAGTGATCTGAATCGAAAGCTGAGTGATGAACATTGCGCCCGCAATATCAGGCGGGAATACGAATAATCACTTTTAATCCATAAGGCGCACTGCTGCGGGCATGCAGCAGTTCGATCTTGCCATGCAGCCTTGCCACGATCGACTTGACGATCGACAGTCCCAGGCCGGAGCCATCCTGGTCGCTGCCCAACACGCGATAAAAAGGATCGAATACCCGCTCGCGTTCCATTTCCTGGATGCCGGGCCCGCTGTCTTCCACCTCGACGGTCACCAGGCCAGGCTGCGCGTGCATGCGCACCTCCACGTTGCCGCCAGCCGGCGTATAGCGGATTGCATTGTCAATCAGGTTGCGTATCAGGGCCACGATATCGACTTCCTGCGCCGCCAGCGTGACTTCGACATCGGCTTCCACCCCGATATCGATGTGGTTGGCTTGCGCCAGCGGCAAGCTATCCTCAACTACGCGCCGTAGCACCGCTTGCAAGGATACCTGGGTGATCTGGCTGGCCTGAGGCGCGCCGGTATTTTGCGAGCGGGCCAGCGTCAACAGTTGTTCCAGCAGCGCTTTGCTGCGATTCAAGCCTTGCCGCAACGGCAGCAGGCGCGCTTTCGAGGCCGGCGAAAGATCGGTTGCCGCCAGATTTTCCGCTTGCAGCGACAAGGCTGTCAGCGGTGAGCGCAACTCATGCGCGGCATCGGCAAGAAAGCGCCGCTGCGCATCCATGTTGTCGGCAACCCGTCGCAGCAACCGGTTGATCGAGCCGATCAACGGCCGGATTTCATCCGCCACCTGCTGCTCGTCGAGCGGACGCATATCCTGGTCGTCGCGCCGGTCGACTTCTTGCGACAGCCTTGCAATCGGCCGCAGCATGCCGCGCACCATGATGCTGACCAGCGCTATCAATATCGGGATCAGCACCATGAACGGCATTACCGTCCTCAAGCCGCTGTCGCGGGCGATTTCATCGCGCACTTCCGTCTGCTGGCCCACCGCCAGCCGCTGGCCGGATACGGTCGACTGGACAAACAGGCGCCATGGCACATGCTTTACTTTGACTGTTTGCATGCCGTCGCGCAGATCGCCTGGCAGGCGCAGGGATGTGTCGTCGTTCCTGGCATTCTGTGCCGGCGCCAGGATCTGGACGATGACTTTCGATTCGTCGTCCTTCATTTTTCCTGTTGCGCTGCGATCCGGCGTGGCCGGCGGCAAGTCGCGGCTAAGCACCAGCGCCGCAACCTGGCGCAACTGATCGTCTTGCAGATCGTTGGCTTCATGAAAAGCCGAAAAAAAAGAGTACACGCCGGCCGGAACCGCCATGGCGAGAATGACCAGTGACAGCCATAGCGACAGCCGAAATTGCAATGAACGGCTTAATCTTGTTTGGCAACCATCCATCCCAACCCCCTGACATTCTTGATCGACGCCGCACCCAGTTTTTTTCGAATCGAATGAATCAGGAATTCCACCGCATTGCTCTCGACTTCTTCGTTCCAGCCATAGATACGGTCTTCCAGTTCCTGGCGTGACAGGATCGCTCCCGGTCTTAGCAGCAGCGCATGGAGCAAGGAAAATTCACGGGCCGACAAGCGGGTTGCGATGCCGTCTACGGTCACCTCGCGCGTGCTGGGATCGAGGGCCAGGGCGCCGTTACTCATGACCGGATTGGCGTTGCCGGCGTTGCGCCTTACCACGGCGCGCATGCGCGCCAGCAGTTCGCCCATCTCAAACGGCTTGGTCACGTAATCGTCTGCGCCCAGGTCGAGGCCGCCGATACGGTCTTCGACCGCATCCCGTGCCGTTACAATCAGCACCGGCAAGCTCTTGCCCTGCTGTCGTAGCTGACGCAGCACGGCGAATCCGTCCTGATGCGGCAAGCCCAGGTCAAGCAGCATGACGTCGTAGCTCTCGCTGGCCGCAGCACCCAAGGCTGTCGTGCCGTCGTGAACCCAGTCGACGGCATGGCTGGCGTCGCGCAATGCAGTCTGGACCGCATCGCCGATCATGCGATCGTCTTCCACCAGCAATACCCTCATTTCCTGCTCCTGTGTATGCGTCAACTTGCGTCAAGATGCCTCAAACCGCAACTCCGGCCGATTCTACCTTGCCGCCGGCTTATTTCAACATCCAGCCGCGACGGATCAACGGTGCAAACAAACGGCCATGGATGAAGGAAACCGATTTGAACAGCGGTCCGATAAACCACTTGGCGCAGCCAGAACAGAGTCCTGCGCTAAGCGCTGCAACCGCCGCCGCGCCTGCCATATCGAGTGGGAAATGGACGCCCAGGTAAATCCGGGCCCATGCCATCGGCAGGCCGAGCAAACTCAAGATCACGCCAAGCTTGCGCAGCTGCGGATGCAGCAGGAAGCTGAAAGCCACCGACCATTGCAAAGTCAGGTGATCGCTGGGAAACGACGAATCGGCAGAGTGGGCAAGAAAATTAGTGCCGAGGCCGATCATGAACGGGCGCGGATGTTGCCACAGTACACCAAGCAACATGCTGATCGACAAACCGACGATGCCGCAAACGACTGCTTCCAGCATCAGTTTGCGGGTTTGTTCGCTGCCGCGGAACCAGCCTAGCAGCAGGCCGGCCGGGATCAGGAAAATCAACCACTCCGCGCATAGCATGGCGCCATTCAGTAAAAATGCGGAGGGATGCGCGCCGGCGTTGATCAGCAGAAACAGCGATTGATTCAGTTCTTCCATGGTGCCCTTTGACAATATGTTGCTGTGAAAAAGCCCCTGGATCGGGGGCTGGTAGCTTATGACTATTGCGGAGCAGGATAGTTGCTAAGACTTAGCTGTTACTGAGGTAGTGGAATAGTGCCGAAGGGCATGCAATGAAAAAAGCCGGCGCTGACGAAAGTCATGCCGGCTTTGCCTGATGCCTGGATTCAAAAATCCATCAGCAGGTGATCAACTCATCAATTGACAGGTCAGAATTTGGTGATCATGCCTACTGCAAATTCGGTCTGGTTCTGGAAGCCATGCGCTGAAGCCACACGATAGCCGTCGGTGAGTTTCATATAGTCGGCTGCCACGTACAGCTCCGTGCGCTTGGATAAATGATAGCGGGTCGAGCCGTAGATGGTGGATTTCCTGCCGCTTCCGGTCGCGGTCGAGCCGCTGGCATCGTTGTAGGCATTCAAGGTACCGGTCCCGGCCGCATTGTAAGCAGCGTTGTCGGCTTTCATTACTTGATAACCGAGTTCATAGTCGAACGAACCTTGCGGCGTGAACTTGGCCGATACGGTATATGCATTGTCCTTACGCTTGCCGAGTGCACCCTGTTCTGCCGTGTAATGGAAATAGCCCGCGTTCAAACGCACCAGATCGAAAATGTAGCTGCCGCCCAGCGAATAGGACTTGTGCTTTTCGAGACTGGAGTCGATGCCGTTGCCGACGTCAGCCTGGTTGATGAAACCGGAAACGATGAAGTTGGAGCCGTTGTAGCCGATCGCAGCAGATTTTGTGGTGTTGTGCGCGAATTGAC